>CBDBET010000006.1:0-1222421 GCA_965204625.1 Schleiferiaceae bacterium
AAAACACCAACAGCGTACGGGTAGAACTCAACCGACTGGAAGCAGCCGGATTGCTCAGCTCTGAACTTCAGGGCCGACGCAAACTCTACCACGTCAATACCGCCCACCCTCTTACTTCCGACTTAACTTCCATAGTACGCAAGGTCTCCGGCATTGATGCTTTGGTGGACCGTGTGGTGAATAACTTGCCTGGGCTAAAACAAGTCTGGGTTTGTGGTGACCTGGCGCGTGGGGTAGCATCAGATACGATTCAAACGCTTTTAGTTGGGGATGGACTCGATGGAAGCTACATCAAAGCACTCAGCGGTAAAGTACAAGAGCTAACGGGCAGAAAAGTGGCCGCTGAAATCTTAGAAACGATGCCTACAGCTAAAGCGAAATCGTGCTTATTGGTCTGGGAAAAAGAAGGCGAACAATGATTGCCCGGTTGCAATCATATGGCGCTGTAAATAACAATGAAAAACAAGCACAGGACATACCTGTGACATGATAAACAATATGGAAAAGAAAATAGCAGTTATTGGATTGGGATATGTGGGTTTGCCGCTCGCTGTTGAGTTTGCGAAACAATATCCTACGGTTGGTTTTGACATCAACGGCCCTCGAGTAGATGAGCTCATGAATGGTTATGATCGTACCCTAGAGGTAGAGGATGAAGATTTGAAACAGGTTATTGCTTCCGATTTAGTTATTACGGAAAAAGAAGGAAAGGGACTTTACTGTACGACTGCCGTTGGTGATATTGAATCTTCAAACTTTTATGTGGTTACCGTTCCTACCCCAACCGATAAAAACAAACGTCCGGTACTAACGCCACTTATTAAAGCCTCAGAAAGTGTAGGTAAGGTTTTAAAGAAAGGGGATTATGTTATCTATGAAAGTACTGTTTATCCGGGTGTAACTGAGGATGAATGTGTCCCAGTTCTTGAAAAAGTATCAGGTTTGAAGTTCAATGAAGATTTCTTCATAGGATATTCACCTGAACGTATTAACCCTGGAGACAAAGAACGAACAGTAACTAAAATTTTAAAGGTTACTTCAGGATCAACACCTGAATCTGCAAAGATTATTGATGATCTATATAAATCCGTAATTACCGCTGGAACTCACCTTGCTCCTACGATTAAAGTGGCTGAAGCAGCTAAAGTTATTGAGAATAGTCAACGCGACATAAACATTGCTTTTGTTAATGAACTAGCTAAGATTTTTAACAAACTCAATATTGACACTCATTCAGTTTTAGAAGCCGCAGGTACCAAATGGAACTTTCTGCCATTTAAACCAGGATTAGTAGGTGGTCACTGTATAGGTGTGGATCCTTATTATTTAGCTCAGAAGGCTCAAGAGGCAGGGTACCACCCAGAGATTATTTTGAGTGGCCGCCGGTTAAACGATGATATGGGAAAATACGTGGCAGGCGAAGTTGTTAAATTAATGATGAAGCGTTCTTTGCCTGTTTTAGGTTCTAACGTTCTGATGCTAGGCGTGACTTTCAAAGAGAACTGTCCTGATATCAGAAATACGCGCGCCATTGACGTATATGAAGAACTTCAATCATATAACGTTAATGTAGACGTGTACGACCCTTGGGCTGATACAAATGAGGTTAGAGCTGAGTTTGGTTTTGATCTTATCGAAAAACCAAACAAAAAATATCATGCAGTTATTCTGACAGTTGCTCATAAAGAATTCTTGAATCAAAATTTACGAACTCAATTAGTTGATGAAGGAATACTTTATGACGTTAAAGGAATCCTCAATATTAATTCTGTAGACGCACGCTTATAATGGAGAAAAAGATCAACTTATTAATAACCGGGGGAGCTGGATTTATTGGATCAAATCTAGTTCAGCACTTCTTAGATGACGAACGTATAGGTTTAGTTAGAGTACTTGATAACTTAAGCAATGGTTATATTGAAAATATCCAAGAATTTTTCGACCATCCTCGATTTGAATTTATTGAGGGTGATATTAGGAGTTATGAAACGTGTCTTAACGCATGCGAAGGAGTTGATAAGATCTCTCATCAAGCAGCCTTAGGCTCTGTGCCGCGTAGTATTGAGAACCCCATGCAAAGTACGGAGGTTAACATTCTCGGAACGGTGAACTTGATGCATGCCGCCGTACAGCAAAAAGTTGAACGAATAATTCTTGCTTTTAGTTCCAGTACTTATGGTGATCATCCAGATTTGCCTAAAGTGGAAGAAAATATTGGAAATCCACTCAGTCCGTACGCAGTAACTAAAGCATCCATTGAACAGTTTGCTAATGTATTTGGTAAAACCTTTGACCTAAATTGGGTAGGATTGCGATACTTCAATGTATTCGGTCCCCGACAAAATCCAGGAAATCCTTATGCAGCTGTGATTCCTATCTTCAGTAATGCGTTCTTGAACAACACGGAATGTGTCATCAACGGTGATGGCGAAACATCGAGAGACTTTACCTACGTTAAGAACGTGATTCAAATGAACGAAAGAGCGCTTTTTACAACTAATGAAGAGGCTTTGAATAACACATACAACACCGCATGTAATGACCAAGTTACTTTGAATCAGCTTGTGAAATATCTGGCTGACATAACAGGTAACAATGTTAAAGTAATTTACGGCCCAGAACGACCAGGTGATGTAAGACACTCCTTTGCAGATATCTCAAAAGCGCAAAACTTATTGGGTTACAACCCGGATGTGTTGTTTCTGGAAGGACTTGAATCTACAGTTAACTGGTATAGAAAAAACTTGTAATACAGAATTTTATGTGTGGTATTAACGGAATTGTTTCCAGCTATGAGATTAGCGATATTTCGAAACGAATTGCCTCAATGAATGACGTAATTGAGCATAGAGGAAAAGATTCGTTTGGAACACTTGTCGATGGAAATGTCGCTCTTGGACATAGAAGGTTAAGTATCATCGATCTGAACCCGACAGGGCATCAACCTATGACTTCAAATTCTGAAAATTGGAGTATCATATTCAATGGAGAGATTTACAACCATCTAGAAATACGAAATCAAATCCCAAGTTACTCCTTCAAAGGAAATTCAGATACCGAAGTAATTGTTGCTGCAATTGAAATTTTTGGTCCGGATTGGCTTTTGAAAAGAGCAAATGGAATGTTTGCAATTGCCGCCTATAACCACGCTTCTAGAGAGCTTTTTCTTTTAAGAGACAGGCTAGGAATCAAGCCATTGTACTATTACCACAATCAAGGTATTCTTGTCTTTTCATCCGAGATTAAAGGAATTCTTACAAGTGGATTAGTTGAGGCATCCTTTAATGACCTCGCAATTGATGATTATTTGGCCTATCGCTATGTAAGGGAACCTAATACTTTCTTCAAAGAAATTTATCAAGTTGAATCCGGTCACTATCTCGAATTTTGTGATGGTAATCTTGTAAAAGATCATACCTACTGGGATGTTCCAACTAAATGGAATACCCGAAAAGACTTCGACGAGGTACAAATAAAAAAGGAATTTCAACTTCGTTTAACGGATGCTGTTCAGAAAAGAATGATGGCGGAAGTTCCCCTAGGATGTTATCTAAGTGGTGGCGTAGATTCTAGCTTATTAACGGCGATTGTTCAGCAGAATTGTGAACACTCCGTTAATACGTATAACATTGGTTTCGAAGGGTTAAATGAATTTGAATATGCGAGAATAATTGCTGATCAATACAAAACTATTCATCATGAAATTTTAGTTGAAGACGATGTCTATTTTGATAAATGGGATGAGTTAATATGGTATAAAGACGCTCCATTAGCAGTACCAAATGAAATTCCACTAGCAATAATGTCGACCAGACTGAAACAAGAAATCACTGTGGTTCTGTCTGGTGAAGGTGCCGATGAGCTTTTAGGCGGGTATGGCCGCATTTTCAGAAGCTTTTTCGATTTTACAAATCACAAACCAGCAAACTCCTTCTACGAATATTTCTCTTCTCAATATGAATATGTGAGTAGGGGAATGAGGGATAAATACTTGATAAACCCCAAAGGATACAGAGCGGAATTCGACAGAAAAATTGAAAACCTCTTCAATAATTCAACTGGAGAACAAGCAATCTTTAGATTCTTTCACAAATACCATGTGAAGGGCCTTCTTCAAAGGGTTGACATGTCAACTATGCAAACGACTGTTGAAGCAAGGGTTCCATTTCTCGATCATGAACTTATCGAATTTGCTTACGAACAGATTCCTTATGACTTAAAACTCAAATGGAAAAATGCAGAGGCACTAGAAAAAGCGAAACAATTATATTCCAAGGAGTACAGCGAAGACTTAGACACACCTAAATATCTCATTAAGGAAGTTGCATATGACTATCTGGACTCGCGAATTATCGATAGAAAGAAAGTTGGGTTCCCAGTGCCATTGGACAGTTGGATCTTCAAGTTAGGTGAGATAGCTAAAAAAGAATTAAACGACGCACCTTGGCTTACTTCCGACTCAATAGCTAGTTTAATAGAAAGTAGCAATAATGAAAACAGATCTGGGCAAATCCTATGGATGTTTATCAATGTTGAAAGATTTAGAAAAAGATATTTTAAAAGAGAATGGAAATGGTAAAGAAAAATATCATTGGATACACTTCAGGTGTATATGATTTGTTTCACGTTGGTCACCTTAATTTATTGAGAAATGCTACAAGTTTGTGTGATAATCTTATAGTGGGCGTATCTACAGATGAATTGGTTTCGTACAAGAACAAGAGAGCCGTAATTCCACACGAAGAAAGAATGGAAATCATTCGCAATATTAAAGGCGTAGATGCAGTCGTTCCTCAAGAAGACATGGATAAATTTAAAATGTGGGAAAGGCTGAAATTCGATGTTCTGTATGTCGGTGATGATTGGTTTGAGACCGATAAATGGAGAGAAATAGAAGCCAAATTCAAAGAAGTAGGTGTTAAGATTGTTTATTTCCCTTATACAAAAGGAACTTCTTCCACGCTCCTCAATGAAGTACTCGTTAAACTTCGTAAATAGTAATGTATTCAATAGGATTCCATGATAGTTGTCGGTAGGGTTGGAAGTTATCCAACAACTGAATTTAACACAGTAGGTAAATATGCATTTGAGCTATCAAAACACGATACATTAGAAACTTATGTATTCACACCAAGACTTTCAGGTAAGCCGCTTGAGAATCCCAATGTAAAAGAAATAAGGTCATATCGAGTTTGGGCAAGAAGGAGCTTTCCAAAAAATCCTATTCTAAAAAATATAGCAGGCATATTTTGGGTAATTTACTTGATATACGTGCAATTAAGGGTTATTTTATTTTTCTCTTCTAAATCTACTCAAGTAATTCACCTACACTCTCAGATGTATTCTCTAGTCGCTGTTTGGGCGAGGCTCATGAAAAAAAGAATCTTCTTAACATTTCACGGGGAAGATTATAATAATCTCGTAAACAGTAAACTTTTACAAGCGTTGCTGTTCCCTTATGACTGTATTTTTGTGATTTCACCAATTATGAAAAGTGGAGTCGAGCAATGGTTTAAGAAGGATGTTATTTACACTCCTAACGGAGTTGACCGCAATACATATCAAGACCTGAATCAAACAAGGGAAAAAGACATTTTATGTGTTGGATCTTTTAAAGAAGTTAAGCGCCACGCTATCTTGATTGACGGTTTTGCACATCTTCTAAAAAGCGCTTACTATGAAAAAAGCAGATTGATTTTAGCAGGGTCTGGGCCTTTAGAGAAAAAGTTGAGGGAGCAAGTCTCAGAGCTTGGCATATCCGATAGAGTCATTTTTAAAGGAAATTTAAAGGCTTCTGAGCTTGTTCAAGAGTACAACAAATCCCAACTACTTGTGCTTACATCGGAGAGAGAAGGATTTCCTAAAGTAATTCTAGAAGGACTTTCTTGTGGTATAAAGGTGGCTTCTACCAAAGTTGGAGCAGTCACTGAAGTGCTAGGTGAACAATACCCCTTTTACATCGACGACCTCGGTCCAAAGGGAGTTGGTGAATTATTATCTAAGGCGCTAAATGACAAGAAACAATTATACCTAGGAATAGAAAAGTACTCATGGGACGCATTGCGTGAGCAAATTATTAACCGCTATGTTTAAGAATATTGGCTTGTCAGAAATACGAGAAAAAAGTAGACGGTCCAACGCGATAATTAATAATCGTGTACACTGGTTTTCCTCAAAATTCTCAATCTACTTTTCTTATTTTTTTATAAATCTTGGTTTTTCTGCGGATGCAGTGACAATAGTTTTCTTTTTGATTGGAATTGCAGGAGCTATTTCAGCCTTTTATGGCGGCATAATAGGGTCAATTATTGCTTATATATGCTGGAGGCTTCATATTATTATTGATATGAGCGATGGAGATGTTGCCAGATTCAATAAATCTTATTCTCATCGAGGAAAGTATTGGGACGCAATGATACACTCCATCCTCAATCCACTTTTCAGCCTGCTTATCCCATTAGGCTGTTTCTATCAATCTCGTGATATACAGTTTATTCTCCTTGGTACTG
This sequence comes from Schleiferiaceae bacterium, assembly GCA_965204625.1. Lineage (GTDB taxonomy): Bacteria > Bacteroidota > Bacteroidia > Flavobacteriales > Schleiferiaceae > UBA10364. The sequence goes on from CBDBET010000006.1 coordinate 6,510, forward strand.
GATTGATGTTCAGTCAAAGTATACTGCTTGCTACTAAGTATAATTTTCCATCCGAAGCAAAAATAACTGAGACACCATCGCAAATCGGTGTTTTTAAGACGTGGAGCATAAAGCGCAAGGTTATTAATCAAGCTTCAGAGCTTGCTGGTATGGAAGGATTCATTTTTATTGCATTACTGCTCAACGGTCAAGGAGTAATTGATCTTCTTAAATTAGTGTGTGCAGGTTACATTGCTGTTAACTTGCTTATTTCAGGAATTAAGTTTTATCAACTGTCCTACTCTAGTAGGACTTTTTCAAAACTTAGCTAATGAAAATACTAAGTGCTCAAATATCCCAGAGTGCTCTACAAATAGTAATAATAGTTTTGCTTTCAAAAACGACTAGTATAGAGTTTGTGGGTCTCTTTGGAGTATATTCTGCTCTAATAAATTCGATGTACCAGTTCTTTAAACTAGGTATACCAAAAATAATTCTGGCTAGCGCTAGTGAAACTAACGTTAGTTCCTATGTCCTACTGGGAGCATTGCTGTCCTTGGTTCTTTTCACTTTAGGCGGGTTCATTGCATATAGTGTCTATTTGTCCAATGATGTTTATTCACTAGGCTTCGGGGTAGCCAGTAACTTGGCTTTTTTCATGTTCTTACTTCTGTATCGTTCCTTACAGTTGCTGCGAGAGGTATTTCACGCGTTTTACCTTAAAAACGAAAAGATTAATATTTATTGGTATAGCATGTTCTATGGAAATTTAACGGCTTTATCGGTATTCGGATTAATTCTACTAATTACCGATAACCCTACGATTGGATTTGCAGGAGTCTCAATATCTCTCTTAGTGTTTTCTTTGGTGGATTATAAAATCATCTTTTCTGAAAATCGGGACAGATTTAGAGAAAAAGTAAAAATAAGCTACTCTTCTCTAGTTAAAGTAGCGTTGTCGGACTTTTTAAATTCATTTAAAACTAGCCTGCCTCGAATTCTAATTGCCGAAGTTCTATCTTATCGGGTTGCAGGTGTTTACACGGCAATACAACAAGCAGTAGCCTTACTCGAAGTTTTGAACCAAGTATTTTTAAAGCAATTCAACAGAGACATTGTCACAAGTATACGCAATGGCTCAAAGCAACTGTTCTTTAGAACAGCTATTAAAATAGTTAGCTTAATATTCATAGTTTCCAGCTTAAGTTTTATTGTTTGTTACTTCTTTGGAGAGACTCTACTCACTATTGCTTTTAGTGAAGAATATGCGGAATATAAGAGTGTTTTACTCTGGTTAGTAGCTCTTCGAGCTATTAATATGATTGGTTCATTACCGAAGTTTGTGCTTATTGTAAGGAATAAAATTTTAAGAGGTGTAATAACAAGTGTGGTGACAAGCGCAGTTTTCATTCCCTTCATGTATGCCGCCCAAACCATTGCAGATTTCTTCCTTATCCTTTTCATGCTTGAAATAGTATACATAGCTATAATCTCGAATATTGGTTTGAGAAAGATATCTTTATAATATGAATAGTCTATTTTTCTTTACAGCTCTGTCTTCTATGATATTTATAGCCTATCGAAATGGGATTTTTAGTATTGAATTTTTGATTGGGTGTATATTTTTCATCTATGGATTTTCATTCTACCTCGATTACAACATATTCGGGTTAAAGGAGGTGAAAATAGTTTCACTCGGCAGGTTAAAATTCACTGACAAAAATCACACCTATATTTTAGCTTTTTATTCCTTTTTTATAGTGTTTTATATGTTTGGAATTTTGAGCTTTCCTAATAAGAAACTTAGTAATCGTGTCAGCAGGAGTTTTATTGCAAACAAGTGGGTATATAAAGTTTTTACTATTAGCATTACCGGCTTGTTTTGGTACATATTCCTAAACATACATGGTATGGAACGACTTGAAAAAATAGCGTTTCTAGGCGCTCATGGAATCCTTAATTTTATAGCAGCTCTAGGAATGCTCTCTATTTTATTTGTTGGTCGGGAGGTGCTTGATAGGAAAAAAGCCCTGTGGTATGAGATTCTGTTTCTTTTCTCTGCCTTGTGGTATGGTTTGTTCGAAGGGGGTAGGGAAGTATTCATTTACTTCATGCTGATTCTTCTTCCGGAGTTTATAAAGCTCAAAAATAAAGTGGTTCCCTTAGTAGGATTTTGTTTAGTAGCATTTCTTATCAGTATTTGGAAAGTAGTTTCGTCCTATGTGTTTGTCCTTGGAGACATCGAAATGCTTATGTCATACATGATTAAGAACTATACGTTTAGTTTTACTTATCTTGATCCTGCTGCGTCCTTACTGTTGTTAAATTCATATCTTAATGGTGCTGAAATATACGACACTTTAAAATATTCCTATTTCCTCAATGTATTCGGGCAAATAGCAAATGTATTTGACTTGATTGAGTACGAAAGTATTTCTAAAAGAGTTGTTGAGTTTTACAACCGAGATGTTTTTAGTCGAGGAGGAGGATTTGCTTTTTCTGGTATTTTAGAGAGTTTATTGAATTTTGGCTACCTAGGTCCAGCAATTATTGGGTACGGACTAGGCGGAGTGCTAAGAGTTAGAAAGCTAATATTCACTAATAAAAATGCAGAAATTGTTTTCGGCCTTATACTGGTCGTACTATGCGTAAAACTCGTAAGAACAGAATTAGCGGTAGTTTTAAAACTCTACGTTATGCCGTTTACTTTGATTGCCCTTTTATTTAATTTAAGATTTAAAAGCGATGCGGTCAAAAATTAAAGTCCTTTGGGTTATACTTTGCTGAAGTGAAGTGGGTTCAATTTATCATGTAGCTTCCCATTTCGACCATTGAGCATGAATAGTGAAGGAGAATCGTGCCAGCTGGTAAAATTAATTAATCACTAAAAACATCTGTAGCTGATGCGTGTTAAATCAGGACAGAATTCTAAGAAAATTCTCTTTTTTTCGAATTCTTTATGGAGTATATGGTCATTCAGAAGTGAACTTTTATTAAAGCTAAAACAGCAGGGTTTTGATCTTGTAGTGGTAGGAGAGGATGATGGTTATCTTGAAGACTTGCAAAGACTGAACTTCAAGGTAATTAGTATTAAGGTAAATAATCATGGTAAGAATCCTTTTAAGGATTTAATATTATTGTTAAGGGTTTATCTAATATTTAGGAGGGAGAACCCAAGTGTTATTTTACAAAATGCTATAAAACCTAATATCTATGGGAGTATTGCTGCGGGATTTTTAAGAATTCCTGTTATCAATAATATATCTGGGTTAGCCACTTCTTTTATAGCTAATAATATTATAACGAAGTTAAGTTTGATTTTATATAAGATAAGTCAAAAGAACGCACACACTGTTTTTTTTCAAAATTCTACTGACTTGGGATTGATGCGAGATTTAGGAATTGTGCAAGAAGGTAATAGTTTGATATTGCCTGGTTCTGGAGTAAATTTAAACAAATACAAGCCATTAAATACGCCGAAAATCGGACCTTTTACATTTGTTTATGTGGGACGTCTCCTTATAGATAAGGGGATTAGAGAACTATACAGTGCTTTTGTGAGATTATGCAAAGATGATAAGGAGGTGCGTTTAAAAATCATTGGAGATAGACACGCCGGCAATTCCAATAATATTAGTGATGAGTTATATTCGAAGATACGAGAGCATCAGCAAGTTGATTTTATTGGATTTGTAGATGATGTTAGATGTGAATTATCATCTTGTGATATTAATGTTCTTCCTTCATATCGAGAAGGACTATCTAGGTCACTTCTAGAAGCCAGTGCTATGGCAATACCGTCTATTACCACGGATGTGCCTGGTTGCAAAGATGTTATTGAGAACAATTACAATGGTTTGTTAGTAACATCGAGAAGTGAGCTAGAGTTATTTAATTGTATGAAAGGCGCACTACAAATGTCGGTTAAAGAATTAAGTGAAATGGGTATTAATGCTAGGTGTAAAGTTGAGTCACATTATTCTATAGAAAAGGTTCATGATGCATATATTGAAAAAATTAATGAGGTAATATGATATTTTTAACAGTTACGGCACATCCTGATGATGAGATTTTGGGCTTCGGAGCATCGGCAAGTTTTTTGTCCTACATGGGACATAAGGTAGTAAACCTTATTCTTTCTGGTAAAGTCGAGGCGAGGAGATATAAACCTTCACAATCTGATTTGGAAACTGATGCTGCCAACGCTCAGGCTATAGTGGGAGCAGAGCCAGCAATATTAGGTCCTTTTCCAAACATAAAGTTCAATACTGTCCCTCATTTGGATCTGGTACAGTTCATTGAGAAGCATATTGAAGAGATTCAGCCAGATTATGTTTTTACACATCATCCTTACGATTTGAATAATGATCATTATCATACAAGCAAGGCATGTCAAGCAGCAGCAAAACTTTATCAGAGAAAACCACTAAAGCCCATTAAAGGATTGTACTTTATGGAAATTCCTTCAAGCACGGATTGGGCTTTCCCTGTAGGTGGTCAAAAGTTTACACCCAACACCTATATCGAAGTTGGCGAGGAAGGTATTAAAGCCAAGCTCCAAGCTTTAGCCGCCTATAAAGATGTTATGAGAGATTTTCCTCATCCGAGGAGCGAAGAAGTGATAAAATCATATGCAGCTATCAGAGGGGCCGAGGCAGGTTTGAAATATGCCGAAGCATTTCAAGTAGCTTATAATGTTCTGGAGTTTTGATTTATCCTGTATTTAAAAGGTTAGTAGATATTATTCTTTCAATAATTCTATTGATCCTATTGATCCCGTTGTTTTTGTTAGTATCGGCAATTATTTTTTTGCAAGATTTCGGGAATCCGATATTTAAGCAGAAGAGAGTTGGTTTGAATGGGAATATTTTTATGTTCTACAAATTCAGAAGCATGCCTTTGAACAACCCAGATGTCGAATCTCATAAAAAGCACTTGATCAAGATTACGCCATTCGGCAAATTAATCAGAAGAACCAACTTAGATGAATTGCCTCAATTTTGGAATGTACTAAGAGGAGATATGTCTTTTATTGGCCCTAGACCTCCAATACCTAGCCAAGTTAATTTAATTGATTTGCGACAGTCTAATGGTTCGTTAATGATCAAACCTGGGTTAACGGGATGGGCACAGGTTAATTCCTATGATAATATGTCTGAGGAGTATAAGGCGAAGTATGATGGGGAATATTCTAAGAGAATTTCGCTGAAATTGGATTTATTAATCCTATTAAAAACTGTGGTTTACTTCACGAAAAAGCCACCAACATACTAGAAATGAAAGTAGCATTCTGCACTTGCGTTCAAATTGGATTAAGCTGCATCGAAGCAGTACTTGAGATAGGAGGGTCATTCGATCTTTTCATTACATTAAATGATACCAAGGCGAAAAGTAAATCCGGAAGGATCTACTTAGACAAGCTTTCGAAAGAAACGGGAACGCCACTTTTGAAAATCGACCATGTTAATGATGAAGAGGCAATTGATGCCTTACGTGAGTATGAAATAGATTGGCTTTTTATTATTGGATGGTCTCAAATAGCCTCGAAAGAAGTCTTAGAAACACCAAATTATGGTGTGATAGGCGCTCACCCAACACTATTACCAGTTGGTAGAGGAAGAGCTGCGGTCCCATGGGCTATATTAAAGGGCCTAGATAAGACAGGTGTTAGCTTCTTTCAAATGGATGAAGGGGTAGATACAGGTTTAATTCTAGGTCAGGAAGTTATTGAGCTAAGTGAAGACGAGACTGCCACCTTGCTATACGATAAAGTGAATATAGCTCACGAAACGCTGATTAAAAATATTTGGGCTTCATTAATAAATGGCACCCTAACTGGAGTTAAACAGGACGAATCAAACGCTAACTATTGGAAAGGTCGTAAGCCGGAAGATGGTATCATAGATACCAATAATATGAGTAAATTCGAAGTTGATAGATTGGTGAGAGCTACGACCAAGCCATATCCTGGCGCATACCTTGAATTGACAGAGGAGCTAAAAAAGGTGATTTTTCGTAGCCTCATCAACTAAGATTAAAGAACCGGTAACGCGGTTTTGATTGTATTCATCGGCAAAAATCGGTTTTGTAGAACGGATCTTGACTCTAGCAATATCGTTCATTTTGATCTCCTTATCCTCTTCTAACCTGTGGAGCGTATTGATGTCCATCTTGTACTGAATCTCAGTAATCATGGCGCGGGCTTCAGACGTAGTTTGCTTCAGCACATATTTTGCTCTAGGACGCGGTGGCGTGGCATTCAACCAGCACAACATCACATCTAAGTCTTGTTGTCCCTCAGGGCGGTTCTCGCTGCGTACAAGCATATCACCTCTACTAATGTCGATGTCATCTTCTAAAGTGATGGTAACAGACATAGGAGGGAAGGCCTCTTCTAGTTCTCCGGTTAAAGTGTGAATACCGGAGATGGTACTTTCTAATCCTGAAGGGAGTGCCATTACTTTATCACCTTTCTTAAAGATGCCTCCAGCAACTCGTCCTGCATAGCCTCTAAAATCATGGTATTCGTCGCTGTGTGGGCGGATGACGGTTTGTACAGGGAAGCGGCAATCGCGCAGGTTGTAATCTGCGGAGATGTGCACCGTTTCAAGGTTGTGAAGGAGGGTACCGCCTTCGTACCAACTCATGTTTTCTGAGCGGGTAACTACGTTGTCGCCGTGGAGTGCGGACATGGGGATGAATCGGACATCTTGAACGTCGAGTTTGGCTGCAAAGTCTGTGTATTCTTTGACCACTCTGTCGTAAGCCTCCTGACTGTAGTCTACCAGGTCCATTTTATTGATGCACACGAAAACGTGCGGGATCTGCAAGAGGGAAGCAATGAAGGTGTGACGCTTGGTTTGCTCAATCACCCCTTTACGCGCATCGACGAGATGAGGGCAAGGTTGGCAGTTGAAGCGCCAGTGACCATGTTACGAGTGTACTGCACGTGTCCGGGCGTATCTGCGATGATGAACTTGCGCTTAGGTGTGGCAAAATAGCGATAGGCTACATCAATGGTGATGCCTTGCTCGCGTTCGTCCTTAAGACCGTCTGTGAAGAGGCTGAGGTCAACGTGGTCCAGTCCTTTTTTTGCAGAGGTTTGTTCAATCTGGGCGACTTGGTCCTCGAAGATGCTTTTACTGTCGTAAAGGAGTCGGCCTATTAAGGTTGATTTCCCATCATCCACACTACCGGCAGTAGTGAAGCGAAGGAGTTCCATATTGAGGTAGGAATTGGTATCGAAGTTGTTTTCCATCTGGGTTTCTTGTGCTTTGATGGTTAGAAGTAGCCTTGACGCTTGCGGTCTTCCATAGCGCTTTCACTGCGTTTGTCGTCCTCGCGGTTGCCGCGTTCTGTTTGTCGTGAAGACGCGACTTCTTGAACTATTTTTTCTAGGGTATCGGCATCGCTTTCCTGTCCACCGGTAATGGTGATGTCCCCAAGGGTGCGGAAGCGGACCATTTTCATTTGTGGCTCGTCGCCCTCACGTAGGGTAATGAACTCACTGACGGGCAGCCAAGAGCCGTGACGCCATATCACATTGCGTTCTTTCGCAAAGTAAAGCTCAGGAATGGCGATGTTTTCTTGGAGGATGTATTGCCATACGTCCATTTCAGTCCAGTTGGAGATGGGGAACACGCGGAAATTTTCACCCATACGTTTCTTACCGTTGAACAGATTCCAAAGCTCTGGACGTTGGTTTTTAGGATCCCACTGACCAAAGTCGTCACGGTGAGAGAAGAAGCGCTCTTTGGCACGTGCTTTCTCTTCATCACGACGGGCACCGCCCATACACGCATCAAAATTGTTGCGCTCTATGGTATCAAGCAGGGTGGTGGTTTGCAGTGCGTTTCTAGATGCGTTGATTCCTGTCTCTTCAGCTACGGCGCCTTCATCAATAGATTCTTGGACAGACCCAACAACCAGTTGGACTCCAAGGTCTTTGATGAGCTGGTTTCTAAAAGCCATCGTCTCCGGGAAGTTGTGACCCGTGTCGATGTGTACAAACGGAAATGGAATCTTCGCAGGCCAGAAGGCTTTGCGGGCTAAATGCGCCACAACAATGCTGTCTTTACCGCCAGAGAAAAGAATGGCTGGGTTGTCAAACTGGGCATAGACTTCACGAATCACATAGATTGCTTCTGCCTCTAGTTCCTGTAAATGGGTTAAGGAATAGTTACTCATTATCGAGTGCTATTTTGGTGGTTATATAGTCCACGACCCTTGCGGTCGCTTCTTCAATACTTAGTTGGTGCGTAGGCACATCCAGCTCTGGATTCGCCGGTGCCTCAAAAGGTGCACTAATGCCGGTGAAATTACTAATCTCTCCAGCTCTTGCTTTCGCATACAAGCCTTTTACATCGCGCTGCTCACAAATTTCAAGCGGCGTGCTGATGAAGACTTCTGAGAAGTCGCCATTGGCACATGCTCTAACGAAATCACGGTCTTTTTGGTACGGGCTAACAAAGGCGCTTAACACGACAATCCGGCATCTTTCATGAGCGCACTTACGTGTGCAATGCGGCGGATGTTCTCTTCACGACTTTCAGCGCTAAAGTTGAGGTCGCTGTTGAGTCCAGTGCGGACGTTATCACCGTCTAGAATGAACGTACGGATGCCTTGCTGGTGCAATTCACGTTCCACTGCAGAGGCTAAGGTACTCTTCCCACTACCGCTCAAACCAGTGAACCACAGAACATGCCCTTTGTGGCCGTTTTGACGCTCACGATCTTTTGCAGAAATCGCGTGTTGGTGTGGAATAATGTGGAGTTTTTCAGCCACGATGCCTTGTAATTGCTTGATTAGACGCGCAATTTCCGATTTCCGTGGACTAATTCCTAATTGTACTTACAATAAAACCCACAGTGCTGCTGCACTATATACCACCAATACAGGCAACCCTAATTTCAGGAAATCTTGATTGGTATAATTGCCTGGGCTCATGACCATGAGGTGGGTTTGGTAGCTGGACGGGGTAAGGAAACTTCCGCTCGCGCCAAAGGCTACAGGAAGGAAAACTTCAAGGTGACCCAACTGGTAGTGTTGCATCATTGCGGCGGCAATAGGAAATGCGATGGCGACGGCAGAGACGTTGGTCATAAAATTGGTCAACAGCAACGTCAATAAAAACAACAATACAATACCTGCAGAGGCATTTGGGGGTAGGGTAATTTGTTCCAAAAAGAAATGTGCATGTCCGCCTTCGACAATGGCGCTGCCAAAGGCGACGGAAAGGATGAGTAGGGCGTAGAGCTCTAAGTTAAATTCGCGCTTCAGTTTTTCTGCGTGAGTAATGCCGCAGGCGATTCCTAAAAGAAGCATGAGTCCTACGGAAAGCAGTAACGACCATTGGAGTAAGAGTGCGCCACCAATAACTAGGAGCAGTCCAGGAAGGAAGTACTGTTCACGTCCTTTAGCAGTAGTGCTCGTGCGCTTGTGTTGGTTGATGGTGATTAAAGAAGTTTCACGTTCGTTTCGAGCGGCGAAATTGATTCCGGCAGAAAGCAGTAAAAGATCACCGGCTTGCAATGCGATACGACCAATTTTACCTTGTATAGGTTGTCCTTCACGCTGCACTCCTACGATCACGGCATCGTAACGTGCACGGAAATTGGTTTGTTTTAAGGGCCGTCCTATGAGGTCGCTGTTGTTGGGAACAAGGACTTCAATGAGATCGTGTCGTGCATCTACCTTGAATTTTTCCTCAACGGTTTTCAAACCATTTGGAAAGAGATCAAGCAGCGCATTGACTTCATCCAGTGCACCAGTAAAAAACAAGGTATCATTGGCTTGCAACCGTTCTTTGGGCGTGACCGGTGATATGAAATTTCCGTCTCTGAAGATTTCCGCAAGGAAGAGTTCGTTCAGGTTTCTTAGTCCGGCAGATTTGACCGTTTTACCATCCATACTCCCGCCGGGAATTACTTTAAGCTCTGTGGTGTATTGTCGGCTGGTTGGTGCAGCAGCTGCGGCGGCATCTTCCGATTTATTTAGGATAAACGGGGAAAGAAGCAGTGTAGTTAAGAGTACTGCGCCGGTAACAGTAAGACCGGGAAGGAGAAAATCCCAAAAGGCAAACCCTTGAATCCCATTTTCAATCATAAGACCGTTTAGGACCAGGTTGGTGGAGGTGCCTATGAGTGTGATGGTACCACCAGCGACAGCGGCGAAGGAGAGGGGCATTAAAAATCGGCCCACATTCCAGCCTTTTTCTTGCGCTTTTGACTTTAGGAGCGGAATGAGCAGTGCGACGACTGGGGTATTGTTGATGAAGCCGCTAAGTGTCGCGGTAATGAGAGAGCTCTTGATAAGAACACTTTTGGGGCTGTTACCAAAAAGGTCAATGATGCGGTGAAAAGGAAGGGTCTTTTTTAGCACACCCGTAAGTGCGATAAGCGCCATCACCGTAAGGATGGATGGATTCACAGCGGTGGCGTAGATGTGCTTGATGCCCATAAAGCCTGAAAGAATCAAAGCCATCACTACTGCGGCAAAGACATGCATCGCTTTAAACCGGCCCCAGAGGAGGCCGATGATGATCATGAAAAAAGCCACTACATAGGTGTAATGGCTCAGTTCTGGGGTATGTTCAAAGAGTTGTGTCAAGCTTAATCTGCCACGTATTTGTTCCACACTTTTTTCACGGGGTTAAAAACAGTCCGTGAGAACGAGCGCCAAAAAATACGCAATTGGGTCGAACGATGACGTACAAATAGATGAATAAGTAAGATTCCCAAGATATTTAGTAGAATCATCAGGTGACTGTCCAGCCGAGGGGCTAATAACTTATTACCCAAAACCAGTACTGCCATTACCGCCATGATGAACGTAGTAGTACCAAAATGGGTAAAGCCTTTATCTAACAATACGTGGTGCAAATGACGACGGTCCGCATTAAACGGGCTTAATCCTAGACTTATGCGAATAGCAAAGACGCGAATGGTATCTGCTACGGGGTAACCTAAAACAAGGATGGCAACAATAATGGGGTTGAGGTTTAGGTGAACACTGTAATTATTACCGGTGTGCAGGAATTCCATAGCTAAGGTGGCTAGGATAAAACCTAAGCTGAGGGATCCTGCATCTCCGAGGAAGATTTTACGTTTGTCAGAATAATTGAACCCCATAAAAACGACCAGTCCTAGACCGATGAATGCAAAGGTGATTAAATACTCACCACCCCCCATTAACGTGCTGAACAGGTAAAGTGCCAACAAGCTTATACCCGCGGCTAATCCATCAACACCGTCAATTAGGTTCACTGCATTGATTAAATAAACCACCGTGATAATACTCAAACTGATTCCGAGCCACGAAGGAAGTGCTCCTACGCCGAACAATCCGTAGAGGTTATCTACGTAGTTACCCGTGGATAAAACATAATAGGCCGCCACTGCAAATTGTATGAAAAATTTAAGGGAAGAGCTCAGGTCAAACCGATCATCAATGGTGCCTAGTGCGACTATTACTCCTAAACCTATCCAGTACCCGTTATGTAGCTGTAAGTAATCATAACCAGTAATATAAAACCCTGTTCCAAGTACTAAATAAGGAAGGAAAATGGCCAAACCACCTACTCTAGGAACAATTTTAGTGTGGGAAGAACGGTCGTTTGGTTGATCGACTAAACCCAGCTTGTAGCCAAAGTCCATCAGTAGCCGCGCTAGCAGAATCACTACTGCCACAAATGGTGGCACCAGAGGGTAGAGTGCTGAGCTCATGAGTAATAGGTTTTATAGGTTGGTATAACGAATATAGACAATCTTATGTTAAGTGTTGATTAATCTAGGTTTTCAACAATTTTTAGTTCCAATCGAGACACAAATTCCGTGCCGATAGTTACTGATTGAGGATTCTGTCTATTTTTGGGCAACCAAATCAACCCAGAGAGCTTCATGGACATCTTCGAAACCACCCGAATCAAACTTAGCAATCAAGGACTGCGCATTGACCGTTACGACCTGAACCGCCCCTGGGGGGGATTCTTCGTTTTGGACGAAAACCAAGCCCAAGCGTTTGCGGATATCTACTTCGAAGGTCTCGATGTTGCTCCTCTGCGTATCGCAGGAAAATTGAGTCCCAAGATTCTTTTAGTGAAGCCAGAGGCGCGTTTGAGCTGGCAATACCACCACCGTCGTGCGGAGACCTGGCGCGTGGTTGAAGGTCCGGTGGGTATCGTGCGCAGTGCCACGGATGAGGAAGGAGAATTGGTTTGTTTTGAGGCTGGTGAAACCATCGTTTTAGAGCAAGGGGAGCGCCACCGTTTGATAGGACTTGAAGGCTGGGGTGTTGTTGCAGAATTCTGGCAGCATACAGATCCTGATTATCCGTCTAATGAGGACGATATCGTTCGTGTTCAGGACGACTATTCTAGAAAGTAAGATCAGGCCGCTATGAGCGGTCCTTTTTACAGCCTTTTATCTACACTCTGACGAGGGAGGACTCCTTTAAGGTCATAGACTACGCGTTGCGGCGAAGTCTGGATATCTAGTGAGTTGAAAGCTTTGTGCGGTACGGCAAGAAGTATCGCTTGGTAATTTGATAATTCTATATCCCGATTCAAGGCGATACGATATTCACGCAAGGCTTGTGCCGGATTCGCTAGGGGATCATATACATCCACCTCCATTCCAAAGCTTTTCAGTTCTTGGTAGACATCAACCACTTTTGAATTACGTACATCACCCGTATTTTCCTTGAAAGCCAGACCCAGAATGAGCGCTCTTCCGCCTTTTACGGTCAGGTCTTTATGATGCATTAGCTTGACTATGGAACTAGCAACATGTAGCCCCATACCATCATTGATACGGCGTCCGGATAGGATGACCTGAGGGTCGTGACCCACTTCTTGCGCTTTGTGTGCGAGGTAATAGGGATCTACACTAATGCAATGCCCACCGACGAGTCCAGGTTTAAAGGGCAAGAAATTCCATTTGGTACCTGCAGCTGCCAGTACATCCCCTGTATCGATGTTGAGTTTGTCAAAAATCAATGCAAGCTCATTAATGAAACTGATGTTGACATCGCGTTGCGCATTTTCAATAGCTTTAGCAGCCTCTGCAACTTTGATACTGGGCGCTAGATGTGTACCTGCTGTAATAATGGTATTGTATAATGCATCCACTTCCTGCCCTGCCTCAGGGGTTGAGCCTGAGGTCACTTTTAAGTATGTTGGTAACATTGCGTTGTTTATCACCAGGATTGATGCGCTCAGGGCTGTAGCCTACAGAGAAGTCTTGGTTGTAGGTAAGGCCACTGGTTTGCTCTAGGATGGGAACGCAAATTTCTTCCGTACAACCCGGGTAGGTGGTGCTTTCGTAGATCACTAGGTCACCGGGGTGGAGGTGTTGGCCTATGGTCTTGCTCGCTTGGATGAGTGGGTCAAGGTTGGGGCTTTTGTCCGGGTTGATGTCGGTGGGGACTGTAATAACGAAAGTGTTGCAGGTGCTGAGGTCTTCGGGGTTGGATGAGATGCGAAGTTTGGATTGGAGAGCGTGTACTAATTGGTCTCCCTCCAACTCATCTGTGGGATCTATACCACCGGCAATGCGGAGGGCCTTTTCGCTGTTCGTGTCGAACCCAAGAACGTCGTAATGAGCAGCGAACGCGACGGCAAGGGGCAGGCCTACGTAGCCCAGCCCTAATATGGCAATCTTATGTTCTTTGGATGTTGACATCGTGTTCAAATGTACGATAACGGGAGGTTAACGCGTTTGTGGGGGGATTGATTATCTCTTGAGCATGAAAACCCATCCTTTTTCTGGCCGGGAATAACATGAATTAATACTAAACTCCTTCATCAAGATAAGAAGCCTGACATTGTATGTTATTGGTTATCTGCGAAATAAGGTCAAAATGAAACTCGAAATAATTTTAAATTTTATAATTTACTTTCTCAACTAACAAAACAAAACCATGAAAAAAGTATTATTTCTGCTCTTGGCGCTACCGTTGGTAGGCTTTGGGCAAAAGAAATCTGGAGTAGTCTACTCCGAACACCCTGCGTATGATGTAGTGACCGAATCGTACCGTGTATGGGAAACAGGATCAGAAGAAGATCTCAGAGCACTTTATGCTGAAGATGCTAAAATCTGGGGACCGGGTGATGACGAACCGGGAAATGTTGATGACGAAGTAGGAGGAATGCTATGGTGGCAGGAAAATTTCGAAATTCAGTTTACTAATATGGATCCTGCCAGTCCGGACATTATTCAGTACAAAGGCGATAAGGGAGCATGGACGCTGGACTGGATGATTTTCACTGGTATAAATAAGGAAAGTGGCGATACTGTAAAAGGTCCGCTGCACACGGCAAACTACGTCAATGAAGATGGTAAAATAGAGATGACGGTTAACTATTTCGATAGAGAGACCATCGGCGCCCAAATTCAGGAATCGTTTGGTCTACACCGCAATGGACGCGTATATGATGAGCATCCATTTATCGAAGTATTGAACGATATGGTTGCTGCCTTTACTAAAGGAGATTTAGATGAATTGCAAGGATACTTTGCAGAAGATGCAGAATTCTATCGTTTAGGTTATGAGGGGAAATACAACCTCACTGAAAGACGCGAACAGTGGGAAGCTGTAGTGGCCGCTACAAGCGAGCGTAAACTAGAACAATCTGGATATCCAGATGCCATCTACTACCAAAAGGACGGTGGACAATGGGTCGTTTACTCTTGGTGGTGGGTAATGAATACTGATGCAGAGACTGGAGAAACATCGCGTGATTTCTTACACATGACGCACAACTTCAATGAAGAAGGCAAGGTCGACAATGAGATCATTTATTCTCAGAACTAAACAAAACTAAAATGAAAAAGTATCTATTTCTTGCCGCTGCTGCAACGATCGCAGTGAGCTGTACGCAACCATCCCTTTCAGAGGATGCTGTTCGTGAATTCGCAACCTCTCACATCGAAAACCAGGTGGGTTATGAAGCCGCAGTTGAAGGGTTTTATGCCGGCGCCGCTTCTGACCTTAAAGTCTGGTCAAATCCGGTATGGAAAAATACACCACGAGATTTCGTTGTAAATGAAAACAACGACGGCAGCGCTTTTTATGAAGACTCCATAAAAGTAACCTTGCACGATGTTTACTTAATGGGTGGCCATGCCAACGTGATGGGAACCATACAATTTTACATCGCAGGGGTGAATACGGCTCATAGAAACTTTTCTGGGATTGTAACAGAAGAGGACGGCAAACTCAAATGGAGCCGATTCGTAGCCGTCGATCATCACACCTTATCTAAAGGTTTCCTTTGGCCATCCACAGAGATGGAAGGTGCCATGAGTGCCTACAACGAAATGAGAAGTGCTATGATGAATTTAGAATTTGAGCGAGCTAAAACGATCTCAGATTCACTTGTTGCTGCAGATCCAGAATGGGCAACTGCACACCTAGGACAGCTCCAGTACCATTGGGTAAAAAGAGATGTAGAAAGCTTAAACGCTACTCGCGCCATTGCCGAATCAAAACTGGAAGGAGCAAGCCGTGCTGAAGCTCACTTTATTAGATCATACACCACGGATCGTGAAGCGGGTGATCATCATTTAGAGCAGGCCTTGATTTTTGCTCCAGCGGACCCAATGGTACGCGTATGGTATGCTTGGGGACAAGAAGATCCTGAACGCGCTATTGATATCATGAAAATAGCGTGGGACAGAATGCCAGAGCAAGGCGGCGTAAACAACATGATGGGTTATAAATACATGGCCGCTGGCGATATGGAAAAAGCGAAGCAACACTTCGAGATTTTCGCTCGTGCAAATGCAGATGTTCCCAACGCATACGATTCTTATGGAGAGTATTATTTGACTGCAGGAGATTCTGCCATGGCAAAGGAGATGTACATGAAGGCGTATGAATTGAATAACAATTGGACCGCTTCCAAAGAAAGAGCAGAAGAACTTTAATACGAACATTGAGTGCTGGGGATTTTAAAGTCTCCGGCACTTTTTTAAAACTATGAGAATGAAAAAAGCAATAGGATTTTTGGTTATCGGCCTAACGGCTATAGCCTGTCAAGCGCCACAGGAGGATAATACCATTCAGGCGACTTTTGACGCGAACTGTGAAACCGTACGCAGCGCGTTAGACAACTTCCAAAATGAGGTAGCGACCTTTGACGAATACAGTGCAGATTTCGTAGGTTCCCAAACAAATTTCAACCCAACAGGAGATTCAACCAGCTTAGATGAGCTCAAAGAAAGCCGTCCAGGTTGGTGGGCAATGTTTGATGCGGAACTAAAAACGGAGCTACGCCTATTGCCAGGTGTAAATCCAGAGACAAATGAAGTGGATGGCTCTGTACGTTACTACGGACAGTGGGAAGTGACAAAATCAGCGACCGACTCAACAGAAGCATCAAGCGTTATTATACCTATATATGCTTCGTATGACTTTGATGCTGAAGGAAAGATTCGTTACCAGCAGACGTATGGCGACATGACAGCTGCATTTGAATCATTGAATTAGTAGCTATCTAAGCGATAAAACAAAGCGAATGATTTTAGCGCTTATTGACTAGAAAACCCGTCTGAGAGATCAGACGGGTTTTTTTATTTTTTCCAATATTGGGTGTGTCGGAGTTCAACATTAACTACGGTACCAGCATAGTAAACGGGCACTACGGTATCAAAGTACAGAACGCAATCTTTCCTGTTTAGCAGTTGAATATCAAAAGTTTGCTCGCCAGAAAATAATACTCTGAGAGAATCGAAAATATCCAGACCCACAGGCAAGGGATCCGTGTCAAAAGCCCAACGATAGTTTGATCTGTTCCCGAAAACGACAGATGCGTTTCGTCGCGCAAAACGAAGTTACTTTCGTCTATAAAACTGTCTATAGTTGAAGTCTTGTTTGCTGTATCTATACGATTCAGTAGATGCCCATGAGGCGTTAGTGCCCCAGGATAGGATTGAATTTTAATATAATTTGTAATGGCCTTCCCAAGTACCACTCAAATAATCAATGGTGGTCCCTGTGCGATCACAACTAAACAAGCTTTTGAAAAGTAAAAACAATTGCTTTTTTCATAACTAAAGTAGAATTCCTATTCATATACACCTAAGCCGTTAGTTTGGATGGAAAACAGTAATTGGTTGGTGTGAAAAGATACAGTAATTGAACCCCAAAAGGGCATCTCCGGCATAAGCTTCAAGGGTATTGCTTGCGTAAAGTCTATTATATCTAACAAATAAAGTTGCTCTTTGATCTAAAATATCCCAAAGCAGAGTAGGCGATGTAGAGAGAAATAAATCTCCAGCAGAAAGGGTAGCAGTAGCCGGAAGTCTGAAGGCGATTCGATTATTGAACAGGCTAAATTTTGGCCCATTGACACCAAAGCCTTGAAAGGCACTTTAACGAGCTTGCTTGGACTGAGAACGCAGCATCTGTAGACCAATCAACGTTATCAGTTAGTCCATAGTTATACAACGACACCTTAGGTGACAATGCAGTGGCTCGTAAACGCCCCCGGCATGTGCGTTTTCTCCTTTGCCTAAAGATTCTGCTTGTTAGTTCAGGGTGAAGGGCAAAGCAAGAGCTAAACATGAACCCAACGATCAAAAGCAACAGTACTTTTTTTCCATTCTAAATGTATTAAATTCGTATGTACCAATACCTTTACAATGAGACCCCTTCTCTTAAGTCTGTTTTTCTGTCTTTCCCTTGGTGCACAGGACCGGGCCATCCATTGGCAAAAGCCGAATTCTGATGTTTCCTATGCACCTTTCTCAACGCATTACTTTCGAGGAGATGTCGCACGTACGCACCTCACATCTATAAATTACGGCTGGGCAGAACTGGGCTTTTTTATTAATTCCTACAGAGAACCTACGTTTGCTCTTTGTTATAAAACGGAGGTTTTTGAAAAAGGTCGCTGGCGCGCGCATCTGATGGTCGGTACGGCATACGGTTACAAAAAAAATCTGTACAACTACCCAACAATCCCTTTGTCCAGCACGTTTTTATTTAGGACAGATTTCGTCCCTGTAGGCGGTGGAACGGTTGAATACTTTGTATCTGAAAAACTTGCCATTAAGGCCACTTTCATCCCTTTGGTGGGAGGTCTTGGTTTGCAATACTCTCTATAACGTTTGTAACCCTTTACTCAACACCCAAGCACGATAGTCTCTATTATTCACTGAGGCTTTTGCAGAATTTGCATCCTCTCTGTATTTGTGGACGCTGTGGACGACATAGTATTTTTCGTTGTAGCGCGATAGGAAGGCCTCTGGTGCCCATCCTACAATACTTTCTAAGAATCCTTCGGCAAGATCACGGTCGATAAAACCACCTACAATAATACTGTAACCCTTAGTGGTTCCAGGCTCCGGGCTGTTATCCGTGACCCATGTGTTGCCTTTGTCATTGGCACTTTCTTTTTTATCCGGAGTATTCGCATTGGTAAGATCATATGCAGCGATGGAATCGGCTTTTAGTGCTACCATCGTTAGACTGTCTTCTAAAGCTTGAGCCGCGAGCGCTGCGGTATCTACAGGAGGCGGTGGAGGAGGAATAGGAAGGCTGTAAATATGCAAGTTGGCTGGGCTTGCGGGACGTTTACTTTGCGAAACGAGCAGCGTGCTATCGTTTAAGAAAAGCAACCCGAAGTCGTCGCCTCTGTTGTTTAATGCGACCGGCTGCGCAAGCGTATCTCCATCGCCGTGCGCATAGAGCTGCAGTCCATAGTTGCGAGAAGAACGTGAGAAGTAGAGATCTAGATCCGTTGAGGTGGTGGGAAAGACCTCATCATCTTTCGTGTTTGCTATGTCGACAGCCTGTGGTGTACTCCAAACTCCATCGAAACTTAGTGTGCTTTTATAAAGATCATACCCACCTTTACCGCCATCCACATTAGAAGCGAAATACAAAGTATAATCTAGGGCATCGAAATAGGGATGCTGGTAATCTGCATCAGGGGCAACAAAAGGTAGCTCTCTGGCTTCATCACCATTAAAAGGCACGAAGGTGAGGGTCATACCAACACGTCCGTCTTTGTAGGGCTTTTTACGACTATGGCTTGCGATAAGTGCGGAGCTATCTGGTAAAAGCGCACATTGCCCTATGTAGTGACGTTGATCCGCTAGGAATTCAGGGAGTGTATAGGGAAGAGTTTTTAAATCCTTTATGCGCAGTAAGAAAGGGCGCGCAAAGGGTTCGTTAGTCTGTGGGTCACGTGAGGTAGTAGCACTTCCTCCACGGTTTGATAAAAACAGCACGTGCCCTTTTCCGTAAGGTACTCCTGCATAGTCATCTGCGAGTGCATCGCCGATCTCCTGATGTATGAGTGTATCGGGCTGAGCGAGTGCTACTTTTATTTGGCCAAACGACGGTGTACTGGCGAATACAGCCAGAAGAACCAAACTTGAAGTGTTTAGAAAACGTCTCATAAAAATAATCTTGGCGAGGTGAAAGAATCAATTCTTGGGGCGACATTGAAGCTTAAGCCTATCACATGACTGCGTTGCGTCAGGTAGACAAGGTCTGTAAGCGGGTAGTTGTATTGGTAGAATACATGCCAATCGCGGCTTGGATTAAGACGGAGCAGCACCCCCATTTCATCTGCTGGGCTGTAATGTGCACCTAATCCCCATTTTTCTTGATGCTCAACAAACGCATGGAAATTTACATCTGCCGGACTATTGGTAGCCGCACTAGCAAGGAAGCTGGAACGAAGCGACCATTGACCTTTCAGGGATAGTCGGTGGCCGCCAAAAATTTGCAGTACCTGGGCAGTGTAGTTGTTGTCATAAATCTCTGCACGATTCACGTTTTTAAAACTGATACCCGCATAATAGGTAGGGGTGTTAAATGTAGAGCCAATGTCAACGTTTGCCATAAGCGGACCTTGCAAGTCGTAAATATTAGGATCGACCAGGTCATAATAGGTTTCATCGAGCAAATCAACAGAAGTGCGCCCCACTGTGACACGCAATCCTGTACTAAGCTTTGCATTCTCGCTTACCTGAAGGTGGTAGGCACCACTTAGAGCAGCATGTTGCGTAACGGCTGGGCCGACCTGGTCATTAATCAATGTTAGATTCAGACCTAAGCCACGCAGGTTGCGGTAGTCCATACTGATCATCCCAGTACGTGGCGCACCTTTAAGTCCCGCCCATTGCGCATCCACAATACTCACTACGTGTTGGTCTTGCATACCGGCGTGCGCAGGAGATACAGCGACAGGGGTAAATAAATAGTTATCTAACGAAGGGTGTTGCTGGCCAAAAAGTGTACTAGCGGTTAATAGTAATAGTACCACTAAACATTCGGTCAAAAGCAGTTTCTTGAATCTAGTTATTTGTGTATTCATCTTCATGGCCTTAGCGGTTAATGTAGAGGTAACCATTGTATTCGGTAGTTGATGTGCCGCCCATTCTTACGTAATAATAATAGGTTCCTGTAGGAAGAATTTCTTGAGCGTTATTCAAATACGTCGCTGCATTCGCTCGACCATCAAAATCATTTTGGTAGTCTTGATTCTCGTAAACTTGAATTCCTAGGCGGTTAAATATGACCACGTGTGAGCCCGGATACTGTGCGATGCCTGGAATGACCCAGAAATCGTTATTCCCATCGCCGTCCGGGGTGAGTACCGTAGCTGCTTTAAGTTCACATTCATCTGGATCTAAGAAGTTAGGTATACCATCATCGTCACAGTCGTCAAATCCTACGCCATCACCGTTAGAATCGAACTCTAATGCATCACTAATACCATCACCGTCACTGTCGGTATCTTCCTGGTTAGGAATGCCGTCGCCATCGGTATCAGCGAGTCCGCCACCGCCACCGGGAACACCACCTTCATCAATATTCAGGATACCGTCACAATCTAAATCTTCAGACAATACTTCGATGCTGTCCGTTGCCAGTACACCATTTCCATCAACAGCGGTGATTGTATACCAGCCAGACACGAGTCCTGTAAGCGTATCCGTAGTGGCGCCGTTGCTCCACGAAAGAGTGATAGGGGTAACACCTCCGCTGAGGGTTACAAACACGCTACCGTTGGTTTCGTCTGGACAAATATTGTTGCTAAGGTTCGTTGCAATAGCTTTAAAGAAGTCCGGTTCGGTCAGCACAGCCGTATCGAGAACGGTACAGCCGTTACTATCCGTAGCCGTTACAAAGTAAGTGCCTTCCGGGAGTCCGCTTAAGTCTTCGGTTGTGGCATAGCCGTTGTTCCAGTTGTAGGTGATCGGCGCAACACCGCCGGTAACTGTGAGGTCTATAGTTCCGTCGTTGGCACCTTCGGCGCTTACCCCGTAACCGTTGTAACTGGACACCGTGATCGTGGAAGAAAGTGCAGCAGGTTCACCAATCGTGATACTACCGGAGGCGACACAACCGTTGGTGTCGCTTACATCATAGAAATACGTTCCGGCTAATAGTCCAGTAATGCTTGCAGCAGTATCTAGTGAAGTCCAGGTGTAGCTGTAGGAACCGGAACCCCCGGTTGTGAATAACGTAGCTGTACCCGTTGAATCACCATTACACAGCACATCTGTGGTGCTTGTGGTGGCTTGAACCACACCGTTAGGACCGGTATTTACCGTAACGTTTAACGCGACGCTATCTAGATTACCTAAGGTATCCTGTGCATAGAACCATACCGCAGGTGTTCCGATGTCGGCACAGGTGAACACCGTTTGACTGAGCCACAGGGAATCGATACCATTACAATCGTAGGTACCTGTATCGATGTCACTGATCTGAAGCGTATCGAACCCTTGTGCGTCTAAGGTCAACACAGCTGGCTGCACTAGGAATAAAGGTCCTGAACTGTCGATAACCGTTACTGTGATCCCTACACTGTCTTTATTTCCTGCGGCGTCTGTAACGACATAAGCCAGAACATGCGACCCAAAGTTAAAGGTGGCTGAGGTACCGTTGGTGTTGTAGTATGTCGTGGTATAATTGGAGCTATTTTCTTCAATGCTTGGCGTAGGCCAATTCAATGTCGCCGTACAGCTGTCTGCCAATGCAATGAGTGTTGTATCATTCATTCCCCATGTGATTACGGGCGCAGTGGTGTCCGCTACGGTCAAGAAGAAGCTACAAGTATCGCTGTTGCCACTAAGATCAATACCATAGAAATCGACTTTGTAAACGCCTATCTGAAGGTAGGAACCTGTATCTAAATTGAAGTAAGAGGTGTCCATACCGCAGTTGTCCCAAACGCTGTCGCCAGTCCAGTAGACCTGCGTCCACGTAGAATCTGAGCTGGCATAAACGGTCGTTGAATCTGGACAATACAGTTGCGGCTTAACAGTCTCTTCTACAACCAAACGTTGAAGAATAGAGTCCATGTTGTCATGAACATCAGTCACATACCAGTAAATGTCATACTGTCCTTGAGCATAATAAGAATCGGCATTGTGGTATAATGTATCTATTCCACATGCTTCAACGATGGTAGGAGGGGTTAAGGTGAGGCTATCGGTAAAGATGCCACACGTATCTGTTCCCGCTTGAACCGTGAGCGTATCTAAGGTGCCTGTCCAGGCAGGTGCGATGGTATCCTGAACGGTTACCACAAAGAAGCAAGTATCCGTATTTCCGCTTGGGTCTGTTGCATAGTGAAATACCGTATCTATACCCACGAAGAAAAACGTGCCGCTGGTATCGCTATGGTTGTAGCTTACGCTGTCGCTGTTGTCTAAAGCTATGGGCGCGGTCCAGTCTAAATTCGCTCCACAATTCAATGCATCCGCAAATAAGAGTGTATCTGCAGGGCAGCTAACGAATGAAGGCGCAAAGGTGTCTTGCACGGTAATTAAGAATGCGCAACTGTCCCAATTCCCATTCGCATCTTCTGCAAAAGTCCATACTTCGTGGGATCCTATGGTAAACCACCCTCCGCTCATTGCGGTGCTGTATGTGCTGTCTATTCCACACGCATCAAATAAAACGGGTGCCGTCCAGCTGTACGCAATACCACTGGTATCCATCGCAGCAAATACTGTTGTGTCTGTGGGACATTCAATAGTAGGCCCAACGGTATCAATAATCGTTACAATAGAATAGGCCGTATCTGTAAAGAGACTATCTGCCCCTACGAGCATTACGGTATGTGGCCCTAAATCTGAGCAGCCCCATGAGGTGCTGTCTATTGTTAGCGTTAGGCTACAGTTGTCGCTACTGGCGCTGTCTAAGTCCGCGGCAGTAATGTTCGCTTGACCTAAGGAATCGAGCTGAACGGTGATGTTTTTCGCAAAAACCGTTGGGGCAACCCCGTCACTATCGCTTACAGTGATGCTTTCGCTGCCTTGACAACCTATAGGATCTAAAAGGTTTACGGTATAAGTACCACTTTGTACGTTCGCTAAATCTTCTGTTGTCGCACCCGTACTCCATAAATACGTCATAGGAATAGCCGTTGTAACCATGGTGAGGTCCACACTTCCATCAGCAGTACCCGGACAACTCGCTGCAGTTGAACTCAGTGTAGCTTCTGGTACGGGATGCACATAGGCACTTGACTCGGGGGAAGTATAGCGACACCCAGCTGCGGAGGTGGCCACAATATGATAAGCTGTAGTATCCTGTAAAGGGTCTGAAGTATAGGTGTTAGATGTAGCTCCAGCGATAGTAGTCCACGAATTTCCATCATATTGTTGCCAAATATAAATAGGCGTTGCACCGCTAACGGCAAGACCGAAGGTGGCAGTAGCATTATCACAAATATCCACACTCACCGGGGCATACGTTACCGTGAAGTCGATAGGTTCACTCAGTGTTATGTTATTGCCTGTTGCGGAACTACAGCCATTGGCATCAATAAGTTGAATATCTAAATAATGGCCCTCAGCAAGATTAACGATAGAGGCTGTACCAGAAGTTACTGTAGCTGTGGTTGAACCACCTTTATAAGTGACGGTGTAAGAGCCGTCAGGAACGTTTGTAATGGCAAAAGAGATGGTGCCATTTTCAGTTGCACAGGCTGTGGGATCGGTTTTAGTAAAGCTACTTGCGGTGAGCGTTCCTCCAGTAGTTCCGTTTAGAGAAGCCGTTACAGAAGCAGCTCCTGTCGAACTAAAGGCGATTTGGGCAGGGTTAGAAGCAGGGGCTGTTCCGTTCATGGAAATGTATACGGAAGTATCTATAGTTCCTGTGCTGTCGGGTGTTAAAGACAAGCTTCCTGCGTAGGTTCCATTTGCACTGGAGCTCACTTCATATCCAGTAGGTGCTGTAACCACTAGAGCAGCGGTTAAATTTCTTGCCTCAATAAATAGCCATTGGCTGGCGCTAGGAATTCCACTACAGGTAAAGAATGCGGTTGTTGTTCCGAAAGTGGTTAAAGTAGGTATAGCCGTTCGTGCAGGAGTAGTAGGGAACCAATTCGATGGATTCCCGAAAGTAATCATCTGCGTTGTACTACCGGATCCGCTGGAACCGATAGCAAAACTTAAAGTGCTCGAATTACTGTATTCCAAATTAACCCGGCTCGTACCTGAGTTTCCTACAGTGTTAGAATTGGGTGTTGTATTGCTGAAACGACCGGAATTTGTTCCCGTTGGAGTATGCGTTAGAAGGCTGCTGTTTCCTAGGGTATATCCGCTGAATGCGCTGCTTTCTATATATTTTCCAGCAACACCTATGGCATCCATATCCCATGCTGTCAAATGGATTTCTCCTAAAGTAACAGCTACAGGGCTGGCGGCGGTGCCGTCTTCGATGAATTCAATGCGGTAAGAGATTTCACCAGGACCAGTCCATAGTACCGCGGGACTGAAATTAGCCGCGGTATTTCCGTTGGTAGTTGCGGTGGCATCGAAGTTTGAAAGGAGTGCGTTAGTCATCGCATCGATGGTCACAACGGCATCGTATGAAACCCCGTTAACGGTAACTACATCGTCATAGACACAGGTACCCCCTGTAGTAGTGGAAGGGTTGGCGGTAAGCGGTGATCCAAAATCAAGCGACTGTCCACCAGTTGCGATGGATTGTGAAAATACATGACCCGACCACAAGAGTAGAGCAAGTATGAGGTGAGAGAAATAGCGTCTTCTCATAGGAATAAATTCTACATCAAAGAGTTAGCTATTAAACAAGCCGTCTCTTTTGTTTCCTTTAAAGTTACTGCCTCAAGTGTTTCTTATGAGACTCGTTGAGCGAACTTATTAACCAATGCGTAAGCGTTTAGACAGACGTTAAACCCTTTTAATTCTGAGAAATATGCGAATAAACTTGCGTAGATAATAGAAATCGTGACATTTGTCACGTTTTTAGAAACTTCTCTCAAATGAATGAGCAAGAGCGTGCTGAGCACATCAAAGCCCTAAACGAAGCGTTTCGCCCGCTGCAACCGGAACAACGCATCACTGCATTATATAGAAATTACCGCCCTGATCAGGTAATGTTGACCAGTTCGTTTGCAGCCACATCGGCTTATTTATTGCATTTATTTTCTGTGTATAAACCCGAGCAAGAAGTCTTATTCATCGATACCGGCTACCATTTCGAGGAGACGTTGCTTTACAAAGAGTACCTCACTAGGGTTTATGGAATGAAAACCCGTGAGGTCCGCGCGGAAGATTGGAAGCATGAATTCACAACGACAGACGAGACGTGGACAAAGGATCCGGATTACTGCTGCACCATTAACAAAGTTGAGCCGCTAGAGAAGCTGAAGGACGAACACGACGTATGGGTCAGCGGCCTCATGCATTGGCAAAGCGACCGTCGAAATTCATTAGACATATTTGAAGACAGAGGGGGCGTTATTAAGTTTTATCCGCTGCTTGATGTCACGCGTGAGCAGCGCGAGGCCTACATAAAAGATCACTTACTTCCTTTTCACCCGTTGCAATCGAAGGGCTATTTTAGCATTGGCTGTAAACATTGCACACAGCCTGGAGAAGGTCGTGAAGGCAGATGGAACAATAGTCCTAAAACGGAGTGCGGCCTTCACTTATGATGCTGCACGGTTTGATGCTATCATGGGCTTAAAATGAAAAACCCGGCTTGTGGGCCGGGCTTCTCTCAACTAACACAATGTCATTTTACTGACAAACAAACCAACGATAATACTGCAGGATACTATCGTTTGATACCACAATTTCGCCCGTGTGGTCCGGGACATTCAATAAGGTTACAGGAAATAGCATCTCACCGCACCATGGATCATTGTCTTGTGGACAATCGCCGTAGCCGGCGCCTGTTACTGTGCTATGCCCTTTTCCTGTTGGGGTACGGTTAATGCTGTCTCGACCTTTAGGGTCGGAGCCCCTTGTAAAATCTGTAAACGAAGCGGCACAACGTAGATGTAAATCTGCGTATTGGTCATAGCGCACCACCTCTATGGTATCGTTTTCAACGACAACCGTAATGGGATATTTATAATCAAAACACTCTACAGGTGAGAGGCTCGATTTTTCTGTTCGCTTAACTTCTCCCGTAGTCGATTCACATTGTGTGAAAAAGACTATTAGGAATCCCATTAAGGGCAGCGACCAAAACCAATTTTGTTTGTGACTCATCGTCTTCACTTCCGTTTGTTTAATGCTCTAACGCGCTCATATCCATTTGGTTCAAAGGCAATTGGAATTTTTTAAATGCGAAACGCCCAGCCTGTAAAGACCGGGCGTTTCGCCTTAAATTTTATTTTCCAGTTTGAAATTAGATGTTGGAATAGAAGACTTTCGTGTTCTCATCCACGGGTGCACAACCGTCGTAGCGGGTGGGCACTGGCTCGTAATTTATTACGCCGTCCGCGGCCGCCTCTTCGGAGGTGAAGTAGCCGAGCATGGTGAGCTCTTTAAGCGTCCGGAAGAAATGCGAACCGTTGGAGGCGGCCGCGGCATCATACGCACCTAAAAAGGCTTCGCGATCCATCTGAGTCGCTTCCTCAAAGGCACCGCCCAGAGAACGTCTACCTTTCACGGCAATTTCCTGGATACCGGCATTTAATTTCTCCTGCATGTCCGGGTAATAGCAATCGCGAATCATTACATCAATGAAAGCACCAATTCGCGCGTCGCGCGCACCGGCGGTGGTAGTTCTAGGGATAATAGTCTCTGCGATAGCATCCAGGATTGCAAGGCGCTCGGGGCCCGCCGTGGATGTATCTGGGTCAAAAGAGCAACTCTCTAACAATACTGTAGGAGCAACCAACGTTCCACCAATAGCAAGCGCCATGCGCTGCACCATCTGTCTCCGGGTTAAGTTTTTATCTTCCATCATAGTCGTATTAAAGGGTTCCTTTTTTCAATTCTTTCACCGCGTAGTCTGCTGCACGAGCTGTCATAGCCATGTAGGTCAATGAAGGATTTACACAGGAAGCAGAGGTCATCGCCGCACCGTCTGTGATAAAGACATTAGGCGCATCCCAAACTTGGTTCCATTTGTTGAGCACTGAATTTTCCGGAGCGGTACCCATTCGGGCCGTTCCCATTTCGTGGATTCCCATGCCTAAGGCATAGTCAGATTCCCAGCCAGAGACATCTTTAAAGCCCGCGGCCTCCAGCATTTCGATGGCATCTTGCCTCATATCGATACGCATTTTCGCTTCATTTTCACGAAGTTCAGCATCGAAGGAAAGCACGGGGAGTCCCCATTTATCCGTTTTCGTACGGTCCAATTCTATTTTATTCTCATGATGCGGCAACACCTCACCGAAGCCCGTCATACCCATCGTCCACGGACCGGGTTTGCTAATATTTTCCTTAAAATCGGCCCCAATTCCTAGTTCGCGCACGCCGCGTCTCCAATCCCCGCGTGAAGCAGAACCCTGGTAGCCAAACCCACGCAAATAGTCGCGTTTGTCGCCACCCCAATTCCGGAAACGTGGAATGTAAAATCCTGTCGGGCGCCCGCCAAAGTAGTATTTGTCCTGATCGCCTTCCCAGGTTCCAAACGCTCCAACTCTGAAGTGGTGGTCCATCAAATTGTGGCCCAATTCACCCGAACTAGAGCCCAATCCGCCTTCCCAAACGTCCGTCGCACTGTTCATCAAAATCCAAGTGGAATTCAATGCAGACGCGTTCAAAAACACAATAGGTGCGGTGTATTCATAGGTCATGTTCGTCTCTGCATCCAACACTACTACGCCCTTCGCTTTTTGCCGTCTTTATCGTAGATCAATTCCTTCACGATACTGTGCGGACGCAACGTCAAATTACCCGTCGCCATCGCAGCCGGCAGCGTTGAAGCTTGCGTACTGAAGTAGCCGCCGTATGGACAGCCCAACCAACATTTATTTCGGTATTGACACCCCGTTCGTCCATGGTGGGGAACAGCGATGTTTGAGGTACGTCCAATGATTAATCGGCGCTTTTCATCAAAGGCTTTACGAATGCGATCCGCAGCCGTCTGCTCTACACAATTCAGATCCATTGCATGCAAATACACACTGTCCGGCAGCACGTCCATGTCTTCATGCGAACCGCTCAAACCTGCAAATTTCTCTACATGTGTGTACCAAGGTGCCATGTCGTCGTACCCGATCGGCCAGGGCGTTGCAATGCCTTCTTTTTCATTGGCTAAAAAATCCTCACGGTTCCATCTGTAGCTCTGGCGTCCCCACATCAGTGAGCGCCCACCTACATGATAACCGCGGTACCAATCGAACCGTTTTTTCTCTGTGTACGGACAATCTTGATCGTCCACCCACCAATCTGGATTCAGTTCGTTTAAAGCATAGTCCCGTTTAAGCACTGGGTTACGATCTTCTTGAGCCGTAGTCGCTCTTCCGCGGTGGGCAAATTCCCAAGGATCTTTATTCGTGTTCGTATAGTCTTTGATGTGCTCCACATTTTTACCGCGTTCCAACATCAGGACCTTAAGCCCTTTTTCAGTGAGCTCTTTTGCAGCCCATCCACCAGAAATTCCAGATCCCACGACGATCGCGTCGTAATGCATTTTATCCTCTGCCATACCTTTTTCTTGCGGTCTTAATTAGCGTATAAATTCAGTAAAGCTTCGCGCCATACTCTCTTTCTTGTTTGTAGTGAACAGGTATTCTAAGGCCACGTAACCGTTGAATCCTGTGCTTTCTATCGCGGCCATCACCGCCGGGTAGTTGATCTCTTGCGACTCCCACGGCTCATTTCGTCCGGGAACGCCGGCCACGTGATAATGGCCGTACCACTGGTGGTTTTCTTTGATGTTCGCCACTAAATTTCCCTCCATGATCTGCATGTGGTAAATGTCGTAGAGCAGTTTAAAACTAGGGCTGTTCAGTTCGCGGGCCAATTCAATACCCCAACCACTGCTATCTGCCATATAATCCGGATGGTCCACCAAACTATTAAACAGCTCCATCTGCAACACCACGCCGTGTTCTTCTGCGAGCGCTACCATAGGTTGCAGTGCTTTTACCGCTTGTTCTAGCCCTTCCCCTTCGCTGAGGCCGCGCCGGTTTCCACTGAAACAAATTAAGTTTTTATAGCCTGCTTTCGCCACCCGAGGAATCATCGCTCGGTACCGCTCGTGCAGCACTCCTTCAAATTCCTCGTGAATAAAACCGTCAACTAAGTTCAGTTCTGCGCCATTACACATCGAGCTGTCCAGACCGTGCTTTTTGAGGTGGTGCCAATTTTCCGGTCCTACTAAATCCACAGCCTCTACGCCCTCCTGTACTAACCAACCGCATAAATCATCCCAGTCTAGATCATCGACCGTCCAGTGACTCACACTTCGTTTGTATCCGAATGCTCGTTCTGTTGGTGTTACGTTCCCTTCACTATTCGCGGAGGTTTGCGTACCAGCAGCCCATAAAGCTCCAGGTACAGCCGAAGCTGCCCCCAAGGCCATCAACTTTTTTATGTGCGCGCGCCGATCCATTCTAGGCGTGCTTTTTTCGAATATAGAGATGAATTCCAGCGAAAATCAGAATCAAAACCACAGGAATGTACAGGGTCGTCATAATCACCTTACGACCGGCTTCCACGTCTGACAGCCCGGCCTTCAATCCGTCATAGAATCCACCCATAAAACGCATGTAGATACTTACGGCGAACATACCCGCTGCTCCCAACACTGCCATTCCAACAGCGCCTGTCTTGGGCAAATAAATAGCTACAAAACCGATCATCGTCGGCCAGAAATACGTGACGCCTATACCGAAAATCACTGCGCTTACAAACAACATCGATCCGCTTTGTGTCCCCATCAAATACAATCCTATAGTGGTAAATACGGCACTAAATAGAAGCATTCCGCTTGTCGAGAATCGCTTTACCACGGGTGCCGCAATACCTCGCCCAAAAGTCATGACCCCTGAAGTGATCAATAAAATTAAAATCGCATTATCGCTCACGCTTTTGAGTAAAACGTCTACGTATTGATTAATGAACAGCTCTGAAGTTGCCGTGCCCAGCATCGCAATGGTAATGATTATGAATAGTGGGTTCAGGAGTTCTTTGTACATGTCAGAATCGGACACTGCGTTTTTCACACGTTCCGTTACCGGAAACTCCATGCGCTCCATTTGAATCGCATACCAAACCGTAGGAACCAGCATCACGGCCATCATCATTTGCCAGCTTAGTCCCAATTTTCCAAAACTAAAGGCGACTAAGGACCCAATTACGATACCACCAGGGAACCACAAATGGAATTGGTTGAGTTTAGTAGTCTTTTCTTCAGGATAAATGGACGCGACTAATGGATTACATACCGCTTCTACCATCCCGTTTGCTAATCCTATAAATAGGGTGCTGATCCAGAGCGACCAAAATCCGCCCGCGAATATGGTCAGTATAATTCCTGCGAAATGCCCTAGATAGGCCAATCGCATTAAATTCTTCATTCCTACTTTATCCACGAGTGCGCCACCAATGATCATACTCACCGGGAATCCCCAAAACGCCGTTGCGGCAATCTGGCCCAACTGTGCTCCGCTTAATTCGAATTCCACGCCCAGATCATTCAAAATCCCAGCCCGGATACCGAAACTTAAGCTCGTGACTAATAAACTCGCACAACTGGCGATGAAAAGTGCGCTGCGATTTGTGGCGGTTGCGCTCATATGTTTTTCATTTTGTGTTCAGGAAGTGTCTAAAATACATTTTATCCCGAGATGGAGCGGAATCTGTTGAGGAGAATCCGTGATAAATGCGCACATTCTTAGCAGTTCACCAAAGGCCAATTGGACATTTTCCACTACTTTGGGAATCAATTACAACACTGGAATACCATGAGTCAAAAATTACGTGCTGCCATGATCGGCGGAGGACCAGGAAGTTTTATAGGCGCAGTGCATCGCATTGCCGCTCGAATGGACGGCGATTACGAATTGGTCGCAGGTGCTTTTTCTTCTAATCCGGAGAAGTGTTTGGAGACGGCACGTGAACTAGGTATTGCGGCGGATCGCGCCTACCCAAGCTGGCAGGCGATGCTGGAAGGTGAAAAAGCACTTCCGGCAGACGAACGGGTTCAAGTCATCATGATTACAACACCTAACCATGTGCACGCAGCGCCCACCATCGCGGCGCTTGAAGGCGGTTTTCATGTGATTTTAGACAAGCCTTTGTGTACCTCTATGAATGAGGCGTTAGCGATGGAGGCAGCGGCGAAAAGTGCTGCAGGACTGTTTTGTTTGACCCACACCTACACGGGGTATCCCATGGTTAAGGAGGCCAAACACCAGATTGCCTCCGGGGCATTAGGAACGGTCAGAAAGATTTATGTAGAATATCCGCAAGGCTGGTTATCGACCTTTTTAGAGGGCGAAAATCATACCCAGGCAGCTTGGCGTACAGATCCTGCAAAGTCAGGTAAGGTAGGCGCTATGGGCGACATAGGAACGCACGCTTTTAACCTAGCAGAATATGTTGCTGGTGAGGAGATTGTGGAAGTCTGTGCCCAACTCAATACAGTGGTTGACGGCCGTGCGTTAGACGACGATGGCGCAGTACTTTTCCGCACTGCTTCAGGCGCAACAGGCGTATTAATGGCGACGCAGATCGCAGCAGGTGAGGAGAACAATGTGAAGATTCGTGTCTTTGGTGACAAGGGCGGTCTTTGCTGGGAACATACAGATAACAACAGTTTGACATTGATGCCGCTCGACGCCCCCGTTACCATTCTAAGGACGGGAGGCCCCGGCACCTCAGAATGGTCACTGGCGAACCACCGCATACCTCCGGGCCACCCGGAAGGTTACCTCGAGGCGTTTGCGAACCTGTATAAAAATTTCGCAGCGCATGTTCGGGCGCAAGCCGCAGGAGAAAAACAAGATCCGCAGTTGGACTACCCGGGCATTGAAGATGGTGTGCGCGGTATGAAATTTATCGAAGCAATTGTGGCGAACAACGCTGGAAACGAAAAATACACAGCACTATGAAAACGCTGAAAGGACCGGGCATTTTTATAGCCCAATTCGCTGACGACCTCGCGCCGTTTAATTCATGGGCGTCCATTTGTAAATGGGCGGCAGATTTAGGCTATAAAGGCATACAAATCCCTTCTTGGGATGCCCGATTCATGGACCTTAAAAAGGTAGCCAGCAGCCAGGACGCAGCAGATGAATTAAATGGCATTGCAGCGGAGCACGGTATCGCCATCACAGAGTTAAGCACACATTTACAAGGGCAGTTGGTTGCCGTTCACCCGGCGTTCGACGCCCAGTTTGATGCCTTTGCGCCGGCTGAGGTTCACGGAAATTCCCAAGCGCGCACGGCTTGGGCGGTGGACCAATTAAACCTTGCCGCAACGGCTTCACAACGACTAGGCCTTACAGCCCACCCGACGTTTTCAGGCGCATTGGCCTGGCCGTATTTCTATCCTTGGCCGCAACGACCGGCGGGATTGGTGGAAGAGGCTTTTGAGGAATTGGGCCGTAGATGGTTGCCAATTCTTAATCATTTCGACAGCTGTGGCGTAGATCTGGCCTATGAAATTCACCCGGGTGAAGACCTGCACGACGGGGCAACTTTTGAACGCTTCCTCGATGTTGTAGATGGCCACCAGCGCGCAAACATGCTGTACGATCCTTCCCATTTGGTTTTACAGGGTATGGATTATCTGGGCTACATCGATCTTTATCATGAGCGTATCAAAGCCTTCCATGTGAAGGATGCAGAGTTCACTCCGGACGCACGAACGGGCGCTTATGGCGGCTACCTCCCTTGGGTAGAACGCGCCGGCAGGTTCCGTTCCGTAGGTGACGGTGAAATAGACTTTCCATCCATCTTTGCGAAGCTCGCTCAATACAACTACGAAGGTTGGGCCGTATTAGAATGGGAGTGCTGTTTGAAAGATTCTGCTGCCGGTGCGCGCGAGGGCGCAGAACGCATCGCTGACTGGATCATCCCCGTGGCCTCGCGCGCCTTCGACGACTTCGCCGCGACAGGCGTAGACAAAGCCGCGAACCGAAGGGCTTTAGGGTTAGATTAACTCGCCTCAATTTTAAGTACGAATGAAACATCTCATCCTAGCCTCCGCAGCACTTTTTGTCGTCGCCTGTTGGGCAACCGCTGAAGCACCTGCCGCCGCCTCTGAAAAATTGCACAATAACATCACCGAAGTCGAAATCATCGACGGCTGGGAGCTCCTGTTCGACGGCCAATGTTTGGGGAATTTTCGCAAGTATGGGGATACGGTGATAGGCAAAGCATGGGTTATTGAAGATGAAGCATTGCATTTGGATGCGAGCAACAAGGAGGATTGGCAAACCAATGGTGGCGGCGATATCATATATCAGGATTTTGACGGCTCCATCCGTGCATTTGAAAATTTTCACTTCAAAGGCGAATGGAAAATTAGCGAACGAGGAAATTCAGGCATCATCTACCTCATACACGAGGATACGGAGCAGTATCCGTATTGCTGGATGACGGGATTAGAAATGCAAGTATTAGACAACGGGACCGATTCCACTGAGGGCCACCCCGATGCCGCAATCCACAAACACCGTGCAGGGGATCTGTACGATATTAATGCAGCCCCGGAAGGCGCGGCCAAACTCCCCGGGGAATGGAACCAGTTCGAAATTATCGTTCAAAACGGTCACCTCACCCAGAAGCTTAACGGCGTGGTCACCGTGGATCGCGACCTCTTCGACGATGCGTGGCGCACCGATGTCGCGGCTTCGAAATTCCATGAATTCCCAGGCTACGGCACCTACCTCAAGGGAGGGATTGCCCTGCAGGACCACGGCGATGATGTGTGGTACCGCAATTTGAAGATCAAAGAGCTACCGGCTGTTGAAGCGGACGAATAAGAAAAAAGTCTAAAGATTTATCGAAAACCCGGCGCCCGCAGGCGCCGGGTTTTTTTATGAGAAACGTACATTTACATCATGGCCCAATACCACCACAGTAAAGGCATTGTTTTAAGCGCGCTTAAGTACGGCGACAGCGGCAGAATAGTGCGTGTGTATACGGAGGAATTTGGGCTACTGAGCTTTCTCGTGAATAGCGTGGGGAGCAAGCGCGGTGTGGTTCGCAGTTCGATGTTGTTGCCACTGTCGTTAGTAGAATTGGTCCATACGAACAAGGGGGAAGGTAAACTAGACCGTATTAAGGAGGCAAAAATGGACCTAACCTACACGACCATCCCATACGATCCGGTTCGTAATGCATTGGCCCTCTTTCTCTCTGAACTCTTTCAAAAGGTATTACAGACGGGAGAGTCAAACACGGAGAAGTTCGATTTTCTGCGCTCTGCTTGTCTTGCGCTTGACACGCTAGATCCTATTCCGCCAGCTTTTCATCTATCCATCTGGGCCCGATTAACCACCTACCTTGGGTTCGCGCCCAACCTCAACGCGTCGAATGGGACTAATTATTTCGACCTACACAACGGCAACTTCGTTCCGGAACCGCCGCTGTTGCATGCGTATCTTCAGCCTGAAGTGAGCGAAAACCTACGGATTGCTTTAGAGTGGAATTTTGACGGGCCGTTGGGTATATCGAAGCAAGGTCGATCAGATTTAATGGAGGGATTGAGCAGGTACATGAACATCCACCTCGATGGATTCGGCACCTTTAAAAGTTTGGACGTGCTCAAAGAGCTGTTTGCGTAAAAGCAAATTTTCATAAAAACAGCTCATTTTTGTGAAAAAACAGCGAAAAATGACGGAAAAACAGCGAAAAATCAGCAAAAACGGACAAAAACCGTAAAACGAACCGACACTATGACACGTATCCGTGGTTGGTAGGATATTTGCTATTTTACCATTGTAACTAATACTAATAGAAACTTATGAATACATCTTTTCCCAAATGGTTGATTCCTGCCTTTGCAGCCTTCCTATTTGTCCTCGTGTTTTCTTCACGATTGTTTGTCAAAATTGAATCTGGTGAGGCCGGTGTTCAATACGATCTCGTAGCAGGTCTTAAAGTGGACCGCGTATATGACCAAGGTTTGAAAGTCATTGCACCGTGGAACCGTATGTTTATCTACAGCACACGTATTCAGGAAGACCGCTCCGTTATGGAGGTACTTAGTGCGAACGGTTTGACCATTCGCGCGGAGCTTTCCTACCGTTACCGTCCATTCCAAGACAAAATCGGCTACTTGCATAACGAAGTAGGTGAGAACTACCATGAGCGTATTATCATTCCAGAAATTCGTTCTGCAACGCGTGAAATCATTGGTAAATATTTACCGGAAGAGCTGTACAGCTCGAAACGTGACAGCATTCAAACGGAGATCTTCGATTTGGCTGCAGAGCGTATCAAGGGTAAATACATTGAATTGGATGCAGTTTTGATTCGTGATGTAGGTCTACCGGATAAATTAAAGCAAGCCATCGAGCGTAAGCTCGAGCAAGAGCAGGTTTCTTTAGAATATGAATTCCGTTTGACCCAAGCTCAAAAGGAAGCAGAACGTCAGCGTATTGAAGCGGAAGGTAAAGCCGTGGCGAACCGATTATTGAGTCAATCACTTACGGATAAGATCCTTCAAGACAAAGGTATTGATGCGACTTTGAAATTAGCGGAAAGCCCGAATTCGAAAGTGATTGTAGTGGGTAGTGGCGATTCTGGTCTGCCTTTAATTTTAGGCAACAACTAATCGGCACAACTGATTAAAATTGAGATAGAAAGGTGGCCACATGGCCGCCTTTTTTTATATTCGAAGGACCGCTATCTAAAACACTAATGAATCACACGAACGAACTGTACAAAGGATGGATTTACATGTAGCACTTTCTCCAGGAGATTTACTGTACTGGTTAGGCTGGGCTGCGGCATTGTTTGTGCTACTTTTCCCACTATGGATCGGTAGTAAATTGGGCTTAGTTGCCCGTAAAAATTTTGAACGCGGTTGGGCGCTTGTATTAGTAGCTTCTTATCTCGCAATGACAGGACTTACTATTGCTAGAGGGGAATTCAGTTGGGGCAGTTCCTTGCTCTTTCATATGTGTGGCTTTTCGCGACTCCTGCTTATTGGTTATTTTTTTACCGGTAAACGCTGGATGGGAGAACTGGTCACCTTCACCGGAATTGCAGGTGGATTACAAAGCTTACTCACTCCAGAATTTACGCATGGGATTAATTTTGTGTATGCCTTTGATTACTACGTCAATCACGCTTCAATCATAGGGGTAGGTTTTTACATTATTATCGTGCAGCACCACCGTCTGAAAAAAGGTGCTTGGCTCCGCAGCTTCGGCCGTATACAACTCTTGGCGCTTATAGCCCTAGGTGTAAACCTAATGACCGGTGGAAATTACATGTACCTCATGGAACCTCCAATCGCAGATAACCCGCTCATCATTACCAGTGAGAACTTTGGCTACCTCCACGTTGTATTCTTTGAGGTATTCGCAGCGGCGAATTTTTGGTTGATTGAATTGCTCTTACGCCGCATCCACGTTAAAAACAGCTTGGGTTACCGGACCGTTTAGTGCGTTAACACATCTCCAACATTTTAAGCGATAGAAGTGTCTTATATTCGCGTTTTTAAGTGAGAAAATAACTTCACTTTAAACCTTTTCACCCCGTAACGCGTCTATTAGACATGAAGAACCTAAACAGAATCCTACAACTCATCCTCGCGGTGTTCTTGACCGGAACACTACATGCCCAACAACCGGGCGGTCAAAGAGGAGGAAATTTTGACCCTTCTAAGCTCCCTAAAATTGGGGTATTAACTGGTAAATTAGTTGATGCCGAAACGAAGCAACCGCTTGCGTTTGCAGCTGTGAAAATCACCCACAAAATGAGCGAAACGCTTGTAACTGGAGGGATGACAAACGAGCGAGGACTATTTAAAATCGAGGGTATTACCCTAGGTCCAAACACCGTTGAATTTGCTTATGTCGGCTATAAAACGAAGACGCAAGAAGTCCGATTTGGCCGCGAAGGCGTGGAGCAAAATTTGGGGGAAATAAGCCTTCAATCTTCCGGAGTAGAACTTGATGAAGTGGTAGTCGAAGCTGATGGTCAGTTCATGACCAATGAGATAGATCGTAGAGTTTATGATCCATCGAAGCTTATTTTAAGTAAAACAGGATCTGCAACAGATATCCTTGAAAACATTCCCTCGGTAGAATTAGATATTGATGGAAATATAACTCTTCGTGGCTCCAGTGCTGTGCGCATCATGATTGACGGACGTCCTTCGCGTTTCACCGGTGAAGACCTTGCTGCACTGCTTCAAAGTTTGCCCGGGAATAGCGTCGAGAAGATTGAAGTAATGACCAATCCTAGCGCGAAATACGATCCGGATGGAACTGCGGGAATGATCAACATCGTGTTGAAGAAATCTGCCTTGCAAGGTTTAAATGGCTCTGTCAACGCATCGTATTCAGGCGCGGATCGTGTGCGTGGTGGATTGAACTTAAACTATAAGGTTGATCAGGTTAATTTCTTCTTTAATGCTGGACACAGCTCAGGGTTTACTCCACGTAGTTCTTGGGCCGATCGTGATAACTATCTCAGTGACGGGACTTACAGTTTTGAGCAGGAAACAGATGGTCTTGGTGGGCGCAATGGCAACAATATTAAAACGGGAATCGACTGGACCCCGAATGATAAACATACCCTAACCCTTCAAGGCACTGTCAATCAGGGTCTGCGTCCGCGTTCAGAGGATAAGGTAACGAATTGGACTACACCAGCGAGTATCTACACCATCGTTCAATCGAATGCACAAAACGGTATTCGCTGGAATAATAGTGCGGACCTCATCTATGACTATAAGCCTAAGAAAGGTGAGGAACTAAACGTGCGGTTCAGCTATACCGATGGAAACCGTCTCGATACGATGAATTTTGATCAGGACACTCTCGGTACAAATAATGTAAAACTGCCATCGCTGCGCTATGCCACTGAAAGTTTTGGAGATCAATGGGAATTTAATGCTCTAGTGGATTACGTGAAGAAGTGGAACGACGATAAAAAATTAGAGGCCGGTGTAAAAATGATTGTTCGTGATGATTTAGACGGATTTAATAGAACAAACACTGATATCAACACAGGAATAAGCGCTCTAGACCCACTTTCCATAAATGAATTCCTATACTCTGAAGACATCTTTGCCGCCTACGCTAACTATGGCTTTAAGAAAGGTCCATGGGGCTTCCAGCTGGGCTTACGAGCTGAACAGGCTAATATAGAAGCCACACAAATCACGCAGGATTCTACCTTTGTCAATGACTACTTTCAGGTATATCCAAGCGCTTTCATGACGTACGAAATCGCACGCGGTCGTGAACTAAATTTCAGCTACAGCAGACGCGTACAGCGTCCCGGTGGTCGTCAACTGAATCCGTTTATCGATTACAGTGATCCGTTTAACCTACGTCAAGGAAACCCTTACCTCCTTCCTGAGTTCACCGGTTCCTATGAAGTCGGGTATACCCATATTTTAAAGAAAGGAAAAACGTTTAATGTTAACGTGTATTTCCGTGATAAGAGCAATCTTATTACTTGGTTCAGTCAGGTCGATACCACCGGAATCAATACGACGACGTTTAAAAACTTAAACAACGGAGAGGATGTAGGAATGGACTTTAGCTTGCGCGGCCGTCTTGGCACTAAGGGCGCTTTCGCGAGCATCGGAGGAAACTATTTTTACAGCCAGGTCAGTGGTGATGTCGACGGTCGTGGTTGGATAAACAGCGGTTACGGTTTCGGTTTAAATACAATGGTAAGTACACCACTTTGGAAGGGCGCGAGTCTTCAAATCATGGGTAATTATCGTAGTAAACGAGTCATGGCGCAGGGCATAGGACGACCGTTCTATTTTATGGGTGGTGGATTTAAGCAAGGTTTCTTAAATGACCGATTAAACCTATCCATCAATTGTAGAGATCTCTTCAATACCATGGGCTGGAATTATGAATCTATGGGACCCAATTTCTACCAAGAGGGTCAATACCGTTGGAGCAATCGCATAGTTGAGGCGGGCCTTACCTACAACTTTGGTGAAGTGCAACGCCGTCGTCGTCAGATGGATCGCGGAAGCCGTGGAGGAATGGATATGGACATGTTCTAATCTAATTTGAGCACTGAATACTTACTTTAAGCCTCGGAGTCATTCCGGGGCTTTTTTTATATTGAAGCATGAAATATTTGATCCGCCTTACCATCCTCGCCTTTTTTATTGCGCCGTTTTCTCTCAGCGCAGAACGTTCCATTATGGACCCCGTTGTCTACGATTTGCGCGGTGCGTTAGCGGAGGGCTACGAAGTCACCGCAGTAGTAACCGATGCTGGCGAGTTGTCAGAATTCACCTTCGATACAGCGAAGAGTTACCTCAAGTTACGCAAGCCAGCGACCTTTTATTACGCCTTGTGTGTGGATACTGCTGGCCAATTGGCCTACCTCTACATGGGCCCTAAAGAAGTTGGAGGCTCGAGTGACCCATATATTCAGGAGCTTACACCCTTACCTTCTGCAACCGCACAGGGTGCGAAGACTGCAGGAAAAGGATACCTCATATCCTTAGGTTCTGGAGTGTTGGTGTTTGCCGCTATAGCGTCCTTTGACGACGGCGATGGAATCGCGGTGCTCGTCGGGTTTTTCACAGGACTGTTTGTGGCTAGTGTAGGCGCCGCAATTTCTTTAGCCGCCGGATTAATTAAAGGCACAAAAGTGGCCTTAGACAACAGAGCAGAAATACAGCAGCGCGAATCCCGCCACAATTCTTCTCCGCCAAGCAATACACAATTCGTGGTCGAACCAGTAGACGAACTGCTGGTTCCAGCAGAGTTTACGTCGGCACTGAAACTTGCGGTAGGTCGTTAGAAATTCTCATCGAAATCGTCGCCCTCTCCACTATCAAAGTCGAAAGTAGTCGGTAGACAATCGACATCTGTACCCAGCGCACCTTTAGGCCGCTCGAATGGGCTTACACTAATGCCGAGATCAGGATTCGCGTAGTTCTTTTTCATGTAAACGGCCCAGATGGGAAGTGCCGCCGTAGCGCCTTGTCCGTAATACGTGCCGAAACGACCGCCCATATGCGCAGCACGGTCTTCACAACCGGTCCATACACCTGTGATTAGGTTAGGTACAGCGCCCATAAACCAACCGTCAGAGTTGTTTTGCGTCGTCCCTGTTTTGCCGGCAATTTCATTGGTGAATTTGTACGGATAGCCCGTCACAGAATTATTGCGATAAAAGTTTTTTCCATAATCGTGGCGCAAACGGATTCCGGTACCGTCCTCCGTCACTCCCATCAGTAGCTTCAGGATTACATAAGCATCCCGGTCGCTCATGACTTGACGCGTTTCGGGCGTAAACTCTTCCAGTACAACACCATTTTTATCTTCGATACGCGTGACCATGATGGGTTGCACATAGCGCCCTTTGTTCGCGAAAGTCGTGTAACTACCCACCATTTCATAAACGCTGAGGTCGACTGTGCCAAGCGCGATGGAGGGTACTTCGGGGATATCTCCGGTGATGCCCATGCGGCGTGCGAGGTCAATCACCGGACGTGGCCCTACCTGTTTCATGAGGAAGGTGGTCACAGTATTCATTGAATTTGCAAGGGCGTGTTTTAGACTCTTAGTACCGCCGTATTTGTCGTCAGAATTGGACGGGCACCAATCCTCAATAAGCCCAAACTCCCCTTTTTCGATGCAGATTTTCGCATTGGGTACTTGAAGACAGGGACTGTAGTTTTTCTCTAGAATGGCAGAAGCATAAACGAACGGTTTGAAGGTCGACCCCACCTGGCGTTTTCCTTGCTTTACGTGGTCGTATTTAAAGTACTGATAGTCGTTTCCCCCTACCCACGCCTTTACATGACCGGACTGTGGTTCAACGCTCATCATCCCCACCTGGTAGAGCCCTTTATAGTACACGATACTATCGCGCGGCGAAAGCACAGTGTCTTTGTCTCCATTCCAGGTAAATACGGTCATGGGGATAGGAGTGTTAAATGCTCTTTGAATGCTGTCTTGACTCGCGCCACGGCGTTTCATGCCCCGATAGCGTTGCGTATTTTTCATCGCACGGTCTACGATGCGCTTTACATTTCCTGCGGGATCTTCATCGAAATAGAAGGGGCCATATTTACGATCCTCTTTGATAATGTCGAAGATGCGCTGGTAATTACCTAAATGCTCTTGCACGGCTTCTTCCGCATTCTGTTGCATCTCCGCATTGATGGTGGTGTAAATTTTTAAACCGCCACTGTAGAGGTCCAATTCGCGGCCGGTTCTTTTCTCATAGTCTTTGATCCACTGCTTCATGTAGCCACGTAAATATTCTCGGAAATATGGCGCTAGACCGGCCGTATGACTCTGCGGTCGGAATTCCAGCTGAAGGGGGATTTGTTGCAGGCTGTCTTTTTCTGCTACCGTAAGCATGCCGTTTTTAACCATCTGCACGAATACTTGGTCGCGGCGTTGTTTGGTGCGTTCCGGGTAGCGTTTAGGATTGTAGAGGGAGGGGTTTTTAGCCATGGCGACGAACACCGCGGCCTCTTCAATGGTGAGGTCGATGGGCTTCTTATTAAAGTAGACGCGGGCGGCTGAATTGATGCCCACGGCTTGGTATAGAAAGTCCAATTGGTTCAAATACAAGGCAATAATTTCGTCTTTCGTGTAGAGCCTTTCCAGCTGAACCGCAATGATCCATTCGCCCAATTTCTGTCCAATTCGCTCCACCAAATTACGCGCCGGTTCGTTGTACTGCATCTTCGCCAATTGCTGCGTGAGCGTAGAGCCACCACCTTTAGATCCCAAATACGCTACAGCACGCGCCAGTGCCTTTGCATCCACCCCGCTGTGGGAATAGAAGCGTTCATCTTCTGTTGCCACGAGCGCTTTGCCGAGCCATGGTGAGAGTTCATCGAAGGTTGCAGCCGTTCTGTTTTCACGAAAGAACGTACCCAGAGTTTCACCATCTTCAGTAATGATTTCAGTGGCCAATTTTGTCTCGGGATTCGCAATCTGTGCGATGTTCGGCAATTCACCAAACACGCCCATACTCGTTAGACTCAGTAAAAGCGTCAAACCCCAAACCGGTCCAGTAAGAACGACAGCCGTCCAGATGATTTGCTTGCGGTAATTGCGTTTCTTTTTTTCTTTCTCTTGTGCCATAGCCTCTCAAAAATACCAATATCTCAGACCGGTTTACTGCCGGATGAGAAGAACTTTTCCTTGTGCCGTAACGGTGCCTAATGCATCTGT
Organism: Schleiferiaceae bacterium; assembly: GCA_965204625.1. GTDB lineage: Bacteria > Bacteroidota > Bacteroidia > Flavobacteriales > Schleiferiaceae > UBA10364. Next base: position 49,045 of record CBDBET010000006.1, read on the forward strand.
GATATAGACTAGGTACACACCGCTTGCTGCTGGTTGATCGCTCAGGTTTGTGCCGTCCCAACGTGCTGTTCCGCCGTTTGATGTCGTTTCATAAACAAGCGCTCCCGTGACGTCCGTAAATTTCACTGTTGCGCCCTCAGGACAGCCCTGGACGTAGATTGGACCCTGGTAGCCAGGACGCACTGGATTAGGGTAAATGGAAGCTTCAGCAACGTTTCCTTCGTATCCAGGTGTCGCATCGCCACGGTAGCCTATCAGCCCCTTCGAAGTGGCGATTAAAACCTCCCCGCTGGTTGGATCTGCAGCAATACTGAGGATGTCGTTAGCGAGTAAAGGGGAATTGGTCGCCGTGAATTGCTGCAAGGTTTGCAAGCCCTCTGGACTGACTAAAAAGAGTCCAGCGCCGCGTGTTCCTATCCACTTGCGGTTGCCTCCGTCAACTAAAATGCTCGTTATGGGTGTTTCGCCCAAAAGCTTCTGTACGACACCGTCTTCTTCGAAGAGAACGGGACGTGCATCGGAATTTCCACCGTTAAAAATATTTGATGGACTGTACAGTACCACTAATCCTTCATCCGTGCCGATCCACAATTCACCGTCCTGATCCACAGCCATGCTCAGTACATGATTGGAGGGCAGGTTACCACTTCCAGTACCCGAAGTGATCTGTCGTTTCAGCCCGTCGGTAGCACGGTAGGCGTAGATGCCGTTCGTTCGACTTTGAATGAAGAACATGCCGTCGCGGTGAACGATATTTTTTAGCGCCACGGCGTCTGCACCGGGACTTAGAGCAAAATTGGACCAATTCCCCTCTGCATCTTTCTTAAACAATGGCGCAGCTACTAAACTTTGCACACCCCAAAGATTGCCTTCATCGTCAAAGGTCAATCCACCGGTCCGCAGATCATCTGCATTGCCGTTCACTGCGAGAAGTGCACCATTTGTATTGCTGGCGCGAAACCATCCCGTGGTATCGCCGTCGGTCAACTCAACAATCCCGCCGCCCCAACTGCTGAGGTACAGTCGTTCGCCTGATGCCGTGAATTCGTGTGCAGCACTCACAAAATCTGTCAAACCGTAGAGGTAATTTTTATCCCAATGCGTCCATTGCTGTCCATCGTAACGACCGGCGCCGTCGCTGGAATAGGCTTTTGACCACAGTTCGTTCAAGGCGCCCGGTAAATGAAGAACCCCGCCTGTATTTCCACGGTAAGCAGCTGCATATGGATTAGTACCATCCGGATTAGGGTCGTTATCCTTACCCAATCCGTAAGGCACGAGGTGAAATGCTTTATTGCTGTACGGGCTGCTTGGGAGAATGCGTTTGACTTTAGTGCGGTCTTTAACGCGTACCATACCCGTTTGAAAATTACCCGTGTAGAAGGCATTCTCACTAGCTACAAACACGGAGGAGAGTGGCCGAAGCACACCTGGAGCGAACAGCGCATTGGAAATATTTACTGAATCCACAGGGCTGTTTTTTTGGTCCGATTTTTTACCAATAACATTGAAATCACGTGTCACTACGAGCCAGTTCTCGTTCACACGTATATCTTGTATTTCTTGACTTAAACTTCCGCCGCCCCATGGTTGTGCATAGGTTCCAGCCTCCCAATCGCCGTTGCTGTTTTCGCTGACATCAAAAAGTAGTGTTCCTGACGTAAGGTCGGTTGCGGCATACAAGAAACATTCATCTATGTCGTACCATACCAGGTTATTGGGGTCGTAGACACTTGCGAAAACACGGTAATCTACAGCGGCCCACTGCGGTAAATTTTCGGTAAGGTCGGCGACTAAAAGATCATTTTGCTGGGCAGGAGAATAGACGCAGGCGGTGCCCGATGGATTGATATCAAATGAAGCAATCGCTATAGGACTGTAATTATCGCCTAGAAGAAAAGTTCGATCGGCGAGTCGGGAGGAAATTTCAAATTCCACCAATCCGAAGTTCGTTCCGACGTAGGCTTTTCCATCAAAAAAGGCGAAGTCATTGATTTGTTTTAATCCGGTAAAAGACGGCGTTTCTTCAATGGCGGTGATGGGCTGGAAAGTGCCGTTGCGCCAAACATCAATGCGACCGTTAGCGTAGCCAATCCAAACGGTTTGTGAGGAAGGATCGGAGCGTAAGGCAGTGATGTTGGTTCCTGAAAGCCCGTTGATGCGGGAGTACCGGGAAAATTCGTCCGTGCTGCCATCGATGATGAGAAGGTTGTCCTGGGAGGCGCAGAATACGAGGGGGTCTAATTGGTCCACGTGCTCAAACGTATTGTAGGGAAGGTGGTCAACCCAGTACTCAAAGGCACTCGCAGCCTGCCATTTTTCATCCTGTGCCGTCAAGTTCGGGGCCGACAGAACCGCAAAACACGCGGTGAGGAGAATTTTAAACAGATTCCGTTCAATCATGGGTTCAATTTACGACCTTAGTATCGCAAACAACACAACAAAGTTGTTGTTTGATAGCATAAATATAACGACCATGGCATGCAGTAATTGTGGCAGCGGTGGTGGCGTTCCAAAGGGTTGTCAAAGCAACGGCTCATGTGGAACTGGAGGATGCGGAAAACTGTCGGTCTATGACTGGCTTTCAAATATGGAACTACCCTCGACAGATCAAGCTTTTGATTGGGTTGAGGTCAGATTTAAGAACGGACGCAAGGAATTTTTCCATAATGCAGAAGGTCTTCCACTCCAGATCGGGGATGCTGTGGCTGTAGAAGCCCACTCCGGACACGACATAGGTAACGTCTCTATCACCGGGGAGCTGGTAAAGCTCCAGATGAATAAAAAGAAGTTCAGGTATGAATCGGAAGAGAATCCGAACAAAGTATACCGCAAAGCATCAGAACGCGATTTAGAAAAATGGGCGGAAGCTCGAGCGCGTGAAAAGCAAACCATGATGCAGAGTCGCGATGTGGCACAGCGTCTAGGATTGAAGATGAAAATTTCCGATGTTGAATTCCAGGGCGACGGTTCAAAAGCGACGTTCTATTACACGGCAGATGAACGGGTAGATTTTCGTCAATTGATTCGCGAATTGGCCCAATTGTTCTCCGTTCGTATTGAAATGAAGCAGATTGGTGCACGCCAGGAAGCCCAGCGTTTAGGCGGTATAGGTTCTTGCGGCCGAGAGCTGTGTTGTTCTACCTGGCTGAGCGACTTCCGCAGTGTGAATACTGCAGCAGCGCGCTATCAACAGCTTAGTCTGAATCCGCAAAAATTGGCGGGCCAGTGTGGGAAGTTGAAGTGTTGCTTGAACTATGAATTGGACAGTTACATCGAAGCTGTAAAGCGTTTCCCATCACCTTCAAAGAAACTCAAGCTCTCGAAAGGCGTGGCGTTCTTCCAGAAAATGGATATTTTCAAGGAGATGCTTTGGTATTCCCTAGACAGCGATCCCAACAACTGGGTACCGCTAAAGCTCGACCAGGTTCTTGAGATTGTGGAAGCGAACAAACAGGGAGAAACACCAGACGACCTTGCAGAATTTGCCTACATCGAGCAGCCTAAAGTGAAAGCTGAAGTTGCTGTAGCCGATTTTGTGGGCGGAAGTGCAGAAGATAGCATCACACGTTTTGATCAGCCCAAAGGCCGTAAAAACCGGGGTGGACGCAACAGAAATCGCGGCGGTCGTAACCGCAATGGCAAAAAACAAAACGCACCGAAAAAAGCAGAATAATGCCCTTTTTAGCGCAAAAACACATAAAAACAGCTGAAAATCGACTCGTTTTGGGCCTTTTTTCGCTGTTTTTACTTTTTCTACAAAGTTGTTCGCCACCTCCCGTTTTAGATGAATTGACCAGTTTTGAAAACAACCGGTGGCATTTAGATAGCGCGGTCACGGTCCAGTGGGCACCGGAAGATGCAGAAACACCTGTTTTCATGGGCATGTACGTTAGGCATCTAGACGACTATCCGTACAATAACCTGTTCCTCTTTCGCACCATACGTTCGAGTCAGGGTGTGGAATATTCAGATACCGTGAACATTGCATTGGCAGATGATCTAGGCCGTTGGAATGGAACTGGAATGAGTACGCTTAAAACAGTCTTCGCGCCCATAGGGGGTGGAGCGGTTCGCTTCAGAGGAAATGAGCGCTATACCTTGTCCATTTATCATGGAATGCGCGATACCGTACTAACGGGAATTCAAGACGTCATTGTAAAATTTGAGCAGGCAGAAAACTAGGTCCGCTTAGAATAGCAACTGCTCCCACAGCACATCCATAAGATGTAGTGCGCTTCGCGAACTGAGGTCATCGATCTGATGACGGCATGAAGTTCCAGTAGCAACGATGTGTTCACCTTCGAATGCTTCAATGGCTGGGAGTAAAACTAAATCGGCCATCTTTTTACTCATTTCGAAATTTTCGCGTTTTCATTCCGTAAGACCCTGCCATGCCGCAGCAACTGCTCTTTATTCGATTGACTTTTGCGCCTAACAGGAGTTGGAGCACGTAGGCCGTATCGCCTGCGCTTTCTAAACTTTTCTGGTGGCAGTGGACGTGGAGTAAAATTTCCGCTGGGTACGGTGCGAAGAGTTGCTTCGTCCCGGTTAGCTTTGGTAATTCGTCCGCTAAGAATTTATCAACCGTCCCAATGCGCTGAGCTTCAATCCAGGCTTTTTCTTCCGGCAGCAACCTTCCGTATTCATCCACCGCACTAAGAACCGCACTTGCCTCTAAACCCAAAATCGGCGCGTTTTTGAGCGTTTTTGCCGCATTTTGAAGCTTTTTTAGTGTTTTTTGGGCTAAAATCCTCGATTCTGGCAAAAAACCACCACTTAACGCTGCACGTCCACTTGGGCTACAAACGACCGCTGGACTATAGCCGATCGCGCCGAGCACATCACATGCCTTGCCCACCAACATGGGATCGTTCGCCTGAGTAAATTCATCCACCCACAAGATCACCGCGCGTTCGTGGCCTGCGGCGCTTTCTACCGAATAGCTTTTTTCATAGGCTTTCATATAGGCCGGTGGTGCCAGCTCCGGAACAGATCGCTCTGGGTGAATGCCCATCAATCGTTTGGTCAGTCCAGATTTCAAAACAGGATTGATCAAACGCCATAATCCTTGATAGCTCAAGCTTTTGTGGAAGTTGGCAAATGCCTTATCCGCTAGGGTGCGTTTAGAACGGTTTTGATAGAGGTATTCAGACTTCATGGCGGCCATATCGACGCCAGAAGGACATTCCTTAGTACACCCTTTACAGCCGACACAATGGTGCATCGCTTCTGCCAATTCAGGTGCTTTAAACCCGTCAATGCTTTGCTCGGTCAATACGCTGCGCAGCACATTCGCACGCCCACGTGTACTGTCCCATTCATCACGAGAGGCCATATAGGAAGGGCACATCAGGGCTCCGGTATGGGGGAGTCTTCGACAGTCGCCCGATCCATTGCACTTTTCTACAGCACGCAAGAACCCGCCTTCTTCGCTGAATGGAAACTGGGTTTCTAGGGCCGGCTCTTCACGGTCTATTTCGTATCGTAAGTCCTCGTTCATGGGTTTGGCGCCCACAATCTTGCCCGGATTCAACCTGTTCTTGGGGTCCCAAGCATCCTTGAAGCTTTGCATCCAAGGGTAGACCTCGGGGCCGTAAAAATCTTTGATGAAGGCTGCGCGAACGCGACCGTCACCGTGCTCGCCCGAGAGCGAGCCGCCGTATTTTTTGACGAGCGCGGCGCTGGCTTTACTGATTTCGTATAATAATCGGACCCCCTCGGAAGTCTTTAAATTTAGAATAGGGCGCAGGTGCAATTCCCCGGCACCGGCATGAGCGTAGTAGACACTTTCTTGGCCGAAGTCCTGCATTAATGCATCAAACTCACGTATATATTCTTGGAGCACATCGATGCGCACGGCAGTATCTTCAATACACGCAACGGGTTTTGCATCGCCCGGCACGTTGGAGAGTAACCCCAACCCTGCGGCTCGGAGCTTCCAAACTTTATCGCTATCGTCGCCAAAAAGCTCGGCTCTTGCATAACTGTGCTCGCATTGCAGAGCAGCCAACTTCTCAGCGAGTTCTGCCTCGCACTCACCACGAACTTCCACCAGCAAAATGGCTGCAGGATCGCCTTCGACAAAATCACGGTAGCTTGCATATTCTTTACTCTCGCGGGTACATTCTAAGATGATGCGGTCCATGAGCTCGAGCTGATACGGGGTATGGGCCATCAATTTCGGCGTTGCACCCATGGCTTCATCCATACTGTGGTAGTGCAATGCAGCTACGGCCACATGAGCAGGCGGCAAAGGATCTAAGGCCAGACGGATCTTGGTGGTGATGCCCAGCGTACCTTCTGAACCGCACATCACGCTTAAGAGTGCACCGGCATCGTTGCCAATTAAATCAATCGCGTACCCCGTATTTCTTCGATGAATGCTCGCATCTGGGAAGTGAGTTTCCAGGTTTTGCGAAGTCCAAGCTTCTGACCATTGCTTCATCCAATCTCCTACTGCCGAAGGAATTTCACGCACGCCGTCGGATTCAATATCGCCCATGGCGCGCAACACTCCATCCGCGGTGACCAGCTCAAGGCCTAATAATTTTTCGCGGGTGGTTCCGTAAGAAATAGAGGTGGAGCCTGAGCTGTTATTGCCCACCATGCCGCCCATCATACAACGGTTGGAGGTGGAGGTATTGGGCCCGAAAAAGAGCCCTTGTTCCTTGAGGTGGTAATTGAGTTCGTCGCGGACAACGCCGGGTTGAACTTCTGCCCATTGCTCCTCCACGTTAATGTGGAGAATGGCGTTCATATGCCTTCCGGTATCTAATACGGTATCATCGCCCACGACTTGACCTGCTAGGGAGGTTCCTGCGGCACGTGGGATCAGCGGCTTATCAGATTTAACCAGTGCGATTACATCATCAGCAGACTTTGGAAAGGCTACGGATTGCGGTGTTTCCTGGTAGATGGAAGCATCCTGCGCATAGGCGCGCTTGAGTAGTTCGTCACTGGGTTTGGTCATGGTATTAAACCATAAAATTATCGGTCAACTGACCCTCGCCCAATTCTGCATTTCCTGTATTCAGGTGGCGTAATAACGGACAGGGGCGGTAGCGGTCGTCGCCATAGTGTTTATGGCAGCGTTTTAAGGTGCCCAGCACTTGGTCCCAGCCCATCTCGCGTCCCCACTGAATGGGTCCTTTAGGGTAATTTACCCCTTTAGTCATGGCGAGATCGACATTTTCAGGTGAGGCAATGCCTAACCAGACCGCATCTAAAGCTTCATTGATAATGAGGCACAGAATGCGCTCGACTATTTTTTCACTCAGTAAAGGATCTATTTCTACTTCTTCTTGAGCTACAACTGCGGCGTCCATACCGCTCGTATAGTTGTAGAAACCACGACCGGTTTTACGACCGTACAATCCTGCTTCTTTCAGTCTTTTTTGGGTGATGGAAGGTCTGAATCGCGGGTCGTAAAAGAATTGGCTCCAGACGGTTTCCGTCACCGTATAGTTTACATCATGCCCGATGAGATCGGTCAATTCAAATGGTCCCATTCGAAACCCGATACTCTTTATTGCGGCATCAATCTCCGCCACACTTGCCACTCCTTCTTCATAGAGTTTGATGGCTTCGCTATAAAACGGACGCGCTACTTTATTCACTATAAACCCTGGGGTATCTTTCGCTAACACGGGCACCTTACCCCATTCATTCATGAGGGCTTCCATAGTTTCGCTAAAATCCTCGCCGGTCTTTATGCCGGGCACTACCTCTACTAAGGGCATCAACGGTGCTGGGTTAAAAAAGTGCAATCCTCCGAAACGTTCCGGATGCGCTAAGCCGCTCGAAAGGGCTGCAATGCTCAGGCTAGAGGTGTTTGTACACAGCCATGCTTCCTTAGAAATAAGCGGTTCGACCGCTGCAAACAGTGCCTTTTTTACCTCAAGGTCTTCAATCACCGCTTCAATCACAAGATCTGCGCCTGACACCGCCTCTATAGCTGCACTCCATCTCATGCGGCCCAGCATTTCTGCTTTTTGATCTGAAGAAATCTTCCCTTTCTCCTCTAACCGATTAAAAATCTTTTCTATCGAAGCTTTACTGCGATCCGTGGCACCGGGGAAGCTGTCGTAATACACCACATGGCAACCGTTCTGAACGGCAACCTGTCCTATTCCTGTACCCATGGCACCGGCACCTAATACGGCTACTTTCATTTTATTCTCCTTTAAATTCAGGTGCGCGCTTTTCTAAAAACGCTTGTACACCTTCGTTGAAATCGTATGTTCTTCCTGCTTTGGTTTGTAGTGCCTCTTCTAGGTCTAGTTGCGTATTGAGATCATTCGTAGCCGCCGCATTCAACGCCCTTTTAGTCAATGCCAAACCTTTAGTCGGCATCTGAGCCATGCGCAGTGCCAATGCCGCAACTTCTCCTTCGTAGCTTTCGTCCGGAAATACTTGATACACCATACCCATGCGTTGTGCTTGCGCAGCCGGTACCTTGTCGCCAGTCATCATCAGTGCACTCGCGTGCTGAAAACCAACCAATCTTGGTAGTGTAAACGTACCGCCACTATCAGGGATAAGACCAATCTTACTAAACGCTTGAACGAAGCTTGCCTTCTCATGCGCGATCACAATATCACAAGCGAGCGCAATATTTGCTCCAGCTCCAGCAGCTACGCCATTTACTGCTGCAATCACCGGCTTCGGTAATTCTCTAATGGCTTTAATGATGGGATTGTAATGCTTCGCGACGATATCGCGTAAGGTCGGGCCGTCTTCTGCGATGGCTTCGCCTAAGTCCTGGCCTGCACAAAAGGCTTTTCCTGCACCAGTGATGACCACACAACGAACCGCTGCATCGGTTGCAGCAAGACGTAATGCTTCCTGCACACCTAAGGCGAGTTCGCGGTTAAATGCGTTGAATTTGTCTGGACGGTCGAAGGTAATGGTCAATACACCTTCCCTTGTAGTTACTTCTAACATGCTTCTTTGGGTTTGTCTCCCCAAGGTACAGTATCGGCGGCTTTGCTACAACTTAATGGAACGCATCATTGCCTCCATTTCTAACACCACATTGCGCTTCTTCGCGGTAGGTCCATACAGCAGACTTTCGATGGTCAATATGCGGTCGTTTTTCTCGTCGTAAATGGTGTAGGATAAGAACGGTCCACCCATAAAATCCCCATTCATACGCCACAATCCGCGTGTTTCAATGGCAAACATCCCGCTGATTTCTGTATTCTCAATGCTGGGCGGGATCATTAATTCTGTGGACATATACGACCCTTCATAACTGCCCTCAAAATAGTTTTTTCCGATGCTGTCACGGTGCGCAATAATGGCGTCAACACTGACCAGGCCTTCTGACATGGCGCGCTCACTGACAATAACGTACTGAATAGTCTTCACTGTTTTCGTTGCGAAAATTTTGAGGTCCTCTTTGTCTAATGTAGGGTCGAAACCTTGATGCAAGAGCATTTTCTTAATGCCCATCTCCTTTAAGTTTTCATGAGTATAGGCATAGGCCGATTTCTTTAACCTCCCCTGAATTACACTCATGTCGTGTTCTTTAAAAGCGCCCATCAATTGCTTTGCACTTTCTTTTATAGACTTCGCTATCGCTTCTTCGCTCGGTGCAGTGATGCGAACGATTCGTTGCGGGCGTGCCCACAGATCTTTCTGCATTTTCACAAAGGAGGTATCACTTTTTTCAACCCAAAGGATACTCTTTGTTTTCTGTAGAATTTTGTTGACGTCCTTCGGCTCAACTCTCGATGCATCAAAATAGGCTTCTGCTTGCGGCAAACCTTCTACATCAGCGAGGTACAGTGCTCTGAATTCTTCCCCGGGTGCACCTTCCCAAAGCGCATCAGGCATCACAAGTAAAAGCTCACTATGGGTGCCGCTGGATGGGGGCAGTATGCGCTCCTTTTTTTTGGTCGTACCGTCCGCATTTTTCTCTGTACATCCAGTGAAGACGATAAGGGAAAGCGTAGCAGTAACAAGAAATGGGCGTAAGGCGCTGTTGCGTAACATAGTGCAAGAATTAGTACTGGAAATTAGGCAAAAAGTAGACCAAAGCGTTCTGAATACCGGTGTTTTAGATGCGGCGCGGGTAAACGACAATGCGCTGACCCACACGTATCATATCCGAAGAGAGACCGTTCCAACGTTTGATTTCACTCACCCCTACACCGTATTTCCCAGCAATGTGTCCTAAGGTTTCGCCGCTTTTAACTCTGTGCGTCGTCCGCTCATTCATTTGCGTGAATTCCGGCACAGCACTGGCGCGCGACTCAAAATAGCCGGCGGCAATGGTGTAAATAGAATCCTGCTGTGCTCTAAAGGATGCTGCGCTTTCCTTTGGAAGGGTGATGTAATAATCTGTGCCATCGACTACGGGAATAATCTTATACCTGTACTGGGGATTTAAGAATTCCAGGAGGTCGGATGCCACACCGAGCTGTTGCTCTAACTGTTGAAAATGCAATTGGTTCGTAACGCGGACTGTATCGGTTTCAACATAGTAGGCTGGGATATCTGCAGGCCCCACACCGTACATATGACCGTACTCCATCGCGTAAGTCGCTGCGATAAATAGCGGTACGTACGCTGAAGTTTCTCGGGGTAAAAATGGACGAATTTCCCAGTAGGACGTTTTTCCTCCACTGCGTCGTATGGCTTTACGGACATTACCGGGGCCACTGTTGTACGCAGCTAAAACGAGGTTCCAATCTTCAAACACCGCATACATTTTCAGCATGTATTGGCACGCGGCTTCGGTACTTTTCAAAGGATCATTGCGGTCATCAACGTAGCTGTTGACCTTGAGATCGTACATCTTTCCTGTACTGTACATGAATTGCCATAAACCGGTCGCGCCAACGTAGGAGCGGGCCTTAGGATTCAACGCACTTTCAACCACCGCTAAGTATTTGATCTCTAACGGCATGTCGTATTTGTCGAGGTGCTCCTCGAACATGGGGAAGTAAAATTGACCGTGCGCCATCATGCGACTCAACCGCGCAGTTCCGTATTTAAGGTACCGCTCAATGTATTTGCGAACGATGGGATTGTAGGTCATCTCAAACGGGGTACGCTGGTCCAATTCGGCCATGTAGTGTTCAAAGATGCTGTCCGTTAATGGCAACGGGTGCACCGTGTCAATGGCTTTGATTTGCGCAGCGGTGCGAAAAACATGCTCAGAATCTAATTTTGCAAGACGGTCATCCAGTGCCCATAGGGCCGCGCTATCTAAATCCGTTGACGCCGCAATTTCGGCTGCGTTTGTGTCCGCTGATAGTGCAATTGTATCGCTGTTTTGACCAAAAGTGGCCACAAAAATAAAAGTAAAAAGTAAGGTAGTTGTAGCACGCATTCTTAGTGGTTTTGGATCCAATCGGCCATGGCCAATACGTCCAAATCCGCACCGTTTCTCCCCATGAGTTGCAGACCCATCGGAAGTCCGTTTGCATGAACGCCCATAGGAATACTAACGGCGGGAACGCCTGCAATATTTGCTTGAACAGTAAAAATATCTTCCAAATAGTTGACTGTAGGGTCGCTCACCTCGCGTCCAATCTCAAACGCCGTAGTGGGCGAGGTAGGGCATAGAATAGCGTCGTATTCCTCCAACGTTTTATCTGTCCATTCCTGAACCAAACGACGAGCCGATTGCGCCTTGCCAAAGAACGAATCGTAATATCCCGAGCTCAACACAAACGTCCCTAACATGATACGGCGCTGCACCTCTTTGCCAAAGCCTGCGCTGCGGCTAAGTTTATAAACGCTCTCAAGATCCGTGCTTTCTGGGTGGCGGTAACCCGCGTGAACACCATCAAACCTTGCGAGGTTGGAACTGGCTTCAGCCGTGGTGATGATGTAATAAATGGGAACCAGCGTATTCAAGAGCTCCAGTTCTACCGGCTCAACGACTACCCCTGCGTTTTCAAGCAATTCTAACTGGGTCATGAATGCCTTACGAACGCCTTCGTCCACTGCAGGATTATCCACTGCGGTTTTCAGGTACGCCACTTTTTTCGGCTGGGCCTTCGCAACAGGAGCTAATGGCTCTTGCATTGCTGTGGCATCAAATGCATCTGGTCCAGCAATGACTTCCATGATGCGTGCCGCGTCTTTCATCGAAGTGGTGAACGGACCGATCTGGTCAAAGCTGCTGGCATAGGCGATCAACCCGTGGCGACTGACGCGGCCGTAGGACGGCTTGAAGCCAACGGTACCCGTAAAACTTGCGGGCTGGCGAATAGATCCACCGGTATCTGATCCCAATGCAGCATGGCAAAGACCAGCTGCAACAGCAGCAGCAGAGCCACCTGAAGAACCGCCAGGCACTTTTGTAGGATCGTGTGGGTTTTTGGTTGGGCCAAAGGCAGAATTTTCATTCCCTGATCCCATGGCAAATTCATCGCAGTTTGTGCGGCCGATCAAAACGGCATCTGCCGCAAGCAAACGCTCTACGGCGGTTGCTGAAAATTGGCTTTCGAAACCGTCTAAGATTTTTGACGCAGCACTGACTTTGTGTCCACGGTAGCAAATATTGTCTTTTAACGCAATGACCATTCCCGCAAGGGAACCTGCTGTTCCTGCAGCAATTTTTTCATCGACTTGCGCCGCTTGCGTGCGCGCTTCATCAGCCCAAACTTCTAGAAAAATGTTGAGGTCTTTAGTTTGGTCAATTTTCGCCAAAAACTGTTCAACCGCCTGGGCCGTGGTACTCATATACGTTATGTTGGGATGGGTTTACTCTTTCGAGTCGTCCTGTGATTCTTCGTCTGCAACGCCGTCCTTAAATTCTTTAACACCGCGACCTAAACCACGCATTAATTCTGGGATTTTGCGGCCTCCGAAAAGCAACAAAACTACCACAAGGATGAGAATCATTTGGTTGGGACCCATGATCCCTAGAAATACTGTGTTCATCACTACTGATTTTGAGCGACTAAAGTACCCATTTTTAATGAATTGGTCCCTATCAATACGCGAGCAAACTGCGCAAAGCTCCTTCCACTTTTTCGGCGTTCGGGAGCATGGTTTGTTCTAGGGTCGTGTTCAATGGAATAGCCGGTACGTTTACTGCGCCCATGAGTTGCACGGGTGCGTCTAAAAATTCAAAACATTCTTCAGCAATAGCACCCTGTACACTTTGGGCGAAACTTGGGCTGCTGCATTCTTCAGTGAGCACCAGCACACGACCGTGCGTTTTAGCCTCTGCCATGACTGCAGCGCGGTCCCACGGTGCGAGCGTGCGTAAATCCAATATACTGATCTGTCCTGCGAAAGCTTTGGCTGCTTTTTGCGCCCAATAAACGCCCATACCATAGGTAACCACCACCGCAGTTTCACCCGCAGTAATGGCCGAAGCTTCGGCTTCCAGCGCCATACGTGCCTTCCCAAACGGAATAACGTAGTCTTCACTGGGTTCTGGGGTTTTAGCACCTTCTGTTCCTGGTATTTTGCTCCAATACAGTCCTTTATGTTCAAAGATTACGACTGGGTTAGGATCGTAAAAAGCCGATTTCATCAAACCTTTCAGATCAGCTCCTGTCGATGGGTAAGCGATTTTAATTCCGCGTATGCTTGTCACAGCAGTTTCAATAGAAGAACTGTGGAAGGGTCCACCAGATCCATATGCGCCGATCGGGACGCGGATGACCGTACTCACCGGCCATTTTCCGTTGCTGAGGTAATAACTGCGGCTGACCTCAGTGAACAACTGGTTCATCCCAGGCCAGAGGTAATCTGCGAATTGAACTTCCACGAACGGCTTCAGCCCAGTGGCCGACATTCCTACTGTAGAACCTATGATAAACGCTTCTTGAATAGGTGTGTTGAACACGCGTTCATCACCAAATTTCTGGGCAAGCGTGGCTGCTTCACGGAATACACCGCCTAATCTTCCACCTACGTCTTGCCCGTACAATAGTGCTTCGGGATGCGCTGCCATGAGTTCTTTAATGGCAAACAACGCCGCATCCACCATGACTGTAGGTTCAGCACCTTCAGGCGCACGTTCGCCGCGCTCTTCAGTGATGGGGGTGGGTGCGAAATCATAGGTGAGTAGATCTACGGGTTGCGGATCTGGCATGGATAGGGCGCTTTCGTACTGGGCTTGAACGAATTGGCCCGCTTCGGTTTCCCACTGGTCCAATTCCTTTTCGCTCACTCCGGCCGCCAAACATTGCGCCTTTAAAATAGGATAAGGATCGCGTTTCGCCGCCTCCTCTAAATCATCGCGGTACCATTCTTTCCGCACGCCGGAAGTATGGTGGTTCAACAGCGGTACATCCATGCGAACTAAGAATGGACGACGTTCTTTACGCATCGTCTTGATGATCTTGCCTAATTTTTTATAAGCTTCCTCAAAGTTAGTCCCATCTATATCAACGGCTTCTATTCCCGTAAATCCTTTCGCATATTCCACTGCATTGCTGTGGTGAACCTCTGCGCGGTTTGCACTGATGTCCCAGCCGTTGTCTTGAACGAACATGAGTAGCGGAAATTGCTTTAAAGCAGCCATGTGCAGCGCTTCTGAAATTTCACCCTCCGTCATGGCGCTGTCACCAATGCTACATACGGCAATCCCGCCCAATTCCTCTTTACTGGCGAGCCTCTGCTGTTCGCGGTATTGTATCCCCATGGCCACGCCGGCTGTAGGAATGGCTTGCATTCCGGTGGCAGAACTCTGGTGCGGGATTTTTGGTTTGTCCGCGTCGTTCAGGCTTGGGTGGCTGTAATACGTGCGACCGCCAGAAAAGGGATCATCCACTTTTGCCAACAATTGCAACATTAAATCTTTTGGTGTCATACCGATGCCGAGCAGCAAACTGTCGTCACGGTAATATGGAGCAACATAATCCTTCGCCTCTAGATGCAAGGCAAGCGCAAGCTGGGCCGATTCGTGGCCACGGCTCGTTGCGTGAACATATTTTGATGTCGTATCCTTTTCGCGCTCGTACAATTCAGCCATACTCTTAGCCGTGGCCATGAGTTTGAATGCTTTTTCGAACGGAATAGTGGTCTTTTTTGACATGAGTCTGTGTTTGGGCTCCTCAAAGTTAGGACATGAGGGGCATTTCACCTCGACCGATTTACAAACACTTAAAGTATTCGAACGGCTCTAAGCAACTGTTGCATACGTACTGGCTTTTACATGCTGTACTGCCGTGTAAACTGAGCATTCGGGTATCCGGATCTTTGCATTTGGGACAGCGAACTTTTGGCGCCTCCGCAAAGAGTTCTCGTTTATCTGCTGACCCTGAAACCGGCGGTGCAATACCGTAATCTTCCATTTTTTTTCTTCCTTCCTCCGAAATCCAATCGGTGGTCCAGGAGGGTTGCAATTGCTGGGTGATGGTAAAGGGCAATTGGCGTACAAACATAGCCTCTTCAATATCTTGAGACATCCGATCCATCGCCGGACAACCTACGTAAGTTGGGCTAATTACAATCTCATAGACATGATCGGCGTGTTCTTTTGGAGCGTCGGGATGGCTTGTGCGAAAGCGCTCTAGTGCCTGCGCATGGCGTTCGTCGTTCTCTGGGAGAACGTTCACTGCGCGTAAAATGCCCATATCGTGTAAACTCAGTACCGGAATCTCAGGGTCATTGACCTGACCTAGATGTGTGTATATGGTACTGCTTACATCCATAGACTTATCCGCCGAAAACGGCTTTTATAAGGTCATTTCCGTTAGCAAAAATGAGCAAAGCGAGAAGTAAGAAGAAACCGATCATTTGTGCAATTTCAAGTACTTTGATCGAAGGCTTTCTTCCGGACACCCATTCAATCACCGTAAAAATAACGTGGCCGCCATCGAGAGCAGGAATAGGCAGGATGTTTAAGAATCCAAGCATAATGCTCAAGAATGCAGTAAACTCCCAGAAATGGCGCCAATTCCAAGCCTGATCGTATTGTTTTAAAATGGTCAAGAAACCACCAACCTCTTTATACGCTTCAGTCTTAGGGTTGAAGATGAGTTTGAATTGACGGATGTAACTCATTAATTTATACTGGACCTCTCCGCCAGCACCGCCCAATGCCTCAGCAAAGGTGTATGCTTTGTTCTTTATCTCGTAATATTTGAATACTTCGCCTGTGTTGTATACGCCAATTAGACCCGATTCTGGCAGTATCATTTGAACAGAATCTAATCGTCCTTCTCGGTATATGCTGAGGGTTATTTGCTCGCCCGAAAGCTTGGGTAATTCAGCTTTGTACTGGTCAAAGAACAAAAGCTCTTGACCGTTGAGCGCAACAATGCTATCACCTACCATAAGCCCAGCAGCTGCACCTGCACTTTCATCACCCAAGGCTCCGATGACGTAGGGCATACGCGGCTTGATCAACCCAATAAATTTCTTATTGCTGATCATATCTTCAATGGCTTCCATCGTAATGGGAACCGTTACAAGGTTTCCAGCACGTTCAACAACAATATCTTCTTCTTGACTTAACAGAATCTCCATGGGAATCTCACTGTAGCTCTCAGGAACGACATCTCCAATACTTACAATTTTGTCGCCGTTTTCCAATCCCATTGAAAGTCCCATTTCGTTGGTCCAGATGCCGTTTACTAAACTATCGTTTGGCAAATAGTCCTTTCCGTACGACATCAATAAGAAGACGTAAATGAAGTAAGCAGTGATGAAATTCATGATGACCCCGCCGGTAAGAATAATCACACGTTGCCAAGCTGGCTTCGCTCTGAATTCCCAATCTTCAGGTTCCTCGCTGAGGTTTTCAGTGTCCATGCTTTCGTCCACCATACCTTCAATTTTCACATAACCTCCTAATGGAATCCAGCCAATTCCCCATTCAGTTTCCCCAATTTTCTTCTTTAATAATGAAAATTTATAGTCGAAAAAGAGGTAGAATTTAGTGACGCGCACTCCGAAAAAACGTGCAGGCAAATAGTGACCAAACTCGTGAAGTACGATCAATATAGAGAGTCCTAAGACGAACTGTAAAATCTGAATAAGCATGTGCTGTAGTTCTAATGAAGGTCAAAAGTAACGCTACGGCTGCAGATGAGCACTTATAGCGGCGAATAAACCTCGATAAAGTGTTGTTAAAAGTGGACTTCCTTACTGTACTACGCCTAATTCCTTACCCACCTTTGTAAATGCCGCGATGGCTTTATCAAGGTGTGCTTGGCTATGTGCAGCACTCAACTGAACCCTAATCCTCGCTTGACCTTGCGGCACAACCGGATAAAAGAACCCTATAACGTAAATGCCTTCTGTAAGAAGTTTATCTGCAAATTCCTGACTTAAGGCGGCATCGTAAAGCATGATAGGTACAATAGCACTATCGCCACCCTTATAGTCAAAGCCGGCAGCTTTCATGCCGTCTTTGAAGTAGTTTACGTTCCATTCCAATTGGTCACGCAGGTCCGTAGTTTCACTGAGTAAATTCAATACTTCAATAGAGGCCCCTACAATAGCCGGCGCTAAAGAGTTAGAGAAAAGATATGGACGCGATTTTTGACGCAACATTTCGATAATTTCCTTTCGTCCAGTAGTAAAACCACCCATTGCACCACCTAGGGCTTTACCTAAGGTTCCGGTTATAATGTCTACACGCCCCAGTACGTTTTTCAGCTCGACTGTCCCACGTCCCGTCTTGCCAATAAATCCAGTGGCGTGACATTCATCCACCATAACGAGTGCATCGTATTGGTCCGCTAAATCACAAATTTTGTCCAATTGGGCGACATAACCGTCCATAGAAAAAACACCATCGGTCACAATTATTTTGAATCGGGCACCTTCAGCTGCTTTTAATTGCAACTCTAAATCTGCCATGTCGTTATTCGCATAACGGTAACGTTGCGCTTTACACAGGCGAACCCCATCAATAATAGAAGCATGATTTAAACTATCGGAAATGATGGCGTCTTCCGCGGTAAGCAGCGGTTCAAACACTCCTCCGTTGGCATCAAAGGCGGCTGCATAGAGAATAGTGTCTTCGCAGTGTAAGAATTCCGCGAGTTTCGCTTCCAATTCTTTGTGAATGTCTTGTGTACCGCAAATAAAACGTACGGAGGACATACCGAAACCGTGCGTTTCTAATGTCTTTTGAGCCGCCGCCAAAACACGCGGATGTGAGCTCAGTCCTAAATAATTATTTGCACAAAAATTCAGAACCTCCTCACCTTCAGTGGTTTTGATAATGGCGTCTTGGGGTGTGGTAATAACACGTTCGCGCTTGAATAAGCCAGCTTCCGTGATTTCTTCAAGTTGCGCAGTTAAATGGTCTTTTAATCCTCCGTACATAGGTCAATTGTGTTCGTTGTGGTGTTAACGCTGCTTGAGCGGTTATGTTTAATTTATAAAGGGCTGCTCATTCACCCATTCTATACTTTCTTGAAGACATTCAACGGCCTTGTCAGCGGCACAGAAGTCTTGTTCGATATAGTAGTGTTCGAGTCCTGCTGTTTCTGCCATGGCAAATATTGCTGCCCAATCCAGAACACCTTGTCCCACTGGAACCTGTGTCGCGGTATCTGCGGCAAAATCCTTAACGTGCCATAAAGGAAACCTACCAGGATAATGGGCCATCCATTCTACAGGATTTTGCCCTGCGAAAGCGACCCAGTGAATATCCATTTCAAAAACGACGTTGCTCCCCTCTAAGGCGTTCAACAGGTATTCATAAGCAAATGGCGAACCTGGTTGGTTTGGATCTAGAGGGGTGAATTCGAAATCGTGATTGTGCCAGCCGGCGACCATGCCCCGCTGTGCTGCCGCATCTCCTAATTGGATAAGGTATTCGATCAAATGATCGTACCCTTCCTTATTTCTCCACGCTTCGTTCATCCAAGGAATAATGACCCACTTTTGTCCGAGCGCTTCAGCGGCATCTAAAAAGTCAGTAATAGAACTCGGATCAATAGTTCCCATAGTAGTACCTTCCAATTCCGACGGCATATAGTGTCCCGATGGACTTATAAGGTCTGCATCTGCGATGGCCTTATTAAACGCCAGGGTAGTCAGTCCTAAAAATCCACCGTCCATGTAGCCAAAGCTCTCGACTTTTTCATAACCCATGGCGCGCGTAGCTTCTAGGGTAGCTGCGATCGAGTCTGCTCCAGTTAGTGCTTCGCGCACAGTATAGAGTTGGTATCCTTTTTCAGAATTTTTCATGGCACTTGTACTTTCATCGTTTTCGGCTGTGGCGCTTTTGTCAGTGTTTTGGCATGCAAAAAGTACACACAGACTAACAGCTCCGAAGAGTGCGGATTTTCTCATTCAATCATTTTTAATCTTGAAGGCTTGAAATTAGTGGAAAACGTGCAATTTTGTGGTCATGCGTATAGACAAATTCTTATGGTGTGTCCGATTGTACAAAACCCGCACCTTGGCCGGTGAGCAGATCCGAAATAACAGGGTTTTGATATCGGAAGTGCCGGTAAAACCCTCTAGAGACGTCAAGGAAGGGGATGTGTTTACGCTAAAACGCCACGGTTACGATGAAGTTTATGAAATAATCGCGTTGCCCAAAAGCAGGGTGAGCGCTAAGTTCGTCGCAGATTTAGTCAGCGATCAAACACCTCAAAATGAGTTAGATAAAAAGAACTTTCTTCGCTTGGCACGAAACGTAAGTCGTCAAAAAGGGGCAGGAAGGCCCACAAAAAAAGAACGTCGAGATATCGATGATTTTCTAGAATAAAAATTCGCGTACCTTTACTGTGAAAGCGCGGCCAATGGGCCGTAATACCTAGATTTCCCTCAAATTGTCCGGCATTTGTCCGGTTACAGAAGTTGTTCCTTGATTAATTCATTAGCACATTGCAGTGTACAAATTACACTTTATCAATAAAACACGACAAAATGAACAAACGACAACATTTCATCGCGTCTTTCCTAATTCTACTTTTTGTAGGATGCTCTGCACAGTTGAGTGCGCAGTACCGAGGAACAGTCGTAGATGCTGCGGACAACTCACCACTTCCGGGTGCTGTGGTTAAGGCAGGACAGAAATCTGCTATGACAGATATGGAAGGAAGATGGACTCTAGATGCCAAGGAGGGGTCAACCGTCACGGTTTCTTTTGTAGGGTACGTTACTAAAGAAGTGGCCTTGGGTGCTTCTAAAAATGTGAGCATTAAACTCGACTACGATAAAGCGGCTTCCACTTTAGATGAAGTTGTTGTTGTCGGATTCGGTACGCAGAAGAAGTCAAATGTGACCGGAGCAATCTCGAGCGTTAAGTCTGAAGATTTAGAGGATATCGTTTTACCACGTGTTGAAACAGCGCTTCAAGGAAGAACCTCAGGAGTTAGCGTCGTGCAGAGTTCTGGTCAGCCAGGTGCTGGTGCCGTCATTCGTGTACGTGGTACTTCTTCAATAAATGGCTCAGATCCTTTATATGTTATTGATGGCGTTGTCATCGGTGGTGGTATAGATTATTTGAACCCTAACGACATCGAAACCATTGAAGTACTAAAGGATGCAGCTTCTGCTGCTATCTATGGTGCACGTGGTGCAAATGGTGTGATCATCATTACAACCAAGAATGGATCGAAAGCCCGTGGCATGGAAGTGAAAGTAACTTCCTATACAGGTCTACAGAATCCATGGAAGAAAGCACCAGTATTGAATGCTACGGAGTACGCTACACTGCAAAACGAAATGGCAGGTGCTGCAGGCCAAACTTTGCCTTACAGCAACCCAAGCATGTACGGAACAGGTACGGACTGGCAAGACGCTGTGTTCAACAGAAATGCAGTGATTCAAAACAGCGATATCAGTATAGCGGGCGGAACTGACCGTGGCTCATACTATGCCTCAATTAGTTCATTCAACCAAGAAGGAATCGTCGCTGAAGGAAAATCGTACTACGAAAGATTAGCTGCCCGTCTTAATACAACAACGAAGGTAAACGATCGCCTCACCGTGGGTTGGAATGTAGCGTATACGCACAACCAAAGTAATGGTGTTGCCGAAAACACAGAATGGGGATCTCCTTTAGGGCGTGCATTAAACATTGACCCAATCACCCCATTGTACGAAACCGATCCGACGGTGTTGTCTGGAACGCCCTATTCTTCGGGTGGCGTACTTAGAGGTAACCTCGTTCGCGATGAGAATGGGATTTTCGGTATTTCTAACCGTGTAACTTCTGAAGTTGTGAATCCTGTCGCTGCCTACAGCATGATTAACAATGTCGGTTGGGCAGATAAAATCGTCAACAATACCTATGCAGAATTTGAAATTCTACCTGGACTGAAAGCGCGTTCAAGTATGGGTATTGACCTTGCATTCTGGGGTAGTGACGGTATGACGCCATCACACTATTTAAATGCAACTAACTTGTTAGATACGAATAATGTATACTCTAACTTTAATAGAGGTTTTACATGGATTTGGGATAACACCTTAACGTATACACACAGCGTAGGTAAGCATAATTTGAACTATTTAGCGGGTCACAGTGCGCAAGAAGTTAATGGTCGCTACATCGGCGGTAATAAGCGCGATGTTCCAACCCAAGACTTTCAAGATGCAACCATCGATTATGCACGTAATGAGATCTCTGAGCAGGTTTATGGAGGTAAGTGGGAGCGTTATGCAATTGAATCATACTTCGGTCGTGTGAACTATGATTACGACGGTAAATATGTTGCAACTGCAATTTTACGTGCAGATGCTTCTTCTCGCTTTGGTCAGAACAACCGTTGGGGTTATTTCCCTTCGTTATCCGCAGGATGGAACGTTCACAAAGAAAACTGGTGGGTTTATGATAACGTAAACACATTAAAATTCAAGGCCGGTTACGGTTTAAATGGTAGTGATGCAGCAGGTTCTCTGGAATATGCCTCAACTATTATTGGTGGTCGCTCGTACACGTTTGGTGCGAACGAAGTTTTAGTAAACGGTACAACGCCGGCACAAGTAGCGAACCCAGATCTCCGTTGGGAAAGTGTTGCTCAGCTGAATGTAGGTGCAGAAATTCGCGCATACGATTATTTAGTCTTAGGAGTAGATGTATTTAACCGCCGTACGAACGGAATGAAAACACGTCCGCCATTACCAGATTACATTGGTAATGATCCTTCTACAGCAAACGTTGGATCTATGTTAAACCAGGGTGTTGATATTGAATTCGGATATGACCGTAGCTACAGCAAAGATTTCTCTTTCGGTGTTAGCGGAAATGCAAGTTTCATCAAAAATGAAGTTGTATTGATCGGTAACGATGCTGGTTACTTAACAGGTGCTGGTTGGGGACCACAGGGTATCGAAATTACTCGTATTACAGAAGGCTTACCTATCGGTTACCTCTACGGATATCAAACGGATGGGATCTTCCAAAACATGGATGATGTATTTAGTCACACTAGTGGAGATGGTGATACTCTTCAGCCGATGGCGCAAGCGGGTGATTTCCGTTTTGTGGATGTCAACGGTGACGGTGTAATTGACGCGGACGACAGAACTATGATTGGTAATCCGACACCGGATTGGACAGCAGGTTTGACAATCGACATGCGCTATAAGAATTGGGATTTAAACATCTTCGGACAAGGTGTGTTTGGTAATCAGATCTACAATGCTACACGTCGTTACGACTTACCAACCTCGAACATGCCTGCTAAGGCCATCGATCGCTGGACAGGTGAAGGTTCTACGAATGACTACCCAAGACTTACGTTCAATGACGTAAATAGAAACTTTGCACGTAGTTCAGATTTCTATGTTGAAGACGGTAGCTTCTTTAGATTGAAGTCGTTACAGATAGGATACAATATAACGGGTCCAACTGCCGAGCGCATAGGTCTTCGTAAAATGCGTATTTACTACAGCGGTACGAACCTTCTTACATTCACTAAATACAGTGGATTTGATCCGGAAATCGGTGCTGGCTTCGGTATAGATAGAGGTATCTACCCACAAGCAAGAGTGAATACAATTGGATTGAACATCACATTTAAATAAATAAAACATGAATAAGTTAAACCAAACAAAAAGTATCTGGATAAGCTTGCTTCTAGCGCTTACGATGATCTTGGGCTCGTGTTCAAAAGACTTTTTGAATACTAGACCAGTTGGCCGTGTCTTGGAGGTAAACTACTACCAGACTGAAGAGCAGGCGTTCGAAGCCTTAGTTAGTATTTACGATGTACTACAGTGGAATGATCAATATGGTTTTACCATGTTTAGATTTTTGCAGAATGTTGCTTCAGATGATACATATGCTGGAGGTAGCGATGCTTCAGATCAGCCTTCATGGGTTGCCTACAATAACTTTACACTAACTCCGAACTTAGGGCCCCAGCGTGGTTTTTGGAGAAAAGGGTATAAAGGAATCTACCGCGCCAATTTATTCCTTGAGAAAATTGACGAAATAGAGGATGCGAGTGAAGCGTTTAGAACACGCACTAAAGCAGAGGCGAAATTCCTCCGTGCGAAGTTCTATTTTGATCTCGTTCGTCTGTTTGGCAACATCCCTTTAATTGATCACACGCTTGGAGCATCAGAATATTACACTGTTGAGCAGGTAGGTCCTGATCAAATTTATCCATTTATCGTTTCTGACCTAGAAGCGGCAATTGCAGATTTACCGAGCTCTGTTGGTTCTAACCAATTAGGCCGTGTAACTAAAGGTGCTGCGCAAGCACTTCTAGCGCGTGTTTTACTTTTTGAAAACGACGCATCTAGCATGGCACAAGTGGCTTCTCTTTGTGAGTCCGTAATTCAGTCAGGAGAGTATTCGTTGCTTCCAAGCTTCTCTGATATTTGGTCGGCAGAGGGTGAGTGGTCTTCTGAGAGTGTTTTTGAAATCACCTACAGTGAAAATTCAGCTTCAGACTGGGGCTCGTTTGGCTGGGGCGGTGGAGAAGGAAACGTTGGTGTCCAATTCATTGGAATGCGCGACTACAACGGACCTACTTATGCAACGGGATGGGGCTTTTGTCCGGTATCAACCGAATTAGAGGCTGCAATGGACGGCGATCCGCGTTATGGCAATACCATCATTGACGCAGATGCATTACCAGGTGCAGAATATACACCTGCGTATCAGAACACTGGTTTCTGGATGCGTAAGTATGCTCCAATGGCATCAAATGTTGCACCGGACGGCGATCCAGCACTTAACTGGGGGAACAATATTCGTGAGATTCGCTACGCAGACGTTCTATTAATGGCTGCTGAAGGAATCGTAAGAAGCGGTGGTTCAGAAGGTACAGCTAGAACGTATTTAAATCAGGTGAGAAACCGCGTTGGTCTTGCTGCTTTAACAAGCACAGGCAACCAACTCCTTGAAGATATTTACACAGAACGTCGCATGGAATTAGCGACAGAAGGACACCGATTCTTCGATCTTCTTAGAACCGGCAAAGCCACAGAGGTTTTGGGTGATCAAGGTTTTGTTGCGTCTACGCATACTTACCTCCCAATTCCGCAGCAGGAAATTGATGCTGCACCAGATGTATTAACCCAGAATCCAGGATACTAAAAATCGATAACGATGTTAAAGAAATTAGCTTTATTTAGTCTTGTAGCTCTCGGCTTCATTGCTTGTGAACCAAGCGAGGCGGGACATACAGAATTGGGGGCACTCCCTCAAGCAGATTACTCCTTGAACTACATTGACAGTAATACTGTACAATTGGTTTCAACTTCTACCGGGGATCCATTCCTATATCAATGGGAAATCGACGGTGTTGGTACCTACACGGGTGAAAGTGTTGAAGTGTTCATAGGATCTATGGGCACATACGATGTTTCTCACACTGTATTCAATCAAGGAGGTAGTGCATCAGCAACGGGCCAGATTGAAATTTTGAAAGATGGCCCTATGCCTTGTATAGGTGCTATGGAGTGGTTGACAGAATGTACGTCCCGTACATGGAAATTGGCTCCACAAGCGGGCTCCTTATGGGTCGGTCCCGATGGTAACACTACGTGGTGGGCAATCCCTGCTACAGGTCCGACAGATCGTCCATGTTTGTTCAATGATGAGTGGATTTTCAGTGAGGACGGTACCATGGAATACGACGCGAAAGGAGATGTTTATGCTGAAACGTATATGGGTGTCGCTGCTGAGGGATGTACTCCTGAGACGAATTTGACTTACCCGCACGATGCGTGGGCGAGTGGAACACATTCTTTTGAAATTATACCAGGTAATGGACCGCTTCCTGATCAATTAAAAGTAAACGGTTTAGGTGCCTTTATCGGGATACCTAAGGCAGCCAACGGCGGTGAAGTATCTTCTCCAGTAACGTCTGTGACGTATGATATTTTATCGATGACAGATGTTGCGGGAGACCGTTACATGGAAATTGAATGCGACTTTGGCGGTGGCCTTTGGCGTTTCACGCTTTATTCGGAATAATAATAGATGATTCAGACCCTAAGAAATACAGCAATAGCAATCGTAGTAGGCCTTGCAACCGTAGGTTGCGAGGCTCCTTCGGTTCCTCAACTCACTGCGTACAGCATTGAAATAGATGAGGGCAACGCGACCAAAACGATTGATTTTGACGTTTTTCTTTCAGCGCCTGCAGCGAGAACGATCACGCTCGATTATACCACGAGCGACGTTAATGCAGTATCTGGTGATGATTTTGAATTGGCACAAGGAACGTTAGAAATTCAGAAAGGCGCTACAATGGCGTCTATTCCGCTTACCATTTATGGAGATGAAGAGTCTGAGGAGACTGAGACGTTTTGGATTTCTTTCAGTAATGCCGTGAATGTATCGATACCGGAGCCTTATGCGTCAATCACATTACGTAATGACGACGGTGCGCCACCTATCGAAGATATTGGCTACACGACACCGAACTCCTATCCAGGAAAAACTCTGGTCTGGGAAGAAGATTTTTCAGGCACAGATTTGAATTTAGCGGATTGGAATTACGAGACTGGTGCTTCAGGTTGGGGAAATAATGAAAGTCAATACTACCGTGGCGGGAATCGCAATGCAGAGCTTGATCAGGGGTATTTACGCATAACGGCTAAAGAGGAAACGCATTTAGGTGCGCCCTATACTTCGGCTCGTATTACCACTCAAGGAAAGCAGTCTTTTAAATTTGGCAGAATAGACATTCGCGCTAAAGTGCCATACGGTCCGGGTATATGGCCCGCGCTCTGGATGTTGGGTGATAACTTTTCTACGGAAGGTTGGCCCAGCTGTGGTGAGATTGATGTCATGGAGTTGATCGGAGGTGACGGTTATAATGATCGCACTGTTTATGGCACAGCACATTGGTCGAATAATGGAAGTCATGCGGAATATGGTGGAAATAACAGCCTCACCTCTGGAAAGTATAATGACGAATTTCATGTATTCTCTATAGTTTGGGATAGCGGATCTATTAAATGGTATAGAGACGATATTCAGTATCATACGTTGAACATCTCCAACCTAGGAGCATTTAAGAAGAAATTTTTCTTTATTCTAAACATTGCCGTAGAAGGAAACTGGCCAGGTCCAGTCGGTCCTTCAACAACATTCCCCCAGTACATGCTGGTGGATTATATCAGAGTATTTCAATAATTACTAACTATAAATAATGCTTAACATGAAAAAAATCTACGCTTTATTAATGCTGGCCCTACCTATGTTGGGTTTTGCACAAAAAGACGTTACGTTTATCGTAGATATGCGTGACTATGCAGGTTCTTACACTACTGTGCACCTTAATGGTGATTTTAACAGTTGGTGTGGTACTTGTAACCCAATGACTGATCCAGAAGGAGATTCTATCTGGACTGTAACGCTTCCTTTGACTGCTGATTCGATTGAGTACAAATTCACTTTGGACGGATGGACAGGTCAGGAAAACTTGACTTCAGGAACTGCTTGTACGAAGACTTCTGGTATTTACACTAACCGTTTTGCAGCCTTCACTGGCGATACTATTCTACCTGGTGTAGCATGGGAATCGTGTGCAGCTAAGGCAGGACAAGTTTATGTAACGATGCAAGTAAACATGGAATTTGAGACTGTTGACTCTACTGGTGTATTCCTAGGTGGAGGCTCAGGCTTTGGTACTCCAGGTCAAAACCTAATGCATCACATCGGTGATTCAGTATACTCTATTACTCTCCCACGTGATACTGGTTTCTTCTCGTTCTTTACTTTCATGAATGGTAACTGTCCTAGCTGGGGATGTAAGGAAAATCTTGCAGGAAAGCCTTGTGGTGATCCAGCAAACTACAATGATCGTAGTGTTGGTTCTGCCCTATACGGAGATTTCCACTTGACAACTTGTTTCGGACAATGTTCAACAGATGGCTCTTGTGCTACTCCTCCTTCACCGGTAAATGTAACATTCCGTTCTGATCGTACAAACTCTCCATCTTTCACTGATGCGTACCTTTCTGGTACTATGAACGGTTGGAGTGGCGATGCTACAGCAATGACTGACGCTGATGGTGATGGTGTTTATGAAGTTACACTTTCACTTCTGCCGGGTGCATACGAGTGGAAATTTACAGCTGATAACTGGGCAGTTCAAGAAAGCTTTGATCCAGCAACAAGCGATTCTGTTTGTACCATTACTCAAGGTGCATTTACAAACCGTTACATGATGTTGGGTGGAACTGCGGATACAACTTTGGAGATCCACGGTTGGGAAATGTGTGGTAACGCTAATATTGGCATCGATGAGGCAACAGCTGAATTTGTTGTGAAGCCAAACCCTGCTTCAGATGTTTTATTCATTGAGAACACTACTGGTACTGCTTCTACCGTTGCAATCTACAATGTAACAGGAGCTAAGGTAATGGAGCAAAACTTTGAGGCGAATACTCGTCTTGATGTTGCAACATTGCCACGTGGTATGTACATCGTGCGTTTACAGAACGAGGATACGGATAGTGTAATTCGTATTTCACTTAACTAAAATCTAATTTAGTTAGTAATAAAGTGTTAAAGGGACCCGGTAACGGGTCCCTTTTTCATTTGTAAATTGCTGTATGCGAAGAATCTTATATACCGTTCTTTTTGTTACCTGTTCACTTTTAGCTAGCGGGCAGTCCATACGTCATATTGGCGCTGCTGAGGGGCTCAATAATCCTACAGTGTATTCCATAGTTCAAGACGACTGGGGTTTTGTTTGGATAGGAACTCGCGACGGTTTATACAAATACAATGAAGGTCGGGCACGCTCATTTCCATTTCTAGATTCTACAGATTTTCGTAGATCGAACAATGTCCAGAGCTTATTAGTCACTCAAGATTCAGTCCTTCTTATAGGTCTGCAGCTAGGCGGTATAATGGGGGTTGATCTTGAAAGTCTTCGGCCTATTCCGGATAATAAGATTCCACAACTTCCAAGAGAGGTATCAATAATCTCCCTTCACCAAGATTCGGAAGGAACTATATGGGCAGGAAGTTCTGGTTCTGGAATATTCCAACTGAGACAGGGCAGTGAAAATTGGGAGCGTTTTGTATCTGACGAATATGCGGAGGACCTTAAATTCATATTCGATTTTGAAGATCAAGGAGATACCTTATGGATCGCAACGAGCGGTGATCATCTGCTGTATTATTTGAAAGCACAATCGTCCGTTCATGCCGTTGAGGCAAATAAAAGCGTGAGTTCATTTCGAAAATCGGTTGATGTATCTGGCGGTAAAGTCATTTTTTCTGTCGAAGGAACTGGCGTTTTTGAGTTAACAGGCGACTTGTTTTATGAATTGGCGATTCCGACCAAGGGAACCCAACGTGATGCCATTTTTTATGAAGGTAACGTTTGGATTTCTACGGATGGATATGGCGTATACCAATGGAACGGTAGTACTGTTCAGCATTTTACGAAACAAGATCCTACCTCAGGAATTATTACGGATCAATTCTATGGAATATATAAAGTGTATGATGAGCTGTGGTTGGGAACCTATAATGGAGGTGTCGCACAGTTCCCGGTAAATAGCAGTGCCGTATCGTTACTTCCAAAGCCCAAGAAATTCGTTGCTTCTAGCATCCAGAGTGCCATTAGCATGGTAAGCGATAACGATTTATGGGTTGGTTTTGATGGTGATGGTCTCGTACGCTATCGAGAGACAGAATCTATCTGGCAGCCCACTACTTTTAATAATCCCTTTTTACCCGACGTTGTTACAAGCCTTGAGTTTTATCAAGACGAACTGTGGATTGGAAGTCTGGGTCAAGGATTGTTTGTGATGGACACATCGGGTACCATCAAAGAACATTTTTTAGCCTACTCTCAATCTTCGCGTGGACTCGAAAATTCAAACATTTGGTCTTTGGAGAAAACTTGGGGCGATAGTTTATGGATTGGTACGCTTTATGGCTTGCAATTTTGGGATGGGGCCGAAATTACATCCCCATTTGACACACCGTGGCGCGTAGGTCGAAACATAATGGATCTAGAGTTTGATGGGGATTTACTTTGGGTAGGTACAGAATTTCAAGGCATTTATACTCTCTCAAGACAAGGCGCTATACAGAGTATACCAATAAAAAATTCAGTCTTGGATATTGAGACCTATTTAAACTATAAACTCGTAGGTACCGAAGGAAGTGGGGTGTTAGTGATTGACGAAGGCAGAGTCATCGATACAATTATTGGGAAAGAGTCGTTTGTGAATTGCTATTCCATTAGCGAAAAAAAGGGAAGGGTGTATGCCGCGACTAGTGTCGGCCTTTTGGAGATTAAAATAAATGACCGATTGGAATGGTCCTATGAAGTGTTTAAAGAGCTAGATGAACTACAAGTAGGTCTCTCGAATAGGAAAGCGTTATTATGGAGTGGAGAACACCTATTGTTAGGAGGTACTCAAGGCGTTGTTGAAATTTCAACTGAAGACTCCTCTGCAGCAGCGATTCCTCCAATACTTATTACGGGAGTATTTGCAGATAATCTTCCAAAGGCTATTCCTATTATAAAGGACGGTATTTCTTCAGCGCGGTCTGTAGTATTCGCGGCAGGAACTAAATCTGTGCGGTTTAATTTCGAATTGGCCAGCAATACGCTTCGGAATGGTATAAGTAATGCATACAGAATCAAAGAGCTCGGAGATTACTGGGTAGAGTTGCCTTATGGAACCCGTACTATTGACTTGCAAGAGCTGCCGCCAGGGAAGTATCTATTGGAGGTGCGCTCTCTTGGGGCCAATGCCGCTGAAAAAACAGTTTTAATTTCCTTTAGAATAGAGTCGTTTCTTATACAGCGATTCTGGTTCAGAGTATTAATTTTCCTCGTTATTATACTTCTAATTGGAACGGCTGTTTCCTTTTATCAAGACAGAAAATACAGGTCAACTCGCCTTAAACTAGTAGAAACGGAACGAGAGTTACTTAAGGCAAAAGCATCGGAGCTTGAAGTCAAGTCAAACCAGCAAAAAACGGAATTAAGTTTTCAATTATTAAAAACGTCAAGCAGATTAGAACTCCTACATTCGTTCAAGGAGCGTTTAGAAAACGAAAGCAAACAAAAAAATCGCTCCGATGAAGTCTTGACATTTCTTAAATCGATGACTCGAGAGATTAACAGGGAATTGCAGAGTGAGAATTATTGGGATCATTTCGAACGTAATTATCGAGAGTTACACGAAGAATTTTCTAGGCGTTTAATAAAGCAGTTCCCTAAGCTCACCAAAGGGGAGGTTCGCCTGTGTTATTTGATACGTCAGAAAATGAGTAATAAAGAAATTGCTACGGTTCTAAACGTGAGCCCGGCTGCCATTGAAAAAGCTAAATATCGATTAAAAAAGAAAATAGCGCTTGATAAAGAAGATGCGCTAGACGAGTATATTCAGGGCCTTTAATCGTGTCCAGTTATTGTCCGCCGGTTTCGCTGAAGATTTTTGAGATTTTAATGGAACTTGGTACCAGTTTAAATCCTTATTTCAGATGAAAAAGAAACTATTGGTTAGGCTTTTCGCGTTTTGTCTCATAAGTGTATTAACGCCACTTAAAGGGCAATATGTTAAAACCGCTGGGAAGATTATCTTAGATGGTGATGGAGATACCCTGCTTATTCGATCAATGGGTGTCGGTGGCTGGATGGTTCAAGAAGGTTATATGTTGCAAACAGCTTCGTTTGCAAGTCCACAGCACAAAATAAGAGATACCATTGAAGATCTTATTGGTGTTACGGCGACCGATGCCTTTTATGATGCATGGCTAGAAAACCACTTTAACAAGGCCGATGTAGATTCTATGGCCGCTTGGGGTTTTAATACCGTCCGTGTTCCAATGCACTACAATCTTTTCACTCTACCGATTGAGGACGAACCCGTCTTAGGCCAAAACACATGGTTGACTAAAGGTTTTTACCTGCTTGATTCCGTTGTTAAATGGTGTCGCGTACAAGATATGTATGTCATACTCGATCTACATGCAGCACCGGGCGGACAAGGGTATGACGAAGGGATTAGTGATTACGATCCTTCAAAGCCATCACTTTGGGAAAGTGTTCATAACAGAAATAAGACTTCTTCACTCTGGCGCAAACTTGCTGAGCGATACGCTACTGATACAACCATTGCTGGGTATGATTTAATCAATGAGCCCAACTGGAATTTACCTGGAGGAACCCTACTAAGATCAATGTATGAGGACATCACTGATAGTATTCGTTCGGTGGATACGAATCATGTGATATTTATAGAGGGGAATTGGTTCGCCAATACATTTACGGGTTTAACCCCACCTTGGGATAATAATATGGTGTACTCTCCGCACAAATATTGGTCTCCAGTAAATAGCGTTGCTGATATTCAGTATGGGTTAGATTTAAGAGACACCTATAACGTCCCTATCTGGTTTGGGGAATCCGGCGAAAATTCAAACGCTTGGTATACAGGGCTTATCAGTTTATTTGAAGCAGAAGGAGTAGGATGGGCGTGGTGGCCTTTGAAAAAGATAGAAACAATCAACGCACCACTCAGTATTACAAAATCCGCGGGCTATCAAGATCTATTGGATTACTGGAGCGGTAACGGTTCGGCTCCATCAGTAGCTGCTGCTACAGCAACACTTATGCAGTTGACAACGGATTTGAAAGCTCAGAATTGCACGTATAATCGAGGAGTTATTGACGCGATGTTCCGTCAAGTTCAAGATCCTACATCTCTACCGTGGAAAGCACATAATTTACCAGGTGTAGTGCACGCTTCCGAATACGATATGGGTCCATTAGGAGACGCATACTACGATACAGAGTCATACCAACTCAACCCACCGCCCTCATGGAATTCTGGATGGACGTATAGAAATGACGGTGTAGATATTGAGAAATTCAATGATGCCGTTAACAGTAATGGTTATATGGTAGGGTTTGTCGATACTGAGGATTGGATGAGTTACAGTGTCAATATTCCCCAAGACAGTGTATACACTATTAAAGTTAGACAAGGCTGTAGCGGTTCTACGGGAGGAAATTTCTATTTCGAAGCGGATGGTGTTCGTTTAACTCCGAATTATTACGCTACGAATACAGGCAGTTGGACCGTTATGTCCACCAAGACTATTCCTAACGTTGTTCTTTCTTCTACCGATAAGAAGATTCGTTTTGTAGCGAATCAAGGCGGTTTTAATGTCACGAGTTTTGAGTTCGTAGCCACCGGTGCCACAAACACGATCACAGCAGATTTTGTACATGCGGTGACCTACAACAACACAACAATTGAGGTGCAAACGAATAAACCTTTAGATACTGCGAATCTCGGCCTAGCTGCATCTTATTACGTAACAGTAAATGGAGTGCCAGCGACAGTGACCTCTATAACTAAAAGTTTAGCGAATTCACGTAATGTACTTATTGAAATTGGGCAGGCGCTTACTTTCTTAGATGAAATAAAAATATCCTATGCTGGAACGACGCTAAAAGCAAAAGATGGAACCAATGTTCAGTCGTTTAGTCAGGAGTTGGTTGAAAATACCTTGCCTACTGTACATGTCATACCGGGTAAAATTGAAGCGGAAGCGTATTCTAGTATGGACGGTATCTCGCTAGAGAATACTACGGATGTTGGCGGTGGTCAAAACATCGGTTATTTAGGAGCTGGTGATTACCTCATTTACGATGTCAAAGTTTTAAACAGTGCTACGTACAGTGTGGATTACCGGCATTCTTCACAGTCTGGAGTAAATATGCAGTTCATTTTCACAGATACTTTGGGCAATTACGTTACAAGTTTCCCCTCGATTTCGCTTGGCGCAACTGGAGGCTGGCAAACATGGCAAACAACCAATCAGCCTGGAGGGGTACTGTCTCAAGGCGATTACAAGCTTCGACTTGATGTGGGTTCCGAGTTTAATTTAAATTGGTTCGAATTTGTTCAGGGGATTGGACTTTCTGAGCAAGACCTGTCGCGACCAATCATGTTGTATCCTAATCCAGCGAACAACGAACTGTTCATCGACGGTGCTTGGCTTTCGGGGACGCCTCTTGACATATACATTTACGATACTACGGGTAAGCTTTGGACTCGAGAAAAGCGCATGTATGAGGGTTCAAAAATTAGTTTAGATATTCAATCGTTGCCCAATGGCATTTATCATGTAACTGCGGCTTCAGCCTCGAATAGATTCACAGAACAGCTAATTATAGCGCATTAAATCTGTGTTGACATAGCGGTGATCGTTGACTTGCCGTTACTCAAAAAAACAAAACCAGCGCTTTATAAAACGCTGGTTTTGTTTTTGGATTAATTCTCAAACCAATACTTTCTCAAGGCTAATTGTTCAGCGGTTGGGGTTCTTTGGAAGCGAATGAAATACTTCTTAGAACCTGTACGATACTTGATTTTATAGGGAATGGTAAAGGATGATTTTCCACGAGTGACTTTAAGAGTCATTGGCGTCCCTTCTTCAAGCCCACCGTACTTATCTTCAAGTTCCGCACTGTAACGCTCGATACGATCTCCTTCTTGCAGTTGGTAGGGGTTCTCTTTTGAAACTTTCTTAACCTCAACGTAGTCTGCAGAACGAATCCTTCTTGTCTTATATCCAGTGTCGCGAAGTGGATCCATGACAACTGCACCTTCATAACCGCGATCGTAATCAATACCAACCTTTTTCAGATACGCTCGAGTAGGTAACTCCTCTCGTCCAGTGACATAATCGTCAAAGAATTGTTGAAGCTCCGGATGAACTAAAGCAACGAATTCACTGATAATGCTTTCGTCTTGAAAGCTGTTTTCTGGGCCATAGGTGTCTCTGAGGGTAAGTATGACATCGTGTAAGTCTTTCTGCCCGTGTGTTAATTCCATAATACGAATATCAAGCAAGGCGCCCATTAGTGCACCGCGTTGATATACCTGTGCGTACTGTTTTTTATACGGCTTCTTTAAAACATTTTCACTCATCTCAGTGAACGACATTTTTTTAGTAGGGTATCGATCTGCTGCACGGATTTTCCCTCGAAGTAAGCTCTGCACATAGGCTTCTTCGTCTATCACACCCCCTTTGAGTTGACTAATACCAGCGAAGTATTCAGTGATACCTTCATAGAGCCATAAATGTTGACTCATTTCCGGATCGATATAGTTGAAATCTCCGATTTCTTCACTGTGCAGCCCTAGCGGAGTCAGAATGTGAAAGAATTCGTGGATACAAACATCTGCCATTCCGTCAAGGACTGTTGTTCCGCCGAAATCAGGTAAATAATAGACTGAGCTATTGCCGTGTTCGAGTGCACCAAAACCTTTGCCTGCCAGTTTGCGAATGGCTTTAAAGATGGTGCCTATTTTTATTTCCTTTCCGCTGAATAAACTTTCGAACTCCGTATGATCTTTGATATAAAAGATGAAGGCATAATTTTCGACGGGTAGCTCGCCTTCTAAGAAGGCTTCAATGGCCTTCATGCTCGTTTCTACTTGCTTGTAAATATCTTGAGACAGCTCTCGTCCATTTTCTGTAAATACCCCTATGGTTACTTTAGCACCGCCTAACTTAAAAGAGGTGGTATCTGGCTTACTGACCATAACTGGACAATCTAAGAAGTGATGGTAGTTGCGCGCATAAAAATTTTGAGTGTTGCCGTAACTGTAACTATCCATGGCGCTTATACCATATAGACTAGGACTCTTTGTGATTTCAAGAGATACGGGCAATTCCTCCTGTCCTTCAAAGAAACCAAAGTATCCGGCTGCGTTTAGCAGAAAATTTGCACGCTCTTGATTGTTGGTACCGGCCGGTTCAAAAACCTTGTTCTTTCGAATTCGTGCATCGAAGGTATCATCCGCCCAGTATTCAAGGCGTTCCGGTCTACCGTAAATTCTAAAAGTATTGCCCTTACTTTTTACTTTAAGTCTTTTCCCATTGCTTCCATAGGCTTGGAAACGCTGTATAAATCTGCCGTAGTCAAGCGTGGCATAGGTGCCGGGAATGGTGGAAGGAAAATGAAAGTTATAAATGCTTTGTTCAGAATTGGACCAGTGAATCAATTTAGCATCAACAGTTATTTTAACGCGATCGTCCTCCACTTGCGTGAGGTCAATAGTATACGAATGCATGCCTGTGGCCTGACCAAAAGTGAATGGCGCAAAGAATAGAAGTAGGTAAAGGAGTTTAAATTTCATTCTTTAAAAATAACACTCTATATCTTAAAGACAACGGAAGCTCACCCACGGTTGCTTCGCCGGGCATTTTTGTAAAAAAGAAAGCCCCACGATGAAAATCGTGGGGCTCACTAACACTCTGAAACGTATGATTAAGCCGCTTCTGTCTCTGAGCTGATCGCTAGAGAATAGATAACAAGACCAAATCCAATTTTGTTGATTGCATCAGCAAGGTTGTAGCACAAGTTGAGTACTTCCTCGTTTGCTGCGATACCAAGATCCATACCGAAGAAACCTCCAGCAGTACCTAGGATGTAACCAATAGGGTAGATACCCCAACCAATGATTACAAATTTCGCAAGAGCACCGTTAGCTTTCGCTACTGCACCACCAGCGTTGTTCGCCAATTTTGCAACGTCTCCTTTCCATACCATCCATACGATGTAGAAGTAAGCAGCACCAGAAATGGCACCCCATAGCCAAGAAACAGTATCATCTGCGTAAAATGCCTCACCGATGTAACCGGTAACTAACATTGCAACTGAAGCTATGATCAGTTTGTACAGAATTGACTTCGTACCACCAGCTTTTTTGGTGATCAAATAGAACTCAACACACATAAGTGGCACTGTTAAAGTCCAGTCTACATAACGTAGAACTACTGGACTTCCATTACCGGCAGCGTAGAAATCACGCATGTAGTAGTAGTGCACTGCTGCAATACCAGTAATAAGCCCACTAACGAGCATTGAAGTTTTCCACTCATCTGCAACTCTACTTCTTTCGAAGAAGAAGAATACCGAAGCGGCCAACATCGCCATGTAACCGGCGAAGAATGTGAACGATACGTAATCGTTCGGGTCGAATCCCATAGATCCGTCTAAAAATAATGACATGGTGTTAAAATATTAAAGGTTATAACTACCACTTAACTTACGAAGAATAGTTTTGTTCACGACACAGGAAAATTGAGTTTAAACACTCATAATACTGCCTGATTATGGTCGAAACGGCCTGATATACATCTATTTAGCGCCAAATGTAGAACAAAAAGAGTAAGAATTTGTTGGAGTAAATATAAAGAGTCAAACTGACATTTAATCAATGAAGCGTTACGATATAGGTTTTTTGGGAATGGGGGCAGCAAATGGGTTGCTTTTGCTTGAATTAGAGCGAAAGAATTTACTCGATACGCTAAACGTTCTCATTTTAGAGCCTGACGCAAAATTGAAAAACGATAAGACGTATTGTTTTTGGGCAGGTGCGAAACATGAAATACGCGCGCAGCTCAAAGATGTCATGTTCCATCAGTGGGACACCGTTGATACTGGTGATGGTATAGAGTCGCTTGAGGATCAACATTATTATATGGTTGAAAGTATCGCGCTATACAAAAAGGTTAAAAGGATAGCACAATCCCACGACGCCATAACCTGGATAAGAGGCGCTGTTGATGGACTAAAGGCAGAACAGGAAGGTATTGTTGTCTCCAGCGGAGATTATTCATGGGAAGTGCAGCAGCTATATGATAGTAGACCTCCCAACATTAAAGAGCCCATGGGACCATTGGTTTTACAAAGTTTCGTGGGTTGGCGGGTCAAAATTCAGGAAGATTACTGGACCCCGAATCAGATGACACTGATGGATTTTAGTATTCCACAGAATGGCTTCACTCAATTTATGTACGTTCTCCCAACTGACACTAAAGAGGCATTGGTTGAAATGACTCGATTCGGGAGCGAAAAGTTACCGCATGAATTGGCCAGTAATCACCTTAGAAACTATCTACTATCTAGAGGTATATCCTTTGAAGTAGAGCATGAAGAACGCGGGGTAATCCCGATGACGCAATATGCCGAGGTCAAAGATCAGGATTCACGAATAATTTCTACAGGTGCGAGAGCAGGAAGAGTTAAGTCGACAACAGGGTACGCCTTCAAGAGCATGTTTGAGCATGCCAAAGAATTAGCACAAGATATTGCACAAGAGCGGACTGATTCTTCATGGTTGCGTCTTCCAAAGAACAATTTGAATCGCTTCAATTTTTATGACCACCTATTGCTACATATTTTAAAACACAAACCGCATTGGGGTAAAGAGATCTTTGAATCCTTGTTTGCATCTCAAAAAGCAAATAAAGTTTTTCAGTTCTTAGATGAAAAGTCATCCTTTAAATGGGAATTAAGCATGTTCGCTCGTCTACCAATTATGAAATTTTTATGGGCGTTGGCCGCATCATTTATGGCCATTGTAGTAGCCAAGCCTTCCCGCTGGGCTCCCATTTTATTCGCTGCACTCGCTTTAATTGCCGAAGCGCTATTGCCTAGCTCCGTTTCTTACGGGCTTCAAGCGGTATTGGTGTTCTTGTTATTCCTATACGGTATACCTCATGGTGCATTAGACGGTTACAGCCATGCAAACCAGGAGCGGCTACCGAAGTTTATATTGCGTTACTGCTTCATTATGCTAATGGTTATTTTATTCTGGGCTGCGAGTCCCGTTACAGGGTTGCTTGCCTTTTTGATCTACAGCGCATGGCATTTTGGAGAAACAGACTTACGTGAATGGGGTTTTCCTAGTATTGGTCTGTCGTTTTTATGGGGGACTTTACTATTGACGCTTATACTTATACCACATTCGACGGAAGTGAATACAGTGCTTGAAGTCATGGGAATTAGTAAAATAACATGGTCTACAGAATTCATGAACATGGTTTACAGAATGGCCCTTTCGTTAGGACTTTTTATGGGCGTTTGGTTCCGTTCTATACCTTGGGTGGTTGCCATGGTAACACTTTGCCTTACGGCATACTTACCGTTGGCTACGGCATTTGGAATTTACTTTGTCTTACAACACAGTCTGTCGGGCTGGAACCATTTAAAATTGTCACACAAATGGACGAATGCTGAAATGTGGATGAAAGCCTTGCCGTTTACCATAGGTGCAGTGGCGCTCTTTCTATTGGTGTTTAGATTTGATAAGAATTCATTGTTGGCTTGGTCGAGCTATTTTCTAGTATTCCTCAGCGCAATTAGTTTACCGCACATTTACTTCATGTCGAAGCTCTACAAGGACCGATTCTAAACGACTTTCTTTTTCAAGGTAATGTGCGTGATTTCAGGCCACATACCTACGCGTCCTGGAAAGGCTAAAAATCCAAATCCTCGGTTTACGTGCAATATTCTCCCATCTTGTTCAGGATATAGTCCTGCCCATTTTGGGTATTTGAATTTTACAGGCGACCATTTGATCCATCCAGGGATTTCGATACCAAATTGCATCCCGTGGGTGTGTCCGCTCAGCGTCAAGTGAATTTTGTTGGGATGTTGCTTGACCTCGACGTCGAAATGAGACGGGTCGTGGCTAAGTAGCACAGTGAATGCATCTTCAGGGATTTGATCTAATGCTGTGTTTAAGTCTCCGTATTTCGGAAACGGAGGTAAACCCCAATTTTCAACTCCTGCAAGGTATAATCTCGCGTCATTTCTTTCGAAATAGCGACTTTCGTTGAGCAGAAGATCCATACCCATTTCTGCATGGATTTCTTTTAATCTATCCATATTGGCGACTTTAGCTTCTGGTGAAGGAAAGCGCCAATAATCGCCATAATCGTGGTTTCCTAGAATTGAAAATATGCCTGATTTAGCTTTTAAGCGTTGGAAAACAGGGATCCACGGTTCTGCTTCACTGGCTGTGTTGTTGACCATGTCGCCGGTGAATAC
Source organism: Schleiferiaceae bacterium (assembly GCA_965204625.1). Taxonomy (GTDB): domain Bacteria; phylum Bacteroidota; class Bacteroidia; order Flavobacteriales; family Schleiferiaceae; genus UBA10364. The sequence goes on from CBDBET010000006.1 coordinate 88,242, forward strand.
AATGCAATCGGCTCCTAGTTCTGTGACCATGTCGACGCCGTATTGCACCTTTTCTTTATTGTCAAATGAGCCGCTGTGGATGTCTGAAATCTGAGTAATGGTAAAACCGTCGAACGCATCGGGAAGGTCTTCGTATTCAAGGGTATGCGAAATGACGCGATAGCGGTAGCGTCCTTTCCAAATCCCGTCAATAATGCCTAAAAAAGGAATGGCAGCAAGTCCAAGAGCCAATTTTGAAATGAAGGCTCTGCGCTCAGGCATTAACGTGGGCTGCGTGGTTACACCACGGAAAATAAATTGGCCTAATCGAACTACATCTTCGATAAGCAGCGGGCCGATTGCGATGAGTTTAGGTACAGCAAGTAATACAGAAACACCCATTAGAAGACTGAGGTATTTATAGTCCACTTTCCCACTGGTCATTACAGTTGCCATTATGATGGAGAATATGATATAGGCGATAGTAATACCCCAATAGACATAAGGTGTAGCACTGCTGCGGAAGACGGTTTTAAACGCTTGGTATGCGTAAAGGTCGATGGCGAGTACGAACCCGAGGGTGAAGAATATTCTGAAGATCATAATGTCTGTGTGGATGCTTAATAACAACGCCATGCGATTAGGATTGTTTCGAATGCAAAACTCGGTATTTGCCTTGAAGTAGCTATCTTACTTCCCTTATTTTTCTGTAGCCACACGCAAAATCTATTCCATGGGTCAAGAAACACCAACTCAAGAGAAAAAACTGTTTTTATTAGATGCTTATGCGCTGATTTTCAGGGCATATTTTGCCTTTGCGAAAAATCCTAGAGTAACTTCTGGAGGTATAGATACAAGTGCAGTTTACGGATTTACGAGTGCACTATTGGACCTGTTGTCGAAGGAAAACCCTACGCACATTGCCGTTTGTTTCGATTTACCGCAGCCAACGGAACGTCACGAGATTTTTCCTGAATATAAAGCCAACCGTGATGCAACGCCGGAGGCGATCAAGCTCGCGGTGCCATACATTCATCGGTTGTTGGAAGCATTTAAAATCCCTGCCTTAGGTGTTCCGGGATATGAAGCGGATGATGTGATTGGAACTTTGGCGAAGCAAGCTGAAAAAGAAGGGTACACCACATACATGATGACTCCTGATAAGGATTTTGGCCAGTTGGTGTCGCCGAATATTTTCATGTACCGTCCTGCGCGTGGCGGTAATCCACCGGAGATTTGGGGTGAAGCTGAAGTTTGTGAGAAGTTTGATCTGGATCGGGTCGAGCAGGTGATCGATTACCTCGGAATGATGGGGGATGCTGTGGATAATATTCCTGGACTACCGGGCGTTGGTGCGAAGACGGCATCTAAACTTTTAAAGCAGTACGGTTCTTTGGAAGAAACGTTGGCACATGCGGATGAAATTAAAGGAAAACTAGGTGAGAAAATCCGCGATAATTCAGAATTAGGGCTTCTCTCGAAAAAGCTGGCTCGAATTATTCTTGAAGTGCCCATAGAATTGAATCCTGGAACGCTCACTCGCGATCCCTGGGATCAAGATGCACTTCTGGATTTATTCGAGGAGTTGGAGTTTCGAACACTGGGAAGGAGATTGGGATTGCAGCGGGAAGCTTCAGATGAGGTGAGTGCGAAGCCAGCGCCAACGAAGAAAGTGGAATTGGCCAGTAACGATCAGATGAGCCTTTTCGGTGAGCCCCAAGCGACGACTGCAGAAGCAGAAGTCACAAACGGTCGAAAGTCAATTGCCACTGTGGATCATCTGTATCAGTGCGTAGAGACCTTACCTGAAGCTCGAGAATTGGGCCGATTACTGCTCGAGAAGGAAGAAGTTTGTTTCGATACAGAAACTACCTCTTTAGACATACGCTCTGCTGAACTTATCGGTATGAGTTTCTCCTTCGAAGCGGGCAAAGCCTATTATGTGTCCCTGCCAGAAGAGCGCGAAGCTGCACAAGCATGGCTCGCTGCTTTTCAGCCGTTTTTTGAATCGGAATCGGTACGTAAAATAGGCCAAAATTTAAAATACGATATCGGTGTATTACTGAATTACGAGGTGGAAGTGCGCGGTCCCTTGTTCGATACCATGATTGCACATTACTTGTTGCAGCCGGATATGCGCCATAAAATGGATATTCTCGCGGAGACCTATTTGAATTATACCACTATTACCTACGAAAGTGTGGTCGGTAAAAAGGGTAAGATGCAAAAGACTTTGCGTGAGGTGACTTTAAAAGCGGTTACAGATTATGCTGCGGAGGATGCAGACATTACACTACAGTTGAAGGAAGTTTTTGCACCAAAATTGAAGGAAACAGGCGTTGCCAAGGTGTTTGAAAATATTGAAATGCCTTTGGTTCCCGTCTTAGCGCGTATGGAGCGGGAAGGGATTAAAGTAGATGTAGCCGCGCTGAACAGTTACAGTCATGAATTGGGCCAATTAATAGAAGCGTTGGAGGAGACTATCGTCGCATTGGCCGGTAGACCTTTCAATGTGGGGTCCCCACGCCAATTGGGTGAAGTTTTATTTGAAGATTTGAAATTATCTGATAAGCCTAAGAAAACAAAAACAGGCCAATACGCTACATCTGAGGACATCTTGCAGGGTTACAGAGACAAACACGAGATTGTGGATTCCATCTTGACTTATAGAGAGTTAAAAAAATTGAAGAGCACCTATGTGGATGCGCTGCCGGAACTGGTCCATCTCTCAACCGGGCGAATTCATACCAGTTACAACCAGACGGTCGCTGCAACGGGACGATTGAGTTCTACAAACCCCAACCTTCAGAATATTCCTATCCGCACAGAAAATGGTCGTCGTGTGCGCGCCATGTTTGTTCCTGCGGATGAGACACATTTGTTGCTTGCGGCAGATTACAGTCAAATCGAATTGCGTGTAATTGCGGCTTTAGCAAAAGATACAGCGATGATCGAGGCCTTCCGCAACGGGGAGGACATTCACAAGGCTACTGCAGCGAAGGTTTTTGAAGTACCGTTGGAAGAAGTGTCTCGCGAGCAACGTTCCAATGCGAAAACAGTCAATTTCGGTATTGTCTATGGTGTAAGCGCTTTCGGCTTAAGTCAGCAAACGGATATGAGTCGTAAAGAAGCTAAAGCTGCGATTGATGGGTACTTCCGAACGTATCCGGGAATCAAAGCCTATATGGATGATCAAGTCGCGTTTGCGCGTGAAAACGGGTATGTAGAGACCATTACAGGTAGACGTAGGTACCTTAAAGATATCGAGAGTCGCAATGCGGTGGTACGCGGACACAGCGAACGCAATGCGGTGAATGCGCCTATTCAAGGTTCTGCAGCAGATATTATAAAGCTTGCGATGATCGAGATTGATCGCGCTATGCGTGCAGAGGGATTAAAGTCAAAGATGTTGCTTCAGGTTCATGATGAATTGGTTTTTGATGTGGTTAAAGAGGAATTAGAGGTGCTTCAAGCGTTAGTTGTAGAAAAAATGGAGGCTGCTGTAGATTTAGCCGTGCCGATGATTGCTGAAGTGGGAACGGGGAAAACTTGGCTAGAGGCTCATTAATTTCGAATTCTAATTTTTGTATCATTGTAAGTGAACACTTACAATGACTGAAAAACAACAAGCCTTACTTCAAAGCGCTCAGACGCTCATCGCTACGCACGGGTATTCTGCCGTTTCGACAGCGAAGATTGCTGCGCACGCAGGCGTGAGCGAAGCATTGATTTTTCGTCACTTTAAGTCAAAAAAGGGATTGGCTAAAGCAGTTTTGTCGGCCGGAGCCCGCGCCCGCGCCTCACTTATATATGGTCGTTTAAATCATGCAGACTCCACTGAAGTCCTGCGCTCTTTCACGGCCATTCAACTGAATGTATTTAACGAATTAGAGGAGGTCCAGGCTTGGGTCGCTATGATCCGTATGACACAGGAAAATCCAGAAAGTCACTCTATAGACCCTTTTGTTTTAGAGCGTTTACGTTGGGCCATCTCGAGTGTCGGTCACGGTGCAGAGGAAGCAGTGGCTCGCACCGCTATAGAAATCCTGGAACGTTCACTACTACTAGAGTTTCGAGGAGATGAAGTAAGTGCAGCAGCACTTTTGCGTGGATTGCGTGAAATGCTTATAAATGAGTGAGTACTTACTTATAAAATGTTTCTAACGAGATATTTTTATGTAAGCGCATGTATTGCGATTAGACCAAATAAAAAAGGCGCCCTAGGGCGCCTTTTTTATTCCTCTGCAGAGGCCTTAAAATTTCATTTCCGGTACATCACCTTCAACTACTAGGCGACCTGCGGTCTTTTCTTTAATTTCTTCCACCGTAACCCCTGGTGCGCGTTCTATTAGGACGAAGCCACGTTCTGCGTCCACTTCGAGCACGGCTAAATCCGTTACGATGCGCTTCACACAAGCAACACCAGTAAGTGGTAAGGAACATTCGCTAAGGAGTTTGCTTTCTCCTTTGCGATTGGTATGCTGCATGGCTACGATGATATTTTCTGCGGAAGCCACTAAATCCATTGCGCCGCCCATGCCTTTCACCATTTTTCCTGGAATCTTCCAGTTGGCAATATCTCCACGATCGCTAACCTCCATTGCGCCCAAAACGGTTAATTGAACGTGTTGACCACGAATCATCCCGAAACTCAATTCGCTGGAAAAGAAGCTCGCACCCGGTAGGGCTGTAATGGTTTGCTTTCCAGCGTTGATTAAATCCGCATCCTCCTCGCCCTCAAAAGGGAAGGGCCCCATGCCCAAGATGCCATTTTCACTTTGAAATTCTACATTGATGCCCTGCGGGATATGGTTCGCCACTAAGGTTGGAATACCAATACCTAAGTTTACGTACCAACCGTCGCGAAGTTCCTGGGCGATGCGCTGTGCAATTTGATCTTTACTCAATCCCATGGTTATTCGCTTTTAGCACGTACGGTGCGTTGTTCTATTCGTTTCTCGTAGTCTACCCCCTGGAAAATGCGTTGCACGAAAATTCCAGGAATGTGAATACTGTTCGGGTCCAATTCACCTACCTCAACCAGTTCTTCCACCTCCGCCACAGTAATTTTACCTGCCATGGCCATCATCGGATTAAAATTGCGTGCCGTTCCCTTGAAAATGAGATTTCCAGCCTTGTCGCCCTTCCACGCTTTAACAAATGCAAAAGGGGCATCAAAAGCGTGTTCCAAAATATGCGGCTTGCCGTTAAATACACGTACCTCTTTTCCTTCCGCTACTTCTGTACCGTAGCCTGCAGGGGTGTAAAAAGCAGGAATCCCCGCTCCAGCAGCGCGACAGCGTTCTGCTAATGTTCCTTGAGGAATGAGATCAACTTCGAGCTCGCCGGACAGCATCTGTCGTTCAAACTCGTCGTTTTCGCCTACGTAAGAGGCAATCATTTTTTTGATCTGCTTGGTTTGAAGCAGCAGTCCTAGACCAAAGTTGTCCACGCCTGCATTGTTAGAAATACAGGTAATGTCTTTAATCCCCGCCGCTTTAATGGCTGTAATGCTGTTTCCGGAATACCGCAAAGGCCGAATCCGCCAAACATCACATTCATCCCATCTTTTAATCCCGCAATGGCTTCAGTGGCGCCGGCCACAACCTTGGAGATGTAGGTGTGTTTTTCTGACATAATAGGTGCTGTAATTGGGTCTACCCAAGTTATAAAAAAGCCCCCAACCTTTTAAGGAAGCAGGCTTTGTTCGCTTAATCTTCAATGGCCGGTAGCAGCGTCGTGCGTACCTCGCCAAAGCCAATTCTCGTCGTACCGTTTGTACACCAGCCACGCATGGTAACCGTGTCGCCGTCTTCGATAAACGTTCGAGTATCTCCAGTACCTAATGTAATGGGCTCTTTACCTGCCCAGCTAAGCTCTAACATCGATCCGTAACTGTCTTTCGTGGGTCCAGAAATGGTTCCTGAAGCCATCATATCACCGGCATTGATGTTACAGCCGTTGACGGTATGGTGAGCCAATTGCTGGCGCTGGTTCCAATACATGTATTTGTAATTCGATCTAGAAATGACCGATTCCGTTTTACCTTCCGGAGTCAAGCCTACTTCAAGGTGAATGTCATAGTTATTCTTTCCCGCGGTCTTTAAATAAGGCAAAACTGGCGGATCCTGCTGTGGCCCTTCTACTTTAAACGGCTCTAACGCGTCCATCGTCACAACCCAAGGACTCATGCTCGAGCCAAAGTTTTTACCTAGGAACGGTCCTAGCGGCACATATTCCCATTTTTGAATATCGCGCGCACTCCAGTCGTTAAAGACCACCATCCCAAAGATGTATTCGTCGGCTTCTTCCGCTTTTATCCTGTGGCCGAGGGGCTTACCTTCTCCGGTAATGAAGGCCATTTCCAATTCAAAGTCCATACGAACAGACGGACCGAAAGTCGGTGCATCCGCCCCCGGTGCCATGCGCTGCCCTTTGGGACGGTGCAGATCTACGCCACTGATCACAATAGACGAACTACGGCCGTGGTAGCCCACCGGAATATGCTTCCAGTTGGGCAGTAAGGCATTTTCTGGATCGCGGAACATCTTACCTACATTGGTAGCATGCTCGATGGAGCTGTAGAAATCCGTATAGTCTTGAACGAATACTGGCATGAGCATTTGGACGTGATCTACAGGAAAAAGCACTTGATTTTGATGTGCAACATTCGCTTTGAGCGTCGCGTTGTTTTCGTCAAAAAGTTCCGCCAATCGGTTTCTGATGCGGCGCCACGTCGGGCGACCCAAAGCAATGAAATCATTTAAGGTATCCTGTAAAAATACATCGTCCGGCAGATCAATTCCATTGAAATAGCCTAATTGTTGTAGGGCACTTAAATCAATCGCTGTATCTCCAATGCGCGTTCCCGTTGTAATGATATCATCCTCTGGAATAAAAACACCAAAGGGCAAATTTTGAATAGGAAAATCGCTGTTTTCTGGAACGGGTATCCAGGAAGTTCTTGAAGGATCGTTTGCTTGATTTTCGATCATGCTGTATTGTACTTATTTTGGATTTTATTTATAAGGTTCCTCTGTGCTCTTGCTCGCGCTCGATAGCTTCAAACAATGCTTTAAAGTTTCCTTTTCCAAAGCTGGTTGCACCCTTGCGTTGAATAATTTCAATAAAGACCGTCGGGCGGTCCATGAGTGGTTTCGTAAACAATTGGAGCAAATAGCCTTCATCATCACGGTCTACTAGAATCTTATACTTCTTTAGCACCTCGATATCCTCATCGATAGCACCTACGCGGTCCTGAAGGTCGAGGTAATAGGAATCGGGAACGTCTAGGAAGTCCACTCCACGCTCACGCAGTTCATGGATGGTATAAATGATGTTATCTGTCGCCAGCGCCAAATGTTGCACACCGGCACCTTTGTAGAAGTTAATGTATTCTTCTATCTGCGAACGCTTCTTACCTTCTGCCGGCTCGTTGATTGGAAATTTAATTCGGCCGTTACCGTTCGACATAACCTTCGACATGAGTGCAGTATACTCTGTAGAAATATCATTGTCATCAAACGAGATGATTTGTGAGAACCCCATCACTTCCGCGTAGAACTTCACCCAGGTATTCATCTGTCCCCAATCTACATTACCCACCATATGGTCGATGTATTTCAGTCCCACCGATTCGGGTTGGTACTTAGGACTACGTGCCACATATCCGGGCAGGAACGGCCCATTGTAGTCGTTGCGCTCCACAAACAAATGGACAGTCTCACCATAGGTGTAAATTCCAGAAGTAACTACTTTACCGTTACTATCTTCACTTACCTGCGGCTGTTGGAACGGTTTTGCTCCGCGTTTTGTGGTTTCCTCGAAGGCCTTTGTAGCATCCGGTACCCATAGCGCGACGATTTTCACACCATCGCCGTGCTCATTTAAATGGCGATTGATATCACTGTCCTCAACCAAAGAAGAAGTAATGACTAATCTAATTTTATCTTGCTGAAGCACATAGGAAGTACGGTCAGTTACACCAGTTTCTAAACCGGCATAAGCTACTTCTTGAAAGCCGAAGGCAGTCTTAAAGTAATACGCACTTTGTTTTGCATTTCCTACATAGAACTCAACATAATCTGTTCCCCATAGCTCGAGAAAATCCTGTGCGTCCTCGTATTGCTTTGGTAAAGTAGCTGTATTCATAGGGTTGTTCTTTGTTGGGTTAAAGGTATTAAATGATCGTATCTAAACTCCGATTCAGATCGTCGATTAAGTCCGTATTTCTTAATGCATCCAGCTCTTGTGGTAATCGCCTGCATCTAATGCCAATGCCTGTTCAGTGAGCTTCAACGGCCTGAAAGTATCTACCATCACGGCATATTCTTCTGTACCTTTTTTACCAATCGATCCTTCATAAGTTCCCGGGTGCGGTCCGTGTGGGATTCCGGCTGGATGAAGGGTGATTTGACCACGTCCGATGTTAGTCCGACTCATAAAATCGCCGTCGACATAGTAGAGCACTTCATCAGAATCAATGTTGCTGTGGTTGTAAGGAGCAGGTATAGATTCTGGGTGGTAATCGTACAATCTGGGCACAAAGGAGCACACTACAAAAGCACTGGTTTCAAAGGTTTGATGCACCGGTGGCGGTTGGTGTACACGTCCCGTTATGGGTTCGAAATCTTTGATATTGAACGCATAAGGATAGTTATAGCCATCCCAACCAACCACATCAAAAGGGTGTGAACCGTAGATGTATTGATGAATCATATCTTGTTTCTTCACCCGGATGTCAAAATCCCCTAGCGCATTTATGGGCGCTACCGCCTCAGGCGTTCGCAGGTCGCGTTCACAGTAGGGACTGTGCTCTAGCAGCTGACCGAACCAATTTCTATAGCGCTTCGGGGTATAAATGGGTGAGGCACTTTCAACAATAAACAATCGGTTTTCAGCACTGTCGAAATGAAACTGCTGAATCATTCCGCGAGGAATGAGCAGGTAGTCTCCGGGTCCAAAATCGAGCTTGCCCATTTGCGTATGCAGTGAACCGGAACCCTCGTGTACGAAGACCAATTCATCATTTTGTGCATTTTTATAATAGTACGATACCATCGAAGCCGAAGGTGCCGCTAGGGAAATGGTCAGATCTGCATTCGTTAATACCGGTACACGGGATGCTAAATAATCTTCGTTTGGGGCAACGTTGAAGCCCTCTAAACGATAGGCCTTCATGTTTTTATCTACGGCAATCTTGGGGGCAACATCCGTGCTTTGGAGTACTTCCTTAACCATGGTTGGTGGATGTTCGTGGTAAAGCAAGGTCGACATACCGTCGAATCCTATGGTTCCGAAGAGTTCTTCGTGGTACAAGCTACCGTCCGATTTTCTGAAGGTAGTATGGCGTTTGTGCGGAATACGCCCCGATTTTTGGTAAAACGGCATGGTCTTCTGTTTGCGGGTTCCCTACAAATATAGTGTAACTTGTGGGGGTAAATTCTCAGTTATGTCTGCTATTGATCAACATGCCCAGGACTTGTTCGATGCATTGCGCAACGGCCGCACTATTGCGCCATTGCGCGATTCTATAAACAACGATATTCCTACTGCATACGCCATTCAAGATAAAGTTGTGGCTTTACGATTGGCAGATGGTGAGCGTATTGTAGGAAAAAAGATTGGATTAACTAGTCCCGCTGTACAAGCTCAGCTTGGCGTGGATCAACCCGATTACGGTGTGCTTTTTGACACTATGGATATGACTGGAAAGGGTCCTGTTCCCATGGAATTATTGATGCAGCCTAAAGTAGAAGGTGAGTTGGCTTTCGTATTGGGGGAAGATCTGCGTAATCCTGATGTGGATATGGAAACATTGAAATCAGCAATAGTTGCCGTCCAGCCGGCCATTGAAATCGTAGGTTCACGCGTCGAGAAATGGGACATTAAGATATCTGATACGATTGCGGATAATGCTTCAGGATCTCATTATGTTTTGGGGACCGAATCAAAACCGTTGGAAGAAGTATCAACTGCTTCTATTGAAATGACGCTGCTCAAAAACGGCGCTACAGCGAGTGAAGGAAATGGGCATGCGTGTATGGGCGATCCTCTGAATGCCGCCTTATGGTTGGCTCAAACGATGGCTAAAATGGGAAGGCCACTTTTAAAGGGTGAAATTCTACTCTCCGGTGCATTGGGACCAATGGTTGCAGTGGAACGGGGTGATGCTTTTGAATTGCGTTTAAACGGGTTTACTAGTACCATGGTTTCCTTTGAATAACCACCCACTGAACAGTATTTTTAATAGAATGAAAAAAACGTATTACCTCCTGTTTGCCATATTGGCGTTGAGCTTTTCAGTATATAGCCAATCGAAAACGACATTCCTACCGGAACCGGGAGAAGGTTTTTCGTTCAATTCGGGTTTACTTTCGGTGCTAGAAGCACCTGAATCCTTTGAGTCAAACGCCCGTTCGAACAGTCAGTCCTTTCAATTGATGCGTGATAACGTTATCGGTCTAAGCCATTTTTCAGTGGCCTACGGGCTGGGTTATAGTGCACAGTTTTATCATGGAAATTTGCGTATTGATGTTGCTGAAGACGGAACGCAAACAATTGTGGATTTAACCGGGCACGATTTTATTTCCAACCGATTTGCTACGGAATACGTCGACGCTGTCCTAGAGCTACGTTACAGAGGAAAAGTCAATCGTAAGGGCCGGTACAATAGATTGTACATCGGAGGCTGCTTTGGGTACCGTACTGATGCGTATTCGTATTATAAAGACGCTGTTTATCAAGTCAAATACTACCAGATAGCCGGCTTTAATCCATTCCGATATGGGGTGCATGTTAAAGCAGGAAAGGGCCCTATCAATGCCTATGTATATTGTGGTCTGAGCACGATTGTCATAGACGGCCCAATGCTACCTGAATGGTCAGAAGCTCGTCCATTGAGTGTAGGATTGAGTGTAACGCTCTAAATTATTTTAGGGGTACCGCAGAACAGGCCTCACCGTAGCTGATTTTTTTTGCTACTGGTTTTAAATACTGGGTCGCAACAACGTAGGCATCTTTAGGAATACGCTTATCGCCGCAACCTTTAATGATAATGGGTTTTCCGGAGTATTCCTGCCAATCGTGATGCATCATACGTTCACGAAAGAAGGCACTATAGAATCCTGCTTCGTTTTCTGACCATATGCAGGTAAGCCCGGCGTCACTGCACTTGCTGGCGACCAAAAGGGGCGCCCAAGCTGGAAGTATGGCATCTGTACTGCAATGGAGGTGTATTACAGCACCTTCATATATCGTAAAGTCAGTGCTTTTCAGTGCATTTCGAAATTCGGTTTCACGCAAAATAAATCCTTGCTCGAGCCATTGGCTCAGGTCAACAGAATGCACCTTTTTTGGGAGAAAATCTTCCAAATTGAAAGTGATTAGCGGACTAGCTGCTACTTTATTTACAATGGTACCGTCATTCATCATTTAGGCAGTAAAGGTATAATCTCTAAAGTACTCCTGATTTTCTTCGGTCCGCAATCCCGTAAATGTAAATCCAGATTTCTCAGGAGAGAGAGGGGCAGTGAGTCGTTCGTTATGCCAAAGCTCATACGTTTTAAAGTCTACAGCAGTGCGATTTTCAAGGGCATTAAACAGATCTAATTGGCCCACTTTAGCCCAACCGGCTTCAACAGTGCCCTGAAATACTTTCGCTTTTGAACCGGAACCGTAACCCATGAAGCCGATGGTGTTTCCCTCAATGGCTTCTCCTTTATCTGCAGCATCGCAAAGCGTGCTTAGGAGCCCCATGAAAATAGAGGCGGTGTACATATTACCAATCAAGCTTGAAGCACGTTCGGCCGGTGCTAATGCTTTTGCCACATAGGCACGATAATAGTCCGATTTACTGAAGCCGCGTACCCATTCTTTTGCTTCACCTTTATCTGTAGGTTTATCGCTACCCATCACCGCAACTACATCTTGCCACTTACCGTTGGCTTTCATCCAGTCCAGGTAAAAATTTACCAGCATACGTCTGCCTTGAAAAGCATAAGGTAGGTGCATGACCACTTTATCCCAATCTAAGGCAGGGTTGATCTTTACTTTCGTTCCGAAATGTTCCAATGCTTCGCTGATGCGGCTGACGTAGGCAAAGTTACTGTACTGACCATCAAAGACGGGCTCTTCAACGTAACTACGGAGCATGCGATTGCCGCCCCAAAAGCCTTCCGCTTGGGCAACCTTTACTTCCGCATCTTCCATAGAAAGCTGCTGGCCTAAGAGTGCTGCTGCTTCTACCAATAATTCTGCTTTGGTGTGGGTTCTGCGGGGTTTGAAAAAATCGCGTTCCCCTTTAGTAGCCACACCTATTTCATCCCCTAACGAGATGATGGATGGATCCACGGAAACTACAATCGCGACAGCGCCTGCGCCCTGGGTATACTCGCCTGTTGAACCTAGGTTGTATTTCGCTAAGTCAGAAGCGACAATAATGGCTTTTTTCTCGGGATTTTGACGCACAAACAAGCAGGCGTTTTCTAAAGCATCAACGGCTCCGATGCAAGCAAAAGTCATGTCGACCGCATCAACATTGCGCAAGCAGTTTGCTCCGTGCGCACCAGCGAGTTGTTGCTCAACTAAATCTAAAATATACGTTGCCGTGGGTTTCGCGCTATCTAGCGCACTTTCAGTACCTAGGTAAAGACGTCCCACGGTGCTGGGGTCTAAAGGCTCAGTAGTAAAAAGATTGAGTACCGCATTGGCTCCCATCGTTGCTGCATCCTCATCAACATCTGGAAAAGACATTGAAGTCAAACCAAGACCTTTATTGAGTTTAGCATATTCTATATTTCGCGCCTCTGCCAGCGATTCAATAGGCAAGTATTGCTGAGGCACGTAATAGGCGAGGGCGTCGATTCCAATCTTCATTTTGGCGGGTATTTATATATCACAAAAAATCACTCGATTCTTTGAGGAACGAGCGGCTAATTAACGAAGACATTAACGATTTTGTGATGGTTTGGTTCGTCTTTTAGGAAAATCTTAAGAAGTGAGCGAAACGGTCTAAAGAATACCTAGTTCTAGCTTTGCTTCTTCACTCATCATACTTTTATCCCAAGGTGGATCAAAAGTCAGTTCTACTTCTACCTCACGTACGTTATCTAGAGCACGTGATTTTTCTTTCACCTCTTGAGGCATACTTTCAGCCACAGGGCAGTTTGGCGAAGTAAGGGTCATTAGAATGTGGACATCACGCTCCGTACTTACTTTCACGTCATAGATTAATCCGAGCTGATAAATATCCACAGGGATTTCAGGATCGAATATGTTACACAACACACCAACGACTTCTTCGCCGATGGATTGCATTTCTTGATGGCTTAATTCTTCACTCATACCTTTAGTTTGCGCTGGAAAATGCCAACGCGTAGAATTTCATTTGTTTTATCATGCTCATCAATCCGTTAGCACGTGTAGGGCTGAGGTGATCCTTAAGCCCAATTTCCTCCAAGAAACTAAGATCCGCTGCTGCAACTTCCGTTGACGGTTGATTGTCAAACACATCGATCAACATTGCAACGATACCTTTTGCTATAATGGCATCTGCATCTGCAAAAAAACGGACGCAATCGCCTTTTTTTTCTGCCTTGAGCCAAACCTTGCTTTGGCAGCCTTGAACTAAAAGATCATCGTTTTTATCGATAGCATCAAGCACGGGCATTGCTTTACCCATTTCGATGATGTGGTTGTATTTATCCATCCATTCGTCGAAGAATTCGAATTCTTCGATAAGTACGGCTTGTTTTTCAGCAATTGTAGACATAATGACTTATCGTAGCATGGTTACGGCGCGTTCGAGCGCTGCCTTGAATAGATCGATTTCTTCGAAGGTATTGTACATCGCAAAGCTTGCGCGAGCGGTCCCCGCGATGCAGAATTGGTCCATAATGGGTTGCGTACAATGCTGTCCAGTACGCACTGCAATTCCCTGTTGGTCGAGAAGTACACCTAAATCATAAGGATGGGTACCTTCAACTAGAAAGCTGATCACGCTAGCCTTCTTTTCAGCGGTTCCTATAATTCTAAAACCGTCAATGGAGGACAAAGTAGTTGTGGCATAATCTAAAAGAGCCGCTTCATGGGCGGCAATAGCGTCGACTCCTACCGAATTGATATAATCTAAAGCTGCACCAAATCCGATGATGCCCTCAATGTGCGGGGTGCCTGCTTCAAATTTGTGCGGGATATCCGCGTAGGTACTCCTTTCCATGGTCACCGTAGCAATCATTTCGCCACCACCTTGATAAGGGGGCAGTACCTCTAAACGTTCCCGTTTACCATACAAAACACCCAAACCAGTGGGACCGTACATTTTGTGTGAGGATAATGTAAAAAAGTCCACATCCCAATCCTGTACATCTACTAGTGCATGCGGGCCACTTTGTGCACCATCAACCAGGGTCCATGCGCCGACCGCTTTTGCTCGGCTTAAAATGGTTTTGACCGGATTAATGGTTCCAAGTGCATTAGATATATGGTTTAACGCGACCATCGCAGTGTTTTCATCGACTACAACCTCCAAAGTAGAAAGATCCAATTCGCCTTTGTCGTTCATCGGTATGTATCGCAATGCCGCTCCTGTTCGTTCGCAGAGCATTTGCCAAGGCACAATATTGCTGTGATGTTCCAGCGCTGTAATGACTACATTTTGGTGCGGTTGTAGTAATGCCCCCATACCGAAGGCGACAGTATTAATACTGTCCGTGATGCCACGAGTAAAAATTATTTCAGCGACTTCTCTGGCATTAATGTGTTCACAAACAGCAGAACGAACAGCTTCCATGGCATCCGTTGAGCGTTGACTTAAAGTATGCACACCGCGATGCACATTGGCATTATCCTTTGTGTAGAAGTGGGTAATGGCTTCAATTACTGCGAGCGGTTTTTGTGCGGTAGCAGCGTTGTCCAGGTATACGAGCGGTCGACCATGTATCTGCTGGTGCAGAATGGGAAAATCCTTCCGTATGGCTTGGACATCGTAGCTCATTACAGGGTAAATTCTAAGTTAATCCCTAGTTTCTCCGCAATGACGCTATTCAATCGCTTTTCAAGCTGTGGTATCTTAACATATTCCAATGCATCTGCCGCAAAAGCATAGGTCATTAACCCTTCCGCTTCGCGTTTTGGAATTCCTCTTGAGCGTAGGTAAAAAAGAGCATTGCGGTCCAATTGGCCCACAGTACAGCCATGCGAACAACGCACGTCGTCTGCAAAAATCTCTAATTGAGGCTTTGTATCTACTTTCGCTTTATCACTCAATAAAATATTGTCATTCTGTTGGAAAGCGTTAGTTTTCTGTGCCTTCTGGCGGACCATTACTTTTCCATTGAAAATACCGTGACTCTTACCGAGGTAGATTCCTTTGTATAGCTCTCTGCTGTAACAGTTCGGCTCTTGGTGATCTACAAGTGTATGGTGATCTACTGTTTGGCCATCACCGATAATAGTAATGCCATCCATATGGCTCTCCGCGTGTTCTCCGCCGGAATAAAAATGCAGGTTATTCCGAACCAATTTTCCACCGAAAGTATAGGTGCCCACATGTACGTTGCTTTGTTCTTTTTGCACGACATGGGTATTGTCGACCAACGTTGCCTCATCGGCATCATTCTGTACCTTGTAATAGCTCACGCGTGCATCACGTGCGGCGAAGACTTCACTTACAAAATTCGTAAAGCTCGGCTGGTCGCCTATGTTTTGATGGCGCTCTAAAAGTTGTACCTCTGCATTCTGTTCTGCAATGATCAAATTCCGTACCTGTGAAAAGGCTGGTCCGTTTTCATTTGTCGTGAGGTAAAGAATTTCGATAGGCTTATCGACAGTTTGATTTGCCTTCACTCTTATGAATGCCCCGTCGTCAGCGAAAGCAGTGTTTAGATCCACAAACGTATCGCCTTTTGGCGCTCCCTTGCCTAAATACTCCGCAATGATATCCGGGTATTTATTCAGTGCAGAAGCGAATGTGCAAACATCGAACTCCTGATGCGTGGCGTCGCTTAACCAAGAGCTGTATTTTCCGTTGATAAAGACTAATTTATAGGTATCTAAATCGCTCAGTAAGTACGATTTGATATCGGCAAATGAGACGGCATCATCACCCTTTAATAGAATGCGATAGTCGTGCTTTAATACCGGCTTTAGGTTGGTGTATTTCCACTCTTCGTCACGCGTGGTAGGGAAACCTTGGGCTTCAAAACGGTCCAGCGCTTCCTTACGCAGGTGAACGACGCCGAGATTTCGACTGCCATTAAGTTGCGGTTCTGCTACAACGAAAGAGGAGAGTAAATCTTGTGCTAAATCTGTCATGCGTTTTCTGCCTTGATCCAGTCGTATCCTTTCTCTTCCAATTCATGTGCCAATTCTGGCCCGCCACTTTTTACAATTCTACCGTTAAACAAAACGTGCACGAAATCGGGTTTGATGTAGTCCAAAAGACGCTGGTAGTGTGTGATGACTACAACGGCATTATCTGCACTACGAAGCTTATTTACACCGCCGGCAACAATGCGCAGGGCATCAATGTCTAAGCCAGAATCGGTCTCGTCGAGTATCGCTAATTTCGGTTCAAGCATCGCCATTTGGAAGATCTCGTTACGCTTTTTCTCCCCACCAGAAAAGCCTTCGTTTAAACTGCGGCTGAGGTAGCTTTTATCCATCTCTAAAAGTGCGGTCTTTTCGCGCATTTTCGCGAGCATTTCGCGCGCTTCCATGGGCTCTTCGCCACGGCCTTTGCGGCTTTCATTGATGGCGGTCTTAATGAAGTTGCTAACTGTGACTCCAGGGATTTCCACTGGATACTGAAAGCTTAAGAAGATGCCTTTGTGGGCGCGTTCTTCAGGATCTAAATCCATAAGGTCTTCGCCTTCAAAGTCGATGCTTCCGCCGGTTACTTCATAATCTTCACGACCTGCGATTACGCTGGAAAGTGTCGATTTACCTGAGCCATTTGGACCCATAATCGCGTGAATCTCTCCAGGATTAATTTCTAGGTTGATGCCTTTTAGAATTTCTTTGTCTTCTACTCGGGCTTGGAGGTTGTTAATTTTAATCATGATTTATCCTACGGAGCCTTCTAGAGAGACTTCCAATAGTTTTTGTGCTTCTACGGCAAATTCCATAGGAAGCTGGTTCAATACATCTTTACAATAGCCATTCACGATAAGTGCAATAGCTTCTTCAGTGCCAATTCCACGCTGGTTGCAATAGAATATCTGGTCTTCACCGATCTTCGAAGTCGTCGCCTCATGCTCAATTTGAGCCGTAGGGTGTTGTGCCTCGATATATGGGAAGGTATGTGCACCACATTGATCTCCCATCAGCAGTGAATCACATTGGCTAAAATTTCGTGCATGCTCTGCACGCGCACCAACGCGCACTAAACCTCTGTAGCTGTTGTGGCTTTTTCCGGCGCTAATACCCTTAGAGATGATCGTGCTTTTGGTATTTTTACCCAAATGAATCATTTTCGTTCCGGTATCTGCTTGCTGGAATTTATTCGTAACGGCAACACTGTAGAATTCACCGACACTATTGTCCCCTTTTAAAATACACGAAGGGTACTTCCAAGTAACTGCTGAACCGGTTTCTACTTGCGTCCAGCTGATTTTTGCATTGCGCTCGCAAATGCCGCGCTTCGTTACAAAGTTGAAGACGCCGCCTTTTCCTTCTGCATCACCGGGGTACCAGTTCTGAACTGTACTGTATTTAATTTCTGCATCGTCCATGGCTACGAGCTCGACCACTGCGGCGTGCAACTGGTTCTCATCGCGAGAAGGAGCAGTACAACCTTCAAGGTAACTTACGTACGAACCTTCATCGGCGATGACCAGTGTGCGTTCAAATTGACCAGTGTTCGCCTCATTTATGCGGAAATAGGTGCTCAGTTCCATGGGACAGCGTACCCCTTTCGGGATGTAACAGAAAGATCCATCGGTAAAGACGGCACTGTTCAGTGCTGCATAAAAGTTGTCACGCTTCGGCACTACAGTTCCGAGGTGCTTGCGGACGAGCTCAGGGTGTTCCTGAATGGCTTCACTCATGGAGCAGAAAATGATGCCTTTTTCAGCAAGCGTTTTCTTGAAAGTCGTAGCAACTGAAACGGAATCTACAACAACATCCATAGCTACACCGGATAAACGCTTTTGCTCGTCAAGGCTAATGCCTAAACGTTCAAACGTACGCAGTAATTCCGGGTCTACTTCGTCAAGGCTTTCTAATTCTTTCTTTTGCTTAGGTGCACTGTAGTATGAAACCGCTTGGAAATCTGGTTTGGCGTAGGTAACGTTAGGCCATTCAGGCTCTACCATAGCCAACCACGTTTTATACGCGTCTAAACGCCAATCCAACATCCATTGGGGTTCGTTTTTCTTTTCACTAATCAATCGAATCACATCTTCGTTTAGACCAGGGGGCACAGTATCACTTTCGATATCTGTCGTGAACCCGTACTTATAGTCGGACGCAGTGATTTCATCTAGGATTTCGTCGCTCATAATAGGGGGTTAAACGGCGAAGCTTTCTCCACACCCGCAGGTGCGTGTCGCATTGGGGTTATTAAAATTGAATCCTTTTCCATTGAGTCCGCCACTGTACTCTAAAGTGGTGCCGATGAGATAAAGGAGTGACTTTTTTTCGACTACAACTTTAACGCCGTTGTCTTCATATAGTTCTGCATTTTCGGGCATATCCGGGGTAAAATCCATTTTATAAGACAGTCCAGAACATCCGCCACTTTCCACGCCTACACTGATGTAGGTCTTGTCCAACTGCTTGCCTTCTTCCTGCATGAGTGCAGCAAGTTTTGACTTCGCATTATCTGATACTTTTACCATATTATTTAGAAACATTCTAAAGATGCGCGACAAAGTTACGTAATACGCGGCTTTTTTCTTGTGTTCTCACCAATGAACACAATAACTTTGCTACATGTTCGATTCAAAAAACCCACAGCGCACGCCCATCAGTGATTTGGGCGAGTTTGGCCTAATAGGTCATTTAACGCAAGCCACTAAATTGAAACACGCCCATACCGCATTAGGAGTGGGAGACGATGCCGCATTAATCGATGTGGGTGCGCACTACCAGGCAATTTCTACCGACCTTCTTGTGGAAGGAGTGCACTTTGATCTGAGCTACATGCCTTTAAAGCATTTAGGTTACAAAAGTGTGATTGTTAACCTCAGCGACATTTATGCGATGAACGGGACACCAGAACACATCACTGTAGGTTTGGCCGTTTCAAATCGATTCCCTGTTGAGGCATTGGAAGAAATTTACGAGGGGATCCATTTGGCTTGTGAACGTTACAATGTGGATTTAGTCGGGGGCGATACTACGGCGTCAAAATCTGGATTGATGATTTCAGTTACGGTTGTTGGTCGCGTTGAAAAAGAGCGCGTCACGAAACGAAGCGGAGCAAAGGACAACGATCTTATTGTCGTTAGCGGCGATTTAGGCGGTGCTTATATGGGGCTTCAAATTTTAGAGCGTGAAAAGCAGGTGTATTTGGAGAATCCAGACATGCAACCGGAACTGGGCGGACACGAATATATTTTGGAACGACAGTTGAAACCAGAGGCACGTAAGGACGTCGTCGAAATTCTAAAGGCACTGGACATTCAGCCGACGTCGATGATAGATATTTCCGACGGTCTTAGCTCAGAAACCCTACACCTTGCACGCACTGGACAGATGCAATACAATCTATACGAGAGTAAGATCCCAATTGATCCATCCATATACGCCCTTTGTGAAGAGTTTAATCTAAATACAACGACGGTTGCCTTAAACGGAGGAGAAGACTATGAGCTGCTCTTTACAGTTCCGATCGAAGATCACGATAAAGTCAAGACGAACCCCAACCTGACGGTTATTGGTTATGTCAAAGATGGAAGTGGCGCAAACCTTATTACTAGAGACGATAAAGTCATCGGTTTGAAAGCACAGGGATTCAACCACCACGAAGCAGAGTAATCGTCCTTTGATGCGGTAAGATTGAATGTTTGGATAATGTCCAACTTCTACGGCTTGTTTCGATTGATACTATTTTCCTAAGTGTCTGATTTTCAATTCAAAAATTGGGTATCTTAAAGGTCCAAACCAACCTAGTTACCTTATCATGGAAGAAAAAATCTTCAACAACCTGCTGCACGGGTACCCTTTTTATTTCCCCTTTTGGAGAGCCCCCTTTGACGAGCAGTGCACCTTAGAAGAAGCGATTGTTTCAAAAAATTTTCAAAAAATACCTGGATTACAGCATTGCACTTCGGAGCAAGCGGAAGCAATTTATAAAAGGGTCAAACATCTTTTTGCAGTGTATGCTTCTAGTGACCGCACGCATATTCAGTGGAATGAATCAAAACAAGTGGTGCGCGCTTTTCCTCATTCGTATCAGGAAGTCACGGGTATCACGACACCACAGCGCAGATGGTTGCCTAAGCTGATCTAATGCTTGCTGATGGGTAAAACGCGGCCCCAGTGATCGGATGAGAACCACGCTTGACGACCGTCGCCAAGGGAAATATAGAACCACCCTTCCGAAGCTCTCACTAAACGACCCGCACTGCCCTCACTTAAGAGCAAGATTCTTTTGCCATTGGCATCGGGTGCACTGTAGCCGTAACTGTTGTTGCTTACCACAACAACTTTATCGCTCTGCGGTATGCTCATTTGTGCGGCGAGCAACAGTACTAAGCCTATGCTGCTTAGAGTGAGCGGCAATCGCCAGCTCAACGCTGGTTGTTTAAATTTCCGGAGAACAAGCAGTACGAATGCCCCGGCTAAAAGAACTCCAGCGAATACGCCCCAGTGTTCAGGAGAGAGTATTGCTCTTAATTGATGGCCAATCCAATGCAATAGCGCATCGTTTGGAGGTGGTAGTGCATCTGTAAGTCGAGTATTGAGCCATTCTAGATTGTGAAGTGTCTCTTCATTACGAGGATCGAACAATAGTGAGCGTTCGTACCATAGACGTGCCTCTCCGAACTGACCCAACCTTGTGTAGCAGTTACCGATGTTGTAGTACAACGCTGGATCGGAAGTGCCTTTCTCGGCTAAAGATTCAAAAAGTGTACGTGCCGATTCAAATTGGCCGTTGGCATATAAGCTGTTGGCACTATCACTTACCGAAGTTAAAGTTGCTCCCATAGTGCGTTAAATTCGTTTAACCATTCTTCGTTTGAGCCTGTAGCACTAGGTGCATAAAGGGCCAATTGTAACTTTTCAATCAGGGTATTTACCTGCGTCCCGAGTGCGGTCCCAAGGACCTCGTTTAACGCAAATAAACTAATGTTTTCCTTGGCAATCCCTTTGCGTACTAATTCTTCTTCCAAGGCATTTAGCATTTTACCAACGGCCTCTGGGTCGTTGGTTTTCCATGCTGTATTGATTGCTTTTTTTACCGCTGCACGTGCAGCTTCAGGTGACTTTTTTCGTGTCTTAAAGGATACGAGTTGAAGCAGCCAACCCAAAAGCATCAATCCTAAAACCAACCAAGCCCAAAGTAAAGGTTGCTCCCTATGCCTGGCGTGTTCGTCCACTTCTTGTAAATATCGTATGTCGTTATCAATACTACTAACCTCGCGTTGCACTTTTGGCATGGTACCCTCATCATCAGCTGTAGCCTCCTTTAATGCGTCTCCGGTTACATTAAGTGTAGTTTCCTCGAGGGTAATGGTCTCATAGTCCCCTTTTTTGACATCAAAATAGATCCACTGCATCTGCGGAAGAATGAATTGACCTTTAAACTGAGGTACCAATAAGTATTCATATTCTTTATAACCGCGAACGCCACGCTCGCTGTACCGAATCTTCTCATTGAATTTGGGATCGTACAAGTCGAATCCTTGCGGCGGTATCAAATCTGGAACGCTGATCGTGTTGAAATTACCTGATCCTTCAATACGTAGTTTTAGGGTAATGGATTCATTGCCATTTACGGAGGTTCGGCTCAATTCTCGAACCAATTTTAATTCCCCCACGGCCCCTGAATATCCTGCGGGTTGAGGTGCTGGAAGTGGTTTAATTTTAACCGATGGAATTTTCGCGGTTGCCACTTCTTGTTCCCACCGCATCAAAGGCATATTAAAAAAGTCTCGACGGCCTGTAGGCTTTTGAACTGCGCCCGTGATTTTAAGTTCTTGGCCGCCTAATGTGCCTGGTTTATTGGGGATGATTAATCGTTTATCAAAGTCTAATATCGTTGCAATTTTCGAGCCTATACGTTCTCTTCTGGACTGCTGTTCAAAGTCTAACTGTTGCTGAAGGACATTCTCAAAATTGGGTGTCTGAAGCATATTTAAATCCCGCACTTGCTCGAAGAGTGTGGCAGTGAATAATAAGACTACGGGCTCTCCAACAAACACCTCTTTTTTGGAGCTCAAAATAGCTACCTCGAACCCTGCAGTTTTTGCCGTAGATGTTGCGCGTTTGCGCTTCACACCCGCTTTGACCTGAATCGTTAGTGTATTGCTCTTGAACCGTTTGCCTTTTGATTCAAAAGTTGCAGGACCTATGGTAAAAGTTCCTTCTTCTTGTGCAACGAGTTGGTAGGTTAGTTCCCGAGAGAAACTCATGGAACCATTAATGATTTGTGTCTGCTGTGAGCTGTAAGGTCCGCCGACCACAATAAAGTGCTCAAAATTAGGTGGACTGAGCTCGCCACGACGTGCATTACTGCTGAAGGTTACTCGGAAGGGTTCGTCTAGACCTACGGAAGTACGAGAACTCCGTGCGGTTAGCTGTACCTCCTGTGCCACGAGACCTGTCGCGAACAGTATAAAGGCCCAAAGCCAATGGTATTTACCAATCTTTCTCTCCACTCTTTTTCTTTCCTTTCGCTTTTTTAGCGGTCATTTTTTCTGCTGTTTTCTCTTCAGCGCGCTGCACTGCTTCTAGTAACCCTTTAATTTGCTCAGGCGTCATTTTTGCTTTAGCCTCACCTCCCTCTTTCGGCGAATTCTTTTCTCCACTGCCGTCTTCATCCTGCGGCTCACCTTGGTCGTTTTGTTGCTCATCCTGCTGCTGGTCTCCCTGATCGTTTTCGCCCTGCTGGTCGTCTTGAGGTTCGTCTTTTTTACTTTCGTCGTCCTCGGGATTTTCTTGCTGCGGCTCGTCTTGGTCGTTTTTAGGCTCTTCTTTTTCCTCTTTCTCCTGGTTCTCCTGATCGTCTTGCTGCTCCTGATTTTCTTCGTTTTGCTGTTGTTTCTTTAGTTGCTCTACAGCGCGGTTCAGATTATAGACGGCATCTTTTTGCGATGGGTTTTTCCGAAGACTCTCCGCATAGGCACCCACTGCTTCTTGGTATTTTTCCGCGGCCATGAAGGCATTTCCAGCGTTGTATAAAGCGTCGCTTTGGGTTAACGGATCCTCCGTGTTTTGAGCCGATTTTAATAAAACATTAGCCGCCTGTTCCGCTTCTCCTGCCGCCATTAAAGTACTGCCTAAATTGTACAATGGTTCAAAAGCATCGGGCTCTGCCGTAGCAGCTTCTGCAAAAGCTTGCGCTGCACCGCTGAGATCGCCATTTTCAAAATTTTCGTTCCCCTCTCGTATGCGTTTTCCATAGTCGTGTCTCGACCAATCTTCAGTAGCATTGACTGTAAGGCTGTCCACTTCTTGTGCATGCAGGGCGGGGTGGGAAACGAATAAGAGTAAAATTACCCACATACCTTTCACTTTTCTGCCTGTATGTGCAGGTAACAATAAGTACAGTATCAAAAACAACAGTGCCGGAAAGAGGAACCATTGGAATTGGCTTTCATAATTTATTGCGATTTCTTCGTTGATGTCGGCTTTATCGCCACCTGAGATAAAATCTTGAATGGCTTTCAATGCAGGATCGGTATTATTGCCATCCACGACTGTTGCACCCAGAGACCGCCCAATACTGCTGAGTTTTTCTAAATCACGTTTGGTAATAACTACCTCGCCGTTGTTGTCCTTTTTATAGGTGGTTCCGCGGGAAGTGCGGCGCATCGGGATGGGTCCGCCGGAGGTGGTGCCTAGGCCAACAAGCATGGTTTGAACGGGCAGTGTGGGGTCCGCACTTCCCGCGGCCAAATCCTCATGGTCTTCTCCGTCGGTAAGTACGATGACGAAGCGTCCTGCAGGAGAAGTGGGATTGAAGTATTCGGTGGCATAGTCAAGGGCGGCTGCAAGATTGGTACCTTGCGAAGGCACGGCATCTGGACTTGCAGCACGTAGCGCCATTTTTGCGGCGGCATAATCTGTCGTTATGGGAAGGGCAGGGTAGGCGCTTCCGGCATAGGCGATGATGCCGACACGGTCGCCCCCTAATTGGTCCACAGTTCTAGAGATAAGGAGTTTTGCCTTTTCTAAACGGGAAGGAGTAAGGTCTTCTGCGAGCATGGATCGACTCACATCAAGCGCGAAAACAACGTCTGCTCCTTGTCTTTTTACTTCCGCAGTTTGCCCGCTCATCTGAAGGTTTGCTAAACTCAGGCATAGAAAGGCGACGGCCAACGCTAAAAACGCATAGCGGGTATACAAACGCGCAGTGCTCAGCGAGGCTGCGGTGCGCTTTGAGCGGTCATTAATGCCTAAAATTTGCCAAGCCTTTTGACGCCAGCGTTGGAATAAAACAGCCGAAACCACTATTGCTAGAAGCAAGAGTGGTGCTGCGTAAAGCCATTCTGTATGTTGCCATTTAAAATCCATTAAAAGGCGGTTTTTAAGAGGACAAAGTTCAACAGTAGCTCTAGCCCGATGCAGGCCAGTGCGAGATAGAGGAAGCTGGAAAAATGTTCCGTATAACGGTAAAATTCAAAGCCTTCGATTTCGCTTTTTTCCAATTGGTCAATGCTCTCGTAAATCTGTACTAAACTTTCATTATCCGTGGCGCGGAAGTATTTCCCTCCAGTGATGCTTGCGATGCGTTGAAGCAATTCCTCATCGATAGTGACCGGTCTGGGCTGGTAAATGAGATTTCCCCTTGGGTCTTTCATCACCGGGGTAGAGGCCATTCCATTCGTGCCAAGTCCTATAGTGTACACTTTGATATCTAGACTGGCAGCCAATTCAGCGGCCTGCACGGGATCCACCATACCGCCATTATTTTCACCGTCAGTGAGTAAAATAATGACTTTGCTCTTTGCAGTGCTTTCAACCAATCGATTCACAGCGGTACTCAATCCCATCCCGATGGCCGTTCCACCTTCGAGCATTTCGTGATGAAGCGAACTTATTTGCTGGCTAAGTAAACTTTGATCGGTGGTCAGCGGCACTGGACTGTATGCTTCACCAGCGTAAATCACAAGGCCCAGGCGGTCCATGGCGCGCTGCGCTACAAAATCTGTTGCCACTTCCTTCAGCGCTTCTAGTCGATTAGGCTTTAGATCGCGCGCCAACATGGAGGTACTGATATCAAGCGCCATCATAAGATCTATTCCCAAATTTTGGCTCGGCTGTTGGAACATTTGACTGCTCTGCGGACGTGCTAATGCGGTAAATACAAACGCCAGTGCCAACCAGCTGAATCCGCCACTCGCTGCGCGAAGGCTTCCTAAGGAACTGCTCGGCAACTGCTGGTTTGAGCTGAAGGTGTAGGCGTTAAAACGACGTTTACGGCGCAGGTAAATGCCCGTCCAACCCAGTGGGATGACCAGTAGGCCGATGAGCCATAGCGGTTGTGCAAAATCCCAATTAAACATCTTGCTCTGGTTTAAAATCCGTTATGAGTGCGGTTGCCTTATCTAAACAATCGCGGTGCACCGCCACGTCCCAGCTTCCCTTCGCGAATTTCACATGGTCCGCTCGTGTGAGGATGAATTGGTAGGATTCGATTTGCGCCGCTGTCCATTTCTGGTAAAGCAAACGTACACTTTCAGACGTCGTTTGCTCTGCTAGAGGCAGCCCGGTGCGGTGAGTTAAATACGTACGCACCACATCACCTAAGGCTACATAAAACCCTTTCATATCGCGTTCCCACAAGGCATCTGCACGAAGGGCGGCAATGGCATCTATTGCTTCTTTGTAGTAATCGCGCTCTGGTTCAGGGGCCAGTGTGGGAGCCGCTTGCGGCTTTTTCGAAGAGCGCCAAACCAGGTAACCTATCAACATCAGTGCGACCCCTAAAGCGATCCAATACCAATAAGCTTCAAGCCACCAAACAAAATTAAATGGCACTTCTGCAAGTGGACGGGCCGCTGCGTTATCTACGCCTTCTTCTGCGGGCAAGAATCTGGATTGAACGGTATCAGGAACGACCGTATAGATGCCTTTTGAGCTTTCGGCGTAATGCGTGGGCAATACCAGAGCACCTGTATCTAGCACTAAGTAGGTAAACGTCGCGCTGCGTGTGAGCGCTGTGGAGTCGGTAGTGGTGGAAACCAGCAATAAGGCGCTGGTACTGTCAGCAGGCAAGAGTTCTAAATCAGCATCGGCAGACCAAACCACTTCTTGCGTGATAATTCCGCCCACGATTTGCGCATTCGTATCGATATGAGCCTTGAACACGGTCGTATCGACTACCGCATTTTCTTGCCCAATGGCAACGCCCATCCAAAGGATACCCAGAAGCACAGTTAGCAGTTTTTTCATCGCGCTTTATTCTTTAGAAATTGGAGCAATGGAGGAACGAAATCTTGACGATCATCCAGCGAGATATAACCGGCGCCGGCACTGCGTGTGAAGTTCTTTAGGAATTGGCTGTAGTTCTTGTGCCTTTGGGCAAGTGCTTCGCGGAATTTGCGTCCGCCTGAACGTACCCATTGCACTGCTCCGGTTTCGGAATCGGCCAGTGGAACTAATCCAATTTTTGGCAGCGCCACCTCTTTGGCGTTGAAGGTGTTTATGGCGCACAAATCAAAGCGCTTGGCGGCAATTTTAAAATTGCGGTCGGGAGCGCTGTCCAGGTAATCGCTCAAAACAAAAACGATACTGTGTCTTTTTTGCACCTTTAACAGGTGTGTCAATGCACCTTCTACATCCGTTCCTTGGGTGGTGGCTTCAGTTTCTAGAATGCTTTTAATAATGCGCATGACGTGGAGCTTTCCTTTCTTCGGCGGGATGACTTTCTCTACTTTCCCACTGAATAAGATGAGTCCAATTTTATCGTTATTACCCATCGCGCTAAAGGCCAAAGTCGCTGCGATTTCCGTGATCATATCTCGTTTGGAGCGCTCGTCCGTACCGAAATTGGTGGAGCCACTGATGTCAATGACCAGGAAGAGCGTCAATTCACGTTCTTCTTCAAAGACCTTGATGTACGGACTCCGTTTGCGAGCGGTCACGTTCCAATCAATACTGCGCACATCATCACCGCTTTGGTAAGGACGCACTTCTGCAAAGCTCATACCGCGTCCTTTAAATGAACTTTGGTATTCGCCTGAAAAGAGCTGGTCGCTCAATCGGCGTGTCTTTATTTCAATGCGCCGAACTTTTTGCAAGAGTGCTACAGCATCCACCGAATTAAGGAACCATTAAGGTGTTTAAGATTTCAGTCACGATGTTTTCAGTGCTCAGCTCTTCTGCTTCCGCCTCGTAGGTAAGGCCAATTCTATGGCGCAAAACTGCTGGAGCTACTGCGCGAACATCATCCGGCGTTACAAAACCTCTGTGACGCAAGAAGGCATGACATTTTGCAGCTTTTGCCAGCGCAATAGAGCCGCGCGGTGAAGCGCCAAAGCTGATCTTGTTGCGCAAGGTCCCTAGCTGGTAATTCTGCGGTTCACGCGTAGCGAAGACAATGTCGAGAATGTAGTTTTCAATTTTTTCGTCCATATAGATGCGCTCAATAAAGCCGCGTGCACGAACGATCTGTTCTAAGCTTACCACTGCGCTGAGCTCCTCGAGTGCACCACTCATCTGCTTGCGCATGATGTTCAGCTCGTCGCTTTTCGTAGGGTAGCCCAGCGTCACTTTTAAAAGAAAGCGGTCCATTTGCGCTTCTGGCAGTGGATACGTGCCTTCTTGCTCCACAGGATTCTGCGTAGCCATTACAAGAAAAGGCTTTGGCAGCGGGTAACTTTCTTCACCTATGGTGACCTGGCGCTCTTGCATGGCTTCAAGCAGGGCACTCTGCACTTTCGCAGGTGCACGGTTGATCTCATCCGCTAGGACAAAATTGCTAAAAATTGGTCCTTGCTTTGTTTCGAACGCATGGTCCTTCATATTGTAGATCTGTGTACCGATCACATCCGACGGGAGCAAATCTGGAGTAAACTGAACCCTTGAAAAACTCCCGCCTAAGGTTTTGCTCAAACTGTTTATAGCAAGGGTCTTAGCAAGACCGGGGACCCCCTCTAAGAGGATGTGGCCGTTTGCTAGAAGACCGATCAACAGTCCTTCTACCATGCCGTTTTGTCCTACAATAACCTTGCGTAATTCAATTTGAATGAGATCGATAAATGCGCTCTCATTTTTAATTTCTTCGTTTAATGCGACTATATCTGGTGCACCTTCCATAGGTTGTGTTTTTTAATGCAGTTCAAAAGAATGAAAAGCTGTGAAATTCAGCCGTTAAAAGAGGGTTAAAATCAAGCAGAATTAGGCTATTCCGTCAATTTTATGATGGTCTCATCCACAATCCCATAATATGTCCCTGGTTCTTTGAGCGGATGTTGGCCAGTAAATGTGCCAAACGCAGGTAAAACGCAGAGCCATTGATTCAAATAAAAGGCCTTGATTCTCGCACGCGAACGTCCTTTACCGCGTAATGCAACACCAGGATGTAAATGTCCACATACAAGAAAAACATCTTTAGCTAGCGTGGGAAATCTTTGCTGAGCGGTCGCCACTGCGAACGGTGTATCCGTATCAAAATCCGCACCCGGTGGCTCGTGCAGACAAAGTAGCAGCCCTATGGTCCATTCGTCCACCACAGTAAGCTGTTCCCATTCGGGAAGATCAAAATCGTGATTGCCTTTGACCAAGATGAAGGTATGCTCGGGGTGTACATTTAATAAAAGTTGAAGCGAGAGCGTTTCTTTGTTTTGAAGACCGTGAAAAACATCGCCTAAAAAGACGACAGTGGAGCCTGGATGATTCCCGAAAACTCGTGTAATTGGCTCATGTTTTTTTCATGCAATCCCTGCGGTGCAGGTATACCAGCCTTCCTGAAAACTCCCGATTTCCCTAAATGAACATCCGCAATCAGTAATGTATTGTGTTCGGGTATAAACACGGAGCCGTCGCTGTTTAAGCGCAGCAGTGTATCACCGAAGCGTACCTCAGTTCCTTGCATTGTTATTTAAAAACGCTGCGTTGAAAAACAAAAAGTAAACCCACCCCTGTGGAAATGGAGACATCCGCAATATTGAAAATGGGACGGAAAAAAGTAAAGAATTGGCCGCCCCATATCGGCAGCCATCCCGGCAATTCACCCGCGTATAACGGGAAATAGAGCATATCTACCACGCGTCCTTGGAGCATTGGAGCATAACCGCCGGATTCCGGAAGAAATGTCGCTACTTTACCCAAAGATTCTGAAAAAACAACACCATAATACAGCGAGTCTAAGACATTACCTATGGCACCAGCTAGAATGAGACTAATGCCCCAGGTTGCAACACTGGTTGCGCCGGACTTCATGGTATTACGGAGCCACCAGATAATTCCGCAAATGGCGATAATTCGAAAAATGGTAAGTGCCAGTTTACCGGCTTCGCCACCCCATTCAAGACCGAAGGCCATACCCGGGTTTTCTGTAAAATGAATGTAAAACCAGGAGGTGATTTCGTGGCTTTGGCCTAAATACATCGTCGATTTAACCCACAGTTTAGTGGCTTGATCGACAAAGAGCACCCCTAAGACTATGAGTAGTGCTTTTCTCAACGCTGATTTAGTTTCGCTTCCATGCTTAAGGTAGCATGTGGAACCAATTTTAACCGCTCTGCATCAATCAATTTACCCGTTACACGACAAATGCCATAGGTTTTGTTTTCGATACGGATTAATGCGTTTTTAAGGTCGCGAATAAACTTTTCTTGACGCGTTGCCAATTGTGAATTACGCTCTTTGCTCATCACTGAAGAACCTTCCTCAAAGGATTTGAACTGCGGTGAAGTATCGTCTGTACCATTATTCTTGTCGTTCGCAAACTGCTCACGCAACAGGTCTAAATCCTGCTCAGCTTTTTCTATTTTCTTCTGAATGATTTCTTTGAACTCCGTAAGTTCAACATCACTGTATTTACTTTTATTCTCTTCAGCCATAGTTTCTTATGTTTAAAGGGTTAGGCTTATTAGGTCTAGGAAAGGCTCGAAAATAAACTATTTCTTGAAAATAGAAACATTAATTTTTTCACCCTCGATTTCAAAAGTTTCACCCGCATTGTTTCCGAATGTGATGGCGTCTGCAAGTACCTCGTCTTTAATGTACGCTATAAATGGTGTAATGCCTAATTCTAACGAATCTGACCCTGCTATTTGCACATCAATACGATCAACTACGTCTAAACCGCTAGACTTTCTTAAGTTTTGTAGACGGTTCACCATTTCACGTGCCAATCCTTCATTGCGTAGAGCGTCAGTTAACGTTGCATCAAGGGCAACAGTTAAACCATCACTGGTAGCTACGAGCATTCCAGGAATATCTTCAGTAACCACTTCTGCATCAATCAAATCAACGCGCACAGTCTGGCCTTGATCTTCGAATTCCACAAAACCCGTGTTTTCAAAGGCATCAACGGCTGCACCGTCCATAGCTTCAAAATAGGTCTTCACTGCTTTCATATGGCGTCCTACCTTCGGACCTAATGCTTTGAAATTCGGTTTGACCTTTTTCACAAAAACACCGGCATCTGGAGTGATGACTTCAAGCGCTTTTACATTGACCTCTGCCAATAAAATGGATTGAATGCTTTCGAGCAATTCTTTATCTCCTTCATTTAACGCAGGCACCAAAACACGTGCAAGCGGCTGTCGAACTTTGAGGTTCTCTTTCTTACGAATCGAGAGGACCATGGAAGTTAACTGTCGTGCAAGATTAATCTTCTTCTCTAATGGCGAATTAATCGCTTGTGTGTTCGGGGTAGGGAAGTCCGTGAGGTGGACACTAGTTTCTCCGGTCTTTGAAATGCCTGAATAAAGGTCAGTATACAATTGGTCCGCATAGAAGGGAGCAAGCGGCGCCATGAGTCGACTCAACGTTTCTAGACACGTCCAAAGCGTTTGATACGCACTGATTTTATCTGATTCGTACGCACCCTTCCAAAAACGGCGGCGGCCTAAGCGCACGTACCAATTCGAAAGTTTCTCCGTAGTGAATTCTTGAATGGGTCGGAATGCTCGGGTAGGTTCAAATGCCTCCATACCGTCTTCTACTTTGGCAATAAGGCTGTGAAGTTCAGATAAAATCCACTGGTCCATTTCTGGGCGCTCGTGCAACGGAATGTCTGCTTCTTCATAGCGGAAACCATCCACATTCGCGTACAAGGCAAAGAAGGCGTAGGTATTGTGCAGCGTGCCGAAGAATTTTCGACGGACCTCTTGCAATCCTTCCATATCAAAGCGCAGGTTATCCCAAGGCGCAGCATTCGTCAATAAATACCAGCGGAGTGCATCTGCTCCATATTCGTCCATTGTGGTAAACGGATCAACAGCGTTGCCTAAACGTTTTGACATCTTCATTCCGTTCTTGTCTAGGACCAAACCGTTGGAGATGACATTTTTGTAGGCGACCGTATCGAAAACCATGGATGATATGGCGTGAAGGGTAAAGAACCAGCCGCGCGTTTGATCTACTCCTTCTGCAATGAAGTTTGCAGGAAATGCGCCACCGTCCTCTACTTTATCTTTATTTTCAAAGGGGTAATGCCATTGTGCATAGGGCATAGATCCGCTATCAAACCAGACGTCGATCAGGTCACTTTCACGCTTCATCGACTTGCCTGATGGGCTTACCAATACAACGGTATCCATGATGTGACGGTGCAAATCTATTTTCGCGTAGTTTTCCTCGCTCATGTCCATTGGGTCAAAGTCGCCCATTGGATTTGCGTCCATGAAACCGGCTGCAATCGCTTTTTCAATTTCTTCTTTTAATTGGGCCGCACTCTCGATACAAATGTGTTCGTCGCCTTCCTCCGTGCTCCAGATGGGCAATGGAATCCCCCAAAAACGCGAACGACTAAGGTTCCAGTCGTTGAGGTTTTCTAACCAATTTCCAAATCGTCCCGTACCCGTAGATGCCGGTTTCCAATTGATGGTTTTATTCAACGCGATCATCTGATCTTTTTTCTCAGTCGACTTTATAAACCAGCTGTCTAAGGGATAGTATAAGACGGGTTTGTCGGTACGCCAGCAATGTGGATAGCTGTGCTCGTACTTCTCAATCTTGAACGCTTTATTTTCAATTTTTAATTTCAAAGCAATACGTTCATCCACGCTGAGGTAGGCTTTCAGCTCAGGTATGATGGGCTTCAATAGCGCTTGTTGCTTTGCCAATTCCTCCGCTTTCTCCTCGTCAGTGAGGTATTCTGCCTTAATGTATTCTTCTCCGAAGCCAAAGACAGGGTCAGCCAATTCAGGACGGAACTTACCTCTTAAATCCACCAACGGTACTAGATTGCCCTGTTCGTCTTTCACCAATAAAGGCGGTACACCTGCATCGGCAGCAACCTTTGCGTCGTCCGCACCAAAGGTGGGCGCTGTATGAACGATTCCGGTACCGTCTTCTGTGGTTACAAAATCTCCAGGAATAATACGGAAAGCGTCTTCAGGGCGCTCATTAGGCAGTGCGTACGGCATAAGCTGCTCGTATTTCAAGCCCACTAAATCTGTACCCGTAACGGTTTTCTCGATCTGGTACGGAATCTTTTTTGCACCTGCTTCGTAGGCAGCCGTATCTCCCTCCACGAATTTTTTGCCAAAGAGTTTCCCCAAAAGTGGCGTGGCAGCAATAATGCTCACCGGTTCGTGCGTGTATTGATTAAAGGTGTGGACTAAACTGTATTCTATTTTGGGACCTACAGTTAGGGCCGTATTTGATGGTAAGGTCCACGGTGTGGTCGTCCAGGCTAGAAAATGAACGGTCGCAGCGCCAAAGAGCGCTTCACTTTGCCCGTTATTTATCATTTTGAATTGGGCCACGACGGTGTTGTCTTTGACATCCTGGTAGCAGCCAGGCTGATTCAGCTCATGCGAGCTCAATCCCGTACCCGCCTTTGGTGAGTAAGGTTGAATGGTATAGCCCTTGTAAATCAAGCCCTTCTTGTAAAGTTGCGAGAGCAGCCACCACACACTTTCCATGTACTTTGGCTCATAGGTAACATAGGGTTTGTCCATATCTACCCAATAGCCCATTTGGTCAGTCAAATCCTTCCAAATTCCCGTATAACGCATGACTGCAGTACGGCACGCATCGTTGTATTCTTCAACAGTGATGGACTTTCCTATATCCTCTTTAGTAATGCCTAATTCTTTTTCGACACCCAATTCTACCGGTAAACCGTGTGTATCCCACCCCGCTTTACGATCTACGAGGTAGCCTTTTTGCGTTTTATACCGACAAAACACATCTTTTAGGGAGCGCCCCATGACGTGGTGTATACCTGGAAGTCCATTCGCGCTTGGGGGACCTTCAAAGAAAATCCAAGGCTCCGCGTCCTTGCGAGCAGCCAGCGTTTGTTCAAATAAATGCGATTGCTTCCATTTGGCTAAAACAGCTTTGTGGATGCCTGCGAGGTCGAGATTGGCGTATTCTGGAAATGTGCTCATGAGGTTATTCTACAGTAGCGATACACTTGAGTTCTATGGCAATGGGCGTGGGTAGGCTATTTATTTCCACCGTAGTGCGGCACGGTTGGTTCTCTTTAAAGTATTCAGCATAGACGCGATTGAACGTATGAAAATCGCGTTTCATATCCACTAGAAAGACCTGTACGTCGACCAATTCTTCCCAAGAAGAACCGCTCGCTTCTAAAATCGCCTTCACGTTTGCAAAAACGCTGTGGACCTGTGCTTCAAAATCAAAAGCTTTAAAATTGCCGTTATGATCCAATTCCAATCCTGGAACTCCGCTATCATTCGCATCGCTTCCCGCCGTTCTAGGACCTACTCCTGAGAGGAACAACAAGTTGCCAACTTTTCTAGCGTGCGGGTACAAACCCACTGGTTTTGGGGCGGTTGAGGTTGAAATCTTGCTTGAATCGGCCATATCACATCTTTATTAAGTCTGCAAAAATAGGGAATGCACATGGGAAGCCCTTCATGAAATGGCAACAGGTTCAAATAAAACTTAGTGTTATTTGTACACTTAGTTCAATTTGTTATATATTTGCCCCTGTATGTGAAGATTGGTGGTTCTTTCTTTTCATGCTTCTGTGATAGGTTCTAGGGGCTATTTGGCAGAGTTTTCAAGGTGTTACTGAGCCGATTTTTAACACCCGAGAATCCTTCCAAATTCCCCTTTTTTTATGCCCTAAACTTTCGTTTACAAGGGTTTTCGCTCTGCCAATGTGTCCATTTTTACAGGAAAGTTTCGAATTGGCCCTTTTTTAGCAGTCATAAAAGTCTACCCTTCGGGTACAACCTATTATTTTTGTAGACTATTTATAAGAATCTGACAGCCTCATGCTGAAACTCATATCAAAACTCGTGGGATCGAAAAGTGACCGCGATCTTAAAAAATTACAGCCTTACGTAGAATCTGTAAATGCATTTGATGCTGCGCTCAAAACTATGAGCAATGATCAATTGCGCGAGCGTACGGTTGCGTTCAAAGAAAGTATCGCGGAAGCCACGGCTGAAACAAAAGCATCGAAGGATGCGCTCTATGCGCAGATTGATGCTACACCGGATTACGATGCTCGCGAACCGTTTTACGAAGAAATAGAAGCTTTAGACGCACAAGAACTTGAATTGATTGAAGGTGTGTTGAGCGCCATACATCCGGAAGCTTTCGGAGTAATGCGCGAGACGGCCCGACGTTTTAATGCGGGCGATGTTCGTGCCACTGCGACAGCATTGGACCGTGAATTGGCTAAAAATCACGCTCACATTACCCTGGAAGGAGATGAAGTGATTTATTCAAATTCTTGGAAGGCTGCAGGTGGAGATATTAC
The DNA here is from genome assembly GCA_965204625.1 of Schleiferiaceae bacterium. GTDB lineage: Bacteria > Bacteroidota > Bacteroidia > Flavobacteriales > Schleiferiaceae > UBA10364. The sequence continues at coordinate 123,250 of CBDBET010000006.1, forward strand.
CTGGAACATGGTACACTATGACGTCCAGTTGATCGGTGGAACGGTCTTGCACCAAGGAAAGATTGCGGAAATGGCTACGGGTGAAGGAAAAACGCTCGTTGCGACCTTACCGGTCTATTTGAATGCTTTGGCGGGACGCGGAGTGCATGTAGTCACAGTGAATGACTACCTCGCGAAACGGGATAGTGAATGGATGGCTCCAGTATTTAATTTTCATGGGTTAACGATCGATTGTATTGACAAACACCCTTCGAATTCTGAAGAGCGTCGTGCCGCTTATTACAGCGATATCACCTACGGTACAAACAATGAATTCGGTTTCGATTATTTGCGCGACAATATGGCGCGTCGTCAGGAAGATCGCGTTCAGACACGCGGCCACCACTTTGCGATTGTGGATGAGGTGGATAGTGTCTTGATTGACGATGCACGAACGCCGCTTATCATTTCCGGCCCAACGCCAAAGGGTGATCAACATCAGTTCAATGAGTTAAAGTCTTATGTTGAGGCTCTGATGACGGCACAAAAGGCATTGGTTCAGAAAGAATTGGCTGAAGCAAAGAAATTGATCAGTGAAGGCGATACCGAAGAGGGTGGTGTGAAACTATTGCGTGCCTACCGCGGTCTCCCAAAATCAAAGCCGTTGATAAAATTCTTATCTCAAGACGGCATGAAGTCGCTGCTCCAGAAGACGGAGGCGAATTACATGCAAGAGCAGGGCAAGAAAATGAAACTCATCGATGAGGAAATGTATTTCACCATCGAGGAGAAGAACAATCAAATTGACTTGAGTGGTAAAGGAGTCGATCTTATCTCGAAGAATACCGCAAAAGACTTTTTCGTTATGCCCGATATTACGGCTGAACTCAGTGCGCTAGAAGATGCTGGAATGAGTGCAGAAGAAAAGGCGGCGAAGAAGGATGTGATCATGCGCGATTACGGCGTTAAATCAGAGCGTATTCACACGGTAAACCAATTACTAAAAGCTTACGCCTTATTTGAAAAAGATACGGAGTACGTCATCATGGACAACAAAGTGAAAATTGTCGATGAACAGACCGGTCGTATCATGGAAGGTCGCCGTTATTCTGACGGTCTCCACCAAGCTATTGAAGCGAAGGAAAATGTAAAAATTGAGGCTGCGACGCAGACCTATGCGACCATTACATTACAGAACTACTTCCGCATGTATCATAAGCTTGCCGGCATGACCGGTACTGCAGAGACGGAGGCAGGCGAGTTTTGGGAAATCTATGAACTTGAAGTAGTGGTGATCCCAACCAACCGTCCGATCGCACGCGATGATCGCGATGATATGGTGTTTAAAACCAACCGCGAGAAATACAATGCAGTGATCGAAGAGATTGCGACGCTACGCGATGCAGGACGCCCGATTTTGGTAGGTACGACATCTGTGGAAATTTCCGAGCTCTTGAGCCGTGCACTGAAGATTCGTAAAGTACCGCATCAAGTCTTAAACGCGAAGATGCACCAGAAAGAAGCAGAGGTCGTAGCTGAAGCAGGGAAGCCTGGCATGGTGACTATTGCAACGAACATGGCAGGTCGTGGTACAGATATTAAACTGAGCGATGAAGCAAAGGCATCAGGTGGTTTAGCGATTATTGGTACCGAACGCCACGACAGCCGTCGTGTGGACCGCCAGTTGCGCGGACGGGCCGGACGTCAAGGGGATGTGGGTTCTTCTCAATTCTTCGTATCACTTGAAGATAAACTCATGCGCTTGTTTAATTCTGAGCGTATTGCCGGTCTCATGGACAGATTAGGCCTTGAGGAAGGGGAAGTGATCCAGCACAGTATGGTTAGTAAATCCATAGAGCGCGCGCAGAAGAAAGTTGAAGAGAACAACTTCGGAACGCGTAAACGCTTACTAGAGTATGATGATGTAATGAACAGTCAGCGGACGGTGATTTACAAACGTCGTGCGAATGCTTTAAGCGGCCAGCGCATCAAGGTGGACATCGCCAATATGATGTACGATACTTTGGCCGATTTAGTAGAAGGATACCAGCCGGCAAAAGATTTTGAAGGGTTTAAATTAGACTTCTTTAGAACCTTTGCTTTTGATCCCAGTCTTGATGCTGAGATTTTTAATACAGGCACCATTGATGACTTAGCGAATGAACTATTCAGTCAAGCCAGTTCCTTCTATCGCGAGAAAGGGAATCGAATAGCTACGGCTGCATTACCAGTGTTTAAACAGGTTGTAGAGGACCCTAAGAACAATTTTGACAAGATTCTAGTACCGATTACAGACGGGAACAAAGCTTTACAGGTGACTTCGGTACTCGAAGAGGTGATGAACTCGTCAGGTCAATCGCTCATATCAGACATTGAGAAAGGCATTTCTATTGCCATTATTGATGACCAATGGAAAGAGCATTTACGTGCCATGGATGATTTACGTCAAAGTGTACAAGGTGCTGTTTACGAGCAAAAAGATCCGTTACTAATCTATAAGTTTGAATCATTCGAATTATTTAAATCGCTTGTTTCTCGTGTAAATCAGGAAATCGTAAGCTTCCTGTTCCGAGGCGATTTGCCTGCTAATGATGCTAGCAATGTGCGTCGAGCTCCGGCTTCACAACCCAAACAACCGAAACTTCAAGAGAGTCATCCAGGAGCCGATGGGCCTTCAACACCATCAGGCAGAACACCAAAACAACCGCGACCAAAGCCAACACCTGTAGTGAAAACGGGTAAAATCTACGGACGAAACGACGCGGTGACCGTTGTGAACATGCAATCCGGTGAGGAGCGCAATGTGAAATATAAAAAGGCCGAACCGCTGCTACAACAGGGCTGGGTTATAAAAGAGTAATTTGATGTTCTGGACGGCACTAACGCGTGTTTTACTGCGCAACAGGTTGGCATGGTTAGTTACCGTGGCCTTGGCGACTGCTTTTATGGCATACCAGGGGACTTCTGTCGCGATGACCTATGAATTCGCGAAATTGATGCCGGAATCGGATTCAGTTTCTATAGAATACGACCAACTGGTTGAGGAATTCGGACAAGTGTCGAATACCGTGGTGATTGCCATGGAAGACGCTGATTTCTTTCAGCGCGAGCATCTCGAGCAATGGCTCGAATTAATGTCAGATTTAAAGGCAGTAGATGGTGTAGAGCATGTGCAGAGCTTGACGGAGGCATATGGACTGTACGTAGACAGCGTCTCCGAAAAATTGGCTCCAGATACGCTATTTCAATTTTTACCAGAAAACGGTGAAGAGGAAATTGCGCTAGAAGCCCGAGTGAAAAGCTGGCCATTCTACAAGGGTATATTATATCAAGGCGATACGTACATGGCCGTTTTGCGCATCGATGAAGATCGATTGTATAATAAAGAAATCGTTCCTGTAATTGAAAATTCAAAAGCCATCATCCTAGCATGGGAGGCAAATTCAGGAAGGGACCTTCACATGTCTGGTTTACCGTGGATACGCATCGCAAATGCCAGTGCATTAGAGACGGAGATTTACCGTACTGTCGGGCTAACATTGCTGGTAACGATAATCATTTTCTACCTCTTTTTAAAGAGCTTCCGGGCAACGGCAATTTCGATAATGATTGTTGCCTTAGGTGCGGTATGGGCCTACGGAATCATGGGGCTTTTTGGTTACGGATTAACGCTACTCTCTTCTTTGATTGCGCCTTTGATTATTGTTATTGGCGTTCCAAATTGTATTTACCTCATCAATAAATACCATCAGGAGTATAAAAAGCACGGCCAACAAATAAAGGCCATTCAACGTGTGGTAAGCAAGGTCGGGTACATCGCTCTAATCACAAATACGACTACAGCATTAGGTTTTGCCGCATTCATACTTACCAGCAGCGAAAACTTAATAGAGTTTGGTGTCGTCAGTTCCCTCAGTATTCTCGCTGTTTTTATTTTATCGCTTGTTCTAGTCCCTATCATTTACAGTTATTTAAGTCCTCCAAAAGAGCGCCATCTCAACCATTTTGATGTGGCTTGGCTTATTTCGTTTTTGGATTTTCTCGACGATGCAGTTGAAAACAAGCGTAAATGGGTCTACGGGATTACGGGTGTTGCAGTTATTGCGGCCATTTATGGCGTTACCCTGATTCAAACGGCCGGTAACCTCACCGCCGACTTTAATAAAAACAAGCAGATTTATAAGGATGTCAAATACTTTGAGCGTGCCGTAGGTGGTGTTGTACCATTGGACATCATCATAGATACTAAGCGTGAGGGTGGGGTAGAACGGCTCAGCACTCTACGTCGCATCGAACAGTTGCAAGACAGTTTAAATGCAATGCCAGAGTTGAGTCGATCCGGAAGTATTGTCGACTTCGTGAAATTTGCAAAGCAGGGTGTAATGTTTGGCAATCCGGATCTATACGAACTGCCATCTCGCTCGGAGCAGCAGTGGTTGCTTACGTATTTGCCCCGAGGCATGAAGGACGAATCAGGATTGGCAAATTCTATGGCGACCGCCGACGGACGCAAAGCACGCATCACCGTGCAAATGGCTGACCTTACTACACCAGAAATGCGTGTCTTGACGGATGAGGTGAAGCGTCTCGTTGCGCAAATATTTCCTGGCGATAATTTTGACGTCAGTATTACCGGAGCCTCGATCAAATTCATTCGCTCCACGAGCTACCTCATCAATAATTTGATACTCTCATTATTGCTTGCAATTATTGCCATTTCTATAATCATGGCGTTATTATTCATGAGCGCACGCATGGTTTTGATTTCACTCATTCCTAACCTTATACCTATGCTCATCACAGCCGGCATTATGGGGTATGCTGGAATTCCTTTGAAACCTTCAACCATTCTCGTATTTAGTATTGCATTTGGCATTTCTGTCGACGACAGCCTGCACTTTCTTGCGAAATACAGACAGGAGTTAAAAGCTAATGGTTGGAATATTAAATGGGCGGTAAAGAGCTCCATTCTTGAGACGGGCCTGAGCATGTTCTATACTTCAGTGGTTTTGTTTTGCGGTTTTTCTGTCTTTATGACCTCAAGTTTTGCGGGCAACCAAAGTTTAGGGTTACTGACTGCCATTACTCTGTTTGTTGCTATGTTAAGTAATCTATTAGTTCTTCCTTCGTTCTTAATGTCCATGGAAAAATGGGTCACGAAGAAGGATTTAAGCGAAAACATTCTCGATATTTATGATTCTGAGGTAGGAACCGAAGACGAAGAATAAGCACTATGAAAGGAATACTACTCGCCGGAGGCTCCGGTACCCGACTCCATCCACTGACCCTTGCGGTCAGCAAGCAGTTGATGCCAGTCTACGACAAGCCGATGATATATTACCCGCTCAGTACGTTGATGCAAGCGGGAATTCGCGAGATTCTAATCATTACTACTCCGCACGATGCGCCGTTGTTTAAGAAGCTGTTGGGTGACGGATCCAGTTTAGGCTGCGTTTTTGAATATACTGTTCAAGAGCGACCTGAAGGCCTTGCCCAAGCATTCATTTTGGGTGAAAAGTTCATCGGCGACGATAGCGTTGCACTTATTCTAGGTGATAATATTTTTTACGGTTCTTCCATGGCCAAGGTCTTGCAACAAAGTAAAGATCCATCCGGAGGTATGGTATTCGCCTACCGCGTAAGCGATCCTGAGCGTTACGGTGTGGTGGAATTTGACGCGAAGATGAAAGCCCTTTCCATTGAGGAAAAACCGGAGCAACCGAAAAGCGATTATGCCGTGCCTGGTTTGTATTTCTACGACAATAGAGTGGTAGAGATCGCTAAGAATTTGAAGCCAAGCCCGCGCGGCGAATTGGAAATTACAGATGTGAACAAGCGTTACCTAGAATGGGGTGAACTAGAAGTGGGGGTACTGGACCGCGGAACGGCGTGGTTAGATACAGGTACTTTTGCTAGTCTTCAACAGGCTGGACAGTTTGTTGAAGTGATCGAAGAGCGCCAGGGTTTGAAGGTAGGTTGTATAGAAGAAATCGCCTACGAGCAAGGGTTTATTGATGCGGCGCAGCTTGAACAATTGGCACAACCGCTCGTTAAAAGTGGGTACGGAAAGTACTTACTGAAATTGCTCAAATAACATGAAACACCTCACCGCCTTACAAGACCTTTTTCAAGCCGAAGTAGACCAATTAAACTTAGGCACAGCCCCATCAAAGTTGTACGATCCCATGCATTACATTATGCAGCTGGGAGGTAAGCGTCTACGACCAATTCTGAGTCTAATGGGTGCCGGTATCTACGGAGATCCATCGAAGGCCATGCCGCAAGCCATGGCAATAGAACTCTTCCATAATTTCTCGCTCATTCACGATGATATCATGGATGCGGCGCCTTTGCGCCGCGGAAAAACTACCGTACACAAAAAATGGGACGATAATGTAGGTATACTCTCTGGTGACGGCATGTTGGTCAAAGCGTATCAATACCTCGCGCAATGTGAGCCAGCGGTGTTACCTGAGGTGCTCCAAACATTCTCACAGACCGCACTAGAGGTTTGTGAAGGACAACAAATGGATATGGACTTTGAATCTATGGATGAAGTGGCTGCGGCGACCTATATCCAAATGATCCAATTCAAAACTTCGGTCTTGCTCGGTTGTGCCATGAAAGTCGGTGCCCTCGTCGGTGGCGGATCAAAAAAAGATGCAGAGGCCTTGTACCAGTTCGCCCTCTTATTAGGGACTTCGTTCCAAATCAAAGACGATTATCTCGATGTCTATGGCGATCCTGAGAAGTTTGGGAAGCAGGTGGGCGGAGATATTCTAAGCAATAAGAAAACCTTGCTCTGGATTGAAGCGCAGCGTCGTGCATCGGTTCAAAATATTGATTTCGGCGCGTATGCAGCGATGGAGCCCAACGAAGATAAGGTGCACAGTTTTCAGGAATTGTATAAAATCCTGGGAGTGGATACCTATGCCAAAGAGCAAATTGACCACTACTATCAATTGAGTCTGGAGGCATTGGACTCTGTCGAAGTTCCAGCCGAAAAATTGGCTCCTTTAAAGGAGTTTGCGGCGTGGCTTTATTCGCGTGAGTCTTAATTAACGAACACCTTTCCAAACCCACTATTTCGGGTTATTTTTGCCGTCTAATCTCACCCATCATGAATGTATTGGTATTAGGCTCAGGCGGCCGCGAACACGCATTATCCCATAAAATCGTTCAAAGCACGAAGTGCGAAAAACTGTTTATTGCACCAGGCAATGGCGGTACGGCTGCACTCGGAGAGAATGTCTCACTGGACATTGAAAGTGCTGCTGAGGTGGCCGCTTTTGTAAAGGCTCATGCTATAGATATTGTGGTCATCGGTCCAGAGGCACCTCTCGTTGCTGGTGTGCACGACGGCTTAAAGAACTTTCCAGAGCTTGAAAATCTCGTGGTCGTAGGACCGCGTCAGGCTGCTGCAGAGCTCGAGGGATCGAAGGACTTTGCGAAGGAGTTCATGATGCGCCACAACATCCCAACGGCAGCTTACCAAACATTCACAAAAGATACCTTGGTGGAAGGTCAGATCTTTCTAGAGACCCTAGAGGCTCCCTACGTATTGAAGGCGGACGGTCTTGCAGCAGGAAAGGGAGTGCTAATCATTGAAGATTTAGACGAAGCGAAGGAAGAGCTTAAGAAGATGCTCGTTGATGCAAAATTTGGCGATGCTTCTTCGCGGGTTGTGATTGAAGAGTTTTTGGCAGGAATCGAATTTAGCATTTTCGCCTTAACCGATGGAAAAGGCGGATATGCTTTATTACCGGAAGCAAAAGATTACAAGCGAATCGGCGAGGGCGATACCGGATTAAATACGGGCGGAATGGGTGCAGTAAGCCCTGTACCGTTTTTCGATGAAGCTTTACGAGAGCGTACGGTTCGCGAAATCATCGAGCCGACCATTCAGGGGTTAGTGAAGGATAGTTTACCGTACCAGGGTTTTGTTTTCTTTGGTTTGATCAATACGACGAAAGGTCCCAAGGTTATCGAATACAATGTTCGTATGGGTGATCCGGAGACAGAAGTCGTCATTCCTAGGTTAAAGACGGATATCATTGATTTGTTTATTGCGATGCACAACGGGACGCTGGATGAAATTAACGTGGCAGTGAATCCGCAGACTGCAGCTACGGTTATGGCGGTCAGTGGTGGATACCCGGGATCTTATGAAAAGGGAAAGGCCATCCTTGGTTTGCGTGACTTTGAAGGCACTACGGTCTATCACGCTGGTACTAAATCAGGTGATGTGATTACGACTTCAGGGGGTCGCGTAATGGCGTTTACAAGCTTTGGAGCAGACAAGGACGAGGCGTTAGCGAAAAGTTATGCTGCGCTCAAAGAAGTGTCGTACGAAGGCATGAATTACCGTACAGACATTGGTTTCGACCTTTAAGAAAGTGGTAAATACCCTTCGCACTGCAATGGGTGAATACAGTGGATATAAAAAAGCCCCGGCGTTGGCCGGGGCTTTTTTTAATTCGTTTCTTAGTGATTAAGCTTCGCCGTTGGCTTTATGCTTTCTCATTTGGATGATCCAGTATACTAATCCACCCGCAATGATTGTCATAAACAGACGGTTTACATTATCACCTGCCAAAGGCAAGATTTTAAAAGTTGCTTGGAACAAATCACCTAAGCCTTCAAAGAAATTTCTTAACATAGCGCGAGCGTTTAATGCCGCTAAAATAAAACAAAAAGCTGATGCTTCTTAGCTATTTCCGAAAGATTGATGCCTATTCTGGCATTCGAATATTTGCCCTGGCTTCTATGGCCTTGGCATTGATGGGAATAGACGCTGATTTCGGTTGGGAACGGCTGCTTTTAACGATTGTTTTAGGTGCTGCTTGGTTGTTTTTATCGTGGACAGTAATGCGAGATCATTGGGTCGTAGGTGGAACACTTTTCAGGTATTTGATTTACGTGATGCTTGCTGTTTATTGGAGTGGCGAATACTATTTGATAGATTTCATGTTTATTGGTTTAGTTTTCGAATTGAATTGGCACCTTATTGAGCTCCACCGACGCAAATCCAATACAATATATGTCCTTCATAGCGGCACGCTCACGGCTATCGCTGGACTCTGGTCACCTGATGAGGTTGTTGGTGTAATCGCTCCTGCGGTGGTTTTGACATGGCTAGTTTCAGGCGTTCTAAAAATGCGTACACTATTTCAATGGGGATTGGCTTTTGGAATACCTATGTCCGTGCTTTATGGACTGGGTAAAGTCGAATTGGATCAAATTGGATATACGGATTCTAGCGCGCCCATTTCGTGGTGGATATTCCCTCTAGTATTGGCGGTATTCGCTTTATTCGAATGGTTTCAATCGTACAGAAAGGCAAATCAAATGAATAAATCTAGAGCTATGGTAGCCGGATTTTGGCTCGTGCTAGGCGCCGTTGCAGCTTTAATCGGTGCGGTATCAGGAGGTATTTTATTCTTCTTAGGTTTAAGTTTCCATTTGACGAATGGACTGCGCTATTTAAAGAATGAGCGGTTGGCCAATCTATTGGTGGCAGTGCTGATTATCTTTATACTTAGTTCATATTTTAATTTGATACCCTGGTAATGCCCAAGGATACCTCCATTTTAGTGGTCCGATTATCCGCCATTGGCGATCTCGTCCTTGTGGCTCCCATAACTGCTCAGCTTGCAAGAGAAGGGTATAGTGTTACTGTCTTATGCAAAGACGCCTATCGTTCAGTAGCAAGCTGTCTTCCAGGGGTAAAAGCTGTGCTTTCATGGGAAAAAGACCGTGCTGGAATCAAAGCGGAAGTCTTAACGTTTGATGAGGTTCTAGATCTTCAAGGCACCTCAAAATCAAAGCATTGGTGCGGACAGCTGAAACGTCCTATGCATACCTATGAAAAACCGTATCTACGACGTGCGCTGTTGCTTCTAACGAAGCAGAAATCGTTTGCGCTTACCCCTGTTGTTCAGAGGTATGCTGCTGCTGCCGCCCCCTTCTTTACCGGAGGATTTACTCCTAAGGCGGTTGAATACCGGCTGTGTTTGCCAGAAGTTCACCTAGAATTGCCCCAGCATCCCTATATCGCATTGGTATTGGGAGGTTCGTATGCCGGGAAACGCTTAGATTTTCATGCGTGGCGTGAAATAATGGATGGCTTAACAAACCTTCAGATGCCACTGGCATTAGTTGGTGGACCAGAAGAAGCAGGTATGGGCGAAAGTCTAGAGCAGCCTTTAGGAAGTGGCGTAAAGAATTATTGTGGAACTACAACGGTTATAGAAGGATTCAAAGTAATAGAAAATGCAGCGCTTGTAATTAGTGGTGACACAGGATTTATGCATGCGGCAGCCAATTTCAACCGACCACTTATTAGTTTGTGGGGCGCTACACATCCTTCATTAGGTTTTGCACCTTGGCCAGCTTATGAAAACCAACGTACTGTGATTACGGACAGCGCTTTGAGTCCCATAAGTAAGCATGGAAAGGTACCTTGGTGGCTGCCCAATCCAATGCGAAAGTTACCTTTAGGTGACGTTATTTCGGCTGCTGGGTCGATTCTTCAGGATAAAACAACGCCTTAAGTTCAGTGGCGTCGTTCGGCTCCATCTTTTCTGCGATAATTAAAGCCAATTGGCGTCTGCGTAAAGCAGCTGCGTAACGCTCCTTTTCCAACGCTGTCTCAGGATGAATGGTCGGTACATTGATGGGGCTCCCAATCTGGTCTACCGCTACAAAAGTGAAAATCCCTTCATTCGCCTTAATTCGACTGCCGTTAGGGTGTTGTTCCTCTAGATAAACATCTGCGATGATCTCCATAGAAGAAGAAAAGGCCCTCGAAACCTTCGCTTCAATGGTAACGATGGCCCCGTGGGGTATAGGGTTTTTGAAGGCAACATTATTTATTGTAGAAGTAACAACCTGGCGTTTACAGTGTCGGTGTGCGGCGATTGCACAGCAGCGGTCCATCCAGCTTAATAATTGGCCCCCGAAAAGGTTGTTCAGCGTGTTTGTATCATTAGGTAATACAATCTGCGTCATGACCGCAAGGCTGTCCTTGGGCGTTTTTAATTCTTCCATAATGTATGTTGTTGCTAGCGCAAAGGTAGCGCCCTAAGATTAGTAGGCGTATATCCAGGCGTAGGAATTCACTTCCGCTTTGATTCCAGCTAGAGCCGATTTAGCCTGTTCACGTGATTCGAAACCGCCTAATCCAACTTTCATCAAAGACCCAGGTAAAACTTTTACTTCGTGCCCTTCTTCTTGAAGCTCTTCCGCTAAAGTCAATGCGTTATTTTCCATTTTGAAGGAACCCACGACAATGTAGTAGCGCTTGCTTTCAGATTTTACTGGACTTAGTGAAGTCGTATTCTCTTTAGCAACAGTTGCTTCAACATCTATTGCCGTTTCAGCAGGCACGAGGGTTTCAATCTCGACGGCTTCGAAGCTCTCGAGTGCCTCTTGTGCTGTCGGCGTTTCAGTAAACCATCCAGCCATCGCTTGCGGTGTTATATCACTCTGATAAACTCCTAGGCTGATCAATGCAGTAATGGCTGCCGCCACTGCAGCTTTACGCCATGTAGCGAGACCATTTTCTCTTTGCTCAGTCACCATTTTTAAGCTTGCTACTACTTTACTTTCTAAAGCACTAGGTTCGCTAATTCGGTGCATCATCACAGCAGTGAATCCAAAACTGTTTGGATCAAACTGGTTTTCACGCTCCGGCTGGAACATCCCATTCTTGCGAAAGGAACCCAAACCCGATAGCATCAATACACTTCCAGAGTCTAAGGTAGTTTGCCACTGGTTGACTTTTCTACGAATCCAACTTTCAGCAACCTCCATAGATCCTCCAAGAGTGCGCATGACGTTAGGAAGAAGGGTGTTTTCGCTTGACGATCGCGCGGGATTGAATGCAACATACTTACCGCGTGGAAAAGCCGTGTTTGTGACGGCGTCCCAACGGGCTTCTTTTTCTACCAAATAAAAAGCACCCCAGCCTGGGATTTGAACGCGATTTTTGGCGTTTAGTGTCTGTATGATTAGCTGTTCAATCTGCATCTCTACAAATATGCGAAAGTTGTGAACAACTCTATTTTATTACCTCGCATAACGGCCGTAGTTTTTATACACAAACTGTTAATAACTGAGCATGAATACCTTGCTGTCACTACATTTCTTTAAAAAATGGCCCAACCGTCTCAAAAAGGAGGTGGTATTCGAATGTGGAGCGTCAGATAATGACCTTCAATTAGTACTAAAACGTCAGATTTCTCAAAACGATTCGTTGAAACGCGACTGGGAAGATGCCCAAGAAAAAGCGCATGTCGAAATTGGACATGCCGCGCGTGAAGGTTTTTCCATCCTTCCCATTTCTTCTCCGGAGTATCCTGACGGTCTTAAGGTTGTAACTGACCCCCCTATGGTTTTGTTTGGTCGCGGTACTTGGCCGGGTGTGAAATCACCTCTCGCTGTTGTGGGAACTCGCAAGCCCACGGGATACGGGAAGGATTTTTGCCGCCGATTGGCGGTAGAATTGAGTGCGTATCCGATTAATTTCGTGAGTGGACTAGCGCTTGGTATAGATGCCGCCATTCATCGAGAGGCCATGGACATGGGCGCAACTACGACGGCATTTCTAGCTGGCGGTTTACATGCTATAGGCCCTAAACAACATACTGCATTAGCCCAAGAGTTGGTGGATGAAGGCGGCGGATATTGGACAGAACAGCCCTTCAGCCAAATTCCTTTGAAGCAGTTCTTTCCTGTTCGAAACCGACTCATTGCCGGCGCTTCAATGGCCACCTTCGTTATTGAAGCCGCACGTAAGAGTGGAGCTCTTATTACTGCACAACAAGCCTTTAGCTATGGACGCGATGTATTTGCATTACCCGGTGCCTTATTCCAGCCAATGAGTGCAGGGCCAAATGCACTTATAGAGCAATGTTGCGCCCAGTCTGTAACTAGGGTAGCAGACTTTCCATCCCGCTTCAATATTAGTTGGGCTAAAAATGACGTTTCAGAAGTACCAAAGGAAGATATTGCTACACGAATGCTTCGTCAGTTCCTACCGGGTAGAAAGCTCTCTTCGCGGCAATTACGCATGGCGTTAAATTGCAGTAACACAATTGTTTTCAGTGAGTTAGACTGGATGATAACGAATGGGGTGCTGGAGAAAATAGGCCCTGATAAATATGCTCGTAAATCTCTTTAAAGCATGCTAACAACCGTTAAGTTTTGTAATACATTTGTTCTTACAACCTATCAATACAAACAGACATATGTCGAGCCAGTACCAAGCTCTAATCGACGCTTTCATTGCAAAGGTCGAGGCAGCAAATCCAAATGAGCCTGAATTTATGCAGGCCGTTCAGGAAGTAGCAGAATCTGTTATTCCTTTCATTGAAGAAAATCCTAAGTACAAGGGCAAAAGCTTGCTCGAACGTATCGTGGAACCAGAACGTACCATTATGTTCCGTGTGCCATGGACCGACGATCAAGGCAATGTCCATGTCAATAAAGGCTACCGCGTTGAATTCAATAGTGCGATCGGTCCTTATAAGGGTGGATTGCGTTTTCATCCTACGGTGAATCTTAGCGTATTGAAGTTCTTGGGGTTCGAACAAATATTTAAGAATTCGCTGACTACCCTTCCTTTAGGTGGTGGTAAAGGTGGATCGAACTTTGATCCCAAAGGAAAGTCCGATGCCGAAGTAATGCGTTTTTGTCAAAGCTTTATGACAGAATTGTCGCGTCATATTGGAGCAAATACGGATGTACCTGCAGGTGATATCGGTGTCGGTGGACGTGAAATTGGCTATATGTTTGGTCAGTACAAGCGCTTACGCAACGAATTTACCGGCGTTTTAACTGGTAAGAGTCTTGCTTGGGGCGGGTCTTTGATTCGTCCGGAAGCGACGGGTTACGGTACAGTATATTTTACGCAAGAAATGCTTGCCACTAAAGGTGAGACGTTTGCGAAAAAACGTGTGGTTATTTCGGGTTCCGGAAACGTTGCACAATATGCTGCAGAGAAATGTATGGAATTGGGCGCTCAGGTAATTACGATGAGTGATTCTTCAGGCTACATTCATGCGGAAAATGGCTTGACTTCAGAGCAATTGGCTTTTGTGATGGAACTTAAGAATATCCGTCGTGGACGCGTCAGTGAAATGGCAGCCGCATTCGATGACATTACCTTCCACGAAGGAACGCCTTGGAATGTAGCATGTAATGTAGCGTTGCCTTGTGCCACCCAAAATGAGCTTAAAGGCGAGGACGCGCAACAACTCATCAACAACGGACTGCTTGCTTTAGGCGAAGGCGCAAACATGCCTTGTACGCCTGAGGCTGTTGAATTGTTCCAAAATCACGGTGTAATGTTCTCCCCAGGAAAGGCTTCAAACGCCGGTGGTGTTGCAACATCTGGTTTAGAAATGAGTCAGAACAGTTTGCGTATGAACTGGACCCGTGAAGAGGTGGACGGCCATTTGCACAGAATCATGACTGATATTCATACCTCTTGTGTGAAATATGGAATGAATAAAGACGGATCGGTTGATTACGTCACGGGCGCAAACATCGCTGGGTTCGTTAAAGTGGCAGATGCTATGCTTGATCAGGGTGTAGTGTAAGTCGAAGAAATAAACGTTAAAAGAAAAAAAGGGCGACCATCGGTCGCCCTTTTTTTATCTCTCGCCGCCTCGCGATATGGATTGCCACCATTCTAGCACAGCCGCAATACAACCGTCTCTATCGGACATGTGGCCCATGTGACCGTACGGCGATTCGTACTGAAAAGTTACTCCCGGTGCCTCCCACCATTGCTGTACATGGTCAAAGGGAATGACAGTATCCTGCACACCTGCGAAGACTGCTATTCCTTTTTCTTTTAATTGCACAGGCGGTTGGTAGAGGATAAGACTGCGATCTTCTCGCTTTTTCATACCATAAATGGCCGCTATGATTCCTTGCGTTTCCATTTGAAGTGAACGCGCAATCAACGCATCAATATTTGATTTGATCGTTTCACGCGTTTTTACGTCAAAAAGCTGTGGAATTGATGCGCGAATAAAGGTGTTTTTATTTTGTTTCACTAACTCCACGGCACGTTCCCGCATGAGTTTCCGTTCTGCTGTATCCGGTTCCGGAGTGGAGAAAAACAATCCTAATCCAATTAATTGTTCTGGATAATGCGTAGCAAATTCGAGTCCAACATAGCCGCCCATGCTGTGGCCTAAAAGTAGGAACGGCTGCAGATTAAGGTGTGTTGTAATGGCATAAACGGCGTCGGCCATAAATTCCATGGAGTGTTCGTATCCGAAGGAGGATGTTGCGCCGTGACCTGGCAAGTCTACAGTCAACACACTCCCAAAGGCTGTCCATTGCGGCAACAACTCTTTCCACATGTGCAGGTCCTCGAGAAAACCGTGGACTAATACAAGCGGAGGAGCTGTGGATTCACTGGAATGGAATTCGTAGTGGAGCGAAGCGCCGTGGTACTTTAGGAATGGCATTAGTTTGCCATAAAGGCCTCGATTTCTTCCACAGTTTTCGGGATTTCACGAGTTAAATTTTCATGTCCATCTTGGGTAATAACGATGTCGTCTTCGATACGAATACCTAGGCCCTCTTCAGGTATATAAATGCCCGGTTCTACCGTAAACACCATACCTTCTTCTACTGGGATGGTCCACAAACCATAATCGTGTACATCTAGTCCCAAATAGTGGCTAGTACCATGCATAAAGTACTTCTTGTAAGCAGGCCATGCTGGATCTTCATTAGCTACATCTTCCGCAGAGATCAACCCCAGACCTAGAAGTTCTTTAGTCATTAAATCTCCAACTTCTTTATGGAAAACGTCGAGCATGGTCCCTGGGCGAAGCAGCGAAATTGCGCCTTCGTGAACGCGGAGCACTGCATTGTATACTTCCTTCTGACGGGCCGTAAATTTACCGTTAATTGGGAAACAGCGCGTGACATCACAGGTATAGTTGCCGTATTCAGCCCCCACGTCGAACAATACTAAATCACCGTCTTTACATTGATCATTGTTTTCAATGTAATGCAGGACATTGGCGTTATTTCCAGCTGCAATGATGGGTGTATAGGCAAAACCTCGGCTGCGATTGGTAAGAAATTCATGCATGAATTCAGCTTCCAATTCATATTCCCAAACCCCTGGCTTTAAAAATTTCAGCACGCGTTTGTACCCCTTTGTCGTGACCTCGGCGGCGATGCGCATGACTTCTAGTTCATGTTCACTCTTCGTCCCGCGAATACGGTGTAAGATGGGTTGACTTCGCTCATATTCGTGCCCTGAATAGTGTTCTTTTAACCACTTATTCATTCGATCGTGTCGCATCTCCGTCTCCACATGAGCACGGAGATGTTCATTACCGTTGATGTAAATACGTTCCGCATTCACTGCCATTTCGTTAAATACGCGCTCGAATTCCGATAGCCAAAACACGGTTTTAATGCCACTTATCTCAAGAGCCTCCTCTTTATTGTATTTCGCGCCTTCCCAAACGGCAATGAGGTCATTGGTTTCCTTTAAAAACAGTACTTCACGAAGATGCTCTTTGTGGGCATCTGGGAATAAAACCAGTATACTTTCTTCTTGATCGGCACCGCTTAAATATAAAATATCACTGTGTTGCTTGAACGGTAAATGTGCATCTGCAGAGGTTGGATACATATCGTTCGAAGTGAATATAGCTATCGCGTTGGGCTTTAAATGTGATGTAAATTTTTTGCGGTTTTCAATAAAAATGGAGCTGTTGAGTTTATGGTAACGCATGATAGGTATGTACTGTATTAATTTAGAATAGTTCTATAATGTGATTTGTATCACAATCTTAGATAAACCAAAGTCTGTGATGTAAATTTGTTTAGTCAAAATTAGGCTATTAAACTTTAAATTGCTCATGGCAACAACTTCGAAAGGGCTTTTTGGCTCTTCTTTAGCACGAAAGTACTGGATGGCAGTATCTGGACTCTTCCTTTGTACCTTCTTGGTCGGCCACTTATTAGGGAATCTTCAACTTTTTGTATCTGGCGAAGAAGGCAAGTTAGCTTTCAATGAATACGGTCACTTTATGACGACTTTTCCAGTAGTCAAGATACTTTCATATGTTACTTATGGTGCTATTTTCTTGCACACTGTTGATGGGATTATGCTTGCGCTTCAGAATCGCGCTGCGCGCCCAGTGGGTTATGTAAAAGAGAAGCAATCGGCAAATGCCTCGTGGGCATCTCGCAAGATGGCCCTTCTGGGTACACTCACATTGTTCTTCATCGTTGTCCATATGAAGAGCTTTTGGTACGAAATGCACTATGGCGCGCTAGGTTTGGATGCTAACGGCAACAAAGACCTTTGGACTTTGACGGTCACAGCTTTTGAGCAGTGGTGGTATGCAGCATTTTATGTGGTAGCCATTACGGGTTTAGCATTCCACTTAAGTCATGGCGCTCAGAGTGCCTTTCAGACTTTGGGAATTAATCATCCAAGATATACCCCCATCATTAAAAACACCATGACGGCATTGGCTTGGTTGATCCCTGCAGGATTCGTTGCAGTAGCTGTATTCCTATATGTCGTTCAACCGGGTCAAAACTTATAATTCACTAAGTATGGCATTAGATTCTAAAGTTCCAGAAGGCGTATTAGCCGATAAGTGGACGAAGCATAAAGGTGAGATTCCATTAGTATCACCAGCGAATAAGCGACAGTTAGATATCATCGTTGTAGGAACAGGTCTCGCAGGTTCATCTGCTGCTGCGTCTTTAGCAGAGATGGGATACAATGTAAAAGCATTCTGTTTTCAGGATTCTCCCCGCCGTGCACACTCGATTGCAGCACAAGGAGGAATTAATGCTGCGAAGAATTATCAAAACGATGGGGATTCTGTACACCGTCTGTTTTACGATACCATTAAAGGGGGTGATTACCGTTCAAGAGAGGGTAATGTTCACCGTCTTGCAGAGGTTAGTCGTAACATTATCGACCAGTGTGTGGCTCAAGGTGTCCCTTTTGCACGTGATTATGGTGGCTTACTGGATAACCGTTCGTTCGGTGGTGTTCAGGTTAGCCGTACGTTCTACGCCAAAGGTCAAACAGGTCAACAACTATTGCTTGGCGCATATTCTGCCCTTAACCGCCAAATCGCTAAGGGCCGCGTGAAAATGTACGCCCGTCATGAAATGCAAGAATTGGTAGTTGTGGATGGCAAGGCTCGCGGAATTATCGCGAAAAACCTGGTTACTGGCGAGTTTGAACGTCATAGCGCTCATGCTGTATTATTGTGTACAGGTGGATACGGAAATGTGTTTTTTCTCTCAACAAATGCAATGGGTTCGAACGTTACCGCAGCATGGAAAGCGCACCGTAAAGGGGCTTATATGGCGAATCCATGTTTCACGCAGATCCACCCTACTTGTATTCCAGTAAGTGGTGAGAACCAAAGTAAATTAACACTCATGTCGGAATCGTTACGTAACGATGGCCGTATTTGGGTTCCTGCGAAAAAGGAAGATGCAGAAGCAATCCGCGCGGGTAAACTTCATCCAAACGATATCGTAGAAGAACATAGGGATTACTACCTCGAGCGTCGTTACCCTGCTTTTGGTAACCTTGTTCCACGTGACGTGGCTTCAAGAGCAGCGAAAGAACGTTGCGATGCGGGTTATGGAATCAATAAAACTGGAGAGGCAGTTTATCTGGATTTCGCAGCTGCTATTATGCGCTACGGTGCAGAAGAAGCCCACGTTAAAGGTTTGAAAAATCCTCTTGACGCTGAGGTTAAAGCGTTAGGTGAGAAGGTTGTTGAAGCTAAATACGGTAACCTCTTCCAGATGTATGAGAAGATTACTGCATCGAATCCCTACAAGGAGCCGATGATGATCTATCCAGCGGTGCACTACACCATGGGTGGTCTTTGGGTAGACTACAACTTAATGACTACTGTACCCGGTTGTTTTGCATTAGGGGAGGCAAACTTCTCCGACCACGGTGCGAACAGATTGGGAGCTTCGGCTTTAATGCAAGGCCTTGCAGACGGTTACTTTGTAGCTCCTTATACAGTAGGCGAATTCTTAAGTAAGGACATTCGTACGGGAAGAATCTCAACGGATAGCCCGGAATTTGAAGCTGCTGAACAAGCGGTTCGCGAGCGCACAGAAAAGTTTATTACTAATAACGGTACGAAGTCAGTAGATTTCTTCCACAAGCGTCTGGGTAAGATCATGTGGAACGAAGTAGGTATGGCGCGTAATGAAGAAGGCTTGAAGCAAGCCATAGCTGATATTCAAGCTTTACGCGAAGAATTCTATGCGGATGTTCGTGTATTGGGCGTAGCAAACGGAATGAATCCGGAGCTAGATAAAGCGGGTCGTGTAGCCGATCTTATTGAATTGGGTGAGCTTATGGCAAAAGATGCACTAGAGCGCAACGAAAGTTGTGGCGGTCACTTCCGTGAGGAGTACCAAAGCGCAGAAGGAGAAGCCCTTCGTGATGATGAAAATTTCGCCTTTGTAAGTGCATGGGAGTTCACAGGAATTCCTGCAGAAGCTAATCTGCACAAAGAAGAATTGACTTTCGAGAATGTTGAATTAAAGACACGTTCTTACAAATAATTGGACCTATGGATTTAACGTTAAAAATCTGGAGACAAAATGGCCCCCAAGAAAAGGGCGAGATGAAAACATACCCAATCTCCGGGGTTGAGCAGGACATGAGCTTCCTTGAAATGTTGGATTACCTCAATGATCAGCTGATTAACGAAGGCATAGAGCCGGTTGTTTTCGATCACGATTGTCGCGAAGGGATTTGTGGAATGTGTTCACTATTTATCAACGGTGAGGCGCACGGTCCAGGCCGCAAGGTTACAACGTGTCAGTTGCACATGCGTGAATTCAAAAGCGGCGACACGATCTACATAGAGCCGTTCCGCGCGAAAGCGTTCCCTATTATCAAGGACTTGATGGTCGATCGTTCAGCATTTGACCGTATTCAACGTGCAGGTGGATACATTAGTGTAAATACTTCTGGAAACACAATTGATGCGAATGCCATCCCAGTACCCAAAGAGAACGCGGACAAAGCTTTTGATGCAGCGACTTGTATCGGTTGTGGGGCGTGCGTTGCAACGTGTAAGAACTCTTCAGCGATGTTGTTTGCATCAGCGAAGATCAGCCAGTTCTCATTGCTTCCGCAAGGGCAGCCTGAGGCTAAAGAGCGCGTACTGAATATGGTACATCAAATGGATTTGGAAGGTTTTGGTAACTGTACGAACACCGGTGCATGTGAAGTGGAGTGTCCTAAAGGCATTTCTTTAGAGAACATCGCACGCATGAATCGTGATTATTTATTCGCCTCGTTGAGCAGCAATAAATAAGTACTTCTCGCCTGTATAGGTTGTATAAAATAAGAGCCCTGTCCAGTAATGGATGGGGTTTTTTTATTTCTTCAGGCGAATGGGGATGTAAATATCTTCTTCTGAGGTAGGGTCGTCATTTTTATATTTTGACCCTAGTCGTTCGAAGTGCGGCCGATCGTCAAGCTCCCATTCGCTATTGGGTAGCCATTGACTGTAGATGTAGCGCCATACAGTAGAGTCGCTTGAAAGACCTTTGTAGTGGAATACGGCGTAGGTACCGGCAGGGATGTCTAAATGTTCAAATCCTTTGTTAGCCGCTACTACTTCCACGCCGCCCCAATAGGTAAACGGTGGATTCGCTTCCGGTCCAAACACGGGAATACCATTGAAGTTCCTTAAAGAAATCAGATCTGGACTGGTTCTATTGCCTATTTGACTCAAACGCGTCATCACACGGGGCCATAGGGTCCATGGAGTGAATGTTCGAAGCGACATAGCTTCGGAGGCACCACATAAAAGTGCCCCTCCGAATTCGACGATTATAGGTGTTATCATACCTAAAATAGAGGTCTTAATCGTTCAGCTTAAGAACCGCAAGGAAGGCACTTTGTGGAATCTCCACATTGCCCAACTGACGCATGCGTTTCTTCCCTGCTTTTTGTTTTTCAAGCAGCTTGCGTTTACGCGAAATATCACCACCGTAACATTTTGCAGTAACATCCTTGCGCAAAGCGCTCAAAGTTTCACGGGCAATGATTTTATTGCCAATTCCTGCTTGAATCGCAATCATAAACTGCTGACGAGGGATAAGCTCTTTCAATTTCAAACACATTTTCTTACCGATGTCGTACGCATTGTCCCTGTGGATGAGTGCACTTAAAGCATCAATAGGATCACCGTTGAGCATTACATCTACTTTAACCAAATGACTCTCTCTGTAGCCGATCGGGTGGTAGTCAAATGAGGCATAGCCTTTTGAGATGGTTTTTAAGCGGTCGTAGAAGTCGAATACGATTTCAGCTAGTGGCATATCGAAGCTTAGTTCAACGCGGTCGCTGGTCAAATACGTTTGATTCGTCAATATTCCGCGCTTGCCGATACACAGATTCATTACAGGCCCAACAAAGTCAGCGCTCGTAATGATTTGTGCACGAATAAACGGCTCTTCCATGCGCTCCATTTTAGTGGGATCAGGGAAGTCAGTAGGGTTTTGCACCCAAACGGTACGGTCGGGATCGCTCTTTAAGTACGACTTGTAACTTACGTTAGGAACGGTTGTGATTACCGTCATGTCGAACTCTCGTTCGAGTCGCTCCTGGATAATCTCCATGTGCAGCATTCCTAAGAAGCCACAACGGAATCCAAAGCCTAATGCGGCAGAGGTCTCGGCCTCAAATGTCAAGGAAGCATCGTTCAGCTGAAGTTTTTCGAGCGAAGAACGAAGTTCCTCGAATTCTTCGGTTTCCACTGGATAAATACCCGCGAATACCATGGGTTTTACTTCTTCGAATCCTTCAATGCCCTTATCAGCCGGTCGATCAACGGAAGTTATGGTATCGCCAACCTTTACTTCTTTCGCTTCTTTTATACCGGATATGATATAGCCAACATCACCAGTTTTGATTTCTTTGGTAGGGAATTGCTTGATCAAATTC
The DNA here is from genome assembly GCA_965204625.1 of Schleiferiaceae bacterium. Taxonomy (GTDB): domain Bacteria; phylum Bacteroidota; class Bacteroidia; order Flavobacteriales; family Schleiferiaceae; genus UBA10364. Next base: position 145,235 of record CBDBET010000006.1, read on the forward strand.
ACCCCAATTTCATCAGCATCGTATTGCTTACCGGTGGACATGAATTTCACCCGTTCTCCTTTTTTAATGGAACCATTGACCACTTTGAATATGGCTTCGATTCCACGGAATGGGTTGTAATGACTGTCAAATATGAGGGCTTGTAGCGGTCCGTCTGGATCGCCAACTGGTGCCGGTACGCGCTCTATAATAGCATCAAGGATTTCTGGAACACCTTGACCTGTCTTTGCTGAGGCCAATAATATATCTTCTCGTTTACAGCCGATGAGGTCGATGATCTGGTCACCTATTTCTTCTGGATTGGCGCTTGGCAGATCAATTTTATTTAGAATCGGAATGATTTCTAAATCGTGCTCTAACGCGAGGTAAAGATTAGATATGGTCTGTGCCTGTATACCTTGCGCGGCGTCCACAATAAGTAGCGCACCCTCACACGCGGCAATTGATCTCGAAACTTCATACGAGAAATCAACATGTCCCGGTGTGTCGATGAGGTTAATCGTATATTTTTCACCGTTTATTTCATGGTACATCTGAACCGCATGAGATTTTATGGTAATCCCACGTTCGCGTTCTAAATCCATATCATCCAAAAGCTGGTCTTGCTTTTGACGATCAGTAACAGATGAAGTGGCGTCTAATAGGCGGTCCGCTAACGTTGACTTACCGTGGTCAATGTGCGCGATGATACAGAAATTACGAATGTTTTTCATGGGTGCTAAAATACACTAAAGGCTGCCTTCTCTAACGTTCTTTGGCAGCTTTTGCCATACCAATTCATAACTGGTTTTAATAAGCTCTTGAATCAGTGTCCAGTCGGCATAATTATCTGCGATAACCGTATTCCAGTGCTTCTTGTTCGAGTGATATCCAGGAATAATCCAATCATAGCGTTCGCGCAATGCAATATTGACTTCTGGATCGTTTTTCACATTCATACGAGGAGGCTGTGCATTTAAGCCGAGCGTGACAAACATCTTTCCATGGACCTTGAATACCAAGGTATATTCATCGAAGGGAAGATGTTCAGTAACTAAGGGTAGAGAAAGCGCAAATTCGCGGATGGACTCGTGATTCATAAACTTAAAGATAGGGCAAATCGTATCTTTGGTAGATGGAGCAAAAAATTGATTTAGAACACTGGCCGAGAAAAGAATCGTATGACTTTTTCAAGTCCTTCGCGGATCCCTTTGTCGGCATACAGGTGGATGTCGATATTACGGCTTTGGTTCTTTCGTGTCGAAAGCGGGATTGGAGCATTCACCACGCGCTGTTGTACACCACGTTGAAGGTGGCGAACAGCTATGATCCCATGCGACTAAGAAGAAAGGGCGATGGAGTAGTGCTTCATGAGACGGTCGATATGGGATGCTCCGTTCTTCGAGAAGACGGTGAGACTTTCACGTTTGCCTATTACCGCTGGGAGCCCAACGAATCCGTGGACCAATTCATCACTCGAACCACTGAGGTTACACGACGCGCTGCACAAGGCCTACCATTAGATCCACGTCCTGATCGAACCAATCTTATTTACGGAACTACGCTTCCGTGGGTGACCTTCACTACTTTTAAACATCCCAAGAAAAATAACGACGACAGTATTCCTAGAACAGTATTTGGTCGTTTTTATGAGCGTGATGGACGTTACCTTCTGCCATTTAATCTTGAGGTTGATCATGCATTAATGGACGGGTTACATTTGGCGAAGTTTTTCGAACTGGTCGCGTTAGAAGCAAATGCATTTTAAATATGAATCATCCTTTAGCCCCCTATTTGATCCATCAGGAAAAGAAAGGCCGATGAAAGATTGACTTCAAATACCGTTAGAACACGAAGCCTATAATCGGACTACAGAAGATCTGTAAAGTACTCTTCTTGATTTAAATGTTCCATCGGGTCCCAGATGCATTGCTCGAAATTTTGAATCTGGTCATCAACTACAAGAATCCCCTCGCTTTTCAGTAGATCTTCCATAAGGGTACTTCCACCGAAAAAATGCTTACCCGTTAAGACCCCTTTGCGATTCACTACGCGATGTGCAGGAACGGAAGGGTCGTTATGCGAAGCGTTCATGGCATAACCTACAACGCGTGCAGAACGTCCAGTGCCTAAAAAACGAGCGATATGTCCATACGTCGTGACACGTCCCTCAGGAATTTGACGGACTACTTTATAAACCTTATGGAAAAATTCACTCGCCATCTAGCGATTAAAACTTTTCCAATGCGCCATGGCGGCCTCTAGCCCATCTAGTTTAAAACGTAAATACGTTGTGGGTTTACCTTGTGCAAGCCACATGCGCTCATAATGTGTGATGACATCAAAGAGAATGCCCTCATTGGGTTGAATCTGATCGTGAATGTCGTGGTACGCCTCCTCTATTTCTAAACCGAGCATCTGAACGATACCGTGCGTGTATCCGTGTAAATATTCACTATCGCATTTTAAATTCACAGTGCCGCCAGGCTTGAGAAACTGAGCATATTTCATGAGGTATTCCGGATGCGTGAGGCGGTGTTTAGCACGCTTGTATTTCATTTGTGGATCGGGAAAAGTGATCCAGATTTCATCCACCTCATTGGCCCCGAATACTTGCTCTATCCAGTCTATTCTAGTGCGAAGGAAGGCTACGTTTTCCAGACCTTCTTCCGCTGCGGTTTTTGCCCCACGCCACAATCGAGCACCTTTTATATCGATGCCAATGTGATTTTTCTCGGGATTTCTTCGGCCCAGTGCTACTGTATACTCGCCTTTTCCGCAACCTAGTTCGAGTACAAGTCCATTTTCGTTTTTAAAATGCGTAGTGGCCCAATTTCCTTTTAATTCAAAACCGTGACGTACTTCTTCGGTCTTAGGCTCAACAACATTGTAAAGCCCGCCAATTTCTTTAAACTTCCGTAGTTTATCTTTTCCCATGCCGCAAAAGTAGTTGCTTCATATCTAGTGGACAATGGCTATTTTCTTAACGAATTGAACCTCGCTAGAAACGAACTCTAAAGAATACATTCCACTCACTAAACCCTGTAAATCAAGTATAATTTTTTCCCCGACATAACGATTGTCCGTTTGAATAATGGCTACAATTTCACCAGTATTAGAACGAATCTTTACATTTTCGAATAGGACAGGGGATGTAACCGTACATATGCCTGATGTTGGATTTGGATACACAATTACATCCGATGCAATTGCATCGATTTCGTTTTGGTTCAAAATACAATCGGCTCCTATCATGTTTGAATCGAGCCAGTCAATACGATCCATTAACCAATCTTCTACGAGTTCCACGTCTCCCGAAAATGTAGCCGCAACATATTTTACCGCCGACGGATTACTCCCCATCAACGGCCATCGCGCATGATTTCTCGTCGCCACACTAGTTAAAAGTGATTCGTTACCAGCAATAAAATCAGTGATAGAGTCTTTATGCCAAACGGTAGTTCTTAATTCCTTCCATCTACAATTAACTGCGTCTGCAAACTGGGGTGTATAGACTAAATCTTCCCACCATGCAGGATTCGTACCTGAGCACCAGTTTCCTGAAAACATGTATCCATTCGGCAAATAGCCTTGACAATAATCCACGAGGCCGAAGGCAAAATTAAAATCCCAAACTGGACCTGCATGAATTTTACCGCCATTGCTATCCTTCTTTTTATAATAGTAGGTGCTTGCGCGATATGCGTCAATATCCTTTGTTATTTCCATCATTAGAAAGAAATCTACGAAGGAGGCAAGATCCATGTATTGATGCCAATATTTACCATTGTAGGTAACGGTAGTATTTTGCATCGAATGTTCCCAATCATCCACATAATCCTGAATGTAGGTCTCTTGCTGTTGAACTATATTTTTCCGCTTTGGATACGCGTAGGTATATGGGATTTTAGTGGTGTCGACTAACATGCTGAAACTAGAGCGCCAATCCACGGGTTCCCAATCCGTTTTAAAAATATATCCACCAGTCACGTCATCTCCGCTTATTTCGTCGGGTTTCAGTTTGGCAATGTCTACGCGGTCTTCACCTCGCTTGATTTTTTCCATCATCACGTAAAGACCTTCATAGTCGCCATTGATAAAGAGTTCAACGAACCGTGTTCTTGAGGCATAGTTACCTTGTTTATTTGCCAGATGCATGGCCAATACATTTCTCATGAATGAGCGGTCGCCATAAGGGCCATGCAGGGTCCAATCTTCCTCCATCGGCATTTGGAGTGGTGAAACATCGGTGTCTTCCCAATGAAAGTCTTTAGTCTCAATGGCATACCCATTCTTAGGGTAAACGAATTGGGACCATCGACCTCTTTTTTCAATCTCAATATTGGTAATCAAATCAGTGGGAACACCGTATGAAGGATGGTTAGTGGCCGTATCATTCCATACAATCTCCATGATGCCTCGTATAGAAGGATCATCTGGAATAGTCTCTTCAAAAGTATTGATACGCATGATGGCAACAGGGCTTTCGAAACAGTCGAAGTCGAACCAAGCAGCCGGAGTGGCGTGTATTTGTGTAGCTGTCGTAACGCCACAATGGAGCCAGTAGCGTGCGCTCATATCTGAACTATTCGCACCACTATGATTGATGGTATGAACGGCAAGAATATTAGTCCCGTTAGTTAAGAGTCCTTGCCATATAGCTTTGTTTACTACGAAAGTAACGGCTTCGCCTCCTTGATACATTTTCGCCTCGCGCCATGTGGGCGGATTATAATTGTATGGAGGCGTTAATGTATCTACATTGGCCCTCGCAATCTCTGTACCATTGAGATAGGCCACAAAACCGTCGTCGTAGTCTGCATTAAGAATTAGCGCTTCAATAGCGTTTAAATTACTCACAGTAAACGAACGACGCATGTACAATGATGCACAGTTTGTAATAACAGTGCTGTCGTCGCCATCACCATAACCGATACCGCCAGTACCTGATGACCATGAACTTGAATTAAATGATGCGTTCATCCAGCTGCTTGATGGTTCGCTGTTTCCAACGCGGTATTGCCATGTATCGTTGGCACCTACAAGCTTTTCCCAATGGTCTATTTGAGCGATTCCATTGGTCGAAAAAAGGGTACATATCGCCGTTATAATGATTGCTTTGATAGTATGTTTCATATCCAGTCTTTAAAAGGAAATAGACTTAATGCGCTGTTCGAATATTTTCGTTGACCGCTTACTTCTTCGCCAAGCCACGTAGGACGCTCAAAGACTTCGTCTTCACTCCGTAATTCAATTTCCGCAACAACTAAACCTGCGTTGGCCCCTTCAAAAACATCTACTTCCCAGGTATGCGCACCGTGAGGAACGATGTAGCGTTTTTTTTCAATGGCCGGACGTTCACACATTTGTAAAAGTGAAAGGGCATCTCCCAGCGGTATTTCATATTCAAACTCATCTCTTGTGAGTCCGGTAGTGATGCCTTTTATGGTTAAGTACCCATTGACTTCAGTGGCACGTACGCGCACTGTCCGCTCAGAATCATAGCTAAGATAGCCCTGTCTAAAGACATGAACAGCAGAGACATTGTCCTTCCAATTGTCAGTGCTAACTAAAAATTTGCGTTCTATTTCTTTAGCCATAATTAAAAATCTATTGGCGCTTCAATTCTAACAATCTCTTTAGTTGTTGGGTGTATAAACTCCAATTGATGTGCATGTAAATGTAGGCGCTGTCCGATAATTCCATACAACTCGTCCCCAATTATTGGTACGCCTAACCCTTCCGGATGTGCACAATGCACGCGCAGTTGATGCGTACGACCAGTGATGGGCTTCAGTGCCAATCTGGTACTGGATTTGAATCGCTGCAACACGGACCAGTGCGTTTCAGACGCTTTACCCGTTTTGTGGCAGACCATTTGACGAGGAAGGTCATAATAATCCGGCGCTAAGGGTAGACGAATGACTCCCTTTTCTTCCGCTACGAGACCCGCAATATCTGCGATGTAGGTTTTTTGAACCTGACGCTTGATGAATTGGCGTTGCATACGCTTATTCGCTTTTGGATTCAGCGTAAACATTAAAAGTCCAGATGTACTCATGTCTAATCGGTGCAGCAGAATAGCTCCCGTTGCATTAGGGTACCTATTCTTGATGCGAGTAAGTGCTGAATCTTCGATTTCAACTCCAGGAACGCTAAGCAACCCGGCAGGTTTATTAACGACAACTAGATCGTCATCTTCATAAACTATAGGCATGGGTTTGTCTTTACCGTAAGTGAGTAAAGGGTTTTCTTCCACCTCTAAACCTTGAAGCATATGTCCTAAAATGGGGCGGCAACGCGAGGCACATGAAGGATAAAAGTATCCATGCTGGCGAATCTCCTTATCGGGAGCATTGCCCCACCAAAACTCGCCAAGCGCGAGAGGCTGGAGCCCATTTTTGTAGGCGTATTGTAGAAGTTTAGGCGCACAACAATCACCTGATCCACTGGGCGGATGTCGCAGATCAAAATCTGGAAAGCACGCACTAAGTACCTGTGATTCTCCATGGGCATTGAGGAAGACATAATGATCAAAAATTTCACGCTGTAAGGCGTTGGATTTAAGTCGACGTTCTTCCTTTAAATCTTTGATATCATTATCGAATTGGTCCAATTTTTCGACGAGTGCTTCTTGTTCAGCGAGCCATTCTTTACTGCTGTGCTTAAAAGCCAATTGTCCCTGGATACTTTCGCTCGCCAATCGTTCGCAAATTCCTTCGAAATCTTCTGCGCTTACCGTCGGTCGTACCGCTTCCCTGTACTTCTGGCGTGCCTTTTTAGCTTCTTTGAGTGCTGCGCGGCCTTTGCGTAAGTGCTCGTTGATTTCGTCGAGGCGATCTTGAATTGTTTTTTTTCGCGCCGTTCGCTTTAGATCTTCTTCTAAAGCTGCAATCACAGCGCTCATGTCATTGAGTTCAGCTTCACCTTTTTTATAGAAAGATTGGGCTGCATGAATATCTGCTACTGGAGGAACAAAATATCCTTGCGGTTCTTCGCTCAGTTTTCCGGAATAGGCTGCGAGCCACCCTAAATTTCCCAATGAATCTTTTACTACCAGTACACCAAACATTTTGCCTTGTTCGATCAACGATTCGTGCGTCCCTAGTCCAAAGTTGTGAACTAAAGTTCCTTTCAAAAGAAAAGACTGTAGCTCATTCGAGGCAGCTTCAGTGAGCGGATGTGGTTGGTAGAAGAACGGATACGTAAATTGCTCAGGTAAGCCAATTTTACTGATATCCGAACGGAAAGAATGGAAGAGAGGGGCTGTTTTCATGGTACCTGTACTGCTCCCGTAAATATAGGTACAATATGTGGCTGCTAAGTATTTGCTTTATCGTGCGCCGTAAATATCGAATCGGTCAAAAAACTCCCAAATAAGCGTATTCATAGAGGCGCCATTTTCTTCAAATCTAAACCAAACGTGCCCTCCACCGAGGACTTTAATATGTTCCGAAGTCACACTGCTATCCCCCTGTTCGTAACGAATGTGTTCTATATCGTAACTCGAGGTGATACTAGTGGTAATGGTTGGGGTGGATTGTGCATTGTTTTGTGCGGCCCAAAACGCAACTGCATCTGGGGCACTTATGATTTCTGAACCTCCGTCGTAAGCGACTACATCATCATTAGTTCCGTGGATATTGAGTGCAGCAGTGGGGTGCTGCAGCTCACATGTTTCTGTGGTATCTCCAAGACAACCTGATATTGAGGCCACTGCGGCAATTTCATTATTTAGGTAACAACCTAGGGCATAGGACATCATCCCTCCGTTGGAGTATCCACAAGCGTATATCCTTTCTCGATCGATAAGAAAGGCAGAATCTAAACGTCTAAGGAGTTCACTTGTATAACCTAAATCTTCGGCGTCACTTTTATTATCTGGACCTGGGAGCGCATTGTTCCAATGAGGGTCGTTACCTAACAGGCTTCCCTGAGGATAGACCAGTAAGAATTGGAAAGAATCCGAAGTTGCCGTCATTCCTGTAGTAGCCGCGTGTGCCGTTGCGTTTCCTCCATAACCGTGAAAATTGAGTACTACCGGCAGTGCGAACGAACTGTCATAGTTCTCAGGAATATGTACCTGGGCGCTACGGTTTAACCCATCATATTGAAAAGATACTTCATACATGTCCAAAGATGAAGGCGGATTCTTGCCTCCGGAATTGCGGTTACAATTCGTTAAAACGAGTGTGGCTGTAGCTAATGCTAGGAAAAGTATGGGTCTCTTAAACATAGTAATCACGTGTCAAAAATCAGACCGAACTGAAGATACTGTCCTGTTTTATCGCCTACAGTTTGCAATAAATAGCCCAATTGGAATTGAATATTCTGGGCATATTTATAGCCCATTCCAGTATAGAATCTATTGCGATCAAATGCGGTTCCGGAGGGTTGTAAAAACAGTTCGTTGTAGATACCTAAATACAATGTGCCCGTCTCAATACGTTCGCTATTGAGGGGATGAAAAAGCATGCCGCGGTATCGGTAGCGCGTTTTGAATTGGTCTTCAATCCATCGCTGCTCGTACCTGAACCTGTGCTCAATTTTTGTTTTTCCAAAGTAATTTAAAGCAATTAATTGTTGCCAAATGCGGTGTTCCTCCACCTCAGGACCTATACGAGCGGAATTATAGACATGGTTGGTAATGTTCGCGTATCCACCGGTTACAACGAGACCGTCACGGACTTTATAGTTTAATCCAGTCCGCAGCAAGAGTTGCTCCAGTTCATTGGGTAGTAATCCATAATTACGATGTTGAGCCTCCGTATGAATACTCCATGAGTCGTTGATGGTGTTCGTTCCAAAATACATGAACCAGTTTCCTGGCCCTGATTGAGCATAGGTAAGGGTGCTAAAGAGCAAGCAAACAGTGAGCAATCGCATAATTAAGAAGATTTGCGAAAATGTACTAAAAAGGCACTGCACCGTTTCTTACAAACTCACTTTTTTTGAAAAAGCACCTAATGTTTTCCCTTCTTCACGAAGCTTACCAGGCTTGATTTCTTCCGCTCGTTCCTCCGCATCCTTCGGAAAAATAAAGACGGCACCAAGCATAACTTCCTTCATGGAAATATGAAGCATATTTCTCGCATATTCTTGACGTAGTATACCGCCTGATGACCAATAGTTAGGATACCCTTCGGTAGTTGCGCCCAATAACATGTTTTGGATTGCCGCACTTGTCGCGGCTATGTGCTCCATATTACGAAGGTTACCCACAAAGGGCAAGGGTTCCATTATTCGCTCTTCCGGTTGCACTCCAAAAACATCGGGAAGCCATGTAGTAATGATAAGAAGTTCTGCAGCCCATAGCATATTTAGGATCTTACCGGGCGAAGGATCTAGTGCTTTTAATTTAGCCGCTAGAGCATTACAAGTGGCGCCATCCAGTGTATAGCAGCGAAAAGGGAGCGAACTGGTTTGTGCTCCTATTTTATAGCGCTCTGCGCTTTTGTAGTGGTAAGGTGCCTTTGCAGCAAGGTTTAACAAGTGCTCGCTAAGTTTTTCTTGCTCGTCTTGGGTTAATGAAGGCGCCCACGGGCCATCTGCAAGTACTTTTGCGGTTTCGCGTGAATGTATGGCTTCAGTGGTGTTCATTTAAGGCTCCATGATTGTCGTGAGAAGATCGTAATAACGATCTGAAATGAAAGAGGCTCCTTGTTGATTGTAATGTATCGGATCTGCAAGAAAGTCGTTATCAAATCCAGTGGCCATATCTATGGATAACACAGTTGAGGTTGGGGTATTTAGATAGTTCACTAAACTGTCCATATCGTTTTGAATGCGCGTATAGTAATCGCCTAACACCAACATTGCAATTGTATTTCCCGGTGCCATCTTTTCTATCACGATAGTGACATTGGGGTTGTAGCCTTGAAGTTTCTGTACGATATCTACGATATTATCAACAGCGTCGTCGTAGGGCAAGAAATCTAATGCGTCGTTACCCCCAGGCGAACTAAACAGTACAATATTAGGAGTGTCGACAGTCGCCATCCAATCATCTAGTTCCTCTAATATTTGACCTGATGTATACCCGATATGACCCTCGTGATTTGGATCGAATTCTTCATTATCGACTAGGGCATATGATTTAGGATCAATCTGAGAGCCAACAAAATCAATAGACCAACCGTTTTTAAGAAGCTTTTTCCAAAGCTTGTAACGGTAACTATGGTAATCCGGTGGGTCACCTTGCACTCTCGATGCTCCCAAAGGCAGGATTTTATTAGATGGGGTCTCTGGCTGATTATTCTTTTGGCATGCGACGCATGCCATCAATACCATTGCTAAAACGAATACTCTTTTCATTGGGTTATTGTTTTAGTGTTATGGAAACTTCGGGAATTTCGAGAAATCGCGTGGTCGCTTTTCAAGAAAGGCGTTACGTCCTTCCACAGCTTCATCTGTACCGTACGCCAGTCTAGTGGCCTCACCAGCATAGACTTGCTGACCAACTAGACCGTCATCAATGAGGTTAAACCCGAATTTGAGCATTTTGATAGCCGTTGGGCTTTTGGTCATGATCTCTTGCGCCCATTCATAAGCTACTTGTTCTAGTTCTTCGTGCGGAACTACCTTATTGACCATGCCCATTTCAAAGGCTTCTTGTGCTGAATACTCTGCTCCTAAAAAGAAAATTTCACGTGCACGTTTTTGACCGACTTGACGTGCGAGGTAGGCAGAACCAAAGCCGCCGTCAAAACTGGCAACATCTGCATCTGTTTGTTTAAATACAGCATGTTCTTTGCTTGCCAGAGTAAGATCACAAACTACATGGAGGCTATGACCGCCACCGACGGCCCAACCGGGTACTACGGCAATAACGACCTTGTTCATGAAGCGAATCTGACGTTGTACATCAAGAATGTTGAATCGGTTAATGCCATTTGCACCTTTATAGCCCGTATTCGATCGCACCCGTTGGTCTCCACCAGAACAAAAGGCCCATCCCCCATCTTTAGCAGACGGCCCTTCGCCGGTAATGAGGACTACGCCTATCTCCTGACTCTCATGACAGATGACTAACGCTTCCCAAAGTTCATCGACGGTTTTTGGCGTGAAGGCGTTACGAACCTCTGGGCGATTGAACGCAATACGCGCTACGCCGTTCAGTTGTTTAAACGTAATTTCTTCGTACGCTTTGATGGTTTGCCATTCTAATTCTGCCATGATTCTTTATTTAGGGTAATCCAATTCATGCAAAGGTATGTCCTTACTAACTATTCCTCATGTCAGTTGTTCAAGTCCATCTCTTCTCCGCAATTCTTGCACCGGTAGACCGTTTTCGAATAAAATGGGTAGATCATGAATAGAAAGGAGATGGCAAGTGTTAACCAACCGAGACTCGTTTTGAAACTTTTAAAACCGGCAAATAGTTCTTGTGCTCCGCAAGAGGTGCAAGTCAATGTTTCGTTCGATTGATTTAGAAAAGGTCTTAATTCCCATTCTTCGATCAATTCTTTGGTCCTGGTTACATCTTCTTCTTTGATTTTAAGTCTGATACCACCAACGGCTTGACCATAAATGGGCATGACGTTGTTAATGTGCTCATCAAAAATGAAACATTCTATACCCTCATTTTCTAGTCGTGTTTTTACCAAGTGTGCAGAGACAGAGTCGTTAAAGGTTTGTGCCGTGACTAGATTCATTGATAGCAATTAAAAGAAGTAAAGCACCTCGTTTGCGAGTACTCCATTTAAAGATACTTCAAATGTAAATACTAAGCGGCGTCTAGAGTTTTGTGTTTTACTTGACCAACTCGAGCTCTAACTCTTCCAAAGACTTTCCTTTTGTCTCAGGCAATAGTCGTACGATACAAAGAAGCCCAATGAAGGCGAAAATGCCATAAATCATAAACGTCGCCGCACTTCCAAGCGTAGAAAGTTCCCAAGGAAACACGAATTGTACCAGCGCGGAGACTCCGGAATTTATGAAGCCGACAAACGAAATGGCAATTCCACGAATTTTAAGTGGAAACAATTCGGAAAAAAGAACCCACATTACGGGACCTAAGGAAACGGCAAAGCAAGCTACAAACCCGATGATACCTACTAGAATAAGGGTAGGGTTCATTTGTATTGCGGCTTTAATCAATTCGCTTTCGTACATTTTCGCTTGTTCCATTCCTAGAACCTCTTGCAAAGCCGATTTATAGGCAACATCATTAGCGAATTGCTCATCGATAAGGGGTGTCAGACTTTCCTGTACGACAACATCTAAAGAAGCGACCTGGCTAGTGTTTAAGGTGTAGGTAGCAGAGCTGAATCCGTATGAAAGCAAAGCCATAAACAATACTATTCCAGAGACACCTGCAACGAGCAATGGTTTACGGCCTAATCGGTCAATGAGTGCCATGGCAATAATCGTAAAAAGGAGATTGGTAACACCCACAAGCACAGCTTGAATAAACGATGCATTTGTGCCTATACCGGACTGCTCGAAGATCATGGGTGCATAAAAGAACACTGCATTTATACCCGTAATTTGTTGCAAGACCGAAACAACGATACCGATGGTTAGTACTAATCTCATTGCGGGCTTAAATAATTCGCTAATCGGTGTTTTTTTCTCGCCTTTCACATCGCTTAAAGCCTTTTGAATAGCCGAAATCTCTTCTGAAGTTTCCTCAATGGAAATGAACTTATGTAAAACCGCAGTGGCTTTCGACTCATCGCCCTTACTCATCAGCCATCTTGGACTGTTTGGGACACTAAACAACGCTAAAAAGTAAACGATCGCAGGAAGCGCTTCAATACCTAACATCCAGCGCCAGTTGTGTGCAACTAGCCCGTAGGTAGATACCCAGCTTGATGTTGAATCGGCCAACGATAAGATGTAATAATTTGTGAAGAATGCGATGGTAATTCCAAGGACGATATTCAATTGATTAAACGAAACCAGTCGGCCGCGTTTGCTAGCAGGGGCTATTTCAGCTATATACATAGGTGCAACAATCAAAGAGGCTCCAACGCCCAATCCGCCTAGCATACGGAAGAGTAAGAAAGAGGTAAAGCCCGAGGCGAATGCAGACCCTATGGCGCTGACGGTAAAAATTAACGCACAGAATTTCAGTACTAGTTTTCGGCCCAATTTATCGCTCAAGGGACCAGAGATCATCATAGCTAAAGCAGCAACAATGGTTAAAGAACTGACAGAAAAACCGAGCTGAAGGTCGGTCAGATTAAAATCTATTTGAATGAATTTATTGACTCCTGATATGACCGATGCATCGAATCCCATAAGAAAGCCGCCAAGTGCAACTGTTAGTGCTATACGTGTAGTGTATCCTGCTTGATTCATAGATTACGTCTGTATTAGTTTCGTTTTTCGTGCTTGACCCAATCGACCTCCATAGTCCAGGGCGTGGTCATATCTGAATCAGTGATTTTAGCATAATTAAGTATGGCGAACATGGGCTCAGAATAGGTTGCGCCCATACCGATATTTCTATAAATTTCATTGCCATCTAAACGATAGACGAGGTCATCGTCTTCCCATTCTACGCTATATTCATGGTACTCCGTTAGTGTCGTTTCTGTGTTTTTTCGTGCACTCCACCAATCGCCTTTATCACATGAGTCTAAACTCACTATCGCACCGGAGGTGAATTCTGTAGCGGTATAATCGCCATGGTGTTCGAAAATGTCAATTTCACCAGAGCCATATAAGGGCCAACATACGTTTTCATTTTCTTCTTGAACAGGACTTTCATTGTTCTGTGCACCTAGAATCCACCAGGCCGGAAATTGACTGGGTTCTCCGCTGGTGTGCAGTTTAAGTCGTGCGGTCCATTTTCCTTGAATAAATTCTTTGCGATTCTTCGAGCAGACTCGACCTGCGACGTAAACTGTTGGAGGATGAGGATTTCCGAATTTATCGTAAGTATCACCGCTTATTGGGGCATCAAGCTTAACCACACGGATTTTTAATGAACCGTTACTCACCTCTCTAGTGTCGTGTAAGCCGTCAGGAACGTAGGCATGGGTTTCATTATTGACCCAGATGCGCTGATCCTGCCAATTTTCGGCGTTAAAATGATCGAAATCATCAAAGAAATCGATGCTCCATACATTTTCATCCGTTTGATGACTGTTTTCTTGTTGCTGGGTGCAACCGACTGTTGAAGCGAGGCACCCAATGAAAAGAAGGCGGCAGAAGGTGGTGTAGGCAGTATTCGGCATGCGTAATGTGTGTTTAGACTTCCGCACAATATACCCATGAAAAAGAGAATATACCCTAGACAAATGCAGGACTAAGGGTCGGTGTGCCCTTTAATGCAATCGAATGCCAGTAGCCATCAGCTCCAGTGTAGTTTGTCCATTGAAGTGATTTTCAACTACACTGGCTAAAACATCACAAGGTTGTCCAGAGGCTAGCGCTGCTGCAAGATGACCTTCGCCAAAAGAAATCCCGTTGATTGAGCCGCTGCCGTTTAAAGGCTTGAGGTGCAGTTTGAGGTGCTTAGAATCGGCGCCTACAGCCCGGGTATTGCCTGCGTTAACAAGGTCTTTAAAAAGAAAAACTGGAGCTTCGTTTTCGGGTCCATGGGGGGCCAATTGGCGAAGAATAGCGTAGAATCGGTCCGTGATGATATCGATGTTGGCTTCGGCGTCGTATAAGAAGATTCGCTGCTTCTTTTCCTCGGGTAAATGGGCTGTGACGTATGCCTCAAAAGCTTTTTTAAAGTGGGGTAATTGGGCTTCATCAAGGGTCATCCCTGCAGCATATTTATGCCCGCCGAATTGCAGTAAATGCGATTCGCAAGCTTCCAATGCATCGTATACGTCAAAATCTAAAACGCTTCGAGCAGAACCGGCAAGGACTTCGCCGCTTTTGGTGAGGATGATGGTCGGGCGGTAATAGTGTTCGACCATTTTTGAGGCGACGATACCTACCACTCCTTTGTGCCAATGCGGTGCATAAAGTACAGTTGAATTAGGAAAAGATGCCGTATCTAATAGCGCTTTCGCTTCTTCAAAGATTTCCGCTTGAGTAGATCGGCGATCGGTATTGAAATCATTGATGGCATTGGCCAATATATCCTGTTCCTCTCTGTTCTTTGATCGGAGTAATTCAACGGCTCGGAGTCCACTTTCCATTCTACCAGCGGCGTTGATTCGCGGTCCTATCGAAAAGCCTATATCACGAAAGGAAAGAGTCTCAGGCCTTTTATTTGCCGCTTCGAGGAGGCTTAAAAAGCCCGGACGGCACTGACTGGAGCGTAAACGCTCTAAACCGTAGTGTGCTAAAATTCTATTTTCACCTGTAACGTGAACGATGTCCGCGGCGATGGAAACGGCACAGAGGTCTAAGAGCGGGTAGAGGTAAGGTTCGTGCGGCAGTCCCCAGCGTTCACAAAGTGCTTGGCAGAGTTTAAAACCTACACCGCAAGCGGAGAGTTCTTTGTAGGGATACAGGCAGTCTGGTCTTTTCGGATCTAGCACCGCGTATGCTTTCGGGAGGGTTTCTTCCGGGCGGTGGTGATCGCAGACAATCACGTCTATGCCCAAGCTTCGTGCATGCGCAATCTGGTCAAAAGCTTTAATACCACAATCCAAAGCGATCAGTAGCGTGATACCCAATTCAGCAGCGAGGTTGATTCCCTCGAATGACAATCCATAGCCTTCTTTGTAACGATCGGGGATGTATGCTTCAATAGGAAATTTTCCTTCAAGAAAGTCGCACATTAAAGCCACTGAGGTGGTGCCGTCCACATCGTAATCGCCATAAATCATGACGTGCTCCTGTTTTAAACGCGCTTCTTCAATGCGTTCCACAGCACGCTCCATATCCATCATTCGATAGGGGTCGTGTAGGTGGCTGAGGTTAGGCCTGAAGAAGGATTTTGCAGCTTCAAAAGAGTCTACTCCTCGTGCTACTAGTAATGAGGCAAGCAAAGGGTCTTTTGTCACCGCTGCGGCGAGCATCTGAACCTTGCCAGCGTTGGGCTGTGGTTTTTTACGCCACACCATTACTTTGTCTTTTTGATCAACGAGGTTTGTAGCTCAACGCTGTATTTGTGAATGGTTGAGAAGAGCTCTTTTAAGAAGGCATCTGAGAGTCCAGCTTCGCTTCCGTCACTGTGTTCGCCAACGAGTTTCATCCAACGCTTCATGTGGAAAATGCTCATCCCTTCACGTTCTTTGATGTTAGCGATATCCTCAACGATGCGCATACGTTTGCGAAGTACATCGACGATTTGTGTGTCTAATTGGTCCAATTCTGAGCGCAACTGCGCCAATTCTTCATTGGTGAGAATAGGGACATCGCTGTGAAATTTTAACTTTTTCATGAGTTGCCCCACTGCTTCAGGACTGATCTGTTGACGAGCATCGCTCCAGGCATCGTCTGGGCTAACATGACTTTCAATCATGAGACCGTCCATGCCTAAATCCATGGCTACCTGGCTGACCTCGCTTACAAGACCTCTGTCGCCTGCAATATGGCTCGGGTCACAGATGATTTTAATTTCGGGTAAAAGCGCCCGAAGATCGAAACTGTGCTGCCAATCGGGCGCATTTCTATACATGCTTTTAGACGAAGAAAAGAATCCTCTATGTACCGCAGCAACATGACTAATCCCCAAATTCTGGAAGCGTTCTATTGCCCCTGCCCATAACCCGATCTCAGCATGAATAGGGTTTTTTACAAGCACAGGGATGTTTACGCCACGCAGTGCTTCTGCGATTTCTTGAACATAAAATGGATTTACAGTCGTACGCGCACCAATCCACAAAACATCCACACCCGCTTTTAAAGCGATTTCAACGTGTTGTGCATTTGCGACTTCGGTAGTAACCGGAGTATTGATGGCACGACCGGCATCGATCAACCATTGCATCGCTTCTGCACCAACGCCTTCAAAACTTCCAGGTTTAGTTCTTGGTTTCCAGACCCCACCGCGCAATAAACTTATCGGCGTTTGTGCTTTTAACTGCCTAGCAGTAGCCAGTACTTGTTCCGGCGTTTCTACAGAACACGGTCCAGAAATGAGTAAAGGCGAATCGGTGGGTTGCTCCATCCAATTCTTAATAGATTGTATGCTGGCTTTTGTCATATGTTTATAACGCTAAACGGCGGTAGTTGTTGCAGAAATTACGCACCAATACAAAGGACCAATTCCCCTTTCAATCCACCGCGCTCTTCTACTACCGCTAATACTTCAGCTGCAGTTCCCCGTAGGGTTTCTTCAAACTTCTTTGAAATCTCACGACTGATGGTGACTGGACGTTCACCTCCGCAATATTCAACGATCTGACCTAAGGTCTTAATGATTTTGTGCGGGCTCTCATACAGCACTACAGTTCGGTCTGAAGCAGCTATTTTTTCAAATTTAGTTTGTCTTCCTTTTTTAGGCGGTAGGAAACCTTCAAAATAGAAGGTATCGCAAGGTAAACCACTACTTACTAATGCAGGAACGAAGGCTGTTGCGCCAGGCAGCGTAATGATTTCAATACCAGCGGTGGCCGCGGCACGTATCAACAGAAACCCAGGATCGCTAATGCCAGGAGTCCCGGCGTCACTGACTAGAGCGATGTTTGTGCCGCCTGTTAATTGGTCGACAAATCGGTCAACGACTTTGTGTTCATTGTGCATGTGAAAGGACTGCTTCGGCGTCGAAATATCGTAATGACTGGTCAACTTCCCGGTCGTACGTGTGTCTTCCGCAAGGATGAGGTCTGATGCTTTCAGCACCTTAATGGCACGAAACGTCATGTCCTCTAAATTCCCCACCGGCGTGGGAACCACGTAAAGTATCCCGGCCATATTTAGTTAAATTTTGTGGAAACGGCAGTCATGAATCGCTCCGCCATCTCTTCTTGCTGGTCCCATTTGTATTCTGGCGCCACGTACGTCTCGATGAATTCTGTTGCCTCATCGAGCGAGCTGAGGGTGTTTAATTGACTAACGACTCTATTGAAATCTTCTTGATTGCCTTCAAAGAGCGCTTTGACAAATCCAATTCTATCGTTCAGTCCAAATTTTAAAACTTTTTGTGCGAAGCGGTCATTCAAACTTGTGGATGCAGTGCTCTGGGCTGCGCGTTCTGAAAGCGTTGCACTTTCTCCAGTTTGAGGCGTTTCTTTCGGTGGAAGGGGTGACTCGTCAAGAGGAAGCACGTCCGTATGCTCAATACCGGCTTCGGCATCGAGAGACTTAACTTCTTTGGGAGGTATTGCCTCTTCAATGGGCGACACTTTCACAACTAATTTAAGAGCCTCTAAATCTTCTCGTTCTGCAGGCACTTCAGGACTTAGATCAAGCTCAGGTTCCTCGCTTGCAGATGGAATTTCTAATTGAATAGGTTCAGGAGATGCTTTTGGATTTGCTTGTTTTTCTTCAACTACTGGAGCTGGGCTACTACTTTGCGTTGGTGACACTTTAGTTGCAGGTACATCAAATACCTCTCCTTCTTCTATGCTAACCTTTGGAGTTTCAATTTCAGCGGCTAGCGTTGCCAATTGCGATTCAAGGGTAGCACGCATATTTTCTTCAACACGCTCGAGCTGTGTCCGCACTTCGGATTCCATTTCAGCGAGTTTAAATTTCTGGTACAATTCCAACAACGTCGCTGCTGCATCACTGTCCGATTTCTCGCCGATGTGTTGTGCAAAAGCAGTTAATTCTTGTTCTAATTCTTTTCTGCTGGGTGTAGGGCTTTGGCTCTGCATCTTATTATCTACCTTTAATGCCTTGAATGTAGCACGAAAGTCCCCTCATGTTTCAACCTGGAGTAGAATTTAACCAACAATTAGGCGGCTGGATCGAAGTCGTCTGTGGTCCTATGTTTAGCGGTAAAACCGAAGAGTTGATCCGTCGCATGCGGCGTGCGCAGATTGCCGGCCAAAAAGTGGAAATTTTCAAACCCGTTTCTGACGTTCGTTACGACGAAGAAGAAGTGGTTAGTCACGATAAAAATTCAATTCCTTCTATGCCTGTGGAGAGTTCTTCGAACATGCTTTTACTCGCAGATGATGTGCAGGTAGTGGGCATAGATGAAGCTCAATTTTTTGACGACGGTATCGTAGAAGTTGCAAATACCCTAGCTAACCAAGGCAAGCGTGTGGTCATTGCGGGTTTAGATAAAGATTTTAAGGGCCGCCCTTTTGGTCCTATGCCCCAGCTACTAGCAACGGCGGAATACGTCACAAAACTCCATGCTATTTGCCGTAGAACAGGTGGCCCTGCACATTTCTCGTACAGAAAAGTTGCTGGAGACCAAACGTTCATGCTGGGAGAAACCGGCGAATACGAACCTGTGAGCAGGACCATATACAATCAATTGAATAAAGCCTCAGGTGCTACTGAAAGCGATTGACATAGCGCTGTCGGCCGGTGCTTCCCTTCACGGTAATGCCGCCCAGAATTTCGAGGCTTTTGCCTTTGATTCGCGTCGTATTCATGCCGCGATTTCTTCCTGTTTTATTGCTCTTAAGACACCTCACGCAGATGGCCATCACTACATTGAAGAGGCCATATCCCGCGGTGCCACAACCATTATTTGTAATGATGCCGCGCAACGAGCAGAAGCCCATCCAGAATTGGCTTTTATTGCGCACCAAAATCCTTTAGTCGTCGTTCAATCTTGGGCAGAAAACAAGCGCAGTGGACTTCGCGGTCCGTTGCTTGCTATTACGGGGAGTACAGGTAAAACTGTGGTTAAGGAATGGCTGTTTCAGTTGTTAGGTACACCGCTTGAGGTGCACCGAACTCCGGGAAGTTTCAATAGTGCACTTGGTATAGCATTAGCGATGAGTAGCTTGAAGGAGTCCCACACAAAAGCCATTATTGAAGTAGGAATCGACCGTCCTGGAACCATGGAAGCACATGCACAATGGCTGAGACCGGCTTTAGGAATATTTACAAATCTCGGGAATGCTCATTCAGAGCATTTTAGCAATGAAAACGAGCACTTTACAGAAAAATGGCTCCTTTTTTCGCAGTGCGAACGAATCGCTACGCACCGAAAATGGTGGGATAAAGCACAATCTTTAGGACTTCCGACACCACCGGCTCTACTCTGGGGTCCGGGCGAAGAATTGGATCCGAATGTATTGAAGGAGGTTGCCTTTACCGGTGGCTATGAGCTAGAAAATGCAATGAATGCGCTGGCAGGTGCGGTTTTGCTTGGCGTGCCGTTACCGGAAGCATTGGCTCGATTAAAAACAGTAGAACCCTTGCCCATGCGTCTTCAAGAGATTGAGGCTAAGGATGGGGGAAAGTTAATTGAGGATACGTACAGTTCGGATTTAGACAGCTTGCGTTTGGCACTTGAGCAATTAATGATGCAACAAGGAGCATCGAAAAAATGGGCAGTTTTGAGCACACTGGCGACGCCTGAGCTTACAGCAGTTGCACAGACCATGGCTGATAAAATGGAATTGGACCGCATATGGTGGGTGAAAGATCGAGCTGAGGTTCGGGATTTAGTTACCGCGTTTGAGGGACTTTCATTACGTGATACGGTAGTTCTCATAAAGGGACAACGCCGTTTTAAGTTGGAACAATTGGCCATAACGCTGCGTCGTCAACACCACAGCACTTGGGCGGAAATTAATTTCGGTGCAATGCGTCGTAACCTACAGAAGTTTCAGGCGAAACTTCAGCCGAATACGTTAGTGATGGCAATGGTTAAAGCTTCAGGTTACGGTACCGGAAGTTTTGAAGTTGCTCGGGCACTGGAGGAAATGCACATCGATTATTTAGGTGTGGCATTTGCACAAGAAGCACTTAGCCTTCGTGCACAGGGCATAAAATGTCCCGTCCTTGTATTGAATTCGGAGGCTGCGCAGCTGCCTATGTTGGCTCAGTCGGGGTGCGAAGTAGAGTTGTTTGACTTGCACCAATTAAAAGATTGGTTAGCGGTACCGCAGCAGGAACATCTTTTACAAGTTCACATCAAAGTAGATACGGGAATGCACCGATTGGGTTTTCAGCCATCGGCGCTGCAAGATTTGTTGGGCGTATTGCAATCGCGAAAAGACATCGTTGTCAATGGAATTATGACGCATTTGAGCGCCAGTAATAATTCTGAAGAGGATGCATTTACGAAAGCCCAATTGGCCCAATTTCAAGCGGCTTGCGACGAAATCCGTCACCACTATCCAAGCGCTAAAGCACATGCCTTAAATTCTTATGGAATTGCCCGACACACCGGAGCACAGCACGAAATGGTACGTTTGGGTTTAGGGCTCTACGGTTTGGGAACATACGACGGTATTGACCGTCTCGAAGAGGTATTGGCGTGGAAATGTACGGTGTCTCAAGTGGGTGTGCTCCAGCCCGGTGAAACATTAGGGTATTCGAGGGCGTTTAAAGCAACAGAAATCACCCATTATGCCACTTTGCCTGTGGGCTATGCAGACGGCTTACAGCGCAGTTTATCGCTGGGTAAGGGTGCAGTATACATTCGAGGAAAACGTTGTGCCATATTAGGCAACGTTTGTATGGATATGGTTATGGTCGAATTAGGTGATTTACAAATCACCCCTGGAGAAGAAGCCGTACTCATTGGCCCCGAGCAATCGGCGGGAACTATGGCTAAAGATGCTGGAACTATTTCCTATGAAATCTTAACCGGGCTTGGTGCTCGAATTCCGCGTCTGTATCTGCAGGATTAAAAACGCAAGTAAGAATACGCCTGCTTGCCTTTCCAATAAACTTTCTGTCATTCCTGTGAAGAAAAACAATGCCCAAGCATAACGCCAGGGTCCCTGGGACTGCAAGAATCCTACGGTAAACAAAAACAGAAGTAAGAGTACCCCAACAATCCCGCCTTCCGCAAAATTCTGTAGAAGGATGTTGTGGAAATCGTATTTGAATTCGTGCAGATAATACGGCTCTTTTTTCCTGTAGAATACGGCATCACAAGATTGAAGCGCCTCGTGCAGTAGTTCATCGCCTGCTCCGTTTCCCACTCCGATGATAGGGGATTCATTCGCTACATTCCAGCCGTATTTCCATAAATAGACTCGGTGGTTGGTTTGCTTGCCATCAACCATTCCATCGATACTGCGCCATTCATTTTTAAGATCAGTAAGTCGTCTTGATGTTCCGGGCAATACAGCCATCAGGGTCACCATAGATATGATGATTCCGGCTGCCCAGAGACTTGCTTTTTTCTTGTTTGCGATTTTTCCCTGCAGTAAGTCAAGCGTGCGTACGAGAATAAAAAGAGGCAGGAGTAAAAGGTGAATACGTGCACTGAGCATGATGCAGCCGAAGAGCAGCCATACAATCAACAGCGCATGAAGGAGCTTGTATTTTTTACTCGCAACTCCCCTTAGGTGTGCTTCAAGAATAAAAGCAGCAACGAGCAGGTAGAGGCTTTGGTAGTGAATGCCTAATCGTCCCCCTAATTCAAGGTCATTGTATTGAACCCAGCCGTACTTAAATAGACTTTCCGCAACGGTCCAACTCCACGCCGCCACGGTGGCATAAGCGAAAATTAGTGCCCAATTCCTATACACTTTGACCTCCACTTTCTTTGATTTTGAACCCACGATAATCCCCATCAGCACGATTGGAAGAATCATAGTTACATCTTGCCAACCTTCGCTGCGGAAGCTACTCCACCAAATACTGATTAATTCCCAGTCAAGGAATGCCGCAGAGGCTAAAAGCAGCCATTTGTTCGGGTACCATTCGCCCTGAATGAGTAGTGCAATCCCGACTAAAATGAGTCCATAAAGCGGACTGAGCCATTCGAAAGCGAAGGGCAGAAGAATCGCTGCAACAGCACCAGTATAAAAGAGAAAAGATTGGTTTTGCATTTAAAGTGTAACGCTCAAAAGTTCCGACAGCGCCTGTGGGTTTAAGACAATTTCCGCTGCACGTGCAATAACTTCATCTTTTTGCAATCCGCGTTCAAGTGCACCAGGCATAGAAAATTTGCGTTGAATCAGATAATCGGAAAGGTAATCCCTGATCGCTTCTTTTTCGGATTCCAATACATGGTCTTTCCGCGCTTTGATGTTATTGAGAATTGGGTTTAAATCTTCCGCCCCTATATAATCCATGTCGCTTGCCAATTCCTGCAAATCTTTTAAACGCAGCTCGCTAATGCTTTCGTAGGTGAATTCTTCGTTCTTTAGGAAATCAGCGAAATCGGTCCAAATAGCATCATTAATTTCATACGCCCCGACAGTTACATCTGCTGGGATTTTTCCCAAAGTACGGGCAGCAAATTTCAAATCCAATCCTTCAGCACTTAAGGCCGCCACAAACTCAGGATAATAGTCGTTTACGAGGAGTGAATCCGGTGCAATACCGTTTCCATCTACAACGATTCTACCATTTTTCGTAGTAAAGGTATGTATGTCCGATTTTTTGATCCGCTTTCCTTTTGCATCGCGGTCATACGCTACTTTTTGAATGCACCGACCCGATGGCGTGTAGTATTTTGCTACTGTGACCTTCATCTGTGCTCCAAAAGGTAAGGGGTGGATTTGTTGAACCAATCCCTTGCCAAAACTAGGCTCACCTAAAATCACTGCGCGGTCAAGATCCTGAAGGGCTCCTGCTACGATTTCGCTGGCCGAAGCACTCGATCCGTCTGTAAGCACAGCCAGTGGAATTTCTGGTAGGATAGGGCGGCCGATAGTACGATAAACGTCTTGAACAATACCTCCACGACCCCGTGTAGAAACCAACGTATCCCTTGAAGAAACAAATAAACTCACGATTTTCACAGCCTCCATAAGCAAGCCTCCGCCGTTGCCGCGAAGATCTAATAACAATGCATTTGGGTTTTGTTTTTTCAATGCCAAAGCGGCTTTTTTTACCTGTGCACCTGCCTGTTCCGTAAAAGACTCGAGGTAGATATATGCCACACCATCTTCCCGCATACCATAAAAGGGAACGGCGTCTTTTGTAATGTTTTCACGCTCAAAAGTGAAATTCAAAGAAGGCGCATCGAAGCGCTTGGCAGAAATCTTGACTTCAGTTCCTGGCGTTCCTTTGAGTAAGGTACTTACTTCATTCACACGAAGCCCTTCTAGGGGTTTACCGTCAACAGAAGTTAATACGTCACCCACCACTAGACCGGCTTTATCCGCAGGTCCTCCTGGGTGAATGTCTGAAATAAGGACTGCGGCATCTATTTTTTGAATAACACAACCGATACCACCGTATTCACCCGTTTGCAGTAATCGGACATCTTCAATCTGATCCTCGGGGTAGTAAACCGTATACGGGTCTAATTCCTCTAACATTCCTTCTATAGCACTACCGACGGCTTGCTCCGCGCTTACCGGATCCACATATACGTTTTGCACTTCGCGAAGCACTGCGGTAAAGACTTCCAATTGTTTACTGGTTTCAAATGGGTCCCCCGCTGACGCGCTCGTCAATAACCCTGCGCAACCGATGATGGTTGGTAAGAGTAATTTCTTAGCCCAATTTTTCGCTGGAAAGTTCTTCATAATACGTGTTGTAGCTGTGTATCAATTTTAGAAATCCGTCTTCTAAAAAAGCATAGTCATTGAGTCGATTGCCTAAATAACGTACGGACCAGGCTTGTTGTTGCGTCGGGCCTTTGATACGGTGTTTGTTGAGTCGGTATAATTCCCGCATTTGCCTTTTAATCCGATTCCTATGGACGGCGCTCTTGATGGAGCGTTT
Organism: Schleiferiaceae bacterium; assembly: GCA_965204625.1. GTDB lineage: Bacteria > Bacteroidota > Bacteroidia > Flavobacteriales > Schleiferiaceae > UBA10364. The sequence goes on from CBDBET010000006.1 coordinate 169,841, forward strand.
TGGAACAACAACTGCGATTTGTCTTTGAACTGCTCTGTCAAGCGATGCATCAATGAAGCGCACGGAGAAAGGGAAAGACTTTAAGGTCACTCCTTCTTTATGTATAGCGTCGAACAGCCGAGGGCTGGTCAGTTTTTCGTCTTTGGAAAAGGTAAAGCGCATAAAAAAAGCCCGACGTAGTGCCGGGCTTGTAAATTAAGGATTTTCTTACTTCTTATTAACGTCCTTGATATAATCGCTGATGGCTTTTGTCATGGAGGGCGCATCCGGTGTTGGCGCTGGAATATCGACGATTAATCCATGATTTTCTGCCTCCTGCTGAGTTGTGGAACCAAAACAAGCTAAACGTGTGTTGTTCTGCTTAAAATCCGGGAAGTTCTCGTAAAGAGACTTAATCCCTGAAGGAGAGAAAAAGACCAGTATGTCATAGAAAACATCTTCAAGGTCACTCAAATCGCTAACCACTGTATTAAACAATATGGCGCGCGTATAATTAATGTTTGCGGCTTCAAGCGCATTCGGAATGGATGGCTTTAAACTATCCGATGAAGGCATTAAAAACTTTTCGTTCTTGAATTTCTTCAAGGTTGGAATAAGCTCGTCTATCTTTAAGTTACCGTGGTAGATTTTACGTTTACGGTACACTACGTATTTCTGTAAATAGTATGCAATAGCCTCTGAAATACAGAAGTAGCGGGTATCTGGTGAGATTTGTACGCGCATATCCTCGCACATTCTAAAGTAATGGTCCACCGCATTTTTAGAAGTTAATATCACATTGCGGTATTCACGAATCTGTATTTTATCCTTTCTAAAGTTGGATGCAGTTACGCCTTCTACATGGATGAAAGAACGAAAGTCAACATCCACCTTGTGTTTATCGGCAAGCGTAAAGAAGGGGTGACTTTCTGTGGTGGGTTCTGGTTGTGAAACTAGAATGGATCTCACCTTTGCTTTTCGGATGTCTGTCATGTGTGTGTTATTGGACGGCTATTACTAACGGGGCAAGTTCAAGGGCACAAAGGTACAAAATAGCATAAACTCTAGTCCCTAAAGTCTTAAAAACAACGAAACCCGGTTGTTTTAAAGCAAAATAGACGGCTCCGGCCACATGAAACATGAGGAATATGTAGCGACCGTTACCATCAGAGAGGTAGCCAGCAAGGGATATTAGTAAGAGGAAAGCAGCAGTAACAGCATACCATAGGGATAATAATGCGGTCATGGGTCCCAGTTTCCATACTGCACGAACCCCTTCTTCCTTAAGTAGTAAATGGAGTAAAAATGAAAAGCCAAAGCGCAAAAAGAGCAAGACAGGGATGGCTAACAGGAGAAGAGGATGCACTGCATATCCCGCATAGTAAAGGCAAATTGCCCCAAATACAGCCATGGAGACCCATAAAAAAACTTGAGTACTGACTTTAAGTGGATGTTCGGAGATACCTGAGATATCAGCGCGTACCCAACGTTTAAAAAACGCAGGTTGGCTAACGCGTAAAAATGCGAGTATTGCGAGTAATGCTATTAAGATCCATTTTGTGCCCATCGGAGCACAAAGTTACTGTAAAACAATGTGCTTGTATTGTATTGTTCCGTCAATGAACAGCGCGTGTAAGATATAATTACCACGTGGCAAGCTGCTGACATCAAACTGATCATTACCTGTGGCGAACCAAGATTGGTCCATGCTTATAAAGCGTCCTATCGTATTGTATAATCGGACCTCTTTCAATCCCTCAGCTTTCACATTGATGTATTCTGACGCAGGCGACGGATAGACATTTAAGGCAGATTGAAATTGACTTTCAGCTTGTCCCATAACGAGGCCTGGGTAGAGCGTTTTAGATTTAGTAACCACATAATCACCGGAAGTCGTTCCATTGCCGTTGGTGTAGTTGACAGCTACATAAATAGTAACTGAATCTCCGATATCTCCCGTATTCCAATTCCATACCCAACTAATGGCATTGTTCGAAACTGCAGTTGAAGAATTCTTATGGGTAACGTAGTCTGAACTCGTGATTTTCGTGTTTGTGCTTGAGGGCGTCGCTAGTGTTCCTATATGATTGCCGCTTGCATCTTCAATACTTGCTGAGAAACCAATTTTTGAACTACCAGCAGCAGCTACATCTAGGTAAACACTGGTCTGAATAGAGTCTCTTATCGTATCGCTGTAGTTGCTCATTCCCGCATCAGGCGTAACATCTACTTTGATATCGATGAACTCATTTCCATTGGGACTCCCTCCGCCGTGGCAGTAGCCGCCTGAACAGGTTTGTCCGTTAGATGCGGGCGAGCCGCTCTTACCGCCCGGTGAGCCACCAGAATTCGTGTACGAATAGTTAACGATTCCAATAAGTGCGAATAACAGGGCGAATTTTTTCATAAAAGGGTCTTATTTGCTTCTTACATTAAAGATGCGAATATCTCTTGACTTTATATAACAATAATTCGGTCATTGTGTTTTAATTTCAACGCCTCTTTCAAATTGAACCTAAAATTGAACAGGTATGGATGCATTCCACCACCCAGATTATTACCAATTGGATGATTTATTATCCGAGGAACATAAAATGGTCCGTGATGCGACAAGAGATTGGATCAAAAGATCAGTCAGTCCTATCATCGAAGATTATGCGCAGCGCGCAGCTTTTCCAGATCATCTGGTAAAAGAAATGGGTGAGATCGGCTTGTTCGGCCCTTATATCCCAGAAGAATATGGCGGCGCAGGCTTAGATCACATGAGTTATGGCTTGATGATGCAAGAGGTAGAACGCGGTGATTCCGGAGTTCGCTCTACCTGTTCCGTTCAGAGTTCGCTGGTGATGTTCCCCATTTTCGCCTACGGATCTGAGGAGCAAAAGCGAAAGTTTTTACCAAAGCTTGCGACGGGTGAGTTTTTAGGTTCCTTTGGTTTAACAGAGCCTAATTTCGGATCGAATCCTGGGGGAATGACCACAAACTTTAAGGAAGACGGCGACGATGTCATCTTGAACGGTGCGAAAATGTGGATTTCAAATGCCCCGTTCTGTGATGTCGCGGTAGTTTGGGCGAAAAACGAAGCGGGACGTATCAAAGGTATTATTGTTGAGCGTGGTATGGAAGGATTTACCACTCCTGAAACGCACAATAAATGGTCACTTCGTGCGTCAGCGACCGGAGAATTGGTCTTTGACAATGTTCGCGTGCCAAAAGCAAATATTTTACCGGGTCGTGACGGTCTAGGTGCGCCACTTTCATGTCTAGATAGTGCGCGTTTTGGTATCGCTTGGGGTGCTTTAGGAGCTGCTATGGATTGTTACGATACTGCGTTGCGCTATTCGAAAGAACGCATCCAGTTTGGTAAGCCGATCGCAGGTTTCCAGTTGCAACAGAAAAAATTGGCTGAAATGATTACTGAAATCACGAAGGCACAACTGTTGACGTACAGACTAGGCCAACTTAAAAATGAAGGGAAAGCCACTACTGGACAGATTTCCATGGCAAAAAGAAATAATGTTGAAATCGCTTTGAAGATTGCTCGTGAGGCCCGTCAAATGCTGGGCGGAATGGGAATTACTGGCGATTTCTCCATCATGCGCCACATGATGAATCTAGAATCTGTTGTTACCTATGAAGGAACCCATGATATTCACTTACTTATTACGGGATTAGACATCACCGGAGAGAACGCGTTTGTCTAAGGGCTGGATAAGAAAAATACCATTATGAAATCGCTCCTGATACGGGGCGATTTTTTTTTAATTCGTTATGCGAATGATGTTTCCACCATCAAACTGGCAAGAGAACTCTTTAACAGGAAGGATGTAGGAAGTGTCTATGCTTTGTCCATCCAACGCCTGGTACTTATGATCGTTGCATCCGCAGGTAAGATAGAGGTCACCCATGCTGCTGGAAAGTAGTCCGCAACCATCATTCCAATGGTATGGACAAGCCAATTCATAGGCCGCAAAATCATAGTACTCTTGATCGAAATAGCGACGGTAAATTAAGATACCACTATGCCCCGCATTTGGAAGCATTAATTGACCGCCCACAACAGTTAAATTGAAACTTGAGGGATCACTTAAATAGATGGTTTCATCAACTAAAGGTTCCGGAATATCGTACTGAACCTGAGTGGTATTACACGCTAAAGCTGTCAGTGCCAGGCCTAAAACCACTACTAATCCCCTGAAATTCAATGGTATCCTTATCTTCATATGCTAGCGCAAGATAGGTACAATTTGGTTGTGGTTTCTGCCGCTCTACTTCTTATATTTACATCCTTAGAACCCAAACGTAAAGCCAGATTGTATGGTTAAAAGAATACTCACGCTCGTTTTGACACTTAGTGTTGCGTTCAGTTTTGCGCAATCTCGTCCCGGATCTTTAAAGGGAACGGTCAAGGATAAGCGCACCGGTGAAGTCATTCCCTTCGCTACTGTAGTTGTAAAAGATCGCGACGTGGTCGTTACAACAGGTACCACGGATTTTGATGGAAAGTTCAATATCAATCCAGTAAGCGCTGGAGTGTATAACTTGACATGTAAGTTCATAGGGTATGCAGATTTCAATCTTAACGGTGTAACGGTGAATGCTGGAAAGCCGAAGGTTGTTAATTTCGACATGACTGTTGAATCGACCATGATTCAAGAGGTTACTGTCACTGCTCAGGAGGAACTCATTGAAACGGGTAAAACTTCGGACATTGTTAGTGCAGAAGAAATTAAAAACCTACCGTACCGTAATCTTAGTCAAATTGTAGGTACTACGGCGGGCGTCTTCCAGCAGGATGGTTCGGGTTCTTTTAACGTTCGTGGTGCACGTTCTTCAACTAACGTTATATTCATTGATGGTGTTAAAGTTCGTGGGGATGTGAATATCCCTCGTGATGCGATTCTCTCTACGGAGGTCATCACCGGTGGACTTCCTGCCCAGTATGGTGATGTTACGGGTGGTGTGATTTCAACCACTACCAAAGGTCCTGCTCCGTATTACTTCGGTTCTTCTGAAGTCTTGACCAGTTCGTTATTTGATCAATACCACTACAATTTGGGTGCACTCACTTTGGGTGGGCCCATCATTAGAAGTAAATCAGGCCAGCCTATAGTAGGTTTCCTTCTTGCTTCAGAATTCCAATACAACAAAGACGGTTCACCGAGATCATTGAATACTTATAAAGTGAACGATGATAAATTGGCTGAACTTCAAGCAAATCCATTGACTCCTGCTTCGAGCGGGTTTGGGGTTTTAAATTCTGCAGACTTCTTGACCTCTGATGATCTTATAACCCAGAATCACCGTGAAAATGTTGCCAGCACTGCGGTACGTATGTCGGGTAATTTAAAGTTTGTGACTTCGGAAAAAACAACTTTGACCATAGGTGGACGTTTCAACTTACGCCAAGGACGCTCAGGAAGTCGGTTCAATGAATTAATGAATTACGATAATAACGCTGAATATTTCCGTCAGGACTGGTCGACTTACGTCCGTTTTCAGCAGCGTTTCGGTAATGCAACAGATTCCTCAAATTCATTGATTCGCAATGCATTCTATACCATTCAAATGGATTTCACGCGGAATACTGGCTATAATAGAGATGCGCGTCACAAAGAAAATTTCTTCAACTACGGTCACATAGGTAAATTTGAAACTACTTACCGTCCGTTATATACTTTAGGTTCAGATACCATCACTGATCCAAATGACCCGAATTACGGGAAGGTTATGGATGCCTACACGCAAGCGGTTTGGCAGAGTGTAAAAGTGGATTACACACCTTCAGAGAATAACCCAATCTTAGCAAACTACACTTCGAATTTCTTCAATTTTGTAGAAACGAGCTCGATTTTCAATAATGCACGCTCACTTGAGGACATTCGTGCAGGTGGTGGATTGCTCAACGGTGATCAACCATCGAGTGTATACGGTCTTTGGGGGAATGTCGGTGTGAACCAGAGTGGATACAGTAAATTCTTGAACGACCAGTTCCGTATTACGGCATCTTCCACTTTCGATATTGGTGATCATGCCCTTATTGTTGGTGTGGAATATGAGCAACGTTTTGACCGTTCGTACGGTTTAGGAGCGACTGGGTTATGGACCTTAATGCGTTTATTGCAGAATGATGCCATTCGAGAATTGGACCTAAATAATCCGGTCGCTGAATATGACGATAATGGCGTTTTCCAAGATACGCTCACTTACAATAGATTATTTGATGCAGATAAGCCTAGAACGTTTGATCGCAATCTGCGTGAGGCATTAGAAAAAAAGGATACTGATTGGTTAGATATAGATAGCTACGATCCATCTACGTTCAGCCTAGACATGTTCTCGGCAAATGAGCTTTTGAACATCGGTTCTGGGTCTTATGTGAGTTATTATGGTTTTGACTACCTAGGAAATCAATTAACCACGCGTCCTTCTTTGAACGATTTTTATGGAACAGATGCACAAGGGAATTCGAAGCGATTGATTGGTGCATTTGAACCTATTTACATGGCAGGATATATTCAAGACCAATTCACTTTTGAAGACCTCTTCTTCAATATTGGTGTACGTGTTGACCGATTCGATGCAAACCAGTCCGTTTTAGCAGATCCATTTGTGCTTTATCCAGCGTACACTGTAGGAGATTTGGCCAGTACTGCTCTAGCAGGTGCTCAGGTACCTAGCGGTATGAGTGATGATGCTGTGGTTTATGTAGATGATCAGGAAAATCCATCGACTATCGTGGGTTACCGTGACGGATTTACTTGGTACACTGCGGACGGTGATGTAGAGGCAAACCCTAAAAACATTGCAGACGCCAGTGGTGGTATTAAGCCATTCCTGAAGCAGCCAGGGGTAGAGGAGCAAAAATTGTCGGTAACGGCGGACGAAAGTTTCAAGGACTATGCGCCTCAAGTAACCGTGAGTCCACGTGTATCTTTCCAATTCCCGATATCAGATGAGGCTGAGTTCTTTGCACATTACGACATCTTAGTTCAACGTCCCGATCCATCACTGAACCGTATGAACCCTATTACATATCTACAACTAGAGAATGGTGATAATGGTAACATCCTTGCCAACCCTGATCTTAAGCCACAACGCACAACGGATTACGAGATTGGATTCCGTCAGAAACTAAACGAAAACAGTGCATTGAAATTGAGTGCATTCTATCGTGAGATGCGTGATATGATGCAGACCTTCAGTCTGACAGAGGCATATCCTATTACTTACATTGCCTACGGAAACTTAGATTTCGCAACCACCAAAGGGTATACCGTCTCTTACGATCTCCGTAGAACAGGAAATGTTCGTATGAATGCCAACTATACCTTACAGTTTGCTGACGGTACTGGTTCAGGTGCGAACTCAGGTGCGAACATCGCACGTTCTGGGCAGCCTAACTTGCGTTACATACTTCCGTTGACATTCGATTCACGTCACCAAGTAGTGATGAATATGGATTACCGCTACGGTGGTGGACCAGCGTACAATGGTCCAGTATTCTTTGGAAAGCGTATTCTTGAAAATGCAGGTATTAACGTGGTCTTGAATGCCAATTCGGGTACGCCATACACCCGTCGCGGACTTGCCTTCGGTCTTACGGATGCCGCTACGCCGATCACGGGGAACATTAACGGTTCGCGCTTGCCATGGAGTTTTAGAATTGATGCGACAGCAAACAAGGTTTGGAATTTCAAGAGAGACGCAACCTTCAGCAACTTTGAGATTTATGTGCAACTATTGAATGCACTGAACACACAAAACGTCTTAGGGGTTTACTCTTTCACAGGATCGCCATCGGATGACGGTTACTTGAGCTCGCCTCAAGGACAAAATGCGGTACAATTCCAGACTAATGCACAATCATTTGCGGATCTGTACAACATCAGTTTAGCTAACCCAGGACTATACAGTTTACCACGTCGAATCCGTTTAGGGTTGCGTGTAGGATTATAATAAAGAAGCATAGGAAAACAGCATATGAAAAGAGTTTATCTCCTTTTACTTTCAACCGCTCTCGCTTTGCCACTTTCAGCACGCGAAGTGCAAGGTGCGAACAAGACTACTCAGACAACGGGCTCTATGAAGACCGTTGAAGAATTGTGTCAACCTTCAAAAGCGCAAAGTGATTTAAGTATTAATAATGTTAGAGCAACCATATTAGGTGGTGGCGATATGTGGTGGGATTTGAACACCGCACGTTACGAAGTTCCAAAGGGATCCAACAAGCATTCGATGTTTGCAGGTTCGTTGTGGCTCGGTGGTGTAGATGAGGGTAACCAATTAAAGTTGGCTGCCATGACCTACCGTCAGTCGGGTAACGATTACTGGCCAGGTCCACTAACTAGTGATGGTACAGCATCTACGAACAAAGAAATTTGTGATAAATACGACCGTCATTGGATCATTTATCGCGAGGAAGTTGATATTCACAAGGCGTGGTTGGAATGTTTAGACGATCCAAATTGTGACGAGGCGGAATTGTTCCCTGGCTATGAAAGTCAAATTCCAGAGTCGATCAAAGATTGGCCAGGAAATGGAGTAGATGGAGAATTACCCTACCAGTTGGCGCCGTTTATTGATCGTGATGGAGATGGTGTCTATGATTTCCTTGTAGATTATCCAGCATATGACATCGACAAAGAGTACGATTGTCGTGATAAAGAGACGGATGTGCTCTACGGTGACCAAACCATCTGGTGGGTCTACAACGACCGTGGAAACGTGCACACGGAATCACAAGCTGGAGCGCTAGGTTTCGAAATTCGTGCCCAAGCATTTGCTTTTTCTACCAATGATGAGGTGAACAACATGACGTTCAACAATTACCGCATCATCAACCGTTCGACTTTCCGTTTGACGAATACCTACTTCTCTACTTGGTTTGATCCGGATTTAGGAAACTACACCGATGATATCATTGGTTGTGACATTGCACGTGGTTTAGGTTACTGTTATAATTCGGATACTGAGGATGAAGGTCCATTAGGTTACGGTTTGAACCCACCAGCGGTAGGTTTTGACTTCTTCCAAGGTCCCTTTGCAGATTACTATGACGGTATCGACAACGACCGTGACGGTTGTGTAGATGGTGTAAAAGATCCAGAAACAGGTTTGTGTGTCGCCGAAGATCCAGCGACCGGTGTGAATGAGCGTATCATCATGAGTCACTTCATGTACTATAATAATACGGCTTCAAACATCTCTGGTAACCCAGACAATGCAACGCACTTCTACAACTACATGCGTGCGCTATGGAAAAACGGTTCGGAATTAATCATCGAAACGCCTTCAGGCCCTGGTGATCAGGGGAATGGTGACGGTTTTGTTGCATCAGGTAATGGTACTTCAACGCAGTTTGCTTATCCTGGGATGTCTTACGATACTACAGGCGCTTACCCTCCTTATGCAGCAGTAAACTGGTGGGAGAGTCCGGCAAATAAGGAAGATAAGCGTGGTTTGCACAGTGCAGGTCCTTTCTCATTGGCACCCGGGGCATTAAACTTTGTAACTACTGGTGTAGTATGGGAGCGTGATCTTATCAATAACGATCTATTCGCATCTGTTGAAAAAGTGATTATTGCTGATGATAAGGCGCAGAAACTTTTCGATAACTGTTTCCAAGTATTGAACGGTCCTGATGCTCCTGATGTGGAAATTCAAGAATTGGACCGTGAACTTATTTTGAAATTAACTTACGGACCAGGCAGTAATAATGAAGCATTTAGCTATCGTGAGCGTGATCCACTAATTACGGTTAGTCCAGACGATCGCGATTCTATTCTAAATGTGAACCCAGATTATTTCGATTACAAATTCGAAGGATTCCAGATATTCCAATTAGCGAATAGCGACGTAAGTATTTCTGATATCTACGATCCAACGCAGAGTCGTCTAGTAGCGCAGTGTGATGTTAAAAACGGGATCTTACCCAGTTGATCAATTGGGAAGTTGATCCAGATTTGAATGCGCTCGTGCCACAAGACATGACGCTTACAACCAATAACAGAAGGTGTTTTTACTTCGTTCCAAGTAAGCGAAGATGTTTTCGCTACTGGCGATCGTTCATTGATCAACCATAAGGAATACTACTTTACAGTAATCGCCTATGGACAGAACCAGTACCAGGTATTCAATCCAACGATAGCTCCGGGTGGTCAAAAGATACCATTCCTTGCCGGTCGTCGTAACATTAAGACCTACACGGCTATTCCACATCAGATTGATTCTGAAAAAGGCGGAACTATTCAGGTCGCCCAGTACGGAGATGGACCAGAAATCACACGTTTAGATGGTGTTGGTAACGGCGGCGGTGAGTTAGAACTGACCTTAACTGAAGTGAAAGATATCATGGACGGCAATGGCTCAGGTCAACCGACGTATATGGGAGGTTTAGGCCCCGTAGCGATCAAGGTAGTTGATCCATTAGAAGTGAAAAATGGAGAATATACGTTGACGCTTGATGGTGCGAACGGAAACGCACAATGGGAAATTACGGATGGAGCCGGTACTGTTATAGCTTCGGCGGATACGACTATCTCATTCTATAACGAACAAATAATCCCAGACTTAGGACTTTCCGTAGCGATGCAACAAGCTCCAGCACCGGGTGGTGATGATGAAGGCACCTATGATAATGGTGTGATTTTCTCTGAAATCATTTACGAAGACCCTTCAAAGGAATGGTGGTCAGGAATTAATGACGATAAGAGCTATACTCCATACAATTGGATCCTAGCAGGAACAAACAGTTATCCAACAGAAGAACCTGCTACATTGTACCCGGATCAAGATGGCGATGCCAAAGGGTATTTTGAAAATATTGTTGAAGGGACTTGGGGTCCTTACATGTATGCTTCTGCGAACAATCGCTCCGTCGTGAATGGTTTTGACAATTATGGAATGGGACCTGCGCAGAGCATTGGTAGAAACCTCAATGATGCTTCTGATCTTCATTCGGTAGATATTGTTTTCACAACAGACGTTAGTAAATGGACTCGTGTTCCAGTATTTGAAATGGCTGAAGATGCAGCATTGAGCGAGCACGGCGACAAGAAATTGACGCAGCGTCAAGATACTTCTTGGACTCTTGAAAATGGTGCATTGAAAAGAGCACCAGGTCTCGAGCCAGGTTGGTCTTACTTCCCTGGATATGCTATAGACATTGAGACGGGCAAGCGCTTGAATATGGCCTTTGGAGAGAACTCATGGTTGCCAGGTGAAAATGGTAATGATATGTTGTGGAATCCAACGGACAGAGAATTCTTGCCACCAGGAAACACAGTAAATGGCGGTTATGTCTTTGGTGGACAGCACGTGATCTATGTCTTTGCCGATGAAGATAAGATTGGTGGATCAAACACTGATCTTGAATACCAAGGTGCAAATCCAAATGATTGGCCATTGAAAGACTTGATGGCGGACCTTGTAAAAACGGGAGGTTTAGGAAATATCGCAAAAGCCAACTTCTGGAGAGCTTGTCGTTGGATTGGTATGCCGACCTTACGTAAAGGATTAGATTTCGATCCGTACACAGAATTACCAACTCAAACGCGTATTCGTATCCGTATGAACGCTGCGTACGCGAATAGAGATTTGGCAGATGCTCCAAACGATGGTAATCCACAGTTCTTGTTCAACACAGCTAATATTGCGACCAGAACCTACCAGGATACCATAGGGAAAGGTGCAATGGAGACCATTCGCGTGGTACCCAACCCATACTATGGGTTTAGTACCTATGAAGCCTCACAGTTAGATAATCTTGTTAAGATTACTAATTTACCAGAAACATGTACCATAAGTATCTTCACATCAAACGGTACTATGATTCGTCAGATCCGCAAGGACAACAGCATGACTTATGTGGAATGGGATTTGAAAAACACCTACAGTGTGCCTATAGCATCAGGTGTTTATATTATCCATGTTGATGCTGGCGAGCTCGGTGAAAAAATTGTGAAATGGTTCGGCGCGTTACGTCCGGTCGATTTGAACTCATTCTAAGCGAAAAAGACCTATGAAATTGAAATCTTACATCGCAGCTTTTCTTTCTGTAGCCCTTATGGGTACAGCGAATGCAGGTAACCCTCAACGTGCAGGTTCTGCAGGTGCGGGCGAATTATTAATAAATCCTTTTGCACGTTCTGCAGGATGGGGTTCAGTGAACGTAGCAGGTGCTACGGGGATGGACGCGACTTTCTTGAATATTGCGGGTATTGCAGCGACGGATCTGAACACACAAGTCACCTTCAACAACACTCAGTGGTTGGTTGGAGCAGGCATTAATATGAACGGAGCTACACTCATCCAGCGTGTAAGTGATGTTGGTGTTCTTAGTTTAGGTTTATCCGCCTTTGATTACGGCCAGTGGGAAGTAACTACGGAAGACCAGCCAGAAGGAACGGGAGCGACGATTAGTCCTCAGAGTTTGATCATTAACATGGGGTACGCTCAGAAGTTTACTGAGAATATCTATGGAGGAGTTAACGTGAAGCTTTATAGTAGTTCTATCTCCAATTTGAACACCAACGGTGTTTGTTTTGATGCAGGTGTTCAGTACCGTACTGGCGAAGACGACCGATTCAAATTTGGAATCACTTTGAAGAACGTTGGACCTAGTATCACCTACCAGGGTGATGGTTTGGGTATCACCTTACCTGTTCCAACCTATGGTGTAGCCTATTCTCAGACGTTTGAAAGCCGTTCTGCAAAATTTGAATTGCCTACTCAGCTCAGCATTGGTGGTTCATACGATTGGTTTGTTGAGAACGGGAAAGTTACTGCAGCGCTAAACTTTAGCTCAAACTCATTTGAGAAAGACACGTATCACGCAGGAGTTCAATACAGTTTGAAAGACCTTTTCCAGATCCGTGTGGGCTACAAGGCCTTCGATAACCGTGCAGACGATCTAGGAACCAGTGCCATCTCAGGAGTGTGCGGTGGATTTAGCTTTAATGTTCCTACGAGTGATGAAGGTAGCTTCGCTGTAGATTATTCGTACCGTGGAACCACATCGGCATTCGGAGGTATTCATTCTATTGGTGTTCGCATCAATTTGTAATAGAAAAAACTAACTTTGTACCTAACAAGAGAGGCCATAATGGCCTCTTTTTTAGTAATACCATTAGCTATGTCAACAGTAAGTTATTACACAGCAGAAGGGCTTAAAAAGCTTAAGGCAGAATTGGAACACATGAAGAATGTGGAGCGCCCTAAAATCTCCCAGCAGATAGGAGAAGCGAGAGATAAGGGTGATTTAAGTGAAAACGCAGAATACGATGCGGCTAAAGAGGCGCAAGGCATGCTTGAGATGAAAATCTCAAAGTTGGAAGATACGCTCGCAGGTGCTCGAGTTTTAGATACCGAGAATATTGACCTTTCAAAGGTCGGTGTACTGACGAAGGTGAAATTAAAAAATGTTACCAACGGTGCTACTATGATTTACAGTCTAGTCGCAGAGAAAGAAGCAGACATAAAGCAAAGCAAGATTTCAGTATCAAGCCCGATAGGCAAAGGACTTTTGGGTAAGAAGGTCGGTGAAATCGCGGAAATTCAGGTACCTCGCGGTGTCATGAGTTTCGAGATATTAGAGATTACTTCTGCTTAATACAGCAAACGATGGGAAGTATTTTCACAAAGATCATCAACGGTGAAATCCCTTGTTATAAAGTAGGGGAGAATGCTTCGAATATTGCTTTTCTAGACATACGTCCGTTAAAGCGTGGTCACGTCTTATGTGTTCCAAAGTTAGAGGTAGATGAATTATATGAGCTGCCTAAAGAAGATTATGCGAGTCTTATGGAATTTGCCCAACGCGTTGCGCGTGCTTTGAAAGTAGCCGTACCGTGTGAGCGCATTGGTTCAATGGTTCTAGGTATGGAGGTGCCTCACGCGCATTTACATTTAGTGCCTATAGATGCTGAACATGAATTGAGTTTCTCGAATACTCCGTTAGCGTTTAGTGCAAATGAGATGGAATCTATTCGCGCGTCTATTTCAGACGCTCTGGATTCTGTTGGATAAATTGGTCCCAGCTACTGCTACGCCCCTTTTTAGATTTAGATTTCGTTGTGCCACTGCCGTGTTTTGGCGCACTAATTCCTGTGGTTTGACTGTGATGACAAAAAGCTACAGCAAGTGCATCAAAGGCATCTAAATAATTGTGTTCTATCCCTGGGAACATGGCTTGTAGCATACCACTAACCTGTTCTTTACTGGCATTTCCATTACCGACGATACTTTGTTTTACAAGTCTAGGACTGTATTCGAAAACAGGAATCTTCTTAGAAAGGGCGGTTGCCATACATACACCCTGAGCACGTCCCAATTTTAACATGGATTGAACATTTTTTCCAAAAAATGGAGCCTCCAAAGCCATTTCGTCAGGCTTATGTTGCTCTACGACAGCGCTCAATTCATCAAATATTGTCGCAAGTCTGGTGTAGTGGTCTAATTTCGTGTTGAGTTTGATAATATCCATCAACACGGGATGCACCTTACCTTTTATGATATGCACGACGCTGTACCCCATGACTACGGTACCTGGATCCACACCAAGGATGATTTTATCGATGGCGTTATCCATAGTTCTTAAATCATTAGTCCAACAATGGCCGCAGTATACAAAGAAGCCACCGTCCCTGCGATAAGCGCCTTAATACTCAACTCGCTTAGGTCTTTTCTGCGGCTTGGTGCTAATACTCCTATTCCTCCAATTTGTATACCGATACTTGCAATGTTTGCAAAACCACAAAGCATGTAGGTTGAAAGGATGACACTGCGTTCTGAAGTGAAGAGGCCTTCGTTTTTCATTTCAGTTAAACTGACGTAAGCGTAAAATTCATTCAAGATGGTTTTTTCTCCGAGAAGCTGTCCTACTAGCATTAAATCTGCAGGTGGAACACCTAGAATCCAGGCAATTGGGCTTAAGAGAGCGCCCATGATAAATTGCAGGGAGAATGAGTCATAGCGACCGTTGGTAACTTCCGCTGCCCAGGCATTGAGGCCTGTCCACGAACCCACGCCTTCAACAAAAATGTAATTGGCACCATAAACGATGGCGGTAAAAACCAAGAGCATAGCTCCTACATTTACCGCTAATTTTACCCCTTGTGTGGTCCCGTTGGAAATAGCGTCAAGTGCATTAGATCCCATATCTGCTGAGCTGATTTCGGCCACTTCAATGACATCTTCCGTTTCGGGCAGGAGAATTTTTGCGCTAATGATTGCGGCAGGAGCACTGAGTACGGAAGCGGTGAGAAGGTGTTTAGCAAAGAATAATTGGCCTTCAGGGGTGTCTCCACCGAGATAGCCAATGTATGCAGCAAGTACACCACCTGCTATGGTCGCCATACCGCCGCTCATTAAACTGAGTAATTCTGAACGGCTCATTCCCGCGATATAAGGCTTCACCAAAAGCGGCGCTTCGGTTTGACCGATAAAGATGTTTCCAGCGGCAGCTAATGATTCTGCACCCGAGAGTTTCAATGTTTTCTGCATGACCCAAGCCATCGCCTTTACTACACGTTGTAAAATACCGAAGTAATAAAGTAGCGAGGTTACGGCTGAGAAAAAGATCACTGTAGGCAGTACCTGGAAGGCAAAAAGATATCCAAAATTATCAGTTTCGGTAATGAGCGATCCAAAGAGGAAGGTAGAGCCCTCGCGTGTAAAGTCTAATAATGTAACAGCGACAAGACTAAATTTTTCAAAAGCCCAAGAAACTCCGGGTACTTTTAAAACGGCCAAGGCGAGCACGAATTGCAAGAGCAGCCCTTTTCCAACCATTGCCCAATTCACTTTTCGCTTATTCGAACTGAACAACCATAAAACGGCCGTAAGTACCGCAATTCCCAATAAACTTCTAAGGATCATCATAGCTTGTCCAACTTATCGCGCAATCGTGCGGCTAATTCGTAATCTTCATTTTCCACCGCTTCAGATAGCAGTAGTTCTAATTCTTCTCGTGATTCTTTTTGAGAAACTTCGGGATGGTCGATATCTTGATCTTCCTCCATAGTGTCGGCATCTGCTTTCGTTTCTTCCTTTTCAGTGATACCCGCATGTTCCATAATTTCAGGCGTAGCGAAAATGGGACATTCAAAGCGCACGGCCAAAGCTACAGCGTCAGAAGGACGAGAATCAAAAACATGAGACGTACCGGCTGCATCTACAGTATATAAGCTTGCGTAGAAAACTCCATTCACTAATCTGTGGATGACTATTTTCTCTAAGGTTACACCCAATTCATTAAGCATGTTTTTCCAAGTATCGTGGGTAAGCGGCCGCGGCGGTGCTACAGACTTCTCCATGGCTACAGCTATACTTTGGGCTTCAGCACCACCTATAACGACAGGAAGCTTACGGCCTCCTTCGCCGGTTTCGGCTAGAATGAGTGCGTAAGCTCCAGATTTACCTTGACTGTAGGATAATCCTTTAACAGTGAGTTCTATGTGTTGCATTTATTGTCCGGCCTTGAAGGCGCGCATTGCGTTCACCAGTTGGGGAACGACTTCAAATGCATCACCTACAATACCGTAGTCTGCAGCCTTGAAAAATGGGGCTTCAGCGTCTGTGTTTACTACGACAATGGTCTTTGATGCACTGACCCCAGCAAGGTGCTGGATAGCGCCAGAAATTCCAATCGCAATATACAGATTCGGGTTGACTTGGATACCGGTTTGACCCACGTGTTCACTGTGGGGTCTCCATCCAATATCGCTTACTGGTTTTGAACAGGCTGTCGCTGCTCCTAAAATAGAAGCAAGCTCTTCAATCATAGTCCAGTTTTCCGGACCTTTCAGGCCTCTCCCTGCACTAACTACGACTTCTGCTTCAGGCAAAGCGACTTTACCAGAGGCTATTGATTGCTCTGTTATACTGAGTAAATCGGTACCAGTAGCATCTAAATTCTCAACAAGGCCTTCTCCTGCGCGTTCTTGAATGCCTACACTGTTGGGTACAAAGGAAACCATGGGAAGCCCGCCTATGAGTTCGATGGTTTCAATGCCTTTTGAACTGAATGCTCCACGTTCAACTGTTACTGGGGAGACGCTGCTCGGTGTACCGGTTGTGTTGGTACTCAATGCACCACCGCTCAGTGCAGCTAGGGCTGGAGCAATAGAACGGCCTAGACTTGTTCCTGCGATGACCATACCTGCAGTACCCTCCGTCAGTGTAGCTAATTGTTGTGCCATACCGAAAGGTGTTACAGCAAGCGTGGTAGTTAAAATTCTGTCTGCTCCGAAGGCAGCCAAAGCGCTTGGGTCGGAGACACTGCTATTGGTGACTGCAGTGACCGTAGTTCCTGCCGCTGTTGCCCATGTTTTAGCGTACGAGACTGCCTCGTATGAGGCTTTTTTGAATTGGTTATTCCAATCTTCTACAAATACAATAATTGACATAAGGCTTGGAATTAAATGGCTTTCGCCTCGTTGTGTAATAAATGGACCAATTCGTCCACGCTGTCGACCAATTTCACTGCAGATTTAGCCGCAGGCTTCACGAACTTCGCCGCTCGTGTCGCTGCGTCATTTTCTGTGGCTTCCAAAACCTGTAAAGGCTTTGACCGAGCCGTCATAATACCGCGCATATTAGGGATACGGAGATCTTTTTCTTCTACCAGTCCTTTTTTACCACCTATAACCATCGGTAGGGCACCGGCGTACGTCGAATGTCCACCGTCAATTTCTCCGGTAGCAGTGGCTGTAGAGCCGTCAATCGCGAGATCGACGCAAGCATTGACAAATGGTAGGTTCAACAACGCTGCGAGCATTGCCGGTACTTGTTGTCCGTTGTAGTCAATACTTTCTTGCCCGCACAAAATTAAATCATACGTATTCGCCGCGATGTGGTTCTTGAGTTCTTTGGCTACTGTGATAGCGTCCGTAGGGGTGGCGTTAATACGTATGGCTTGATCGGCACCAATGGCAAGTGCTTTTCTAAGGGTTGGTTCAGTTTCGGGTCCACCGACATTGAGTACGGTGATGGTGCCGCCGTGGGCTTCCTTAAGGTGCAAAGCTTTGGTCAAGCTGAATTCGTCGTATGGATTAATGACGAATTGGACCCCGGTGGCATCTAGTGCTGTTCCCGCTGCGTCAAAGTTGATTTTCGCAGTGGTATCGGGCACGTGGCTAATACAAACTAATAGGTTCATATGAGATATCCTTATTTATTTGACCCTAAATTTACTATGCGTGCATAATAATTCCAAAGAAAAGTGGTCCGATTTACGCTTTTATCTTTTCTCTAACCGGAAGGAGAAAAAGCCCGTTAGTTTTTCAAGAATTGGCGGAATTTTTAAGGAATGCGTAAGGAACCTCCAAAAAATTGAATCTCCAACCCACGAAAGGGTGCGCTAGGTCCACTTTGCACCTTATATTTGCCGCCTACTACATCAATACTTATGAAGACAATTCAGTTTAGAGAGGCCGTTTGTGAGGCCATGACCGAAGAAATGCGCCGCGATGAAAACATCTTTTTGATGGGCGAAGAAGTTGCGGAGTACAACGGTGCTTACAAAGCATCTAAAGGCATGTTGGACGAATTTGGTCCAAAGCGTGTTTTAGATACTCCTATTGCAGAATTAGGTTTTGCGGGAATTTCAGTAGGTGCAGCAATGAACGGATTGCGACCTATCGTGGAATTCATGACCTTCAACTTCTCGATGGTGGCGATCGATCAGATCATTAACAATGCCGCTAAAATGAAGCAGATGTCGGGTGGTCAGATCAATGTTCCAATCGTTTTTCGTGGCCCTACTGCTTCCGCAGGGCAATTGGCAGCGACACACTCTCAAGCATTTGAAAGTTGGTATGCGAACTGTCCTGGCTTGAAAGTGGTGGTTCCTTCGAACCCATATGATTGTAAAGGTCTTTTGAAAAGTGCTATAAGAGATAATGATCCTGTCATCTTCATGGAGAGTGAGCAGATGTATGGTGATAAAGGTGAAGTGCCAGAAGGAGAGTACATTCTTCCTATAGGCGTTGCTGATATCAAGCGCAAAGGAACAGACGTAACTATAGTAAGCTTCGGTAAAATCATCAAAGTGGCCTACGAAGCAGCTGATATTCTTGCCAAGGAAGGTATTTCTTGTGAGATCATCGACTTACGTACTGTACGTCCTATCGACTACACTACGGTTATTGAAAGTGTTAAGAAAACGAACCGTCTGGTTTGTCTCGAAGAGGCATGGCCTTTGGGCTCCATTGCGACGGAGATTACCTACAAGGTACAATCAGAAGCATTCGACTACCTCGATGCACCTGTGAAACGAATTACTACTACGGATACGCCTGCGCCCTATTCTCCCACGTTATTAAAGGAGTTTTTACCGCAGGTTGAGGAAGTCTTAAGTGCTGTGAAATCAGTGATGTACGTTAAATAATCAAGTCGATTTATTTCAAGGTTCGAACGAACGACTCAATGACTTATATTTGCAGCCCTTTCCGTAACACGGGAGGGGCTGATTATTGAAATCAAACCATAACAAAATGGAAAACATGCTTTTATTGATACCCGTATTTGGTATCGTTGGTCTAATCTACATGTTCGTTTTGCGCAATTGGGTCGTAAAACAAGATTCAGGCTCAGAAAAAATGACAAAGTTGGCCGCCTATATTAAAGAAGGCGCTTTGGCATTCTTGAACGCGGAATACCGCATTTTGGCAATCTTCGTAGTAGTGGCAGGTGCCCTTCTAGGAATTGTTTCTTCTATCGTTGAAACCACACACTGGTTCATCGTTGTTGCATTCGTTATTGGCGCTGTATTCTCTGCGGTGGCAGGAAATATCGGTATGCGTATAGCAACGGATTCTAACGTAAGAACTACAGAGGCCGCTCGTTCCTCATTACCACAAGCGTTGAAAGTATCTTTCCGTGGTGGTACTGTAATGGGATTGGGTGTTGCCGGTCTAGCCGTTTTCGGTTTAGGCATCTTATTTATGATATTAACGAACTGGTTCATTACTGGTGAGGACACTTTCTACAACGAGATGACCGTTGTTCTTGAAGCGCTCGCTGGTTTCTCATTAGGTGCTGAATCTATCGCGCTGTTTGCACGTGTAGGTGGTGGCATCTACACGAAAGCTGCCGACGTAGGTGCTGATCTTGTAGGTAAAGTAGAAGCAGGTATTCCTGAAGATGATCCCCGTAATCCTGCGACTATTGCAGATAATGTAGGTGATAACGTAGGTGATGTTGCTGGTATGGGTGCCGATTTGTTTGGTTCTTATGTTGCAACCGTGTTGGCTTCTATGGTTCTTGGAAACTATGTGATCAACGATAATTTGATCAGCACAGGTAACTTCCTAGACAACCATGGCCCTATCATGCTACCTATGATGATTGCTGGTGTAGGAATTATCTTCTCTATCATTGGTACATTCTTCATTCGCATAAAAGACAACAGTGCTAAAGAGCCTGAAGTACAACGTGCCTTGAATATGGGTAACTGGGTGTCAATCATCCTTACCGGTATTGGTTCGTATGTATTGATCCAGATGTTGTTGCCTGAAACCTTGAGCATGAAGTTCTTTGGTGAAGGTTTCAAAGACGTCACACGCAACGCCGTGTTCGGTGCGGTTATCGTAGGTCTTGTAGTAGGTGCATTAATTTCTTACTTCACTGAGTATTACACAGGATTGGGTAAAAAACCAATTTTAGATATCGTTCAGAAGTCAGCTACTGGTGCTGCAACCAACATTATCGCTGGTCTAGGTGTAGGTATGATTTCTACGTTTGCGCCTATCCTCCTTTTTGCTGGAGCGATTTGGTCTTCATACGCATTCGCCGGTTTCTACGGTGTTGCAATTGCAGCTTCAGCAATGATGGCAACGACTGCCATGCAGTTGGCAATTGATGCTTTTGGTCCTATCGCTGATAATGCAGGTGGTATTGCAGAGATGAGTGAATTGCCAGAAGAGGTACGTGAGCGTACTGATATTTTAGATTCTGTAGGTAATACAACTGCTGCTATCGGTAAAGGCTTTGCCATCGCTTCTGCAGCATTGACTGCATTGGCACTTTTCGCTGCCTTCGTAACCTTTACGGGAATCGACGGTATCAATATCTTTAAAGCGCCTGTACTGGCTATGCTATTCGTTGGTGGTATGGTACCTGTAGTATTCTCTGCTCTTGCAATGAATGCGGTAGGTAAAGCAGCCATGGAAATGGTGAAAGAAGTTCGTCGTCAGTTCAAAGAGATTCCAGGAATCATGGAATACAAAGCGGAACCAGAATACGATAAATGTGTTGCCATTTCTACTGAAGCCTCATTGAGAGAAATGATGTTGCCAGGTGCGATGACTATCATCTTCCCATTGGTTGTAGCATTCTTACCTATGGCTTTCGGTTACGACGGTAAGGAGGCAGCAGAAATGTTGGGTGGATACATGGCCGGTGTTGCTGTATCAGGTGTTCTTTGGGCAATCTTCCAGAACAACGCTGGTGGTGCTTGGGATAACGCCAAGAAGTCTTTCGAAGCTGGCGTTATGATCGACGGCGAAATGACGTACAAAGGTTCTGAAGCGCACAAAGCTGCAGTAACCGGTGATACAGTAGGTGATCCATTTAAGGATACTTCAGGTCCATCGATGAACATCTTGATTAAATTGACTTGTTTGGTAGGTCTTGTGATCGCACCAATCTTGGGAGACGGACACGACACACACAGTGAAGTTGCATCAGCAGCACCTGTTGAGCTTCGTCAAGAAGTGATGAAAATGAAACTTAAAGACGCTGAGGCAATGGTTCATGGCCCCGTATTTGAAGGTCCTGTTTCTGTGGATTTAGATGTTGCAGTCAACAATGAGCAACTTACTGAATCTCTTATGACGATCACTTCTAAAGACGGTTCATTCGAAGCTACATTTAAAGGTGTTGAAGGAATCTTTGACGGTACCATGTTTCATGCATCCGGCATTGTTAGCCTTAAGTCTGGAGAAGAGTTTAAAGGTGAAGCCGATTTTGTTCGCGACGAAGAAGGCGGAATATTAGACTTTAATATCGCCATTCAATAAGACGATTCGATATTCGAAAAAACACAACCCCCGGCGCATCGCGCCGGGGGTTTTTTGTGCCTTTATTTGGGGAATTTTCCCGCGCTCCACAATTGCATCACTACAGTATAGAAGTCGACCATCTTATTAAATCCGTCAACAGAAATTCGCTCGTTGGTTCCGTGTATTCCGCCAACTTCCTCTGCGCCAAGCACAATGGGTAAGAAGCGGTAGGTATTTTTGGCCAGCCCTTCAAAGTTTTTACTGTCCGTTCCACCTATAGTTAAATAGGGACTCACCAAAGCCTCCGGAAAAACATGCTTTACTGCTTGACCAATCTTCACGAAATCCCCATGTTCCGTCGAAGAAGTTGGGCTGGCTCCACTGCCTATAGTATTGTAAGGAGTAGCTGTACCACCGAATTTAGCCGCGAGCGCTGCATAGCGTTCGAGAACGTCCTCAGGAGTAGTGCCGGGTAAAATCCGTGTATTACAAACCACACGTGCGCTCGCGGGCACCACATTATCTTTTATTCCTGAAGAAATCATGGTAGCCACCGCTGTGTTATTCGTCAAGGCACGTCCGGTATTGCTTTGCTGGTAAATGTTTAAGAGCAGTGGTTCTGTTAGAAATCGGTTTGCAAAAACTGATTTCAAAGACCAAGGCATTTCTGGTGCGAGGTGCGTAATAAATCCTTCTAACGGTGCTGAAAATTCGGGCTGAAAGAGTCCATCGTTCAGTGCATTTGTAAAGGTGGCGGCCCGTGTAATGGCGGTTTCGGTATTGGGCATACTGCTGTGACCGCCGGCAAGGTTAAAGCTTACCTCTACGCTGAGGTAGCCTTTTTCGGCAGTCCCGATAAGTGCCACCGGTGTGTCTTTAAGTCCGGGTATACTTCCAGTAGAAATGATCCCGCCTTCATCTAGAATCGCGTCAAAGCGAAGTCCTTTCGCTCTGCAATGGGCCGCAACAACTGCCGCTCCTGCCTTACCGCCAATCTCTTCATCTTGTCCAAAGCAGAAATACAGATGTTCTTCGGGTTGGAAGCCTGAATATGAAAGAGATTCAATAGTTTCCATGAGTGCAATAAGTGCGCTTTTATCGTCAAGTGTACCGCGGCCGTAAATCCATCCTTCTACGCTTGCTGTGGAGTCCGCAATGAAGTCACCGGAAAACGGAGCTGCCGACCATTCAGCTATGCTTTTCCTGTCTACAGGAACGACATCTTGATGCGCTATAAAGAGGTAGTTTTTAGTTGCCGCTTCAGTTCCAGGCCAATGCAGGAGGTAGGTATGCGTACTAAATGTGTCTACTTCAACCGTCTCGAAAACGCTCGGGTAAGAAGCGCGAAGAAATTGGCCAAAGGCGTCAAAAGTAGCTGTATCCAGCATTCGGGGATCTTGGCTAATGGTCTCAAATTGTATACTCTTTGCCAACCGGTCTTGAGCACCACGTAACGGAGGAAATACGACGGCTTCTGTTGGAAGTTCATAGCGCGCTTGAACCGACTTAAGGTTTAGCAGCGGCATGAGACCAACGAGAACGGCTACTAAGAGAACAAGTGTAGATAAAATGTATTTTTTCACAGTGGAGTAGTGCTTCGTGAGGATTCGTAACTTTGTGAAAAATACGAATAGATGTACACAGGATTACTACACTTGCATCATTGGCTGCCATTTGTCTACTTATTGTTGATGTTGGTGGTTTTGGTTCAGAACTTTTTAGTTTGGAAATCGGATAACCCGTTTACGGATAAATTGGCACGTCAAAACAAAATAGCGGTGCTGTTAACGCACCTACAGATCACCATCGGATTAATAATGTTATTCGGTTTTAACCTAGACATGTTCTCTGATATGGGAACGCTAATGGGCGATGCTGGATTGCGATTTAAATATGTCGAGCACCCGACAACCATGATTCTGGCTGCAGTTTTAATTACTATTGGCAATGCAAAGTCAAAGCGTGCGGAAGCTGCCTCGGCCAAAGCTAAATCCGTGGTTGTTTGGTTTGGTATTGGATTGTTCTTAATCGCCCTCCGCATGCCATGGACTGAATTCCTTCAAGGCGCCTAAGGGCAGCCCTCTTTTATGATTGAGCTTAAGAAAAAAAATACGCTCGAACGTGAGCGCTGTATTCTTATTGGTATCGTCAACCGGGATCAGGACGAAGAGAAGTCAAGGGAATACCTCGAGGAACTTCGCTTTTTGGCGGATACCGCGGGTGCCGATACGGTTCATATGTTCACTCAAAAGCTTTCTCAATCCAACTCGAGAACCTTCCTGGGTTCTGGTAAAATGGAAGATATCAAAGGCTTTGTAAAAGCAGAGAACATTGATATGATCATTTTTGACGACGAACTCACACCTTCTCAGCTAAAGAATATTGAGGCTTTGATGGAAGTGAAGGTCATGGATCGCACGAATTTAATTCTAGATATTTTCGCGGCACGGGCGCAAACCTCCTATGCGCGAACGCAAGTAGAATTGGCCCAGTACCAGTATTTACTTCCTCGATTGACCAGAATGTGGACGCACCTTGAACGCCAAAAAGGGGGGATTGGGATGCGCGGTCCGGGGGAAACGCAGATTGAAACAGACCGCCGTATCATACAACAGAAGATCTCGTTGCTTAAGAAAAAGTTACAGAAAATCGATGTTCAGATGAGCACGCAACGGGGCAATCGCGGAAAAGTAGTGCGTGTAGCTTTGGTAGGATATACCAACGTTGGTAAGAGTACGCTGCTTAATTTACTTTGTAAAACCGATGTGCTTGCAGAAAACAAGCTATTTGCTACACTAGACACAACGGTACGCAAGATTAACATCGATAACTTGCCGTTATTGCTTACTGATACCGTGGGTTTCATTCGAAAGCTTCCTACGCAATTGGTGGAGAGTTTTAAATCAACGCTTGATGAGGTTCGAGAGGCTGATGTGTTGCTTCATGTGGTGGATATTAGCCACCCTAGTTTTATGGATCATATCGAAAGTGTGAATATCATTCTTCAGGAAATTGAGAGCATGGATAAGCCGTGCATCATGATATTCAATAAAATCGATGCATTTACCTACAATGAGCCTGATGAATTTGACATAGAGCTTACTGAAGAGAACTACGATTTAGCACAATGGAAGCGTACTTGGATGAATAAAGTTGGCGAACGAGCCGTCTTTATTAGTGCGCAGGACAAAAACAATATTGATGAATTGAGAAAAACGTTGTACCGTGTGGCTGCAGAAATCCATTCGACAAGGTTTCCTTTCAATACCTTTTTATACTAATTTTCACTCATTATGAGTCAGAGACCTATTAAAAAGAAGGATAGCCTTCACTACCACCAAATGCCTAAACCAGGTAAAATAGAGGTAGTTCCGACAAAACCTTCAAACTCACAACGCGATCTGAGTATTGCATATTCGCCAGGTGTTGCAGATCCGTGTATGGAAATTGCTGCCAATCCTGAAGACGTCTATAAATACACGGCTAAAGGAAATTTAGTCGCCGTGATTACAAACGGTACAGCAGTTTTGGGATTAGGGGATATAGGCCCGGAGGCCTCAAAACCAGTGATGGAAGGAAAGGGTGTACTTTTCAAGATTTTCGCGGATATCGACGTTTTTGACCTTGAATTGGATGCAAACGACCCTGATAAATTTATTGATGCCGTTAAGGCGGTTGCGCCCACTTTTGGTGGGATCAATCTTGAAGATATTAAAGCGCCGGATTGTTTTTACATCGAGCAACGCCTGAAAGAGGAATTAGACATTCCTATCATGCACGATGATCAACACGGTACTGCCATTATTACTGCGGCAGCCTTGCTAAATGCTTTAGAGATATCCGAAAAGAATATTGAAGAAGTTAAGGTTGTTTTCAACGGCGCTGGCGCCTCTGCTATTTCCTGTGCGAAGCTATATCTGGCACTAGGGGTTAAGTCTGAGAACCTATTCATGTGTGATTCTAAAGGGCTCATCGTTACCTCTCGCGGTGAATTGACACCTGAAAAAGAAATCTTTGCGAAGGATCACAAAGAAGCACAGTTGGCAGATTTAATGAAGGACGCAGATGTATTTGTCGGTCTATCGAAGGGCGGTATAGTATCAAAAGCTATGGTCAAGAGTATGGCTCCGAATCCTATTGTCTTCGCTTTAGCTAATCCAGACCCAGAGATTACTTATGAAGATGCTATGGATGCTCGAGAGGACATTATTATGGCCACTGGACGTAGCGATAATCCGAATCAGGTGAATAATGTTTTGGGCTTCCCGTTTATTTTCCGTGGCGCATTAGATGTTCGTGCAACGAAGATCAACGAGGAAATGAAATTGGCCGCTGTTCGTGCCATTGCAGAATTGGCTAAAGAGCCTGTTCCAGAGATTGTTAATCTTGCCTATGCCGAGAGTAATTTAACTTTTGGGCACACATATATTATTCCGAAGCCTTTCGATCCACGCTTAATTACTACGGTTGCACCAGCTGTTGCACGCGCAGCAATGGAAAGTGGAGTGGCAAAAGCGCCCATTACGAATTGGAAGGCATACAGTCGTGAACTGAGTGACCGTTTGGGTCGTGATGATAAGTTTATCCGTTTATTGAATGAAAATGCACGCAGACATCCGCAGCGCATTGTCTTCACTGAAGGGGATAATTACCGCATTTTGAAGGCTGCGGAAATTTTAATTAGTAATGGCGTAGCGAAACCTATTCTTTTGGGTTCAAAAGAAAAGATGGAAGCCATTATTGAAGAATACCAGTTGGAACTTCAGGAAGCTGAATTCATTGATATAATGGCAGACCGTGAAGGACGCGAGACGTACGCCGCACAGATGTATGAATTCAGAAAACGTAGAGGCTGGACCATGGGTGAATGCCGATCGAAAATTAAGTCTCGAGAATACTATGGAAATATGATGCTACGCGAGGGCGGAGCAGATGCATTGATTAGTGGTTTGACCGTTAAGTACCCAACAGCCTTGCGTCCTATTCTTCGTATGATTGGTATGGAGGAAGGTATGCGTAAAGCAGCCGGAATGTATATTCTTTTGAGTAAACGCGGCCCGCTGTTCTTCGCGGATACCACTATTAATTTAGACCCTACGGTTGAAGATTTAGTACAAATGGTATTGAATGTTGCGGACACTGTTAAGCGCACAAATATCACCCCTAAAGTCGCCCTATTGAGCTATTCTAATTTCGGTTCTTCAAATGGACCGGATGCGCGTAAAATGGCAAAGGCGAGCGCAATCTTGCGTAAAGAACACCCAGATTTGATTGTTGACGGTGAAATGCAGGCAAACTTTGCGTTAGAGCCAGAATTACTAGAAGAAAGTTTCCCTTTTTCTGATCTTGTAGGACACCGAGCGAATGTATTTATTTTCCCGAATCTCGCAGCAGGAAACATAACGTACAAAATGCTTCAGAGCTTCGGAGCAGCGGAGGCTATTGGTCCTATGCTGATTGGTACAAAACATAGTGCACACGTATTACAATTGGGCGCATCGGTGCGTGAGATTGTGAACATGGCCACATTAGCGGCTGTAGATGCACGTAATAGAAAAGTGAAGAAAAGCTAGCCTAAACTGTAAAGGAGTGGGCGAGAAGGTGCCGCGTCATTTTCTATAGGCGCGACCTGAAGTAATAAAGCATACGGACCGTCGGCTACTGACATTGGCACATGGGCCAGTTCTGTAATGGTACGGTGAAGGGATTCCTCAGGTTGCGGTCCCCAGAAAGCATGATGACAGGCAAGCGCTCCACCGTCTTCTTCCTGGTCTACACTGGGTTGATCAATGATTAAGTGATCGACCCCTTGCTCCCGGAGAAAAGTCCCAATAGCAGCTTCGAGAAAAGGCCAGTCGGTTCCACTAAACTTTTTCTTGGCAGGGTGATCAACGGTATTCGTTCTGAATACCACGGATTTTGCCGCGAAGGTCCAGCCCTTCGCCTGTGCTTGAGTCCAAACCGCATGAAAGTCTTCAAACCGAACTCGACCTTCTTTGGGCATAAGCGTAAGTACGAGGGATTTGGTCATAACATCGCGAAAATGTTTGTTGATGCTGTGGCGTTTTTCAGTGATATGTCCGGCGGTTTCGGTATGTGTTCCGTGGGCATGTGGGTTGAACTGGACATTGAAAAAATTCACACTTCCACCTTGAGCAATACTACCCGTCCATTCCCCCAATACCACCGGTGAAAATCGAGGTGCATCGATATACCACGCTCGAGCGACATCACTAACGGCAAGGCTTAAATCGGCAATGGGTTTAGAAAAATCAATAGTCAATTTCATACTGCACAGTAACGCCAAATGCTAAGCGTTGTAAGGATTTGTTTCAAGATACACTCTTTTCGGTGAATAAGGGTTTTAGGTCTCTTCAGGACTTAAAAACAGTTCGGCTATAATGGCATCGCTTTGCATCCATCGATCAGGAGGTATAGCGAACCCGTTGTCGGTGCATCTTACTAACCCTTTGGCCTCAGCTGTTTGAACGTTCCGCTTCACTCGCTCTAGTTTCAAATGGTCTAAACCGACCGGTACATCAATCTTCCAAAGAAATCCCTTTGCGGTTCTCAGTCGAACCATGAGTCGCTCATTGAGTAGATCTATTAAAGAGAGCTTCTCACTAGGTACCTCCGCTCCTTGAGCGTATAAGGTGTTGTTTGAAACGTTCCACCAACGCTTTTCCCCGTCGAAGGAATGTGCACCGGGACCGATACCTAGATACGGTTGGCCACTCCAATAATGGCTGTTATGTCTGCTGTATTTATCGGGTTGAGCGAAATTTGAGAGTTCATAATGGGTATAACCCTGTTCCAAGGCCCATGCGCGTAAGGCCTCAAATTGAGCAACAATAACCTCGTCAGTAGGCATTGTAATTTTGCCGGAGCGTACATCGTGGTAGAGTACAGTTTTCTCTTCAACAGTGAGGGCATAGCAGCTGAGGTGCGGCGGCAGGTAGGTGGCCAATTGGTCCAATTGTCCTTTCCAGCTTTCTACAGTACTGCCCGGCATTCCGTACATAAAGTCCACGCTGTAATTTTGAATAGGACTATCAGCGATCCATTCCAAGCATTGCACGGAATGCGATGCATCGTGTGCTCTGTTCATGGATTGAAGTTCAAGGTTATTAAAACTCTGTAGACCTATACTTAATCGCGTTATACCTATACTGTGCCAAGCTTCTAATTTCTCGGACGTGATATCATCCGGATTGGCTTCCAGTGTAATTTCAATGGAAGACGAAAAAGAAAACAACGATCGTGCTTCATCAATGAGGCGCGCTAGCTCAGTAACTGCCAAAAAACTCGGCGTGCCACCTCCAAAATAGAGACTATTTATAGTAGCTCCATTCCATGGTATTTGTAGCGCTCGCATTGCCATTTCCGCTCGCATTGCCTCAAGAACCGTAGATTCAGTTGAGCGTTGCGTTGAAAAATGGAAGTCACAATAATGACAGGCCTGTTTGCAGTAGGGGATGTGTAAATAGAGCGTGGTTGCGTTCATTAAGCCAGCGGAAGCGAAATTTTAAACGTTGTTCCTTCTCCAGGAATACTCTGCTCAAGTGTTAATTTTCCACCGTGGTATTCCTCGATAATTCGTTTGGCGAGACTTAGTCCTAACCCCCATCCGCGACTTTTACTGGTGAAACCGGGTTCGAAAATTTTGCGTTGGTCGGCAGTAGCAATGCCTCGACCAGTATCTCTAATCCTTACCACGGCGCGGCCAGACTGAATTTTCTTTTCGACCGCGATAATCCCTGTACCGTCCATGGCATCCGCAGAATTTTTAATCATGTTTTCAAGGACCCAACTGATCAGTTGATGGTTGTGATTCGATGCTTTTGCACCTTCCATTTCGAGGGAGAGCGTGATTTTTTTACCCAATCTACTTCTTAAGTATTCTACAGTACGCGTCACCGTCTCGTCTAGATTACTGTCAGTTCGCTCGGGTTGTGATCCTATTTTGCTGAAGCGGTCTGTAATATCCGTTAATCGGTCAATGTCCTTTTCCATTTCCCCGAAGGCTATTTCCTTTGGATACTGCTCTTTAAGATAGGCTAACCAACCCATCAATGCACTCAATGGAGTGCCGATCTGGTGTGCAGTCTCTTTCGCCATACCGGTCCAAACTTTATTCTGTTCAGAGCGTCGGGCATTTGAAAAGGCCATATAGCTGATGAGCATGTACACACCGATTACGCCCAATAAGATGAGCGGGTAGAGGCGTAATTTTGTGAGTAGGTTGGACCCTTTGTAATAGAGGAAATTGATTTGCCCATCTGCGTATGAATTTTCCAAAACACTACCGCTAGATTTAAATTCTTCTAATTTTCGGGCAAGGTACTTATCGGGATTGCTTTCCGGAGTTTTGAGATTGCGGTGCGCAATAATGGTGCCCTCGCTATCAGTTAGGATGACGGGAATGGTCGTGTTGTCCTGTATGATCTGGGTGTAGAAGCTAAGATTCACATCATCTTCTGCAAAGAATACTGCCTCAACGGCTTCGGCCCAGCGCTTAATTTTTAGTTCTTCCTCAGCGCGCAATTCTTTTAAGAAGGATTCCGTGTAAAACAAAGAAGCAAGGCCAATGATGGTCCCGAATGCAATCAGTGCAATCTTCCAGTGAATTTTTCGTGTATACACATCCCAGTTCATTCCACTAAACTAGCGCTTTCTTTCCTACATTTGCTGCATGTCACGCGCATTAGTCATTATACCCACATACAACGAGATTGAAAACATCGAAAAGATGCTCAACACTGTCATGGCTTTGCCAGGGGGTTATGAGGTATTGATCGTTGATGATGGTTCACCAGACGGAACAGCAGATGTGGTGCGTAGGTTGATGCAAGCTCACGGGGGACGAATTCATTTAGAAGAACGTACGGGCAAGCTTGGTTTAGGAACGGCATATATCCACGGTTTTAAATGGGCTTTGGCGCGAGATTATGCCTATGTCTTCGAAATGGACTGTGATTTCTCCCACAACCCGGAGGATTTGCCAAGATTGCTTGAGGCATGCGAAAGTGGTGCGGATGTAAGTATTGGTTCACGTTACGTTCAAGGCGTAAATGTTGTGAATTGGCCCATGAGTAGAGTGCTATTGAGTTATTTCGCCTCAGTGTATGTCCGTTTCATCACTGGAATGCCTATTCAGGACGCTACTGCCGGTTTTAAATGCTACAAGCGTGAAACATTAGCTGCGATTGACTTTTCAAAAATTCATTTCGTTGGTTATGCATTCCAGATTGAAATGAAATTTACCGCTTGGCGAAAAGGACTATTTGTAAAGGAAGTCCCAGTTATTTTCACTGACCGCACGGAAGGCACAAGTAAAATGTCAAGCGGAATTATCAAAGAAGCCATATTTGGCGTCATAAAACTGAAAATTTGGAGTTGGTTTACCAAACCCTAAATAACCCCTACTCATATAATGTTGAAATCGTATCTCATTAAAAATGCCCGCATGGTCAATGAGGGTAAAGTCATTGAAGGGGATTTACTCGTAGAAAACGGTAGAATCTCGAAAATAGATGACTCTATCGGCCCGAAAAATGGGAATATAACTATAATCGATGCCAACGGTAAATTCCTCTTACCAGGAATTATCGACGATCAAGTGCACTTTAGAGAGCCTGGACTTATACATAAAGGTGATATTCATTCAGAATCGCGTGCTGCGGTAGCTGGGGGAATCACCTCCTATATGGAGCAACCCAATACCAAGCCAGCAGCCCTCACGATAGAAGAGTTGGAAAAGAAGTATGCACGTGCAGCAGAGGTCTCGTTGGCTAATTATAGCTTTAATATGGGTGCTTCAAACGATAACCTCGAAGAGTTGAAGAAGGTGAGTAAGCGCGATGTAGCGGGTATAAAAATATTCATGGGTTCTTCTACAGGTAATATGTTGGTTGACGAACAGAAAACCTTAGAAGGGATTTTTCAATTGGATCATCAGCTGATAACGCATTGTGAGGACGAAGCGACCATTAAAGCGAACTTAGAGCGTGCAAAAGCCGAGTATGGGGATCATATTCCCATGGCACAACACCCTGTGATTCGCAGCGCAGAGGCTTGTTATTTAAGTTCCTCTACGGCCGTGGATTTGGCTAAGAAATACAACAGCCGCCTGCACGTATTTCATATCAGCACAGGAAAGGAAACGAAGTTATTTTCGAACCGAAAACCCTTAGCGGAGAAGCGCATCACTTCGGAAGTTTGTGTGCACCATTTATGGTTTGATGATAGTCAGTACGCAAAAAAAGGCAGCCACATCAAAT
This sequence comes from Schleiferiaceae bacterium, assembly GCA_965204625.1. Taxonomy (GTDB): domain Bacteria; phylum Bacteroidota; class Bacteroidia; order Flavobacteriales; family Schleiferiaceae; genus UBA10364. Next base: position 202,104 of record CBDBET010000006.1, read on the forward strand.
GGAATCCAGCAGTAAAGACTGCGGAGGATAGAGAGGCGCTTTGGAAAGCAGTTCTGGATGATCGATTAGATGTCATTGCTACAGATCACGCACCGCACACCCTCGATGAGAAAGCAAATACCTATCTGAATGCACCTTCTGGAGGCCCGTTAGTTCAGCACGCCCTCCCTGCAATGATGGAACGGGTGCATGACGGTACCTTGATAATCGAAAAAATGGTCGAAAAAATGTGTCACAACCCGGCAATTTTGTTTCGAATGGAGGAGCGGGGTTTTTTACGTGAAGGATACCATGCAGATTTAGTTTTAGTAGAGCCCAATCAGCCCTGGAATGTGAATAAGGAGAATATTTTATACAAATGCGGATGGTCACCGTTCGAAGGAACCCTTTTTAAATCTAAAGTGACGCATACCTTCGTAGGCGGACATCTAGCGTTCAAAGACGGAAAAATAGACGATAGTGTATTGGGAGCACGTTTAGTATTTGATAGAGACTAAAAGATGATGCGACCCGTGAATTATGCAGTAGGTTTATTAGTCATCCTTTTTGTAGGATGCGCTTCTCCTGAGGTGAAGATTCCCGAGAATATATTGACGCAAGAACAGATGATGCCGATCATGGTGGATATTCATGTTATAGAAGGAGCGCGAAACGGTTCTATCATGCTGGGCGATACAAACGGTATCGAAGACTACTATGCGAAGGTCTATGAAAAGCATGATATCACTGAGGATCAATTCAAATCAAGCTTCGCTTTTTACAGCGACAACCCAACTGTATTCATACCTATTTATGAAGAAGTCCTGGATTCGCTCAAAGCGAACGGGGCACTTTTGGCTAAAAAAGGGGTGAATGTCGAACATGAAGACTAAAAAATTACTTGTGATTTTCGCCTGTTGGGCAATCACATTAGCTGCACAAGAAAAACCGGGTCTATACTTTACTTGCGCTGAGGCTGAGCATTACCCAACTCGTATTGCGTTTGAAATACTAGATGCTAAAGAAAAACGACTGGCAGTGGGTTTTTTAGATGTGCAGTCACCAGTTGATACATTGTATGTCGAAGTGAAGCTTCCCGAACGTTTCATGGTACAGGTGTATGAAGATGCCAATCGCAACGATAAATTGGACCGCGGACTATTTACTCAACCGCTCGAGCGCTACGACTTTAGTAATGAAGCGTGGGTGTTTTTAGGTAAACCGAATCTGGAGGATGCCTTGGTCAAGCGTCAAGGATCAGCGCACTACTTGCATTTTCAACTCAAAGACGTTCTAGACTAGATCTTCCAGGAAGTCAATAACCAGTTCTGAAAAGGGTTCCCGAGCTTCTGCATGCACCCAGTGTCCCGTATTAGCAATGGTCGCGATATGTGCCGCAGGGAAATGGTCTAAAATGGCATCTTCGTCTTCCACGGTAATGTAGCCGCTTGCGCCACCGGCGATAAATAACGTAGGACGATCGAAATAGCCGAATTCTAAAGGTGTACCCACTTCTTGTAGCTGATTTTCTAGTGCATCGAGATTGAATCGGAATGCTAATTTTTCTTTGGACTGCCAGTGTAAACTCTTCATAAAGAACTGGCGAATGCCGGCATTGTCAACACTTTTTGCAAGAATTGCATCTACTGAGCTGCGTGAGTGAACGGCATCAAAATCAACGGACTTCATTGCGTTTATATAGCCTTGATGATGAATGGGGTATGCTTTTGGAGCAATATCTACAACGATTAAGGCCCGTACGCGTTCCGGATGACTTACAGCAAAATGCATGGCTGTTTTTCCACCCATGCTGTGGCCTAAGATGACCGCTGTATTCAACCCTTTTGCATCCATGTAGGCCTCGAGATCAGCGGCCATTACCTCGTAATTATGTATGCCATGATGGGGCGACTTACCGTGGTTACGTTGGTCTACGGCATGTACTTCCCAACCCAACCCAGCCCAGTGTTTTGAGTGGGTCGCCCAATTATCCCCCATGCCAAACAATCCGTGAAGAATAATCAGAGGTGTGCCTTCGCCGTACACTTTAGAGAATAACGGAACTACTTCCATGCGGTCGGGTTCAAACAGTTTCTGTACTGTTGAATGGCATTGTGAAGTCCTAAATAAAGTGCATCAGCGATCAGTGCGTGACCAATGCTTACCTCGTCTAGAGTGCCATGAAGCTTCTGGGCAAAGAAGCTGAGATTTTCTAGGCTGAGGTCGTGCCCGGCATTCACACCTAGGCCGATGCTTTTTGCAAAGGTTGCGCTGCTTACATAGGGAGCAACTGCGGCGGCGCGATCTTTCGCATAACCGACGGCATACGATTCGGTATACAATTCGATACGATCTGCACCCGCAGCTTTTGCTGCTGCAATCTGGTCTTGATCGGTTTCAATAAAAATGGATGTGCGGATGCCTGCATCTTTAAAAGTTGCAATAACCTCTGTCAAGAGTTCTTTGTGCTCAATGGCGTTCCAACCTGCATTTGAAGTCAAAACACCGGGAGGGTCAGGAACAAGAGTGACTTGTGCAGGTCGATTCGCTAGCACTAGTGCAATAAACGCTTCATTCGGATACCCTTCGATATTGAACTCTGTTGTTACTGCTGGAGCTAAATCTGCCACATCACTGTAGCGAATATGACGCTGATCTGGTCTAGGGTGTACGGTAATTCCTTCAGCTCCAAAACGCTCACAATCGAGTGCGACTTTTAAAACATTAGGTACATCGCCGCCCCGAGCATTTCGAAGGGTAGCAATCTTATTGATATTTACGCTGAGTTTTGTGTGATCGTTCATGGGGGCAAAGCTAAAGAAAAGGGCTATGTTTGTTATGAAATGTTGCAAGAAACACTACATACAGAACCCATTAAAGGGATTATTCTTGAGACAACAATAGCTGAGGCTTTGGAGTTCATGGAAGATCTTAAAATTAGCCACCTTCCCGTGGTTACGAATGACGGTATGTATGCCGGACTTTTAAGTGAAGATGCGCTTTATGAAACCCAAGACGACACAGCGCATGTTCAGAGTGCTTTACGCCCTGCTTTTGTGCCTCATGTGATAGAAGGGGCTCATTTTTTCGAGATCATGGAAGTTTGTACGCAGCACCGGATTACGTTGGTACCTGTAGTCAATAAAGAAGGACGCTATATCAATTCGTATTTATTATCTGATATTCTAGAGTTCTTTCGAGCAACACCTACGTTGCTTCAAACGGGTGCCATCCTCGTGGCGAGTATTGCGGCAGACCAATACAGCGTTATAGATATCGCACACGCTGTAGAACACAATGATGCCAAGCTTTTGGGGCTATGGATGACACATCAAGCGAACGAAACCGCTCTGCAGTTGACGTTGAAGGTTAATTTAGAACATACAGCGCCTATTATCAAGAGTTTACAACGCTACGGCTACGAAATAGAAGGTATCTTTGGCGATGAATCGTACGATGCCGATTACCGCGAACGTTACGACCATTTAATGAACTATTTGAAGTACTCATGAGAATAGCACTCTTTGGACGCACGCCGAAAGCTACGAACCTGCCTTACTTAGAGGTGGTGTTAGAGAAATTGGTCGAAGAAGGCGTTGATTTTGCAGTATATCATACCATGATTGGGGCCTGTGACGAAATTAAAGCGGACGAATTTCCTGAAATGCATTTCTCCACCTTTGCAGATGAGGAAGAATTGGAAAATTTTGATCCGCATTTCCTCATTTCTTTGGGGGGAGATGGGACCATACTCGATGCAACAGTACTCATACAGAATCAGGATATTCCTATTTTAGGAATCAATATGGGCCGATTAGGTTTCCTAGCGAATGTTGCGAAAAGTAATATTGAGACTTCATTGGATGCGCTTTTTAGCGGTAGATTCCAATTGGATTTTCGTTCATTGTTACAGATTCGCACCTCGTGTAGCCGTGTGGTCAAGCCGAATTTTGCGTTAAATGAGATCACCATAGCTAGGAAGGAAACGACCAGCATGATTACGGTTCATACCTATCTCAACGGTGCATATTTAAACAGCTACTGGGCGGATGGCTTAATAGTGAGCACGCCGACAGGTTCCACAGGGTATAGTTTGAGTTGTGGAGGCCCCATTATAATGCCGAATAGTGAAAATTTTGTCCTAACTCCTATTGCGCCGCACAATTTGACCATGCGTCCCTTCGTTATCTCTGACAATAATACCCTTCGCCTTCGTATAGAAAGTCGGGAAAACGAATTTTTAACATCATTGGACAGTCGAATACACAGTTTTGATACGACCACGGAACTCTTCATTCAAAAGGCCGATTTCCGTATCGCATTAGTGCAAACTGAACTACAAGATTTCCCGTCTACGCTCCGGAATAAATTAAGCTGGGGGTTAGATTACAGGAACTAATTCATGAAAAAAGTACTCCTTTACTTCCTGCTTTTTAGCAGTTCTTTCCTTCATGCCCAATTTTATGAGTTGGGTTTAGGCGGTTCTGGAACATTGTTTCATGGTGATGTCGGTGCCGTCGGAACGAACGCTCAAGGGGTCTATGGATTCATACCCAATCAACCGGTAGGTCAAATCACCTTGCGTCGTCAATACAACTGGCACTGGAGTACAAGAATGAATTATTATCGTGGCTACGTAGGTGCCTCCGATGCTTGGTCGAAAGATGATTTTAAATTAAATCGAGAAATTGCCTTCCGCACAGAAATCTCCGAATTCAGCTATATGACCGAATTTAATTTCTGGCCGTATGGAACAGGCACAAAATTCAAGCGTTCCTTTTATGTATTCGGAGGATTGGGCTTAACTTTTTATAACCCTCAAGGTTTTCACCAAGAAGAATGGCACAATCTACGAGAGTTAGGAACGGAAGGTCAGCAAACGGAACTGAATGATCAACTTTTCTACGGTAATACCACGCTGACTGTTCCTTTTGGTTTAGGTTACCGCCAGAGTTTAGGCCGCGATTTTAGCCTAACGGCGGAGGTAGGCTGGCGCAGGTACGGTACCGATTACATGGACGATACTAGCGGAGATTTTGTGGATGCCGCTGCATTAGAAGAGGAACGAGGTGCAGTTGCGGCTTATTTTTCAAACCCTGGAAACGTCTCTTATTCAAATGGATTGGCTCGAGGCACTGCTGAACAGCGAGATTGGACTATTTTTGCCGGACTGACCTTATTTTACAACCTAAGTCCTCGAGATGAACGCTGCAGTGGATTCTAAAGTTTTTAAAGCTAATCGGCTTAAAGCCGGGCTAGACCCTAAGCATATGCCTGAGCATATTGCGGTTATCATGGACGGCAATGGTCGTTGGGCGAAACAGCAAGGTTTTATGTCACGCGTTCGCGGCCACGAAGTAGGGGTAGAGGCATTAAGAAGAATAACTACGGCATCGGCTGAATTAGGTCTAAGTTACCTTACTGTTTATGCCTTTTCTACTGAAAATTGGAATCGACCAAAGGCGGAAGTAGACGCATTAATGAATATTCTAATGACTGCGTTAGAGAAAGAGTTGCCAACATTAATAGGCAATAACGTGCGTCTCTGTGCGATCGGTAACGTAGATACGCTCCCGACAAAAGCAAATAAAAAGTTAATGTCTGTTATTCAGGCTACAGCAAAGAATGATGGGTTAACTTTGACGCTTGCGTTGAGTTACGGCTCACAGGATGAAATGGTGCAAGCCATTCGCAAGATTGCTCAAGATGTTGCTGAAGGATCAATACTTCCGGCGGACATTAATGAAGCGGCAGTGGAACAACATTTGTTTACGGCCGGAATGCCACATCCGGATTTGATGATCAGAACTAGTGGTGAGCAGCGAATCAGCAACTATCTGTTGTGGCAACTGGCCTACGCAGAGTTGTATTTCACGCCTGTTTTATGGCCCGATTTCGACGCATCCGGTTTGTACGATGCAATAGCGGCTTTTCAAAAACGCGAACGCAGGTTCGGGCAAACCACAGAACAGTTAACGTCAGATTAAAGACATGAAGAATACCCTTTGGGCAGTTATACTCACCCTACTTTCTTTCACAACCGCTGCGCAGGTGGTTCAAAACGGTGATTTTGGCCTCATTCCAGGAATTGACTACGAGGTAGCCGGCATTACTGTGAGTGGCGCCCAGGACTTAGATCCGAACGTCGTCATCATGCTCACTAATATTCGTGTAGGCGATAATATTCAATTCCCTGATCCAAAAATATCAGACGCCATCCGGACCCTATGGCGCCAGCAACTTTTCGAGAATATCACCTTTAGTGTAGTAAATAAGAGCGGTAAAAAAGTCTATTTAGACATTCGCTTGAAGGAGCTACCGAAGATGAGTAAGTACTTTATTACAGGCGTTAAAAAAACTTGGAAGGACGATATCCGTGAAGAGTTAGATTTACGTGCGGGAAAAGTGGTGAATGAGAATCTCGTGGTCATGAGTCGTAATAAGATTCAATCGTATTTCCGCGAAAAAGGCTATTTAAATGCCTCTGTCGACATTACCCAGGAACGCGATACATCATTTAATAACGCGGTCATCTTAGGGTTCAAAGTCAAGTCTGGTGAACGTGTAAAAATCGGTGAAATTTCCTTTGTTGGAAATGAAGCGGTGGCGGATAAGGTTCTGTTGAAAGCAATGAAGAACACAAAGATGAAAGGCAAAGCCATCTTTAAAGTTTCAAAGCTTCGCAAAAAGGAATACCGTGAAGATTTACGTGCTTTGGTAGCGAAATACAATGGTATGGGTTACCGCGATGCTCGTATCATTCGCGACACGAACTATCGTGTCGACGACGAACTCATCAACATTGAAATTACAGTAGAAGAAGGACGTAAATATTATTTTGGAGACATTTCGTTTGTAGGGAATACGAAATATGATACGCCTTTGTTGCGCAGTATTTTGAAAATCAATCGCGGCGATATTTACGACAGTCAGCACTTAAACGAACGCGTGAGCTTCGATGCAAATGGGAATGACGTTGCCTCTATATATTTGAATAATGGATACCTCTTCTCTCAAGTAGTTCCTATCGAAAAGAATGTTCAGAACGATACTATTGATGTAGAAATTCGCATTCAAGAAGGCCGTCAGGCAACCATTCGCAAAGTGAGCATCACTGGTAATGAGCGTACAAACGATCACGTAATCTACCGTGAGGTTAGGACACGCCCAGGCGATCTGTTTTCAAAGGCAATGATCCAGCGTACCATTCGTGAGTTATCGCAATTGGGTTATTTCGATCAAACGCAGATCGGTGTAAATCCGGTGCCAGATCCTCAAACAGGTACGGTTGATCTTGAATATACTGTTGTGGAAAAATCTACCTCACAGCTTGAGCTTCAGGGTGGATGGGGTGCCAACCGTGTGGTCGGGACACTCGGCTTGAACTTCAATAATTTCTCAGCAAAAAATGTCGGTAATAAGCGTGCATGGCAGCCATTACCCACCGGTGACGGCCAGACTATTAATATTCGCGCGCAGTCAAATGGACTGTATTTCCAGAGCTACAATGCCTCTTTCACTGAGCCGTGGTTAGGAGGTAAAAAGCCAAACAGCTTCACAGGAACAATCTACCACAATGTTCAAAGTAACGGTGTACAGGCAAGCGATCCTAACCGTCAAAGTCTATTGATTACAGGTATTAACTTTGGATTGGGTCAACGTCTAAAGTGGCCGGATGATTATTTCACCTTATACCAAGGTTTGGAATTCCGTCGCTTTAATTTGAACAACTATCCAACCGGATTTTTGAACTATACCAGAGGTATATCTAACAACGTCAACTACAAATTCACGTTAGGCAGAAACAATACAGATGTACCAATTTTCCCAACGCGTGGTTCACAGATTAGTTTCGCTGCAGAGTTGACCCCACCCTTTAGCTTGTTACGAGATGATATTGACTACAAGAATCTTTCATCGGAAGAGCGTTTCAAATTAGTGGAATACCATAAGTGGAAACTGAATGCGGATTGGTTCGCACCGATCACGTCAAAATTAGTCATCCGTACACATGGTGAATTTGGTTATTTAGGGAGTTACAACAAGGACTTAGGTTTACCGCCGTTTGAACGTTTTTATGTGGGTGGTGATGGATTGGCCAATTTCGTTATCGACGGTCGTGAAATCATAGGTCTTCGCGGCTACTCTAATAATTCTATCACCCCAGGCGGTGGTGGTGCGCTTTACAATAAATATGTGTTTGAGATGCGTTACATCATTGCCAACAACCCTTCAGCTCAAGTCTTCCCGCTCATTTTTATGGAGGGTGGAAATAACTACGATAACTTCTGGGATTACCGTGCATTTAATTTAAAGCGTAGTGCAGGTGCAGGTTTACGTATTTTCATGCCTATGTTTGGATTGATGGGAGTAGATGTTGCTTATGGATTTGACCCGGAGCCTAATGGCGCAGCAGCAAGTGGATGGCAGACGCATTTCATCATTGGACAACAGTTCTAATTGAAGTACCTTCAACCCCGTGAAAAAAATAGGATTATTTCTTGCTGTACTCTTTTCCACTTCGCTAATGGCGCAGCGCTATGGTGTTGTTGATACGGATTACATCTTGAAGAATTTACCTGAATATGCCCAGGCAAAAGCTCAAGTAGATCAGCTGAGTACCCAATGGGCCGGTGAAGTAAGTGCGCTGCAGAGTGATTTACAGAGTTTGAAAGATGCATTGGCGGCAGAGCAAATATTGCTTTCCCCAGAAAATTTAGAAAAACGCGAAGCAGCTATTGTGCAGAAAGCAGAAGAAGTGCTTGCTTTGCAACAGAAATATTTTGGACCAGAAGGTTTGCTCTTTGAAAAGCGAACACAGCTGGTCCAGCCCATTCAGGACAAAGTTTTTGGTGCGGTTCAGGCATTGGCTCAGAAGCGTAAATTAGAACTGGTACTGGATAAAAGTGCTCAAAGTGGTGTGCTCTTTGTCAAAAAGGAGAAAGACTACAGCGAGGAAGTTTTAAATAGTTTAAAGAAATAAATCAACAGACAATGAAAAGAGTATTACTCGCAATCGCCTTGACCTTAGGCTTCGCAGGAACCACAGTTGCCCAGCAAAAAGTAGGTCACATCAATGTAGATGAACTAATTTCGGTTATGCCAGAATACCTTTCAGCACAAGGTGAAATAGAAAAGTATGCAAGCCAGTTGGAAAGTGATGCTACTGCCATGCAGGAAGAATACATGACGAAATTGCAAAATGCTCAAGCAAATATGGATACTTGGACAGAATTGCGCCTTCAAAAGGAAAATGAGGAGTTGCAGACTATGGGTCAGCGTATTCAGCAGTTTAACCAAAGTGCCCAACAAGAGTTGCAGCGCAAGCAGATGGATCTAATGTTGCCAATCAGCGAGAAAGCGCAAGCAGCAGTAGAAAAGGTGGCTTCAGCTAATGGTTTTACCTACATTCTAGATGCATCGGCATCTAAAGCAGTAGTGATTTATCTTGACGGTGGTGAGGATATCTTACCGTTGGTAAAGGCGGAATTAGGTATCAACTAAACCGGGTAAAAAAATATTTTCAAGCCCTCCGCGAGCGCAGCTCGCGGAGGGCTTTTTATTTGGTATTTTGCATGCTGTGATAAAGCAACGTAAAATAGGTTTATTCGACAGCGGCTTGGGCGGGCTTACAGTGCTGCATGCGCTGCAGGAGAAACTACCCGGTGTAGATAAAGTATACTATGGGGATACGCTGCATTTGCCCTACGGCGATAAAAGTGATGAAGCTATTCGAAGCTTCAGTCGCGAGATTGTCGGTTTTTTGGCAGCCCAGGGTTGCGAAATTATCGTTATCGCATGCAACAGCGCAAGTGCTGCGGCAGGCTTGATGCTTGAGGAGTCTTTTCCAGATTTGACGTTTATTAATGTGATTGATCCTGTTGTTGCTGCATTAGCGGAAAGTAAACCGCGAAAAACAGCCCTCTTAGGTACGCGAGCCACAGTGAGAAGCGGCGCATACACCAAGCGCTTGGCTGCGTTGGAGGTGCCACACGAATTGGTTGCGTTGCCAACTCCGTTGCTGGTCCCCTTGATTGAAGACGGTTTTTTAGATACAGGTATAGAGGAAAGCGTGCTTGAACATTATTTGAATGATCCCGCTCTTGAAGGAATACAAGCCATTGTCCCTGGTTGTACGCACTATCCACTATTACGAGAGGTCGCAACGAGACTTCGTCCAGGTATCGATTGGATCGATGCACCTTCAATTGTAGCGGATGCGGTCCTAGCAGCCTACGGAACGGCCCAGACAGGCACGGGTACTACCGCTTATTATTTGAGCGATCCAACACCTAGTTTTTTGAAGTTGGCCTCGAGTACTTTTAAAATTAAAGCCAATTGGATTAAAAAAATGCTCTAGAAGTATTTAGTTCAGATTACGTAACTTTTATGGGCTTAAATACCTGCCCATGAATTCAAAACTACGTTCAGTCACCATAGATACGATCTGGGAGTATCTTCTCAATATCGACGCAGATTCCGTGCTCGCAAACTGTGATTTCGAACAAGTTAAGGATGGTGAATACGGACGTTTTAAAATTCAGGAATCACCTTTTGAAGTTACGGTCCTATTCTGGCCGCCAAGAACTCAAAGTGCCATCCATAAACATGATGGATTTCACGGTGCAGTTAAAGTAATTTCGGGAACCGTACTCAACAGGGAATACCATTTTGAGGAAAGCACGTTATCTGAAACTGCAGTATCAGAATACAGAGCTGGGGGTATCGTTGAAGAGCCGGACGGAGTAATACATCTTCTTGAAAATCCTCTAGATGTCCCCAGTATTAGTATTCACGCCTATTTCCCAGCTATTTCTTCCTTTGAAGGGATGCAACTCTACCACGTAGACAAGCGATCCATAGGTACCTTAAGCGCTAGTGCGACGAGTGCTTCTTGGAAAAATGAACCTGGACATTTTGAATCGGTACAAACGGAGGCATTTAGCTATCTGCCCCTATCTACCTCTGTAGATGGGTCTCATTATTTTCATCCAATCATACCAAAGCCTGACCAAAGCCTGATCGTAGACGGTTTACGGGACTATTACAATAATCAGGCTGAACAGTATGATAACAATGATAGGAGCATAAAATGGCGTAACGAATACACGCAAGGTTTAAACACCATTATCGCGAGTGAATTGAAAAAGAAAAATGCAGCTTCAATGCTGGCTATGTGCTGCGGTACCGGAAGAAGACCTGCGAATATTAAAGAATTGAGTGGATTGAATCTGGACTTGTACGGTTTGGATGTTTCAGAAAAGATGTGTGAAGAAGCACGAAATAAAGGACTTCAAGTTCATTGCTCAGATATTCTAGATCTGGATATTGAAAAGATGGGAACGTTCGATGCAATTACGTACCTCTATGCTTTTGGTCATCTATCTTCACGAAATGACAGAATATCGGTGCTCTCATCGGTTAAAAAAATGCTCAACGAAGGAGGCACTTTTTATGCCGATCTTTTTTGTCTAAACAACATCCATGAGTGGGGAGGCGCCATTCAATCATTGCATTCATCTTTACGGCTTCCATCTCAAGGATATGAATCGGGAGATATATTTTATCGCCGAAAAAATGGAGCAGCGACCGCCTACCTTCATTATTTTACTAGGGACGAGGTGTATGATTTATTTGAATCGGCTGGTTTTACAAACGTACAAATACAGAAAGTAGGCTATACCATTGATTCTGGGAAGCTACACAGTAGTCCTAATGAAGGAATGTACTTCGTTAAAGCTTCTTGATTACCGCTTACCATCGCCGTAACGATACATCCACGAACTGATCGTTGAGACCAGCAAGCTGAACAATACCGCTGTCCATACGCTTGCTACTTCAAGACCATCAATCCACTGGTCCGCCACTCCAATAATAATGGCGTTAATGATGAGTAAGAAGAGCCCTAAACTCATAAAAGTGAGCGGTATGGTAATGACAATGAGTAGTGGTTTCAACGTTGCATTTAGAAGTCCCAGTACGATGGCAACAGCAACGGCAGTAGAAAAACTACTGATACTAACGCCGGGAAGTAACCAATCGGCTGCGAAAACAGCGATCGAACTCACAACAAGTCTCGTAAGAAGTCCAGGTTTTTGTCTCATGTGCGGTATATTCACTTTTTCGAAAAGTACATAAAATGAATAGAATCAAGAGCCACCTTTTCGCTGGAATTTTTGCATCAGCTACACTTTTTAGTTGCCAGCCCGCGACCACTACAGAGAGCCAGCCTGCGCAGCGACCGCTTATGATTGGGGACACGACCCTTCGTGCAGAACTCTTTGTAGATCCGCATAGCTTTAGTACTGCAGAGGCAACTGTAACCCACCTAGAATGGGATGCAAAGGTTGATTTTGAAGCACAAGAAATTCATGCAACGGCGGTCTGGACGTTATCAGAACTTCATGGAGATCAAATTGTCTTTGACACGAAGGCACTTGAAATTAAGGAGGTTTTACTAGACGGCCAAGAAGCGCACTGGAGTTTTGGCAAGGAAGATGATTTGTTGGGATCGGCTTTGGTTGTATACGATTTAAGCCCAGCTTCGAAGCAGGTTGCCATTACCTATACCACTACAGAAGGCGCTGAAGCCGTACAATGGTTTCCTGCTGAATTGACTCAAGGAGGGCGTATGCCGTTTTTATTTACACAGAGTCAAGCCATTCTTGCGCGTACTTGGATTCCCTGTCAGGACCGTCCAGGAGTACGCTTTACCTACAACGCGAAAGTTCAGGTACCAGAGGGGATGTTAGCGCTAATGAGTGCCTCAAATCCAACGCAAAAATCTGCTACAGGTAGGTATGAATTTACTATGCCGCAGCCTATCCCTAGTTATCTAATGGCTTTAGGTGCGGGCGATCTTGAGTTCATTGCATTAGGTGAACGATCAGGCGTGTATGCCGAACCCGAAATGGTGCGCAATGCTGCTTTCGAATTTGGGCAGACGGAGAAGATGATCGAAAAGGCCGAAGAACTCTACGGACCCTATTATTGGGGTCGTTACGATATGCTCGTATTGCCCCCGAGTTTTCCCTTTGGTGGAATGGAGAATCCTCGTTTAACGTTCCTTACACCCACGGTTGTAGTTGGAGATTTAAGCTTAGTGAGTCTCATCGCGCATGAATTGGCCCACAGTTGGAGTGGGAATCTCGTCACCAATGGAACTTGGAACGATTTCTGGCTCAATGAAGGCTTTACTGTTTATTTCGAAATGCGCATTATGGAGCGCGTTTATGGACCCGATTTCGCGGATATGCTTGTTGCATTAAGTTATGATGATCTCCAAAAAGAATTGGCGCATATGTTGGAGAACGATCCAGAGGCAACCATTTTAAAGCAAGACTTGGCGGGTAAAAACCCTGATGATGGCGTTAATGCCATTGCCTACGATAAGGGTTTTCATTTCTTAAAATTGTGTGAGCAGACTGTGGGACGAGATACTTGGGATGCCTTCATCAAAGGTTATTTCGAGAAGTACCGATTCAAAACTATGGTGACGGAGCAGTTTTTACAGGAGTTAGCGCAGCTGTTGACACTGGAACAATGGGATGCCATTGGTGTGGATCAATGGGTCTATGGTAAAGGACTTCCAATGAATTGTCCTTTCCCTGCATCCAACCGATTCTTTATTGTAGATGAAGCTGTGAAAATGATGCTGAGCACAGCACCTGAAGCACCCGATGCGAAACAGATGTGCTATGCGGAATTTGAAACCACTAAATTTTGGTCGACCCACGAGTGGTTGCGTTACATACGCGGCCTGGAAGCGGGTGGAGCAACCGTAGGTCATTATGCATTGGCCGATGAGAATTACGGATTTAGTGGAAGTCCGAATCCTGAGATTGTCGCCGCGTGGTTTTCGGCTATTTTAAGAACAGATTACGAAGGTTACGACAGGGCTGTCTACAAGAAGACAGTGGAAGAGTTTTTAGTGAAGGTGGGGCGTAGAAAGTTTATTGTGCCTATGTATGAAAGTATGTTGAATGGCGACGAGAAACGTCAGCAATGGGCGCGTGAGATTTACGAAAAAGCACGGCCTTCGTACCACCCGCTCTCACAGGGTACATTAGATGCATTATTTGAAACTAATGAGTAAAACGAACCTTAAGGCTGTCCTGTTCGGGCCAGAGTAATTCGAAGGTCCCGCTCCCCGGAGTAGGCTTAGGTGCTGATTCATCTGGCTTTTTAAAGATGTTTTTCAGGTCTTCTCGTTCCTGTTCAATGGCTTCTTTGAAACTTCGATTGATCCGTTCTCGGTCAAGACTTATGCACACGTCGTCTAGATTACACCCTACAATCAGCCGGACATAAGGTTGGTTTTCATTTTCTGCCTCCCCGATCCAATTGCCTAAATCTCTATTTGAATTTTTGCCTCGCATAGCCAGATCTTTTAGCCCGAGTCGGACGCTATAACGGAGGTCATCAGTTTCTAAATTTTGCCAGCCATTCACCCAGAGATTCAGCGCACTATTTTTCACTTCCATTTCAGGGAGCAGGAGTGTGTCCCCATGGACGCGAAATGACGAAGCGAGGTAAGGAAACTCGATTTTATCCAATTCGCCTTTATCAATAAAAGCGCTTAATTCTTGCAGTGGTGCATAATTCTGCAGCGTTCCTCCCTTAATCTCTCCTTCTCCTTTGATATCGGTTTTTGTACTGTGTTGTTCCCATTCACTATCAAAAGCTAGTGAAACGGTAGCAGTTGCGCTGGCTTCACCCAGCAGATTGGAGGCGTCTAAATCTTCAATATCAAAACTGTTGAAGCTGGTCAGTAATTGGTCCAATTCTATAGACTTTACGAATACATCACCTTTAAACACGTTGTCGGAACCTACTTCGTACAGTGCCCAATTTCCACCTAACATTCCGTCACAACCATCAATTCGCATAGCATCTCCTATAATCCAGTCACCCCGATTATATACTGTACCCACCAGATTCGAGCCATTGAAATCGCCAAGCTTAACATGCTCTACCTTCACTGCCACAGAATAATCGAAACTGGTTTCTTCGTCGGATTCGTCATCTTCAAATTCCCAATACAGCAAAGGATCGATGGAAATAGTTGGGCTTTCTAGGCTTAAAACTACCCTTGGGTATCCCCTAGCCTCTAATGCATTATAAATAGTCCCTGTGACTACGGCGGTGTTTTCGCCACTTTGCAAGAAACACCGGTCAATCTGAATATTCCGACCGTCGATCCCTAATTCCGCTTCGACTTTTTCAAATGAGATGTTACTGCCAGCGAGTGCAAAAGCGCCTTCGAAAAAAGAAATATTCCCCTTGAAAATGGGTTTGCCGACAGGCGTAAAATCTTCCCAAGAACGAAAGCCTTGTGTAAGTGAAATATTATCACCTTTCCAAAAGCCCATGGGATTTACAAGCAGATCCGTTTCAATGAAATCAAACAGTTCACTTAGGTTAGATCCGCCTTCTAGATTGGTGTAAAGGATAGGAGCGTCACCCTTTAATTCGAGGGCACCGGTTATCTTACCTGTTTTGGTTTCCAATGCAAGTGAAGGAATACTCAGCTCAGGAACGGCACCCCAACTCCATCGTCCTTTACAAGAAAGCAAAGGCACTGCAATTCCGTTGTAATTCAAAGCAGTATTCTTCGTGTCGAAGTTGAGGACCCACTGGTCCCAGCTTCCAGCCCAGCTCCAATCTGCACGTAAGCCGTTGAGTTCAATTTCTTCGGGAATCTCGAAAAGAGGTACATAGTTAAGTGCTTTTGGGATGTCCATTTGTACTGCACTTATCTGTCCCCCGTCTTGATTAAGATCGAGGGCGACCTTAGCCCCGTCAAGTGTTAATCCACTTGTGGTAAGGGTCCAATCCTGCTCAGTAGTAAGTTCGAGGCTCCCTGCTATTGGAGCATTAACGAGGAAAACTTCACCTTCAATATTTGCGTGAGTAGCCGCTAAATCTGCTCTTAGAGCAAGCTCGGTACGATTCCCAATGATTCCAGAAGCGTACATTTCGTTGATGGAGCTGCTATAATAAGACTTATCTAAAACGTCGTCATAAGTTACCTGCACTTCAAAAGCCTCGAAATATTGCAGATTTATATCAGCATTTGATGAATCGGAAGCATTTAGTAAGTCCCAATTATCGCCTCGACTTGAACGTGTCAAGTGAATTTCTCCTGCGCTAATAGCCAATTCTTCGATGGTATAATTCCCACGAAGTACTTCTAGGACATTCATTCCTAAGCCAACTTCCTCTGCCTTAATTAGCGGTTTTTGGCTGCCAAAAGGATCCGCTATGGTAACCGCATTGAGTAAAATACGCACTCGCGGAAACCCTGAAAAAAGATCCAATTCTATGGTACTTACCTCCACCGGTGCTTTCAGCTGTTCATTGAGCTTTGCAACACCGCCACTGATTATTTTATCTTGATTGTAGTAAAGATAACCTGCACCCCCTGCTCCTAAGAGCAGTAGGATGAGCGCGAAATATCCTATAAAAATTAGCGCTCGCTTCACGGGCTACCTTGTTTTAAGAAAATCAACTTCTTTAGGGTCTAGAAAACGCCATTGTCCGCGACTCAGATTTTTCTTAGTAAAGCCTGCATAGGAAACGCGGTCCATTTTTTCAATGGTATAGCCGAACTTATCAAAGATGCGGTTCACAACACGATGCTTACCACTATGTAAACGTAAACCCACCTCACGTTTCGTACGTTCGTCGATGTATTTAATTTCTTCAATATCTATTTTACCGTCTTCCAACTCCATTCCCTTTGCAATCGCAGTCAGGTGTGTTTTCTGAAGCGGTTTATCTAAAACGACGCTTATGATTTGAACAGCGCCATTTTTTGGATGCGCCATTTTTTTCGCTAGATCAACGTCGTTCGTAAACAATAGAACACCGGTGCTCGTACGGTCCATACTACCCACAGGATACAAACGTTCCCGACAAGCATTCCCGACCAGTTCTTCTACTGTCTTCTTAGCTTTCTTGTCAGTGATAGAAGTAATAAACCCTTTCGGCTTGTTAAGGACTAAGTATTTCTTTTTCTCACTTTTAATCAGTGAACCGTTGTATTTAACTTCATCTGAAGGCTGCACTTTGTAGCCCATTGTCACGATCACTTTACCATTGACTTGCACGAGGCCCGCAGCAATCAGATCATCTGCTTCACGGCGATTACAAATACCGGCATGCGAAAGAAATCTATTCAAGCGCATTTCGCCGCTTGTGCTAGCGATATCTTCTGCGTTGCGACGTTTCACGCGCTTGTAGTTCGCTGCACCACCTTTGAATTCTTTTTTCGCGGCACTATTACGGTCGTCGTTATCAAACGATCGTGGACCTCTGCTTCCTTCAGCGAATCGGTTAGTTGTGCCGGTTTTTTTTGGACCTCTATTATTGGAGCGACTGTTGCGCATGGCGTAGTACTTTTTTGCAAAGGTAGGCCGTCTTGCTTCAGCACAGGCAGTTACGCGGAACTTTAGTTAACAGCGAGGGGGATTATTTCGGGTTTCGAACTCCCACCTTGATAGGCAACAAGGAGTAATTTAATTTCAGTGCATTGAAATGGGCCAACAAGGCGTACGCCGGCCTGCAACAATCGTTGGCATTGCCGCTGACTCACCCAATTTTCATAGTCTGTAACAGTTGAGGACCGGTATTTTACTTCCACTATGTACAAACAGCGGTCGAGCTGTGTGATGAGATCAATTTGCGAACGTCCAGATCGGTAGTTCTGATACAGCAGGGTATGCCCCATGCGCTGCAATAATTCTGCGGCGCGTTCCTCATAAATTCGATACGTCTTCATTTTAATAAGATGGCGAAGGTCCGCGAGGTATCCTACGAATGTGTAGAACTTAAAGATTTACATGCTTGCATTGCAAGACAGCGTTTGCTTATTTGAAATACTGCAAGTCAACGGGGTTATGTAGACTGCAGAATGATGGGCCAATTTTCTTTACCGTGACCAATGATAGGGTGGGTATATACAGGGACATCTTCTGCTTCAAAATGTTTCTTTAAGGTTCGATCAATAGCAGCGCCCCATGGGATATCGTGGTCATGTATATCAGAAAATTCAGCTAAAACTACAGCGCGTAATCTATTAAATGCGCCTCGGCGTCGAAGCGTTAAAAGAATGCGGTCGAGGTGGTAATGGTATTCATCAAGGTCCTCAATGATGAGTACACAATCATCTAAACTAGGGAGACTGGGAGTACCCAAAATACTGGCGATCACACTGAGGTTCCCCGCTATGATCTGTCCATGAATATTTTTAGGCAGTACACAGTGCAACGCATCTTCTTTACCGCGCAGTACATTGAATGTTGCTGTAAGTGCGTCAGGGTGGGTAGTAGAAAAACTGATGGGCATCGGGGCATGCAGGGTTGCAATCCCTTTTTGGACGCCGTGACACAGAAAGGTGGTGAAATCGGAAAAACCGATCAGCCATTTGGGTTGAGCGATTAGCGCTTCCCAGTCCACTAAATCTACAATTTCTGCACTGCCGTACCCTCCTCTAATGTTCCATATGGCCTTGATATCAGGATTATGAATAAGGGCATTAAAGTGCTGCACGCGTTCTGTAATCGTACCTGCTACCTGATGGTGCTGCTTAGAAATTTCAGGTACATAGTAACAGTTGAACCCTTCGGACTCTATTAGTCGTTTAGCGATTGCGAGCGATTCCGCCGTTGCGAATCTGGCCGTGGCACTGATCCCAATAGTGTCTCCGGATTGTAAAAAATTGGGTACGGTTTGTTTCATTAGCCGAAAAATACCCAATAAAAGCGCATTATCTTCGCGGTAAGCTTTAAACGTTTCAAAAAAGCATGAGTTCGAACAAAAAAATCATGGTTACTGCGGCATTGCCGTATGCTAACGGTCCCGTTCACATAGGTCACCTCGCGGGGTGTTACCTTCCGTCAGATATCTACGTTAGGTATTTGCGAATGCGGGGACGTGATGTAAAGTTCGTTTGTGGCTCTGACGAGCACGGAGTGCCAATCACAATCAAAGCAAAGAAAGAAGGGATTACGCCTCAAGACGTAGTCGACCGTTACAATGGCATGATGAAGAATGCTTTTGAAGAATTTGGAATTTCCTTTGACCACTACAGTCGTACTTCGAGTAAGCAGCACCATAAAAATGCCAAGGAATTCTTCACTAACCTCATGGATAAAAGGGCACTCGTGGCGAAAGAAACGCAGCAATATTTTGATCCTGAAGCGGGTCAGTTTTTAGCGGATCGTTACATCACAGGAGAATGTCCGAAATGTCATGCAGCTGATGCGTACGGAGATCAATGTGAAAGTTGTGGTACATCGTTGAACGCTACAGATCTCATTGCACCCAAATCAACGTTAAGTGGTGCAGTCCCAGAATTGCGTAATACGACGAACTGGTTCTTACCGTTGGATGAATTGTCAGATGAGTTAAGGGCTTTTCTAGAAAGCCGCGAAGGTTGGAAGCCTAATGTCATGGGGCAATGCATGAGTTGGTTGAATGCTGGTGATGGATTACAACCGCGCGCCATGACCCGTGATTTAGACTGGGGTGTGCCCGTGCCGGTGGAAGGTGCTGAGGGTAAAGTCATGTACGTTTGGTTTGATGCACCTATAGGATACATCAGCGCTACACAGGAATTACTTCCGGATACCTGGGAGCAATATTGGAAAGGTGATGATGCAGAAATCATTCACTTCATCGGAAAGGATAATATCGTATTTCACTGTATTATTTTTCCCGCGATGCTTCAGCAGCATGGGGAATACGCCTTGCCCACTCAAGTACCCGCTAATGAATTCCTCAATCTCGAAGGCCGTAAACTTAGTACTTCTAAGAATTGGGCCGTTTGGTTGCATGAATATTTACAGGATTTCCCTGGGCAGCAAGATGTTTTACGCTATGCATTAACCGCAACGATGCCCGAAACCAAAGACAACGACTTCACTTGGGCAGATTTCCAAACGCGCAACAATAGTGAATTGGTAGCAGGACTCGGTAATTTTGTGAATCGTGTAATGGTACTCACGCACAAATATTTTGACGGTGTTGTACAAGAGCCAGGAGTACTTACGGATTCCGATCGTGAAGCTTTAGCGGCAATGACACAATGCGGTCGTAGAATTGCAAAGTCATTAGATGCCTTTAAATTCCGCGATGCTTTAAATGAAGCCATGAATGTCGCCCGATTAGGCAATAAATACCTGCAAGAACAAGAACCATGGAAGGTGTACAAGCAAGATCCTGCCCGAGCAGGAGCTGCATTATACATCGCTACTCAAATCATGGGTATTGCATCTATTGTTTTTGAACCTTTTCTTCCAACCACTGCCTCAAAATTACGCGGTATGCTGAACCAGAACGGCGTTCCAAATTGGGAGCAATCCAATCAAGAAATCGTTGTTCCTGCGGGAACGCAATTGAGCGAAAGCTCCTTATTATTCTCAAAAATTGAAGATGAACAAGTTGAGGTGCAGCGTCAAAAGTTGCAAGCATCGGCTGCAGCTAATGAGGCGGCATTGGTGCCTTCAACTACTGAAAAGACGCATATGGCACAGAAAGACGATATTTCTTTTGATCAATTCATGTCTATGGACTTGAGAGTGGGTACCATTCTCGAAGCAGAACGCGTACCTAAAGCGGATCGTCTACTGAAGTTTTTAGTAGATACAGGATTAGATCAACGTACTATAGTTTCAGGTATTGCCGAGCATTTTAGCCCAGAAGAAATGGTGGGTAAAAAGGTGACGGTACTAATGAATTTACCTCCGCGTAAAATCCGAGGTGTTGAAAGTCAAGGCATGCTGTTAATGGCAGAAGATGGTGACGGAAGCTTGAGATTGATGACTCCAGAAAACGGCGCAGATAGCGGCGCAGTAATCGGCTAATTAACCGATATTCGCCAACTAAGTTTGGCTCCGTAGTTCAACGAATAGAATGCAGGTTTCCGGAGCCTGAGATAAGGGTTTGATTCCCTTCGGAGCTACTAAAAGCCTCAGCGGAAGCTGGGGCTTTTTTATGAGTGAAACTATGGGAAATAAAAAAGGCCCCCATTTCTGGAGGCCTTTGGAATGTACTGATATAAACTTAGAGCTGCTTTACATTTACAGCGTTTAATCCTTTTCTTCCTTCTGTCAATTCAAACTCGACACTGTCGCCTTCTTCGATTTGGTCAACCAAACCTGTTACGTGTACGAAGTACTCTGTGTTTGACTCGTCGTCTTTAATGAAGCCAAATCCTTTGTCTCCGTTAAAGAACTTTACTGTTCCTTGATTCATAATATAATTTAAAGTGCAAATGTCGACTAATTAATTGAGTGCACGACATTTTTTTCTAAGTTATTTGTTTTTAGAGGGTTTACTCGAGAAATAAAAAATAAGGAATGGCAGAAGCGTCGAGTGAACATAAGTATATTTGTATAAGAGTTGAGGGCCATTAGCTCAGTTGGTTTAGAGCGCTGCCTTGACAGGGCAGAGGTCACTGGTTCGAATCCAGTATGGCCCACCATAACAAACCAAACCCCCGGTATCTACCGGGGGTTTTTGGTTTTAAATAGGTCTGTTATTTATCGAAGACAACCTTTCCAAAGGCGCAATATCTGGATCGATTTGGTAATTGGTCTAGATCAAGCTCTATTGAACTATTAGTTTTCTTGCAAGGCGTGTTGATTCATTTTGCAACTGTACGATATAAACTCCGCTTGCAAAAGACGTCAGATCCACGTCGGTTTTTAAACCTGTTGTTTCTCCAGCGTACACTGTCGCTCCCATTCCGTTGTGGATAGTAACCGCGAATTGGTCCAAACTACTTAGTGAAATCGTGAATAGCCCTCGAGAGGGATTAGGATAAAGACTAAACGCCATATCGTCCTCAGAACCTGCATCTGGGAGATAGGTGTAAAATTCATATTCTGCACGCTCAGGCATGAGGGCACAGGCTTCAGTGTTGAATGCACGTAGATAAAATGAAATTTCTTTACTACTGTCCTGAAATGGCAAAGTTAATGAGTAAATCCCGTCACCAGCAGTTTCATCGCCATCTACACCGTTGTCATTCATAAGGAAAGACTCAAATTTAGATGCGTATCCATTATTGCTCGCAAGTAACTCTACTGAATTTGAACCAGAAACAGCTGAGGTAACGACGACTTCATCATTGTTAAATAGGTAACGAACGCTATCAATGATAGGAGCTGTTCGATTGATTTCAGGGTGGCTGCTAAGATAGAGCAATCGTTCATGCAAGGTGGACATTATACCACCGAAACCCCAATTTGTCCAGATGGCATTTTCCGCATTTTCATAGAATTGTGCATTCGAAAACGGCTTATTTACATCCTGTACCACAGCAGGATAAGCTAAATCTTGGAGATCTTCAATATTGGTTCGGATAGCCGCTGTATCGAGCTCGTTGATTATAGTTCTGAGGTGCGCAGAATATAGATTTCGGTAAAATCCATTTTCTAAAATTTTATTTAATAAAGGGCGTTGTTCCCAAGGAGGTGTACTGCCTCCTAATGTCGGGCCCAATATGTAGGGTTCGAATTCGTAAACGTTGGCAGGCGACCAATAATTCCAACCCATGATTCCTCCTGTAAAGCTATTGTCTAAGTCCCATGGAATCATTTGAAAAAGACCGTCCTCTGTTTGATAGAGGTAAAAATTATGTACGTAGTAGGTGTTGTAACAATCCAGGTTAAGAAGTACTTGGTTCGCTGCGAACGCCCAAAGAACGCGATCTACATTTAAGATCGATTGAAGATTGTTGAAATCGAATTCAATGGTTCGAATTAACTCAACGAGTTCATCCCAGCCTTCATCAGACTTCATATCGTAACTATCGTAATAGGCAGAAGGATTCATGCCCATGTAGTATAGGTTTGGGGGCATGGCTGAAGGTGCATTTGCGGTATCACAGTAGCGTGTGATATTATCACATTTAAATAATGGGCCATCTTTTTCTCCAAAATGTTTTTCCAAGAATTGCTTATTGATGGATTCGTCATTCACGTAAAGACCAACATAATTTCCTTGGGCATATAGTTTAATTAGATTGGATTCCCCTGTCGGTAAGTATTTTCGGTATTGATTACTCGCTATGATCTGCTTCATTAGCGTGGGGTCAACCCAAGCATTTGCAAGTTTTATTTTTTTTGCGCCCAATACTTTAGCGCCACTGATGTAGTGGTTCATGTCAATATTGTACGGTACTTTACGACTACCAATGTCATTAGGCAAGCAAAAGGTTGAATTGCCTTTGTAGCGAACACCTACGCTATCATAAATGACACCATTGAGTTCGAGTTGTGCAGGGATCCGTTCACTGGGTGCGTAATACCAGGCATTTTTGAGGTATTGGTGGTAATCGTTACGAAAAAAGGTTAAAGAAAATTGCCGGAGTGAATCCTCATCAAACAGACCCCCTGTGGGCTCATAATTTTGTTGTGGATCGTGTAAACTTTGTCCAGATATTGAGAAACTAGTAACGAAGTAAGCTAAAAGTAGTTTTACCTGGATGCGCAGGAAAAATTTCATTGGTTGTTAGTTTTACGGAAGATACGCTTTCACGGGAACTTCTGCAGCTATCAGCCTTTTCATTATATTCGAGAGGAGTTAAAAATAACCTCTTATGCGATTTTCGATGCGGTTCTTGGTGTGTACTATTTTTTGCGTGTGTTCACTCTTTTCGTTTGCTTCACCAGGAAATATGCAGGGGGTTATGGATACCTGTTTTCAAGACCCTAATTGTTCCTTTAATTATGACTTTGAGGAACATGAAGTTTCAAATGTACCAGGATTAAAGTCATATGTTTTTAGATGCTTTCCGCTTTATGCAGAAGGCATTCTTACTATGAATAACGGAGACTCAATCTACGTTTCTCAGGGCGCCTGTGAACACTTTTATTGGGAAGCATCACTCTATACTAAACGAGGAGTTAGAAATTACAATTCCGAAATACTTGCGTTCGCTGAATTATTTGGTAGACACATGAGCACGTACAATATAGAACGTACGCTTACTCAACGCGGATTGATACAGCCCATGTCTGATACAGCCAGTATAGATATACCCGTACAGGATATCCATGGTTACCTGAATGAATTTTTAATAACAATTACTTTAACCAGTGAGAATGTGACACAATTTAGAGTGTCCTATTATGGAGGATAAGAGCTACTCATCCTAAACTAAACCCTCTCTATTCTC
Source organism: Schleiferiaceae bacterium (assembly GCA_965204625.1). GTDB lineage: Bacteria > Bacteroidota > Bacteroidia > Flavobacteriales > Schleiferiaceae > UBA10364. The sequence goes on from CBDBET010000006.1 coordinate 226,270, forward strand.
ATGGCGCAAATCATTCATGCTATTTCAGGTCCTAGAAACATCAGTACTGCTGTGATGTACAGTTTTGCGCAACGTCCGGGGTGCGCGGTATTTGATGAGCCTATGTATGGGAAGTACCTTCAAAAAAAGGGATTAAACCATCCTGGACGTTTAGAAACCATAGAAAGGTGGCCGACTGCTTTAGCGGATATCGCGGGTGCAGTTCAAAAATTGGCTGAAAACCACGATGAGGTATATCTTAAGAACATGGCCCACCACATGGTAGACGAGCCTTGGGAATGGGCGGAGCAGAGCGCTTTCATTTTTTGGATTCGACATCCTCGTAAAGTCGTTCAAAGTTTTACTAAGGTAATCCCGAATGTAACAGCCGAGGATATAGGTTTAGATCAAGAATGGCAGCAATGGCAGCAGGTGTCGCGGTTACCGGGAACGAAAATCATTGTAGATTCGGACGAAATGTTGGCGGATCCTTTACGCACATTGCCTCGAATTTGCGAAGCGCTTGATTTGGTTTGGCGCCCGGAAATGTTGAGTTGGCCGGCGGGTGCTAAATCGTTTGATGGACCCTGGGCGAAGCATTGGTATGGAAACGTTCATAAAAGCACAGGCTTCGGTCAACCAAAGATGCTGCCAGAACGGTTGATTAACGCACATGAAAAAGTCGTTGAAGCAGCTTTACCTGCCTACCTTTCCTTATTTTCCAATCGATTTAAATTTTAGACATGCTACAGCAATTTGACCCTAGAAATAAAAACCTAAAGGTATGGGTAGGCCATAGATTAGTGGAACGTGCAAATGCCAAGGTTTCCGTTTTCGATAGTTCCGTTCAAGGTGGAGATGCGGTTTGGGAAGGAATGCGCGTCTACGAAAACGGGGTTTTCTGTTTGGAGCGGCATTTGGACCGATTAGAGGATTCTGCGCGGGCCATGGCGTTTGAATCCATCCCAACGCGGGCCAGTATAAAATCGGCCATCAAGGCGACGCTAGAAGCTAATGGAATGACGAAAGACACGCACATTCGATTGACACTGACTAGAGGGGAGAAAATCACCTCTGGGATGGATCCCAGATTGAATCAAAGCGGTCCTACTTTGATTGTATTGGCAGAATGGAAACCTCCAGTGTACGATAATGAAAAAGGTATAAGAATCATGACGAGTGCCATTCGTCGCAATAGCCCCATGCATGTCGATTCCAAGATTCATCACAATAACCTGATAAATAATATCCTAGCTAAAATTCAAGCCAACCACGCCGGTGTGGATTCTGCATTAATGCTGGACAACCTTGGATTTATTTCTGAGATGAATGGCACGAATATTTTTATGGTGAAAAACGGGACGTTGCTCACACCAACTGCCGATGCTTGTCTTCATGGTATAACACGCGGATTAGTGATAGAATTGGCTCAAGCTAATGGTATGGCGGTGGAGGAGAGGAATATCTCATTAACGGAACTTTATGCAGCGGATGAAGCCTTTGGAACCGGATCTATGGGTGAGCTGACACCTATTGTGGAGGTCGATGGACGGGTGCTGGTGAATCGGTCACAATCGAATCTTACAGCCCAATTAATCCACTGGTTTGAGGGCGTGCATGAAAAGTTGAGTACGCCTTTGGCGAATTTGTAACTTTGAGACATGTTAAACCCCGCATACCTTATGAAAATGATCCGTTTTCTGATTGCCTTTATATTTCTCGTCTCCAATACTTTCCTTTCCGCTCAGACTAATCCTGTTCTAAAGGGCTGCATTGCCAATTTACCGGATTCGGTCACGTCAGTGAAAATTGCATACCTGCGTGGTAAAGGTTTAGCCGTTAAACAAGAGGTTCCCGTTAGTACCGCTTCAGGATGCTTCGAGGCAGAATGGACACAGAAAGAGCGTGGAATTTTCGTATTGTACATAGATGGAATGCACACCTTCGATCTAGTCATTTCTGAGGGTCTTCTTGAGATTTATGCAGACTACGATGCCTTAAATGAAGTGCAGATGTTAAAGGCCCAGGAATTAACGAGTTTCAAGCGTTTAAATCTCTTGTCACCCCGACTACAGGAGCACCACCATCGGAAGATGACGTTCGTGCTTTTTTATTGGGGATAAAGGATGACGCTTTGCGCGACTTTCTGATGCCACAATTGATTCCATTAAATCCAGATACTAACGTATTTTGGCTGCGCAGTCATTTCTGGGACTACACAAATCTGAATTCGATAAGCACCTTTATCAATCCATTCTTTGAGAAGAATCGGACTCTATATTTCGACCAAGTGCTAGGTCACAATCCAGATACGGTTATAAACCACCTCAGATAAGACTCTTCTCACATAGCCTCTAATGGATGAACAGATTAGAAAAGTCCTTATCAGTTCCGCAACGTATCACTACGAAACCTCAAAATTATATGGGAGAAGACGAGGTATTTGTTTGGCTGGCTTAGACCAATTTTATGTCAACTGGCTATGCGGATTGGATGAGCTAAAGAATGATCTTAGGGAAGATCCGAGAAAAGGCGGATGGGCTTTCAACATGAGCTGATCGGTAATCAGGCTGCACCAGATTTTGCCTTTGACACACAAAATAATGGACGATTGAAGCTATCTGAAGTACAGAGTCCAATCACTATTCTCTATTTCTGGGATAGTGACTTGTGGTCATTGTCGTAAAGAAACACCGCGTCTTAAAGAATTTTACGATGAGTACAAGGATAAGGGAGTTGAAATAGTAGCGTTGACACTAGAGAACGAATTTACGAATTGGAAGAAATATATTAAAGAAAATGATTTGGATTGGATCAATGGCTTCGAATCGGATTTTGATCGTCCCAATTTTCTTTGGTACTACTACATTCCTACGACTCCGAAAAAGTTAGTTTTGGGACGGGATAAAACGATTATCGCAAAAAACCTCGACGTAGAGACGACCTTACGAACGTTCATTGACGACTACCTCGCAGGTCAGGTGGAACTAAGAAGCATAATTAAAAAGCCCGCGGCTCATCGAGTCGCGGGCTTTTTAATTTTTCGTCGGTTGGTCTATTCTTCACCTTTAGCTTTCGCTGCTTTACAGCAAGCAATCATCTCAGATTTAGTTTTGGCCTTGCCGTGATCACAGGTTTCAGTATATATGTGTTTTTCAGTGTTTTGCGGTTTTTCTTGTTCAAAGACGACTACTGAAAAGTGGGCCAATACTGCAATCAGGAGTGTATTTTTCATCTTTTTTAGATTTTAGTGGGAGAAGTTGATGAATTCCCTTGCTTTACCCCTTGTTTGCTCATATAAGTTCTTATTTTTGCATGGAAACCAAAAGAGATAAAATGAAAAAGGTATTTGTATTGGCTTTGGCAGCCGCTTTGTCTTTGACAAGCTGTGTGAGCAAGCAAAAATACGTGGAGCTAGAGACGTTGCAGAACACTACTGCTGACAAATTAAGCAACACAAAAATGGAATTGGCAGCAGCTACTGCAGCTAAGGAAGCTCAGGCTAAAGAATTGGCTACGCTGCGTGCACAGTCTTCAAGCTTGATGAAGCAAGTAGGCGATCTTACGGCAATGAGTGCTACAAACGCTCAGAACATGGAGAAAACACTTGAGAGCATCAACGAGAAAGAAACGTCTATTACACGTCTTCAAGATGCGATGAATCGTAAAGACAGTGTCACGTTTGCCCTAGTCACTTCACTGAAAGGCGCTTTAGGTGATATGAACGATGATGACGTTCAAATCAGTGTTGAGAAAGGCGTCGTATACGTCAACTTAAGTGACAAGTTAATGTTCCGCCCAGGTTCAGATTACGTAAGTAAAGATGCGAAGAACGTACTGGGCAAGGTTGCTAAAATCATGAACGCTAAGCCAGGCTTAGAGATTTTAGTAGAGGGTCACACAGATACTGATCCAATAGCTACTGAATGTGTTAAGGATAACTGGGAATTGTCAGTTCGTCGTGCAACAAACATTGTTCGTGTACTTCAGACTGAGCACGGTATTGCTGCAGAGCGCATGACTGCTGCTGGTCGTGGTGAGTACATTCCTGTAGCATCTAACGATACTCGAGAAGGTCGCGCTGCGAACCGCCGTACTCGTATCGTTGTTCTTCCTAAATTGGATGAATTCAACAAGATGATAGAAGAAGGTTTGAAATAAACCAGATTTATAGTTTTAAAAAAGCCCGTTGCGAAAGCAACGGGCTTTTTTTTATAGGTTTACGGTAATTGAAAAACGTAAACGCTATGAGCTATTTTATGATGGGAGGACCATTGTTTATGTCTATCCTTACACTTCTTTTTTTAGGTGTCGTCTACGCGGCCCTTCAACGAAAGTCCATACTTAAGGAGTTTGGCTTGGCTGCACTAGCATTTGGATTCCTAGGACAATTCATAGGCCTTTTAGGAGCATTTGAAGCGATCGAGGCCGCAGGTGGTGTGAGTCAGTCGATATTAGCCGGTGGACTAAAGGTCAGTAGTATAACCTCGATCTACGGGTTACTGATTTATTGCATTTCGTTGATCATTCGAATCCTGTTAGGTTGGAAAAAAACCACGGTATAAAAAAAGGCGGCCTGCAAGGCCGCCTTTTTTTGTAAGAATATTACCGTTTTTAAGGGCACTCTACGCGCAATACTTTGAGGTAAGCGCCGGCACCTGCTGAAATAGAATCTACGATACCCGCATCCAAACACGTGTCTTCAACGGTCATTGCAGAGCTGTTTAATTGGTATTCGAAACCGTCCCAAGTGTAGTCATCTTCATAAAGATCGCAATCGCAAAAAGCATTGCCACATGATGCGAGCATAAGGCCGAAACTGGCCAGGAGTAGTAGTTTTTTCATTGTGGTTTTGTGTTTTGTTGGTCCAATTTAACCAAAAAATTACGCTATCCCAATCCAGGGTATTTATTCCATTGTACTGTTTGGGGCATAAGGCAGTCCACTGCGCTCTGCAACACGGTCTACTACATCCGTTATGTACACCTTATCGAACGATTGCCCTGCCTCCACACCAAAGCCCATCATAAGAAAAGGAACATGTGTATCGTAGGTATAACCGGTTCCATGAGTGGAGCCGTAAGGACCATAGAATATGGCGTTTGGCTGCAGTTGGAAAATAAGATCACCTCCAAAACGACTTTGATAGCCCTCATGCAGTTTTAAGGCGAGCGCTTCAGCCCCCGGGCGGCGAATTTCATCTGCGGTATACACGTGAATAAATGGATCCATCTGCTCGGCGATTTTTGCAATTTCTGCAGTGAAAGGTTTTGCCCATGCATTCAAATAAATATGATGGTTGATGATTTTAGACACCGCATTTTCTAGATTGATCTGCACGTCCATTTCATTTACGATGCGGTCATTGAGCTGTGCTACCACATCTGCATTTGCGTAATTACGGACATTATAACCCCCATCTGCAAGATGATTTGGGTTTTCGCTCGCTCCATGATCGGCTGTGAGGTAGATGATATAATCCCCTTTGCCCACTTTTTTATTTAGAGTACGAATGAGTTGACCTAACTGGGCATCTAGTTTTAAATACATATCGTGTACTTCACGCGATCGAACCCCCCATGTATGTCCAGCGTAATCTGGAGAAGAGAAACTCACACCTAAAAAGTCCGTGAATTCATCCTGACCTAAATCCTCTTCATCAAGAAGTAGTTCCGCCATGTCTAAAACCAATGCATTACCAACAGGCGTGTTTTTTAACATGCTCAGCCCTTTTAATTGGACCATCGCCTCCAGATTGTAGGGGAAACTCGAGGTGCCCTCATTGTATTTAGGCTCGAAAGGATTTTCATCTTCCAGGCTATTTGTGTATTTCCGAGAAGCCATTTCCAATTTCCACCCTTTTTTCATCAAGAGCATCGCCTTTTCCTTCCTATTGTACTTTTCTACATAACCGGGTAGTGCATCGCTGTAATAACTACTAGAAACGAAATGCATACCACCATCTAGCCAATATGCTCCATCTGCAAAGTGACCGGCAGGAAATATGGCTCCGCGATCTTTAACGCTTACACCGAAGCTTTTTCCTTGTTTATTGGTATGCAGCTTGATTCCATCGCTAAAGGTTAAGGCGCGGAGATTTTTTGGCGATCGTCTACTGCTTTTTTCAACAGTTCCAACGGGGGTCACTGTAGTATCTTCTGCGCAATACATTTCGTAATTACTCCTACCGTCGAGCCAATCGTTTGCAACAATTCCATGATACTTGGGCGTAGTTCCTGTCGAAATACTGGCATGTCCTGGACCGGTATAGGTTGGAACATAATTGTAATGCGTATTGGCATAGGTGAAGCCGCTATCGAGCAACATTCGAAACCCGCCGTCTCGGGCAAATTGATCATTGAAACGAATAAGGTACTCCGCGCGCATTTGATCTACGACTACCTGCACAACTAATTTAGGTTGTGCCCAAAGACCATTAAATACACTGCTAATTAGGATTATCCCAATTGCTCCTCTAAAGCTTCTTTTTTGATATTGCATGCTTCCCATTCTTCCATTTTAGCTGAAAGTGCAGCCTTCTTTTGTTCGTATTTAGGATAAAAGTCTTGATCTGCCATTAATTCTTTACAGGCGATGGGATCGGCTAGTTGTACGTCCCAATCCTTTATGGCTTCTTCTAACTCTTCAACAGCTTGTTCTATAGCTTCTAAGTTACGCGTTTCACTGCGCAATTCCTTTTCAAATTTCTTCCGATCATTGTACGAAAGTCCATTATCGTCTGGTGCGTTTTTTTTCGCTTTCTGTTTCTTGGCTTTAGCCGATTTTGCCTCGACTTCGCGCATCGTTTCCATTTTGCGGTATTCCAGATAATATTCTATTCCACCGAGCAGTGTCTTTACTTTGTGGTCCCGGAATTCTATCGTTTTAGTTACCAGACCTTCTAAAAACTCACGATCGTGGCTCACTACCAGCAGTGTTCCGTTAAAGCTCAGTAAACTGTTTTTTAAAACATCTTTACTGTTCATGTCTAAGTGGTTCGTAGGTTCATCCATTACCAAAAAGTTAATAGGCTTGAGTAGAAGCTTACAAAGCGCTAATCTACCGCGTTCACCTCCACTGAGTACCTTTACCTTCTTCTCAACATCCTCTCCACGAAACATAAACGACCCTAGCATGCTGCGGGCATGCTTGCGCATTTCTTCTGGCGAGGCATCTTCAATAGTTTGCAGGGCAGTTTTATTGCCGTCGAGCTCGTCTGCTTGATCCTGAGCGAAATAACCCACCAATACATTGTGACCCAATTCTAAAGTTCCCTCAGAAGATATCTCTTTCAATAAAGCCTTCACCAATGTACTCTTACCTTGACCGTTCTGCCCAACAAAGGCGACGCGATCGCCGCGTTCGATTTCTAAATCGACTCCCTTTAAGACTAATTTGTCGTCATAGCTTTTACCTACGCCTTCCGCCTTCGCCACGACCTTACCACTTCGCGGCGCAGGTAGAAATCTGAAATGCATTGCGGAAGAATCTTCTTGATCTACCTCAATGCGCTCCATGCGGTCCAATTTTTTAATCAAACTCTGCGCAAAAGACGCTTTACTCGCCTTCGCTCTGAAGCGTTCAATCAATTCTTCGGTTTGCTTAATCTCTCGCTCCTGGTTCTTCGCAGTCGCTAATTGCTTTTCGCGTAAATCTGCTCGCAATGTCAAGTAGCGGGTATATGGCGCATTAAAATCATAGATTTTCCCCATCATCACTTCGATGGTGCGATTCGTCACATGATCCAGAAACGTTCTATCATGACTCACCACAAGCAGCGTCTGATTGCTCTCACTCAAATGCTGCTCAAGCCACATGATGCTTTCAATATCTAAGTGGTTCGTAGGCTCATCAAGCAACAATAGATCAGGCTTTTGAAGGAGTAAACGGGCCAATTCTGCGCGCATACGCCATCCACCCGAAAAAGTATGGAGGGGATTTTCAAAAACCTCAGGTTCAAAGCCTAGCCCTTTCAAAACCAACTCAATATCGGCATCTAAGCTATCGCCACCTAGTAAGCCAAAGCGCTCACTAAGTTCACTTAATTCGTCGATAAGGGCGCTGTACGAATCGCTTTCATAATCGGTACGAACTTCGAAGGCCGTATTGATTTCCTCAATTCGAACGTTAATTCGAGTGATTTCGTCAAATGCACTGCGGGCGATGTCCATGATGCTTTTGTCCATGTCCATCTTTAAATCTTGCCGTAAGAACCCAATCCGAGTTTCTTTGGCTTTGCTCATGGCTCCACCGTCCAGCGAGTAATCACCGGCTATGAGTTTAAGCAAGGTGGATTTTCCGGCGCCATTACGTCCCACAAGACCTATGCGGTCTCCGGGATTAATTTGGAAACTTACTTCGTCGAAAATGGCGCGGCCACCGAAGAAAAGAGATGCTTTGTTAACTGCTAAAATCATTGTGACAAAAGTATCAAATGACTACGCGACAACACCTAATTTTACCCTGCATTTCAGAATAAATCCAAATGTTAAAAGGAACCAAACTCTACGCCATTACCCAATCCAAGTGTCCGCACTGTATGGAAGGTGCTATTTACCCCAATAAGAACCCATATAACCTCAAACGATTTTCCGAAATCAATGAACGCTGTAGTGCGTGCAATCAAAATTTCGAGCCGGAGCCTAACTTCTATTATGGCGCTATGTACGTCAGTTACGGGTACACCGTAGCCTTATTCCTCTCGGTATACGTCATTTTCGGTATTTGGATGGACTGGGGTATGTGGCCCACCATTACTGCATTGGGTGTCATTCTCGTACTTCTTGGTCCTTTGCTCTTTCGAATTGCCCGTACTACATGGTTATCGCTCTTTGTGCATTACGACAAAACGGCCATTGAAAATTGGGAAAAGACACAGAAGGAAGACAAATAGCCCTAGATGGAGCTACCATTCAGTTAAGCGGTCTCGCTTAGAATTGGTTACTACTTTACCATTCGCTGCGGTTGACACTCTTCGAGCAAAGGTGTACCGTACATGAAATGTTCTACGAGATTTTCGGCTAAATAGGGGGTCATTAATATGGCTCGACTTCCCATCCCATTAAAAATCCAAACGTTTTTTTCTTTTGGATGCAGTCCAATCAGGGGCTTACGATCTTTAACAGCGGGACGTACACCGGCTTTGTGTGTAAGGGTCTCAAAGGATCCATCCCAAACCTTCTGAACATGTTCTTCAAGTTCAGCTCGTTTCATTGAGCTGGGACCATCACGAAATCCTTCCCATGCATAGGTGGCACCGACAAGGGCTTCATGATTCCCCTCGCCGATCATAAAGTGACCTTGATGAATACACTCCTTACCTAAATCTTTTTCCAATTTAACGGTGATAACCTCGCCTTTAACGGGCGCAAAGCCAGTAACCGCCAATTCGCTTTCATCTAAAGCGGCCTGCGCGCCTTCGCAGGAGATTACAGCGTGTGCGCCGAGCGAACCGTATTTTACGCCGTCCCCGTGCGATTCTAATTGACTCCAATTAAACTTCTCTTCGGTGAAGTTGCCACTGGTCTTTAAATTAGATCTAACGGCTGCCAGCATCGTCTTGACCTTAACCCGCCCGGTCTGTTTCATCATTCCTGAGCCGTGCTCGGCAATAATGTGTTCTGGAACACTCGAAATATTTTCGTTGAGGTAAGGGGAGAAGGAGGGATGATCGGAATGCGCTACCCATTGATTTTGCTCACCAGCACTATGGAAGATTCTCCGAATAGGTAGCGGGTGGTAAAATTTCTTCCCCGTCCAATTTTCCATCGCTGGATACACTCTTTGAAGCGTCTCCATCATTTCATCGGCCCTCCAAACTTTCTTCATGCGTTTCAAAACGACAGGATTCCAGAGGCCTGATGCCACTATTGAACTTTTATTTTCCTCAGGTAAGTCAAACACATGAACGCTTGCGCCATACTTCATTAAAGTATAACTTAATACGGAGCCTGATATACCTCCACCAACAATGATATAATCTACGTACTTCATAAAAGCAAAACTCCCGCTACAAAGGTAGCAGGAGTTTTGTGTTTTGCTTGTAATTGGATTCGATTAGAAAGTCCACATATCGTGTTCCTTGTTTCTCAAATCTTCTTTAATAGCTGCAGCTTCGAGTAGCTGACTCATTGCACTATTGCGTTTGTAATCTACAATGGTTCGATCGTAAACGTTATCCATTTTTGTAATTACAGCATTAAACTTGCGTAAATGCATGATCTGATCAAAGGTCAGACGCTGATTGTTATTTTTCTCGTTGTAAGCCACAGATGTTGCCATAGCGTAGCGTGCGTCCGGGAACCAAATCCAAAAAGGATTGTAGGTTAGTGACGGATTACGAGGATCACGAACTTCAGGAGCAATTCCTATGATTCTGTTTTTGAGCTCACCACGTTGTTTATCGAAGTACCAATCGCTTTTCAAGTGGTACGCGACAACGGCATTGGCTTTAATTGAAATGGTATCAATTGCCATTGGTGGACCAAAAGGATCTTCAGGATCAAGAATAGTATCGTAGGACTCTATCTTTTGACGTACTTCTGCTACCGTCATTGGTAGTTCGAAGCGGTCGTCAAGGAAAATCTCGGTAATAGTATTTTCAGTCACGATACCGTCAACGAGTACATCCCACAATGCCTTACGATCTGGCATAGGCTTGATCGGGATAGTACATGCGGAAGATTGATTTTCTCACGTAAGTCAATACGCTCCCAATGACGCTCAGACCATAACATATCGTCCTGACGAAGATATGGGTAAGGTACTACGCGATTGTTGCGGTAATGTTTACTTAATTCAGGAACGATACCATCATCAGATGGGTCTAATACCTGTGCTTGTGCAGTCGTTCCTATGGCGAGGCCAAAGAATGCGAAAGTCAATAAAAGCGATTTAACTCTTAACATATTAGTTCAAATCAATAGTAATAGGCGCAACCTTAGGTCTTAATCCCTTTGGCTGTTGTTGCCTTGATGTTTCTAATAATAACAGGCGTACCTGGCTTCGCTTTATCTAAAGCTGCCTTAGCATTAGACGAAAGCGTATTTCCTCTACAGTCGATAGGGCGAAAGGAGGGATGATAATTTGAAAGGCGGTAACACGCAATAGGTAATTCGAAATCAAAGTTTTGGAACTTCGCATCGACTTTAGCTTTCTTTAAAAGACCTAGCTGACATGAGACCTTCAGTTTTTCCAAACACCTCTCCAGAGGCACCTGGCAACTGCTTCACACGAAATACTTTTGATCCCATGTTCTTAGTTTTGTCACCGTCTTTGACGCTAACACTAATTTTCAATTCACCGCCTCTTTGCTTTGTAACATCAGCGATGTATCCGTTACCTGATTTCTTAACACCCGCTCCGGAAACAATGAGATTAGCAGGATCTACACCAGGTACAGAAACCTCTAATGGGTTATCAACACCACGGTAAAGAACGTTCATTTTCGTCGGTGAAATAACTACGCTAGGAGGAGCTACATTGTAGGATTCTGAGATCGGATATTCTTTCTTCTCTCCGTTTGCTTCAAGAATGATTGTACCGTTCCACTCGACAGTTCCCGTGCGACTTGCTGGGAATTTTATAGTTGCAACGCCACCGTTAACGTTCTCAGGATCGAGAGCTTCACCGTTAATTAAGAATTCAGGGTCTTTTGTATCATCAAACGCTGCCAAGAATATTTCAGCTTCGTATTCATCACCTTGGGTAACGAATTTCGACTTAGGCATAACTACAGCGCGGACACCTGTAACTTTTATATCTGAGGCATCAATATTTTCGTGTAAGTAACCGATAACATTCGCTTCAGCAGTTCTAATATCGCTTTGCATGCTCGTTAAGAAGGTCATAACAGAGATGAGCGGATAGTGCTCGAACTTTGATTTCTCCCAGCTCTCTGAGGCACCATCGTGCATACGGTCACTCAAATCAAATGAATTCGTGATCGCTGAAGCTAATGATGAATTATCGCCAGCTTCGTTAACAAGAAAATCTCTGAAATCAGCCATAGAAGCTTTTAACTCAGAGCCTCGTTGTTCAACAAGGAAGTAGTTAGCAGCAGCCTCACGATCATCCATTTTCGCAGGTTTGCCAGGAACCTCTTCATCTTCACCGCCACCGCGCTCCATAAGCTCGGCTTTCATGGTTTCAATACTATTGTAGAGATTGTCTGATTTTGCTTTTACTGCAAGTGCCTTATCTCTCCATGGTCCTGCTTTCACTTCATTCTCGTCAGCCGCTCTTTTGAACGCCGCGTAGAGTGAGGCGTTTTGGCCTTCTACAGTTTCGATTGATGCTTCTTGACCAACCATTACCTCATAGAAAGCATCCATTACCTCACGTGAAACGTTAAGGGCTAAAAGTGCTGTCAACACGAGGTACATCATGTTGATCATTTTTTGACGTGGTGATAAATTTCCTCCTGCCATTTTAGTCTTTTTGTTTAGGGTTAATTAATGGGATAGTTGCGCGTATCCGATTATTTTCCCATAGCAGTTAGCATTCCACCGTAGACACTGTTGAGTGACTCAAGATTGCCTTGCAAGTTTTGGAGTTGCGATGCAAGACCTTCTGCGTTAGTAGAAGCTCCGCTCAATTTTTCCATAACATCATTTTGACGTTCAACCTGTGCAGTTGCGTTCTCTAGTTGAACCGCATACAGGGCATTCAGGTTTTCCATGTTACTAGCAGCACTATTGAGTTGCTCGCTGTATGCTGCTGTAGCACCAGCGGCATCAACAGCACCAGATAAAGAACCTGCCGTTTCGCTTAGCGAACGCATACCGTCACCAAGACGTTCAATGAGCGCAGAATCGATACCGCCGTCCTGTAACGTAGTATCTAATTGCTCTGTAATACTTAATGCGCGTTCACCATCGCCAGTAGCTAATTCAGGATAAACTAAAGACCAATCGTAATCAGTTGCTGGTTTCTCAAATGCTGAAAATAAGAAGATCACTGCCTCTGTTCCAAGACCAACAACAAGCATGTAGTTGGCTCCTTCCCAGTGCATGATTTTAAATAGGGCTCCTAGAATTACGACAGCTGCACCTATACCGTACAGTTTTGCCATGAAGTTTTTAAATCTCTTACCGTTTACATCAATTAGTGCCATAATTCAAAGTTGTTGTTGTGAGTTATTAGTGATAGGGTTGTATTAAAAGTCTTTAAGGTCACGACCAATAAAGCTTTGAACGGTTCTAAAACCGATGTAGCTTTTCGCCGTATCCTGGTATTCATAGTCTCTTGCACCGAGCTGCATGAAGTATGCAACATCCTTCCAAGAACCTCCACGAATCACTTTGCGCTTCATCGTTTCAGTTTCATCCTCGAATGCATTGTATTGGAATTCGGGTGCTACGTCGCTCGCGAAAGCGTATGACTGAACGTCAAAAGCAGTTGAAGTCCATTCGCTCACGTTTCCTGACATACAGTAAAGGTTGTATCCGTTAGGAGAGTACGCTGTAGTTTTTACAGGGTAGAAACCACCATCTGCTGTTAAATTACCACGACGAGGTTTAAAGTTAGCAAGGTAACAACCTGCACTATTAGTAGCGTAAGGACCTCCCCATGGGTATGTGGTTAGTTCTTCACCTCCACGTGCTGCATACTCCCATTCTGCTTCAGTCGGTAAACGGAAGTCATGTTCGATCAGCTGACCCGCACGTTTGAGATAATCTCTACGGTATTTACTTCTCCAGTTGGCAAATGCGCGTGCCTGTCTCCAACTCACACCTACTACAGGATATTCGTCATAAGCAGGATGCCAAAAGTATTTATCGTGCATCGGTTCGTTAAAGCTGTACGTGAAATCATGTATCCACACCAATGTGTCTGGATAAACATTAATGGTTTCTTTCTCAAAGAATGAAGCACGATCACTTTCCGCCTGAGTATCTTTTATGTAATCACGGTATCCGAACAATTCGCCATCGCCGTCTTGGTCTTTGTAATCAAATTCAACACGGTTGAGTCTACTCGCTGCTTTCTGCTTATTGATCCAGAAGTAGGTGTAGTTTAATTGACGGGTGTCCAAATGGCGGTAACCTAACCACTGCTCCTCAGGAGCGAGGTACATACTTTCAATAACTTCCGTGTATTCTGCAGAAGGGTAGCGGTCTTTATCCCACTCGAGATAAGGATCCCAGTCCAAACGGCGCATCATGCTATCAGGGTAGTTAAGTGCCACATACTCCTGGAAGAAGGTTGGATCTTCCATTTCTGCTAAATCTGTGTACTCAAAGTCTTCTACCAAACCTTCAGCTAGACGAGTGCGCGTGATGGAATCACGTACCCAGCGTACGAATTGACGGTATTCGTTATTCGTAACCTCAGTTTGGTCCATGTAGAATGACGGTACGCTCACCACCTTCGCAGGGGCTGTGTACGAGTAAGGCACATCTTCATCATGGTTACCCATAGTGAATGATCCTTGTGGAATGTACACCATACCATAGGGTTCGCTAGGGTACCAGGTAGGACGATCTTGAACACCGACCAATTCGCCGTTGTCACTGCTGCCACAAGAGGCCAGAAGTGCGATAGACGCCATCCCTAAGAGGAACTTTTTCATAATCTATGTATTTCTACTTTATTCGTTTTTTAAGCAAGCCGCTATATTACAAAAATATAGGGTTTCTGTAACTACCTTTTTCTTTAGGTGGTATTTCTATAGTAAAACAGTAACTCATCATGATTTCATGCGAACCGCTGCTTGACTTTGCAAGAGAAGAGGTCGTAAGGTCATAAGAGTACGTTGCACGTAAATCTTTGGTGATTTGATAACCAGCCATTATTGCTAATGCATCGTATACACGATAGGTAACGCCTCCCCAAATCTGATTATTATAAGTTGCAGCTGCGTTTATATCTAGTTGAGTGGTTACTAAATCTGTTTTAACCATAGCTGCGGGCTGGAGTACGACGCCGTTTCCTAGATCAAGGTTATACCCTCCCATGAAGTAATAATGACGTTGTCCACGGATTTGAGCATTTGCACTACCTCCTGTGGCATTTAAGATGTCTTTAGTCTCAAGTAGACGAGTACTGCTTAATCCTGCGTACCATGTTTCTTGCTGGTAATAAGCACCAAAAGATAAGTCGGTTGCCATGGAGGTGCTACCTAGAGCGACTAAGGACGGATCATTCATGGTTTGGGGCGGTGCCCAAACGCCTGATGTAACGTTTTTGTTTCTGAAATCAGCACGAAGCCCTAAACCGAGTGTACCCCCCGCAAGGTTCATTTGGTAGCCGTAACCAACGCCAACAGTGATGTCTTGGAAATAACCAATCATATCATTCGTAAAATTCAGAGCGAGTCCTCCATGTAAGAAATTCAACGGAATATTCGCAGAAAAGTTCTGTGTGGTAGGCGCATTGTCGAATCCAACCCACTGCGAACGGTGTGCTGCGGAAAGACAAATAGCATCTCCAGCTCCAGTAACGCCTGGATTGTAGAAGATTTTATTGTTTGCAAACTGTGTGAACTGCACATCTTGTTGAGCCCAAAGGGCTGAACTGCAGAGTATTGCAAACAGGGCGATACGGGTTTTTTTCATGTGGTTTTGCGCAAACATGTTTTCAGTTGTCGCTAAAGATAGAAAAATTCCTTTGCGAACGACACATTTATCGGTTAGTTATCACGCTTTTTGCTGCGCCTTCCACCATCTCGAGGGTATTTTTCCATTCAATGCTTCCGTGTAATCTTCATAATCACAAGGCACTAGAGTAGTTCTGTTGGAATCCGGCCCGCCTTTTGGAATTTCTATCCACCAACGTCCGCTCGCAGGACTTTTATGAAAGTGAACCTCATCCTCGTCGTCGACCAGAACAGTGTACTTTTCATAATTGGTGCGGGACCCGATCGGATAATCCCCAAATCGCAGCGAAAGTCCTTCGAAAAAATACCACAATGCATGGGCACATAGGTGCGCACTTTGACCATTTCGATCGAGCCTCGGGTTGTATTCAAAAAGTCCCAATTGGGTTAAACGATCACTCATACCCGCATAACGGGTGATTGCACATAAATCCTCACCGCTTAAACCATGTGGCGAAGTGTAAAATGTTCCTGGATTATAACTTTGACGCACTGCGCTCATATCTATACTGACCAAGTCAGCGTCGCGCAAGAAAGGCTCTGTGCGTGCTATTTGATTTTGTATTTCACCTAATCGAACTGCTTCGAAAAAAAGTTTGTCTATCAGTCCGATTTCCTCTGGGCTATTAAAATAAGTCTGGTAGCCAAGGCTTGTGAAGTTGTAGAGATTGTGTGGTTCTTGGAGTACAAGATGAGAAACGTAGCTCTGGTGGTCTAGATCGCGACCTTCTGATCCGACGTCAAGACGGGCATCAACGCTGACAATATTCACGGTTTGTTCCAGCGAATCATAGCCGCGGTAATTCGCGTAGGTAAGTTCCTGGGAGCCGCCGATAGTGATCAGTACAATCTGCCTCTGGAGTAATTCTTGAGTGATTTCCTTGAGTAAAAGTAATGTGTCGGTATGACGTTCGCCTTTGTAAAGATTACCCAGGTCGGCTATACCATAGTCCCATTTTCCTTTGTACAATTGGTACAGAAATGGCCGTATAGCGTCGGCGGCACCATCGCAACCTACGTTGCGGTAAGCTCTGCGGTCTTCTTGTACCCCAACAATGGCTACTTTGATGCCATCGAGGTCGGGTAGACCCTCCATTTCAGTATGGCGACGAATGCTTCGTCCCAGCTGATTGGAATCTAAAACGGGAAGTGCATCGATCACACTTTCAGGTACAGGGCTGAGATGTTCCACGGGCAAATCATTTACCCGACCAATTTAGAACCTTATTTGCGCTTTGCCCGACGCTTTGTAGGGCCTGCTTTAATAAGTTCTTCACAAGCGGCACGGTCCAAAGTTTCCGGATCCGTGTCTTTAGGAATCTTAAAATTCTTTCCTCCGGATTTAATGTAGGGTCCATAGCGACCTTTAAGGACTTGAATCAATGGCTCCTCGGTAAATTCAGCAATCGTATTGTTCGCGGCACCAGCCTCTTTTTCTTCAATTACCGCTACCGCTTTTTCAAGGCTGACTGTTTCGGGTGCGTCTTCTGTAAGGCTGTAAAATTTCTTATTCCACATTACGTATGGTCCATAGCGGCCAACATTTGCCTTTACTTCGAGATCCTTATAATCACCGACGATACGTGGAAGAATTTCCTTACGCAATGCCATTTCTAGGGTAGCATCATAAAAACCAACACCTTGAGGGAGCTTCTTGAAACGTGGTTTGGTTTCTTCATCACCGTCACCGAATTGGAATACAAACCCATAGCGCGCTAGTTTGACATAAACCGGTTCACCAGTGCCCGGCTCCTCGCCTAAAACACGACTTGCACGCGCATTTTCAGGTGCATTTTCTATAAGTGGATGGAATTCGCCGTAAAAATCCTTAATGCTGTCTTGCCAGCCTATTTTCCCTGCAGCTACGGTGTCGAAGTTGGCTTCTGCTTTTGCGGTGAATTGGTAATCCATGATCAAGCCATAGTGCTCGAGTAAGAAATCCGTTACCACGCGACCGATGTCTGTAGGGAACAATTTATTCTTATCAGCCCCATAGGTTTCAGTATCGACACGAGCAGTAACTCCATCGGCCGTTGCGCTCAACACATGGTATTCACGCTTATTACCCTCGAGACTGTCCTTGATGACATAGTTTCGCTTTTGAATGGTAGAAATGGTCGGTGCATAAGTCGAGGGACGACCGATACCAAGTTCTTCTAGTTTCTTAACTAAAGAGGCTTCCGTATAACGCGGTGTATGCTTAGTAAAGCGTTCGGTTGCAGTAATTTCTTTTGAAGTTAAAGTGTTTCCTTCTTTTACTGCTGGTAATTGACCGTCCAATTCATCCGTGCCCTCGTCATCGGTTCCTTCTTGATATACACGAATAAAACCGTCAAATTTAATCACCTGACCACGTGCAGTAAAGCGCTGCGCATCCGGATGTCCCTGATTGAATAGTTTGATCGTGGTGTTTTCCAATTTCGCATCGGCCATTTGTGAGGCAATCGTGCGTTTGTAGATCAGATCATATAGTTTTTTCTGGCGGTCATCTCCACCGGCCAGACTCTTTGCAAAGCTTGTAGGACGAATAGCTTCATGCGCCTCCTGAGCGCCTTTATTTTTCGTAGCAAACTTTCGCGCTTGATGGTATTCCGGACCATAACTCTGCTCAACATGTGCTGCGATACCTGCAATGGCATCGTTACTCAAATTAAAGCTATCCGTTCTCATGTAAGTGATGTGTCCTGCTTCGTATAGGCGTTGTGCAAGCGTCATTGTTTGACTTACACTAAAGCCCAATTTCCTGCTCGCCTCTTGTTGCAATGTTGATGTTGTAAAAGGTGCTGCCGGACTGCGTTTTCCAGGACGCATTTCTACGCTCTCTACTTCATATGTTGCACCGACACAACCATTCAAAAAGACTTTTGCTTCTTCTTGCGTCTTAAAATTGGTACTTACATCGGCTTTAAAGCTGATTTTTCCATCGCTGAAAATACCACTGACCTTATAGCTAGAGGTTACTTCGTGACCCTCGATTTCTCGTTCTTTCTCTACGATTAAGCGAACGGCCACACTTTGAACACGTCCTGCACTTAAGCCGCGTTGAATGCTTTTCCAAAGTACTGGGCTCAGTTCATAACCTACAAGTCGGTCCAGTACTCGACGCGCTTGTTGGGCATCGACCAATTCCTTATTTATCTTTCTAGGATTATCAACCGCACGTAGGATGGCTGTTTTAGTAATCTCATTGAAAACAATACGTTCTGTATTGTCATCTTTTAGACCTAAACTTTCGTAAAGATGCCATGCTATGGCTTCTCCTTCACGGTCCTCATCCGACGCAAGCCAAACCTTATCCACTTTCTTGGCTGCTGATTTAAGCTCTTTGACAAGACTGGTTTTGTCTTTTGAAACACAATATTCCGGTTGGAAATTATTTTCGATATCAATAGCCATTCCTTTATCGCACAAATCGCGAATGTGTCCATACGAGGACAGGACTTGGAAATCGGCGCCTAGGTACTTCTGAATAGTCTTTGCCTTTGCAGGTGACTCAACGATTACGAGATTCTTTGCCATAGGATGCGGGGTGCATTTTAATTATTGCCGCAAAGTAAAGGCTAAAAATCGGCAACTTTCAACTCCTTATATAATGGAGTGGTTTTCGAGGATTCCGTATTACTACGTAATAGATTTTTTAAAATCGGACAAATTGTCAGTATTGCTTGTATCTTTGTACCACCGCGAAAGAAAGTAAAGTTTTGAGCGGAATACAATTATGGAAGCAAAGACAAAGCGCGCAAGCGGAAGGGGTCTCTACGCCGAGGGCGATAAGAACCCACATGAACACGACGGAACGGTTCTCGAGACCAAAAACCCGACGGGCACAAAAAAACTCTATATAGAGTCGTACGGTTGTCAAATGAATTTCTCTGATAGCGAGATTGTTGCATCAGTCTTGGGTAAAGAAGGGTACACCACCACACAAAATGCCGAGGAAGCAGATTTAGTGCTACTCAACACGTGTTCTATTCGTGATAAGGCAGAACAGACTGTTCGTAACCGACTCAATCATTTTAACGGCCACAAGAGAAAGAACCCCGACATGAAAATAGGGGTGCTGGGTTGTATGGCAGAACGTGTAAAAGGTAAACTTCTAGAAGAAGAGAAATTGGTCGATCTAGTAGTCGGTCCAGATGCCTACAGAGATTTACCGAACTTATTGCAAGAACTAGACGGCGGAAGAAAGGCGGTCAATGTTATTTTGAGTAAGGAAGAAACCTACGACGATATTGAGCCGGTTCGCTTGGGTGGCAATGGCGTAAGCGCTTTCGTGTCCATTACGCGTGGCTGTGATAACATGTGTACGTTCTGTGTAGTCCCGTTTACTCGTGGTCGTGAACGTTCGCGTAATCCGCAGACCATTGTAGACGAAGTATTGGATTTATCAAAACGCGGGTACAAGGAAATCACCCTATTAGGGCAGAACGTGGACAGCTATCTGTGGTACGGTGGCGGTTTGAAAAAAGATTTTGAGAAGGCTTCAGATGTAGCAAAAGCTAGTGCTGTACATTTCGCTGACCTCATGTCTATGGTTGCTGAAGCTGCACCGCACATGCGTATTCGCTTTTCCACTTCGAATCCGCAAGACATGCGCGACGATGTACTGGAGACCATTGCGAAATACAAGAACATCTGTAACTACATTCATTTGCCGGTGCAGTCGGGCTCGTCGCGCATCTTAGAATTAATGAACCGCGGTCACAACCGCGAAGAATATATGGCGCTCATCGACCGTATTCACCGCATCATACCGGGTTGTGCTATCAGCCACGACATGATTTCGGGATTCCCGACGGAAACGGAAGAGGATCATCAAGAGACATTGAGTCTGATGGATTATGTGAAATACGATTTCGGTTACATGTTCTTCTACAGCGAGCGACCTAACACGTATGCAGCTAGAAAATTGGAAGATGATATTCCGGAGGAGGTGAAGAAACGCCGATTGACAGAAATCATCCAATTGCAAAGCAAGCACAGCCTGTACCGCCACGAACAAATGGTCGGCAAGACGTTTGAAGTTTTGGTGGAAGGAACCTCTAAGAAAAGCGAGGCACAATTGTTTGGACGAACGGATACGAACAGTGTAGTCGTTTTTGATCGCCATAATTTTAAACCAGGCGACTTTGTTCATGTTAAGATCAATAGTTGTACTACGGCCACATTGTTGGGTTCAGTGGTAGCGAACCCTGAGGCTTAAATTTATTGAAGCTATGTCAGATATCAAGAGCATTAAACAACGTTTCGGAATTATTGGGGTAAGTCCATTGCTGGACCGCGCCTTGGAGAAAGCCGTGCAAGTTGCGCCTACAGATATCAGCGTGCTCGTCACCGGAGAGAGTGGTGTGGGTAAAGAGAGCATACCAAAGATTATTCATGCTCTAAGCCACAGAAAACACAATCCATACATCGCTGTAAACTGTGGTGCTATTCCAGAAGGAACTATAGATTCAGAACTTTTCGGTCATGAAAAAGGTGCTTTTACTGGAGCGACTGGAGCGCGTAAAGGATATTTTGAAGAAGCCGATGCGGGTACTATTTTTTTAGATGAGGTGGGGGAGCTACCCATGCCTTCTCAAGTTCGATTGTTACGCGTTTTAGAAACGGGTGAATTTATTCGTGTGGGTGCCTCAAGGGCGAATAAAATTGATGTTCGTGTCGTAGGAGCCACGAATGTGGGAATGCTTAATGCTATCAAAAATCACAAATTCCGTGAGGATTTGTATTACCGATTAAATACGGTAGAAATTCATTTGCCGCCCTTGCGAGAACGCCCTTCAGATATACATCTGTTGTTTCGAAAGTTCGCTTCTGATTTCGCTAATAAATACCATCTTCCACCCCTACGCCTAGACGATGAGGCAGTACGTTTATTAGAGCATTACCGCTGGCCAGGTAATATTCGCCAGTTGCGCAACCTCGCTGAGCAAATGAGTGTGATCGAAACGACGCGTCTAGTAGGTAAGGAAGTACTTAAAGCCTATTTGCCTGAGGTGGATGCACCGAACCTTCCTGCATTAGCCAATTCTCGAATCAGTGATGGCGTGAGTAATGCGGATTTTGCAAAAGAGCGCGAAGCTTTGTACAAACTTTTGTTCGAGATGCGTTCGGAATTAAATGCCCTAAAAAAGGCGGTCCAGAATGGAGAAAGCTTTTACGATGGCGTGCAGCGCGAATATCCACAGATTGGTGCTGAATATAACGAGCGCTCTTCAGTGACCCCGTATACTGGAAATGGACCGAACGACGTTTCCTTTGTAAATCCTGATGAATACGATGCATTTGAAGACGATGAGCACACGATCGAAATTGAGAACCTGAGCCTGGTCGACAAAGAAATTGAATTAATCAAAAAGGCATTGGATAAGACGCAAGGAAAACGAAAGGCTGCTGCCAAAGAATTGGGCATATCTGAACGTACCTTGTACCGGAAAATTAAACAATACAACCTAGAATAATGCGCATATTTTCTTTCCTTCCCGCAATGCTGTTTATCCTCATCCTTTCAGGGTGCAAGGGAGGCTTTAGCTTTACTGGGGGAAATGTAGGGGAAGCAAAAACATTGAATGTAGATTTCTTCGACAATACGGCAGCTATTGTAAATCCAGAGATG
Organism: Schleiferiaceae bacterium; assembly: GCA_965204625.1. Taxonomy (GTDB): domain Bacteria; phylum Bacteroidota; class Bacteroidia; order Flavobacteriales; family Schleiferiaceae; genus UBA10364. The sequence goes on from CBDBET010000006.1 coordinate 248,463, forward strand.
TCACAGATTTTCACTGAATCGTTAAAAGACATCTTTGTCCAGCAAACTTCATTGCGTTTGGTTGAAGGGCCGGCGGATATGGAGTTTTCAGGGGCCATAGTTGACTACAGTTTACGTCCACAGGCGGCGCGCGGCCCGAGTGAGGTTGCTCAGATGCGTTTTACCATCTCAGTTAAGGTTTCCTTTGAGAATAGACTCGCTGAAGAAAACAGTTTTGAGCAACGTTTTAGCCGATCTAGAGATTACGATGCGGATTTGAATTTTTCCGATATTGAAACAGAATTGGCAGCGGAGATTATGAGGGAATTGACCGAAGATATTTTAAACCGGGCTATTGCTAATTGGTAGATGAACGCAAAGAAAATCGAAGAATTATATGCCCATCCTGAGCGTTTAAATACGTCAGAGCTTGCCATGCTCAAACAGGCGGTCTCGGATTTTCCTTATGCCGCACCATTGCAAGCACTCTACATGAAAGCGTTGCAACAGCAAGAAAGTTACTTGTTGCCAGCACAAGTAAAGCGCACTGCTATTGCTACACCAAACCGCGAGGCTTTAAAAACATATTATGAAAGTCATACGAGCTTAGCAGCTCCTATTGAAGGGAAATTGAGCGATGCGGCCATTGCCAATCCAATTGAAAAAATCGCGGTATCCTCTAAACCGGCTGAGGTTGTGAAAAAAGCGCCGGTAGCAAAAAAGAAGCAGACTAAGACAGTACCGGCTCCGCCGGCGCCTGAACCGAAGCCGATAAAAGCAGTTGTCCAAAAGAATGCAACCGGGGTACCCGAAGACCTGTCACATTTACCTGAGGCCGTCCGAAACGCAATTCTTAGATCTCGAGCTTTGCGAGGGAAAGATACACCCGAAAAATCAGTCGATAAGCCAGCCCAATCGCAAAAGAAAGAGGATAACAATCAACCCCCGTTAACTTCCGAAAAATTGGATGATGCGGTCTTAGAAGATTCAGTTGCTGAGGTCGCTGCTTCTGAAAGTTCTGCCGCCGCGACGAAAGAGTCTAAAAAGAAGGCTCCTGTGGCGAAAGAGGAAAAAGAACAACCCTCGTTGAGTCAGTCAAAGACTGCTACTGAGAATACGCAAATTGCCATTGACGTGCCCTCGTTTGAATTGGAAACTGATTTAAAAGACACTCCAACACTGGAGTCGCATGCAGTAGTAAAACCGGTAGAGGAATCTCCAGCTTGGGAAGCGCCAGAGGAGCGTGAGATGCCGTTCAGTGAAAAGGCATCGTTTCTTCAGTGGCTAAATGCAGAATCGAAGGTCGCCCCCACCGCGGGTTCATCGACTAAAAAGGCTCCTGCAGCAGGACCAGATATTAAAAAAATCATTCGCGAGTTGCCTAAGTTTGAAGGAAACAAGCGCGACGGAAAAATCAATGTTTTTAGTCTTGAAGCAGATGGCCAAGGTCGCTTTGTAACGGAAACATTGGCAGAGATTTACCTGAAGCAAGGACTTTTTGAGAAGGCAATTAAATCCTACGAGGTGCTAAGTTTGAAATACCCGGAAAAAAGTAGTTTCTTTGCCGACCGAATTAGAGCAATTAAGAAAGAAAAGAACTCATGACAGCATTATTCTCCATATTGATCGTAGTAGTGTCGATCCTACTCGTTTTGGTGATTCTCGTTCAAAATCCTAAAGGCGGTGGTTTGAGCTCTGCTTTTGGAGGTGATAGCCCACAGATGTTGGGCGGCGTTAAAAAGACAACAGACTTTTTAGACAAAGCGACTTGGGCCTTGGTCATAGGTTTGTTTGTTCTTGTGATCGGTATGAACCTTGTTTCGACGGATGCAGATGTTGTTATGGAAGACACATTGATTAACGAACAAGTTGAGGATGCGATGCCGTTCCAGCCACAGATGCCTGCAGCTCCTGCGGGTGAAGCTGCACCTACTGGTGAGGCACCTGTAGAGGGAATGCCTGAGAGTGTAGAATAATCCGTCAATTTGACTTTACAATACAGCCCGCGTAGCTTAGCTGCGCGGGTTTTTATTTTTTATGTGCCAAAATTTCGCGCGGTAGTTGCCGCTCGATGACACTCTGACACAGAAAATGCTTTGGCACAAAATTCCATGTATAAGAGTGGAAATTGTAACTAAAAACATAAATCATGGCAGATTTAAACATTCGTCCGTTAGCTGACAGAGTAATCATTGAACCTGCAGCTGCTGAAACTACGACTGCATCTGGAATCATTATTCCTGATACAGCGCAAGAGAAGCCTCAAAAAGGCACGGTAGTAGCCGTGGGCCCAGGTAAAAAAGATGAGCCTGTGACAGTAAATGTTGGTGACGTAGTGTTGTACGGTAAGTACAGCGGCACCGAGTTCAAGTATGAAAATGGTGATTACCTCATCATGCGTGAGGCAGACATCATGGCAATTGTTTAATCGAACGAAAAAACCATAAATCATGGCAAAAGAAATTTCATTTGACGTAGATGCAAGAAACAGCCTGAAAGCAGGTGTGGATGCATTGGCAGATGCGGTAAAAGTGACTCTAGGTCCCAAAGGCCGTAACGTAATCATAGAAAAAGCATTCGGTGCACCACACGTAACAAAGGATGGTGTCACTGTGGCGAAAGAAATTGAGCTGGAAGACAAGTTGCAAAACTTGGGCGCACAGATGGTAAAGGAAGTGGCCTCTAAAACTGCGGATATCGCGGGTGATGGAACGACTACAGCTACTGTTTTGGCGCAAGCAATCTATCATCACGGTTTGAAGAACGTGGCCGCAGGAGCGAACCCAATGGATTTGAAGCGCGGTATCGATAAAGCTGTTACAGCCTTAGTTGCGGAACTAAAGTCGCTAAGCCAAGAGGTGGGTGATGACAACAGTAAGATTGAGCAAGTAGCATCAATCTCATCAAATAACGACAGTACCATTGGTAAATTGATCGCTGAGGCAATGGCCAAAGTGAAAAATGAAGGCGTTATAACTGTTGAAGAAGCTAAGGGTACAGAAACGTATGTTGATGTAGTAGAAGGTATGCAGTTTGATCGTGGATACTTGAGCCCTTATTTCACAACCAATACTGAGAAGATGGTTGCTGAATTGGAGAATCCATTAATTCTGATCTACGATAAGAAAGTAAGCTCTATGAAGGAATTACTTCCTGTATTAGAGCCGGCAGCGCAAAGCGGCCGTCCATTATTGATTATTGCTGAAGATGTTGATGGCGAAGCCTTAGCAACATTAGTGGTCAACCGTATTCGCGGCTCACTCAAAATCGCTGCTGTTAAAGCACCAGGATTTGGCGACCGCCGTAAGGCAATGCTCGAGGATATCGCCGTCTTAACAGGCGGTCAAGTCATTTCTGAGGAGCGCGGTATGACGCTTGAAGGAGCGACTATGGAGATGCTAGGAACGGCAGAAAAAGTAACCATCGATAAGGATAACACCACAGTTGTAAATGGTGCCGGTGAAGGTGAAGCTATCGCAAGTCGTGTGAATCAAATCAAAGCACAGATCGAAAATACTACTTCGGATTACGACCGTGAGAAACTACAAGAACGTTTAGCGAAACTCGCTGGTGGAGTTGCTGTTCTGTATGTTGGTGCGGCTTCTGAAGTGGAAATGAAGGAGAAGAAAGACCGTGTAGATGATGCACTTGCAGCTACTAAAGCAGCAGTAGAAGAGGGTTTCGTTCCCGGAGGTGGTGTAGCTCTTGTTCGTGTAAGCTCAGCACTAGAGAATCTAAAAGGTGAAAACGAAGACGAAAGTACCGGTATTCAAATCATCTCAAAAGCAATCGAAGAGCCGTTGCGTCAGATTGTGCACAATGCAGGTCTAGAAGGCTCTGTGGTCGTTGCCAAAGTAAAAGAAGGCAAAGGCGACTACGGTTTCAATGCGAAGACCGACGTTTACGAAAACATGTATGATGCCGGTGTTATTGATCCAACGAAAGTGACACGTGTCGCGCTCGAAAATGCAGCGTCAGTTGCAGGATTGTTGTTAACTACAGAAGCTACGATTACTGAGATTCCTAAGGAAGAGCCAGCAATGCCACCAGGCGGCGGCATGGGCGGCGGAATGGGAATGATGTAATCTATTTGCATTATATAAATACGAAAGCCACTCCTTTTTGGGGTGGCTTTTTTTATGCTCAAAGTTTGCCTGCGACTGTGAATCGGTCTTTCCTAAAAGTAGAACCGTAAGGAACGGAGAGTTATAAAGTGAAGGCTTCAAGGTATTTCGCAATGTACGTATCCCGATCGCGGTATTTGTATTGCATGATGTAACGCGGATGTTCTAAGGCGACTAATTCAGGGGTAAAATGGAACTCTTTGTTCAATTGGGTCAGAAATTTTAAATTCTTGCCGGTACCAAAAACGATGATTCGTTCGTTCTTACCAGCCAATTCAATTTGAGCTCGAATTTGTTCTAGGAGATAGGGTGCAAGCGCTTTTGCGAAACTGGTCCGGTCGTAATAATTAAAATTAACCCAGTTGCCCTTCTTTCGAATAGTAAATCCTAAGGGACAGACCGATCCGATAAAAAAGTCCTGATAGAATGCTTTAGCGCCTCCAAAAGCTTCGATCGCCTCGTAAACGAATACGGAGCTGGGTTCGTGTGTGGTGAAAGCGTCAAATGAAATGCCGCATTCTACAAGGCGTTTCGTATCTGTGAATGGAATGCCGGTAGCTCCAGCACCGAGTCTTCCAGGATTGATGCCTAATATTAAATTTCGTGGCTTGTTGTCACCGTAAAACGTATGATAGAAATCGGAGAGGGCTTGTCCTTGTGCTGGACTGGCGCCTTCAAACGGATTGAGCACAGCTAAATCGTCATCCAGGTAATTGTGATCAAAGTCTAAGCCATGATAGAAGTCCAAGATGCGCTGAGCCTTGGTCATTTCTTATTGAATTGGGTCATGGTAAGTCTTGTGCCTGCGAGCGCGAAACTTTGTATGGCTTTAGCGCAGTGTTCTATAAGACCTGGAAGGTCTAGCATTTCATCTTTATTCCATTCGCCCAGGACATAGTCTACTTGTCGTCCCTTTGGAAAATCGCTGCCAATACCGAATTTGAGTCGTGGGTAGTCATTACGGCCCAATTTCGCTTGAATATCTTTCAAGCCATTATGCCCGGCATCAGAGCCTTTTTCACGAATGCGCACTGCGCCCAATGGCAAGGCGAGATCATCCACGATGACTAAAACATTTTCAATGGGGATATTTTCCTCCTGCATCCAATAGCGTACTGCATTTCCACTAAGGTTCATGAAGGTGGTCGGCTTGATTAATCGAAACGTACGCCCTTTAATCTTAGCCACTGCCGTGAGCGCGTAGCGCCCAGGTTCAAAAACAACATTGGACGCCTTCGCAAAGGCGTCCAATGTCAAAAAACCTATGTTATGACGGGTATTTTCATATTCGGCACCAGGATTACCTAGGCCTACAATGAGGAATTTCTTCATACCCGTAAAGGTAAAAATTATTCAGCAGCAGCTTCTGCTGTAGCTTCAGCACCTTCTTCAGCACCTTCTTCAGCATCTTCTTCGTCTTCGTCAACAGCACCACGCGCTTTCTTGACGGTAACAATTACTGCGGTAGAAGCATTTAGGATTTCAAATCCTTCAGACTTCACATCGCTTACACGAATAGATTTCCCTATTCTAAGTTTGTTAATGTCTAAATCAACGCTCTCAGGCAATTGGCCTGGGACTGCGCGAACGCTTAGCTTGCGAAGAACACTCTTCAGTTTACCACCATTCAATACACCGAGTGCTTGACCGTGCAGAACCACTGGAATGTCCATGGTTACAGGCTTGCCTTCTACCAACTGGATGAAGTCAATGTGAATCAACTGGTCAGTTACCGGGTGGAACTGTAAATCTTGAATCACGGCTTCAACAGTAGTAGCTCCTACAGTTACTTTCGCAGTTTTTGCCTCAGCAGTATATACCAAGCCTTTGAAGGCGAGTGTAGGTGCAGAGAAGTGAATAGGTGCTTCGCCACCGTAAATAACACACGGTACGTTGCCCGCTTTGCGCTCTAGTTGAGCGTATTTAGAACCAAAGTTGGTTCTTTCGTTTCCTTGAATTTCAACAGACTTCATCTGATCTAGTTTATTCTGGTATTACATTATAAAGTGTCCTGAAATACTCTCATGGTGGTGAACATTTTTCATCACCTGAGCAAACATTTCAGCAACGGAGATCACACGGATCTTTGGGTTCTCATTTGTTTGGGGAATGGTATCAGTGATAACCAATTCCTCCAAGGCGCTTTGAGCAATGCGCTCTTGCGCAGGACCACTCAATACGCCGTGTGTACAATACGCACGAACTGTTTTTGCGCCCTTTTCTTTTAACATTTCAGCAGCCTTACATAGTGTACCGCCGGTATCGACCATGTCGTCAATAAGTATGACGTTCTTGCCTTCGACTTCGCCGATTACGGTCATTTTATCTATGACATTCGCTTTCTTTCGTTGTTTGTAGCAAATCACTACTTCAGCTTCTAACTTACTTCCATAAGCATGTGCGCGCTTAGCACCGCCCATATCAGGGGAGGCGATACATAAATCACCAAGCTGCATTTTTTCAATGTCTTTAATGAACAAAGCTGAGCTGAATAAATGATCAACAGGAACTTCAAAGAATCCTTGAATCTGATCCGCGTGTAAGTCCATGGTCATGACACGCGTCGCACCTGCTGCCATCAACATCTTAGCTGCAAGCTTTGCACCTATCGGGACTCTTGGTTTATCCTTGCGGTCTTGACGGGCGAGTCCAAAATATGGAATGACGGCTGTGATGTGTTTTGCGGATGCGCGTTTTGCAGCATCACATAACAACAATAGCTCCATCAAGTTATCTGCCGGTGGATTTGTGCTTTGTATCAGGAACACACGTGTTCCGCGCACAGTTTCTTCGAATGAAGGACAAATTTCACCATCGCTAAACTCCGTGATCTTCACATTACCCATAGGTATGCCATAACGCCCGGCAATCTGGGTTGCGAGGTGCATGGTGTGTCTACCGGCGAAAATTTTAGCTTCAGGTACCATTTGTACTGTATATCAGTGTTCTTGTAGCGGTTTAAGCTCCTCCGAAGAGGGGTGCAAATGTAAGTAAAAGAACAGAAAAACACACCTAAATCCAGGTGGGATTAAAATTCTTTCTTTTAAAAGTTAGGAGAATTAGAAAACCCCCTTATTTTTGCCGTCCAATTCCCAATGCCTTGGTGGCGGAATTGGTAGACGCGCTGGATTCAAAATCCAGTTCCTTCGGGAGTGCGGGTTCGATTCCCGCCCAAGGTACAATACTTTGGTAGCGCTTGCGCGGCCAAAAATTAAAAAAAACCCATCTCGAGTAAACTCGAAGGTGGGTTTTTTAGTTTTGATACACTGTAGTACAGTTTGGTTGATTATTATTTTGAATAAATTCTTCAGATCCATGAAAAAAGTTTTGGCCGTATTATGGGCAATAGTCCTGCTCAGCGCGTGTGGCGCGAAAAAACCTGAAGGTGGATTGGTTAATGCTAGCTACGCGGGCTGCGAAAACATCAAAGATCCCAATGCTGGATTTAAGTGTTTCAACAAGAAGTTGTCGGGTTATTTAGAAGATGAATACCGCTATCCGGAAGCCGCGCGCTCCCTCGGTATTGAAGGTAAGATTTATGTGAACTTTGTTGTAGAAAGCGATGGCAGTATTAGTGCTGTAAAAGTGGTAAAAGGTTTAGATGCGTTATTAGATGCGGAGGCTGTACGTTCGGTTCAGGCATTGCCTAAGATGATCCCCGCTACTTTTGACGGAAAACCGGTGCGAATTCAATATACTATACCCATCAATGCGAACTTAAAATAATTGGCCCTGCCGTACCCCGGCTTCGACCCGAAAGTTCTAAATTCACAGCTTCATGACAGCAGAAGAACAACAAAAGCAGCAAAAATACGATCGGGCATACCTGCGAATGGCGCAGGAGTGGGCACAACTTAGTCATTGTAACCGTAAAAAAGTCGGGGCTTTGATTGTTAAAGATCGCATGATCATTTCGGACGGATTTAACGGCACACCCACCGGGTTTGAGAATCCATGTGAGGATGAAGAGAATTATACAAAATGGTATGTGTTGCACGCCGAGGCGAATGCCATTCTTAAAGTGGCCGGCAGTCCAGCTTCCGCTCAAGGAGCAACACTTTATTTGACGTTGAGCCCATGCAAAGAATGCAGTAAACTAGTGCATCAAGCGGGTATTCGCCGGTTGGTATACATCAATAAATACAAAGATGATAGTGGTTTGCGCTTTTTAGAGAAGGCAGGTGTTAAAACAGAACAGTTGTCTGTCGAATGAAGCGTGATTCAGTAGTCTTATGGGTTTTTGGGTTTCTCATTTTTGGGGTATGGATTGGATTGCAGTTTCGTTCAGATGCCCAGCCGAATCGGTCAAAATTGGACCAATTTTTTCGTTATCTCGAATACGAATACGTTGATACTATAGACATTGATGCTTTGATGGACGATGCCATGAATCACGTTCTAAGTTCGCTAGATCCCCACAGCACATTCATTCCAGCCGAAGACGGTGATTATATTGCTCAGCGCATGCAAGGAAACTTTTCCGGTATCGGAGTGGAATTCCGTATACACAAGGACACATTAGTCTTCGTGAACATAATGAACAACAGTCCCGCAGCCTCTTATGGCCTATTAGCGGGAGATCGAATTGTGACTATAGATGGTGATACTATTACCGGACCCCAGCTTACTAATGAGGAAGTAACACAAAGAATTAAGGGTGAAGAAGGCTCGTATGTTACATTCGGTATCCTTCGAGATGGATTGACACTGACCGCGGCTGTTCAGCGTGGCATTATTCCTTTAGAAAGTGTGGTCAGTACTCAGATGTTGGGCAGTTTAGGTTATGTGCGTGTGGAGCGCTTTGCTGAAACCACCCACGATGAACTACTCGTAGCTTTGGATAGATTAGATAGCTTACAAATGCGTGGTCTAATTCTAGATTTACGCGGCAATCCTGGCGGATACCTGCACGAGGCGGTAGCCATCGCCGATGAATTTTTAGACGAAGAGAAAAGTATCGTTATTACAAAATACGGGGACGGGAAAACGCATACCTCTAATGCTACAGGCGGCGAGCGTTATGAGGACTTGCCTGTTCATATTATCATTGACGGAAACAGTGCCAGTGCTTCTGAAGTCGTGACAGGTGCCTTGCAAGACCATGATCGCGCTACGGTGTATGGAACGACCTCCTTCGGAAAAGGTTTGGTGCAAGAAGACAAAATCTTATCAGACGGTTCTAAAGTAAGGTTAACCGTGGCTTATTATTACACGCCTTCGGGCCGGTCGATACAAAAGCCGTACGAAGGTGCGGATCTTCCCAGCGAAATGGAAGGTGCTGTTTTTACTAGCGATAGCGGTAAGGTGCTTCTAGCAAGCGGTGGAATTGAGCCCGATGTTTATTTGCCAGCCGATTCTTCTAACAGCTACTACTGGAGCATGTCCTTTGGAACCATGGACGCCTTCGCGTTTGAGCAAATCGATGCGCAACGTTCAGATTTTCAACTGTGGACTTTTGATAGATTCGTGACCGATTTTGAACTCTCAGATATGCAACTCTATTCATTTCTAGAATATGGAAGCTATGGTCTGGTATTGGAGGACTTATCGAGCGCAGATGTCGAAGAAATTAGATTCCTTTTAAAGGCAGCATACGCTAAGAATATCTGGGGATTCGATGCGTACAGAAATGTGCTTCGTACTGACGATTCAGTTTTAAAAGAGGTCGTACGGACTGCATCGACCGCTTTGAAATAAGAAATCCCACCACCGACAAGCGGTAATGGGATTTTTCTTTCGCTTTGAAGCGCGGTAACTTCCTAGTGGTCGTGACCTTCGTGATCGTCTGCAGAAGCTTCTTCAGTTGCTTCTTCAGCAACCTCTTCAGTAGCCTCTTCAGCAGTAGTATCAGCTTCCTCAGCAACCTCTTCAGCCACTTCTTCAGCTACTACTTCTTCCGTTACTACTTCTTCCGTTACTTCAGCTTCCTCAGCAGGAGCTGCACATGCAGTCATTGCAACAGCAACAACAGCAGCAGCAAATAATTGTACCTTTTTCATTTTGCGAATGATTTTAGTTTATAAACAGTGGAAAATTAACTGAAAATCAATTGTCTACAATTAATTCTTCATTAAAGTTTTGAAAATTGTGCACTTAAAGACACTTTTTGAGCAACTAAAACACTTAATTCCGTAATTGGAATACGGATTTGTTCCATCGTATCTCTGAATCGGACGGTCAATGTGTTGTCTTCAAGTGTCTGGTGGTCTATCGTTACACAAAGAGGGGTTCCGGCCGCATCTTGGCGACGGTAGCGCTTCCCAATCGCATCTTTTTCATCGTATTTAACCATATGGTCAAATTTTAACGTATTCATTACCTCACGTGCTTTTTCAGGAAGTCCGTCTTTCTTTAACAACGGCAATACGGCTACTTTGTACGGGGCTAGAAATGCTGGTATATTCATCACTGTGCGTGTTGAACCGTCTTCTAATTGCTCTGTCTGTAAACTGTTCGATAGAATTGCTAGGAACATACGATCTAGACCGATCGAAGTTTCAACAACGTAGGGTACATAATTTTCACCCAATTCCGGGTCAAAGTATTGCAATTTTTTACCGCTAAATTCCTCGTGCTGTTTTAAATCAAAGTCCGTTCTCGAGTGAATACCCTCCAATTCTTTAAAGCCAAAGGGGAACTTAAATTCAATATCAGATGCTGCGTTGGCGTAATGTGCTAGTTTTTCGTGATCGTGAAACCTGTAATTGCTTGGATCAATACCTAAACTCTTGTGCCAGGCAAGGCGCTTTTCCTTCCAGGTTTCGTACCATTCCATTTCCGTGCCGGGGCGAACAAAAAATTGCATCTCCATCTGCTCGAATTCACGCATTCTAAAAATGAACTGACGTGCAACAATCTCATTTCTAAACGCCTTACCGATTTGGGCAATACCAAATGGAATTTTCATGCGGCCAGTTTTCTGAACGTTGAGGTAATTCAAGAAAATGCCTTGGGCCGTTTCCGGGCGAAGGTATAAAGTTGAAGCACCTTCGGCTACAGATCCCATTTGAGTCCCAAACATTAAGTTGAATTGACGTACATCCGTCCAATTCATCGATCCACTTACCGGACATTTAATTTGTTCGTCTTCAATAAGCTGTTTGACATCTGCGAGGTCTTCAGCTTCCATCGATTTTACAAAGCGATCCATAATAGCACGAATTCTTTCATGGTAACCGACTACACGAGGGTTCGTAGATTCAAATTGCGTGCGTTCAAAACTGTCACCGAAACGCTTAGCTGCTTTGCCAACTTCTTTTTCAATCTTTTGGCGAATTTTTTCGATATGATCTTCGATCAATACATCTGCCCGATAGCGCTTTTTACTGTCTTTATTATCAATTAATGGATCGTTAAAAGCATCGACATGACCGGAGGCTTTCCAAGTAGTTGGATGCATAAAAATAGCGGAATCAATCCCCACGATGTTTTCATGCATTTGCACCATCGCTCCCCACCAATACGCCTTAATATTACTTTTCAGGAGTGCTCCGTTCTGGCCGTAATCGTAGACGGCACTTAGGCCGTCATAAATTTCACTGCTTTGAAAAATAAACCCGTACTCTTTGGCGTGGGCAATGACATTTTTAAACTGGTCGTCAGACATAATATATTATGCGTTTTGTAACAAGGGGATGAGGTTGGCGAAAAAGAGTTTCACCGCAATTGCGAGCAAGATAACACCGAAAACTTTTCTCAGTATGCTCAGTCCGCCGCTTCCTAATATTCGTTCTATACGTTCCGTATTTTTTAAAACGGCGTACACTACTATCATATTTAGGACGATTGCGATGATGATGTTAATAGTGGCAAATTCCGCACGAAGGGAAACTAAGGAAGTCATGGTTCCTGCGCCAGCGATCATAGGAAAGGCTATAGGTACGATGCTTGCGGTGTTAGGAGACTCCTCTTTATAAAGAGTTATTCCTAAAATCATCTCTAAGGCCAAGAAAAACAACACAAAGCTACCTGCTATAGCAAAGCTCTGAACATCAACGCCTAAGAGGTGTAATATTCGCTCCCCAAGGAATAAAAAAACAATCATGATCGCACCCGCAACCAAAGTCGCTTTTTCACTTTGTACTTGCCCTACTTTTTTTCGCAACGTGACTATAATGGGAATACTTCCTAAAATATCTATGACGGCGAACAGTATGAGGAACGCGCTGAGCGCGTCGTTGTAGTTAAATCCCATGCGGTTAGTATTTGGTGCAAAATTAGCGCGTTTCTCTTAGCTGACCATCCCTTTACTGAACTAGCTTTGTGTTATGATCGAAATTGGTAACAAGTTGCTTTCGTCTGAACTCTTTAAAAAGGAGTTTGTCTGTAACCTCAGCGCCTGTAAAGGCGCCTGTTGTGTGGAAGGTAATGCAGGTGCTCCTGTCGAGCCTGAGGAGGCGGAAATACTCGAGAAAATCTATCCTAAAGTCCGTAATTATCTGACCGAAAAAGGTCGAAAATCCATTGAAAATCAAGGAACTAGTGTGGCTGGCATAGGCGAGCTCGAGACGCCTCTGAATGATGGAAAAGAGTGTGCTTACACAGTTTTTGATCCAGACGGTACAGCGAAATGCGGGATCGAGCAGGCGTATAACGACGGCGTCGTGGATTGGAAAAAACCTATTTCTTGTCATTTGTATCCCATTCGAATCGCCCGGTATACAGACTTTGAAGCATTGAACTACGATCGTTGGTCTATTTGTAGTGATGCTTGTGCCTTGGGAGAAGAATTAAAGGTACCGGTGTACCGCTTCCTAAAAGAACCACTGATTCGTAAATATGGCCCTGCATTTTACGACGAGCTCGAGGAAGTGGCTGCGCATTTAGCAGGATCTTGATTGAAAATACTTTTTGGATTTAGTATTAAATACTCACAGGGGTCGCTGAAGCCGAATGGGGAGTCCCAATGGTTCATTTTTGATACCAAAAAGAGTTGTTAATAACTGTGGTAAAAACCCGATTTGACTTTCTTGATATTCCTTCAAATACGAGCCATGTTTGTATAGGCCGTTCGCTAATGCAAGCGAGCACCAGTGCCTACTCCGCGCCATAAGCACTAGTTTAATTAATTGATTTTAAGCTGATTATAATTATTTAATCGGCCCTAACGACGACTAATAATTGCAGCCATGCATAAAGAACCCATCCTTCAGGAAAATAAGAACAGGTTTGTCATCTTTCCTATCCAGCATGATGACATCTGGCAGTGGTACAAAAAGCAGGAAGCTTCTTTTTGGACAGCGGAAGAAATTGATCTACATCAAGACGTTGTGGATTGGAAAAAACTCTCAGACGATGAGCGTTATTTCTTAAAACATATTCTAGCATTTTTTGCAGCATCCGACGGTATCGTGAATGAAAATCTTGCGGAGAATTTCGTGAATGAAGTACAATATTCAGAGGCTAAATTCTTCTATGGATTCCAAATCATGATGGAAAACATCCACAGTGAGATGTATTCGCTTTTGATTGATACGCTAGTTGATAATGATAGCGAAAAGGACGAACTGTTTAATGCACTAGAGCGTTTCCCAGCCATCAAGAAGAAAGCAGATTGGGCTTTGCGTTGGATTGAGTCAGAATCGTTTGCGGAAAGACTGATCGCTTTTGCAGCGGTCGAAGGAATTTTCTTCTCTGGTGCGTTTTGTTCTATTTTCTGGATGAAAAAACGCGGACTTCTGCCAGGATTGGCGACGTCCAATGAATTCATATCACGTGATGAAGGTTTGCACCGCGACTTTGCATGTCATTTGCACAATAACCATTTGGTAAATAAGGTGCCTCAGGAGCGCATTATGCAAATCCTTTCAGAAGCTCTTGAAATTGAGCGTGAATTTATTACCGAATCACTGCCAGTAAACTTAATCGGAATGAATTCTAAACTAATGTCAGAATATTTAGAATTTGTTACGGATCACCTCCTAGAAACTTTGAATTGTCCGAAAGTATACAACACCGCCAATCCTTTTGATTTCATGGACATGATCTCATTGGAGGGAAAAACCAATTTCTTTGAGAAACGCGTTTCTGAATACAAAAAAGCGGGGGTTGGTGAAGAGCAATCTGACCACAACATTGATGACGCTTTTGGCGCAATGAACTTCTAAGAAGACTTACACACAACACAAGAAAGAACAATACCATGATGCGCGTATTAAAAAGAGACGGCCGTAAGGAAGCGGTTAAATTTGACAAAATCACGGCGAGAATTGAAAAGCTCTGCTATGGACTCAGCGAATATGTTGATCCTGTTTCTGTAGCAAAACGTGTTATTGACGGTGTCTATGATGGAGTAACTACTTCGGAATTAGACAACCTGGCTGCAGAGACTGCGGCTTCGATGACCATCAAGCACCCGGATTATGCCAATCTCGCAGCGCGCATTGCGGTAAGCAACCTCCACAAAAGCACCAAAAAGAGCTTTTCTGAAACGGTACAGGGATTGTACGAATACATCAACCCGGAGACAGGTAAACCTGCTCCATTAATTGCTGATGATGTTTTCGAAATCATAGAGAAAAATGCGGAGTTTCTAGATTCTCAGTTGATTTATGACAGAGATTTTAGCTACGACTACTTCGGTTTCAAGACGCTAGAGCGTTCTTATTTGCTGCGCATGCACGGCAAGATCGTTGAACGTCCGCAGCACATGTTGATGCGCGTGAGTATTGGTATTCACAAGGATGATCTTGAAAGTGCCATTGAGACGTATGAACTCATGAGTAAGAAGTACATGACTCACGCAACTCCGACATTATTCAATGCAGGTACGCCTAAGCCACAGATGAGCTCATGTTTCCTCCTTACCATGAAGGAGGACAGTATTGATGGTATTTATGATACACTCAAGCAAACGGCTAAAATTTCCCAAAGTGCGGGGGGTATTGGACTAAGCATCCACAATATCCGAGGAACGGGTTCGTACATCGGCGGTACCAACGGGACGTCAAACGGTATTGTTCCAATGCTACGGGTGTACAACGATACAGCACGTTATGTAGATCAAGGAGGTGGTAAACGTAAAGGGTCTTTCGCAATCTATGTTGAGCCATGGCACTCAGATATCTACGAATTTTTAGATCTGAAAAAGAATCATGGAAAAGAGGAAATGCGTGCGCGTGATTTGTTCTATGCAATGTGGATTCCAGATTTATTTATGGAGCGCGTTGAAAAGAACGAAGAGTGGACATTAATGTGTCCTAATGAGTGCCCAGGATTGTTCGATTGCCACGGTAAAGAGTTCGAAGCGCTTTACACGAAATACGAGAGTGAAGGTCGCGGTCGCAGAACTGTGAAAGCGCGCGAGGTATGGTCGAAAATCATGGAAAGTCAGATCGAAACTGGAACGCCATACATGCTATACAAAGATGCGGCGAACTTGAAATCGAACCAGCAGAATCTAGGTACCATACGCTCTTCTAACTTGTGTACGGAAATTCTAGAATACACTTCTCCTGATGAAGTAGCGGTATGTAATCTGGCTTCTATAGCGTTACCAATGTTCGTAACTGAAGATGGAACATTCGATCACGATAAGTTATTTGACGTGACTTATAAAGTGACCAAAAACCTGAATAAGGTGATTGATCGCAACTATTATCCAGTGGTAGAGGCGAGGAATTCGAACATGCGTCACCGTCCAGTAGGTCTCGGTGTACAAGGTTTGGCTGATGCCTTCATTATGTTGCGCTTACCTTTTGATTCAGAAGAGGCGAAGCAACTCAATAAGGACATTTTCGAAACCATGTATTATGCAGCGGTTACCTCGTCAAAAGACCAAGCAATAGTTGACGGTCCATACGAGACGTACAAAGGCTCTCCAATTTCTAAAGGTAAATTCCAACACAACCTTTGGGATGTAAAAGACGGGGAGTTGAGTGGTCGTTGGGACTGGGAAACCTTGCGTGGAGAAGTAAAAGAGCACGGTGTAAGAAACTCTCTGTTGATGGCGCCTATGCCAACGGCTTCTACCTCTCAAATCTTAGGGAATAACGAATGTTTTGAGCCGTATACTTCAAATGTCTATACGCGTCGTGTACTCTCAGGAGAATTTATTGTAGTCAACAAACACTTGTTGCACGACCTCATTGATCTAGGATTATGGAACGATGACATGAAGAATGCACTCATGGCTTCAAACGGTTCAGTACAGCATATAGAAGGAGTACCTGAAAACCTTAAAGCCATCTACAAAACGGTATGGGAAATTTCGATGCGCGATATTTTAGATATGGCGGCTGATCGAGGAATCTTTATCGATCAAAGTCAGAGTCTTAATTTATTCATGGAAGCCCCAAACATGGGGAAACTGACATCCATGCACTTCTATGCTTGGAAGAAAGGATTAAAAACAGGTATGTACTACTTGCGTTCTAAGCCGGCTTCTTCTGCGATTAAATTCACGGTAAAGAAGAATGCACAGACTGATATGGCTCCTGGTGTTTCAGGTACCGCAACTTCAGAAAAGGTAGACGCTACAACGGAAGCTGATGCGGCTCCGGCAGAAATTGAAGCACGCGTTGAAGCGCAAAAAGCTGCTATTGCCTCCATGAAAGAAGAGGTGACAGCGGAAGAAAAAATTGCTTGTTCCATTGATAATCCAGACGATTGCGTCTCTTGTGGCTCATAAATAAAGCATGAATGATGCTGAGAAAATCCCAAACGAAATGTTTGGGATTTTTTTTGATTTTTTTTGAACGAGTCTAAATCGAGACTAATTAGGGGTTAAGAGTCTGTTTACGATAATGTTGTGGATAAATTGAATTTGTTAGATTCTACAGAATTTCCTATCTTCATTAGGAACACAACCAACTCTACATCTATGTCTAATAGTGCAGCAACACAGCGAGATGCTCGAAGAACTCGGTCCGCGGGAGCGAGAAAACCGGCATCCGAAGCGAAAATGACAAAAGCACAACTTTACGCCCAGATAGGCTTAGTTATTCTCATTATAGTGGGGATATCAGCGCTTGCGATTTTCGCCACTTGATTTTATTTGCTCTTCTTCAATGAAGACGTTCACGTAACCTATCTTTGGGTTGCGAATGAAACGACTTTTTCAAATTTTCGGAGGCGGCCTCGGCTGGAGTTTAGGAGGGCCTATTGGGGCACTACTCGGTGTGGCCTTAGGCAATATGATGCACGAATTGGTTGGTGCGGACGGACAAGAGCCTCGGCGTACTGGTGGCCATTGGTCCACAACCTCGCAACGCCAAGGATCACCCAGTGATTTTCATATTTCTTTATTGGTTTTAGCTGCCAGAGTTATTAAGGCTGATGGTAAAGTAAGTCAAAGTGAATTGGACTTCGTTCGTCAACAGTTCGTTGGTATGTTCGGCAAAGAAAAAGCCAATGAAAGTTTTAAAGTATTTAAAAAGATTGTAGACCAACCTATTCCTTTGACTAAGGTTTGCGGACAAATCAATAGTTTCACCACTCATAGCACACGGTTACAGTTGATTCATTTTTTATTCAAGCTGGGATTAGCTGACGGTTATTTACACCCTAGTGAGCTCGAGGAGATAAAGCGTATTGCCAGAAATCTACGAATCAACGCCTATGATTTTGCTTCTATTCAAGCGATGTTCCACAAAGGACAAGATGAGGATTGGGCGTATAAAGTGTTAGAGGTAGCTAAAGGAGCGACTGAAACTGAGGTAAAGAAAGCGTATCGTAAAATGGCGTTGAAATACCACCCGGATCGTTTAGTTGACGTAGGCGAGGAGGCGCAAGCCGCTGCGAAAGAAACCTTCTTGAACGTTCAAAAAGCTTACGAACAGATCTGTAAAGAAAACGGCTGGAACTAATGGCTAAATTGGCAGACATTAAAGCACCTATTCGAGAGGAAATGAAACGTTTCGAGCCTAAGTTCAAAGTGCATTTGAGCTCGAAAGTTCCACTTGTAGACCGGGTAATGGGCTTTATGGTAAAACGGAAAGGAAAGCAAATGCGTCCCATACTCGTTTTTCTAAGTGCTAAATTACTAGGTGAAGTAAATGAAAGCACGTATCGGGGCGCATCGTTAATAGAATTGATGCACACCGCTACGCTTGTCCATGATGATGTTGTAGACGATTCGGATATGCGTCGCGGGTTTTTTAGTATCAATGCGCTTTGGAAGAATAAGGTCGCAGTTTTAATTGGGGATTATTTATTATCCCGTGTATTACTTCTAGCAGTTGAGACTAAAGAATACGCTTTACTCGAGCATGTTAGTGGCGCGGTAAAGGCGATGAGTGAAGGCGAGTTGCTTCAGATTGAGAAAGCGAGAAAATTAGACATTACTGAAGCGGTCTATTATGATGTAATTCAACAGAAGACTGCATCACTTATAGAGACCTGCTGCGTTGTTGGAGCATCCAGCGTAGAGGCCGATCCCGCAAGTATTTCAAAATTGCGTGAAATAGGTCGTCACTTAGGATTGGCCTTTCAGATAAAAGATGATCTGTTCGATTTTGAAAAAGTCAATCTTACGGGTAAACCAGCAGGGATTGATATTAAGGAGCAGAAGATGACTTTGCCTTTGATTCATGCGTTGAAAGAAGCTGCACCAAAAAAGCGTAAATACATCATCAAAACCATTAAAAAACACCACGATCGTCCTAAGAAAGTTCAAGAAGTAGTTGATTTCGTGCGACATTCAGGAGGATTGGACTATGCGCGTTCAAGAATGGAGGAGCACATAACAAAGGCGAAAGAACTTCTTTTTACCTTTCCACAAAGTGATGTACGAGATTCTTTTGAATCGTTGTTGGAATTTACCGTAGCACGGAAAAAATAGAGTCATGGAAGAATTTGAAGGAATGCTTGATGCATTGAAAGTAAATGCATTCGAATGGGCGAAGCAGATCGTCCTTGCCATTGTTATATTCTGGATAGGTATGCGCGTGGTGAAGGTCATGATGCGTGCCGTTTCTAAAGCCTTGACGTTAAGAGATGTCGACGCTAGTCTTACCACATTTCTTCAGAGTTTCTTGAAAATTGCGCTTCAAGCCGTAGTCGTAATTGCGACCATTAATCAACTGGGGGTAGAGACAACTAGTATTGTCGCCATACTCGGTGCTGCCGGTCTGGCCGTGGGTATGGCTTTAAGTGGTACGTTGCAAAATTTTGCAGGGGGTGCCATGATTCTTATGTTTAAACCGTTTAAGGTGGGTGATTTTATTGAAGCACAAGGGTATAGTGGTACCGTGAAGAGTATTCAAATCTTTACAACCATTCTTACAACACCGGACAATAAGCAGATAGTTATTCCAAACGGCGGATTGAGCAACGGGAGTTTGATCAACTATAGCGCAGAAACGACAAGACGTCAAGAATGGACTTTTGGTATAGGTTATGGCGATGATGTAGAAAAGGCAAAGTCGATCATTAAAAACATCATAGAGGCTGATGAAAGAGTTTTAAAGCAGCCTGAGGGTTTGATAGAAATTAGTGCATTGGCAGATTCTTCAGTGCATATTGTCGTACGTGCTTGGGTCGCAAGTGAAAATTTTTGGGCACTGTATTATTCTGTGACCACAGAAGTGTATAAGGCCTTTAATGCCGAAGGAATTTCTATACCATTTCCTCAAATGGATGTACATTTACAGAAATAATTAATATTCACTCAGCTTGCAGGCCACCCGAAAGGGTGGCTTTTTTGTTTAGTAAATGTATCTTGCAGGACTATGTCTAGAATTCCCGAAAGTATTATTGAACAAATCTTCAGTACCGCTCAGATTGAGGAGGTTATTGGGGAGTTTGTACAATTAAAGAAAAGCGGGAGTAATCTTAAGGGACTCAGTCCATTCAACAACGAGAAATCTCCGAGTTTTATGGTGAGTCCGGCAAAGCAAATCTTCAAGGATTTCTCTTCGGGTAAAGGGGGTAATGTAGTGACCTTCCTTATGGAATTGGAACAGATGTCCTACCCGGAGGCATTGCGTTGGATTGCAAAAAAATACAATATTGAAATTCCCGAAGAACGCCCGCAGACTCCAGAGGAGATTGCCGCCGGCAACTTAAAGGAAGGAGTGTATTTAATTTCTGATGTTGCCGCGAAGTGGTACGCAGAGCAATTGCACGAGACCGATCAAGGCAAGGCTATTGGTTTGAGCTATTTTAAGGAGCGCGGCTTCTCAGACGATACCATCAAAAAGTTTCATTTGGGATACAGCCCAGAGCAATCCGCTGCTTTTGCGGATTACGCTCTAGCCAATTCTTACAGTGACCAAGCCCTAGAGTCTTCAGGAATCAGTATGCGTAACGAACGCGGCTGGTACGATCGTTTTCGCGGCCGTGTGATGTTCCCTATTCATTCTATCTCAGGAAGGGTGCTGGGATTCGGTGGGCGGATTTTACAGAGTAATGCGAAGGCCGCGAAATACCTGAACTCACCAGAGAACCCTATCTATCACAAGAGTAAGGTACTCTATGGGTTGTTTCAAGCGAAGCAAGAGATTGTTAAGCGCGATGAGGCACTTTTAGTCGAGGGCTATACAGATGTGTTGAGTTTCTATCAAAACGGCGTACGCAATGTGGTAAGTTCCTCTGGTACAGCGCTTACTGAAGGCCAGATAGCAATGCTTAAGCGCTATACTCCCAACATTACCTTGCTTTACGATGGTGATGCAGCGGGTATTCGTGCGAGTTTCCGTGGTTTAGATATGATGCTGGAGCAAGGAGTGAACGTACGGGTTGTTCCTTTCCCAGATGGAGAAGATCCGGATAGTTTTGCCCAAGCACACAGCACGGAGGAATTAGAAGCATATATAAGCTCAAACCGTCGCGATTTCATCAGTTTTAAGACTGGAGTTTTACTAGAAGAGGCGGCTGGGGATCCGCTTAAGAGAGCGCAGATGGTGCGTGAAATTGTGGCCAGTATTGCTAAGGTGCCGGATCGAATTGGTCAGGAGGTATTTGTGAAAGAGGCTGCGCGCCTTTTAGAAATAGACGCCACGGCGCTTTTTGATGAATTGGACCGATTATTAAGTGATCAGTCCCGTCAGGCCCGAAGAAAGCAGCAGCAGGAACCGCAGATGGAGGCGGTTACAGGTGGAGTGCCTGAAGAAGCTAAGATTCTGGGCTATGAGCAAGAGAAAATATTGATTCAATTGGCCATCAGTAAGGGAAAAGAAATCATGCTAGAGGAGGATCTTGATCCTGAAGAGGTGATTCCTGTAACTGTGGCGAACTGGATAATGCGCGAGTTGAGCAACGACGGTATAACGTTCCAGGTTCCTGTTTTTGCGAAGGCCTTTGCATTGCTTTGTGCGGAATTGGAACGCGGCGAAGTCCCCGAGACGTCATGGTGGGTTCGTCAACCGGATCCGGAAATTGTGGAATTGGTAACTGAAGCATTGACGGAGAAGTATGTGCTGGCAAAATGGGAGGCCCGCGAGATTTATTTACCGAAAGAAAAGAATATCATTTTCTCTTTGGTGCGCGATACCGTATTTCGATTTAAATACCAACACGTACAACGGCAGCTTGAGCTATTGAAATCAAAGCTAGAGGGCGATGATATTCAGATAGATCGTTACATGAACGAGTTCCATAAATGGAACCAATTGCGCCAGATGTTGGATGATAAACTTAATCGCGTGGTGTAAAACCCCAACTTTTCAAAGCCGATTTCGCTTCCAGTAATCGATCTTCAAAAGCAACTTCATTTAGTATCGTGTAAGAAGCGTTTACTGCATCGAGCATATCGACATAACGTTGGTGAAGTTCAGTTCGCCTTGTGAGGTCTTCTCGAAGTGGATCGTCGTAAGCCCTATTTGTCGGGGCACATAATAGGTAATGAAGGTGTTCTGGGACGTCTGAGAATTCTTCAGCAGCAGGTTGGAATTTATCTGCGGCCCAAACCGCTAGCGTTATGCCGTCGGTATCAAATAGTACCGAATCCGCCTGCACATCAAAATAGCCATTGGAACGTTGCTGTTCGATTTGCCCTGTAGCAATGGTATTGAATATAGCCTCGTTTAGCCCAGTAACATCGAGTTCGTTTTCTCGCATGTATTCACGCGCGTATTCCGGCATACTTTTTATGTTAAGCCATTCGCTTAATGCCTTGCAAAGGCGCGATTTATAGGTGCTTTCAGTACCAGTGAGAACGACGTGTGGCATTAGTCAGGAAATTTATAGAGTAAAACTTTCTCTTCGTTCCAGTGTGCGCCGATGGGTTCACTAATGGCATATTGCCCAACAAATTCTTCAAAGGGAAGCGTGTCGTATTGTACCATACCGACCTTTTCTAAAACTCTGCTGCTGGCGGTATTACTAGAGAGTGTCCGGCCAATGATTGGATCTGTATCGAAGGTCTCGCCCAAAGCTAAAGCGGCGCGTGCGGCGCTTGTTGCAATTCCTTTGCCCCAATGCTCACGAAAAAATCGGAAGCCTAAATCTACGCCCCATGGATTTTTTTTAAGTCCACACCAACCTAGAGGAGTATTACTTACACGATCCATAACCATCCAGCGGCCGTAACCGTCGCGTTGATAGTTTGGATACGTTTGAATGAGTTCGAGGGCCTTCGCTTCGGATGAAAAGCCGCTATCTCCAGTATACTTTACTACTTCCGGATCGTTATTTAAGCGGAAAAGCCAATGCGCATCGTTAGGGGTCCATTGGCGGAGTTGAAGGTTTTGAGTATTAAAGGGAATCATTGCTTTACGGTGTGTGGCCAGACAATAATAATGGCTGCCATCAAAATAGCCCTGGACCATACATTGGATGGGCTGCTGACGCAGCTCATTTGTTGCATAAATCCAGGCGGTACCTGACCAATTCTGACCGTTGCCTTCGGTAGAGAGCGAAGTGATGTGTAGGTGTTTTTTAAAATCGAGGTTGCCCGAACCAAAGAGTTTGAATAGACTTTCCTTTATACCCCATAAAAGTTGTTGAGCGTGAGTAGTGCCGAGAGAAACTAAGAACTTTTCTTCGTCTGAGCGAACAAATTTTTTCGCAATTCGGCTGATTTGGGGGCGCACACCCTCGATATCTATTCCAACTTCAACAGTGGCGGAATACGCTGCAATAGCAGCACTTTTAGTGTGACTTATACTGATGTGTCCGGCTTCATGTTTAGGTTGATTCCCATGATAATAGACTGCTGAGAGTGGGAGCGGCTTGAGCGCTGCTGACAATGCGGACCTACTAAGTAAGAGCTCCTCTCTTCGATGCTCGGTTTGTCTTTGTTCCCACTTTAAACGGTCTGCTGGACTGAACAGTTCAACATTCAGGTGCGCAGATGCTTCACTAGAGTAGCCGAATTGGACCTCCTCAGATAAATGTTTAAATGGAAAATTGGTAGACATCATTACTAAACCTTTGTGCACTCAGCACGTTATGTATCTTTGCGCCAAATAAATTAGTTCACATGAGCGAAACAACACAATACGTACCGTACAAAGTTAAGGATATGTCCTTGGCCGATTGGGGTCGCACGGAAATCAAAATTGCTGAAGCTGAAATGCCAGGACTTATGGCACTCCGCGAGGAGTTCGGGGCGAGTAAGCCTTTGAAAGGAGCACGCGTCGCAGGATGTTTGCACATGACCATTCAGACGGCTGTTTTGATTGAGACGCTAGTAGAATTAGGAGCCGACGTGACTTGGTCTTCCTGTAATATTTTCTCAACGCAGGATCATGCTGCTGCTGCTATTGCTGCTGCAGGTATTCCAGTATATGCGTGGAAGGGGATGAACGAAGACGAATTCAACTGGTGTATCGAGCAAACGTTACACTTTGGTGAAGACCGTCAGCCGTTGAATATGATCTTAGACGATGGTGGTGATTTGACCAACATGGTTTTTGATGAATTCCCAGAGTTGGTTGCAGGCATCAAAGGCTTGTCAGAAGAAACCACTACGGGTGTGCACCGTCTGTACGAGCGTGAGATCAACGGAACATTAGTACTTCCAGCAATCAACGTAAACGATTCTGTAACGAAGTCGAAGTTCGATAACAAATACGGTTGTCAAGAATCGGCAGTAGATGCCATTCGTCGTGCAACGGATGTGATGATTGCAGGTAAAGTTGCTGTTGTTGCCGGTTACGGTGATGTAGGTAAGGGAACTGCGGCTTCATTGCGCGGTGCAGGTGCACGTGTTATAGTAACAGAAATTGACCCAATTTGTGCCTTGCAAGCAGCGATGGACGGTTTTGAAGTGAAGCGTATGGCTACGGCTATTCCGCGTGCTCAGATCATTGTTACTGCGACCGGAAATAAAGACATCATTCAGGAGGAGCACTTCAAATTGATGAACGATAAGACCATTCTATGTAATATCGGTCACTTCGATAATGAGATTGACATGGCGTGGTTGAACAAAACCTACGGCGATACTAAAAAAGTGATTAAGCCACAGGTTGATCTCTACAATGTAGAAGGCAACGAAATCATCGTTTTGGCAGAAGGCCGTTTGGTGAATTTAGGTTGTGCAACGGGTCACCCGTCGTTCGTAATGTCAAACAGCTTCACGAACCAAGTATTGGCTCAGTTAGAGCTTTGGTTGCGTAGTGATCAGTACGAGAATAAAGTATACGTCTTGCCAAAGCATTTGGATGAGAAAGTAGCTGCCTTGCACCTTGAGAAGATCGGTGTAGAGCTTGAAACCCTTCGCAGCGATCAGGCCGATTACATCGGTGTGAAAGTCGAAGGCCCATTCAAGCCAGAGCACTACCGCTACTAAGAAATTTTTCAACTACGGGGCCGCAACGCGGCCCCGTATTGTTTTCCGCCAATTCTTTGAAATTTGGCATAGTTTTTCTGACCTTATTCCCAGAAAGATGCCCATTGTGAAAATAATCAAAGGTTTATTACTCACCCTCCTCTTCCCGATCATCGCGAACGGTCAAGCGAAGCTTGTTTTGGGTGAAATAGATATGGGCCTCCTTGCTAGTTACCATTATGTTTCTCGAGATCTCCCCAGTTTTGTTATTGGCGAAGAATATGAACTAGGCGGTTACTTGCACGATATGGACAACGGCGGTCTAGTAGCCGTAACTACTTCTTATTTCGAAACGGGGCTTATGGAACCAATTTTGGTTTACCCAACTATGCCATAGGAAAATTTACAAGCGCAAAAATCAAAGTTGGAAAGCTCGTTGAGGCCAACTCTTTAGACATCTTGACTTCTATTGGCTTCGGTTACTTCTACGGCGCCGATGATGCCGAGAGGGGCGGACTGCTGGATTTAATCTACCTCGATCCTACCGATCCGGTTGCAGTTTTCACCATTCCTATCGCTGTAGATATTCAGTGGTACGGTTTAGACGGCAGTATTAACTCTTTTGGTGTGAAATACGAATTAAACGGCTGGGGCAATTACCTAGGCGTAGGCTTCACCTACTTACTTTAACGCTAGCTTGATTTAGCTCTATTCGGGACGACAAAAAAAATATGTTTTCTAAAGTTTATTTTCTGAGACTGTGGGTTCCTTACGCTGTAATCACCCTCTTTACCACGTTGTTGACGGTCTATAGTATTCAGCCGAAATTGGGTTTTGAGGTAGCCTCTGGATGGGTTTTGGTAAGAAACATAGTTTTTATGTGGGGTGCTAAAACGGGCTTAGCAGTGTTCTTGTTCCTCTATTGGTATTGGGAATGGCCTATTCTGGCCAAGTATTGTATTGCATTGTTTTTAAGTTGGGGTATAGTGCTCGGACTGGGTCTAATGGGGACGCAAATTCCGGTATAAAAAAACCCGATTTTCTTCAGAAAATCGGGTTTTTAAATGAGGTCTACCGGGTGAGTTAGCTTCCGCATGCTTCACACTCTGGGTTATCGATACTGCATGCTTTTGGTTGATCTGCTTGTTCTAATTCTTGTACGAAACTTGCGAAGGAGTCGTCCATTTGGAAATCATTTGCGCTCATGGTATGTTCTTTTTGTGTTTGTGTTACTTCTAATCTAGAAATTCAAATCCTGCTTTTTACACGACAGTGATTTGCGTTATTAACAATTTCATTTTTTGATTTTGTGGGAGTTACGACTCAATTTTTTGATAACTCTCTTCGTATCTTAGAGCAAGCAGAATTGCCCAGCACCTTTTTTACTTCGACCTCTATGAAAATCCGTTCGCGCTTCTTTGTGTTTATGCTTTTTGTCTTATCGTTCAGCGTGAATGCCTATGCACAGCGGTCTTTGCGTGAGTCTTATATAGAAGAATATGCGCAATTGTCTGTATCTGAAATGAATAGATCCGGTATACCCGCCTCGATTACGTTGGCACAAGGTATACTGGAGAGTGGAAACGGTCAGAGCGAATTGGCACGGAAGTCGAATAACCATTTTGGGATTAAATGCCACAGTGATTGGAAAGGGGCAAAAGTGTATCACGACGATGATGCTAAGGGAGAATGCTTCCGGAAATACAATAAACCGCAACACAGTTTTGAAGATCATACAGATTTTTTAATGCGGGGATCGCGCTATGCGTTTTTATTTGAATTGGACCCTGGAGATTATAAAGGTTGGGCAAAAGGGCTTAAAAAGGCAGGGTATGCTACGGCACCAGAGTATGCCGATCGCCTCATTAAAATTATCGAGGATGAAATGCTGTACCGCTTCGATAATCCAACATCGTCAACGCCGGCATTGACAGGTGGAAAAGGACCAGTTTTAGATAAAAAAGGACGTCCGGTGACTAATGCAAGAGAACGCTTTGTCCTTCGTCGCATTCAGAATGAAGGTACACGCGTTGCGTTTGTACGCTTTCAAAAGGGTGACCGATTGGAATACATCGCGGATTCACTTCACCTGCCTGCAGCGGCGCTCCTTCAGTTTAATGATTGGACGCACGAGGTTATTGTTGCAGAAGGCGAACGTATTTATGTAGATGAAAAAAAGGGCCGTGGTGCAACCAAAACTACAGTGGTGCGCGTTGGAGAGACCATGCACGACATTAGTCAACGCGAGCAAATGAAATTGGCCAAACTTTATAGATTCAATGACTTTCCTGTAGGCTACCAACCTATGGTAGGCGACGAGATACAATTACGCCCAAAGAGTCTTTTGAAACGCATGCAAGAAAAGTAAACCTAGGTATTTACTTTTTCGATAGTTTTTGGATCGTAAATCCAATGATGAATAATCCTGTGCTCACGGTACCAATGAGCAAGAGTTCGGGTGCTCCCATCCAATGAAGGAGTTTAAAAATCACACTACCGACTAATGCGCTGGCTCCCACTCTTCCTGTGATTTTGACAAAGTTTTTCATGTAGTCAAACATAGCACATTTGTGTTATATATTTGACGCGTCTCAAAGGGGTGCCTTAAAGTCTTCGGACCTACGGGCTGAGAACATACCCATAGAACCTGGGCAGGTAATGCTGCCAAGGAACGATAAGCAATAGATGTGTAACGACGCGTTATTGCCCCTTGACGTGGTTTAACAACCAAAATTCATGAAACATGTAATGAGTACCGCAGCTGCTGTAGCTTTCTCGCTATTTGCCACTGCACAAGAACAGGCCGATTCGGCTAAAATCGACATTCTCCTTCTTCCCAATGTGGAACTCAACGAGGTGAATGTATTAGGCACTTGGGCGCAAAAGGACGACCCCATCGCACAAATTAACCTTACGGAAAAGGATATTGAAGCACTGAATACTGGGCGCGACCTTCCTTACGTATTACAAGATGTCGCAGGCGTAGTGAGTTTTTCTGATGCCGGTAATGGTGTTGGGTATACGAACATGCGCGTTCGTGGTTCGGACATCACGCGCATCAACGTTACTGTCAACGGCATTCCAATGAATGACGCGGAGAGCCACGGCGTGTTCTGGGTGAATACACCAGACCTCATGTCTTCTACAAATGCCATCCAATTGCAAAAAGGTGTTGGAACCTCTACCAACGGTTCCGGTGCATTTGGAGCAAGCCTTGGATTGAGCACCTTAGGTGCGGGTGAAAAAGGCGGTCGCATCACTTTGGGTGCTGGATCGTACGGAACACAACGTGCCACACTAGAGGCGAATACTGGAAAATCAGCCAGTGGTTTTTGGATGAATACGCGCATTTCGTCTATCACTTCAGACGGGTATGTGGAGCGCGCATCTTCAGACTTACAATCGTATTACGTTAGTGCTGGTTTTGCCGGTGGTGGACATTACGTCGAGGCTGTACGCTTTGGCGGTGGTGAACGTACCTACCAAGCTTGGTATGGTGTTGATTCTACCACAATGTACGGTCCCGATGCTTATCCTCAGTTCAACGCTGCCGGAGCATTGTATGATGACACTTGGAGTGTAATCGGTACCTATGACGATCAAGTCGATAACTACGGCCAGGAGCATACACAATTGCACTACCGCTATTCCAACCTCTTTGGCGGTACCCTCGCGGCAGCCTTGCACCACACTGCAGGCGCTGGTTATTACGAAGAGTACAACCAAGGATTCGCTTTTGCTGATTTTGGAATCGGGAATTACGTTTCGGTAATGGATACTGTCGCTTTTGGTGATGTGGTTACGCGCAAGTGGTTAGACAACGACTTTTACGGCGCAACTTCTTCCTGGACCTACGATCACGGTGACCACCGTATTCAGTTGGGCGGTGGCGTGCATCGGTACGACGGGGGGCACTTTGGCCGTGTGATTTGGGCCAACAACCCGAATGTAAGTACCCTTGCCGGCAATTATTACCAAGGTGATGCGCGCAAAGACGATGCGAATATTTATGCGAAATACGCACTTACGCAAAACCGATTGCTAGTCTACGCCGATGCGCAATACCGCTACGTGAACCACAGTTCTACTGGTGGCTCAGCAACGGGATCTGCCTATTTTGATCGCACCTTTAATTTTTTCAATCCCAAGGTGGGTTTGACCTATGATTTAGGTAAGAATGAGATTTTCGGGCTTTACGCTGGGGTAGGGCATCGCGAGCCGAACCGCACAGATTTACAGTATGCGGCATCCGCAGATGAACTCGATGCGGAGCGCATGCTTGATATGGAGTTGAATTATCGTAAGGCAGGAGATCATTGGGCCCTTGATGTGAACGCCTACCGTCAACAGTATCAAAATCAACTGGTACTCACAGGTGCTATCGATGCTCAGGGGTATCCCATCCGCGAGAACGTCGGACAGAGCTTCCGCCAAGGACTAGAGTTAACCGGTGCGTATGAGTTTACCTCGACGCTTTCAGCTACGGCTAATGTGGCGTTGAGTCAAAATGAGAACGTGAACTGGGTTAGCGATCCGCTGTCATCTTTTGTGGACAATACAACGATTGCTTTCTCGCCAGGCGCATTAGCAAGTGCGCGTCTATCGTACGCGAAGAAAGGTTTTGAGGCAACACTTTGGAACCAATATGTAGGCAAGCAGTACATGTCAAACGAAGGATTGCAAGCACATAGTCTTCCGGCTTACCACGTGATCAATGCGCGTACCCAATACACTTGGAACTGCAGCGATATGCAGCGCTTGATTGGGTTTGTGGAGTTCAGAAATTTAGGCAATACGTCCTATGCAGCCAATGGATATATGTGGGGGGATTGGGCCTACTACTATGCACAAGCGACCTTCAACATCATGACTGGTTTGACTTTTGAATTCTAAGTGAGCCAATTTTTAAAACTAAAAACCCGCGGGCCATGCCCGCGGGTTTTTTTATAAATATTCTTCTACCACCCTCCAGAGGCTCCTCCACCTCCGAAACCTCCACCTCCGAAACCACCGAATCCGCTAGAGAAACCTCCACCTCCGCCGGAGCGTCCCATGCTACCCATGGTGTAGCCGGAACCCATGCCCCACCCGAAAGGACCAGTGCGATAGCCACCACCGCCACCACGAGAATTACTAATGAGGTAGATAATTATAATGATAAGAATAATGAGTGTCCTGAAGTTTCTAAAATTGATAACTCCGTTAGCGTTTGAGCGACCACCCTTACCTTCATACGTGCCGTTTAATACATCAAAGATGGCATTGGATCCAGCAACCAAGCCTTTGAAATAGCTACCTGCTTTGAATTCTGGAAGAATGTCGTTTTCAATGATCTGCTTAGAAGTGAAATCGGTTAGATATGGTTCTAGACCGTATCCATTTTGAATAGAAATTTCCTATCTCCAGAAGCAACGAGGATCAGACAGCCGTTATCCTTGCCTTGCTGCCCAATCTTCCAATTGCTGCGATTTCCGCAGTAATTAGATTGATGTTATCTCCTCCGGTGGTTTCGACCGTTACAATCGCAATTTGAGTTGAGGTGGTATCTGCATAATCGAGTAGTAGGTCCTCAAGGTAAGCCTCCTCTTCCGGTGAAAGGATGTCGCTGTAATCTGAAACTAATCGCTTCGGTGGCTGAGTATCTAATAAATCTTGCGCATTCTGACCGAATAGGGAAATAGGCAACAGCAGTAGAAGTATCCAACGTTTCATAGGCTAGCCTTTAGAAATTTCATTGGACAACTCGTCTATATCATCATCTTGTCGTGGGAAGAATTCTCCAAGGGCTTGACCCGTTTTTTCTACACCTGCAACAAGCCCTTCTGAGAAATGCTGTACTTTAAATTCACTAATCATCAGGTCAATGATTTCTTGCCAAAAATTTGCTGGAACTTTCTCATTGATCCCTTCACCTGCCCACAAGGCGAGTTGTCGATCTTCAATAGCTAGATAGAACAACACACCATTTTTTTCGGCAGTTTTATGCATTTCTAACTTACCGAACCACTGTTTTGCACGCTTTTGCGCAGAAGCATTACCAGTAGTTTTTTCTAAATGAATTCTAATTTCCCCAGATGTTTGGAGTTCAGCCTGGGTAATGGCATCTACTAAAGTTTGTTCTTGAGCTTCAGTGAGTAGTGAACGGACGTAGTCACTCATTAGAACTGGACTTCAGGTACCGTTTCGCTTCCTGCATCTGCCTCGAAGTACCCCTTCTTTTCAAAACCAAAGCTCGAGGCAATAATTGTTTTAGGGAACTTACGAATGGTGGCATTAAAATCCTTCACGCTCACATTAAATCTGTCGCGTTCTATCTTGATTCGATTCTCCGTGCCTTCCAATTGGCTTTGTAGTCCAAGGAAATTTTGATTCGCTTTAAGATCTGGATAGCGCTCCACTGTGACCATTAGGCGAGATAGTGAACCGCTGAGCTGACTCTGTGCGGCTTGAAAGTTCGCAATAGCTTCAGGGCTAAGGTTATTTGCATCTACGTTTATGCCTGTTGCTTTTGCACGTGCTTCGATAACACCTGTTAAAGTTTCTTGCTCAAATTCTGCATAACCTTTTACTGTGTTTACGAGATTGGGAATAAGGTCTGCACGACGTTGATAGGCGCTTTCTACTTGCGCCCATTTTCCGTTGGTCTCTTCGTCTAAAGTAACTAGCCCATTATAGGCACCGATAACCCAGCTAACAATGGCTACGAGAATTCCCGCAACTACTAATAAAGTGATCGTTGATTTTTTCATTATCCGGTATTTTAGGTTAGGTTTAATCCGCCTGCATTGTTCGCAGGATTTTTTGCAATTCGCCTTTGATGTAGGTCAGTTTTTCGACCACTTCACGCTGCGCAATAATCGTCTTTTTTTGTGGATTGAAGTTTTTTCCGTGCGCCATCGATGGTAAAGCCTTTGTCTTTTACCAATGCTTTTATTGTGCAAGAAGCAGAATATCTTCTTTAGTGAACTTGCGGTTGCCGCGTGAGCTTTTCTTTGGTTTGAGTTTAGGAAATTCTTTTTCCCAGTAACGGATATTAGAGGCGTTGATTTCCAACAACTCCGCCACTTCTCCAATAGAATAGTACAGTTTGTCTAAATGATCCAAAGTAATTCCGTTCATAAAGGAAAGATACGCTCTTTTTTGCAGGCTAAGGTAAACTTAGTCGAAGCTCTGGTTGGAGTGGCTCGAAATGATGAGCATTTCTTCGTATTCTTCAGGGGAAAGATCGTTAAAGAAGTAGTTGATGGGATTGATTTTTCTACCATCTTTCATCACTTCGTAATGCAAGTGCGGCGCGGTTGAAGATCCTGTAGATCCAATATACCCGATAACATCTCCACGTTTTACGCGCTGTCCACGACGAACTTCGATTTTACTCATGTGCGCATACAAGGTCTTGTAGCCAAACCCATGGTCGATAACAATATGACGTCCATAACCGGAGCGGCTACGTTTGTAGGTAGTTACTTTTCCATCACCGGTGGCGTAAATAGGTGTTCCTGTGGGCGCAGAGAAATCTGTGCCCCAATGCATTTTGCGTACTTTATATATGGGGTGTATACGGTAACCGTATCCTGAAGCCATTTTCTTCAGACTCTTATTCGCAACAGGTTGGATTGCTGGAATAGCTGCGAGCATGGCTTCTTTATTCCTGGCCATCTCCACCACGTCGTCAAAACTGGTCGATTGTATATAAGCACGACTTGCGACCTGATCCAATTTTTTGCGGGTATCCATCAAGAGCTCTGAATTTTCAAAGCCTTCAAGGTTACGGTAGCGGTTCGCGCCCCCAAAGCCAGCGGTACGAACTTCAGCCGGAATAGGACCTGCTTCAAAAATGGTCCGATAAATTTCGTCGTCACGTTTTTCAATATCGCCAAGGACCTCTGTGAGCTGGTCTAATTTTCCATTCATGAGCTCGTATTGAAGTACCATATTTTCCAATTCGCGCTTCATTCGACGCTCCTTTGGGCTCTCAAACCAAAGATCAGCAGCAAGGTAGAAAACCACACCAAAAGCCATTGCAACAGCACCGAAAACAGCGATGTCTTGCAACTTTTGTTTCCAAGTACGCTCTATCTTTCTGTAAGAGAGCGTTTTAGAATCATAGGTGTATTTTACTTTAGCCATACTTTGTGCGTTATTTTTGCTTAGACGCAAATTCTACGCGAATATTGTGCCACAAAGAAACGATTTTAGACAAACAACATAACCATCCTACCCAGGGAAATATTCACAGTATGCTGACTTCTAAGGAGATACGTCGCAAATTCCTCCAGTTTTTTGAGGAAAAAGGCCATGAAATCGTGGCATCTGCGCCCGTGGTGAACAAAAACGATCCAACGCTTATGTTCATCAATGCCGGTATGAACCCATTTAAAGATTACTTCTTAGGGAATGCCGTGCCTAAAAATAGCCGCATCGCTGATACGCAAAAGTGTCTGCGCGTGAGTGGAAAGCATAATGATTTAGACGAGGTAGGTCACGATACGTACCATCACACACTATTCGAGATGTTGGGGAATTGGTCCATCGGCGATTATTTTAAACAAGAGGCGATTGACTGGGCATGGGAATTACTTACTGAAGTGTACGGTATCGATAAAGACCGATTATATGTCAGTGTCTTCGGTGGCGATGCAAAAGAACAAATGGAGCGCGACAATGAGGCTGCAGACATGTGGTTAAAGCATACCACGAACGACCGCATCATCAATGGTTCTAAAAAGGACAACTTCTGGGAAATGGGTGAAATAGGACCATGCGGTCCTTGTTCCGAAATTCACGTGGATTTACGAAGTGACGCTGATCGCGCAAAAATTGATGGGGCCTCCTTAGTGAATGCGGATCACCCTCAGGTTGTGGAAATCTGGAATCTGGTATTCATGCAATTCAACCGCAAAGCCAGCGGAGAATTAGAAAACTTGCCTGCCCAACACATCGATACCGGAATGGGTTTTGAACGTCTCTGTATGGCGCTTCAGGGCAAACAATCGAACTACGACACGGATGTATTTACGCCGCTGTTATCGGAAATCTCATCCCTTTCTGGAACTACGTATGGTGATTCGGAAGCTACGGATATCGCGCAGCGCGTAATCGCAGATCACATTCGTGCCGTTGCTTTTGCGATAGCGGATGGTCAGCTGCCGGCAAGTAGCGGGGCAGGCTATGTTATACGTCGTATTCTGCGACGTGCCATTCGTTATGGATTCTCTTATTTGAATCTAACTGAGCCGTTCATGTTTAAACTTGTTAAAGTTTTAGACCAAGAGATGGGTGAGTTTTTCCCGGAACTCAAGGGGCAACGTGCATTGGTTGAAAAGGTGATCGAGGAAGAGGAAAACAGCTTTTTGAAAACGCTTTCGCAAGGTTTGACTAAGTTGGAAGAATTTCTGGCTGGTGATGCGAAAGTATTAGATGGACAACGCGCCTTTGAGTTATACGACACCTATGGTTTCCCGATCGATTTGACTGAATTGATCATGCGCGAGAATGAGCGCACGGTCGATATGGCCGGATTTACAGCTGAAATGACGGCTCAGAAAGAGCGTTCACGTGCGGCAACTAAGCTCAGCACAGACGACTGGATCGAATTAGAAGAAGACGATAAAGAAGAATTTGTTGGCTACGACTATACCGAGGTAGATGTTCGCATTACCCGATACCGCAAGGTGAGTACTAAGAAGAAGGAATTTTACCAATTGGTTCTTTCCTTAACTCCCTTCTATCCTGAGGGTGGCGGCCAAATCGGGGATACTGGAACCTTAGTTCAGGGCGATCGCACTCTGCATATAACGACCACGAAAAAGGAGAATGGTGTCATTGTACATTTTACCGATGATTTGCCTGCTGATTTAAATGGGCAGTGGAAGGCGACGGTTCATGTTGCGAATCGCAACGAGACGGCTAAAAATCACAGTGCGACTCACCTAATGCATGAAGTTTTACGTGAAGTATTAGGGACCCACGTGGAGCAAAAAGGATCACTCGTACGACCGGATTACCTGCGTTTTGACTTTTCTCATTTCCAAAAAGTGAGTGCAGAAGAATTACTTGCCATCGAAGCGAAAGTAAATGAGCGTATTCAAGCCAATTATGCGCTCGAAGAATACCGCAACATTCCCATTGCCGAGGCAAAGGATATGGGAGCTATGGCACTCTTCGGTGAGAAGTATGGAGATACCGTTCGCGCCATTAAATTTGGTTCGTCAGTTGAACTTTGCGGTGGTATTCACGTACCTGCCACGGGTTCTATCGGACTCTTTAAATTCATTTCAGAGGGAGCTGTTGCAGCTGGAGTACGTCGTGTTGAAGCGGTGACCGGTAAAGGAGCTCTAGACTATGTGAATGCTGAGCTCGCAAAACTACGCGCGGCGGCTGAGGTGTTGAAGCATCCGCAGGATTTAGCCAGTGCACTACAGCAGTTAAAGGAAAAAGAGACCGCCGCGCAAAAAGAAATTGACACATTGCGTAAAGAAAAAGCAATGGGAGCGGTGAAGGAATTGGAAAATAGCGCCGTTGCATTTAACGATGCCAAAGCTATCGTTGCGCGTACCTCGCTTGATTCAGGAAGCGTGAAGGATTTGGTCTTTAAATTGAAATCTACTCCAAGCACGTTGGTTATTTTAGGTAACGTAGTAGAGGGTAAGGTCACCTTGAGTATTGGTGTAAGTGATGATCTTGTTGCAACTAAAGGATGGCATGCTGGCAATGCAGTTCGAACTTTAGCGAAACACATTAATGGCGGTGGTGGTGGCCAGCCTGGATTTGCCACCGCAGGAGGAAAAAATCCTGACGGTATAGATAAAGTATTGGTAGAATGGAAAAACGAATTCTCATGATGAAAACAGCCTTACGTTCACTCCTTGTGAGTGCCTTATTCCCTATGGCATTGATTGCTCAGAAGACGGATCCGATAGAGTACTACACCGATAGCGACATCAACGATACGAAGTTTTCGATTGCAGCGAGCTATGCGCCTTCCTTTGCTGGCCGTCGATTGGCGTTGTACACTCCCGTGCAGGACGGAACGGAATTATTCGCGCTCACTAATGAAGATGGTGGTGGTGCGCTAGGCCAACGTTATGGATTCTCACTATTTTACGAATTACGAAGCATGTTTCATATTGGAATCGGTTGGTCTCAAGAGCACAGTGGTTATTTGACCAAAGGATTTGCGGTTTTTGATCAAAATGCGCTCTTCCAGGACACCATAGGCACCTTTACGGCAAAGACTTCCTACAACGCGATAAACATTCCTATTCAAATCGTCTTTCATACCCAAATGACAGATGTTTGGGCCTTGCAAGTGATCCCTTCGTATGACCTTACATTCTATACCGGCATACGTCGCGAATGGGTGGGTGATGATGTGCCCAATTTTCCTGCGGATGCCGCAACGGGTGTATTGGGATCCCTATATGAGCGCGGTACAGAAGTAAAGTACATGTCAGGATTCAACGGATCTATTGGCTTTGCAATTGGGAATGAATTTACGGTAGCCAATAATCTTGCACTTACCATTCGCGGTGAATTCCGATACGGGTTATTGCCGATAAACAAAGAAGATGTAGGACTTCGTGAAGTGCCTTATGGGGTGGGTGGTGCCGTTGGGTTCCGCTACTATCTTTAATGGATTCGATAGAATAAAAAAGGCCCGGGCGCATTTGCGCCCGGGCCTTTTTAGTTTAGGATCAGAAAATTTTATTCCGCACTCGTGCTATCCGCTGCTTCTTCAGACGCCTCAGTAGCTTCCTCTTCGCTAGGCGTTTCGCGGCTCTCGTTGAGCATGTTCACCATGCGTTCCGTGATGTCGTAGTCATCGTTTGCGTAAATGATTTGACCGCCTTCCTCGTACAGGAGGATAAAGTCTAGATTCAACTCTTCTTTGAGGGTCTCAATGGCGCTGTTCATGTCTTCACGCATCATTACGGTAAGATCATTTTGACGCTGCATCATTTGGCCCTGAGCTGCTTGCTCTACTTGGAGATAGTTTTGCTGAACGCGACGAAGATCGGCTTCATTTGCTTCACGCTGACGTGCAGTCATTTTCGGTGCTTCTTGCTGGTAGAGTTCAATGTTCGTTTGCAACTCTTGCTGACGACGTTGCAATTCAACAACAATTTTTTCCTCCTCTGCTTGTAGTTCACCTACCAATTCCTGGAAATAGTTGTACTGGCTCTGCAAAGAGTCAATACGAACATAGGCCAGACGGATTCCTTTTTCTGTGTTTTCTACTGCTGTCGGTTGCTGCTGACAACTTGCAAGCATACTTAGGCCAATGGCGGCCATAAAGAATTTTTTCATGTTAAAAATCTAGGTTGTTCAATACATTTTTATCGACGAGTTTAGGAACAGTTACCTTAAGGTTAGGTGTGCGCTCCATTTCTCGTTCAATGGCGAATATAGCTTCTTTATTTCTTGCCCACGACCTTCTTGCAATTCCATTATTTACGTCGTAGAGCAACATATTTTCCAATTTCTGTTCTGCGGCATCACTGCCGTCGAGCAACATCCCAAAACCACCGTTCATCACTTCACCCCAACCGACGCCGCCGCCGTTGTGGATGCTTACCCAAGTCGCACCTCTAAAGCTGTCCCCGATCACGTTTTGAATGGCCATATCTGCGGTAAAGCTCGAGCCGTCATAGATGTTCGAAGTCTCGCGGTATGGACTGTCTGTTCCACTCACATCGTGGTGATCGCGGCCCAAAACTATAGGACCTATTTCACCTGCGGCAATGGCCCTATTAAAGGCGCGGGCAATTTCAATGCGTCCCTCGCTGTCTGCATATAAGATGCGTGCTTGCGATCCCACTACTAACTTATTGGCTTTAGCACCATTGATCCAACGGATGTTATCGTCCATCTGTTGACGAATTTCAGCCGGTGCTTTAGCCATGAGTTGTTTCAAGACTTGCTCCGCTATTAAATCGGTTCGATCCAGATCTTCACCCTTACCAGTGGCACAAACCCAACGGAACGGGCCAAATCCGTAGTCGAAACACATCGGCCCCATAATGTCCTGCACATAGGATGGGTAGCGGAATAATTCGCCTTCTTCATCCATGATCTCTGCACCTGCTCGTGAGCTCTCTAGCAAAAAGGCATTCCCGTAATCGAAGAAATACATTCCTTTTTCAACCAATGCATTTACCGCTTTCACATGACGTTTCAATGTTTCCTGAATCCGTTGCTTAAACGTTG
This sequence comes from Schleiferiaceae bacterium, assembly GCA_965204625.1. Lineage (GTDB taxonomy): Bacteria > Bacteroidota > Bacteroidia > Flavobacteriales > Schleiferiaceae > UBA10364. The sequence goes on from CBDBET010000006.1 coordinate 286,428, forward strand.
TAGGATCTTCCGCCATCATGGTATTGGCCTCTTCATAGCTCAGGCCTTGTGGGTAGTACCCGCCCGCCCAAGGGTTGTGTAAAGAAGTCTGATCTGACCCAAGGTCTACGTGGATATCACGTGCTACCATGCGCTCCCACAAGTCGACGATATTTCCGAGATAGGCGATGCTTCGTGCGCGTTTGGCTGCTTGGAATTCTAAGGCCATATCTATAGCCTGGTCCGCGCTGGTGGTGATCTCATCCACCCAGCCTTGTTCGTGGCGCTTGTATGCTGCCTTTGCATTAATTTCTGCCGTTATACTCACTACTCCAGCGATGTTACCGGCCTTCGGTTGTGCACCCGACATGCCACCCAAGCCCGCTGTGACAAAAAGTTTGCCTTCGGGGCCGCCAGTGGATTTCATGCGGGCTGCGTTTAAAACGGTGATGGTCGTTCCGTGTACGATGCCCTGCGGACCTATATACATGTAAGAGCCTGCAGTCATCTGTCCGTATTGCGTTACGCCCAACGCATTGAATTTTTCCCAATGATCGGGTTGGCTGTAGTTCGGAATCATCATTCCGTTAGTGACCACTACGCGCGGCGCATCTTGTGACGACGGAAATAAGCCCATAGGGTGTCCGCTGTACATGTGTAGGGTCTGCTGCTCAGTCATTTCGCTGAGGTATTTCATGGTCAGTACATACTGGGCCCAATTCTGAAATACGCCCGCCGTTTCCTCCATAGGTGATGAGTTCCTCAGGGTGCTGTGCTACTGCTGGATCCAGATTGTTCTGAATCATCAACATGATGGCCGCTGCTTGGGGTGTTTGCGCAGGATAATCTGAAATTGGGCGAGCCTTCATCTCGTACGAAGGCTTGAATCGGTACATGTAAATGCGACCGAACGTTTTTAATTCCTCTAAAAATTCCGGCGCTAATGTCTCGTGCCATTCTACTGGAAAATAACGCAATGCATTTTCCAGAGCCAATTTTTTCTCTTTAGCGGTGAGAATATCCTTTCTCTTCGGTGCGCGATTTACGTCTCCAGTTACGTTGCGTTTTACCGGAAGTTTCGCCGGCAGGCCCTGGGTAATTTCTTTCTGAAATGAGGTCATCATCTGCTTAGGTTCCTTTTATGCTGTGTGTTTTTTTATCGTAGCCGTACGGGCAATGTTTGCACCCGCTCTGGCAACAATAGCCGCGTTTCAAGTGGTATTTTTCCGTGAAAACGATGTACCCCTCTGGGGTTTTGTAATAGTCCTCCGGGTCCAATTCTTTTTTGAACATGCCGCTTTTTTTGGTCATTCAAAGGTAAGTCTCATTAGCTTTGCTTCATGGACCTATCCTCATTTCCCTTTCTAACACCTTCACCTACTGAAAAGTTGTTGAATATTTCTTCCGGCAGCCTTTGGATGAAACGCGATGATCTCATTCATCCCGATGTTTCCGGAAATAAATGGCGAAAACTAAAAGGCTTTTTTCGCGAGGTTGACCCATCGAGGCCGGTTTTAACTTTTGGTGGGGCCCATTCTAATCATCTTCGTGCAGCGGCCTTTGCCTTCGCTCATGCAAGTATCAAAGGCATTGCTGTTGTGCGTGGGGAGGAACTCAGCCCGCAGCATAGTCCTACTTTGAAGTATTGCGAAAAGATGGGCATGACCCTTCATTTTATACCGCGTTCTGAATACAGAGTGCTGCGCGAGAAGGATTGGCTACCCACGGCGGGGCAGTTGCAGGAGTGGGGCGGCGAATCGGCCCAAATATTGCCGGAAGGCGGCGCGGGAAGACACGCTTTTGAAGGTTGCGGTGAGATTTGGACGGAATTGGACCACAAGCCGGATCATTTGTTGATTGCAAGTGGAACGGCTACTACGGTTTTAGGAATTCTATCGGCCATGCCGGAAGGTTCACCGACGAAAGTACACGTCATTAGCGCTGTTAAAGGGGCTAAAAAGGAGCAGGCGAGGGTAGCAGCATGTGCCCGGCAAAAATCCATTGATCTGCATTGGGAAGATGAAGTTCATTTTGGTGGATTTGGAAAAATACCGGAGCAATTAAACGCGCAGAAAGCGGTCTTTGAAAGCAAGCACGGTTTTGCGATCGATGCGGTATACAACGCAAAAGTATGGGCCTATATTCAACGCACTTCATTTGAAGGAAGCGTGCTTTGGATAAATACTGGTGGTGTGTTTACACCGTAGTTTCAAGCAGGTCCAATACCAACTGTTCTATCTCATCACTGTCCCAGCGTTCCTCAATATTTTCGGTAGCAAGCACTTTCGCCATGATGCGGTCGTGGCGTTCTCCTTCAGCCATGGCATCGTGGTAAGGGATGTTGGTGAATTTGACTAAAGTGTACAACGGGGTCCATTTATCCGGGTGGTTTTTCTGCACTTTTTGTTCAATACGCTTGCGCAACTGGAATTCAGGATCTGCGACTAAATCGCGCATTTCGATAAAATTACGCAGACTCAAATCCACCAATGCGTTTCCTGCGGGAACACGCAATTCCGTATAGCGCTCTAGTACCGTTGGAAGGTTTTCATGACCCCATTCATCGAGCAACTCACAAAATACACGGGCATCTTCTAACGAGCCGTTCATTCCTTCGCCGTAGAACGGTACCGTGGCGTGTGCAGCATCTCCAATAAGAGCCGTTTTAGTGCCCCAGTGATAGGGTTTACAGCGTATGATTGCAAGGGCAGAAGTAGGGTTGTTCTCCCATTGTTCTTCTAAATTAGGAATGAGCGGAATGGCATTCTTAAAGTATTTTTCGAAGTAGCGTAGACCGTCTTTACCTGTTTTTAATTGGTCCAGGCCGTATGCTCCGGTGAAGGGTGCGAAGACCGTACCTGTAAACCCATTGTCAGTATTGGCTAATCCCATGAGCATGAATTCTCGGCGCGGCCAGATGTGTAATGCATCCAGGTTCAATTGCGGACTCCCGTCCGCTGCGGCAGGAATGTGCACTTCTTTGTATCCGCTGTCAATGAATTCTTGTGTAAAGTTGAATCGGGGTTGCTTCATCATTGCTCCACGAACCGCAGATCCGGTTCCGTCTGCTCCAATAATAAGGTCGGCACGTTCCATAACCGTTTTGCCGTTGCAGTCAAAGGTTACCTCACCGAGCTCAAAGTCAATGTGGGTACAAAAATGTTCGAATTGGACAGATATGGCTGGATTTTTCTCTGCTAATTCAACCAAAGTTTGGTTCAATTCAGAGCGACTAATGCTGTGAATGGCTTTCCCTTCAATGCTGTAGGGGAAATAACTCTGGTTGCCTTCCAAGTCGTGAATTTGTCGCCCATAGGCTGGAACGGTAATCTTGCGAATTTCGGATTCAATTCCTGCATATTTAAATGCAGTCCAACCGCGATCGCTCACCACGAGGTTGATCGAGCGGCCACTTCCGTAAACCGATCTGCGTGGATCTGGTCGTTTTTCGAACACTTGGACGGCATACCCTTTTTGGCCTAGTGTATACGCTATATAAGAGCCGGCCAATCCTGCACCTACGACGATTGCCTTTTTCATGCGTCCTGCTCGTTTAAGTAGTTGAGTAAAATGATACCGAAGGCTCGGATATCTTCAAAGTTATTGTACAATGGGACCGGTGCCATTCTTATGACATTGGGTTCGCGCCAGTCGGCTATTACGCCTTGTTCCATGAGGTAATCAAAGAGCGGGCGACCGTAACCGTGTACTAAAAGTGAAATTTGTGCACCGCGCTCGTCTTTTGGCGTGATAATTTCAAAATTACTACCAGAGGCGCGTGCCACCTCTTCTAAAACTTCTTGAAGATAGGCGGTTAGCTTTCTGCTTTTTGCACGAAGATTTTCTACGCCCGCACGGTCGAATAAATCTAAACTTGCGCGCAACGGTGCCATTGCCATTACAGGAGCGTTGGACAATTGCCACGCTTCAGCAGTAGGTATGGGTACAAAGGTTTCAGGCATCTCGAAACGGGTCGCTTTATCGTGACCCCACCAACCTTCAAATCGCGGGATATTCGGATCGTTATGATGGCGTTCGTGGACAAAGTATCCGGCAGTAGCTCCCGGGCCTGAATTGATATATTTGTAATGGCACCAAGCAGCGAAATCCACATTCCACTCGTGCAATTGGATGTCAATATTCCCGGCACCATGGGCCAAATCCCAACCTACAATAATGCCTTTAGCTTGTGCATGAGCGGTCAAGGTTTTCATATCCATAACCTGCCCTGTATAGTAATTCACTCCGCCAATCATCATCATGGCAATTTCCTCGCCGTGCGCATCAATGGCGGCTATAAAATCTTCTTTGCGAATGTGGTGTTCCCCTTCGCGAGGTGCTACCTCTATCAGATGTTCTTTAGGGTCTAATCCATGATAGCGCAGCTGGGAGGCTAAAGCGTATTGATCCGATGGAAAAGCTTTGGCTTCACACAAGATTTTCGTTCGTTTCCCTGCAGGTCTAAAGAAGCTCACCATAAGAAGGTGAAGGTTGTTCGTAAGTGAACCCATTGCAACCACTTCTTCAGGTTTTGCTCCAACAATCTTCGAGAGACTTTCGGCAAAAAACTCATGGTACGGCATCCAAGGACGGCGTGCATGAAAATGTCCCTCAACACCCCAGTTTTTCCAATCTTCCAATTCCTCGTTGAGGTACTTTTCAGCAGCCTTCGGCATAAGCCCTAAACTGTTTCCAGTAAAGTACAAAGTCTGTTTCCCGTCAATCACAGGCAGGTGAAATTCTGAGCGAAAAGCAGCGAGTGTATCTGCTGCATCTAGCGATGAAGCGTAGGCTGGGTCTAATGCGTTCATAGGATGTTCTATTGGGGAGTCTAAAGGTAGGGTAAAAGGTACCATAGGCCCAAAAGTAGAAACGGGAGTCCTTCAATGAGTATACTGTAGTACAAGTCGCCCATTTTAGGGTGTGAATTAATGACTACAGTGGCAAAAAACAAGTACAGTCCCGTCAAAGGAATCCAAGGTACTTTGAAATAATTTACTAAAATGAGGTAGCTTATCCACAACAGCATGTTTGCTACCCATACGCTGTTTTTGGAACCGACCAAATGAGGAAGGGTGCGGATAGAATTAGCATCTAATTCCGCATCGCGAATATCAAACGGAATGGTCAATGCTGCGGTCCATAAAAACCGTTCGACAAATGGCCAGTACCAATCCGCGTCTGCACGAAGTGCCGGAATAACAGCAGTAACATAGGCCCAGACCAGTGCGATAAGGATGAGCTTGAGTCCAGGTACAGAACGCAAACCGCCGCCCTTTTTCTTGAGTATAAAGGGTAAAGGATACAATAGAGCAAAGGCGCCCGCAAGCGCATAGTGCCCAGTAAGCGCAGCTTCATTGATACGAATGAGTTCAAATAGAATAGTGGCTGCACCTAAGCCCATACTAAGAAAGGCCGTTTTCGGCATTTTTTGACGCCATTGACTTATGCGGCTGATGCTTTCGACGGCTGCAGGTCCCTCAAACAATCTTGCGAAACCGTAGATTACGAGGGTTGCCGCAGCATTCAGCACCGCAATAGAAGTGCCGGAATAGCTAAACAATTCCTCACTAAATCGGGTTAATCCCCAAACGGCTCCGGCCACCCAAAAATTTGCATAAACAAACGTGCGGATGAAGCCTTGTAAAGTGTTAATAAATACGTTGAAATTTCCCATCGCGTTCCACCCTTAAAAGTAAGGTATGTTCGCGAACTGTGATGTAATTTTGTCCTTTCTAAAACAAACAGAATATGAAGCGCAATTCGTTTGCCTACAGACACATTGGTCCCAAAGCTGTTGATGTTGATCAAATGCTTACCACCATTGGTGTTGATTCTATCGACACGCTGATAGATCAGACTGTCCCGTCCACCATTCGCTCTGCGGAGGAAATGAATCTCGCTCCGGCAATGACGGAAGCAGAGTTTGCGGCGCACATTACCGCATTAGGTGAGATGAATAGCGTGTTCAAAACGTACATAGGAATGGGGTACCACAATACGGTACTTCCCGGTGTCATCCAACGTAACATTTTAGAGAATCCAGGATGGTATACGGCCTACACGCCGTACCAGGCGGAAATAGCACAGGGCCGTTTAGAGGCCTTGATGAACTACCAGACGATGGTGGTTGATTTAACGGGTATGGAGCTCGCAAACGCATCGTTGCTCGATGAAGCAACAGCGGTAGCCGAAGCCATGAGCATGTTCTTCGGAGCAATGCCACGAGCCAAAAAGAAATCTGGTGCGTCAAAGTTCTTTGTGGATGCGCAAACCTTCCCGCAGAGCATTGAATTATTGCAAACGCGAACGGCGCCTATCGGTGTAGAATTGGTTTTTGGAGATTACAAAACGTTTGCACCTACCGAAGAATTTTTTGGTGCGTTTGTACAATTCCCTAATGCTAACGGATCCATCGAAGATTATCGTGCCTTTGCTGCGAAATGTAATTCGGCAGAGGTCCAATTAGTCGTTGCCGCAGATTTATTGTCGCTCGTCCTATTAACGCCTCCGGGAGAGTGGGGGGCGGATGCTGTGGTCGGAACTACGCAACGCTTTGGTATTCCATTGGGTTACGGTGGTCCACATGCTGCTTATTTCGCAACTAAAGAATCGTACAAAAGATACATTCCGGGCCGTATCATTGGCCGGACAATTGATACGGATGGCAATCCTGCCCTGCGTATGGCATTGCAAACGCGCGAGCAACACATTAAACGCGATAAAGCCACCTCAAACATTTGTACCGCGCAGGTCTTATTAGCCGTAATGGCAGGTGCTTATGGTGTATATCACGGTCCAGAAGGATTGATGGATATTGCAGAAGAAATTCACCGTAAAACGGCCACTTTAAACGAGGCGGTTAAAGGTATGGGGCTGACCCAGCATAATGCGTCGTTCTTTGATACCTTAAAAATTACCCTGAATCAGTCCAACAGCACACAACTCCGTGAACTGAGTGAAGCGGCGGAAATGAACTTCCGTTATTTCGATGAAACGACCATTGGGATCAGTATCAACGAAACCACCACGGACGAGGATATTGCCGAAATCATCGCAGTATTAGCGAAAGCAGAAGCAGCGGACACTATTGAAATGGAAGATTTGGGTCAGTACATATCGACTGAAATTGCACGTACTTCTGCTTTTATGACAAATTCAGTATTCCACAGCTACCGCAGTGAAACTGAAATGATGCGCTACCTTAAGTCACTTGAGCGCAAAGATCTAGCTCTAAATCACAGCATGATTTCTTTGGGCTCGTGTACAATGAAGTTGAATGCAGCCTCAGAAATGATTCCATTATCGAGCGGCTCGTGGAACAGCTTACATCCGTATGTTCCCACAGAACAAGCATCGGGTTATCTCCAAGTCATTGACGAATTGGAGCGTGATTTAGCTGTAATTACTGGTTTTGATGCGACTTCGTTGCAACCCAACTCTGGAGCTCAAGGTGAATATGCAGGTCTTATGGTGATCCGTGCTTACCACCAAGCAAATGGAGATCACCACAGAAACATCGCACTCATCCCTTCTTCCGCACACGGAACGAATCCAGCTTCTGCGGTAATGGCAGGAATGAAGGTGGTTGTGGTTGCTTGTGATACCCATGGGAACATTGATGTAGATGACCTCCGCGCAAAAGCAGAGCAGCACAGTGAAAACCTTGCGTCATTAATGATCACGTATCCATCGACGCACGGCGTATTTGAGGCGAGTGTAAAAGAAATCACAGGGATTATTCACGAGCACGGTGGACAAGTATATATGGACGGTGCGAACATGAATGCTCAGGTGGGATTGACCTCACCAGGAATCATTGGTGCCGACGTTTGTCATTTAAATTTACACAAAACGTTTGCTATTCCTCACGGTGGTGGTGGTCCTGGCATGGGTCCTATCTGTTGTAAAGCACATCTTGCGCCATTCTTACCACAGCACCCGATCATTCCTATGGGAGGTGAACAAGGTATTTCAAGCATCTCTGGTGCGCCATGGGGTTCTGCATTGATCTTGTTGATTTCGTACGCCTACATAAAGATGTTAGGAGCAGAGGGACTTACCGACAGTACGAAATATGCCATTTTGAATGCAAATTACATCAAGGAGCGTTTAGCCGGTTCGTTTGATGTACTCTACACGGGCGAAAACGGACGTTGTGCTCATGAGATGATTTTGGATTGTCGTCCTTTCAAGCGCGATGCAGGTATTGAAGTTACAGATATTGCGAAGCGTTTAATGGATTACGGGTTCCATGCGCCAACAGTGAGTTTCCCGGTTGCTGGAACAGTAATGGTGGAACCTACGGAAAGTGAAGGTTTAGAAGAATTGGACCGATTCTGTGACGCCATGCTCAGTATCCGCCATGAGATTGGTGAGATTGAAACGGCTGATGCGGACGCGGTGAATAATGTATTGAAAAATGCACCGCATACACAGTACATGATTTGTGCGGATGCGTGGGAGTTCCCATACACACGTTCAAAAGCAGGTTTCCCACTTCCTTTCGTAAGTGATAACAAATTCTGGCCTACCGTTCGTCGCGTAGATGATGCGTACGGCGACCGTAATCTCATTTGTACGTGTGAGCCGATAGAAAGCTATATGGAGGAAGCCGAGGCATAAGCCGAGGCCAAAATTCAGAGTATAGAAAAACCCCCCGGCGCGGAGCGCCGGGGGGTTTTTAGTGTAATCAATTTCTTCCCGGTTTCTTAGGTGTTTCCTACCGAACGGATATCTGCACCAGTAGGGCTTTGGAACAAGGCTAAATCGAAGTGTCGAGTAGCCGCATAGAGGTGATCAAAGATGTCAGCTATCACCGACTCATACTCTGTCCACTCTGTTGTAGCGCTAAAGCAGTACACTTCTAACGGCAGTCCTTGTGTTGTGGGTTGCAATTGTCGAACCATTAAAGTGAAATCGTTATTAATCTCAGGATGGTTTCGTAAATAAAAATCTATATACCTGCGATAAAGCCCAATGTTTGTTTGTCGCCTTCCATTGAGTAGGCTCCCACCTTGCGTTGTCTTTTTTTCATTGTTTTCATCGATCTCTTTTTGACGCTCAATCATGAATGCGCTGATTAAATCGATCTCTCTTAAGCTTTCAGCCAATCCTTCGTCGAGATGGCGGATAGAGGTAATGTCAATGTGAATGTTGCGTTTTATTCGACGTGCGCCGGATTCAGACATCCCGCGCCAGTTTACAAAGCTATCGCTCACAAATGCCGTAGCAGGAATTGTACTAAGGGTTTTGTCGAAATTTTGGACTTTCACGGTGGTGAGATCAATGCTCATAACATCCCCATCAACTCCGTAATTTGAGAAAGTAATCCAATCGCCAACCTTAACAAGGTCGTACATGTGGATTTGAAAATTAGCTAAGAGCCCTTTGATACTGTCTTGAAAGACCAGTATGAGAATGGCGGTTGTCCCGGCAAATGCCCCAAGAATTGCACCTGCCTTCATACCGGTTAGGATACTGATGGCAGTGATAATTGCCCCAAACCAAGCCAATAAACGAATGACTTGTGAAATGGTGCGCACAGGTGTATTGGCATATTTGGCCGTTATACTGAACCAATTCTCTAGCGCCCTGAGGGTTCTATTCACTAAACTCACAAAGAGAATAAGAATGTAAAGAACCACCAGCTTTTCTAAAACGGGAATGATGGCTGGGATATCGTAAAAGACGATGGGAAGACTTTCGTAAACGATCCCGGCCGGTACTAGGTGTGCGATATTCCTAAAGACCTTTTGATCATAGAAATAGTCGTCCCAAGTTGCTTTAGTTCGTTTAACAGCGCCATGGATAACGCTTAGTATGATACGTCGTGCAAAAAAGTCTGCTAACAATGAAATAAGTAGCAAAATCAAAAGATCCACAATGAGCGCAATCCATTGCACTAATTGTGGATCTAATCCTTTTCGAAGTAAAAATTCAGTGGTCCAGTGCAGTGTGTCCATTAGTATGGGTGAAATAGGGTTATGCTATCAAATCTAACTGATGTAGCATAAAAATACCCTAAACCATACACTGTTGTATCATCTTGACGTCTAATATTTCCAATTTGTGGGCTGTAAGGCACACTAAACAAACCGCCTCCGCCAATATTATTAGCCATGATATTGAGGTAATCGTACATGCCTTCGCTGACGGTACGCGTTTCAAACACTAGGTTGATTAAGGTATCGCGGAACACAGTGTACGGAGGGCCGATAAAGTTGAAGCGACTAACCTGAGTACCTTCAATGAATTGGTCATCATTGAAAATATTGATGCTTGAATTCAAGCTTTTTTCTGTCTCTTCAGGTGTAAGCGGACCCATTAATCCGTTAGGCGCATAAATTTTTGTCGTCCAGTAGTTTTTAATCCAATAGGCATTTCCGCGACCGGCAGGATCATTCCAAAGTGCGTAAGGACTGTAATAACAAGAGTCTGCATCTGCATAGTAGACAGAGTCCCCAGTTCGGAAGTCAATCCAGCTGCTGTCATCTTCCATGATAGGAAACATCGGTGATAAGAAGGTGAATGGGGCGTTAACCACGTCAGTGGTGGTTTCCCATATACCGCTAGCATCACCATATCCTTCAGGAACGTTAATGGTCATGCGGTAACCGTATCCAACTGTAGCGAGTGTTGTCGAATCCTCGTAACGGCCTGGGGTAACTTCTGTAAGAGTACTAATCAAACTGTCATTTTCGTAGACTTCAACCAAGGCGCCGGTAATGTATGCCGCATCGGAAGTATCGAGATAAGGTGAGCTTATTACAAGATCTAGATATGTCCCGGTACCTGCTAGGTCCGTAACCGCGCCGCTTGCAGAAACAAGGGCTGTTCCGTTGTACGCATCCGTTATGACCTTGTCAGTGACGTCAGTTTCACACGATATTGTAAAGAGGGTAATAAGGCTAAAAAGAGCTAATTTCTTCATGATTTAGAAATCTAGGTTGTAGGTAATTGTTGGTATGGCGGTGGCAAAAATGGAGAGCTGAGTAGCTTTAGTTTGGCCTGTTGGATCCCCGTTGTCATCGAGTTCTTCTTCAAAGAAAATGCTGAAGGCGTTTTTACGCGCATACGCGTTGTACACACCAAAGTTCCAGCTGCCTTTTCGACCGTTTTCTTTTTTATTAGGTATAGCCACATCCATACTTAAATCAAGACGGTGGTAGGCTGGAGTTCGGCTGTTGTTTCTGCTCAAAGCGAAAGGATAAATTATGCCTTCGAACTCACTTCTCGCCTCAGGGTAAGTGTATGGCTTCCCTGTTTGGTAAATGAATGAACCGGAAAAGCTAATATTCGGTTTCCACGCATAAGCTGCAACTATTGCAATATCATGCGGTTTGTCTTGTGCGGCAGAATACCAATTCCCTAAGTTAATCCACTCCTCTGGAGTTGCTCCTAAGTCAACTTGAAGTTGAGAACGGCTGTAGGTGTATGCGACCCACCCAGTTAATTGTCCGATTTTTTTATCAAGCTGCATCTCAAGACCGTAGCTTCTCCCACGTCCTGTCATTAACGCTACTTCTATATTGTCAACTCCTGTTGGCTGCGCACCATTTTTAAAATCAACAAGATCACGCATGCTTTTGTAATACGTCTCTATGCTCAACTGCCATTCACCGCCCTTAAAATTACGGTTCCAGCCTAGCGCAATCTGATCAGCAGTTCCCGGATCGATATATCTACCCGCTGGACGCCACGTATCAATAGGTAATGATGATGTGGTATTCGAGATTAAATGAATGTATTGACGCATTCTGTTGTAACTGGCTTTTATTGCGGTGTTCTCAGTAGCCTTGTAATTAATGCCTAAACGCGGCTCTAAACCCTGAAGTCCATCAAACGATTCAATGATTTCTCTTGAGCCATAGTTCGTAGTGTCCGTGATCAGGTCGTTACGAACAGTACCGTTAGCTGTAGGATTATAATTCACTACATCGCGTGCCCCTAGGTTGTAAAAGGAACTGTAGCGAAGTCCACCACGAATGGTCAATCTGTTGGTTACCTTCCAATTATCCTCGATGTACAACGACGGTTCAACTGCATATTCATTTTGGAGTTCGATATTGATATCGACAAGATTGCTATCGATATAATCTAGCGTAGTAGAAAAGGGCTCAAAGTCGTAAATGGTAGCTTCCGCACCATAATTGACTTGGTGTTTTGCGTTAGGGAACCAGCTGAAGGCAACCTTATTACTTTGGTTTTTGATGAAAGCAATGTTATCGATTTTCGCTTGTGGGAAATCAAATCCAATGGCGTAGTCGTAATCGGAATAGATAGTACTTACATTCAGGAATAATTTATCCGTAATGAGGTAATTCCAGCGTCCCGTTAACCCTAAATTACCCCAATCAAACTTTACCAAACCAGGTACGCCGAAGGCATCTTTACCGTAGTAAGCGCTAAGGAATAAACGACTTTTATCATTGAATTTGTAGTTGACCTTTGCGTTGAGATCGTAGAAATTCGCGATAATTGAATTCAAATCATCGTTAGGGCTGGCTTTTAGTAAAACATCTTGATACGAACGACGACCGGCGATCATGAAGCTCGCCTTGTCTTTCACGAGTGGTCCCTCAAGCATTAATCGAGAAGAGAGTAGCCCAAGTCCCATAGTTCCGGCAAATTCTTTTGTATTTCCTTCTTTTTGGTGTACGTCAAGAACAGAGGATAAACGACCGCCGAAAGGTGCTGGAATACCACCTTTGTATAGTTTGAGATCACGAACGGCATCGCCATTAAAAACGGAAAAGAATCCGAAGATGTGCGAGCTGTTGTAAACCGGAGCTTGATCCAGAAGAATTAAATTCTGATCAGTTTTACCTCCACGTACGTTGAATCCGCTTGCCCCTTCACCTACGGTAGTTACCCCAGGCAGTAAGGTGATGGAACGAATCACATCAAATTCCCCTAAAAACTGCGGGATGGCTTTAATTTGCTTCGCTGTGAGTTGTGTTGTTGACATTTCAGCGCGGTTCAGGTTTTCATCCAACCTTTTCGCGGTTACTTCAACCTCAGCGAGCTGATTCGTAGCCTCCGTTAATTCGAAATCTAAAGTTTGACTCTCCTTTAACGTCAAAGTTTTCTCAATACTTTCATAACCGATATAGCTTACCGTAAAAGTGTATTTTCCTGCTGGGAGGGTTAAGGAGTAGAAACCATAAACATTCGTAACGGCTCCTTGAGACTTTTCATTAACGATGGACGCATTAATTAGCTCTTCACCGTTGGCGGCATCTTTAATGTATCCGCTAAGGGTGACATTTTGGGCGTAGGCGGTGGAGAAAAACAGAATGCTCAGGAGAGCAAGGCATTTTTTCATGGTAATTGAATTAGTTACTTGTATAAAGGATACAGGTGCGATTTTGTTCGCTGCCTAATTCAATTCTTGTGCCAAAGACAATGTACCGAAGTTATTCTTTTAGAAATAGTTTGAAGGCCAGGATAGTCCCGCTTAAACTACCACCGATAACATTCGCTAAAATGAGCGGGGCATCTTGCATCCAGATACCATAGGCCAACCAGCACAGCTGACCAGAGAACATTAAGACATACATAGTCAAGCTTAAATCATCTGTCTTGCGCAATTTAATGATACGCCATGCTTGTGGTACAAAAGCTATGGTGGTGAGGGTCGCAGCTAGTAATCCAATAAGGGTCATTCCTTTCATACGGCCAAATTAGTTTATCGCTTTAATTGAAGTGTCTTAACAGACAAATACTTTTCAAGTGGGTAGCATGGAAAAATTGCAAGGGCAAAAAGGAGGAGGTATGTGCGGGGCAAAACACGTAATATGTTGACAACTTGTTAATAACTGATATGAGACCCTGTAGTTATTGATTTCTAGAGTTGTCAGAAATGACAACGTGCAGTAGTTTTGCACCATCTTATTTAAACAAGAAAACATCATGTCTCAATTAGTTGGAACAATCTCTCAAATTATCGGCCCTGTAGTGGACGTTAAGTTTGATGGTTCACAAGGCGAGCTTCCTAGAATTTACGAAGCTCTTGAAGTTACTAAATCTACCGGTCAGGTAGTTATCTTAGAGGTGCAGAAGCACGTAGGACAGGACACTGTTCGTGCCATCTCGATGGACTCGCTTGATGGATGTCAGCGTGGACAAGAAGTTCGTTCTAAAGGCGATTCTATAACCATGCCTATCGGTGATCAAATCTACGGACGTGTATTCAACGTTGTAGGTGAAGATATTGATGGTATTGGTGGTATTGACCGTTCGAAAGGTTTACCGATTCACCGTGCAGCTCCAGCCTTTGAAGACTTAAGTACATCTACTGAAGTACTTTTTACAGGTATCAAAGTGATTGACCTGATCGAGCCTTATTCAAAAGGAGGGAAAATTGGTCTTTTCGGTGGTGCCGGTGTTGGTAAAACTGTATTGATTCAGGAATTGATCAATAACATCGCAAAGGGCCATGGTGGTCTCTCCGTATTTGCCGGTGTTGGAGAGCGTACTCGTGAGGGTAATGATTTGATGCGCGAGATGCTTGAATCAGGCATTATAAACTACGGTGAAGAATTCATGCACGCTATGGAAAATGGCGGCTGGGATCTCAGCAAAGTAGATAAAGAGTTGATGAAGGACTCAAAAGCAACCTTCGTATTTGGTCAGATGAACGAGCCCCCAGGTGCACGTGCACGTGTGGCACTTTCAGGTTTGACATTGGCGGAGTATTTCCGCGACGGTGAAGGCGATGGTCAAGGTAAAGACATCCTTTTCTTCGTTGATAATATCTTCCGTTTCACGCAAGCGGGTTCTGAGGTATCAGCACTTTTAGGTCGTATGCCTTCAGCGGTAGGGTACCAGCCAACGCTAGCTTCTGAAATGGGTGCGATGCAAGAGCGTATTACTTCGACTAAAAACGGATCTATTACTTCGGTTCAAGCGGTATATGTACCTGCGGATGACCTTACGGATCCAGCACCTGCGACAACCTTCGCCCACTTGGATGCGACGACGGTATTGTCTCGTAAGATTGCGGAGCAAGGTATTTACCCAGCTGTAGATCCATTGGATTCTACCTCACGTATCTTGACTGCAGAAATCGTTGGTGCTGAGCATTATGATACTGCACAGCGCGTAAAAGAGACATTACAGCGCTACAAAGAATTACAGGATATCATTGCGATTCTAGGTATGGAAGAGCTTTCTGAAGAAGATAAACTAGTAGTATCACGCGCTCGTCGTGTAGCTCGTTTCCTTTCTCAACCGTTCCACGTAGCGGAGCAGTTCACAGGTCTTCAAGGGGTATTGGTAGATATCAAGGACACTATCAAAGGCTTCAACATGATCTTAGACGGTGAGTTAGATCAGTACCCAGAAGCTGCTTTCAACTTGAAAGGTACCATCGAGGAAGTGATGGAAGCTGGTGAGAAAATGTTAGCTGAGGCTTAATCCAACTAGATTATGTACTTAGAAGTCATTACACCTGAAGAGGTATTGTTTAAAGGCCAGGTGAGTTCCGTGAAGCTTCCAGGAAAGGACGGTTTGTTCCAGATTCTGAAAGATCACGCACCCATCATCTCGTCGCTTGCTGCAGGTACAGTAAGCATTCGAGTAGCTGATGATACAAGAACTCTGGATCACTTGAGCTCGCAGGTCATTCTAGACACTTCTGACGATAAACTGTGTACCGTAGAGGTAAGCGGCGGTGTTATTGAGTGTAAGAATAATATGATCTCAGTTCTAGCGAGTTAAACGTTAGATCATCTTGATATTAATCCCCGCAATTTCGATAGTTGTGGGGATTTTTTTTGAATCGAAGTAGGGAGGCTATGCCTAGGATATATCTTCGTAATCCAACACACAAAAAATGAAATACATAATTACATTAGGTTGTCTACTTGTAGGTCTAGGTAGCGCAGCTCAAGAGTTTGGACAACGCAAAGGTTTTCGCGGTGTCGTTAAGAGACAGGATAAATCAATTGAATTGAATGAGGTTGAGGTCAGTTCATCTTTGGCGAAAACTACCTATGCGACAGCGACACGTCAGATTACTGTATTGAGCGCGAAGCAGATTCAGGAGCTTCCTGTAAACAACATTAATGAGTTGTTAGACTATTTAGGTAGTGTGGACATGCGTCAACGCGGTCCTTTAGATGTGCAAGGCGACCTCGGGGTTCGTGGAGGTACATTTGATCAAACGCTAGTATTGGTCAATGGCGTTCGTATGAATAACCCGCAAACAGGACACCACAACATGAACTTACCAGTTCCGTTGCAAATGATTGAGCGGATTGAAGTGATTCAGGGTGGTGCTACGAATGCACACGGAATTGGTGCGATGACGGGTGTAGTGAACATAGTTTTAAAATCAGCACCACATAAATTTAACGCCGGTTATGCCCTGACTACAGGTGAAAATGGCTTGTTAAATTCAAGCTTTTACTTAGGGAAAAAGATGGGTAAATGGGGTGTGCAGTTAGGGCAGCAGTCGCAAAAAACAGCTGGATACATTTCCAATACAGATTTTGAAAGTAGTAAGCTCTTTGTCAATCTTGAACGCGAGTTTAAGTTGGGAAAAGAAAAAGGGCACATTTCGATTTTTTATGCAGAGAATCAGAAAGCTTTTGGTGCACAGAACTACTATTCAACAACATTTCCGGATCAATTTGAAGCGACTTCGACGCGCGTTTTTGGCTTGAAATTAGACGAGTCAATAGGGTTGAATACGGATATGAAGTTTAATATGAATCTCGTTACAGGTACGGATCGATTCGAACTATATCGTGAAACGGCAGGCCTAGGAGGTTTTGATGCAAGTAATGTTGCCTACGATAAGCTTTCAAATGGTCGTTATTACCGCGCGGCAGACGGAGATACTGCGGCTTCTTGGTACAGTGGCCCCAACTTTCATCAAACATTAGTTTTTAATCAGAATATTGTCGCAACACACCGTTGGAATGTCGTGCACCAGACAAGCTTGGGGTATAACCTGCGCTATGATGAGATTCATTCTAATGTGCTTGGCGGGGAATTTGGAGATGTCTACCTCGTGCCGGGATGGGAAGGCTATACTATGGACAAAGGCGCTTCTACTGCGGACTTTTCATTTTTCGCAGAGCACAAATACAGCCGCGAGCGTTTTCAAGTTTCCGCAGGGGCGATGTTGAATTACCGCGAAGGACCGATTGGCGATTCCTCGTATTTCTTTTCGCCTTCACTGGATGTATTGTACCGTTTGACTAAAGACGCTTCGTTATATGCGACGGCGAACCGGTCCATGCGCTATCCGACTTACACAGATTTATATTACAACAGAGGAGGCGCTCAAGGTTCATTAGATTTAAGTCCGGAATCGGCATGGAATTATGAATTAGGCTACAAGCAAAAATCCGGACAGGTCTATTCTTCTGCGGCATTGTTTCATAGACGTTCTAAAGATCTTATTGATTGGGTATCGTATGCAGGGGATCCTATCGCCTATGCTTCGAACATTACAAGCTTGGCTTTAACGGGAATTGAAGGAGGCATGCAGTATAATGCACCGAAGCGAAAGGCACTTCTGAGAAATGCTACGATTCAGGCTGCTTTTATGCGCGGTGTTACGCCCGAAGTAGATTTCTCGAGTCTCTATGCGCTCGACTATTTACAAGCAAAAATTAATGCGCGTGCTACACAGCGCTTGGGTCTTGGGTTCTTCTTGAATTACAGTATTACCCTACAAGATCGTGTAGGCACCTATATGAGTATTGGGGGAGAAGAGGTGAATTATGATCCGTTCGCGCTGGTAGATTTCAAATTGTACTATGCACCTGCAGGAGGAATCTTCAAACGCCAATTCCCGTTCCAGGCTTTCGTAAACATCAATAACGCTTTGGATGCGGCGTATTACGATCGAGGCAATGTCATTCAGCCTGGCCGCTGGGTCAGTACGGGACTGGAATTTAGATTTCGCTAAAAATTTTTTCAAGGCATAAAAAAGCCGCCCATTGGGCGGCTTTTTTTATTTGAGCTTTTCATTGTTGTGATGCCTGTCATGATCACGTTCGCGCTTCACATTCATTTTTTTATCGAAGGCCGCTTGCAAGTCAGTTCCGGTTTGATTGGCTAGACACAACACTACAAACAGTACATCGCTGAGCTCTTCGCCGAGGTCCTTCGCCTTATCACTTTCTTTTTCGCTTTGTTCCCCATAGCGGCGGGCAATGATGCGAGCAACTTCGCCCACTTCTTCAGTGAGCTGCGCCATATTAGTAAGCTCATTAAAGTAGCGTACACCGTGTTTGGAAATCCATGCGTGTACTTCATCTTGAAGTTTGCCCAAAGGCAAGTCACTTTGGATGTTTAAAGGTTCTAGTGCCATCTATTCTTTGTTTTTTGAATCCATCCAAATGGTGATGGGGCCATCATTGACCAATTCAACTTTCATATCTGCCCCAAAGGTACCGGATTTAACCACCAACCCACTGTCCATCCAAAGCTGCTCCATGAAGTGTTCATACATGGGTTCTGCATGTGAGGGTCTCGCTGCTTTATAATAGCTCGGGCGGTTTCCTTTTTTTACGCTTGCGTGAAGGGTAAATTGGCTGATGACAAGGAATTCTCCTTCGGCATCCATGATGCTATCGTTCATTACTCCTTTTGAATCCGGAAAAAGACGCATTTTAGAAATCTTACTACTGAGCCAATTCGCGTCCTCCTCCGTATCCTCCGGTTCTACACCAAGGAATATGAGGAGCCCTTTACCTATTGAATTCTGCACCTTGCCCTGAACGGTGACGCTCGCGCCTGTGACGCGTTGCAATAGTGCACGCATGGTTTACTTGCGATTAAAGGTTGGGTTCGGGAAGAGGATCACTTTTGAGCCAAAACGTTTGTACATTTCATCCACCTCGACACTCTTTGGATTACCCATACCCGTAAGCGCAGTCGCCTCACCAAGACTTGTGGTAAGTAGAAGTGCAAGACGGTCCTGTTGTGCGTATTCACTTAATGTTATGTTGTTTGAATAGCGCCCGTAGCGCGGCTCACCATCAACAATAGAACCTTGAACGGTATAATTCTTTTTCATTAACTCTTCAATGATTGCGCGGCTGTCCATTTCAGTGGATGTAAGTATGATTTCAACACCATTTTCATGGCAGAAACGAACAAACTCCATTGCTACGGGATCAAATTCAAACCTAGCAAATTCAAACAACTCCTGTGGACGGAAGCCGTCTTTAGGACTCCGCATTTCGCTGAAAAAATGAAACGTTGCATCTTGGGGTAATAATAGAAAAGACGCATCGATGAATACGGCTTGGTTAAGTCGTCCATTATTAATTCTAGATGCAAGCCGCTGCGTTGCTAGGTCAAAAAGTTGTCGGTTTATAAAGCGTGCATCGGAACTTGCAGCAGACCATTCCAATGCGGTATTGCGTGGCTTTTCTGGGGCAACTTCTACTATGGCCTCGGTACTAGCGGGTTTAGCCCCGCCGCAAGAAATAAGAGTCAGTGCACTAATACTCAGTGCTGCGATAATGGGTAGTTTCATCGTGATCGTTTAATTGGTTAATATAGCTTTCGTAGCGCGTAGGTGCAATACGATTCTCATTTAATGCATTCTTTACCGCACACTGCGGCTCGTTTACATGCAAGCAATTGTGGTATTTACAAGTTTTGCTCTGTGCGAAAATCTCAGGAAAGAAATGACTGATTTCTTCCTTTTCCATATTCACCAGTCCGAAGCCTTTGATTCCTGGGGTATCAATAATATCGCCGCCAAATCCGAGCGCGTGCATTTCTGCATAGGTAGTGGTGTGCTGACCTTTATTATGGCTTGTACTTACCGCAGCCGTTCGCAGTTGAAGTTGCGGTTCTATGGCATTGATTAAAGTGCTTTTACCAACTCCGCTGTGTCCGCTTAGTAGGGTAGTTTTATTTTGCAGTAGCGCCTTTAGTTCATTCAGCCCAAGGCCTTCAGTTGCAGAAGTTTCCATACAACGGTAACCGATGGATTGGTACACAGCTTTGCGATATTCTAATTCCCCTTGAAGCGCTTCGGTGTAGACATCGCATTTATTGAATACGATGATTACAGGAATGTTGTAGGCCTCTGCTGTGGCAAGGAATCGGTCCATAAAACCTGTTGAGGTAGCTGGTTGCGCAAGGGTGGTCACCAAAAGTGCCTGGTCCATATTTGCCGCAATGATATGGACGCGCTTACTCAGATTTACACTCTTGCGAATGATATAATTTTTCCGCGTTTCTATGCCACTGATCACCCCCAATTCCGGCGCAGTCTCTTCCTCTTCAAAGCGCACACTATCGCCTACAGCCAATGGGTTGGTGCTTTTAATTCCTGCGATGCGCAGTTTGCCTTTGATTCGGCATTCGTACAATTGTCCAGTAGTGTTCTCGCGCACTACGTACCAACTTCCTGTACTTTTTAGAACTACGCCGATCATAGACTAACGTTTTGCGTACATAGTGTCGTAATACTCCTGATACGTCCCTGAGGTTACGTTTTTCAACCAATGGGCATTACTCAAATACCAATCGATGGTGATGGCTAGCCCTTCTTCAAAAGTCACGCTTGGCGCCCAGCCCAACTCCTTATTGATCTTGGTCGCATCAATAGCATACCTGCGGTCGTGCCCCGGACGGTCTTTCACGTAGGTAATGAGCTTCTCACTGCTTCCTTTTTCACGGCCCAATTTCTCGTCCATCTGTACGCACAAGCACCTTGATCAGATCAAGATTGGTCCATTCATTGAAGCCGCCGATGTTATAGGTCTCTGCGTTCTCACCTTCGTGGTAAACGAGATCAATGGCACGGGCATGATCCACAACGTACAACCAGTCTCTGGTGTACTGACCGTCGCCATACACTGGCAATGGCTTTTCTTCCACGATATTATTGATGAAGAGCGGGATGAGTTTTTCGGGGAATTGGTTTTGGCCGTAGTTGTTCGAGCAATTGGTCACTACATAAGGAATGCCGTAGGTCTCGCCATAGGCACGCACAAAGTGGTCTGAAGACGCTTTTGAGGCGCTGTAAGGACTGTTTGGATCGTACGGCGTCGTCTCTTCAAATAAGCCTTCCTTGCCCAACGTACCATATACTTCGTCGGTGCTGATGTGGTAGAAGCGCTTGCCTTCGAAACCCTCATGAATGCGCTTAAAGCTGTTGAGCAAATTCACCGTACCCAAGATGTTGGTGCGCACAAAGGCCAATGGATCCTTAATCGAACGGTCCACATGACTCTCGGCCGCCAAGTGAATGACCCCTTCCGGCTGGTATTTATCAAACAACGCATCAACGGCTGCAGCATCAACGATATCTACGCGCTCAAACACATAGTTTGGGGCACTTTCGATATCGCTCAAGTTCTCGAGGTTCCCGGCATAGGTCAGCACATCCACATTGATGATGCGGTACTCGCTGTACTTGTTTACAAACAAGCGAACGACGTGAGAGCCAATAAATCCGGCACCGCCGGTGATGATGATGTTCTTCATTCGTGTGGTTCTTATGGTTTACGAAACTAAGAATTTAAAGAGCAAAAGCGAATGTAATTAGCGACTTCAATAACGACGACTTTCTACTAATAGTGGTATCTGCAGGAAATTACTTGAATGGTATCTTGGTGATAGCGGTATACAAGCCTATGCTCTCTTGTAATTCTTCGGCTCCAAAGGCCTGCGAGGTCGTGCTTAAGTGCTTCTGGTTTACCTACTCCTTCAAAGGGGGTGCGACGTGTACTTTCAAGCGCTTGATTCAGTTTTTTAAGCACCTTCGTATCGTTCGAGGCCCAATATTGGTAATCTGCCCAAGCACTCGGCGTAAAGAGGATTTTATTGCTCATTGACCTGCCATTCGATGAGCTTACCGTCTAGCTCTTTCATACTGGCATAAAGATGGTCGGCGTTTGCTTTCGATTTCAGCAAATGCATGGTCTCAAGCATTTGATTGTATTCTTCTATCGATAAGACTACAGCACCATTGCCAGTTTTACGTTTTAAAATGATGATTTCATTATTCTCTTCGACCTCATCGAGGTATTTCTTAAGGTCTTTTCGGAATTCAGAAAAATTGGCAGCGATCATAATTACGTACTTTATTAAGTACAAAATTACAAAATGCTCAAGCCTCTTCCAAAGAATGTGGAAAAGAGAAAGTTATCGACGGAAGTTTAAAATAGGAAAGGACTTTCCGTTTATTGTATTCCAAAGACCTATTTGAAGCTTAGGTTGGTCCGAAAATTCTACGTTGTTCCAAAGTCCAATTTGAACACCATTCATTTGATTCGAACTATTGATAATTCCTATTTGGACTCCATTGGTTTTTAATGCAGTATTTCTGAAAGAAACAGTCATTCCGTTTACTAAGGTGTAATGGCTACTTCCTAGGTTTAAAGCAAGTCCATTCAATCGGTCACCTACGCTTACAAATCCCGAGAGGGCAACGCCATTGACTACATCCGTTTGCGTTCCAAAAATGGAGCATTGCAGTCCATTGGTAATAGACTTTTGATCATTCATATCCATCAATAGCCAATGGGGGTCTGGTTTATAACGAAAAGGTATAACGTACCAATGAAATAACCCTGCTCCTATTTGAAAATTAATCCCGTTGGTGGTCTGGTTGTACGGAGCATTGCAAATAACATCCTGTCCAACTATTCCTATAGCAATCCCATAGATAGTCTGTGCCTTACCCGGTTGATAGGCTAGCAAATACCTTTTTGGGCCATCCAAAACAGGTTTGTGAGGTCTTGCTCCCAAATAAGTAGAGCCACACTGGGAATAAGCTCGAGTGGCTGAGAATCCTAGGCTAAAGTTGGAGAGCAAATGACCCAGAATTGAATCTGGATATTCAATAGTCAATGAATGACCCTCTTGAGCCAAGATGATGCTTATTCGAGCATGATCTAGGACACCATTGGCATTAAAGTAGAAAAGGTAAGAGAATGACGAAGCGGGGGCTTTGATTTCCTCGCTTACTCTCATAAGTTCGGAAATGACGGGGCGGATGGCATTGCTAAATATGCTATCAAATTCCGGTCTTGAAATTGTAGTGAGGTTATTTACGGTATCTATAGAAAAGGCAGAAGGGTATAGACTATCAAGCCTAGAATTTGGCATGGTTCTGAGCGAGTCAATGGGCGCATAGATATAGCTTTGCCCGAATAGCGGACTACTCATTAACAATACTACTATTCCTACGAAAAACCTTGACATGCTATAAGCTCTGCTCAAAGTTCCAAGCATCACGAAGCATGTCCTCCAATGATTTTTCTGGGGTCCAATTCAAAACGCGCTGTGCCTTGCCAATGTTCGCGTATACCGCAGGTACATCTCCAGCGCGACGTGGCGCTAGGCTATATGGAATAGCAATTCCAGTGGCACGTTCAAAAGCACTAATCATTTCCAACACCGTCGATCCGTTTCCAGATCCTAGATTGATTACATCATATCCCTTGGTCTTGCCGTCGATCAAATGTTGAACAGCCAAAATATGGGCTTTGGCAATATCAATGACGTGAATGTAATCTCGAATGCAGGAGCCGTCGCGGGTATTGTAATCGGACCCGAATACTTTTAATTCTTTACGCTTACCAATGGCAGTTTCAGTGATGTAAGGAACCAAGTGGTGCGGTTCGCCGTCTTGGAATTCGCCAATGATACTTGTGGGGTGAGCGCCGATAGGGTTGAAATAACGCAAGCTCAACACATCCACGGTTCCAGTCGCTGCGGTATCACGGAGGATTTCCTCACCCATCTTCTTGGTATTGCCGTACGGGCTTTCCGCAGGTTGTACGGGCGCATTCTCATCCACATGCGGGTTTTCGGGAGTACCATACACCGTGCAAGAACTTGAGAACACAATGTTGCGAATGCCGTGGGCCTCCATACTTTGAAGAAGGTTAACGGTACTCAACAAATTATTGTGGTAATACTTGAGCGGCGCCTCAACGCTTTCATTTACCAAGAGGAAAGCGGCAAAGTGAATGACCCCTGAAATATAAGGGAACTCTTCAAACACTGCATCTACTGCAGCGAGGTCGCAGAGTTCAACTTGTCTAAAAGTTAATGACGTTCCGGTAATTTTTTCAATGCGGTCTTTTACCTCAATAGGGCTTTCGCTGAGGTTATCGATGACAATGGGTTCATAGCCTGCCGCGAGCAGTTCGATCACGGTATGTGATCCTATGTAGCCTAAGCCTCCTGTGACTAAAATTTGGTTCATTATTGGTTTATTTGGTTTTCTTGTAGTCTGCGAAATCGCGGTGTTCCTTGCGATACAGGCGATCTTCAGGCAGGTCTTTGAACCAAGCATAGGTGCGATCTAGGCCTTCTGCACGCATCACTTTCGGTTCCCAATCCAGCAATTCCTTTGCCTTAGTGATGTCCGGTTGGCGCTGCATGGGGTCGTTCACAGGCAGCTCCTTGTAGACCACTTTTTGTGTCGTTCCAGTGAGGCTGATGACTTCTTCTGCGAATTGGCCAATAGTAATTTCGTGTGGGTTTCCTATGTTCACGGGCTCCGTATGGTCGCTCATTAATAAGCGGTAGATACCTTCAATAAGATCATCCACGTAACAGAACGAACGCGTTTGTGAACCGTCCCCAAAAATGGTGAGGTCTTCGCCGCGCAGGGCTTGACCTATAAATGCAGGCAATACCCGGCCGTCGTTTAGTCGCATACGTGGCCCGTAGGTATTGAAGATCCGAACAATACGTGTTTCTAAACCGTGGTAGGTGTGGTAAGCCATGGTCATGGCTTCCATGAATCGTTTTGCTTCGTCGTAAACGCCGCGTGGTCCTACTGGATTTACGTTACCCCAATATTCCTCTGTTTGTGGGTGAACAAGGGGGTCGCCGTACACTTCTGAGGTGGATGCGACGAGGATGCGCGCACCTTTGTGCAAAGCCAATCCTAAAAGGTTGTGCGTGCCCAGCGAGCTTACCTTTAGGGTTTGAATGGGGATTTTTAAATAGTCAATAGGGGAGGCCGGCGATGCGAAATGAAGGATGTAGTCCAATTCTCCTGGTACGTGCACATAGTTGCTTACATCGTGGTGGTAAAAGGTGAAATTAGGAAGGCCCAGTAGGTGTTCCAAATTTTCCATATTACCCGTGATGAGGTTATCCATGGCGAGGACGTCGTAGCCTTCGGCGATGAATCGGTCACACAGATGTGAACCTAAAAATCCTGCTGCTCCAGTGATTAGTACTCTTGCCATAATTACGCGGGTTGTTCGCCTTGTCCTATTCCAAAATAATCGAATCCTATCTCACCTACAATCTCGCGGCGGTAGAGGTTACGTCCGTCAAAGAGTACTTTGCCGTTCATTTCATTTGCCACCGCGCCCCAATCGGGTACTCTAAATTCAGCCCACTCCGTAATCAGCGCTAAGGCATCGGCACCGCGAACGGCTTCCATTTCATCTGCACAATAGGTAATGCGGTCGCCTAATTGGTGTTTTGCTTCTTCCATCGCTACCGGGTCGTACGCACGAACGTGTGCCCCGGCATTCATCAATAGGTTGGCAATAACTACAGACGGCGCTTCACGCATATCGTCTGTATTTGGTTTAAACGAGAGTCCCCAGAAAGCAACAGTCTTACCCTGAAGATCGCCACCGAAGTAAGCATTTATTTTATTGAAAAGCACGCTTTTCTGCGCATCGTTCACCGCCTCAACGGCTTCTAAAATGCGCATGGTATGTCCGTTTTCTCTTCCGGTGCGCGCTAATGCCTTGACATCCTTAGGAAAGCACGAACCGCCATATCCGATACCCGGGTAAATGAATTTATTACCTATTCGTGGGTCGGAACCGATTCCCTTGCGAACCTGATTCACATCTGCACCCATGCGCTCGCACAAATTTGCGATGTCATTCATGAATGAAATTTTCGTCGCTAACATGGCGTTTGCCGCATACTTCGTCATTTCTGCTGAGGGAATGTCCATGAAAATCACAGGATGACCGTTGAGCGTGAATGGGCGATATACACGCGCCATCATTTCACGCGCGCGGTCGCTGTCAATACCTACCACAATGCGGTCTGGTTTCATGAAATCTTCAATTGCGGCACCTTCTTTTAAAAACTCTGGATTCGACGCAACGTCGAAGCCAAAAGATGCAGCGCGTTTTTCGAGGGCTTGCCCGACGGCGCCGCGTACTTTTTCTGCCGTACCCACTGGGACGGTAGATTTTGTAATGACGACCAGGTAATCGGTCATGGTTTGGCCAATCTCTTGGGCTACACCCAAAACGTACTTAAGATCCGCAGAACCATCTTCACCAGGGGGCGTTCCCACTGCGATAAATGCCGCACCGGAACCTTTAATGGCTTCACCAAGGTTGGTGCTAAAATGCAAACGACCTTTCGCGTGGTTGCGTATAACAATGTCTTTTAATCCCGGCTCGTAAATGGGCATAACGCCATTTTCAAGTCCGTCAATTTTCTTCTGGTCAATATCTACACAGGTTACCTGAATCCCCACATCCGCTAGACATGCGCCTGTGACTAATCCTACGTATCCTGTTCCTACTACCGTAATTTTCATAATTGAATGGCTGGGTTCCTTAATTTCACTCTTGTAACGGAATGAGTGCCCTAAAATTACATTATTACGAACGACCAATTGCCCTTACCTTGCAGTTAGATTACCACGTATGAAAAAAGTTGTCCAATTTTCGCTGATTTTTGCCAGCATCTGCCTCTTTTCGTCCCCCGCTTGGGGCCAATTGACCACAAGGGACAGTGTACGTACCGTCCAATTGTGGGGACTGTCGCCAGCCTTTTATCTACCTATGGCAGATCTTGCAGATCGGTATGAGCCTTTTGCAGCAGCGACGGTGTCCTACCAGCGCAAAAACAAGAAAAACAGCTTTTACGGTTTAGATTTTGACGCCTTTTACGGCACATCAGTGAAAAATACGGATGCAATTTTTGGTGGTCTGACTGATGAAAATGGAAATTACATTGGTGTAAATGGAGAATATGCCATAATGAACGCAGGCCTTAGTGGTGCGCAAATCACAGTAAATACAGGTCGAATCTTTAAGACGAATTACAACCCCAATTCGGGTTGGATGGTGCTCCAGGGCTTTGGACTTCAGCAAACAAAAATCAGCGTTCGAAACGAACGTGGCAACTTCCCTCAACTAGCACCACCCATGATTTACGGTTACGACCGTCTGCACCGAGGGGTGGCTTCGAAAACCTCTCTACGCTATTTACGTCTTGACAATGACGAGCGCATCAACTTCATGGTGGGTTTAACCGTGAATACCGCAGTGACTAGAAGTGTTCGGGGTTTTAATGTAGATACTGGATTGGAAGATTCAGCGTTAAAATTAGACTTGAGTATTGGACTCAATTTCACCTGGTTGTTGCCCGTATATGCAAAGCAAGAAAGCTTCTTTTTGACCGATTAATGGTACTCTATCCCGTTTTAACTGAACTCATTTTTCGCGCCTCGCGAATTCTAGCTCCCTCAAAGAGTTGGTTGGGTACAGTTGGAGCCGATAAGGCTTGGAAACAAAAGGAACCGCTCAAAGGCAAAGTCGTTTGGATGCATTGTGCGTCCCTGGGTGAATTCGAAATGGGCAAACCCATTTTAGAGGGATTTCTCGACAACAATCCACAATGGTCGGGTGTAGTAACCTTCTTCAGTCCCTCAGGTTATGAACCGCGTAAAAGCTATCCGCGTGCTACAGTGCATTATTTGCCCGTCGATGCGCCCTCCGAAGTGTCAAAATGGTTGAAGTATTGCAATCCCTCATTGGCAGTATTCGTGCGCTACGATCTATGGCCTAACCATATTGCGGGATTAAAGAGATCAAATATTCCAACGGTCATTATAGGTATGAGTGCGCTCAAGACGCCTTGGTATCTAAATCCCATGCTTCCCCTCATTCGTGGCACATTTAAAGCGGCTGTAAGTATTTGGGGTATGGTAGATGATAGGGATGCAGCAACAATGAGTGCTGCGGGTGTTCATTCGGTGGTTTTGGGTAACCCTAAATACGATTATGCGGCTACTTTAGTGAATATTGAGCTGCCTGAAAAATTTGAGCGTTGGAGTGCGGCACAAGAAAAGCCCATCTTAGTGGTCGGTAGCGCCCATGAAATGGATGCAATGGTTTTGGCCCAGTCGAATCACAGCAGCTATTCCGTTTGGTTGGTTCCTCACGACTTGAAGGAGGCTTCAAAGTTGTCCGATGTCTTCAAAGACAAAGTGAGTAGTTCCACAACCGATGAGCCGCACGCAACGAATATTTTACTCATTCCTGAATTTGGCGTTTTACGCAGCTTGTACAAAATTGCGGATGCAGTTATCGTGGGCGGAGGCTTTGGTAAAGCAACGCATAACGTGCTGGAAGCAACAGTGCAGGGGAAGGTGGTAGCTTGCGGTCCGCATTGGCAGAAAATCCCAGAAAACAAATCTTTAGTGGCTCAAGGATTTTTGATTCCTGGAGAACATCACAATGATTGGACAGCGTATCTCGAAAAAGCGCGGCTCGGCGATTTCATTCAAAAAGAAAAGGAGGCCCGCAACTTTGTCTTGACGCAATCGGGTGCCTGCGAAAAAATGATTGACACTTTAGAACAAGCCGTTGAGCTCTGAGTCGATCTGCTGAATGATTTCTCCTAGGTCTTCAGGATTCTCAGGAAACTTATTCTTATCTACATTAACAATGAGAATTTTCCCTTTATCGTAGGTGTTGACCCAAGCCTCGTAACGCTCATTTAATCGTCTCAAATAATCGATACGGATGCTGTTCTCATAATCTCTTCCACGTTTTTGTATGTGGTCGACTAATGTCGGGACAGAGGCGCGTAGGTAAATGAGCAGATCCGGCGGTTGAAGGTGTTTTTCCATCAGTTCGAAGAGACCTTTATAGCTTTCGTAGTCGCGTGCAGTCATCAGCCCCATAGCATGTAAGTTGGGTGCAAAGATGTGGGCATCTTCGTATATGGTACGATCTTGAATAACGTCTAAACCTTCTTCGCGTACAGCCGTTACTTGTGAGAAGCGTGAGCGTAAGAAATAGATTTGCAAGTTGAAGCTCCAACGTTGCATTTCTTCATAGAAGTCGTCTAGGTAAGGATTGTCGTCTACATCTTCGTAATGTGGCTGGTAATTATAGTGTTTCGCTAACAACCCCGTTAAAGTTGTTTTACCTGAACCAATATTTCCTGCGATTGCTATGTGCATGCTCATTAAATTTGTACCCGCAAAGTAATAAAAGTACCTCAAGCATTCCACTGAAATATGAAAATTGAATTGGTAAAAGAGCAGATTGAAGCATCTAGACAAGAATTAGTCGCTCACCCGGCCTTCCAATGGGTCAATACAGTCCCGCGTGCACGTCATTTTATGGAGGCACATGTATGGGCCGTTTGGGATTTTATGGTGCTCCTGAAATCACTACAGCGTGAACTTACTTGTGTAGATACTTATTGGATACCAAAGGGTGACCCGGCTGTGCGTCGACTTATTAATGAGATCGTTCATGGTGAAGAAAGTGATGTGGACCAGCAAGGCAATGCGACCAGCCACTTTGAATTGTACTTGCGTGCGATGTCGGAGGCAGGTGCGGATATAGCGCCAATTTCAAATTTTATCAAGGACTTGGAGCGCGGCGTGCAACCGCTGGAGGCGTTAGAAGCTAGTGATGCGCCAGAAAGCGCGAAGGCTTTTGTACGACAAACATTAGATGTGGTTGCCCGCGGCGATGCTTCAGAGATTGCTGCGGTGTTCACCTTTGGACGGGAAGATCTTATTCCGGATATGTTTATTGAGATCGTTCGCTATCTGAAGTCTACGTTCCCGAATGAATTGGGCTTATTCGCTTACTATTTAGAGCGCCACATTGAGATCGATGGGGATTTACATGGCCATCTTGCCGAGCAAATGGTGGAGCTGCTTTGCAGTGATAAAGTAGAAAAATGGAACCAAGCAGCGCTGTCTTCGAAAGCAGCATTACAGTCAAGAATTGAGCTTTGGACCGCCGTTATGGCTGAGTTTGAAGCGAAGCATTCAGCGTTAGAAACTGCTCTATAAGCAAACGATTGTTACTGAGGCGGGGAACTTTGTTTTGTCCGCCCAACTTTCCTTTTCCTTTCAGCCAGTGATGAAAAAGGCCTGGTTCTGCCGCGATAATACGAGGTGGTTCTAGGACGAGGTCGTATTTCCGTTTCGCCTGGTAATCTGAATTTTGACTCTGTAGATTTCTGTCCAATTCTATTTTGAACGCTTCCAAATCTGCCGGCGGTTGCTCAAATTCAATGATCCATTGGTGCGCACCGGTTGTCTTGTCATTCATGTAGCAGGGCGCAGCGTGAAAATCAATCACCCGACATTCGAGGGCTTCACAGGTCGCCTGCAGTGCATATTCGGCATCTGTAACGATAACCTCCTCGCCAAAAGCATTAATGAAGTGAGCGGTCCGTCCACTAACCTTGATTCGCAAAGGTTTTTTTGAGACGAACTTCACGGTATCACCTAGGATATAACGCCAGAGCCCACCGTTGGTAGTAATCACTATGGCATAATCGGTGTCCAATTCCACGTCCTCCAAGAGAATGGTTTTACTTTCCGTTCCGTTAAAAGAATCGAGCGGAATGAATTCGTAATAAATGCCATTATCCAGCAAGAGCAACATACCATCTATGGATGGATCGTCCTGCACCGCGAAGAATCCTTCAGAGGCATTGTAATTTTCCATAAAGGTTACCTGCCTACCTGGCATCATTTCCCGGAATTGCTGTTCGTAAGGAGCGAAGTTTACGCCACCGTGTGCGAAGAGTTCAAGATTGGGCCACACTTCCAATAAATGCGACTTGCCCGTTCGTTCCAGTACTTTTTTGAAGAGCACTAAAAACCAGCTGCTCACGCCCCAAAGTGAGGTGATGTTTTGGGTGATGGCCTCTTCGACTATGGCCTCCAATTTCTCTTCCCAATCACTTAAAAGTGCAGTTTCATGACTCGGCGCGCTGCGTAATTCCGCCCAGAGCGGGATGTTCTGAATTAAAATGGCGCTGAGGTCGCCGCTTTGTCCATTGCCCTCTTGTTGAATTTGTGTGGAGCCGCCTAAGCGCAGTCCCAAGCCTTCGAAAATTTTCGTTTCTGGTACGGCGTTACAATAGAGCGCGAGTTCGAATCGGCCACCCGAAAAGTGACATTCCTCAATACTTTCCTTGGAGACGGGAAGGTACTTTGACACGCCAGAAGTCGTTCCTGAGCTTTTCGCAAACCACTCTATTTTACCCGGCCACAATACATCGGTTTTTCCTTCGCGCATCTGTTCGATGTAGGGCTCGAGCAAATCATAGTTAGATAGCGGTACTAATTTTGAAAAGACCTCACGATCGCTAATGTGCTCAAAATGGTGCAATTGTCCGTAGGTCGTGTTTTGCGCTTTACTGACCAGACCGCGTAATAATTCAGCTTGCGTTTCAACCGGCGCCTCGCTAAAGGCAAAGATTTCCTCCACGCGCTTGCGCATGTTTTGACGAATGACTTTATTGACCCAAGTATAAATCATGGCAAGGCTTGTGTTTCAGTTGCGCTGTGTACCTTCACAAGAATTAAAATTAAACTAAAAATGCAGTACCACGGCGCGCTTCATAAAATGTCTACTCAATACGGCTCTACCGTTCGTTACACCCTCAAAGTGGGCGGTGATTTACTGCTGATGAATGCATTGATTGGTCGTGAATTTTCGGCTACTTTTTTGGGTGAGCACATTTGTTTTTGTGGCCAATTAGTGCCTGAGGTATACCGCCAAAACTTCTGCCGCGAGTGTTTCTTTACAAAGCCTGAGGCGTCGCCAACTATTATGAAACCTGAATTAAGTAAGGCCCATTTGGGCATTGCAGAACGCGATCTGGAGTTTGAACAGCGCTTGCAATTGCAGCCGCATTTTGTGTACCTCGCGAAAACGAACCGAATCAAGGTGGGCGTCACAAGAGGTACGCAACGTCCTTACCGTTGGATGGACCAGGGCGCTGCTGAAGCTGCAGTCTTACTGGAAGTACCCAACAGGTATTTAGCCGGTGAGGCAGAAGTTGCTCTTAAAGGCTATTTTACAGATAAAACTTCATGGCAAGCTATGCTGCGCAATGATCCCTGCGACGAATCTCTAGAAGATGCTTGGCATCATGCGTTAGATATACTTCCACAAGAATTAAAACAATACGCTGCAGAAGCCCCAGAAATATGGTCCATGAAATACCCTATAGCCGAACAGCTGCTAAAAGTCAAGAGTTTGAGTTTTAAAGAAAAGGGCGATTCCTTTTCTGGGAAATTATTGGGTATTCGTGGACAGTATTTAATGCTTGAAAACGGCGTATTCAACGTTCGAGCGCATCATGGGCACCGCGTGGATTTAGAAATTCGCTAATTACAGCTCAATCTCTTCGCCCATCTCTAACTTAAAGAATCGGCGTGCCCACCACATAAAGGCATAAATCAAAACGGTATCGAATGCGGCTGCAGTGGCTTTAAAGAGCCAGCCGTCCCAGATGTAATCTGCCATGGTGCCGAAAGGGAGGGTACCCACGAACAATACGAAAACGACTAAAGCGGTATCGACCAATTGGCTCGCTAGGGTGGAAAAGTTATTGCGCACCCAAAGCATCTTACCTCCAGTGATTTTTTTCCAAAAATGAAACAGTCGAACGTCGATCAACTGGGCTGCGAGGTAGGCAAACATGGAAGCGGCAATGACGCGCCAAGCATTTTGAAAGACGTTGTTGTAGGTTTCATCGGAAATGGGTGAAGTAGCGATTGCCGGGAATTGGGCACCCAGCCATAAGACAAATAACACAAAAATGCTGGCGATGAGTCCAGACAATACCACTTGTGTAGTTCTTTTCTGTCCGTACAATTCGCTTAAAATATCGGTAATCAAAAAAGTCAATGGATAGGGCAAAACCCCAGCGCTGATGGTAAATACCTTGAAACCAAGGTCAATGCTAATGAATTTATTTGCGATCAGATTGCACGTGATGAGCGCCGCGATGAAGAGGGCGCCTAGGACGTAATACAACCGTTCAGCTGTTGCTTTTTTCTCCCCGATCATAAGTTCATGAAGATGGGGTTGAGTCGCGCCTGCATCCCCGGGTTTTTGGCCAGGAACCACAGTTCTTCGAGGGCTTCATTTTGAAGAAACTCTGGGGTTTTCGCCCCCGCGCTTGCGACGCCAAAGGATTTCAAATATTTTTCAATACCTAATTCTACAGCAGGCAATTCATAGGTTTGATACGATTCTATTCCGGCTTGTTTTGCAGCGTATTCCAATGCTTCGTTCATTCCGCCTTCGTAATCTGCAAGTGCGTTCTCTACCGCATCCTTACCCGTCCATACGCGACCGCCGCACAAAGGGAGGAGATAGTCAAATTCCATGGCGCGGCCACGGGCCACTTTACCGGTAAAATCTCCATAGCCGCGGTCGATCATGCGCTGAAGGATGGCGTATTGAGCAGAATCGGGGTGTTTTGCAAGATTTGGAAAGTTTGCCATAGGATGCGTTTGTACTTCTTCCACGGCCAAACCCAACGTTTGAGTCATTAATTCTTCTGCGGTGAACAGGCTCATGAATATGCCTATACTTCCGGTGATGGTAGTGCTGTTGGTGAAGATGGCGTCGGCATTACAGCTGATGTAATAGCCGCCAGAGGCAGCATAGTTTCCTTGGCTTACGATCACTGGTTTTTCAATGCTTTCGATGGTGTGGTGAATAATATCTGAAGTTAAAGCGCTTCCTCCTGGACTGTTCACGCGCAGCACGATGGCTTTCACTTTATCGTTTTTCTCAGCTTTCCGGAGTGCTTTGACGATGTTTTCCGTACCGATGGTAGTTTCGTCGCCGGAACCGTTTCCTATCGAACCGTTTGCATATACAATGGCAATGCGGTCTTTTGATCGGGAATTGGGTAATTGTGCAGCATAATCGGACCAATTAAGCACTTCGTATTTCTCCTTAAAGCGCGCCATAACATCTTCCCGGTATCCTAATGCATCTACTAATCCAGCTTCCAGCGTTGCATCGGCATCCATCCCGATAAAGCGCTCCGCAGCGTCATCTAAAACCGCGCGATTCACCCCTTTCTGTTCGAAATTAAGGCCGATAAAGTCCCAAAATTGGGAGATAAGGTGGGTCAGTTGAAGCCGATTTTCATCACTCATTTCGCTGGCAATGAACGGCTCAACGGCGCTTTTAAATTTATTTCCCGTACCTCTCACCACCAATGGCTCAATGCCGAATTTGTCGAAAAACGTTTTGTAATAAGTACTCGTAGTTCCTATCCCGCGCAACTCGAAAATCCCACCTGGATGCAGGATCGTAGAATCTGCCAATGCGCTGAGTGCAACCCCTTTTTGAGTGTAGTATTCGCCGTACGTATAAATAGGCTTTCCGTTCGCTGCTTTGAACGCATTCAAATGGTCTGTCAATTCTTCTAATAGTCCATATCCGGCTGCAAAAGCGCCTTGGTCCAGAAGAATGCCTTGGATTCTATCGTCTTCAGCCGCATAGGCTAAACCCTCACGAAGTTCGTTGAGTCCCAATGCTTCCGGTGCATCCATCCCTAGCAAAGCGGCGCTTAAACCGTTCAGCGGATCTTCTACAGCACGTTCCTCCAAGCTTCCCGAAAGTTTAATGCGCAATAGCGTGTTGTCTGCTACCTTTGGCACCGGACTTTCGCTCGTTACGCTCGCAACAACGAGCAAGCCGAACAAGAATAAAACGGAGGCGATGAGTGCCGTTAGAACGGCGAGGACTGTGCTGAAAAATGATTTCATGAAGGAGGTATTAATTTTACTGGGAACGAATTTAGGTGATAAGCGTGAGAACCTAGCAAAAGCGATAGAATCTATTGGCCAATTTGGCAATATTCATCGTACCAGCGCACTCTACGAGAGTCCTGCTTGGGGTTACGAAAGCACTGCTTGTTATCTTAACCAAGTCCTGCTGCTGCATACCGCTCTTGAGCCGGAGTTTTTGATGCAGGGGTTACTGGCGGTGGAGCAGGAACTGGGTCGTGAACGTTTGGCCGAAGGTTATGCCGACAGATTAATTGATATTGATATACTTTCCATTGACGCTATGGTTCAGCAAACCGCGCTTCTTGAGCTGCCGCACCCTCGTATGCATTTACGTAGGTTTACGCTTCTGCCCCTTCAAGAAGTTCATCCCGAATGGATGCACCCCATTTCAGGCCAGTCCATCTCGGCGCTGCTTGAGGTTTGTCCAGATACAGCGGTTCCCACTAAACTCAGCTAGTTAACTTACGGTGTAAATCGAAGATTGCTAATCCTGCACTGACACTGACATTAAGGCTGTGTTTGGTGCCAAACTGTATGATTTCAATCACATCGTCGCAGGCATCCACAACATCCTGCGCAACACCAATAACCTCATGACCTAGGACCAGGGCAGTAGGTGTTTGTGGCACGTATTCTCTTAGATCAATACTGTTTTCAGCTTGCTCAAGCGCAGCGATACGGTATCCTTCTGATTTTAATTGCTCTAGGCAACTCAATGTATTTTCGTGTTGCGACCATGGCACACTTTCTGTCGCGCCGAGCGCGGTTTTTTCGATCTCTGGATGGCCAGGAACTGGGCTAAGTCCGCAGAGGTGAATGTGGGCCACTCGAAAGCAGTCAGCAGTGCGAAAAAGACTGCCGATGTTGTGCATGGAGCGTATGTTATCGCTGACAATGACAAGCGGTGTTTTTTCCGCTTTTTTGTAGTCCTCGGGAGATAATCGGCCCAATTCACTGTTTCTAAGTTTTCTCATCGCTCGGAAGCCCTTACATTTGAAGTTCCGACAGATGCGTTGGAACGAGAACACAAAGTAAGGGTAAATGGCCAAAAAACCGGCAAAGAAGCAGACGCCAATGATGCGTCAATACGATGAAATTAAAGCGAAACATCCTGAAGCGATGTTGCTTTTTCGCGTGGGTGACTTCTATGAGACCTTCGGAAGCGATGCGGAAAAAGCGTCAAAAACATTGGACATTATTCTCACAAAACGCTCCAATGGATCTGCTTCGGAAGTGGCGTTGGCGGGTTTCCCGCACCATGCACTGCAGACCTATTTGCCAAAATTGGTCAAAGGCGGCCACCGGGTAGCCATCGTAGACCAGCTTGAAGATCCCAAAACGGTGAAGGGTCTCGTAAAAAGAGGGGTGACGGACATGATCACGCCGGGAATCAATCTGAACAACGACCTGCTCAGCGGTAAAGAGCACAACTACCTCGCAGCAATTTATCCGCCAACAAAAGGCCAATGGGGATTGTCCATCGTAGACATATCTACAGGGGCATTTCATTACGCTCAAGGAACGGAACAAGCCATTATGAATGCGCTAACTACCTATGCGCCTAAAGAGGTGATTCACCCGAAGGATATGCCACGTGAGCTGCGGTTGCGGTTGAACCGTGATTTTTACCTGTTTGGTGTAGATGCTTGGGCTTGGGAAGCGAATTACACGAGCGAACAGCTCACTACTCATTTTAAGACGCAAGGACTGGCAGGATATGGTCTTGCGCAAGGAGATGCCGGAGCGGTAGCTGCGGGTGCCATTTTGCACCACCTGAAGCGTTCTGAAATGGCTAACCTTAACCATATAACCACCCTTTCGCGTGTGTCTTTAGAAGACTTCATGTGGTTGGACGGTTTTACGGTACAGAACCTAGAGCTCTTCTACCCAAGCAGTCCAGGCGGCGTGAGTACACTGAACATTATTGACCAGACCGGTACTCCCATGGGTGGCCGGTTATTGCGGACATGGATGAGCCTTCCGCTCTTAAACATAAATGAGATCACTGCCCGTCAAGAGGCCATAAGTCAACTGCTTGAAATGCCTGAAGTTCGCGAGCAACTGCGTGCGGTATTGAATGGCCTCCCGGATATGGAGCGCTTGTGCAGTCGTGTTTCGACAGGCCGTATTTCGCCTAAAGAATTGGCCCGATTACGTCACGCCCTAGATACCGTCGCTGAGGTTTGGGGATTAGTTGAATCAAATGCATTGGACGTCCCAGAACAGGCTCCAGCATTAGTACCCGAACTGCGCAATACCTTACGTGAGGCATTGGTTGAAGATCCTGTGGTGATCATAGGGAAAGGCGAAAGTATCCGTAGCAGTTACGATGAGGAATTGACCCGATTACGCGGGTTGTTAAATGATGCAACGAGTACGCTTGAGACTATTCGCGCTCGCGAAGCAGAGGCTGCAGGAATCCCTTCCTTAAAATTGGCTTTTAACAACGTTTTTGGCTACTACCTTGAAGTGCGAAATTCGCACAAGGATAAAGTACCGGAAGAGTGGCACCGTAAGCAAACACTGGTGAATGCAGAGCGTTACATCACAGACGAATTGAAAAAGTTCGAAGTAGAAGTGTTGGGTGCGGAGGAAAAAATTAAAGCCATTGAAACGCGTTTGTTTGAGGCTTTAGTGGCGCAAGTAGCTGCTGAGGTTTCTTATCTTTTGCACAGTGCACGTTGGGTGGCTACATTGGATGTGTTGCTTTGTTTCTCTGAGGTGGCCTTGAATAGCGATTACGTTCGACCAGTCTTCACTGAAACTCAGGAATTGGAAATTAGCAAAGGACGTCACCCTGTGATTGAAAAGGTCTTGCCGGAAGGCCAGCCGTACATAGCTAATTCGCTGGAGATGAATGCGGAAGCCTCAGCTATTGCAATGATTACGGGTCCCAATATGAGTGGTAAGAGTGCGCTGTTGCGTCAGACCGCACTGATTCAAATTCTCGCACAAATAGGGGCTTTCGTTCCTGCAAAATCTGCCCGTTTGCCCATCATGGACCGATTGTTCGTTCGTGTAGGCGCTTCCGACAACCTCAGTAAAGGGGAAAGTACCTTCATGGTGGAGATGAATGAAACAGCCACCATTTTGAATAATATCAGTCCAAGAAGTTTGGTGATTTTAGATGAAATTGGCCGAGGAACCTCAACCTTTGATGGTGTGAGCATCGCATGGGGTATTGCAGAGTACCTCCACCAGCATCCGGCACAGCCTTTAGTACTTTTTGCTACGCATTACCACGAGCTCAACGAAATGGCACATGATTTTTCTAAAGTTCGCAACTACCATGTCGCAGCCGAGGAGCACGACGATACCATCGTTTTCACGCGTCAGTTAAAGCCGGGCGGCACAGCACACTCCTTCGGTCTTCATGTGGCGAAACTTGCAGGTATTCCTGGGTACGTAGTGCACCGCGCTTCACAAGTTTTAGGTGGTCTTGAAGCGCATAGATCTTCTGAAAATCAGCCCGATGGAGTAGCAGAAAGTGGCCAATTAAATTTCTTTTCACTTGACCGTCCAGAGCTCGAAGAGGTTGCAGATGAACTCATTGGGTTAAACCTAGATGAACTCAAGCCCATAGAGGCTTTGATGCTTCTTCATACCCTCAAAGAAAAAGTTTCGAAAAAATAGCAGGCAATATTGCAAGTAATAATTCCTGCTGTATATTTGCCGTCCCGAACGCGAAAGTAGCTCAGCTGGTAGAGCACGACCTTGCCAAGGTCGGGGTCGCGGGTTCGAATCCCGTCTTTCGCTCAGAGACCCTCCTGTACGGGAGGGTTTTTTATTGGAGCCCCGGTGGTGGAATTGGTAGACACGCCGGACTTAAAATCCTGTGGACAGTAATGTCCGTGCCGGTTCGACCCCGGCCCGGGGCACACCTAAGCCCATCCGTTCGCGGATGGGTTTTTTTGTTGATTTCTCCGTGAATAACCCGTTGCATAATTGCGTGGGAATTCGGTTGGGCAAAGCCATCTTTGTTACATGCAGCAATACCACGATCTTGTTAATCGCGTTCTGAAAGAAGGCGTACAGAAAGGAGACCGCACAGGTACAGGAACACTCAGTGTTTTTGGCCATCAAATGCGCTTTGATCTCCAGAAAGGTTTTCCCTTACTAACGACTAAAAAGGTGCACGTAAAAAGCATCTTGCACGAGCTGTTGTGGTTCTTGCAGGGCTCGACGAACATCGAATATTTGACTCAAAATAAGGTTCGTATTTGGGACGATTGGCCCTACGCCGCCTACAAAAAAAGCACTGATTTTGCTGGAGAAGATATCCGCGGTTTTGCCGAACGCGTTGCAACGGATAAAGCATTCGCTGCGAAATGGGGAGAATTAGGTCCAGTTTATGGGTACCAATGGCGTTCTTGGCCGGCACCGAATGGTGGAGCTGTGG
This sequence comes from Schleiferiaceae bacterium, assembly GCA_965204625.1. Lineage (GTDB taxonomy): Bacteria > Bacteroidota > Bacteroidia > Flavobacteriales > Schleiferiaceae > UBA10364. The sequence continues at coordinate 325,610 of CBDBET010000006.1, forward strand.
ATCAGATCCAGCAGGTTATTGATCAAATTAAGAATAACCCCAACAGCCGCCGCATCATCGTGAATGCATGGAACGTAGGCTTTGTGGATCAAATGGCCTTGCCGCCTTGTCATGCTTTCTTCCAGTTTTATGTTGCGGACGGTAAGCTTTCATGTCAGTTATACCAGCGAAGTGCAGACATCTTCCTCGGCGTACCCTTCAACATCGCCTCTTACGCTTACCTCGTACACATGGTCGCACAGGTCTGTAATTTAGAGGTAGGCGATTTTGTCCACACTTTAGGCGATGCTCATATTTACAACAACCACATCGAACAATTAGAATTGCAATTGACAAGGGATTTCCGTCCTTTACCTCAATTAAAAGTAAATCCTGAAGTGACAAATATCTTTGACTTCACCTACGACGACTTCGAAATCGTTGGTTATGATCCACACCCACACATTGCGGGTAAAGTTGCTGTATAATGGTATTGAAAGCTATCGTCGCCTACGGCGAAAATCGTGTCATTGGTAAAGACAACGATCTTATCTGGCATTTACCGGATGATCTTAAACACTTTAAGCATCATACTGCGGGAAAAACGATCATCATGGGTCGCAAGACTTGGGATAGTTTAGGTGGTCGACCGCTACCGAAACGCCGTCATATTGTAATCAGTAGACAAGCGGATTTCAAAGCTGAGGGATGTGAGTCTGTACAAAGTCTTGAAGCAGCGTTAGCGTTGGTGAAAGATGAGACTGATGCGTTTATAGTGGGCGGTGCGCAGATTTATGAATTGGCCCTCCCGTATCTGGATACTCTTGAAATCACGGTAGTTCATGCCAGTTTAGACGGCCATGTCTATTTCCCGGATTGGGACAAAAGCCCGTTCGAATGCATAGCATCGCTGCACCATCCTGCAGACGCAAATCACGAATATTCCTTTACCTTCGAAACTTGGAAACGCAAGGCATAGGCCTTTAAACATAAACCCCTGAGCATGAATAAAGCAATTTTAGCGCTGCCGCTAGTTTTAGCGGCTTGTACAGCGCCAGAGCAGGCAATCGTCGTAGATGCCTTTGATGTCAATTATTTAGATACTTCGGTGGCGCCGTGTGAGGATTTCTTTCAGCACACTGCAGGCGGATGGATTGATGAAAACCCAATTCCGGAAACTGAAACCCGATGGGGTAGATTCAATGAGTTAATTGAAACCAACAAACACCGTCTAAAGACGATTTTGGAAGAAGTTAGTGCGGGGACCTATGAAAAAGGTACAGATGAACAGCTGATCGGTGACCTTTTCGCGAGTGCGATGGACAGTCTTGCGCGCAACGAAGCAGGATTAACTCCATTAATGCCGTACCTCGAAGAAGTAAGTGACGTAGCCTCACTAGAGGAACTCTTTACGTTGATGGGTGAGAATAAGTTTAACGGAATTGGTGCACCGCTTTCGATGTACGTGAGTACGGATGCGAAAAATTCCTCAGCGCATGCCTTGTATGTTGGCCAGAGCGGAATCGGTTTACCGGACCGTGATTACTACTTAAGAGAAGATAGTGCCAGTCTAGTGCTGCAACAGCAATACCGCGATCACATCGCGAAAGTTTCCACTCTTGTCGGCAAAGACTGGGATGTAGATGCCATCTATAATCTAGAAAAAGCCATGGCACAAGCCATGAAGAGCCGCGTCGAAATGCGTAATTCAGTCGCACGTTACAATCCCATGACTCTCGAGCAATGGCAGGCGCTAGCACCAAACATGCCTATCACTGCTTATGTCGCAGCTGTAGGAGTGCACTCAGATACGTTGATCAATTCAGCACCCGAATACTTTAGTAGATTCAATGAAGCTTGCGCCAAGTCTGGTCTGGAAACATGGAAACAGTATTACCAATGGCACGTAGCGGATGCTGCTGCGAGCACATTGAATGACGAATTCGAAACACTGAACTTCGAATTCTACAGTAAAATTCTACGTGGTATTCCAAAAATGAATCCGCGTTGGAAACGTGCACAGGGTGCTGTAGGGTCTTTAGGGGACCAGTTAGGCCATCTTTATGCCGACCGTTATTTCCCTGAAGAAAGTAAAGCACAGGTTGAAGCGATGGTGGAAGATCTCCGCTCAGCATTCCGCGACCGGATCAATGGTCTAACGTGGATGAGTGATACCACGAAAGAGAAGGCATTGGCGAAACTGGATGCTTTTACATACAAAATTGGTTACCCAGACAAATGGGAAGACCTATCTGATCTCGACCTTTCTCGAGCCAGCTACTTTAAAAACAGAAAAGCACTTTCTAAATACTTTACTACTGAAAATTTATCTAAGCTTAACGAGCCTGTAGATAAGGAAGAATGGGGAATGGGAGCACATATAGTGAACGCCTACTACAACCCACTTAATAATGAGGTGGTATTCCCCGCAGGAATCTTACAGCCCCCATTTTTTAATCCTGAGGCAGATGATGCTATCAACTACGGAGCTATTGGCGGAGTTATCGGACATGAGTTTTCCCATGGATTTGACGATCAGGGCGCGAACTACGGTGCCGATGGAAATTTGGAAAATTGGTGGACTGCAGGCGATAAAAAGCGCTTTGATGAACTGACCACAAAATTGGCGGATCAATACGATGCCTATGAGGTATTACCGGGTGTAAACGTGAATGGGCGCTTAACCTTAGGTGAAAATATTGCCGATTTAGGTGGATTGACTTTAGCCTACCACGCCTATCTAAAGCACCGCGGAGATAAAGAAGTGGCACCCATTGATGGATTTACGGACAAGCAGCGTATCTTCTTGGGATGGGCTCAGGTTTGGCAAATGCACGGTCGTGAGGAATATTTAAAAAATCAGGTTGTTACCGATCCACACAGCCCAGGAAAGTTCCGTGTCAATGGACCTATGAGTAACATGCCAGAATTTGTCGAAGCCTTCGGAGGTGTTTGTACTAATGGAGGTTTAGCTAAGGCAAAAGAGGATCAAATCATTATTTGGTAAACTGTGATATTAGTTCCGCTGCAATCATTTTAGCAGCAGTACTTTTGATATCAAATACAATATATTATGACTATCAACGAAGCAATCAATCACTCAGAAGCAACGCTTATAGATGTTCGAACTCCTGAGGAAGTAGCCATGGAAGCAGTTCCAGGCGCCGTAAATATTCCTTTGGACGAAGTACCGGCCCGTTGGGAAGAATTTAAATCAATGAGTCGTCCTTTGGTATTGTTTTGTCGTTCTGGCGGCCGCTCTGGTCAAGCCCTCATGTTCTTAGCTTCTAAGGGTATTGAAGACGGAATGAACGGTGGCGGTGCTTCTGATGTTATGATTCACAAAATGTAATAATCATGAGCGCGAAAACGATTCCTACGGTTTTAATTGCCCTTCTTCTTTGGGGCGGTGCTGTAAGCTGTCAGCCAAAGTCAGAGGCTTCGGTTGACGTTACACAGTCGGAAGGTGTCGTGAACGTTGATGTCAGTGTAGCTGCCTTTGCAGCGCTCATCGATACGGCTGAAACTGGTCTACTACTAGATGTTCGCACAGATAGGGAGTTCGCAATGGGCCATATCCGTGGTGCAGCGCAAATCGATTTTTACCGCGATGATTTCAGGGAAGAGCTGGCTAAATTAGACGCTAATGCACCCGTCTACGTATATTGTCGAAGCGGAAATCGTTCTGGACAAGCCGCAAAGATGATGAAGTCAATGGGTTTTAAAACGGTGTATAATCTCGAAGGAGGAATCGGAGCCTGGGCACGCAAACAACCCATCGAGAAGTAACAACAGATCTCCAATCTATGGCAAGTTTTAAAGAAATAGTAGGCAGCTCAAAGCCCACCTTAATTGACTTTTTTGCGGAATGGTGCGGTCCGTGTAAAATGATGGCGCCCATACTTAAAGAACTTGCTAATGAAATGGGCGATTCTGTGACCATTTTGAAGGTTGATGTGGATAAAAACCAGGAATTGGCTGAGGCTTTACGTATACAAGGTGTACCTACGCTAACTCTCTTTCAGTCTGGAGAGATGATTTGGAGACAAAGCGGTGTATTGCCGGCTTACCAGCTGGCTCAGATCATTCGTGATAAAGCATCCATAGAAGTCTAGTGCGGTTTCTAAGCCAAATACTTTCGGCGATCGCAGCTGCTTTTTTGCTCGCCTCTTGTGGGTTGAGTCTAGCTTTGGAGGAAGAAATCGCTGCTGCTCCAGATTATACTTCCCTAGACGCATGGGCCAGTCATCCGGAATTCGCGGATTACTCTGATAGTTCATTAGCATTCTACCAGGCAAACCAATTCGGCGTTCCTGTATTTTTCGTTTACCCCACCGTTCACTTTCCTGAGAAAGATGGAAGTTGGAGTGCGGACATTTCAGATTCCGAATACCAATCGGCAGTCATCACTCCTATTAAATATCAAGCACCAGCTTTCAATGTTGCAGGGCCTGTTTTCACTCCGTATTACCGTCAAGCGGCCTATCAAGTTTATAACGTTGCTCCAAATCCAACGACAGCGCGAGCCTACCGTATCGCCTATGAAGATGTTAAAGCCGCCTTTGACCAATTTTTAGTAGAAATTGGCCCAGGTACTCCCTTCATATTGGCAGGGCACAGTCAGGGTACGGATCATCTTGAACACTTGATCAACAGTCACTTAACTTCGGCACAGTTGGACCGATTAGTTGTAGCCTATTTAATAGGTATGCCAATTGACCAATGTAAAATTGCTATACCCATTTGCGAAACCGAAACGCAAAGCGGCTGTTTTTGTTCATGGCGTACTTACGCCGAGGGTGCAGAAATTACCAATAGATTAGAGGAAGCATGTATCGGTGTAACCAATCCAATCACTTGGATTACGAGTAAAGAACCGGCAGATGCGAGTCAGAATTTAGGTGCCTTAGTTCGCTACGATCAGTCACTCATTCCAAACATCACTGATGCGCGAATAGATCAAGGTGTTGTCTTTGCGAAACGCCCTCACTTTCCGGGAAGTTGGATGATTAGAACGAAGGATTACCACAGGGGTGATATCAACCTCTATTTTGCCTCTATTCAGGAGAATGTTCGTCGCCGACTTTTATTGTATCTCCGGGAACATCCAGAGGCAGTTCAATAGGATACCAAGGGACACGTGTTTTGACCACAAATGCATCGGGATAAGTAGCCTTCCATTCTATCAAAGCCCGCTGGGCGCTGCCTATATCTGGAAATGAGCCTACTTGAATTTTAAAGTTGGGCGCGAGATAAACGAGGCGTACTGCATCGTATTTCCCACTGGCGATAATTTCACCTTTTAAGACGTTCGCACCGGATCGATTTCCACTGAACAATTGAATGGTATAGCCTTCAAAAAATTCACCTTGTTGGTTCGAAACATAATGCGAATAAGCACTGTCCAAATTACGAGTAATATTGAGTGTGTCACTAGACCTTAATTCCGCTACTTTGGCACTCGAAACGAGTGGCATTGTGTTGATTGCCAATAAGATAAAAAACAGCTTCTGAAGCATGGTTGAAGGGCTTATATTTTTCAAAAGTACAAGTGCATCTATCCTAAAAGTAAAAAACTGTTTAGACAACCTCTAATTTAGAACGAATTTAAATTGGGATTTCCCGTGAATTACACCCTTTGTATGGGCTTTGCACATTATTTTTGCGCGATACTGAAAAGCTATATATAGGCCTCATATGTACACTACCTCAAAATTCAGAAAATTAAGTGCCCTGTTTGCGGTATTTGTTTTCTTATTCTCTTCCTCAACCCTGCATGCCTTCGAGGGTGATGCGAAGAATGGGAAGAAGCTGTTTAAATCTAATTGTGCCAGCTGTCATAAGCTCGATAAGAAACTCGTTGGTCCGGCCTTAACCGGAGTAACGGATAAGTATTCTGAAGAGTGGTTGACAAAATGGATTCGGAACAACGCTGAACTACGTGCTTCAGGAGATGAAGACGCGATAGCCATCTTCGAAGAGTACAACGGCTCAGTCATGAGCGCATTCCCAATGCTGAGCGATCAAGATATTTTTGACATTCTACAATATACTATCGAAGGAGATGTGAAACCGGTTCCAACCGACGGCGGTCTTGCTGGAGGAACAACCGTTGTTGTGGAGTCTAAAGATTACAGTAAGCAGATCACTATAGGTTTAGGGTTGCTTTTGTTCGTAATGGTCATGCTTTTAACGCGCATGAAAAACACACTACGCCTTGTACAAGGCGAAGACCCAGTATCTATTCTCGATGAGGCGGGATGGTTCTGGGGCCGTATGATCAACAATAAAGGTTTTGTTACTGTTGCCACTATCGTAGTTACTGTATTGTTCCTGAACCAAGCGTATTGGTGGATGAGCGGTATCGGAGTGGAGCAGAACTATCAACCAGAGCAGCCGATTGCATTTTCACATGCGCTACACGCTGGTGAAAACGAAATTGATTGTAATTATTGCCACAGTTCAGCACGTCACTCGAAGCACTCAGGTATTCCTTCTGCGAACGTTTGTATGAACTGTCACATGTATGTCGATGGCTCTGAAATCACAGACGTAACTGGGAATTTGAAGTACGACGGTGAAGGTTCGCCAGAAATTGCTAAAATCTACGCTGCGATTGGCTGGGATAGCGAGAACCGCGAATACATAGAGGATTACGAAGAGCAGCCTATTAAATGGGTACGCATCCACAACTTACCAGACCTTGTTTACTTTAACCACAGCCAGCACGTAAATGTAGGCCAGTTAGAGTGTCAAGAATGTCACGGCCCGGTGGAAACCATGGAAGAAATGTATCAATATTCTGAACTAACAATGGGTTGGTGTATCAACTGTCACCGCGAGACGGAAGTTCAGTTTGAGAAGAACGGTTACTACCAAGACTTCCACGAAGAATTAACAGAAAAGTACCACGGCGAAAAAATCACTGCAGCGAAAATCGGTGGTTTGGAATGTGGTAAGTGTCACTACTAATAGAAGCACAGCAATGACTGAGAACAATAAATATTGGAGAGGAATTGAGGATCAATCCAATCCGGAACTATCAGAAAAGCTCGCGCAGAACGAATTCTCTAATGAGATCTCGCAAGCAGACTTCTTAGGTAATGACGAGCTTGCTGAAAGCAGCACATCCCGTCGGGACTTTTTGAAATTTATGGGTTTCTCAACTGCAGCAGCAACGCTCGCGGCTTGTGAGGCACCTATTGTAGAAAGTATTCCTTACGTAGTAAAACCGGACAGCCTAACCCCGGGTATAGCAAACTACTACGCATCTTCATTTTATGATGGATATGATTATGCATCTGTCTTGGTAAAGACACGTGAAGGTCGCCCTATTAAGATTGAACCAAATAATGACGCTAGCTTTAATGGTGCGACAAACGCACGTGTTCAGGCTTCCGTTTTAAGTTTATACGATGGAGCACGCATGCACAACCCTATGATGGATGGTGCTGCAACTTCATGGGGTGAGGCTGTAGCCAAAGCACAATCGTTACTTACAGCCAATAGCGTTGTATTGACAAGAACAGTGATTTCTCCCGCATTAAAGACAGCGATATCGAAATTAGGCTTGCGTCACGTTAGCGTTGATACAGTAAGCCAAAGCAACAGAGCAGATGTATATGAAGCACTTACGGGTGTTCGTGCTTTGCCAACTATTGAACTAGCCAAAGCAAGCCTTGTATTTGCTGTGGGAGCTGATTTCCTCGGCGATTGGGGCGGTGAAAATCTTAACGGCGCTTATGCTGCAGCTCGCAAGCCGGGTAGTGATATGTTGCGCCACATTCAAGCAGAATCGGGATTATCAATATCTGGTGCGAATGCGGATGTACGTATTAAAGCAAAAGTGAGTGAATACGAATCCGTTTTGGCTCATGTGTATAATAAGGTAGCGAATGCGGCAGGAGTTGCTACAGTTTCTGCTCCAGCATTGCGCGAAGACATCAAGCTTTCAGTAGAAGGTGTCGCGAATGAATTAATTGCCGCAGGTTCCGGTTCTTTAGTATTGAACGGCTTGAATTCGGCGTCCGCAGAGAAATTAGCCGCTAAGACAAATGAATTGCTCGCTTCTGCAGCGTTCAATATGTCGAAGCTAGATTTTACTGCGACAGGTTCAGATAGTGATTTTGCAGCTTTATTAGAAGATATCAAGTCTGGTGCTGTTACCTCAGTATTGACTCTAGATACCAACGTCTTGCACTTTAGCACTGCGATGGCGTCGCTTGCTGATAAAGTTAGTCTTGTGAGCATTGCAGATAGATTAGACGAAACAGCTTCAAAAGCTATTGTCGCCTTGCCAATGAGTCATTATCTAGAAGCTTGGTCCGATGCGGCACCGGTGAGTGGGGTATACACAGTAGGTCAACCAACTATTAGTCCATTGTTTGATAGCAAGAGCGCTGTTGAGATTGTCAATACACTCGCAGGTGGATCAGAAAGCGCCGTTGATCTTATCAAGGTAAGTGCTGCCTCTGCTAGTTCATCAAAAGCTTGGAATGCTTTGTTGCATGATGGTTTTGCTGATATTGCTTCAGAAGAAGTTTCTTCTGGTTCGATAGATATGAGTGGTGTTGCAGTTAGTGCACCATTGAAAGGATTAGAATTCTACACATATACCAAAGCAGGTATGGGTGCTGGAAACAATGCTAATAACCCTTGGACATATGAATTACCTGATCCGGTAACGCGTTTGTCGTGGGACAACTACGTCGTTATGAGCGCTGCAGATGCAGTAGCCTTCGGAGTAGAGGTTAAAGCACAATCAAACGGTTCAATGAACGGTACCACGATCAACATCACTGTTGATGGTACGACTCTTGAAAATGTTCCGGTTTGGATTCAGCCAGGTCAAACTCAAGGAAGTATTGGTCTAGCTTTAGGTTATGGAAGAACAGAGGCCGGTAAGGTTGGAAATAATGTTGGGGTAAATGCAAATGAGCTCCTCGCGCCAGCTGTTAACTATGCAGAGGCTACTGTAGTTGCTTCAGAAGTTGAGCACGGATTCGCATCAGTCCAATTGGCCCACACGATGATGGGACGTAAGATTGTCAACGAAATCAACTTGCCAACGTTCTTATCAGGTAATGCAAAAGAGTGGAATGAAAAGCCAACTTTTGAATCTTACAAAGGCCCACTTAGTTCTTTTGAAGCGAATTTGTGGGACGATCAAGACCACGAAACTTCGCACATGTGGAATATGTCTATTGACTTGAACTCATGTACGGGCTGTGGTGCTTGTGTGGTAGCTTGTTCTTTAGAAAACAACGTTCCTGTTGTAGGAAAAGATGAAGTACGTCGCCACCGTGATATGCACTGGTTGCGTATTGACCGCTACTACTCTTCGGACATGACCAATGAGGTTGCAGAGGAAGAAGGTGTAGGCGCGATCGAGAAATACGCGAAAATGGAGGTTCCTTCTGAGAGCCCGTCGGTAGTATTCCAGCCGGTCATGTGTCAACACTGTAATCACGCACCATGTGAGACTGTTTGTCCTGTAGGTGCAACGGTACACTCACGTGAGGGATTGAATCACATGGCTTACAACAGATGTATCGGAACACGTTATTGTGCGAACAACTGTCCTTATAAAGTACGTCGTTTCAACTGGTTCAACTATCAGGTCAACGATAAATTTACGGACGTTAACCCATCACAAGACGATTACGGCAGAATGGTATTGAACCCAGACGTAACGGTAAGAGCACGTGGTGTGATTGAAAAATGTTCGCTATGTATTCAGCGTATCCAAATGGGTAAGTTAGAAGCGAAGAAAGACGGAAGACAATTAACGGACGGCGAGTTCACTACAGCTTGTGCTCAAGCGTGTGGCTCTGGCGCCATTGTTTTCGGAGATGTGAATAATCCTAAGAGTGAAGTGAGCCACCTCAAACAAGAGGAGCGCGCATATCACCTTCTTGAGGAAGTAGGTACACAGCCTAGCATCTTCTACCAGACCAAAGTTAGAAACAGAGCCTAATAAATAAGAAAGCGACATGCATTACGAATCGCCTGTTAGAAATCCGCTTATCCTCGGTGACAAGTCTTATTCAGACATCACGAATGATATAGCTAAACCGGTAGAGTCCAAAGCACCACGTTCATGGTGGATTGCCTTCTCTATCGCATTTGTCATGTTCCTTTGGGGTGTAGGATGTATCCTATATACCATCGGCACCGGTATTGGTGTTTGGGGACTTAACAAGACCATTGATTGGGCTTGGGATATTACCAACTTTGTATGGTGGGTAGGTATCGGTCACGCAGGGACATTGATCTCTGCAGTACTCTTGCTTTTCCGTCAAAAGTGGAGAATGGCCATCAACCGTTCAGCGGAGGCGATGACTATTTTCTCTGTAATTCAAGCCGGTTTGTTCCCGTTGATTCACATGGGACGTATCTGGATGGCTTATTGGGTAATGCCTATTCCCAACCAGTACGGTACGCTTTGGGTCAACTTCAACTCACCACTACTGTGGGATGTATTCGCGATCTCGACGTATTTAACAGTGAGTACTGTCTTCTGGTATGTAGGATTGATTCCGGATTTTGCAATGATTCGCGACCGCGCAATCAACCCAATTCAAAAGCACATTTACAAACTACTTTCTTTCGGTTGGGGCGGTAAAGCAAAACACTGGCAGCGTTTTGAAGAGGTTTCTCTTGTTCTCGCGGGTCTTGCTACACCGCTTGTATTATCTGTACACACGATTGTATCAATGGACTTTGCTACTTCGGTTATTCCCGGTTGGCACACGACCATCTTCCCGCCGTATTTCGTTGCGGGTGCAATTTTCTCTGGTTTCGCCATGGTACAGACCCTGCTATTGATCGTTCGTAAAATCTTCAAAATGGAAGATTATATCAACATTGAACACATTGAGATGATGAACATAGTCATCATGGTCACTGGTTCGATTGTAGGGGTAGCATACATCACGGAATTGTTCATCGCTTGGTATTCGGGTGTAGAATACGAGCAGTATGCCTTCCTAAATAGAGCTACTGGTCCTTACTGGTGGGCGTATTGGGCAATGATGTCGTGTAATGTATTCTCTCCGCAGTTCATGTGGTCCAAAAAGCTAAGAACCAATTTGGTTTTCACATTCATCATTTCCATCGTTGTTAACATAGGTATGTGGTTCGAGCGTTTCGTAATTATCGTTACATCACTGCATAGAGATTACTTGCCATCCTCATGGTCAATGTTCTCGCCAACGTTTGTTGATATTGGTATTTTCATTGGAACCATAGGTTTCTTCTTTGTCTTGTTCCTTTTGTACGCTAGAACATTCCCTGTCATCGCGCAGGCAGAATTGAAAACGATTCTAAAATCATCTGGCGAAAACTTTAAAAAACACCACGACGAACATGGGGCACACTAAACATAATCCAATAGTACGCGCACTATTTAACGATGATGATATCGTTCTAGATGCGGTTAAAGATCTTCGTTCGAACGGTTTTAGCGTGAACGAAGTTTATTCTCCTTTCCCGATTCACGGGTTGGATGAAGCCATGGGATTGAAAAGAACCCGTTTGAGTACGGCGGCTTTTTTCTACGGCTTAGTAGGTTTGTTTTTTGCTTCGTGGTTGACTTATTACACCATGATTGTAGACTGGCCACAGAATATTGGAGGTAAGCCTAACGCTTACTGGTTTGTAAACATGCCATCATTCGTTCCAATCATGTTCGAATTAACGGTATTCTTTGCTGCACACTTAATGTGTTGGTCCTATTTCGCTGTGAACGGATTATATCCGGGCGCCAAAGCACAAAACCCTGATCCTCGAACTACTGACGATCACTTCTTAATGGAGGTAGAATTGGAAGGTGATGAGGCTGCATTGACTGCAAAACTGCAGGAATTGGGTGCATTGGAAATCTCAAAATTAGAAGAGTAATAATGAAGCGTTTATCTACACTACTAATCTTAGCTTCAGCTGCTTTTTTAGCAAGCTGTAACGCTGATAAGACGACCCCTGGATACACCTACATGGACGACATGTACACCAGCCCTTCATTAGAAACTTACGAACCTGCGTATCAGTTTGCAAATGGTTTGAGCGCTCAGTTACCAGTAGAAGGGACTGTACCACGTGGCTACCATCCTTACGAATTTGCTAACAGCAACGAAGGATACGAAGCTGCCCGTACTACGTTGTCAATACCTGCTGAATTTAATACCGATGCTACGCTCAAAGACGGAAAAGAATTGTACAACATTTTCTGTGTTCACTGTCATGGTGAAAAAGGAGATGGTAACGGACCTTTAGTTATGCAAGAAAAAATCTTAGGGGTGCCTTCGTACGCTGCTTCGAGACTACCGGATATTACTACAGGTTCAATGTACCATGTAATCATGCACGGTAAAGGAATCATGGGATCACATGCATCCCAGTTGACGTATGACGAACGTTGGAAGATTATTCGTTACGTCGTGAAACTTAGAGAAGATCAAGAATAAAAACCGCTGAAGAGAATGTTTGAGTTTAGTTCAAAAACAAAACAGTTGGCAATCGCACTTACAGTAGTAGGTGCTATCCTTTGGATCGTTGGATTTGCCATGAATGGATCTTCTTCTCACGAAGCGGATCACGGACACGATGCACATGCGACCGAGCAGCACGCTGAGGCGACTCACGATACACACGCTGATCACGATGCACATGCTGACGCAGGTCATGATGCTCACGGTGAAGATGCGCACGGCGATGCGCATGATCATGCTGTTCAAGATGATTATCCAGGCGAAGCACATGCCGCTATGATTGAGTCTGCATTGACTCACGACGCACATGCTGAGCACGATGCACATGCTGAACACGAGGCACACCAGATCGCAAACCGTCCTTGGAGTGCATTGTATGTAGCTGCCATCTTTTTCCTAGGATTAGGTTTGGGACAGTTGTTCTTCTTAGGCATTCAATATGTAGCACAAGCAGGTTGGTCCGCCGGTTTGTTACGTGTTATGGAAGCGCAGGCATTCGCGATTGTTATCCCATTAATCTTCATCTTAGTGATTTCCTTTTTAGGTTTTGGACACATACATCACATGTTCCACTGGATGGTAGAAGGTATTGATGTAGTAGGACATCCGAATTACGATCCTATTATTGCCGAAAAGACAGGCTTCTTAAGCCCATTGTTCTTTAGCATTCGTGCAATAATCTACATGGTAGGTTGGATTTGGGCGGCAAAGATGCTTCGTAAAAATTCTTTATTGTCGGATACTGGAGATGGTGTAGCGATGTGGAAGAAGAATCGTGGTATTGCTGCAGCATTTACAGTATTCTATGCGGTGACATCTTCGACGTCAGCATGGGACTTCATCATGAGTATTGATACGCACTGGTTCTCTACGCTGTTCGGTTGGTACACCTTTGCAGGTATGTTTGTAAGCTCTTTCGCAGCCTTGATTCTTATCACGCTTTACTTAAAGGGTAAAGGGCATATGGAATGGGTAAATGAGAATCACCTTCACGATTTAGGAAAATTTATGTTCGCATTCTCTGTGTTCTGGACCTACCTATGGTTCTCACAGTTCATGTTGATATGGTATGCTGATATCCCAGAAGAGGTGACGTACTACATGCAGCGTTTTGACCAGTATAAAGTGCCGTTCTTCGTGATGTTAGTATTGAATTTCCTCCTACCTGTTTTGGCGGTGTTAAGCCGTCCTGCGAAACGTGTCTCAGGAACCGTGATAATGGCAGCCTTTTTTGTACTCGTAGGACACTATATGGATCACTATGTGATGATCATGCCGGGTACAGTAGGTGATCATTATGGATTTGGTTTACTAGAATTAGGTGCCATTTTATTCTTTGCAGGAATGTTTATTTACGTTGTATTGAGCAGCCTCGCTAAGGCACCGTTATTGCACAAGAATCACCCAATGATTACGGAGTCAAAGTACTTCCAACAATAATTCGAAAAAAGAGACTTAGATAATGAATACAGTTTCACTCATCGTATTAATCGTACTCGCCATCCTGACTATTGTTCAGGTTATGCGCATCTCTGAGATTTCTTCATCCATCCAAGGAGGTAAGGACAATCAGGTAAGCGAAAAAGACAATGACACACAAGGTAAGTTGCTTCTTCTCGTAGGAATGGGTTTCGTTATCAGTGTACTTGTAATGTACTGGGCTTGGGGCTACCACAGCCTACCAGCGCCTTCATCGGAGCACGGTAGCGAAATAGATAGCCTCTGGAATCTCAGTATGTTGATCATCAATGTCGTGTTCTTCATAGTGCAGCCCATCCTATTTTACTTTGGCTATAAGTACAGAGGAAAGAAGGGGACAAAAGCGGTGTACTACGAGCATAATAATAAGCTAGAGTTGTTCTGGACTATGGTTCCTGCATTAGCTCTAGCCGTGTTGATTATTTGGGGTTTGAACGTTTGGAGTGGCTTAATGATGCCAGAAAATGAAGAGGAACCTATCGTGATTGAGCTCTATGCGCAACAGTTCAACTGGACTGCTCGATACAGTGGTGGCGATAACCAATTGGGTTATGCTACAGTTCATGAGATCGGCGGAGCAAATATTGTAGGGGTTGATATGGAAGATATTTACTCTTCTGATGATATCGTTACAAAGTCGTTGCACCTTCCTGTGGGTAAGCCTATCAAATTTGAATTCCGTTCTCAGGATGTCATTCATTCTGCTTACTTCCCACACTTCCGAGCACAGATGAATTGTGTGCCCGGTTCAAAGACATATTTTCAGTTTACGCCTACCGTCACAACCGCCGAAATTCGTCAGAACAAAGACGTAAAAAATCATGTTGAAGAGGTTAATGGCATTCGGGCTGCAAAGGGTGAAGACCTTTGGGAGTTCGACTACGTTTTGTTATGTAACAAAATCTGTGGAGCCGCGCACTACAACATGCAGATGGAAATCATCGTTGAAACCGAAGAGGAATACAACGCATGGTTAAAAGAACAAAAAACGGTCGCTGAGACTTTGTAATTAAGACGTAATTAAGAAAGCTATGTCAACTACTTCGACGAAAAACGAGCACTTTCAGGATCATTTGATGGAACACCATCACAAAGAGAACTTCTTTACGAAGTATATCTTTACCATGGATCACAAAATGATTGGTAAGCAATTTTTGATTACCGGTATGCTCATGGGTATTGTGGGTGTGATGATGTCAATGCTCTTTCGTTTAGAGCTCGCCTATCCTGAACAAAGTTTCCCAATTCTTGAATTCTTTTTAGGAAAGTGGGCACCGGATGGAGTTATGGATCCTAATATGTATCTCGCTCTTGTAACCATTCACGGTACCATCATGGTCTTCTTCGTATTAACTGCGGGTCTTTCGGGTACGTTCTCGAATCTACTTATTCCATTGCAGATTGGTGCACGCGATATGGCATCTGGTTTTATGAATGCGTTATCATACTGGTTCTTTTTCTTGAGTTCTGTAGTAATGATTGCATCATTATTTGTCGAGTCAGGTCCTGCATCTGGTGGATGGACGGTATATCCACCACTTTCAGCGTTACCACAGGCAATGCCAGGTTCAGGAACAGGTATGACGCTTTGGCTTATCTCTATGACCCTATTTATTGTAGGTTCACTACTAGGTTCATTGAACTACATAGTTACCGTAGTTAACATGCGTACCAAAGGAATGAGCATGACGCGCCTTCCGTTGACTATTTGGGCATTTTTTGTAACCGCAATTCTAGGAGTCCTTTCATTCCCTGTTTTGTTGAGCGCTGCATTGCTGCTCATGTTTGACCGTCTATTAGGTACGTCGTTCTACCTGAGCGATATTTTTATAGGTGGTGAGGTATTGAGCTACAGCGGTGGATCACCTGTGTTGTACCAGCATTTGTTTTGGTTCCTAGGTCACCCTGAAGTATACATTATCTTATTACCTGCTTTAGGTATTTCTTCTGAAGTGATTGCGACCAATTCACGTAAGCCAATCTTCGGCTACCGCGCGATGGTAGGTTCTATCCTGGCAATTGCATTCTTAAGCTTCATCGTATGGGGTCACCACATGTTCGTAACAGGAATGAACCCATTCTTAGGTTCGGTCTTTACGTTTACGACATTATTGATTGCTATTCCGTCAGCCGTAAAAGCCTTCAATTACATAACAACCTTGTGGAAAGGAAATATCCAGTACACACCTGCGATGTTGTTCTCTATCGGTTTAGTAAGTACGTTCGTTACCGGTGGTTTGACTGGTGTTATTCTCGGTGATTCAGCTTTGGATATCAACGTTCACGATACTTATTTTGTAGTAGCGCACTTCCACATCGTTATGGGACTTAGTGCTATTTTTGGGATGTTTGCTGGGGTCTACCACTGGTTCCCTAAGATGTACGGACGTATGATGAATAAATCTATGGGCTATGCGCACTTCTGGTTGACTTTTATTACTGCCTATGGTGTGTTCTTTCCAATGCACTTCTTAGGGATGGCAGGTTTACCTCGTC
Source organism: Schleiferiaceae bacterium (assembly GCA_965204625.1). Classification (GTDB taxonomy): domain Bacteria; phylum Bacteroidota; class Bacteroidia; order Flavobacteriales; family Schleiferiaceae; genus UBA10364. The sequence continues at coordinate 342,052 of CBDBET010000006.1, forward strand.
GTTATTACAGCAACACCGCATTCCCAATGTTCGATAATTTAGCGGATATCAATGTATTGATTACCTATTTCGCAATAATTGGAGGTGCTGCCCAATTGATCTTTATCTTCAACTTTTTCTACAGTATTTGGAGAGGTCCTAAGGCATCACAAAATCCATGGAGAGCAAATTCACTAGAGTGGACAACTCCTGTCGAGCACCTACACGGCAACTGGCCAGGAGATATTCCTGTGGTTCACCGTTGGGCCTACGATTACTCTAAGCCAGGTTACGAAGAAGATTTCGTACCTCAGAATGTGCCATTGGCAGAAGGCGAGGAGAGCGGTCATTAGATTCGAAACGCTTTTTTAAAAATTCAAATCCCCTTGCCTTCAGGTAAGGGGATTTTTTGTGGTATTTTGTACAACCTATGAACGAGCATCTCGACCCCACTGGGGAAAATTTTTCAAATACGGAGCGTGAAATAGAGCGTAAGCTTCGTCCATTGTCCTTTGATGATTTCACGGGGCAGGCGCCAGTATTGGAAAATCTTAAAATCTTTGTGGAGGCGGCTAAAATGCGCGATGAGGCTATGGATCATGTTTTATTACATGGACCCCCGGGATTAGGGAAAACTACCCTCAGTCATATTCTAGCCAATGAGCTGGGTGTGGGAATAAAAATCACTTCAGGTCCGGTTTTAGATAAGCCGTCGGATTTAGCGGGTCTTTTAACGAACCTTCAAGAGAACGATGTCTTGTTTATTGATGAAATCCACCGTCTTTCGCCTGTAATAGAGGAATACCTCTACAGTGCCATGGAGGATTTTAAGATTGATATTATGATTGATTCTGGGCCAAGCGCTCGGAGTGTTCAAATTGCATTGAATCCATTTACTCTTGTCGGAGCAACCACGCGTTCAGGATTGCTAACCGCACCGCTGAGAGCGCGCTTCGGTATTAATGCCCGTCTAGAGTATTACGACGTTGAGTTGCTCAGTACCATTGTTGATCGCAGTGCTGAAATATTGAATGTACAGACCGAATATGAAGCAGCAATACGCATTGCGAGCCGCTCAAGAGGAACACCACGTATAGCAAATGCTTTATTGCGTCGTGTACGTGATTTTGCTATGGTCAAAGGGAATGGTTCGATCGATGTTGAGATCGCTGAATACGGGTTGAATGCATTAAATGTCGATAGCCGTGGGTTAGATGAAATGGACAATAAAATCATTTCTGTACTCATTGATAATTTCGCTGGAGGCCCAGTAGGGCTTAGTACATTAAGTACCGCTATCGGTGAGCAAGCGGAAACTATTGAGGAAGTATACGAGCCTTATTTGATTAAGGAAGGTTTTATTCTACGTACACCTCGAGGTCGTATGGTCACAGAAAAGGCCTATCAACATTTGGGTAAGGCGCGTAAAGATTCTGGCGCAACCGGTTCACTGTTTTAATGTCACCAGAGGCGGCTTCAAGGATTATAAAACGACTTGCAAACGAGCAGGGATTTTTCGCTTGTGGTATAGCCAAAGCAGATTTTCTTGAAGAAGAAGCCACAGGATTAGAGCGTTGGTTGAATGCGGGATATCACGGTGAAATGTCATGGATGGAAAATCACTTTGATGCGCGTTTAGACCCACGAAAGCTGATGCCGGGGGCAAAATCCGTGGTTAGCGTTCTTCTGAATTACTATCCAGAACAAGAACAGCAAGCCGGAACTCCAAAGATTTCAAAGTATGCTTACGGTCGCGACTATCACAAGGTAATTCGTGGAAAACTCAAGCGTATGCTTGAAGGTGTACGTGCAGAAATCGGTGAAGTCGAAGGTAGAGGATTCGTGGATAGTGCCCCGGTAATGGACCGTGCTTGGGCGCGCAGGAGTGGTTTGGGTTGGATTGGTAAGCATAGTTTGTTATTGAGTAAGAAGGAGGGAAGTTTCTTTTTTATTGGCGAGCTAATACTTGATCTAGAATTGGCTCCGGATGGACCCAGTACGGACCATTGCGGGACTTGTACGGCTTGTATAGATGCGTGCCCCACACAAGCGATAGTTGCACCGACAGTAGTGGATAGCAATAAGTGTATCAGCTATTTAACCATTGAGTATAAGAAGGCCTTACCCGATGCGTATCAAGAGAAGATGGAGGAGTGGGTATACGGTTGTGATGTTTGTCAGGATGTATGTCCTTGGAATCGGTTCTCGACACCTACAACTGAGCGTGATTTCCAATTAAGAGACGCTGTTGCGACTAAAGGTTGGGAGGAATGGGAAGAGGTCACCCACGAACTGTGGGATGAAATCATGAAAGGTTCTGCCATCCGAAGAACAGGCTACGAAGGATTTAAACGCAACCTTAAATTTGCGAAGAAATCCTAGTTTACGGGAACTTCAATCACTTGAAGGATGCGGTAATTGGTTGGATTGAAGACGTAAACTACAACGGCTGCATTTGATTTGATCCAACTTGTGTTCCATTTTGCGGTAAAGTTCTTAGATAATTCATCACCAGGAATTATCGGGGAAACACCAAAACTGGCACCCCAAGTATCCGTGACCAAATCCCTAAGAACATTCATGTGGACGTAGTTGGTGTCTCTTGTATCATCATCCATGAGCTGTGGGCTAACGATATTACTTTCTTTGATTAATACGACTACAGATAGATCATGAAGTAGCGGTGTCTGAGGAAATCCTTCGGTTGTAACCTCTAAGACAGTGTCATTTACAACAATTGCAGAAGCTTCGAGCGCGATTCGCAGTGTTGAATCTATGGCTTCGGCGCTTAATGTAGGCCAGTTGGTATATGGGGACCAGTGTCCATTCCCGGATGCGGTCCAATTCTCACGATTCACCATACCTACAGGAAGAAAATTGGTTCCAAAAAAATTCTGGATGGCTTTTCCTTCGGGGGTAGTAAAGTCAGTAGGGTAATCTGCATTCGTATTAGTAAAGTTTCCTGGGCCCGCATGTATGGCAAGTCCAATGATTCTTGAGCCGTAGGCATCTACTAGTGCTTCGATAGCTTTTGAGGCTTTGGGACAGTTCTTACAACGGTGACCAGTAAAATCTTCGATGAGTACATTGCGTTGCTGCTGCGTACTGGTCGTATCCTGAATGTTTCCCTTGAACGGTTGGTCAATAACATCGCATGACGGTGTCATGAAGATCAAAGTGATTATGCCGATTGAAAATAGGAATTGCTTCATGTCTTAGAAACTTGTGGTTAGGGAGAAACTCACACCATTCGATGGTGGAACGACACGACACACTCCACCTACACAGAAAATACCACGCTGCTGACGGCCGTAAGAAAGTTGGAATCGGCTCGTGCCCTCTGTGTAAACTACACTAGCGAGCGGGTAGTGAAGCTGTTGATCCGGGTCGGGATTCCCGTAGTTGTAGATGTCTTGAACGCTAAAAAACCAATGCGGTGCAATACTGTACTCTACTAGCGCCATAGCCATACTGCCTCGATCGTCTTGTGTGGAGAGCAATTGGAATTCATTGCGCAGATAGTGTTTCGATTTCACCCGGTATAAGGTTTCTAAAACGATCACATCTGCATCCATGGTTTTTATGTTATCGGGGTTTGAAAGCATGGGTTCGTCACCTAACCCATCCTCAAGGACACTGCGGTTGTAGTGCAAGTTTAAATAGGTGAGGTTGTACTTAAAAGATCTATTGACTTTTTTACTGATTTTAAAGTTTAGGTCGTGGAAATAGGGTATGGTTCCACGCTCCATAGGATTACTGTAATAACCTTGTAAAGTTCGAAGAGTGTCATTAGAAGACGCCACGTAGTCTTTATCTATACTTTGAACGGCGCTGTAGTTAATGCTTACAAGCGTCCCATATTTCCCGCCGAGTTTAGATTTGCGTTTGAATCTATAATTAGCTTCCAATTGGATGCCTTCTTCGCCATTAATTTGCGTCGCATATTGGTACAATGCCGGTAAAGCATAGGTATGAACCTCGGTTGTTGGGCTCAGGTAGTTCACCAACATGTCGATGGTACTTCCGTTGCGGTCACTTCTAAAACTCATGTTATCTATGCGCTTCACACCAGCAATCACACCGAGTCCATTTTTACTGTAACTAAGATTGGCTATAAAACCGTTGCCATCTTTGTAGATGTAACCATTATCGGCACTTGGATCGTTAGCTTTATAGGCGAATTCGGTATTTAAAACCCAGGGACCCTTCATTAATTGGGAACGAACACCTCCTGCAGCTACATTTTCGGGCAGCACTAAAAACGGATCGTTTGCACGTTGGTATTTACTCATGTAGCTGGCTCCGATTGTCCAACGAAGACCCAGCGAGTCGAGCGCATGCCAACGTTCGCTTAAATTGACTTCAGCATCTACACCTCTTAAAAGACCTGGGCTTTTTTCAAAATAGAAACGTTGTCTTCCCAGTACTCCCTTGAGGTATACACCTTTCGCAATATTCGCTTTGACGCGCACCCCATCCATTGCATTATCATAGCCTAATCCTCGCTCCTCGTAGGAGCGGAATACCATGCCAGATCCGAACTGCTCGTAAAAACTTCCTACAGTGACATCTAGGTTATCCTGTTTAAACTGTAAGTAGCGATAAGTAATGCCTTCACCGCGATATCCCTCAGGGAAACCCAGCATAACATTCTGATAATTTTCATAACGCAACCCTCCTGAAAAATCACCGTCGGTGTAGACGAAATTTGCGTAGCCCTGACCCAGAAAACGTTCATCTGGATAAAACTCACCTGAAGGATCAATCCCTTCATCTCGAAGGTACCATTGGCCGTCTAACTGGAAATTCCCATGCAATTGGCCACCGTAAGAATCTTGAGCTATGGCTGCACCCGGTAAGAGGAGCAACAGTAGCAGGCGTCTGGCTAATTCGTTCATTTGTATCAATGTTCGACCGATTCACCGCGCGCCACTTTTGCAACAACTTCGGCTAGATTTTCTTCATCTCCAGGTGAATAGCCGCTGTGCTTCCAAACGACTTCACCATCCACATTCAATACTAAGGTGAAAGGCACATTAACAATACCTAGATTGCGTTTTAGGTCTTGGTTTTCATCTAAAAGAACGGTGTATTCCCACCCTTGACCTTGCACCATAGGTGCTACGCGTGATGAGTTTCTCGTATCGTCAATACTCACTGCTAAAACTTTGGCTCCAAATTCCTCTTCGAGGTCGATCGCGTAATCTGCAAATGCAGTTAATTCCTTTATGCAAGGCTTACACCAAGTTGCCCAGAAACCAATTACGGTGGGCCCTTCTGTGCTGATTTGGTCTTTAATATCGACGAGTCTTCCTTCTAGGGTTTTGAGCGTTGTACTGGGCAATTGTTGTGCCTGCATTCCTATTGTAAGGAGCGTGGCAGCGAATGCTGTGATTAGGTTTTTCATCTGGAGCGATTTAATCAAAAAAAACGGGGGACCGAAGTCCCCCGTAAAAATAGCAATTTTTAAGTCTTAGTGCGCAATGTTCAAGCGTAAGGTCTTGCTAACGCCATTCACATTTACATTCACAAAGTATAAACCTGCACTCAAGGCGCTAGTTTCTAGGTTGATTTTCTGCGTACCTGCATCAAGAGTTTGCGCATCTGTGAATACGGTTTGACCCATTGCGTTCACAACATTGATTGCAACATCTGCGCGATCCATCAAGTCAATTTCCACTCCTGCAATATCGTTTGCCGGGTTAGGGTAAACTGCGATATAACGCGCGAAATTGTCCATTTCGTTTACACTCGACGTAGTGTACTCTGCATATGCTGCTTGCAATACTTCACCCGTAGTGTTGTCTTGCAACCAAACAATGATGTCCATATTGCTTGTTCCCACCCAGAAGTCAAATGAACCTTGTGCAGGTGCACTATTGACAGAGATAGTTGAGTTAGCATAATGTGTGTAGGTGTTTCCAGCAGTCATCGACCCCATGGCTTTTCCATTTTCACCATCCATAAATTTACGGAACACGTGGTAAAAGGTAGTTTCACCGTTGGTCTGAACATTGTGACCAATTTCTTTTTCAATCATTGCCATGTGTAACACGTTATTTGAACCTAGATTACCTAGAGCTTCAACTTCTACATCACATTGAATGTAAGTACCAGTAAAGCTCCATTCAGCCGACATTTCAGCAAGCGCCGGAATAGCGGTTACAGCATCGATGTTTGCTTGGCTTGTAGCGATGTTCGAACCTGAATAAACAACATCTGGGACACCAGAAATACCGTATGCACTACGACGTGCTAAAGCCTCCGAATTGTAGGCAGGGTCGTTCCCTGGCGAAGGCCAGTTCATTTGGTACTTCACTGAAACTAATTGCGTACCTGCAGTATTTACGTCGTTATCGTCTAATAACTGCTTGTATGTTGGGTTGAAACTAGCACAAGGCCCACACGTAGATGAAGTGAACTCTTCCGCAAGTACTACGCGGTCAGCAGTAGCTGTAACCACTTCGATAGTCGCAGTAAACATGTCGTTACCTGTGTTTTGGTCGTTTCCTCCGTTCAAAGATGAAGCCCAAACATCTACGGTGTAGTTACCTGTAGTACTAGGGTTCCAGCTCGTACCGTGAGAATACGTGTACGTTTGGTACGGTGCAATACTCAAGCCTGTTAATGATTCAGTAACCGTAGTTCCGTTATTGATTTTATAATTCAAATCCATTGAAGTAATGGTTGTTCCACCGTAGTTGGTGATCGAACCTTCAATAGTGTAAGGTGCATTGTTTAAACCAATCGTGCTGAACATATCCAAAGACTCAGTTGCTAGGTCAAAGTTGTAAGGCGCAAAGATTGAGAAATCATCGATTCCCAAACCGTAGAGCCAACCGCCGGCATCTTGGTAGTTGAAAGCAAACTGAACGTTGCTGTTACCACAAGCAGCGCTAATATCGATCCATTGTGAGGTCCAATCAGCATCCGGAGTAAGGTCTGCCAAAGAAGTCCAAGATGTACCTCCGTTTGTGGTGTACAAGAATTCGGCAGCTTCTGTCGAACCATTATAGGTTGCGCCGAAATAGAAACTTTTAAATGTTGCGTGCAGAGCAGAATAGTTGCTCAGGTTAATTGTGTCGGTGATAAGATATTCGTCTGACTTATCACAGTTACAATCGTCGTCGTTTGTTCCAACGATGTTTGATCCGGGATCCGTTATGGTAAAGTACTGAGAGCTCATTGAAGATGCCGATCCTGCTTGGAACCCGCCATCAGTGGCGCTTGTAGATTGTGTCCATCCTGCAGGGATACCTGAATTAAAATCCCAAGATTGAATGGTACTCTGGCCTTGTGCAAAAACTAATGCTGATGCAAACAAAGCTGTTAGGGTGAGTAGAGTTTTTTTCATGTATTTACGTTTTTAAAAGCGTGAATTTAATAAAAAGAAGGTTAGAAAATGTACTCATTGGTCTGAAAGACATTGTTTATATTTGAATGCTAATAAAATGCCCCAATATGAAAAGAGTTGCCTTCCTTTTATTCATTGCAATGAGTACTACTACCTATGCACAGTCATTAATGGTAGTGGAGCAGGATACAGTGGTTGAAGTTAATTCGACGTCTGTAGCCGATTACGGATTCCATATAAAGATCAAAAATACCGGTACTGAAGACCTAGAGGTTAAGGTACGCCGCGCATATGCGAATCCTACTTGTGCTTATGATAGCGGTTATTTTTGTTGGGACTTCTGCTACGGCTCGGACATTGACAATTCTGTTGGTCATGTGGCGGTTGACGCAGGAATGGAAAGAAACGATTTCAGTGGACATGTGTATTCACCGTCCACTAGTGCGACATGTACTGATTCTACGCGCTATGTATTCTACAGCGGAAAAGATGTAACTGACAGTTTAAGTGTCTGGGTAACTATTGCTGCTGGCCCAACCATGGGTACAGTGTCTTTACAAGTAAGTGAAAGTAGATTATATCCTAATCCAGCTAAAAACAGTGTAACCATCGAGGTACAACGTTACAGTGAACTTGCTATATACAATGCTCTAGGCGCTTTAGTAAAAAGAGAAGCGCTTCGGCCGGGAACAAATACTGTCGCTCTGCATGATTTAAGCAATGGAGTTTACCTCTATTCATTGGACGGCGGGACGTATAAAAAACTCATAGTCAGTCATTAAGAAATAGCACAAAGAATCGCCGCGCAAATTGCGCGGCTTTTTTCGTTTAATACACACGATAACTAGGAATCTAACGTTAGTTATTGGTTCAATCGGTTTAGACCATGATTTACTACGTAAAAGGAGCATTTGTATTGAAGTCTGCTACTCAGGTAGTGGTAGAGTGCGCAGGTGTGGGATATGATGTGCAGATTTCACTAAATACCTATGCAGATGTAGAGCCCCTATCTGAGGGCTTATTGTATACTTATCATTTAGTCCGTGAAGATGCACAAATGCTTTTTGGATTTAGTACGCAACGAGAAAAGGCACTTTTTGAATTATTAATTAGTGTTAGTGGCGTCGGCGCGAATACCGCACGTGTCATTTTGAGTTCATTGAGCCCTACAGAAGTAGAGCAAGCCATTATTAGTGAAGACATACCTACGCTTCAAGGGGTAAAAGGTATAGGTGCTAAAACTGCACAAAGAATTGTGATTGACCTCAAGGATAAAGTGGTTAAGTCTGCAGCAGGTTTAGATGCAAGCGGACCGGTTGCGAAGAGCGGTGCTCGTGCAGAGGCCCATTCGGCGCTTACTACTTTAGGCATTAGCGCGAAGCAAGCAGAAACGGTATTGAACAAACTGTTGAAACAAAACCCAGGGGCGCCAACGGAAGAATTGGTTCGTCAAGCCCTTCAAATGCTATAAATGACGCGTAATTTGTTAAAAACATATGGCTGGCTTTTGCTGGTCGCGTTACTTAGCAGTCCGCAGCAACTCTTCGGTCAAAATGACGGGGGAAGTACAGATACGACTCAAAATTCGGGCAGTATCACTTTGCCTGAGCCTTCCAACTTTCAGCGTGAAATTATTTACGATCCCATCTCAGGGAACTACCTGGTCTACAAACGCATTGGGGATTTGCTACTGCCCGTTCCTGAAGTTTGGACAACAGATCAATACCGTCAATGGATGTATAACCAGGCGGAAAATGACTATTTCAATTCCAAAAGTACCGCGTTCAATGCAAGTGGAGACGATCCTCGTGATAACGCAGGATTGATTCCTCAGATTCAAACCGGAAACGAAGCTTTAGGACAAGTTTTTGGAAGTGATTTGGTCGAAATCCGTCCACAAGGAATGGCGGAAATTCGTTTTGGTGGAAAATACCAATACGTAGAAAATCCAGGCATTCCAGTGCGAAATCAAAAGACTTTTGCCTTTGATTTTGGGCAGCGCATTCAAATGAATGTGAAGGGTAAAATTGGCGATCGACTGGAATTGGGTGTGAATTACGATACCGAAGCAACGTTTGCATTCGATAATAAAATGAAATTGGACTTTGAAGGGGAGGAAGATGACATTGTGAAACGCCTAGAAATGGGTAATATCAATCTTCCTTTGAATAGTTCGCTCATTACCGGCGCCCAGAGTTTGTTTGGATTGAAGGGCCAGTTCCAGTTTGGGAATACCATGGTTACTACCGTTTTTTCAGAGCAACGTTCGCAAAGCGAAAGTATCAACGTACAAGGCGGTGGAACGACGACTGAATTTATGATTCAAGGCGATCAATACGAGGCCAATCGTCATTATTTCTTAAGTCAATTTTTTAGAAGTCATTACGAGGAATATTTACAGGATATGCCCCTAATCACCTCACCTGTGCAGATTACGAAGGTGGAGGTATGGGTGACGAATGAGCGCAGTTCCACGGTAAATTTGAGAAATATTGTTGCTTTTATGGACTTGGGTGCTGATAAGCGCTACGCATATCGCAATGACTCATTGAACTTGCCCGGTATTAGTATTTTTCCAGGGTCAAATACGAACATTGAGGGGTTTCCCAACAATGCGAACAACCAGCTGGATCCACTGGCTTTGGAAAGTGCTATTCCGGGGGTGCGTGATATCTCACTAGCGAATCAAGATTTGAGTTCCGCTGGTTTCTTGGAGGCGAAAGAGTATGTAGAATTGGCAAATGCTCGAAAACTAGAGCCCAATCAATACAACGTGCATCCGCAGCTTGGGTACATCACTTTAAATCAATCGCTCAATCAAGATGAGGTATTGGCGGTGGCTTTTCAATATACTGCCGCAGGTCGCACGTATCAGGTTGGTGAATTCTCTAACGATGGAGTGACTCCGCCGAAAACATTGATTTTAAAGTTGCTCAAAAGTACTGTACTGGATGTGCGTATGCCGACTTGGGATTTAATGATGAAGAACATCTATGCGCTTAACGCATACCAATTGGACCGTGAAGACTTCTACATGGACATCTTGTACATGAACGATGAGACGGGGGTGCCCATTCCATTCCTGCCGGACGGCAATTTGAGTGATACACTGCTCATAGGTGTGATGGAACTGGATAAGCTCAATACCAACAATGATCCCTACCCAGATGGGATTTTCGATTTTGTCCAGGGCGTAACGATTGATAAACAACGTGGTAAGGTTATTTTTCCGGTGGTTGAACCCTTTGGTAGTAATCTTGAGCGGAAGTTGGATACAGAGCAGGCACGTAATAAGTACGTGTACAGTGCACTTTACGACAGTACGCGCTTTCGTGCGCAAGAGCAAACGCAGAAAAACAAATTCATTTTACGCGGTCAGTACAAAAGTGCCTCTGGGTCCGAAATTAGTTTGGGAGCCTTCAATATCCCGCAGGGTTCGGTTACGGTGACCGCAGGAGGTCGAACTTTAGTGGAAAATCAAGATTATACTGTTGACTATTCGCTTGGACGCGTTCGTATCATCAATGAAGGGGTGTTGAATTCCGGTTCACCCATTAAGGTTGGGTTCGAGAACAACACCATGTTCAATGTACAGACGAAAACATTCTACGGAACGACTATCGACCATAAAGTAAATGACAAGCTGAATATTGGTGGTGCATGGCTGCATTTGACAGAACGCCCGCTAACTCAAAAAGTAAATATTGGCGACGAACCCATTTCGAATACCATATGGGGTATGAATACGAATTACAATTCCGAGGCGCCGTATTTGACTCGATTTGTGGACGCATTGCCTTTTATTGAGACCAAAGAAAAATCACAATTGCAATTCCGCGGTGAATTTGCCCATCTCATTCCCGGATCGCCCAGAGGTATTCGTATTACAGGGGCGGAAACGACCTACCTCGATGATTTTGAAAGTTCGCAAACGACCATTGACCTACGCAGCTTAAATGCTTGGAACCTTGCTTCCACTCCCGGAAAACAGTCAGATTTGTTCCCGGAAAGCGAGCTGAACAATGATTTGGCTTACGGATACAATCGTGCAAAACTCGCCTGGTACATCATTGATCCTTCGTTATACACGGGTGGTTCAAGTGTCCCTGACAACATCCGTAACGATCCGGAAATCACTTCTGACCAACGAATGCGTGAGGTTTTGGTAAAAGAGGTGTTTCCAAATTACAGTCTGAGCACGAATGAAGCGCGCAACTTAGCAATGTTCGATCTCGCGTATTACCCAAATGAGCGTGGCCCTTACAACTACGAAGTGGAAGGACAATCTGGAATCAGCGCTGGTATGGATGCTGATGGATTTCTAAACGACCCAGCCTCGCGATGGGGCGGTATTATGCGTCCTCTTCAGATCAACAATTTTGAGGAACAGAATATTGAATTCATCCAATTTTGGGTGATGGATCCGTTCTACGATAATCCCAATGCGCCGGACGGTGGTGACATCTATTTCAATCTGGGAAGCGTAAGTGAAGACATACTTAAAGACGGTCGTCAGAGTTTCGAGAACGGAATTCCGGCGGATGGCGATAAGAGTGGAATGGATAGCACGCAGTGGGGACTCTTGAGTGAGATTCAGCCCATCACGGAATTTTTCGATAATGCCACTGGTGCACGCGAAGCGCAGGATGTTGGGTTCGATGCGCTCGATGATAGCGAAGAGCGCGCTTGGGCACCCATCGGCACAGGTAACTATTTACAGCGTATCGCCGCTGCCTACGGAACGACGTCGAACGCCTATGTTCGTGCCTATCCAGATCCTAGTGCGGACAACTTCGTGTTCTATAGAGGTGACAGTTTAGACAATGCAGCAGCAGATATAATGAAGCGCTATAAAAACTTCAACGGGGTCCAGGGCAACAGTGCAACTGAAACCATCAATGGCGCTCCTGCATCTGCAACAAATGTCCCGGATAAAGAAGATGCCAACCGCGATCAAACGCTAAGCAAGACAGAGAGTTATTTCCAATACCGCATTAGCATGCGTCCTGAGGATTTAGAGGTGGGTAAAAATAACGTCGCAGATATTTTTGAAACGCAAAGTCACGATCTTCCCAACGGAATAAGCCGTCCAACGCGCTGGATTCAATTCAAAATTCCAGTATTTAAGCCTGAAAAGAAGGTAGGTGGAATTCAGGATTTCCGCTCGATTCGTTTCCTCCGTATGTTCTTGACAGAATTTGAGGATCCATTAGTAATGCGCTTCGCGAAGCTTGAATTGGTTCGTGGTGAATGGCGCCGATTCCCTTTCAACCTCGATGATGTTCGCGAAAACGTTCCTGTGGATGAAGACGACGAGACCAACTTCAACGTAAATGCGGTTAACCTCGAAGAGAACGGTGGTCGAGTGCCTATTCCTTATGTATTGCCACCAGATATTGAGCGCCAACTAGTTTACGGTGGAACTCAAATCATCCAGCAAAATGAGCAAAGTATGTCGCTCGAAATTTGTGGATTAGAAGATGGTGACGCCCGTGCAGTTTTCCGGAATTTTAACTTTGATATGCGGATGTACAAACGTTTACGCATGTTCGTTCACGCAGAGGCGGCCGGTGATTTTGAAGACTTGAACGATGGTGATTTAAGCATTTTTGTTCGACTCGGTTCCGATTACAACGGCAACTTCTACGAATACGAAGTGCCGCTAAAGGTCACGCCGTGGGGCGAGCTCATTCCGGAAGATATTTGGCCGCAAGACAACAACATCGACGTGTCGTTTGAAGACCTCAAAACCTTAAAACTTACCCGCAATACGGCGATGGAAACGGATCCCACGCTTAGCTTAAGTAATAAATACACGGTTACGACCCCCGATGGTAAACGACTCAGTGTAGTTGGTTCGCCGAACTTAGGAAACATACGTACCTTGTTAATAGGGGTGCGAAATCCTAAAAAAAGGACAGCAACGGACGGCGACGATGGACTGTCTAAATGTGCAGAAATATGGGTGAATGAATTGCGCCTGAGTGATTTCGACAATCGTGGTGGTTGGGCAGCGACTGCAACGGCGAGCGCAAAGTTGGCCGATTTTGCCAATGTGAATCTTACCGGGATGTATTCCACTATAGGCTTCGGTTCCATCGATCAAACCGTGAATGAACGAAATAAATTTGCAGAGCGCTCTTACGGGGTTCAGACCAATGTCAACCTAGATAAAGTATTGCCTCAAGAGGCTGGCGTTAAAGTGCCGATGTTCTTCAGTTTCTCCGAGAGTTTTAAAAGCCCTCAATTCAATCCGCTTGATCCGGATATTGAATTCAAAAGTGCATTGGCTAATGTTTCAGATCAGGAAGATCGAGATAGTATCCGTTTTGCAGGTCAGGAATACAACATGCAGAAGAGCTTGAATTTTACCAACGTGCGAAAAGAAAAGGGTAGAGGGGCTGGAGCCGCACCAGGGCCGAGAGGTCCTGGTCCACAATCGATGGGTCCGAAAGGAAAGGAACCCAAAGCGAAGGGCGAAAAAGGCGAAAAAGAAGCACGTCCAAAAATAAATTGGGCCAATTCTCCGTTTGCCATCAGTAATTTCAACACTTCATACGCATACACTGAAAGTGAGAAGCGCACTATAAATATTGTTCAAGACCAACGATTCATGCATTTGGCTTCGTTGAATTACAGTTACCAAACGCGTCCGCAGAACGTTGCCCCGTTCAAGAATCTGGTGAAGAACAAGCAATTGGCTCTTATTCGCGATTTCAACTTTTATTATTTACCGTCAAAAGTGAGTATGCGAACGGAAGTACGACGTCAAGTGAATTTGCTTCAGATGCGTAATACATTTGATCCATCCATTAAGCTGCCGGTTACCTACAATAAGGAATTGACCACGAAGCGGATGTATGACATTGCTTATGACCTGAGTAAGGGGTTGAAGCTTGATTACAATGCCACTGCGCAGAGTCGTGTTGATGAATTGCCTGGTGATCCGAAAACCCAAGCCAACAGAGATACTATTACTCAAGGATTAGCGACGCTGGGACGACCTACACAATTTCACCAGACTTTTAATTTGAACTGGCAAATACCATTGAACAAACTCCCGTTCATGGATTTCACTTCAACGTCGTTGCGTTACACTGCAAATTATGATTGGACGTCGAATTCAACTGCTGCATTGAATCCGAAAACGCGCCCGGAATTGTATTATGGGAATCGGATCCAAAATTCCAATTCCATTCAATTCAATGGAAACGCCAATTTCGTCAACTTCTACAATCAGATTCCATTTCTTCGCAAGGCCAATCAAGGCGCACGTCCTACACCTCAGTCGCGTCGTCGCGGAGCGCCTCCTAAGCGCGGAGCACAAGGAAAAGAAGGTAAAGGCAAAAAAGAAGGGGAAGACGAGAAGAAAGAAAAGAAAGATTCAAAAATACTTTTAGGAACGGCTCGTGTAGCCATGATGGTTCGTAGTGCGTCTCTAACCTATTCGCAAACCAATGGAACGCTGTTGCCAGGGATTATAACAAATCCAGTAACTTTTGGAATGGACCCGAGTAGCCTGTTCGCGCCCGGTGTGGATTTTGTCTTCGGTGCACAAAGCGCTGTAGCAGAACGTGCAGCTGAGAATAATTGGTTAACGAAAAACACAAAACAGCCCAACCAATTCCAAAAAACATTCACAGAAAATCTGAATTTCCGTGCTGTCGTTGAACCTTGGAAAGACATTCGTCTTCAAATTACAGCTACGCGCGTTGCGGGTTTAAACAGCAGTTCGATCTACCGTTACCATGATCCATTGCAAGACACCACGCTGGGCTTGTCGGAAGGTTATTATCATTTTAACCCGATGGATATGGGGAACTACAGTGTTTCCTTCCTCTCTATTGGGAGTGCTTTTGAACCGCTGGACAGTTCATCGTTTTCGCAGGTTTACGAAACGTTCCTAGATCACCGTAATGTGGTTTCAGAGCGCTTGGCCATCGCACGTGCTCAAACCGATCCGGCCTACGTGCCTAGTTTTATTTCGGGCGCTCAGGATACGACCGGAACACGAGAAGGATATGACGGCTACAGTTACAACAGTGCCGATGTTTTAATTCCAGCTTTCTTAGCAGCGTATAGCGGACGCGATCCTTCGGAGGTAGAATTGAATGGAAGACCAACGATGCCGATGCCGAATTGGACCATGAACTTTAATGGGTTGATGAACATTCCGTGGTTTAAAAAGAACTTCCAAAGTTTCACCTTAACGCATACGTACAAGAGCTTATATACCATTAATTCGTACCAAAGCAACATGCTCTTGCAGCAACGTATTCAAAACGGGGAGCCGCCAAACAATATTCGAAATACAAACGGCGATTTCCTTCCGGATTTCCAAATCTCTCAGATAAGCATTGCAGAAAACTTCGGCCCCTTCGTAGGAATCAATATGCGAATGAAGAATCAGGCGAGCTTGCGTTTGGACATCAAGCGCAATCGTCAGTTAAATCTGTCATTGGTCAACAACCAGATGACAGATACAAAAGGGTATGAATTCGTATTGGGTACGGGCTACATTATTAAGGATGTAAGCTTTAATGTTGTCACTGACGGTAGACCACAAAAAATCACGTCCAATCTCGATTTGAAATTAGATTTCAGTTTACGGGATAATCAAACGGTAATCCGTCGGATTCAAGAAGGCTTAGACCAGGTGACTGCAGGACAGAGAATTTGGTCATTGAAAGCGAGTGCGGATTACATGCTTTCTCCTAAGTTGACGGCGCGTCTATATTACGATCAAACCGTGAGTAAATTCAAAACCTCCAATGCCTTTCCGACGCTCAATACAAATGCAGGAATTGCCTTCAGATTTAATCTTGGCAAATAGGTGTGGAAGAAATTAAAATAGAACTTACATTTGAAAAAAATTTAAAGCACATGCAGTTTCCGGATAACTTAAAGTATTCAAAGGACCACGAGTGGGTACGCGTTGAGGGCGATGAGGCCTATGTAGGAATTACCGAATTCGCCGCAGGTGAGCTTGGTGATATTGTCTTTGTCGATGTTGATACAGAAGGTGAGTCATTAGACAAAGATGAAGTCTTTGGTAGTGTAGAAGCAGTAAAGACTGTATCTGATCTATTTCTTCCTGTTAGCGGCGAGGTTCTTGAATTCAATGAGGGTCTTGAAGATGCTCCAGAAGCTGTAAACGAAGACCCGTATGGTAAAGGTTGGATGGTCAAGATGAAGATCGCTGATCCGTCTGAATTGGATGGATTAATGGACGCTGCTGCTTACCAAGCAATGCTCGGATAAAGGCATGTTAAATCCCTGGATATATAGAGCCCCTGCCATTGGTTGGGGCTTTCTTATTCTCTACATCTGCCTTGCGCCTGTAGAGGACCTTGATCCAGGCTTCAGCATACAGATCAGTGATAAACTGGTTCATTTCATATTATACTTCTCTTGGGTACTTCTCCTATATTTTGCTTCTTCTCGAGCATACAAGCGTCGCTTATCCCGAAGAAAAATGCTTGCCTATTGGATTGCAGCAGCGTGTGTTGGAGGGGCTGTCGAATTTCTTCAGGGAGCTATGGATTTCGGACGAAATGCAGATTTTATGGACGGTCTTGCGAATACCGCAGGCGCGATGACAGGAATCATTTCAAGTTGCCTCTTTCATAAAATTTTGGAATAGTTTTTGGCTTATAACATACTGAACCCTCTAAATCAGAATGTTATGAGATCTAATTCAAGTAAATCACCGAAAGCCAACCTCGAAAAAAGAAGACCATTGTTTTTCGTTTTTGGCTTAACGACTGCTTTGTTTTTAACCATCGTGGCTTTAGAGTGGAGTTCGCCCGTTCGCGCAATACCGGACTTCGGTTTTGAATTAGCTTCAGCAGAGGAAGTGGACTGGACAATGCCGGTAACAGTTGCACGTTCTGCAGATCTTCCGGCTAAAGCTGAAAAGGCACCGAAAATAAATCCAAACCAGTTTAAAATCATCGACAATAACCTACCCATTATTGATTTGGGTAATGAGTTGTTTTTTACGGGTATTGATGAAGGGCTAGACATTGTTATTGACCCTGATCCCTTTGATCCTTCAGAGGTGTTTTCATTTGCTCAAGTGGAGAGCATGCCCATATTCCAAGGTTGCGAGGACGCTATTGGTAACGATGCACTGTATCAATGTATGAATGTTCAATTAATGCGCTTTATTGCCCGTGAATTCGAGGTTAGTGAACGTATGATGCGATTCAGCTCTGGTGAAAAAGTCTATGTTGAATTTATCATCGAAAAGAATGGCGATGTTAGCCAAGCTAAGATCGTTCGTGGAAGTGACGAACTCGTTGGCGAGGAGGCCATTCGAGTCGTACAATCATTGCCGGATTTTACCCCGGCGAAGTTGAACGGTAAGCCCGTGCGTATGTCGTATATTCTACCCATTAATGTTAAACTACACTAGGATGAAAATTCGTTTTTCTTTGTGTTTAATGGCCTTTGGAATAACCACTCAACTGGTAGGCCAGAACAATTTGGAAGGGATCTATTCAACTCCTAAAGAAACTATTCCCGTATTCGAACAATGCGAGCATATCGAAAAAGATGCCAATGCGCAGCAAACCTGCTTTAATCGATTCATTATGGGTCACATTATGAGCGAACTTCATTGGCCGAAAGGGTTGGAGGAGAATGGTCACGTATTTGTTGAAGTTCTTTTTGATGCAACCGGAAAAATCACCCAGGTAGAAAGCGTTCGTTCCTATGATGACCGTGCTGCAGATGAGGCAGTTCGAGTAATAAAATCACTACCTGATCCGGTGGAACCGGCAAAGCAACAGGGAGTAAACTCTAATTACAGTTGTATTATTCCTGTTTTATTCGAGCGATAGGCGGGAAAAAACACTCAAAAATTCATCTTGCGCTAACAATACTTTTGGCTATTTTAGCGCCACAATAGTCCATATTCATGAAAACTAGAAAATCAGCAAAAGCGGATGCAGAAAATAAGAAGAGTCTCTTCTTATTAATAGGCCTTACCGCTTCTCTAGCATTTACTCTATTCTTTTTGGAGCTAAAGTCTTACGAAGACGGTCCAGGTCAGTTGGGTAAAATGTCATACGATGATGATGATGAGATTGCCATTATCACGAATAGAACGCCACCGCCGCCTCCACCACCTCCACCACCGGCCCCGCCAGAGGTTATTCAGATTGTTGAGAACGATTTGGAGATTGAAGAAGTGGAGTTTGAGTCTACCGAAACTGATGAGAGTGAGGAAATCGAAATCATCGAAGAAGTGGAAGATGCTGAAGATGAAATTTTCAACTTCGCGGTCGTAGAGAACAAACCTATTTTTCCAGGTTGCGAGAACTTAGCTACCGAAGACGAAAAGTTCATGTGTTTCAACCAAAACATCATGCAGCATATCGGTAAAAAGTTTGAATTCCCAGAATTGGCCCGTCAAATGGGTATTCAAGGAAAGGTCTACATCAACTTTGTAATTGAGAAAAACGGAAAAGTAAGCAACGTTACCATCGCGCGTGGAGTTGATAAACTTATCGATGATGAGGCCATTCGAGTGATCAAGCTTTTGCCAAAGTTTATACCGGCGAAGCAACGCGGAAAGCCGGTTCGTATGCAGTATACTGTGCCGATCAACGCGCGCTTGCAGTAAACAAATAATCGAAGACAATGAAAAATGCCCGGACCTAATGGTTCGGGCATTTCTATACCTCACAATTTCTTAATTCAGTCATTACATCTATGCAACCATTTCAACTTTCAACGGAAGCTCGTAAGGCAATTCAGGCCTCACTTGACGGCGGTGCTGCAATACTCGAAGTGTACCACAATGAAACCACAGAAGTGGAATTAAAAGGCGATGAGAGTCCATTAACTCAGGCGGATTTACGCAGTAATACAGCAATCATGAAATGGCTCGAGACATCGGAGCACCCTGTTCTTAGTGAGGAAGGCAAGCATTTATCGTATGATGAAAGAAAGCATTGGTCGACGCTCTGGATTGTTGATCCTTTAGACGGGACAAAAGAGTTTATTAAGCGCAATGGTGAGTTTACAGTAAATGTGGCTTTAGTGGAATCCGGTCGTCCCATCCTTGGAGTGGTTTATGTTCCTGTAACTGGCGAATTGTATCTAGGAGTTAAAGGAGAGGGAGCGATAAAAATGGTAATTGATGCGTCAACAACTTTTACCGATGCGCATCTAGAAAGCGCTGTTGCTTTACCTGTGGCAACGGATCGTCCATTTACAGCCGTAGGTTCTCGTTCACACATGAATGAGGAAACGGAGGGATTTTTAGCGACGTATCGTGCGCAATATGGTGAAGTTGCAATTCTGAGCAAAGGGTCTTCGCTGAAAATGTGCATGGTTGCTGAAGGATTGGCTGATGTATATCCACGCTTTGCACCCACTATGGAGTGGGATACAGCTGCGGGTCAAGCCGTTGTTGAGGCGGCTGGATTTGCCATGTTGCACAAGGAGACGCGCCTTCCCCTGGAGTACAATAAAGAGGACCTGTTAAACCCTCATTTTATCGTGCTTTAAAGTTCCTCTAGATAGCGGTCAGTCCTTATCTTTGCCGCCCATGTCGGAAACAACTATACTATCCCCATCAAAACCCTCCTTAATCAAGGAGGCATTGCGCCTCGGAAAACTGCGCTTGAGTACCTCTGTAGTATTCAGTTCTGTAGCAGGTTATTTCCTCGGTATGGAGGAATTTAGTTGGGTGCAATTGATCTTATTGATTTTTGGCGGTATTACAGTTGTTGCTGCGTCGAACGCGTATAATCAAATTTACGAGAAGGATAGAGATGCACTGATGAACAGGACCAAAGGACGTCCCCTTCCATTAGGTACACTTACATTGCGAGAAGCGTGGTTTATTGCAACGTTTTTGTTGGTTGTTGGCTTATGGGCTCTATACGTGATTAATCCAATGACGGCTTATTTCGGTGCGCTAAGTGTGGTGCTGTATACGTTAGTATATACACCGCTGAAAGCTAAAACGCCACTTGCTGTTTTTGTTGGTGCGATACCTGGTGCTATTCCTTACATGTTGGGTTGGGTTGCAGCTCGTAATGATTTTGACATAGAAACAGGGACATTATTCGCACAGCAATTTTTCTGGCAATTTCCTCACTTTTGGGCTATTGCATGGTTCTCTTATGACGATTACGCGAAAGCAGGTTATTATCTTTTACCGTCAAAATCAAAAGACCGTCCATCACAATTGTACATTATCATCTATACTGTTTGGATGATGATGGTAGGTATTCTGCCAGCCTTTGGTATCACGGGCGAGCTTCAACTCAGTTGGATAGGTGCAGCCGCCGTAGGTGCATTAGGGTATTGGGTATTGAATAACGCTATTTTGCTTTTAAAGGATGCAGATGATAAACGTGCACGTAAACTTATGTTGAGTAGTATTGCTTATCTAACAGGTATGCAAATCATTTATATAATTGACCGATTCATTTAAGATGGAAACATTACAAGAACAACGCCGCCGCGCCGCCAAGCCTTTATTGTGGATAGGAATCGGAAGTATCATCATGGCTTTCGCAGGTCTTACCTCTGGTTATGTAGTTAGCAGAACGACCCTGGTCATGAATGAACAATGGATGACCTTTGCGTTGCCTAAAGCGTTTATTTATAGCACGGTCGTGATTGTTCTTTCTTCGCTGGCCTTGATTTGGGGCAAAAGACAGCTTGTTGCGGGTAAGGATAGTGCAATAAAGCCCATGCTTTGGGTAACCTTACTCCTTGGCTTTGCCTTTTTATGGTTTCAAGGCGGTGCTTGGACGGAACTGATGGCGAATAATATCTACTTCGCTGGTGCACAATCGCACCCTGCTGGATCTTGGGTATATGCTTTATTCCTCTTTCATGGACTGCACGTAGCTGGTGGAATCATTGCCTTATTAGTGGTGTTATTTCGCGCATACAGAGGACGTTACTCATCAGCTGATTATCATGGAATTACCCTTGTGAGTATTTATTGGCATTTTGTAGACCTATTGTGGCTCTATTTGTATGTCTTTTTAAGTGCTATTCGTTAAATTTGCCAAAGAATTTTAATCCAACCGTTATGGCTTCATCCGCTGAAATGACGCAAGAAGAAAACAACTGGGGCGGTGGTTCTAGACCACTAGGCTCGCGTTACGGAAAACTAATGATGTGGTTTTTCCTTCTTTCTGATGCGTTAACCTTCTCAGGTTTTCTAACTGCATATGGTTTAATGCGCTTCAAGTTTGAAAGCACATGGCCTATTGCTGAAAATGTATTTACTCACTTTCCAGGGCTTGAAGGAGATCAACCGTTGTTGTATGTAGCGTTGATGACATTCATTTTGATCATGTCTTCAGTGACTATGGTTTTGGCCGTTAATGCGGGTGAAAAAATGAATCGCAAGGCAGTTACAAATTGGATGTTGTGGACTATCGTTGGTGGTTTTATTTTCGTTGGTTCCCAAGCGTGGGAATGGTACCACTTTATCATAGGTGATAGTGGTGCAGTTGAAACGGCACGACAAGAAATTCTTCACATTTACAATGAAGAAGGCGAGCGTTTAAGTTTTAGTCAAGTAATTCACGGTATGGAAGAGGGTCATGCATCCAACCATGGTGAGATGTTTACTAAAGCCGAGGTTCTTTCTGCTATGAAGTCGAATGAAGGCATGTACCTCATGGAGCCGGGTAAGGCAGGTGAAGCATTTACTCACGAGCGGTCTGTTGCGTTGCTTGAAGCGGGTGATGTTGTGCAAGGAGCGAACATGATTCATAACGAATATGGACAGAAGCAATTCGCTAATTTCTTCTTCTTCATTACTGGATTTCACGGATTTCACGTATTCTCAGGTGTAGTGATCAACTTCATTATTTTCTACAACGTATTGTTGGGAACGTATGAGCGTCGTGGCCACTATCGCATGGTTGAAAAGGTCGGTTTATACTGGCACTTCGTTGACCTTGTTTGGGTATTCGTATTCACATTCTTCTATCTCGTCTAAAACGTATTTATCATGTCAGATCATAATGGAACTTGGTGGATTTGGAAAGTATTCTGGATCCTATTAGTGATAACAGGAGTTGAAGTTGCTCTAGGTATTGTAAAGCCTGAGTTTATGTTGACCCAAGTCATAGGTACATCTATATTGAACATCGTGTTCATCGTACTTACTCTTATTAAAGCAGCTTACATTGTGCAGATTTTCATGCACGTGAAATTTGAAAAGAAAGGACTGAAATATGCCCTTTACCTACCGACCTTGATTTTAATTCCATACTTGACGTTTATCCTTCTCACTGAGGGTTCATACTTGTTCCAGTAATGGCTAATAAATCCTTATTTAATCGGGCAGTGCTAATCGCAGTATTAGTACTGCCCGCTTTGCTTTATTTGTTTTTTGTATACGGTCAAAACGAGGTGTTTTTTCAGACTCTTAAGTACGTTGGCCCAAAGACCGTAGTAACCACAGATACTGGCATAGATACGGCCTATTATGAAATTCCTGAATTCGATCTTCAAGGAACAGACGGTGGTGCTGTAACGAATGAGACCATGGATTCAACCATTTATGTGTTGAGTTTCTTTTTCGCTACTTGTCCGACCATCTGTCCGGCGATGAATTTTCATTTAAATGAGGTAGAGCGTCGATTTAAGGGCTATCCGGAATTTGAAATGGTCAGCATCACTGTGGATCCCGAAAAAGACACTCCAGAAAAATTGGCGCAATACCAAAACGTGAATAACTATAATACCAGTAAATGGCGTTTTCTGACTGGCGATAAGGAGCATATCTATTCCCTTGCCAAAGGCGTGTATTTGAATGCATTTGAAGACCAAACGGCGGAAGGCGGATTCTTACACAGTACGAGTGCGATTTTGATTGATTGGAATGGAAATATTAGAAGTCGTATTGACGATAACGGGAACATTGTAGGCTCTTATGACGTTCTAGATGTTACCCAACTCAATGATCTTGAAGAAGATATAAAAGTGCTTATAGCAGAGTACGAACGTGAAAAACACAACAAATTAGATGAGTAATTCAACTGAGGATAAGAAAATCATTCGTGTGATTTATGCGCTAAGCGTTATCATTCCTTTGGCAGTGGCCCTGTTAATGGTGTTGCCAGCACAGTGGAAGGAAGGCTTAGGAATTAGTGAAAATAGTGCAGTGAGCTCTTTTCCGTTTTTGCATGCAGTATTAAATGGTGCAACCTTCGTTTGTCTTGTTACTGCTGGAATCGCAATTAAGAATAAAAAGATTACTATACACAAGACGTTCATGCTTACGGCATTCGTTCTAAGTAGTTTGTTTTTGATTTCATACGTCATCTATCATCTTACGCATCCCAGTGCTAAGTTCGGAGGTGAAGGAGTGGTGCGCTCTGTGTACTTTTTCATATTGATTTCACATATTTTGCTGAGTGTCCCTGTTATTCCGTTGGCGCTGCTGAGTATCTACCGTGGTTGGACAAACGATATTGAAAAGCACAAACGTATTGTAAAATTTGCCTATCCAGTATGGTTGTACGTAGCTTCAACAGGTGTGTTGGTTTATTTATTCATGCAACCTTATTACTGATGCGAAAACTAGCTCTTCTAGGTATATTCTTGTTGAATACCACTATCGGTTTTGCGCAGTGTTCCATGTGTAAGGCGGTCGCGGAAACTGCCGATGGCGGTGGATTTGGTGCTGGACTGAATTATGGAATAGTCTATCTTATGATTTTTCCCTACCTCATTATTGGAGGAATCGCTTACAAGATTTACAAGAATAAGAAAGCCTACAAATAATGTATCTTGGGGTACCCTAACCCTAATGATATGCGTTTACAAATTTCACATTTTTTAATCTCGCTAGGAGTACTCTTTGCAGTGCCTAATGCGCTTTCAGCCCAGGAAAGCTGGTCGCTTGGTGCGTGTATTGAATACGCAAAAGTGCACAATCTAGATATTCAGAAGGGACGAAACGGATTGTTGTTGGCAAAGGTGGACGAGCAGCAAAGCGAATTGGCATTCTTGCCTACATTGAATCTAAATGGTGGCTACTACTGGAATTTCGGTTTAACCATCGATCCTATTACCAATACAAGGCAGCCAGGTTCACGACAAACACTGGGAACAACAGCTTCTAGTAATTGGGTATTGTTGAACGGTGGTAGAAACCTTTATCAATTGCAGCAAGCTCGCATGAATTCAATGGCGTCTCTGTACCAGTTGCAGGAGCTTTCGAATAACGTCTTTTTAAATATAGCATCTGCATACTTACAGATTCTAGTGAATGAGCAGTTACTCGAAGTTGCAAAAGGTCAAATAGAGGCTTCTACTCAAAGTTTAAAGCGAACAGAAATATTATTTGAAAACGGCGCACTTTCTAAAGACAACTATTTGCAAAGTGTTGCACAAGTCAGCAGCGATCAGGGCAATGTGACCAGTGCGCAAAACGCGGTAGTGCTGAGTAAGTTGATGTTGTACCAGATGCTTCAATTGGAAGAGGATTTCGAGTCTTTTGAGATTGTTACGCCTGAAGTAGATTTAACGGCGAGTGCGATGTCGGGGTACCACAGCGAAGGTTTAGTAGAGGATGCGGTAGGAAAACAGCCGGGCGTGAAATTAGCTGATGCGAATGTGGAGCGCGCGAAATATGGTGTGAAATTAGCCCAGAGTGGTCGCTATCCCTCGTTATCATTTTCGGCCCAATTGAATTCCAACTATGTTCAAGGTTTACCGTATTTCACAGATTATGTTTCGCTAACGACCTACACGTTAGTGGAAAACCCTTTAACTGGGTCTATTGAGCAAGTACCTTCAACCATAAATGTACCAGATCCCGCTAGTGCGGAAAAATATACGATCACGAACCAGCTTCAAGACAACTGGAATCAATTCTTAGGAGTGGGGGTTCAGATACCTTTATTCAATGCCGGTCAGACGCATTCTGCAGTACAGCGCGCAAAAATTCAGCTCGATAACGCGACTATTGATGCGTTGCAAACGGAAGTGAATGTGCGTCAAACCATGGAGCGCGCCTATTTAGATGCCAAAGGAGCCCTGGCACTGTATGAGGCTTCTCAAGCCTCGGCGCAAGCCTCAGAACTGGCATTGGCAAATGCACAACTCAACTTCGACACAGGGGTCATCAGTGCCTTTGATCTGAGCTTAAGTAAGAATCAATACCTCGCTGCGAAGAGTCGTGAAATACAATCAAAATTCGATTACTTATTTAAAGTAAAAGTGCTCGAATTCTACCTATTTAATCAAATCACCTTATAACCCCCAGGCCATGAAACTGAATTTAAAAATTGTTATACCCATTGCGGTCGTTGTTATTGGTTTCTTAGTTGTTGCTAAGAAAAAGGGCTGGATTGGCGCTAATACAGATACCGTTACCGTTGAAACTGGATATGCGCACCGTCGCACAGTTGTGGAGTCCGTTACAGCAAGCGGGAAGATTCAACCTGAGGTTGAGGTGAAAATGAGCCCTGAGGTCAGTGGGGAAATTATTGAAGTAAATGTCGTCGATGGACAGCAAGTCAATGAGGGCGATGTTTTAGTAAAGATTAATCCAGACCTATACGAAAGTGCCATTACGCGTGCACGCGCGGCAGTGAATAGCGCGAAAGCTGGCTTAGCCCAAAGCAGTGTGGCTCTAGATGAGGCGAAAAAGCTATGGGCAAGAAATAAGGTGCTTTTTGAGAAAGGCGCTATTTCTGAACAAGAATACGACGCAGCGCAGCGCGCCATTTCGGTTACAGAGTTGCAAGAAGAGAGCGCTAAATACCAATTGCAAAGTGCAGAAGCCAACCTAGATGAAGCATATAAAAATTTGAAGCGTACCACCATTATCGCGCCCATTGACGGTACGGTAACACAATTGGACGTTGAGTTGGGTGAGCGTGTGGTTGGAACAGCAACCATGACAGGTACTGAGATGTTGCGTATTGCAGACTTGAACACGATGGAGGTTTTGGTTGAGGTCAATGAGAACGACATTGTGAAGATTACAAAAGGAGATACCGCGCTAATTGAGGTGGATGCATTCTTAGGAAATTCGTTCCGTGGTGTGGTTAGTGAAATTGCCAATAGTGCAAAATTGGCATTGGGTGCTTCACCAGATCAGGTGACCAATTTCGAAGTGAAAATCCGGATGATCAACAGTAGCTTCTCCTCATTGGAACCAAGCTACGGTAAGAATCCGTTTCGTCCAGGCATGACGGCCACTGTAGAAATCATTACGAACAAGGTGCGCGATGCGCTGGTAGTCCCTATCCAGGCCGTAACGGTTCGTTCAGATACTTCTTCAAATGCGGTTTCATACGAACGTGTTCTAAGCGAGGATATCGACGAGAGCTTTGAGGTAGTCTTTACTCCGGACGGTTTGAAAGCCGGGTTGCTTGTTGTAGAATCGGGCATTCAAGATGATGAATTCATCATTGTTTCAGGGGTAGAGGACAGTACCGCCGTGATTACTGGACCTTACAGTGCGGTTAGTCGAAATCTAAAGCGCGGTACGCGCATTTCCACAGATAAAAAATAAGTGTGTGTTACTCTGCATAGAAACAGCGACTAAAAATTGCAGTATCGCTCTGTGGGACGGCCAGCGGATGGTTGCTACTCGGGCGGAAAGGGGTGATCGCTTTATTCATGGGGAACGTTTGCATGTGCTTATCAAAGAACTGCTTGAGGAACAGTCGATAAGTTTTAATGCATTGATAGGTATTTGCGTAGGCAAAGGACCGGGTTCGTATACCGGCTTACGCATAGGTGTGAGCACGGCAAAAGGTTTGTGTTTCGCCTCGGGTATTCCATTGTATAGTGTGCCGACTCTAGGTTGTTTTGATTTCTCCAACTGCACCACTCCGTTTGTGATTACCGTTCTCGATGCACGTCGGGATGAGGTTTATGCTCAAGTTTGGCGTTTAGGCGAGGAAGGATTGACGCCAGATGGAGCCGTAGAAGCTGTGATTATCACGGACGATAGCTGGAAATCTTTACAAAATGAACAGGTGACTATAATAGGCGAAGGCGCAGAAAAAATAGACCAATTCATGACTCATGTCCCCAATAATTGGCAATTACAGGCGAACTCTGATCCCGACGCGAAATATATGGGACAGCATCTTTCCGTTCTACCTATCGCAGAAGATGTGGCCTATTTTGAGCCGTACTACCTCAAAGATTTTGTTGCGGAAAAATCGAAAAAGAAGTTCTTTTAGCGTAATCAGACTTCGTAATAAGGACAGCTCGTAAGGTGGTCGTTCACCATTCCTGTGGCTTGCATGTGGGCATAGATAACGGTGGGTCCTATGAATTTAAAGCCCAATACCTTAAGATCTTTTGAGAGTCGAACCGCGAGATCCGTTTTTGCAGGAATCTCATTTAGCTCATTCCAAGCATTTTGAATGGGCGTTCCGTCCACATAGGACCAGAAGAATTCTACAAGCGTGGTGCCCCGAGCGTGAAGCTCTAGAACACATTGTGCATTGGTAATGGCAGCTCTGATTTTTGCTTCATGACGAATGATACGAGCGTTTTGGAGCGCATCCTTGATTTCCTTTTCTGTCATGTTTGCCACTCTTGCAATTTCGAATTGATGAAAAACGGCTCGAAAAGCGTCGCGTTTCTTTAAAACAGTAATCCAGCTTAAGCCTGCCTGAAAAGTTTCAAGCAAGAGGAATTCGAACATCTTCCGTTCATCACGCACCGGGCGACCCCACTCACGGTCGTGGTAGTTTATGTATAATTCGCTACCCTTACACCAGCCACAGCGGTCTTTTAGGCCATCCATAGCTTCAGTAGTTCGTTGAGATCTGTCGTGGGCAGTTGACATGTGTTATTGCTGCACAAATAATAGGTAAGCGTATGACCCACACGTCCTTTGAAATGCGCTAATTCTGAGGCTGATTCGCTAAAGAGTACCAATGTTCCGGGCTGATAGTGGGTACGTTGTAGGTCCTCTGCTGCTGCCTTTGCTCCTGACCCGGTAATTACCAACTCTTTTGCGCCATAAGCCCTCATTAGTCCTAGTTCCAGCCAATTGGAAAAATTAGGTCCGTATCTAAATACTTTACTATGAACGGTACGCAAGGCTTGCTGGGCTTGTTCTTTCCAATCGTTGCGATCAGCGATGGTCCCCATGGACTGATAGAAATGTGCCCACATGGAATTTGCACTGGGGATGACATTGTCTTCGATTTCTAATTGCTTTTGCCATGCGGCTTCGACAGCAGGGGTATATACACGGAATTCACCTTCAAATGGAAAAATTCGTTCGATTCGCTCGGCGAGCTCATGCGCACGCTTTAAATACATGCTGTTTCCAGTGAGTAAGAATCCCTCTAATAAAGCTTGTCCAAAGCTACTGTAGTCGTCAAGAAAGCCATCGCCTTCGGCAGTGTCTTTTAAGTATTGATGGGCAATTGCACCGTTTTGCCACACCGTATTCAATAGTCTGTCAAGCAAGCTGGTGGCTGCTTGGTCGTATCCTTTTTCTGGCAACGCGCGGTGGGCTTCTGCAAAGCCTATGACCAGTAAGGCATTCCAACACGTTAGGGCTTTGGGGTCGCGTAAAGGTTTCGGATGGGTATTTAATCGATCCGCTGCCGCACGAGACAATCGTTGTTGCCATTGGAGTACGAGCGCATGGGCAGTTGAAAGGTCAATTCTCAATCGGTCCGCAAGGCTTTCAATGGGCTGCGTGCGGTGTAAAATATATTTTCCCTCCCACGATCCATGTTCAGTGATGTCGAAATACCATTGAAATGCATCAAAATTGGGCAAACCTATACCTTCTAATTCTTCCATACGCCAGGTATAGTAACCACCTTCTTCTCGAGTGTTTTCTGGAGTAGCACTGTCGGCATCTACTGCGGCGGCATAAAGGCCGTTATCGAGTTGCATTTCCTTTTGCAACCAAGCCACCGTATCTGCTATGGTTTGGGCGTATAATGGCGAAGAATTGTTGCGGTAGGCTTTCGCGTATAGCCCAATCAATTGGGCATTGTCGTACAACATCTTCTCAAAGTGAGGCACTTTCCAAAACCGATCTGTCGCGTAACGCGTGAAACCACCATGCACAAAATCATAGATTCCACCCAGCGCCATCTTCTGTAAAGTAGTATGCACAAAAGACAGCGTTCTCTCGCTGCTAGATAAAATTCCATGTTGTAAAAGATAGCTGTAGTTGCTGGGCATTGGGAACTTAGGGGCGTGCGTTAATCCACCATTTCGTTCGTCCCATCCACGCATCCAAGGCACTAAAACATCTTCAAAATCTGCTACTTCGAAAGTTCCAGGAGTTCCACTTTTACTCACTTTAAGCATATCCATTAGCCCTTCGCGCATTTGCTCGGCATAGTCTTCTATGGTTTGTGGAGATTCCTGCCACATTTCGGCGATTTGTGATAAAGCGCTCATCCAGTCTGCCTTAGAAAAATAGGTGCCGCCCCAAACGGGAGTTCCGTCAGGTAGCGCGATGCAATTTAATGGCCATCCGCCTTGACCAGTCATTAATTGGACCGCGTTCATGTATCGGGCGTCCAGATCTGGCCGCTCCTCTCGATCAATTTTGATGGATGTAAAATGGGCATTCATTAGTGCTGCCACTTCTTCGTCTTCAAAACTTTCCTCTTCCATCACATGGCACCAATGGCAACTAGAATACCCTATAGAAAGAAGTAATAGACGTTTGTCCCGGATTGACTGTGCCAAAACGTCTGCCGACCAGAGCTGCCAATCAACTGGGTTATTGGCATGTTGCTTTAGATAAAGACTCCCACTCCGGTGCAGTTCGTTTTTCATTACTTCTGCTTGGCGTAATTTTCGTAGAAATAAGGGATGGTTTCGATGCCTTTAAAGTAATTGAAAACGCCGTAGTGTTCGTTAGGACTATGGATGGCATCACTGTCTAAACCAAAGCCCATAAGAATACTTTTTGCACCCAATTGTTGTTCAAACAAGGCAACGATAGGTATGGAGCCACCACTGCGTACAGGCAAGGCCGCTTTACCAAATGTTTTTTCATAGGCCTTTGATGCGGCTTGATAGGCAGGGTTTGTCGTATGCGTGACATACGGCAGTCCTCCGTGATGCGGTGTAACACTTATAGCTACCGAGGGTGGGGCAATAGCTGTAAAATGTTTGATAAACTTCTCGGTAATCGCTTCCGGGTTTTGACCTGGAACCAAACGCATAGAAATTTTAGCATATGCCTTGGATGGAATTACGGTTTTAGCACCTTCGCCAATGTAGCCGCCCCACATGCCATTAACATCCAAAGTCGGTCGTATAGAAGTACGTTCAGGTGTGCTGTAGCCTTCTTCGCCCCAAACATCGCCGATGCCAATACTCTCTTTAAATTCATCTTGACTAAACGGTGCTTTTGCCATAAGGGCGCGTTCTTCAGTACTTACGATTTCAACACCATCGTAGAATCCTTCGACCGTAATTTGTCCATTATCATCGTGTAAAGAAGCCACCATTTTAGCAAGGATATTCAATGGATTTGCAACTGCACCACCATAGAGACCAGAGTGTAAATCTCTGTTGGGACCAGTGACCTCAACCTCAACGTAACTTAAACCACGCAGTCCTGTAGTTATTGAAGGAGTCGTGTTGCTGATCATTCCAGTATCAGAGATGAGAATCGTATCACAGGCCAATTTCTCTTTATGATTTGCCACAAAGGGTTCAAGATTACTGCTTCCTACTTCTTCTTCACCTTCAATCATGAATTTGATATTGCATGGAATCTCGCCATTGCTTTTCATGATTTCGAAAGCCTTTAGGTGCATGAACATTTGACCTTTGTCGTCGCATGCTCCACGCGCAAAAATTGCGCCTTCAGGGTGGATTTTTGTGGTTTTAATAACGGGTTCGAACGGATCATTATCCCATAGGTCAATGGGATCCGCAGGCTGTACATCATAATGACCATAAACCAAAACCGTGGGTAAATCCGGATCTACCAAACATTCGCCATAGACGATAGGGTGACCAGCTGTTGGGAATATCTCTACTGCATCTAACCCTAGAGAATTCATGTGTTCAGCGATATGCTCTGCACATTTTGCAACGTCAGAATTGTAGGCCGGATCGGCTGAAATGGAAGGAATACGTAAAAGGCTAAAGAGCTCGTCTAACAATCGTTCTTTATTTGCCTCAATAAATGTTTTGGGGTCTGTCATGGTGAACCTATTTTATTTCTGTTCTCAAAGTTAACCGCTAACAATTGAAGTGCCTTGCAACATTTAAATTTTCTATATTCGGGCATGCGGAAAATACTTTTAATATTTCTCGTAATGCTTGGCACGCTATTAAGCGCTCAGCCCAGCATGACTGTGAATAGCACTGGTAATTACAAGAAGCCTTATTGGATGGCGGCGAATATTCTTGTAGATTCTACTTTGTCCATATACAATATGGGTCAAAACGCACTTCCACTTACACAAGCGAATACAACTCAAATTGGTTATTTCGAGGCAAATGACACGGCTTTTCCCGTGCAATCAGGCATTGTTATGGTTGCGGCTCAGAATGCCTCTGATGTTATCGCAGCCACCAACGGTAACGGCAATAATGTGACCTTTACAGATTCAGAGCTTTCTTCCGTTTTAACCCAATTGGGTTCTTCTGGATATGCCATCAAGGATATGGTTGAAATCGAATTTAGTTTCATCGCACAATCGGATTCTATAAAATTTAATTATTGTTTTGGTTCTCACGAATACGACGGCTATACGTGTAGTAATTTCAATGATGTGTTCGGATTCTTTTTAGAGGGTCCTTACATCAACGGTGTGAGTGCACCAACGAATGGTACTGTGGTCCGAAATATTGCCACTATTCCAGGAACCAACGTTCCCATTGCCGTAAATACCATCAACTCTGGATCGCCTTCCGGAAGTTATCCAGCATCGAACTGTTCGTCGGCAAATCCAAATTTTGTAGCGCATAGTGGCTATTACAACGCATCAAACGGTTCCATCACTACATTGGATGGATATACGGATAAATTCACTGCAAAAGCTCAGGTACAGTGTGGCGGTTGGTATACCATTCGTCTAAAATTGGCCAATGTGTCTGATGCAGCATTATCCAGTGCTGTATTCCTTGAGAAGCAATCGTTAAAAGGTCCTGAACTGACGATTATAGATTCCACAAACATTGGTAACAGTTTCAATGACACCATGCTTGTTGAGGGATGTAATAAGAATGAAATCATCTTTGCACGGAATGCAAACCTTAGCGTAAATATGAAGATTCCGATCTATGTGGATACGGTGCTAAGCACGGCAGTGGAGGGTGTTGATTTTTCCGTTTTACCGGATACGCTTTATCTAGCCCCCTACCAAACAGCGGATACACTTACGTTTTGGGTATACGATGATAATTCCACAGAGACCAACGAAAGCTTGACTATCGTTCAAGACTACGTTTACACTGATTGTTACAACTATCCCGTACGACGAATGAATTACCTCATTCGAGATAAAGATTCTTTAGAAGGTACATTGACGTTAAATGCGACTTCGGACACCGTGAATTGCCCTGGAGATAGTGTGGAGCTTTCTGTAGTGGCAACTGACTTTGAGGGGTCGTACGATGGCTTTTGGCTGGCGGACAGTACATATCTTCCCTCACGCTATTTTCAGGTAGACGGAGATACTTCATTCACATACGTTTTGTTCGACGAATGCGGAGATACAGTAGAATTCACACAAGATCTTTATTTAAAGCCTTATGAACCCATGGGGTATGAGCGTGATACAGTTCGTGTATGCCCAGGCGATAGTGCATATCTCGCACCCTTATATCTAGGCGGTGAGAATCCGCTCACTTTTTATTGGCTCGATAACTTAACCCAAACCAATCCACGCGTTATTCTGCCATGGAACGATACCACTTTTGTGCCCTTTAGCGTATCGGATGGCTGTGATGTGCTGCTTATAGATAGCGCATTGGCCATTAATATGCCGAAGCCATCTGCAGGTTTTCAATATCTTAATGATCCTTATGTTCCTCTGCGCGTTGCGTTCGGTGAAAAAGCACAAAATGAAGTAAGCTGGACATGGTATTTAGATTCTACGGTAATTACAGGGGAAGAATTTGAATACGATTTTGCACGCCCTGGTGACTACGAAGTGACCCAAGTAGTCACGAGTGATTTTGGATGTATTGATAGTATTACTTTACTGGTTGCGGTAGAAACGGATTTCTACCTCTATATACCAACTGCGTTTTCTCCAAATAACGACGGTATTAATGATTGTTTTTCAGTCAAAGGAGTAGGTTTTGAGGGTATTCAATTCGAGATCTTCAACCGTTGGGGGAATGTGGTGTATTCTAGTCAAGACGAAACCGATTGCTGGGATGGAACTTACAAAGGAAAGCCCTTGCCGATGGGCGCTTACAGCTGGAGGTTGATGGTAGACCTCCCATTTGATGAAATTTCAATCAAAGAAGGTATTCTCAACATCATTCGATAATTACAAAAAAGGAATGGTCAAAACACCAATGACCAGCACTAATTTATATCCCAAATGCGCCCATCTCAGGTTGCGTACATTGACGGAACGTAAGGTAATTAGATTCGATACGGTCAACAAGAATAATAAGGTCACTATACCGTAAGAGGCATACTCATTGAAGAGTGGCTGCGTAAAATAGGCAGGAATCCAAGCAAGTATGGTGTTAATAACAAGAACCAATTGGACTTTACGGGTACCGTAAACTGCCGCAACATTCACCTTGCCCGCTATAATATCGCCTTTGAACCCTAGTAAATCCTTGACCAATTCTCGCGAAAACAACGCCAGTCCCAGCAGCATACCATACGCTAGGGTAGGTAGGCTGATAAAATCATGGTAGACGCTGATGCCGAAAAATGGCATTAGACCTAGGATGGCAGCACTGGCATGTCCGACAAAAGGAATATTCCTAAGTCGATGGGAATACAGCCACAATAAAAAAGCATAGATGCCGTAGTAGCCTAAAGCGCGCCAGCTCACGGAAAATGCCATAAGCAACCCTGAAAACAGTAAAATCCCAGCCACACGAAGTGACGTGCCTTTCCGAACCAATCGTTCAAAAGAAGTTTGCCGTGGTCTATTGATGCTATCTGCTTCAAGGTCATAAAACGTATTAATTAGGAATCCACTGGCCAATAAAAAAGTGGATGCCCAAATGCTGAGGTGCGTTCCAGCATCTGTTAAGAGGGGAACTCGCGCATATTTATCAGCAAACACAAAAAGTGCTGCTAAATATTGTCCTAGAAGAAGTAATAGAATATTGTACCAACGAATCTGACTCAGAAGAGCTAATACTTTTAACGCATTTAAGCGTCTTTTACTCATGGGTTTCAAAAGCGGTAAACCACTTCAGGGGCATAACCCTGGAATTTATCTTTAATACTTTCGTAATCACGAGTGAATCCCATGACAAAACCTCCACCGCCAGAGCCGCAGAGCTTTAAAAAGTAATCTTCGGTTTCTAGACCTTCTTTCCAAAGTTTGTGAAAACCGTTAGGTATCATTGGATCGAAATTATCTAAAACTAAGGCGCTGAGCTTCTTGAGATTTGTAAACAATGGTCCACGATCTCCCTTGACAAACGCTTGTATACACGCGTCGTTGTATTTTACAAATTGATTTTTCAGCATTTTACGGAAGCCTTCTTCTTTGAGTTTCTCCATGAAGATGGCAACCATAGGCTGTGTTTCTCCCGGAGCACCGCTATTTAAAAGAAATACAGCTCCTTTTCCTGCATTCACAGGCAGGCTTACAGTACCCAATTCATCTTTACTTTGAATCAATAAGGGCAGTCCTAAATAACAGATGGTTGGGTCGATGCCGCTGCTTTTACCGTGGAAATAGCTCTCCATCCAGCTGAACAATTGCTTCAATGCTTTGATATCTGAAGGTTGCTCTGGATTGGCAGGGATTTTATCTTGACAGTAACGGTCGTAAATGGCCGCGACTAGAGCGCCGGAAGAACCAACACCGAAACCTTGAGGTATGCTCGAATCAAAGAATAACCCGTTCGACAAGTCGTTCTCAAAAGCAGCAAAATCGAACCGACACGGGGCTTCAGGGCTTTTTAAGTACGCTAAATACGCTTGAAGGTGTTCGTTGCTTTTTGATTGCTCCGCGTTGGGAGTAGTATTGAACTGAAAGGCGCCTTTGTAGTAGGTATGTGGAATAGAAAGACCCATGCTATCTTTTATGATACCATATTCTCCGAAGAGTAGTACTTTTCCGTAGAAGAGTGGATTTTTATGTTCCATTAACCTATTTTTTCTGGGCCGGCGCCTACGGCGTCACATAGATAACTCCCGTCCTTACAAAATGTTTTCAGGTGTTCTTCTATGAATGACAAAGTTACGTCTTTATGTGATGCGGGGTACAACAGGTGAACGTTGGCTCCTGCGTCTAAAGTGAAGTACAGCGGCGTGCCGGTTTCCTTTCGAAAAGCCCATACCGCTTCAATCACCTTTAAGGTGTTCGGATGCATCAGGATGAAATAGGGTCTAGATGCCATCATCATGGCGTGCAAGGTGAGCGCTTCACTTTCGACGAGTGCCCCGAATGCCTCTAAGTCGCCTTCACGTAAAGCTATTAGCAGTGCGGTCTGGTTGGTGTGCGCTTGCTGAAATCTTGCCGCTGCATAGGGATGCCCTTCCATGAGCTGGTGACCCACCGTCGAGCTTACTTTTTTCGTTCCCTTATCCACCAGTAAAATGGTGTCCTGAAACGATCTAAATATGGGATCTATATCGTTGTAGGCAACAGCAAATCGATCGTTACTTCCAGGTGTATTCTCATGTGTTCCCCAAGCTGCCATTGGGCCATAGAGGGATCTTGACCCACTTCCGGAGCCCAGTCGAGCTGCTTCGCTGGCTTCTTCAAAGAAGTCAGTGATGGTGATTCCTAACGCCTCTTTTACACTCATCAAACAAAGTGATAAGGCACTCATGCCTGACGCGCTCGAAGCAATTCCAGAACTGTGGGGAAAGCTGTTAGAAGTATGCACCTCAAAATCCCATTCACCGGTAAATGGAAATAACTCATGTGTACGCTCTAGAAAAGTGTGGATTTTGGGAAGAAAGCTCGGCGCTTCTTCTCCCTCGAGAAAAACCACTACCTGACCTGTACCTTGTTTGTACTTAAGTGTCGTTGTGGTCGCCGCTGCGCTCAGCGTGAAGCTGATTGACGGGTTAGCGGGTAATTGGACAGGGTATTTCCCCCAGTACTTCACTAGGGCAATATTCGACGGGCTTTTCCAGGTAACTTCTTTCATCCTCTATTCAAAGGAAATTCCGCTCACATTGTTCGCGCGGTCAATTTTTTTGATAAGACCCTGAAGGGTTTTGCCGGGTCCACATTCAACGAAGTCGGTGGCGCCATCGGTCATCATTTCCTGAACGCTTTGTGTCCATCGTACCGGAGCTGTTAACTGATCGATCAAATTCTTTTTTATCTCGACTGGGTTTTGCACTGCCTTTGCAACGCTATTCTGGTAAACGGGACAGACCGGGGTGTTAAATTCGGTTGCTTCAATGGCAGCAGCCAGTTCCGTGCGAGCCGGTTCCATTAATGGACTGTGAAAAGCACCGCCTACGGGCAGCACAAGTGCACGTCTAGCACCCGCCTCAGTTGCTTTAGCGCACGCCATTTCAATGGCGTTGAATTCTCCTGAAATCACTAATTGGCCAGGACAATTATAATTTGCAGCGACAACGATACCGTCGACACCATCACAAATTTCTTCAACTGCGTCATCGCTCAAGCCTAGAATTGCTGCCATGGTCGAGGGTTTCGCTTCACACGCTTTCTGCATGGCCATTGCACGCTTACTTACTAATGTAAGAGCATCTGTAAAACTTAAGGCGCCTGCCGAACATAATGCTGAAAACTCGCCGAGGCTATGACCTGCAACCATATTGGGTTGGAAGTCGCTACCCAACAGTTTGGCCATAATCACGCTCATCGTGAAAATGGCAGGTTGGGTCACCTTAGTTTGCTTAAGCTCATCCGCGTCCCCTTCGAACATGATTTTACTTAGGTCAAATCCTAGCACACGGTCAGCGGTATCAAAGAGCTCTTTAGCTTCTTTGTGGTTTTCGTAAAGATCCTTACCCATACCTGGGTATTGGGCGCCTTGGCCCGGAAATACATAGGCTTTTTTCATTCTCCGTAGTATTCTATAATGTTATTATGAGTTTCGGCCAATTGAACTTTATGCAATTCGGCTCCGTATTCCGCGACTTTAGGCGCTAAAATCTGCCAAAATTCATAGGCAATGATTTCGGCAGTAGGCTGCTTGCCTGCCATGAAGTCGATATCTAAGTTTAGATTCTTGTGATCTACAACATCAATCACGTGCTCTCGAACGATCTGTTTGAGATCGAACAAATTCATGACGAAGCCGGTATCCGGATTAATTTCACCACGGACTGTAACCTCCAATTCAAAATTATGACCGTGGTAATTCTCATTAGAACACTTCCCGAAAATGCGTTTGTTCGTTGCAGCATCCCATTTGTTGTTCCAAAGTTTGTGCGCTGCACAAAAGTGTTCTTTTCGCTTGATGTAAATCATGCTTAGTAAAGTTTAATCAAAGATACGATAGGCATACTTTATACCGATTCTATGCTTTTGAAAGTTCTTCCCAATCGCTATGGTTGTGAACAAAGTCCTGACAAGCACCCATAAGCAGGGGGTAGAGGGTTGAGAACCATTGCTCGAGATCGGTTAAACAGTCGTGTACAGGCCCTTCAAAAAAATGAACTAAAGGTGCGCCTCCGGGATGTCTGTATGCGATACCGCGTGCTGCGCTGAGTAAGCCGTCTATTTCACGGTAGCTATTTAGCCAATGGTGTTCGAGCAAATGAGGGGCCATTGAAGCGGCTCTTCCTTTAAGAAGTATTCTGTGATTCGAAATATCTGATTCTACCGATACTATGAAGTCCTTTAGACTTTGATGTTGCGAAGAATCTTGCAGCAGTTTGAACTGATCCCAATTTCGTTGAAGGAAATAATCCCCGAGCAGGTCAAGTGCTACCGCTGAATATTTACCCGTAAATGGTCGAATACGTGCTTTTGCAGCCTTGGTCAATGGATGTTGGTCGGTGAAGTCGTCAATAAAGCGGTGGAGATCGATGCCTAATCGTTGTGCAGGTGAAGCGGATATTCGCCAGGCACTACCTTTAAAGCCGTCTCCTGAAAAATTGAACACCCGCACCTCAGCGATATCAGGGCTGAGGTGCAGGTGTGCAGTAAAGTTCATGTGTAAGAGCTCGCTGAAATGCGACTAGGTTTAAGCGTTTTTGACTTCGAATTCGAAGGCTTCCATTACCGGATTGATCAAGAGCTTTTCACAAGCTTCTTTGACCAATGCTTCGGCCGCACTTTGGTCAGCAGCTTCAATATCTAACGTAAAGTGTTTGCCGATGCGGACGTTACTTAAGGCATCTAAGCCGATATTTTTAAGATTCGCACTTACCGTTTTTCCTTGAGGATCCAAAAGCGCCTTCTGAGGCATAACATTGATTTCAGCAGTGAATTTCATTTCTGGTTATTTAATGGTGTTGCGCGCTGTTCTTTAAGGCGAAAGCGCTAATAATCGGTAGCAAAAATACGATAATTGACAAGGTCAATGCGCCAAAAAAAGGAATCATTATTACGAACATTCCAACAAGGATGTATTGGCCCCATTTCCGACGTTTTGACCCCCCGCCTTTCAGACTGAGCACCTTAAATCTTGCATTTTGCCAGAAAACAGCATAGAATGCTAAAGCCACTAAGCCTAGATGCCAAAGTAGCAAGGTAGTGCCTTCAAACGTCATGATCCATTCCCAATTTTCCCATTGTCCCATCCAACTCCAAAGGCCCAATGCAAATAATGCATTTGCTGGTGTGGGCATTCCCGTAAAATCCTTATCACCATCCTCTTCGAGGTTGAAGATACCCAGGCGATAAATGCTTGATGCGGTAACCATAGCGCCTATGAGCATCGCCCAAGGTTGCGGCATGCGTGCGTAATCGGCTAAAATTGAACTCCAAATAAAGCCGGATACTGCGCCAAAGGAAATGGCATCTGCTAGAGAATCTAGTTGTTTTCCTAGTGCAGAGGAAGCACCCACTTTACGTGCAGCCCATCCGTCAAGCGCATCAAAGGTCGCTGCTGAAAGCAATGCGATAATAAGGCCTGTTGAGCTCGAATTGACAATAAAATAGATGGCCATCATTCCGCAGATGGCATTGGCTAGTGTTAAAAGATTCGGAATGTGTTTCATGCAGTGCAAAGATGCACTAATTTGCCGCTATGTCTTCAGTGAAAAAAACACCCATTGCAATTTTAATGGCCTTGGCCTTGGTCTTACTGACTTTGGCCTGGACTTTTCCGCACCTCGGGGTATTGATTATTCCTGCCTTTGTATTGCTATTAGACATTTCAAAACGCTCTGGGCCGCGGTTTTGGAGGTTGTATCTCGTAACTGCCCTGTGGAATGCGACTACGACCTACTGGATTGCCAATGCCCATCCTTTAGGTGTCATTGCAACTGTAGGTATTAATGGAGCTCTTATGGCTTTTGCGATATGGTTTAGTGCACGCGCAGAAGAATTACTGTGGCGATTCCCGTCCTTTCGATCACAACGCTGGCTGCACGTTTTGCCATTACTCGCCTGCTGGATATCCTTTGAGCAATTACACGAATATTGGGGTTTAGCCTTTCCTTGGTTGCACCTTGGTAATACATTTAACGGCATGCCGTATCTGGTGCAGTGGTACCAATTCTTAGGTACAACCGGTGGCACTTTATGGGTCCTGTTAGTCGCTTACACGCTCCACATGCGCGGAACAACGTCCAAAAGAGCCCTTTGGCTGTTTATTACACCGGCATTGTTGAGTTTGGTGCTTTGGTACATACCTCAAAATGAAGATGCGAGACGCATTCGGGTGGCTGTCATTCAGCCTAACATTGATGCATATACTGAGAAATGGGATGTACCGGAAGCGGCTCAAATTCAAAAAGTGGACCGATTACTTCAAACCCATCTAGGTGAAAAGCAAGTAGATTTGATTGTTTTGCCAGAAACATTCCTGCCGGAAGCACGAGAGGAAAGCAACTACGGCAATCGTCCCAACGACAGGCTGCTCCATCAATTGCTAGATACCTACAGTAAAACGGCCATCTTTGGGGCAACGACCTACGACTTTCAGCAAACGCCGAATGTGTTTAATCGTCCCTATGGCGATAAATATTACACACTCTACAATACCGCCTTGTTTCGAAACGGCGCGTCAAAAACAGCACTATACCACAAGGGAAAATTAGTTGTGGGGGGCGAGACTATGCCATTTGTCCAATTACTAAAGCCTTACCTCGGTGATTGGGCTATTGAGTTGGGTGGTACTTCCGGAACTTTAGGTGTTTCTCAGCGCCGAACCGTCTTTGAAGATGAACGAACAGGTCTCAAGCTTGCGCCGGTTATTTGCTGGGAGAATGAATTCTCAGATTATGCTACTGAATATGCCCGATCTGGTGCCAATCTCATTGCAGTCATTACGAACGACGGCTGGTGGGGCAATACGGTAGGACACTTGCAGCATCTGCGTTTTTCGGGTCTTCGCGCCATCGAACAGGGTAAATATGTGGTGCGCAGTGCAAATACGGGCGTCTCGAGTATTATTGATGAAAAAGGTCGTGTGCTGCGCCGATTGGATTGGGATACGGAAGGCGTCATAGTTAGCGATGTTCCCTTGCTAGAAAGTAAGACCTTATATGTACGGACAGGCAATTGGATCGGCAAAGTTGCGGTGGTGCTTTTTGCCTTGTTGGTCTTGGTAATACTTTTTAGTAGATTTTTCCGATTAAAACCACGCTAAGCAATCCGCGTGTGTAACTTTGTTATTCCTAAAAACAAAATTCAATGAGTTCTTACGACGTAGTTGTAATAGGTTCTGGACCTGGAGGATATGTAAGTGCCATCCGTTGTGCCCAATTGGGTATGAAAACTGCACTGGTTGAAAAATATGCGACCCTCGGCGGTACGTGCCTTAACGTGGGGTGTATACCGTCAAAAGCGTTACTAGATTCTTCGGAGCACTATCACGCCGCAGTACATTCGTTTGAATCCCATGGTATCCATATCAATCCTCCCAAAATTGACTTTGCAAAAATGATCGAGCGCAAGGCAGGGGTAGTAAGTACTACCTGTGATGGCATCGATTATTTGATGAATAAAAACAACATTGACGTCCTGCGTGGATTTGGTTCTTTAAAAGACAAGAACACGGTAGTTGTCGCTGGTGATGAGACCACTGAGGTGAGTGCAAAGCACATCATTTTAGCCACAGGCTCGAAGCCAATCGAACTGCCGTTCGCGAAGTTCGATAAGGAGCGCGTAATTTCTTCAACAGAAGCTT
Organism: Schleiferiaceae bacterium; assembly: GCA_965204625.1. Taxonomy (GTDB): domain Bacteria; phylum Bacteroidota; class Bacteroidia; order Flavobacteriales; family Schleiferiaceae; genus UBA10364. Next base: position 383,795 of record CBDBET010000006.1, read on the forward strand.
TGAGCCTAAAAGAGGTTCCAAAACACATGATCGTCATTGGCGGTGGTGTCATCGGTTTGGAATTAGGCTCAGTATACAAACGCCTCGGTGCTGAGGTTACCATCGTTGAATATGCTAAAGGCATTATTCCTACCATGGACGGAGCAATGGGTAAGGAATTGATGCGTAGTTTGAAGAAAATTGGCATGAAATTCAGCTTATCCACAAAGGTGAGCGATGTAACGCGCGATGGCGATGTAGTCACTGTTACTGCCACGAATAAAAAAGGCGAAGAAGTGACCTTTGAAGGCGATTATTGTTTGGTGGCTGTAGGTCGCGGTGCATACACGGCTAAATTGGGTCTTGAAAACGTCGGTATTGAAACGGATGAGCGTGGACGCATCGCTGTGAACGATCACTTACAGACTGCAGTGCCCAACATTTACGCCATTGGTGATGTCGTTCGAGGAGCGATGTTGGCTCACAAGGCGGAAGAAGAAGGAGTATTCGTGGCGGAGTCAATCGCAGGAGAGAAACCGCACATCAACTATAATCTCATTCCAGGTATTGTTTACACGTGGCCAGAAGTGGCTGCAGTAGGAAAAACGGAAGAGGAATTGAAAGAAGCTGGAGTCGCTTATAAAAGCGGTTCTTTCCCCATGCGAGCTTTAGGTCGTTCGCGTGCTTCCGGAGATATCGATGGTGTAGTTAAAGTATTGGCGGATCAAACCACCGACGAAGTGTTGGGCGTGCACATAGTTGCAGCCCGCGCCGCAGATATTATAATGGAAGCAGTAACGGCTATGGAATTCCGTGCTTCTGCTGAAGATATTGCGCGTATTTGTCACGGTCACCCTACTTACACTGAGGCATTGAAAGAGGCGGCACTGGCTGCAACAGCAAACCGCGCCATTCACAGTTAATGAATACCGCATCGGCGCATAAAGTCGATCCGATTCTTTTAGAAAATCGGCTGTTGGAGTTATCCAGCAGTCGATCTTTTTTTGCCCTATACACCTCACAGGGATATGCAAGTAAGTGGGGTGAATACGAACTCCTTTTTGCATGGGGAGCGAAGGCTGTTTTCGATACTACGGCTCTTAAAAATGGTGCCTTAGAAAGCGGCTGGCGTTTTGGGTTTTTAGGTTACGAATTGCGTCACGAGTTTGAGCGCCTTTCAAAAGGCAATCCCGCGATAGGACAATGGCCCGAAGCACAATTTTTTGAGCCGGAAGTGGTCGGGACCCTTGATAGATCCGGAAACTTAACGATTTATGCGGATGAACCTGCGGCTGTTTTAACGCTCGTTTTGGCTCCGGAAAAATCAAGGAAAGTAGGCAACACAGCTTTGGATTTTCAGCCTGTCGAGACGCGTGAGTCTTATCTCGAGGCAGTCCGCAGGCTTCAAGAGCACATTCAGCGTGGTGATATATATGAGGTGAATTACTGTACAGCATTTAAAGCTGAATACGAATCCCTTGACAGTGCGCAGTTGTTTCGGCAAATGGCGCAGGCAACGAAGGCACCTTTCAGTGCTTTTGTGAAAATGGACCAATTGGAACTGCTCTGCACTTCACCGGAGCGTTACATTCTGAAAAAAGGAGACCAATTGTGGTCACAACCCATCAAAGGCACCAACAGAAGGTTAGTTGAAAACAATCACGTACAAGAACGCTTGCTGGTCGCTGATGAAAAAGAACGGGCAGAAAATGTGATGATTGTCGATCTCGTTCGAAACGATCTAAGCCGTGTGGCAGCGAAGGGAACGGTTCAAGTTGAAGAGCTCTTTGGTGTTTATCCGTTTAAAAATGTGAACCAAATGATATCTACGGTGACCTGCAAGACTCGCGCGGAAACGTCGAATTGGGACATCATTAAGGCGACATTCCCTATGGGTTCAATGACGGGCGCACCGAAGATCAGCGCAATGGAATTGGCGGAACACTATGAAAAAACGGAGCGAGGTATTTATTCGGGTGCTTTGGGGTATATCATGCCCAACGGTGATTTTGATTTCAATGTTGTGATTCGCAGTATCGCACTCGATGCAAAACAGGGTGTAGCTTCCGCGCATGTAGGTGGCGCAATAACGCTACTAAGCATACCCGAGCGCGAATATGAGGAATGCTTGCTTAAAGCGGAATCCCTTCTTCAAAGTGCGGCCGGTTCAGGTTCGAACCAATAGTTGTAATTTTAAGGCATGCACGCAAAGCTCCATTTTTCATGTTAGAGTTAAAGCCAGGATCCAAAGCGGTCTTAGGATTCAGTGGTGGCGTTGACTCTGTGGTCTTGAGCCAATTTTTGCTGGACCGTTACCACATTCGTCCATACTTGTTGCACGTAAATTATGGCTTACGCGAGGAAGCAGACGAGGATGCGCGTTGGTGTCAGTGGTATGCTGAAGAATACCGATTCGAAATTGAAGTTTTAAATGCAGATCCATCGAAAAGATCCGGCGAAAATGTACAGAATTGGGCGCGTAAAATTAGGTACAATTGGTTCAAAGAACGCGCGGAGGCCTTAGGTGCAGAATATGTGTTTACAGCCCATCATATGGACGATCGCAGAGAAACGTTTCTCATGAATGCCCTTCGTGGGTCGGGATTGATAGGTATCACAGGCATGAATAGTATCGAAATTGTTCGTCCGCTGGCCCATATGGATAAAAAGGACATTTTAGACTATGCGGAAGCCCACGACCTGCCTTGGCGAGAAGATGCATCGAATCGGACCTTAAAGTACACCCGAAATAAGTTTAGGAATCAGCTTTCACCCATTTTGTACGAGGTAGAACCCCGTTGGATGGGGGGATTGAAGAAAACGATTGAAAACCTAGAGCGCGATCGCGATCTGTTGCTTGGCTTCATGACCCAATGGAAAAGTGAATGGACAGAAACTTCGGGTGAGGAGGTTCTCGTGAAAATGGGACCTTGGGTACAAAGTGAAGTAGGGCAGAACCTGCTGTATAAATTGGCCCAACAGATAGATTCCGGTTTCAACTTTGAGGAAGTCGGTCATGTACTTAGAGGAGAGGTGGGGCAAATGACCCGTGGTAGAAATTATATGTTGATTAAGGACCGAAAACTATTTTATTTGGTTCCTTCTTACGAAAAGGACACGAAGGAGTATATCGTCAGAAACTTTGAATCATTGGATGAATTGCCTTTTCAACTTCGGCTTGAAAAGGTGCCAAAATCGGCCTGTATATTTGATGAACAGCGTGAATACCTTGGCGAATCCGCCGTGCAGTTTCCATGGACGGTCCGTCTCTGGCGTCCTGGAGATGTTTTTCGCCCAATAGGCATGAACGGTTCAAAGAAAGTATCCGATTTTTTAAATAACCTCCGGCTGCCACGCCACCGCAAAGAAAGTACCTATGTCGTACTTCAAAATGATACGATCATTTGGGTTTTTGGCCACCGCATTGCAGAATCGGCTAAAGTTGGTGAAGGGGATAACTTCGCCTATCTTGCAACCCTTAAATAACCTAGCATACATGAAGCGTTTTTTATTCGCAATTTTCACTCTATTGACCGTTGTCGTTTCCGCGCAACCGAAGGCCGTAACCTGGTCTACTAGTATTGAGCACACAGAGGAATTTACCCTACTCACTGTTCATGCCGATATCGAGCCGGGATGGCATTTGTACAGTCAGCACCTTGAAGATGGAGGCCCCATACCAACATCATTTATGTTGGACAGTTCTTCTGCATTTACCGCAGTAGGAAACTGGGAAGAAGGGGAAGCGCACGTCGAATTTGATCCCAATTTTGACATGGATTTGGCCTATTTCTCGGAATCGGCCGACTTCACTATAAAACTCCAGCCGCATACTGAGGACTTCACCATCGAGGGCGAATTGGAGTTTATGGTGTGTAACGATGAAATGTGTTTACCGCCAACTTATGAGGACTTTAAAGCGACCGTTACAGGTGCTCCGGTGCCGTCCATCTGGAAAGGGATGGGTACGACCTTCTGGCTAGGATTCTTGGGTGGTTTTGCAGCACTCATTATGCCGTGTATTTTCCCAATGATTCCGCTTACAGTGAGTTTCTTCACTAAACAAAGCAAGACCAAAGCGGAAGGCATATTCAAGGCATCCATTTATGGAATAGGCATTATTGTTATTTATGTAGGATTAGGGCTCTTAGTGACGCTGCTTTTTGGAGCGGACAGTTTGAATAAAATGGCTACTAACCCTTGGTTTAATCTTGCATTCTTTGCCCTGTTTGTGGTTTTTGCAGCAAGTTTCTTTGGCGCTTTTGAAATCACCTTGCCTTCGAGCTGGGTGAATAAAGCAGACGATGCTTCTAATAAAGGAGGTATGGTCGGAATTTTCTTCATGGCTTTCACCTTGAGCTTAGTTAGTTTCTCTTGTACAGGACCAATTATTGGGTCGCTACTTGTTAAAGCCGCCTCAGGAGGATCCTTACTAGGTCCAGCAGTTGGAATGTTTGGTTTTGCTCTCGCGCTCGCTATTCCATTCACCCTATTTGCAGCCTTCCCAGGCTGGTTAAATTCCCTGCCTTCTTCCGGAGGTTGGTTGAATACAGTGAAGGTGACCCTTGGGTTTTTAGAATTGGCTTTTGCCTTGAAGTTCTTATCTACCGCAGATATGGTAATGCAATGGCATTTACTGGAACGAGAATTGTTCCTTGCTATCTGGGTAGCTATCGCATTCGCAACAGCTTTCTATTTGCTCGGTGCCTTCCGTTTGCCATTAGACAGCCCCGTGCAGAGCATTGGTGTGAGCAGATTGTTTATTGCATTGACCTTCCTAATCATGGGCTTTTACATGCTACCAGGTATTTTCGGAGCTCCAGTGAAACTCATCGCCGGTTTCCCGCCGCCAGAGCATTATGCTGAGCAACGAGGCGGGGCCTTCGCGCAGCCAAACATCACAACAGTGGTATCCGGCGAACAGGTTAGTGTTCAGCCTGAATTGGGCGAACATTGTCCCAATGGACTTCCTTGTTTCAACGACTATGAAGCCGGTTTGGCTTATGCGAAAGAAGTAGGTAAACCCATCATGATTGATTTCACTGGATGGGGCTGTGTGAATTGCCGTAAAATGGAAGAAAATGTATGGGTTGACGAACGCGTTCATCAGCGTCTTCGCGACAACGTCGTATTGGTTTCATTGTATGTAGATGCGCGCCCTGATTTACCAGAAGATGAGCAATACATCAGCGAAATCACTGGTCGTAAAATCAAGAACATTGGAAATAAATGGAGTGAATTCCAGGAGGTGAATTTCCAAGAAGTAAGCCAGCCGCTCTATGTTATTTTAGGCCACGATAACCTCGAGCCTTTGGTGGAGAAAAATGCATACAATCTCGATGTAGAAGCCTATATCGAATGGCTTGACCGCGGAGTCGCAGCATTCGAAAAATAAACTGCTTTTAAATATTTCTAACGCCCGGACAGAACCATCTGCTCCGGGCGTTGTCATTTAGATATGGAAGCAACGCTAGAAGAACGGTACCGACTACGTCAAGATGAGAAAGTTGTGGGCTATGCAAGGAAAATTGGCGGGCGCACGCTTTTTTATAGTCGTGACGGTTTTTGGTGGTCGGGTATTAAAATTGAACATAACCAAATCGATGAAAGCATCGGTATTTACGATATCGATCGTAAAATGCTTCATGAATGGGATATTGTGGAATACCGTCTGGAGGAAGACCGTGACCGACTAGGCGCCTTTCTTTGGTCAACAAAACGCAAGTGCTTCTGTATTGTGGATGTAAAAGATCCAGAAATTGAAGTTCCACTCTTTGTGGATGACCTTCAGTTATTTCAGTCGAACGACTTGCGATTTAAAGCATACCTCTTTGAAAATCCAGATTTAATGGAAGAGTTAGGTGTGAGAGACGAATGATAGCTATTTTAGCAGTTCAGTACTAACGCATCACAAGCACGATGAACACCAACTTTGTAGAAGAATTAAAATGGCGTGGCATGTTACACGATATCATGCCCGATACCGAAGAACTGCTGACTAAAGAAATGGTAAGTGGTTACATAGGTTTTGACCCAACAGCAGATTCTTTAGGAGTAGGAAACATGGTGCAGATCATGACACTCGTTCATTTCCAGCGTGCGGGTCACAAGCCGATCGCGCTAGTAGGAGGCGCTACTGGTATGGTGGGTGATCCTTCAGGGAAAAGCGCAGAGCGCAATTTGCTAGATTTAGAAACGCTCAATCACAACCTTGATAGCCAGAAGGCACAATTGGCTAAATTCTTAGACTTTGATTGTGGTGAAAACAGTGCGGAGATTGTCAACAACTACGATTGGTTTAAAGACTTCGACTTTTTAGGATTCATTCGTGATGTAGGGAAGCACATGAGTGTGAACTACATGATGGCAAAAGACAGCGTGAAAAACAGATTAGAAACGGGTATGAGTTTTACCGAATTCTCCTACCAATTGATTCAAGGCTATGACTTCTATCACCTTTGGAAAAACAATGGCGTTAAGCTTCAAATGGGCGGCAGCGATCAGTGGGGTAACATCACTACAGGAACAGAGCTCATTCGTCGATTGGGTCGTGGCTCAGCGCATGCGTTGACTACACCGTTAATCAAAAAAGCTGACGGTACTAAGTTTGGAAAATCTGAAGGTGGGAATGTTTGGCTAGATCCAAAACGCACTTCACCGTATGCGTTTTACCAGTTTTGGTTGAATGCTGCCGATTCTGATGCTGAGAATTATATAAAAATCTTTAGTATAGAATCCCGTGAGGTCATTGAAGCACTTGTCGCAGAACATGCAGAAGCACCACACCAGCGTAAATTACAAAAGGCTTTAGCCGAAGAAATAACGATACGTGTTCATAGTCAAGAGGATTTAGAAAACGCCCAAGCAGCCTCTCAAATATTGTTCGGAAAGGCAACTGAAGAGCAACTTCGAGGTCTTGATAATGATACTTTAATGAGCGTCTTTGAGGGCGTGCCACAGCATGAATTACCGGCTGCGACGCTTGATGGCGGACTGGACATTGTCGATGCCTTAGCAGAGGCAACCACTATTTTTCCGTCTAAAGGCGAGGCCAGAAAAATGGTTCAGGGCAATGGCGTTGCCATCAATAAAACGAAAGTTACTGTGGATAAGCAGCTGACTGTAGAAGATGTAGTCGCTGGAAACCTTATTATCGTCCAGAAAGGCAAGAAAAATTACTACCTCATTCGCATCATTTAGAGCGGTAGGTAATTAAATACGATATCGTCGATTTCTTTCATGAAGCGATCGTTGGGTCGCTGGAAGAAGTAGAACATCCCGTTTTCTCGCTTTGCACTTTCCTTCAGCTTAGCATATTCGAAGGATTCACCTTTATTGACTAAACAGTAAGGTAAGCCGCTACGCACAATGAATAGTGCTTGAAAATCGGGTGTCGTCGGGTTTTTGCTACGATTCAGATACGCCCAGCATTCGTACCCGTCAAAACGTTGGTATTCCCATCCATTCTTTTTAAAGGCATCTTTCAAATTATCATTGACCGCACCCAAACGTTGTCCGGAAAAATAGTTTTCTAAGAAATTAGTGGGAAAACTTTTCCGTTCTAATTCTCTACCTAAGACTTGCCCAGATAAAACCACTTCGTAATATTTAGACATTCGCCTAGCGGTACTTTCCCAAAGTGAGTCCAAAGGATAGCTTGTGTATACTGTTCCGAGCGTATCTTTTTTTGCATTCAGTAAAGCGGCATCGGCCATAACTCTTTTGTCTAATTCATTGACAAAGTCTTCATGAACCCATACGTGTGCAGTTCCTTGGTAATAACCGCTTTTAAAATCCTTTGCAAAAATTCGAACAGAATCGCGCAAGCTGAGTGTGCCTTCACCGTTAGTGAAATTCGCTGTACGCCTAACCACCTGGGCGTGGCCCACGGTACAAAACGCTAGTAATGTAATAAAGCAGAATGCATGCAATTGTCTCATAAGCTCACCATTAAATTACAACCTCTTATTTCACTATTATCGAGTCGGCCGTAGACCTCAAATGTACCATTTTCAAAAACCCTGCCTTGATCCGATAAGGCTAAAAATGCACAGGTATGTTCGTTTGCAAGGTCAATAATCTGCAGCGCCCCGCGGCTACCGTTCTGTTTCGGTGTATCCAGTGGATCGGCGATGTCTCGCGTATAGACACGCATCCATGGGGGACAGCTAAACAAACCGGAATCTATGAGGTACGCTTGACTCAGCATCTCTGTCATTCCGTATTCACTATCTAGTGAGCTGGAAGGAAAACTGTGCCTTAATGCAGCGTGTACCTGCTCTCGAATCAACTCCTTTCTGCGTCCTTTCATTCCACCAGTCTCCATAATATGAAGTTCTGGAAAGTGCAATTGAGGACCCATTCCAAAGTCGTCGTTCGTGAGCTTTTCAGCAAAATCAAGCAAAGCAAAGGTGACCCCTAATAAAAGTGTGGGACGTTTTTCATTCTTCAAACGAATCAAGATTTCTATTAAATCCTGGTGATTGTATAAATAAAATCCACTTTCCTTGGAACCACTCTCACGAATCATTCCTTCCGCCATATGAACTAAGGACGAGCCATCTCGCTCTAAATAGGAAGGCAATAGTGCCAATACGGTCCAATTCTTTATAGAGCCATATTCTCGCTCGAAACCGGCCAAATAGATTTGATCATATGCAGTCACGGATTTAACGAAATGCAAACTGGGTGTTCCTCCGGTCGTGGTAGAAGAAGAGAATACGGTTTCGGCTTCCCAGTCTCCAGTCTTAATCTCATGTCCCTTAAACTGTTCTACAGGAAAAAATGGAATGGCTTCGAGACTGTGCACGCTCTTTGGATTTCGGCGTAATAAGTCGCACCATTTACGGTAGCGTAAGTTTTTCGCATACTGCCGTTCAAATACAGCAAGTGCATTTGATTCGAAATTTTCTTCCGATATGTGGTCGAGATACGGCATAAAAAAACCCGCGCTACAAGCGCGGGTCTAAATTAGTTAATCACAGTGAGGTTAAAGCGAGTATCTGAAGCTCAATTTAAACGTCCCTCCCGGTGCCCATGTGCTAAAGAATGGAGAGTGGCTTAATTGAACAGCATAAAAAACAAACAAAAACCCCGCAACAGTACTGATGCGGGATTTTTGTTGTTGAAAGCCCTAAGTAAGGGTCTATTAAGACAGCGAGCTTTTTAAGCATCCGCTGAGCTATTGTGATATTCTTCTACCAAGCGCATCACTCCTTTTACGAGGTCTTTAGATTCCAAAAGTACATTGAAGTAAAGCGTCGTGTTCTTCGGACTGACCTCTTCTTTTCTTGTACGCGCAATCTGTGCATCAATCTTATCAGATATTGTTTGCAGCAAGGTTGACTCTTCCTCTAAACACACTCCAAGGTCCGCGAAAGACTGATTTTGGAACGCTGTTTCAATAGCGACCAGCGAAGTACTGAATGCTACTTCGATATCTTTTAAATCTTGAATTTGCGCCTGGCTCAACGGTTTATGTGCATTGTCAATGTGCTTATAGCTTTTCTTAGCTATAAATTCTAATGACTGAACGACATCCGTCAAATTTGCCAATATCATGATGTAGAAGTTGCTACCGCGAACTGATGTGTCATCTAGGTTTTTGATGAAGTAAAATAAATGATTTCTCAATTCTTCAACCTCGTCATCAAACTTACCTACGCGTTTACGCATTTTCTTGAGTGCAGTAGCATCTTGACTGGCTAGTCCATCTACTACACCGCTAAAAATTCGTTTGGTACGGTACATAGACTTAGCTACGTTGTCCGCGCTTTCGTCGATAATTCCTTGAACGGTCTTACTTGCTGATTTCTTCAGTGAAGTGTGGTCAAGTTCATTTTTCGATGCTTTCTTGTGATTCAAATAATTACGCACAATCAATGCTGCAGCTAAAAGTAGCAAGATGGCAATGGCTGGGCCACGTCCTATGTAGATGATGTATGTTAATGCACCTGCAATTGAGAATGCGGTTAGTGCCGTTAAGAACCAGCCGCCTATCACGTTTAGGACACCAGCTACACGGTAAACCGCACTTTCTCTACCCCACGCTCGGTCCGCAAGCGAAGTACCCATAGCAACCATAAATGTTACGTAAGTGGTAGAAAGAGGGAGTTTCATGCTGGTAGCGATAGAGATTAGTATTCCTGCAACTGCGAGGTTGATCGAAGCACGAATGAGATCGAATGCTGGAAGCTCTTTTGCCTTTTCTTGCGAAATCTCAATAGCTGGGGTCTCGAAACTGTTGCTGATTTTTGTTTTAACTCCAGCAGGTAAAATGAAATTGAGTCCTTGAACCAGATTAGAAGAGCCCTTAACTATAGCTCTCGATAAGAAATTAGGTTGGAAACGTTCGCTGCCCTCACCTTGTCTCGATAAATCGATAGAGGTATCTGCCACGGTACGCGCCTTTTTTGAGACTGCTAAGGTGATCACCATAATTGCACCAGCAATAAAGAGCAATAGTGGCTCCGTTGGAACCTTTTCGGAAAGAATCTCCATAGAGAACTCAGATGCAGGTATACCTGAAACGGACCAAGCTTCGTAGCTGTGGTAGGCTGCCATAGGGACACCGATGAAGTTTACTAAGTCGTTACCGGCAAAAGCCAAGGCTAAACCAAATGTCCCCATACCCAAAACGATAACTAATACGTTTATTTTGAAAAGTTTGTCCAGGATGAACATAAGTACTGTCCAAAAAGCAAACATGGCTGCAATAACAAGTACCATGTTTTGCGCCAGAAAATCTTTGATCTCGCCGTAGAAAGGGGTTCCTTTCAATCCTTTGAAGAAGATGAAATACCCAATGGCGGTTAGACACAGACCTGCGAAGACAAAACCGAAGTTCTTTACTTTTTTCTCGTATTGAAAAGAGAATACTAATCTAGAGAGCCATTGCACGATCATACCTATGGTGAATGAGATCACTACCGACAATAAAATTCCGGAAATGATTTGCTTGGCTTTTTCTGTATTGATGTATTTGACTAAATCTGCAGCCGTCTCTGTTTCAGACATTCCAATTTTAATCAATGCCATGACTACTGCAGCACCTAGAAGGTTAAATACAATAGAGACGGTGGTGGATGTGGGTAACCCGAGGGTATTAAAGAAGTCCAAAAGGAGGATATCACCGATCATTACTGCCATGAAGATGAACATGATTTCATCAAAATAGAATTCTGACGGTGTGAAAATCCCCTTACGTGCAACTTCCATCATACCGCTTGAGAAAACGGCTCCAACAAAAACACCAAGACTGGCGATGATCATAATTTTCTTGAACGCAATGGCTTTAGAGCCAATCGCGGAATTCAAGAAATTCACAGCGTCATTACTAACGCCTACTACTAGATCCACTACTGCCAAGATGGCTAGAGCGAAAATCATGAGGTAGAATATACTGTCCATATCGAATAATTTATGAGGCGAATGTAAGCGCCTAGTGTTACTTCAAGGTTAAGTTTAGAAGTGCAGTTCGAAACCAGTTCTAAACATTACACCATCCGCTACACCAGCTTTGGTAGTGTAACTTAAGTCTGTTTGTACTTTAAGCTTGTGACCCACAACAAATTTGTTGATACCTAAAGTGTACTGCGTTGGGTTCTCAATCCCAGTTAAGTAGTCATAATTGATGGTAGTGTAGCGTGCAGCTACTTCTACCTTCTCGCTGATAAACTGTCCAACCGCGAAGTTGAATGCTTGGCCTACAGAAACAATGTCGCCGGTCTCTGTTCCGTCAAGGTTTACAGCAACAGGGTTTGCTGCGCTTCGAGAAGACCATTCAGACATAATAGATAGACCTTGGAATTTGAAAGCAATATCTACAAAGTGCGTAGTGATATCCGTTTCGTACAAGCCACCGTCGGTTAGATACATGTATGAGCCCATATTAGATCTAGTTTTAACTGCATTGCTGTTGTGGTCGAAGGTATAAGCAAGCATCAGTTTTGGAGAAGATTCACGTACGGTAGATGAACCCATGTAGTCGCCTTTCTTTTTAAATTCACCTAATGGAAGTGCTTCGAAACGAGCCGTGTATTGGAGACCACCAACGTTACCTACTGTGATGTTTCTGCCTTCACCTTGGCTAATAGCAAATTTCTCTTTTGTCACCATTTTTCCAAACTTCGACTTATGGCGCAGCTGGATACCCATGTCACGATCAATATTGAATTTACTATTGAGCATAGAGCGGTCAACAAATTGAAGATTTGCTGATGAAATCACACGCTCAATGTTCCCAGGGAGTTTCGTTTGGCCTGCCCACAACTCCCAGCCTGGTGCAAAACCCCATTTAACGACTGCATCGAGAATCAGGCGTGGTGCACCCTTTGTGAATTCACTTGCGCCAGATATATCGTTATTGGTCAAACCGAATTCCATTTTGTATTTGATGCTCGGGTGGTATGCCCATCCGTCAAATTTGAAACGAGAGCGACGTACAAGGAAATCGTGTTCAACGGCGCCTAATTGACCGTCTGTAAAGTCGCTGCTTCCGTAGTAGCGCACTTGCATACGCGGTGCAAATTTCACGCTAAAGCTGCTATCTGCCGCTACATAATTCATGAGGCCTTTGCCAAAAGAAATGTCATTTACAGCTTGTTGGGCATTCACAGTAAAGGTGGCTAAGTTCAATAGCACGATGCTCCAAGCGAGTTTTTTAGTTTTCATTCTCTTATTTTTATTTGATGGCAAATCTCACGAGCGAACGTTAATTTATGGTTAACACAAGGCTTATTTATTGTTATAATATCAAGCCTTGACGATATCTATGCCTAGGAATACGTTACTTTGTTATCATTATTTTTATGGACATAATTAACCTGCATGGCATCCGGCAAAGCAAAAATTTTAGTTTTAGACGACGAACCAGATATTCTCGAAATCGTCGGGTATAACCTCAGAAACGAAGGATACGAAGTCAAGACAGCACTCAGTGGTAAAGAAGGCATTGCAATAGCGAAGAAATTTCTTCCAGATTTGATACTGCTTGATGTGATGATGCCAGGAATGGATGGTATGGAGACTTGCGATATTATTCGACAAGATTCTCAACTCAAGGATACGATTATTGCATTTTTAACTGCGCGCGGCGAAGACTATTCTCAAGTTGCAGGATTTGAGGCAGGAGCAGATGATTACATAACTAAACCCGTAAAGCCAAAAGTGCTTGTCTCAAGGTTAAAAGCGCTACTACGCAGGAGACCGGCCAGTGAAAAGTCAGAACAACAGCTTATTCGCCACGGAGATTTGGTCATTGATACTGAACAATATCATGTTGAATTGTCTGGAGTTATCATCGTCTTGCCCCGAAAGGAATTTGAACTGTTAAGTCTTTTGGCTTCCAAGCCGGGTAAGGTATTCTCTAGGGAACGCATTATGGATAGGATATGGGGCGATTCTGTTGTAGTTGGCGGGAGAACTATCGACGTACACATTCGGAAAATCCGTGAAAAAATTGGCGAAGAGCGTATCAGAACAATCAAAGGTGTGGGCTATAAATTTGAAATCGAAGAATAATGAGCTCACGCAGAGTATTGCTTTTTTCATTCGGTATGGCCCTGCTTCTTACTTGTATAAGTAGCCTCCTTTATTTCGGATCTCAGCGCATGGAACAAGTGCCTCTGATAGTATGGGTAATCGCCATGGCGATTACCTGCTTTGTTGCAATTGCCACTGCAATCTATTTGAATTTCACCTTGCGAATTCGTAGCATTCAACGCAAAATTTTAGAAAGTAGTGATCAGCCAATGCTTGGTTTTGATCAAAACATGACCTTAGAGAAGCTTGAGGAGTCTGTCGACGAGTGGTCTTCACGACAGAAAAAATTAATTCAAGAACTTGAAAGTAGAGAAGAATTTCGACGTGAATACATTGGGAATGTAAGCCATGAATTAAAGACCCCCATTTTCAATATTCAGGGGTATATATTAACGCTGCTTGATGGTGCAAAAGACGATCCTAAGATTACTACGAAATTCTTGAAGCGCGCCGCTAAATCTGTTGACCGAATGACCTCTTTGGTTAAAGATATGGATGTCCTTTCTAAGGTAGAAACAGGGCGATACGATATACGTTTAGAGCCCACGCGTTTGGACTTGCTTATCGATGATACTTTATTAGGGATAGATTCATTCGCTGCGAATTACTCCGCAAAAATCAAAGTGAAATATTCCTGTCAAAAGAGTCAAGTAGTTCTCTGTGACACGGCGAAAATAGAACAGGTTCTGGATAATCTAATAGTCAATGCTATCAAGTATAGCGAAGAACCGCGGAGTGTAAAAATAGTATTGGAAGATGCGGGTACAAAAATCAATATCAGCGTGGTTGACAACGGTTTTGGTGTTCCGGAGAAAGATATCCATCGCATTTTCGAACGATTCTATCGAGTGGATAAAGCGCGTTCAAGAGAGGCAGGAGGTTCTGGGCTCGGACTGTCTATAGTTAAGCATATTATTGATCGGCACAGCGAATCTATTGAGGTTCATTCAGAGGAAGGCGTTGGAACTACTTTTAGATTTACATTGACAAAGGCGTAATCGTGTATAACCTCTCGTTGAGTGCATCACCTCACCGATAATTCGGCTTATTTTTGAATCAACCGAAAACCTTTGTATGGAATGGACTCCTGAAATGATGAAGAAGCTCGAAGGGCTTCGCACAAAAATCGAAAGTACCGGCCAGGATTTTGAGACCTATGTTGACGGTTGGCAACGTGCGCAGTTTAAAAATTACTGGGACTACATTCAATTAGAGACGCTTCTTAGTCTTCAACGTCCTGTAACAGATGTTCAGGACGAACCTATCTTCATTATTTATCACCAGATTACAGAGTTGTATTTTAAACTTGCTCGTATTGAAATCGATACAATCGCTTCTGCTGAAACGTTAGAAGTGTCCGATTTCAAGGAGCGTATAGATCGTTTAAATCGCTATTTCGGTGCGCTGCGTAGTAGTTTCGGTGTCATGGAAAAAGGCATGAAGAAGTCAGAGTTTTTGGCTTTTCGAGACGCCCTCGCCCCAGCATCTGGTTTCCAGAGTGCACAATACCGGATGATAGAATTAGGTTGTGCACCTGTCATTAATATCGTCGCGGAGTCCAAGCGCGAAGGATTGCGCAGTGTCTCTATCGAAGAGCAGATGGAATCTATTTATTGGCGCGATGGTGCGAAAATAGAGTCCACAGGACAGCCTGCCTATACGGCTGTACAATTCATCGAGAAGTATTGGGATGATTTTTTGTTCGCGGCTGAATCCTATGAACACTGTAATATTTGGGAGCGCTTTTGTGAATTAAAACGCAATGGGCTTAGCGATGAAGAATTGGTAAGTCTCGAAAACGCATTGCGTTTGTTGGATTTGAACGTCAATGTAAACTGGCCCTTGCAGCATTATAAAACGGCGGTACGTTATTTATCGAAGAAGCCAACTGATATTGCAGCTACAGGCGGTACGAATTGGCAGAAGTACTTACCTCCGAGATTCCAGCGTCGCATTTTTTACCCGGAATTATGGACAGAGACCCAGCGGGCCGAATGGGGTAAGAGTTGGGTGGAAAGCGTTTTGCAAGAAATAGAGGGAGCTCAATGAATTTGAAAAAGAATGCCTGGATCGCGATAGCGGCACTTTTTGTATTTCTCATAATTTGGGTCATTTCTTCGAAAAATGAACAGGTAGATGTCCTGGAAAATCAGGAAGAAGTTGTTGAGGTGGTTGAACCTAAAGTGGTTCTCACGTTACCTGCAGATACTTTGCGTTTCGAAAAGCATACCATTGCATCTGGTGAGAGTTTTGGTGCACTTTTGGGTAAACGTGGTATCGGTACGGCTCAGATATATCAAATCGCAGCAGCAGTGGAGAACGATTTTAATGTTCGTCGCATTCGCGCGGGTATTGAAGTCCAATTCGCTACTGGTGACAGTTCGCTTTTTCCGGCATTCTTCATTTATCCAGAAAGTAAATATGAATATTGGATTATTGGGCTTCAAGATTCTATTTATGCAAAAAAAGTAGAGAAAGAACGCGAGGTTCGCAGAAGAGCCATTTCAGGGACCATCGATGATGCGCTTTATCTCAGCGTAGGGCGATCTGGCGGCACGCAGGCACTCGCCATGTCCCTAGTAGATGTTTATGCTTGGACCATTGATTTTTTTCGTCTTCAAAAAGGGGATGCATTTAGTGTGATTTACGAAGAGGAGTATGTAGATGATACGGTTTACGTAGGACTTAAAAATATTATCGCAGCTAATTTGACGCACATGGGAAATGATTTCTATTCCTTTCCTTATGAAAATGAATTAGGTTTTCATGACTACTACGATGAAGAAGGGCGCAGCTTAAGAAAAACATTTCTTCGGGCACCACTGAATTTTACACGTATTTCTTCGCGTTATTCCGGTCGCCGATTTCATCCTGTACAAAAGCGTTGGAAGGCCCATTTAGGGACGGATTATGCTGCACCTACTGGTACGCCTATTATGACCACGGCAGACGGAGTTATCATTGCCGCCCAGTATACATCTGCTAACGGAAATTACGTCAAGGTTCGCCACAACAGTACCTACACTACTCAGTACCTGCACATGAGCAAAATTAAGCCGGGCATTAAAAACGGGGTGAAAGTAAAACAAGGCGATGTTATTGGATATGTAGGCTCCACAGGTTTAGCTACCGGTCCGCACGTTTGCTACCGATTCTGGGTCAACGGAAAGCAAGTGGATCCTTACAAGCAAAAATTACCGGATGCTAAGCCCCTTACGGCCGATCGGATGGACGTGTATCAATCCTACATGACTCGCTTAAAAGAAGAATTGGATTCCCTTACCCAATAACGATATTAATAATTCGTCCAGGCACAACAATCATTTTGCGTACTTGCTTCTCGCCGATCTGTTCTAAAGTACGTGGATCTTCTAGAACAGATTTTTCAATAGCTTCTTTCGACATGTCTAATGGCAACTCTAATTGGAAACGTACTTTTCCATTGAAAGAAACAGGGTAATTCTTGCTGCTTTCGATTAAATAGCTTTCGTTGTGCTGAGGGTAAGTCGTATGGGTCACAGAACCTGTACCGCCTAGCTTTTCCCAAAGCTCCTCTGCTAAATGTGGCGCAAACGGCGCGATGAGTCGAACTAAAGGTTCAAGCACTTCTCGATTATTTGCCTTTAACTCCGTCAATTCATTCGTAGCGATCATGAAGGCACTGACGGAAGTGTTGAAACTGAAGTTTTCAATATCCTCGCCTACCTTTTTTATACACGTATGCGCTGCTTTAAGCGCTTTTTTATCCGCGGGAGCATCACTTACATCGAATGTGCCGTCCATGTGAAAGAGCTTCCAGAATTTACGCTGGAATCCAGCGACTCCGCTTAACCCTTGTGTGTTCCACGGTTTACTCTGTTCAATAGGTCCCAAGAACATTTCATACATGCGGAGTACATCGGCGCCATACTTTGTGACGATGTCGTCTGGATTCGTAACATTGAATTTCGATTTAGACATCTTTTCCACTTCCCTGCTACAGATGTATTTACCTTCTTCTAAAATGAATTCGGCACTTTTATATTCCTCGCGCCAATTTTTAAACGCTTCGACATCCAATTCATCGCCTAGCAGGAAACTTACATCCGCATGCAGTGGATGTGTTTCGTATTGATCTTTTAAGCCTGCACTTACGAATGTATTTGTACCATTGATGCGATGCACAAAGGCACTGATGCCCTGAATCATCCCCTGATTGATGAGTTTTTTAAACGGCTCATCAAAGGTAATATGACCTAAATCATAAAGCGCTTTTGTCCAAAACCTTGAGTAGAGTAGGTGGCCGGTGGCGTGTTCAGAGCCGCCCACGTAAAGATCGACTTGATTCCAGTATGTTACAGTTGATTCGCCGGCAAATTCAGCCTCATTATGAGCGTCCATATAACGCAAGAAGTACCATGAAGATCCCGCCCAACCGGGCATAGTGGTAGTTTCCAGTGGAGATCCTTTATACGTCCAGTTTTCTGCCCGTGCCAATGGTGGTTCTCCATCTTCAGTTGGTAGGTAAGCATCTACTGCGGGTAGTGTCAATGGCAGGTCTTCTAGAGGTAGTGTTTTCGGAATACCGTTTTCATAATACACAGGAATAGGCTCTCCCCAATAGCGTTGGCGGCCAAATATAGCATCGCGTAGCTTGAATTGGGTGGCGCCTTTTCCGTAGCCAATTTCTTCTAAATGCTCAATCATTTTTCCCTTCGCGTCCATGCAATCCACGCCGTCAAGGAATCCTGAATTCACCATGTTACCCGATTTTGCATCGTAGCTCTCCTTTGTAATATCACCTCCTTCAACTACTTCCACGATAGGAAGATCGAAGTGCTTAGCAAAGGCATAGTCTCTGCTGTCATGCGCTGGCACTGCCATTACAGCGCCCGTACCATAGCTGGCTAATACATAGTCACCAATCCAGATAGGCACATGTACTTTTGTGATTGGATGAAGTGCATAGGCCCCCGTAAAGCAACCGCTGATGGTTTTCGTATCTGCCATTCGATCGCGTTCGCTGCGCGATGCAGCTCTTTCTTTATAAGCTGCTACGGCCTCGCTGCGCTCGGCCGTGGTAATAGCGTCAACTAATTCGTGTTCAGGTGCTAGCGTCAGAAAAGTCGCCCCAAAGAGCGTATCCGGTCGGGTAGAGAAAACTTCAATCTGTCCCGGGTGGTTTTGAATGTCAAAGAACAGCGCAGCCCCTACAGATTTGCCAATCCAATTGCGCTGCGTTTCTTTCAGTGCGTTGCTCCAATCAATGCGATCGAGACCTTCCAACAAGCGGTCCGCATATGCGGTAATACGCATGGACCACTGCATCATTTTTTTCTGAATAACGGGATGGCCGCCTCTTTCACTTAAACCGTCTTTTACCTCATCATTTGCAAGTACGGTTCCCAATGCTGGACACCAGTTTACGTTACTTTCGCTGCGGTAGGCCAAACGGTAATTTAAGAGCACCTCAGATTGGGCCTTTTTGTTCAAGCCATTCCACCCCTCTGCGGTAAGCACCCGTACTTCGGTTTCTGCTGCCTTAAGACCCTCAGTGCCGTGTTCATTTAAATGTTGAATGAGGGAATTAATATGACGACTTTTTCCGCTGGAATAGTCATACCAAGCATCAAAAAGTTGAATAAAAATCCACTGTGTCCATTTGTAATAAGACGGATCGGTCGTTTTAAATTCACGCGACCAGTCTAATCCAAAACCAATATTGTCCAATTGCTCGCGGTAGCGGGCGGTATTGATTGCAGTGGTTTTTTCGGGGTGTTGACCGGTTTGAATGGCGTACTGTTCTGCTGGAAGGCCGAAGGCATCATAGCCCATCGGGTGCAAGACATTGAATCCTTTTTGCTTTTTGTAGCGGCCGTAAATGTCTGAGGCTATGTATCCTAGCGGATGTCCAACGTGCAATCCGGCACCTGAAGGGTAGGGGAACATGTCCAACACATAAAACTTGGGTTGATCACTCGAGTTAGGAGCATGATAGGTGCCGTTTTTGGCCCAAATCTGCTGCCATTTTTTATCTATTTCGTTGTGGTTGTACTCCATATAGTTAAAGAAGTGTTGAACATGCGCGAAATTAGTGAATGCGCCGCTAGATTTACTATTTTCGCTGCAATGAGTTCCAAAGAACAAAAATTTACTTCTTCGCGCGTTCGGTCATCGTACCTGTCCGTTGTCGTTTCCATGACTCTTGTCCTGTTTGTACTTGGCGTTTTGGGCTCGTTGGTATTTTCCGCGAAGGCATTGGCACAGGCTGTACGTGAAAACTTCACATTTACCTTGGTATTGGATGAATCCGTACCAGAAGAGGAGTTACGCACCTTAGTAAAATCGCAGCAGTTAGCGGACTATGCGAAAAGTGCTGAATTGGTCACAAAAGAAGCAGCAGCAGCAGCCCTACAGGCAGATTTAGGTGAAGATTTTGTAGAATTCTTAGGGTACAATCCGCTTTCAAACACCGTGGATTTGCATTTAAACGGCACTTTTGTTGCATCCGGTAATCTCGAAGCGCTGCGCCAAGAACTACTCGGAGATCCTTATATCGAAGATGTGCTCTACGATCCGGACCTCATTACATTGGTAAATCAAAACATTGAAAAAATTAGCTGGATTCTTGCCGGGGCCGTTTTAGTATTGTTGTTAGTAGCGCTCGCGTTGATCAATTCGAGCATACGTCTTACCATTTATTCTAAACGTTTTCTTTTGAAAACCATGCAGCTCGTAGGTGCCACCTCAGGGTTTATTAGAAGGCCGTATCTTTTGAACAGTTTAGTATTAGGTTTGCTCAGTGCAGCATTGAGTATGGGGTTATTACTCGCCTTAGGTACGGCGCTGGATAATTATTTCCCAACCCTCCTCGCACTTTTTGAGAGAGAAACTATGTGGGTAGTATTTGCTGCCTTATTATGCATTGGGCTGTTAGTACCTGGGGTATCTACCGCTATTGCAATCCGAAAATATTTGAAATTAAGAACGAACGAATTATACTATTAACTATGGAAAATAAAGATACTTTCCTTTTTGACCGCAGAAAATATTTAGTCCTTATCGCTGGATTAGTCATGCTTGCTATTGGATTTGCCTTAATGTTAGGTGGTGGTTCGGAAGCGCCGGATGAATTCAACGAAGCCATTTTTGGTGCACAGCGGATTGGTGTGGCGCCATGGTTCATTTTTATCGGTTTATTGTTGCCTATCGCAGCAATTATGATGAAGAAAAAGGAAGATTAAGTTTATACTATGACGCCAATCCAAGCCTTAATTCTAGGTCTCCTACAAGGCCTCACGGAATTCTTACCCGTAAGCTCTTCGGGTCACCTTGAGATAGGAAAAGCTCTTTTTGGTCTTGAGATGTCCGGTGCACAAAGCCTGACGTTTGATGTTGTTGTCCATGCAGGAACGGCGCTGTCTACCATCGTCGTTTTTAGGAAGGATATTGCTGAAATCATAACTGGGTTATTGAAATTCAAATGGAATACGGAGACAAAATTTGCGAGTTTCGTTTTGATTTCCATGCTACCGGCTGCTTTTATAGGATTAGTCTTCGAAGAAGAGATTGGTGCGCTATTTGAGGGCCAATTACTTTTGATCGGCGCAATGTTAGCGCTCACGGGACTGTTACTTTTTCTTGCCGACCGTGCCAAAGAAACGCGCAAAAGCGTTCAAGGGATTGACGCATTCGTGATTGGATTAGCTCAAGCGGTTGCGATTCTACCGGGAATCTCGCGAAGTGGAGCAACCATTTCTACATCCGTCCTGCTTGGTATAGACCGTGCTAAGGCAGCACGATTCTCTTTTATAATGGTACTTCCCATAATCCTGGGTAAAGCATTTTTAGATGCAAAAGATATTGTTGCAGGGGAGACCATGGGTGAAGAAGTCAGCGGTGCCGTTTTGATTATTGGTTTGCTTGCGGCTTTCCTCAGTGGTATTGTCGCATGTAATTGGATGGTGGCACTCGTGAAGCGCAGCCAATTGAAATATTTCTCTTATTACTGTTTCGCGGTGGCTACCATCGTGTTGATCAGTCAACTCGTCTAAGCTTTGACTAAAGCATCAATACTAGCAGGGGAAGTCCTACTGGTGGACAAACCTCTTGAGTGGACTAGCTTCCAAGCAGTCGCGAAAATTCGGTTCACCCTTCAAAAAGAATTGGGCCTCAAAAAGCTCAAAGTAGGACACGCCGGTACGCTAGATCCACTAGCTACGGGCTTGCTTATTATTTGTGTCGGAAAAAAGACCAAAGAGATTACCAGTTTTATGGGGCAAGAGAAGGAGTATATTGCTGAAATCACTTTTGGTGGTACCACACCTTCATATGACTTAGAAAGTGAAATTGATGCCACCTATCCAACAGCGCATATTTCTACCGCTACGATAACGGAAATACTCCCGCAATTCCAGGGCGAAATACAACAGTATCCTCCAATATTTTCAGCGCTCAAGCAAGGTGGAGTGCGCATGTATGAAAAAGCGCGTGCCGGCGAAGAAGTGATCGTGGAGCCACGTACGGTTCAAATCGATGAACTAGAAATTTTATCGTTTTCAGATAATGTCTTAAAGCTTCGTGTACTTTGCGGCAAGGGTACCTACATCCGCTCTTTAGCTCACGATTTGGGTAAGGCGCTTCATTCTGGCGCCCATTTAAGCGCATTGCGTAGAACAAAAATCGGGTCCTTTGATGCCGATGGCGCTAAGAACCCAATAGAGTGGTCTACATATTTCAAGTCTGCCTTGAGGGGTTAGTCCAAATAGTTGCTTTTCCAGAGATTGGCATTGAAATTTTTCATTCTGCTAAAACCGTAAAGCGCAGTCATGGCACCCGTTGAAAAGACCAACCAGAAGAAGAAGATTACACGAAGGTGTAGAATCGTACCTGTATCTTTGGGTCCACGAATAAGACTTTCAGGGAAGAGTAAGGCTACGGCCAAGCAGAATCCAAATACGGTCTTCATGAGACTTTCGAAATCTCTAAATGGGTAAACTAAAGCTTTGCGCAGTGGGTGTAGGTCATTTCCCCATTTGGCGAGTAAGTAATGGTATCCCCCGCCCATAGGGACGAACAGTAAAGGATCTTTGTCTTTCTCCGCTAATTTGAACATGCCTGCGGGTGCAATCATTTTGAATCCCTTAATCTCGCGACCCTGTGCCATTTCAAATTCCTTAACAGCATCCAAAGCCTCAGGGGGGAAGGTACCGTTGAAACGCTTGGAATCTAAAAACCGAAGACGGTAGTCTACACAAAGCTTTTTGATATCCGTGATGTGGTAAATTCTTTCCGATTCGAGCGCGTCAAAATTCAACATTTCAAGATCGCCATTAGATTCGAATAGATTCGCTAAAATTCGCTCTCCCTCAGTAGGAGCGTTTAGTAATGTTTTAAAACCTTCTAGAACATCTTGGTGAACCGATGTCA
This sequence comes from Schleiferiaceae bacterium, assembly GCA_965204625.1. Lineage (GTDB taxonomy): Bacteria > Bacteroidota > Bacteroidia > Flavobacteriales > Schleiferiaceae > UBA10364. The sequence continues at coordinate 406,724 of CBDBET010000006.1, forward strand.
TGTTTTTTGAGCGTAAACCGCTCAATTTTTCGTGTAGATTAACTCCCATAATTTTATGTTTGGATGCGTCCGTTCCATTCAAGCGTGGCGAGTAGGTTTAACAAATGTCGGAACTGCATTGTTTAAAATCAATTCGTTCGTGTAAAACTTGACAAAGGGGGGGGCGAAATTGTATCTTCGCGGTTCTCTTAATATTAATTTTTCAAAGCCCGTAAGCTATGAAAATGAAACTTTCACACTTTGCGTATGACCTCCCAAAGGAGCTTATCGCGCAAGAACCGATGATTCACCGCGACGATAGTCGTTTAATGGTAGTTCACAAAGACACTGGTGAAATCGAACACAAACACTTTCATGAAGTCATCGATTATTTTGACGATGGCGACGTTATGGTACTCAACAACACCAAAGTATTCCCGGCACGGATGTGGGGGAATAAGGAAAAAACCGGTGCACGCATTGAAGTTTTTCTACTTCGCGAGTTGAATTCTGAAAGCCGTTTGTGGGATGTATTGGTCGATCCGGCACGTAAAATCAGAATTGGTAACAAATTGTATTTCGGAGAAGACGATTCTCTAGTTGCTGAGGTTATTGATAATACTACCTCACGCGGAAGAACATTACGATTCCTCTTTGACGGAAGTTATGAGGAGTTCCGTGCGAAGTTGAAGGAAATGGGTGAAACGCCCTTACCGAAGTACATCGATCGTGAACCGTCAGAAGAAGATAGCGAACGTTACCAGACTATTTTTGCAAAAGTAGAAGGTGCAGTTGCTGCCCCGGTCGCTGGATTGCATTTCTCAAAGCATCTTATGAAGCGCTTAGAAATCAAAGGCGTTCATCTACCGGAACTAACGCACCATGTGGGTTTAGGAACTTTTCGCCCAGTTGAGGTGGAAGATTTGAGCAAACACAAAATGGACAGTGAACAATATTTTTTACCGCAAGGCACCGCTGATACCATTAACACGGCATTAGCTGAAAAGCGAAGAGTATGTGCTATTGGAACGACCACTGTTCGAACTATTGAGAGTTCTTTAACTACAGGTGGACGTGTGACTGGCAGTGAAGGTTGGACAAATAAGTTCATTTTCCCACCCTACGAGGTACAAGTACCAGATGCGATGGTAACTAATTTCCATCCTCCAGGTTCTACTTTATTGATGATGAACAGTGCGATGTTGGGCCATGATCTGGCCATGCATGCAATCAACGAGGCTATTAAGGAAAAGTATCGCTTCCTTGCTTTCGGAGATGCCATGTTGATCATCTAATACAAGTCAGAATACATAACAAAGGCCCTGCAGTGCAAACTGTGGGGCTTTTTATTTTAGGCTAGCAAAGGATTGTAGATAGTTCTCGGCCACATCTTCCCAATTAAAGTGTGTCTTGATGCGTTCGCGAGAAAGGCGTGCTTGCTCTGAGCGGATTTCATCCGACGGACGTTGGGTAAGTAAACGTGTTAGTGCTTCTTCGTCTTTCCATAAAGCACCTAGTCCTCCGAGCACACTGGCGTTAAAAGGATTCTCATGCGCCAATACCATGGATCCTGAACCCATAGCCTCTAATAATGCAGGATTAGTACCACCTACGCTGTGGCCGTGCAGATAAAAGGTTGCACGCGTACGCAGGGCATTAAGAACCGTTTTATCGTAAATAGTTCCTGCGTAAATGATGTTCGGTTCGGGAAAAGTGGCTTTAAGTTTTCTACCGTAGCGTGTCGTATAATCACCAACAGTTACAAGGGTTTCTCCGCTGCTTACCGCGGCATCCAGTAGCTCAAATACGTGGTTATCGGGCTGTATGCGTCCAATGTGTAGGTGGAAATTATCGGTCGGTAAGTGGTTGCGGTGTAAAAGCTCTTTAGCGTCTGCAGGTTCCTCGACGATTTTGCTTCCGTAAGCAATAGTGGAAATGGGTACATTGTATTTACTGAGGTAGTTGGCAATCTCCGGGTTGTCAGCAATTAAAAGTTTTGAGCGTTTCGCGGCCCGTCGCTCGCTCCATTTTAGAAAGGAAGCGAGTGGTCCGGCGTATTTGGCCCTTTGGTGCTCTAAACCGTCCATATTCGTGACCGTTTTATGCCTAGGCCATAGAAAGGACCAGATGCCGCTCGTGGTATAACCCAGTTGTAGAATTACGTCGAAATTCTGAGTTCTTGCATCAAGAATACAAAGGAAATCATAGATGAATTGGCCCGAAAGGCCAAGACGCTTTTCGGGATTGAAAATGTAGCGAATCGATACACCGTTCAATTCAGTGATTTTCTCTGGATGATTGCCAACAGTGTAGACCACCACCTCATGTCCCGCTTTCACCCATAATGGTGCGGTTTGAGCGGCCATTTCTTCAAAACCTCCATATCGGTTTGGAATCCCCCTTGATCCTAGTACTGCAATCTTCACAGGATAAAAGTAGGATAATTCTTCGGTCTCTCTTAGCTTAATAAGGCCCCGTTAGTGAAAATAGTACAGTCATGGAAAAACAATCTTTTTTTGAAGCTTCGCGACATTGGTCGCAGGCAAAGCTTTTGAGTTACATCTTGAACGCTGGTGCCCAATTTCAGGGTGTTGATGAGCTGGAATCCTCATTGAATGAATACTTTCTCGATTTTCATAGGATACTTCAAGTGGATGAAGATGCCTTAAGAGAGATTAAAGGAATTGGACCGAAAAAAGCAAAACAGATTATGGCTGTTCTTGCCTTGCACCAAGCTTGGAGCACTCCAAAGACGCTAAAAGAGGTGATTCGAAAAAGTTCCGATGCGTATCAACATTTCAAGGGACTGGAATTTCCAGCGCACGAAGAGTTTCATGTTTTGTACCTAAATCGTGCGCACGCTCCATTGGCCTGTCACCAATTGTTCAAGGGAGGATTAACGGGTACCGTAACAGATGTACGATTAATTCTAAAACGGGCTTTACACTGGAATGCAACAGCAATCATTGTAGCCCACAATCACCCGAGTGGTTCTCTACAGCCCAGCGAAAATGATAAGCGTATGACACGAAAATTAAATGCGGCGGCAGATACTTTAGATATCAAGTTACTAGACCACCTAATTGTGGCCGGTAGTGGCTACTTTAGCTTTTCAGATCAGGGATTATTGTAATGGGAGCATTGGCCTACAGCCAGCGATGGGCTGCATTTTTTAAGAAGTACGACCATTGGCGTTATTTTTTCGCGGAGTGGAACAAACTCCTGTACCTAAAATCGTACCGCAGGCACCATCACAGTGGTGCAATTGAAAAGTCATTGCATCACGGTGTACGTTGGTTAATTCACAGTATTTCAACAGGTTCGGACAGGGGTTCGGGTACGTATTACCACCACAGCGGTTGGACGTCATCGTATCCGGAAACTACAGGGTACATCGTTCCGACGCTATTGCGCTATGCACAAAATGAAGAAGGTCCATGGGCGAAAAATGCAGTATCTGCCGCATTGGAAGCAGGAAAATGGCTTCTGGAAATACAACATACAGACGGCGGTTGGCCGGGCGGTTACGTGCATCAAAAAAGAGATTCTGTGGTGTTCAATACTGGGCAAATTCTTCGTGGAATGCGGGCGCTATATCTTTTTACAGGGGAAGAAGTGTATAAAGAGTCAGCACATCGGGCAATCGTCTGGGTGTGGAACCAATTGGATACGGAAGGTAAATTTTCTTCAAACGATTTCATGGGCGCGGTGCGGGTCTATGGAACCTACGTTGTTGCGCCTATTTTAGAATGGTCGCAACACTTTGAGGCAGATAAAGACGCTTGGGAAGCAAAGGCTCGCCTGCATTTAGATTGGGTGTTGACGCAGCAACAGGATAACTTTTGGCTGGCCAATTGTGACAATACCGAACATAAAAATCACAAGCCCATTATTCATACCATCGCCTATACATTAGATGGCTTGTTTGATGCCGGCAGTTTATTGCAGGACGAGAAGTACAAGAATGCGGCCATAGGTGGTGCAGAAATGCTCGCGCAGAAATTTTTAGAACGTGGAATATTGCACGGAAGATATGATAAGCGTTGGCACGGATCGGAGGCCTTTATACCTACGGGGGGCGCTCAGCTGTCCATCCTTTGGCACAAAATTGCTAGAGCTGATATAAAGGCCTACTGGGCGGAAGAGGCACGAGGCAGTATGAATGTCTTACTTTCTGTGATTGCCACTAGCGGTGCGCGCACCGCGCCGGATGTAGGAGGTGCTTTACAAGGTTCTTTTCCCATGTGGGGCAGGTACGAATCGTTTGGTTTACCCAATTGGGCAACCAAATACATGGTAGATAGTTTGATGAATGAATTAAATTGGTCGAATGAGCATTAGAGATTTGTTAAGGTCCTTAGTTCCGTCCGCCGTTTTAGCTTGGAACCGCCGTCGTAAAAAAAACCAGGTGCGAAAGGCACTCACGAAGAAGAAAGATTCAGGTGAAACCTGGACGAAGGCACGTTTGGTCGATTCTTTGCGTGCGGCAGGCGTACAAGAGGGAACCGATTTATTAGTGCACAGTTCGATGAGCGCTATAGGGTACTTAGAAGGAGGGCCCAAAACTGTGGTTGACGCATTGCGAGAAGTTATAGGTCCTAATGCGAATCTACTCATGCCTACCAGTCCAGTAACGACGCTTCAAGCGCTGCATCCACAAGAGGTATTTAACGTAGTTGAAACCCCAAGCAAAATGGGTGCGATAACGGAGTACTTTCGAACGCAAGTAGCCACTGAGCGCAGTGCTCACCCGTTAGAGCCTGTTTCTGTTGACGGACCAGATGCCTTGATGTATGTGAAGGGGCACCATACGGATGGAACACCTTATGGACAGCAAAGTCCTTGGATGAAACATTTAGATAGGGGTGGTCAGCTGCTCTACATAGGCACTACACTAATCAATAGCGGAACCAGTTTACATGCAGTTGAAGATGCGATTGGATGGAAATCGTTTTCATTTCCCATCTATTTGGAGCGCAGTAAAAATTTTCCGATACAATTGAAAGACGGCAGAAACGTTACGGTAGTAACAAAATGCCACAATCCAGAAGTTAGTGCACTTCGTAAATGCGATGGTCTCATACCTTTACTTGAAACAAAAGGTGCCCTTACTCGTGTTACTGTTGGGGAAGCGCCTGCGTTGCTGGCGGATGCTAAGGCCTTTAAAAGGGTTTTACTGGACGCATATAAAGAGAATGGAACAACTATGTATACGCCACAAGGGTCATGAAAAATATTCTATTAACAGGTGGCGGTGGCGGTATAGCCAGAGCCATTGCCGCTTTATTGGCTGATGAACCGTATCGATTACTGTTAACTACTCGGGCAGTAGATGCATTAGTATCTTTTTGTGAAGAAAATAAGATTCCAGCTGAGGTCTTCAGCGCGGACCTTACGCGCCAGGATGATGTGGAGGCCCTTTTTGATTGGGCGAATACTTTTGGTGGTGTGGATGTATTGATAAATAATGCTGGTATTTCTCATGCGGCAGCCTCTTGGAAGCTTACCGCTGATGAAATGCATCGTTTGATGGAAGTTAACTTTTACAGTGCAGTGCGCTGTACGCAATTGGCTCTTCAAGGTATGCGAGAGAAAGGCTATGGTAGAATCATTTCTGTGAGCTCTGTAGTTGCGCACAAGCCCGCTTTTGGAACCAGTGCCTATACCGCATCAAAAAGTGCGCTTGAAGGTTACATGCGCGGCGTCGCATTGGACGTATCGACGAAGGGAATTACGGCGAACACCATTGCCTACGGATACATGAATGCAGGCATGTTAAATGATGTGCCACAACCCATTTTAGACGACATCAGAAATAGTATTCCACAAGACCATTTTGGTCGACCTGAGCAGATTGTCGATGCCATACGGTATTTGATAGAAAGCGAATATACTACGGGGCAAACCCTTCATATAAATGGCGGTCAATGGATGCCGTAATAGCCTTATATACTCCGCAACTCACGCCCCGTTTTAAATGGGCGGCTAAGGTGTTTTTTAAAAATGCCATGCGACTTGATTTGATCATCTATACCTCAGAAGAAGCCTTTGTGCAAGCGGAAGGGATTAAAGTGAATTACTCACCTGAGATGCGTCAAGACGCATTTAATATTAGTCCGCACGGTTTACTGTGGGAGCACGAGATTTCAGATCAAGAATTTTATACTTCGGATTGGGAAGGAATGCCAGTTTTTTGCCAACGTCAGATTGGTGACCTTCCTTTTGATCCTTTGGCAGCAACGTTTTACCTGGTATCCCGTTACGAAGAATATTTGCCCTTTATTCCTGACGAACACGGACGATTTCCGGCGAAAGAGAGTTTTGCATTTAATAATGGGTTCTTAACCCGACCATTGGTAGGTGAGTGGGCACTTGCAGTGGGAAAACGTTTAATAGGTAACGAATTCGAATTGGCAGAAAATTACGACTACCTCACGACGGTGGATATCGATAATCTTTTTGCGTTCAAGGGCAAGGGTGCCCTTCGCACTATAGGAGCACTAGCGAAGGACCTACGCAATGCTTCTTTTGCTAAATTTAAGGAACGTCTATCTACACTTTTTAATATTCGACGCGATCCTTATGATACGTTTCGAAAGCAGCGTAATTGGAACAAGACACACGGGATTAAAGCCATTTATTTCATGCTTTTTGCGCCCTTTGGACCTAAAGATAGAAATGTAAGTCCACACAGTACCGAAGCGGCAGTAAAGCTCCGAGAGATTGCAGATTGGTCAACCGTAGGTATTCATCCCAGCTACGCTTCGAACAGCGATGCGGAAAAGGTCCAGAACGAGCGTGTTCAACTTCAAGAAGTTTTAAGAAGACCAGTGACGCATTCGCGCCAACATTACTTAAGGATGCGTACCCCACAAACCTTCAGGAATTTAGTGGATTTAGGTGTAAATGAAGAACACAGTATGGGGTACACCTATTCACCTGGTTTTAGATCGAGCATGGCATGTTCCTACACCTTTTATGATTTGGAAATGGAGGCGGAATTACCACTGCTCATTAGACCTTTTGCCTTTATGGACATCGCTTATGCACACCTGAATCCAAAAGAGGCGGCAGAAGAAATGAAGCAATGGATTCCGAGCGTAAAGAAGGTTGGCGGTACGCTTATTTCAGTGTGGCACAATAGAACTTTTTCAGAACACGAGGCGCAGTGGAAAGGCTGGCCCGAAACCTATAAAACATTTATTCATGCCGCTCAACCTTAGGTATTTAGAACATAACGAAATTGATTTTGAGCTATGGGATCGATGCGTTGGTTCACGCAATAAACCGCAACCCTATGGTTTTAGCTGGTATTTGAATTGGGTAGCTCCGGGCTGGACAGCGGTAGTTTATGGTGATTATGAAGCCGTTTTACCGGTATTCCCCAAAGCAAAAAAGGGCTTTACTTTTACTACACGTCCTTACGGTACGCAGGCACTGGGACCTTTCGCAACTATTCCGTTAAGCGCAGAATGGACTGAAGATTTTATTGAACGTGCCATGGCTGAGGTTCAATACGGGGAGTTCTTTATTTCTCCGGAAGTACCAGTTCCTTCACATTGGACGGGGCAAAATTTTTCAAACTATGTGCTGAACACGAATACTTCCTATGAGAATTTAAAAGCAGGGTACACCTCGCAAACAAAACGAAATTTAAAAAAGGCCGAAAAGGCGAAATTGGATTTTGGGAATTGGCCTACTGTGCAAGATCTTATCAGATTGTGGCAAAACAATACACAAGAGCGGACACATATTACCGATGAAAATATGCACAGCTTGGGTAAGGTTTTGGAGTTTTGCGTATATCAAAAACGAGGACAAATACTTGCGGCTTACGGAGAGGGAAACAGTTTAGTCGCAGGCCAGTTTTGGGTTCAGTGGCATGGCCGTTCTACTTTGTTGCTAAATGCAAGTACCTCTGACGGCAAAGCGCTAGGTGCCCCAACCTTGCTTATAGATCAAATGATACAATCAAAGGCCGGATTAGACCATTGCATAGATTTTGAAGGTAGCAGCATACCTGGACTTGCACGCTTTTATCAAGGCTTTGGTGCATCCGATGAACCTTTTTATTTCCATGTTGATAACCGCTTGCCGTGGTGGGCAAAATGGATGAAAACTAAAACTACGCGTTCGTGAAGTACAAGCATTTATTTTTTGACTGGGATCATACCCTTTGGGATTTTGAAAAAAATTCCGAGATGTCTCTTCGTAATCTCTTTAAAGATTTGGGCTTACAAGCGCTCGGGATACCTTCCTTTGAATTATTCTTTGAGAAGTACATCGTCATCAATGATTTAAAATGGGATTTGTACCGTCAAGGTAAAATCACCAAACAAGGGCTACGCGAATCTCGTTTTCAAGAAACCTTTGCACATTTTAGTATAGAAGCGAACGATGTGGCTTGGACACTGGAAACCCGTTACATCGATGAAACCCCTTATCAGAATCATTTGATTGATGGCGCGCGAAATGTGCTTGAAATGCTAAAAGCACGTGGCTACAAAATGCACATCATCACCAACGGCTTCCATGAAAGTCAGAACATTAAATTCGCTGAAAGTGGACTGGAGCCACTCTTCGACGTTTTATTGTGTAGTGATCAGGTAGGCGTCAATAAACCTGATGCGAAGATTTTCCGTCGTGCCCTGCAGCTTGCGGGCGCCGATCGCAAAGAAAGCCTGATGATTGGTGATAACCTCATCGCGGATTGCGTCGGCGCCCGCGAACAAGGAATTGACCAAGTCTTTTTCAACCCAAAGGGAATAAAACACATCGAAAAAGTCACTTACGAGATTAAAGATTTAGAGGAATTGTTGGGGATTGTATAGTCCGTTTCACTGCGGTGCTGCACAATATGCCGTCTCCTGTGTTGTCTGAATCAAACAAAGCCAAACATGCCAGTAATACGCGTTTTACCAGCTTATGAAGTAATGATGGGTGACCACCCATTAAAACAACCCTTACCTACGCAAAGTGTAGATCAAATTGATCCCTTTTTATTGATACACCATCATGCGAATCATATTCCCGCGGGGACGGATCGTTGGAATGCAGGGGTCGGTCCGCATCCGCACCGAGGCTTTTCTCCTGTTACCTTCATGTGGTCGGGTGGGGTGCATCATAGAGACAGTCGAGGGAATAATAGCATAGTGGATGATGGCGGTGTGCAATGGATGGATGCTGGAATGGGTATCATTCACAGTGAACGTCCGCCGGCAAAATTGGCCGAAGAGGGCGGTATGCAAGAGATCATTCAAATCTGGATTAATACGCCAAGCGCTCGTAAGATGGACGAGCCGAAATACATGCCATTACAAAAAGATGAAATGCCGGAGGTCCCAGGCCATCCTGATTTGCGGATTACTTCCGGAACCCCTGTCGTTCAGGCATCCACTGGTCCACTGAAATCCTCGTACCCCATTACCGCTGCGCACGGCGCCATGGAGGCGGATGTTGCGGCGACGTTTGAGGTGAAACCCGGTGAAAACGGATTGTTGTATTTGCTTGATGGAGCAGGACATTTAGAGAGTTACGGTTTGGTTGAAGCACATATGTTGTACCAATTAAATGCAGGTGCATATACGTTCACTCCTTCAGAAAAGACGAAGGTGTTCTTCATCGCTGCGGAGCCCATCAATGAGAAGGTGGAAAGCTATGGACCTTTCGTGATGACCAATCAGACAGAGATTATGGAAGCCATGCGGGATTATCAGCAAGGTAAGATGGGCTTTTTAGTAGAACGCGATTTACCGTAATTCGATGCTGTCGGCGAATTGGCCTCTCGTATCTTTGCCTCGTGGGAGAAATTAAAAAAGACATTCGTACGCTGAATCAGGAGGGCATAATCGCCTTCTTTGAATCGCATGGTGAAAAAGCCTTTCGCGCAAAGCAAGTCTATCAGTGGCTCTGGCAGAAAAGTGCCAACAGCTTTGAAGAAATGACGAACCTGAGTAAAGCCACGCGCGAATTATTGAATGCCCATTTCGAATTCAAACAATTGGAGGTGGATGTCATGCAACAGTCGAGCGATGGCACTATTAAGAATGCTGTCAAGCTACACGATGGCGCCTTCGTTGAGTCGGTATTGATCCCCACGGAAAAGCGTATTACGGCATGTGTGAGCTCGCAGGTTGGATGCAGTTTAGACTGTACGTTCTGCGCGACAGCAGGGTTGAAGCGTATGCGAAATTTAGATCCTGATGAAATCTACGATCAAGTTGTGGTGATTGATCGTCAAGGCAAAGAACACTTCGGGAGGCCTTTGACGAATATTGTTTTTATGGGGATGGGCGAACCGTTATTAAACTACAATAACGTTCTCGCAGCCATTGATAAAATCACGGACCCAAAAGGGCTGGGTATGTCTCCAAAGCGCATCACTTTGAGCACGATTGGGGTGCCGAAATTGATTAAGAAAATGGCCGATGATGCTGTCCGATTCGGTCTTGCTATTTCACTTCATAGTGCCATAGAAGAAAAACGCGCGAAATTGATGCCGTTAGCGCATCGAAGCACTACGCTGGTGGATTTACGCGAAAGTTTACAGTACTGGTATGCGAAGACCGGCCGCGGTGTCACTTTTGAATATGTGATTTGGCGCGATATCAATGATACAGAGGAAGATGCTATTGCATTGGCAAAATTCTGTGGAGCCATTCCTACAAAAGTGAACATCATTCAGTACAACCCCATAGATAACGGCCCGTATACGCAAGCATCTCAATCTGCTGTGGATATGTACAAACGCATATTAGAGGAACGTCGTATCGTCGCTACAGTGCGCCATTCACGTGGACAGGATATTGACGCGGCATGCGGGCAATTGGCGAATAAAACCGAAGCATAGCCTTCGAATTCAGGGGCAAGAGGTGCTCGAGTTCTCGTAAATCCCAATGTTCTGGTTGTGGAAAAGAGCTACTTTTTCACATTATTAGGAAGTAACAATAGGAGGGTCCAATTTGAAGAGAAACAACTTCAAAACCTTCATCATGCTCGTAACCCTTCAGTCCGGCCTAGTCCAGTTTCTTCATGCAACCCCTATAACGGTGGAGGTCAGTATCACCCGTGGAATTAAATATTTCATTGTTGGTCTTGCCGATACGGCTTTAAAGGAGAGCAAACAGCGGATCTATACGGCTATTAAAAATACACAGTTTCATTGGCCAGGCCAGCGCATCACTATTAACCTCGCGCCGACGACGACGCGAAAATTTGGTACGCTGCTTGAATTGCCCATTGCTTTAGGTGTTTTGGCCGCAAGTGGGCAGTTCCCCACGGACCGTTTAGAAGCATACCTTATTGTAGGGACTTTGGGTTTAGATGGAGGCGTAGTTCCTATTGAACAGCCTTATCAATTGCTTGAGTTAGCAAAAAGATTGGGTAAAAAAGGCGTTGTTTTAAACACGCACAATGCGCAGTTCACCTACCTAGACGAGCGTCAGTTTCCTGCATTGTGCGTGGTCCGTTCTTTGAAAGAGGCCGTTGCCTTTTTTCAGACCGGACAGCTTCCAGCAGCGGCTAACGCCGCGCTCCGGCCACCTCAATCTAAGTCAGTGCCCAGGAGTCAACACCTTTCTGACTTTGGTTGTTTTTCGGAGGTGGCCGGCCAGCGCCCGCTCAAGCGGGCGCTGGAAGTAGCTGCCGCAGGCGGACATCATGCGTTGATAGTGGGGCCGCCAGGAGTGGGGAAAACGATGCTTTGTGAACGTCTGCCTTCTATTCTACCTCCTATTACTCCCTGTGACATACCGTGGCTCAATGGTATTCATTCTTCAGGAACTAGCGAAGAACAATCTTCAGTATTTCAAAATCTACGTCCTTTTTTGAAACGAAGTCCACCCTTAACTAAACGTCAGTTATTCGGCTCATTGCCTGATATTACTTTAAAGATGATACAGCAATTTCGGAATAATAGACTTCCTTTTGACCCTCCCTTAGCAATACCTAAAGTACTAGGGGATGTTATAGCCACACTGGGCGGCGTTTATTTAGTAGATGAATTACACACAACCAGTGCACGCATTCGGGACATATTACTTCAGCCCATGAATGATTATGTACATCAGCTCATAGGAATAATGAATCCTTGTCATTGCGGTAATTTCGGACATCACGACCGTGAATGCAGTTGTACTGCTTCGTCTTTATCGGGTTATCAAGGCATGCTGAGTGGTGCACTCATGGAGCGCTTTGATATTTACCTGTTCGCACCTTCTATGAGCTGGCAAGAGGAGGAGGTCATCGAAAGTTCGGAAGCTATTTATCAACGTGTTTACGAAGCCTGGATCATTCAGATTAAGAGACAGGGAAAGCAAAACGCCCAGTTATCTTTAAATGAATTAGAGGCATATTCGCTGATGACTAAAAGGGACTGGCGCGCCTTTTATAGAATGGCAGCTAAACATAACGTATCCAATAGAGTGAGGCGGAGCTGGTTGGCACTATCGAGAACGCTGGCAGATTTAGATGGAGTGGAAACGGTAATGATGCATCACATCGTCGCGGGTTTAGCCCTTCTGAATCCGGATCGTAAGGAATATAGTCAAGACATTGATGCTGTTAAAGAGCGGTCATTTGCGGGAAAAGATAGCACGAAGAGACCTAGGGCTTAGCGTCTCCAGCTAGGATCCTTTGGGTCGGGTGCGTTTTTCGTCCACTCAATAGGGCCATTACAGCCTAGTTCAACGACCATGGCATTGGGACTACCGAAAACACCGAGCATATTGCTTCGCCAGTCTCTGAATTCTTCTATATCAGTGCTGTAACAACTTAGAGTGAGAATGACAATGTAGTTTTTCTCAATAATGATGATGCCAGGAGAGATATGGTCGACTGTTCGGTAGTCACGACCTGGTGTGATTCTTTTTCCGCCGACAAATTCTTTGAACCAGAACTTCAGTGCATATTTCAATTCTTCTTCGTCCTCGTATGCATAGGTGCTCAAATGGTATTTCGGCTTCACACTATTACCAAGTTCATTTACTTCGCGTTCTAACTGTTTGAGTTGGAAGTACGAATGGTGGAAGAACTGGGTTTCTGGCAAAACACCGTAATCCGGTTCATTTCCGTTAAGCTCCTTGACTTTAAAGGTCTCGGACTGCTCCTCAAGAAATAATACGGTACGTTGTTTCAACTCCTCTGCTTGACCATAAGAAAGGAATGGAATGAGTCCTAGTAAAGTGAAAATAAGTGTTTTCATATGTTTAAATCTGCTACTACAAAAGTGCTGCCCCCTACAAAGATAAGGTCATCTTCTTTTGCATGTTTTATGGCTGCGTTTAATGCTTCTTGTACGCTAGAATATTCAGCTCCATGATATCCGCTCGTTAAAGCTATCTCAGCTAGCGCTGCTGAATCAATCGTTCGAGGGCTGCTTGAAGAGGTCCAGTAAAATGAATCCGTTTTCGGAAATACGTTCAAGGCTTTTGCATGTTCTTTATCTGAGGCCATTCCCAGCACCCAATGGACGTGGTTTGCTACTTCGTGGGCCTGCTTAACGATGTGCTTCAACGCATGTTCGTTGTGTCCTGTATCGCAAATGGTTTTTGGGTTAGAGCCAATTTGTTGCCACCGACCCTGTAGTCCAGTATTTTGAATTACTCTAGAAAACCCTAGTTCCCAGAGGGCACGCTCTTCCGGAAATAATAATGAGAGCGCCGTGGCGGCGGTATTACTATTAAATAGCTGATAGTTGCCGCTTAAGTCTGCAGCAATATCGAAAGTTGCGCTCCAAAATAGAGGTGCGTTTTTAATGCGTGCATGTCTTGTAAAGACTTCTTTGGTATCTGGATGCTTTTCGCCAATAATTACGGGTACACCTTCCTTCATGATACCTGCCTTTTCGGCGGCAATAGCACCCAATGTATTGCCGAGCCACTGGGTGTGGTCGAGTCCGATATTGGTGATGATGGTCAATTCTGGAAGGCAAATGTTTGTGGCATCTAACCTGCCACCCATGCCGGTTTCTAAAATGATCCAATCCACAGCCTCCTGTTCAAACCACGATAAAGCAAGCATGGTCGTTAGCTCAAAGAAGCTGAACCCACCGGCCGTAAAAAAGTCTTTGTTGGATGCAACGAATTGGCACACATAGTCTTCCGGGACGAGCTCTGTGCCAATCTTAGCACGTTCTCTAAAGTCAAAGAGGTGCGGGGAGGAAAACACTCCGACCCGAAGTCCCATCTCTTTCATCCCTGAGGCTATGACATGTGCAGTGGAGCCCTTACCATTGGTTCCTGCGATGTGAATGGTTGGTATGGATCTACCAGGATAGTCCAATGCTTCCCATAGGGCCAATGGACCGTCTAGGCCAATTTTATAGTTTTTAGTTCCACCATCCCTCTGAAAATTAGGGAGGGCATCGAATAGCCACTGAACTGCTTGTTCGTACGTCATTGCAATTCGAAACGGTAGACGATAAATCCAACACGACGACTGTTCCCAGCGTCTGCACTCCATTTAGAATTACGTGCGGCCACCTTCGCTTTATTCACCAGACAGGTATTAGAACCAAAATTGGATTTTGGTAGCGAATTAGGAATTTGGTTATTCGGTGCGAGTTCTGCTTCGTAAACGCTTCCAGCCTCCGTAACCGCTATTTTAATGACCACTACTCCTTCGTAATTACACCCCGTTTCTGGTTCAGGTAAGTTGATAGGTGTACCAGACATCCAGTATTTACCATTACCTCCAGTTCCGCCATTCCCGGTTCTGTTCGGGCTTAACGGATCGCCGTCTGGATTTCCTTTATCTCCATCTCCTGTAGTTTCTCCTTCACCTTCACCGGTTCCGTTGCGTGTGGTGTTGAACATGCGATTCAACCGTTCTTGTTGCCGTTGACGCTCTAATTCTTCCGCAGTCGGCTGAGGATCAGGTTCGGGTTCCTGGACGGTTTCATTAGGTTTTTCAGTTTCTTCCTTAGGCTGCTCTACCACCTCCTCCTTCGGTTTCGTTGGAGTAGGGTCATCCGTAGATTCAATAACAGGGGCCTCTTCAACATCCTGGGTAACCACTTCTTCCTGAACAGGAGGAGTTTCTACTGGAGTTGAAGGAACTGGTGGCGGAATGGTTGGCGCAGCTTGAGTATTTTCGCCTGCTCCAGTTTCCTCGTACCCGAAATTAATAGCAATGCCTTCCTCTGGAGGAGGGTCTTGATACGTCAGGCCGTAAAACGCAAACCAAAGCATAAGTAAGAGGTGGACGATTACGGTCCAAACCTTTGCTTTGTTTTTATTGCGTTGTTCGTTAAATGCCATGACTATTTAGGATCAGTTGCGATGATCATTTTTAAGTTGTTCCGGTATCCTATATCCAAAAGTCGTACCGTTTCGCCCGTAGGAATGCTTTGGTCCGCGCGTAAAACCACTACTGCTTGTTCGCCATCGGTTAATTTTCGTGCTTCAGCCATTAGGCGTTGTTCAACCTGGTCGTATCCCACAATGGTTCCATTCACGTCAAATTCCAATGCTTCGTTCACCGTGAGTGTGATGTTTTTCTTTTTAACCGTTTGGGCGCCACTTTTCGGTAAAACAATGTCAAGTGCACTTGAGGTCACTAGGGTAGAGGCGAGAATAAAAAAGATGAGCAATAGGAAGACCAAATCGGTCATGGATGACATGTTGACTTCGGCGCTAACCTTGCTTCTGCTGCGTAAATTCATAGCGTTCTTTTTAGGCCGGTTCGTGCAATAAATCTAAAAAGGCCATTGCGCTATCCTCTAGTTTGTAGACCACGCGATCTACACGAGTCACGAGGAAGTTGTAACCGAAATAGGCGATAATACCTACTAAAAGACCAGCAACAGTGGTTGTCATGGCTGTATAAATACCTTCGGCCATCATATCCAGCTTGATTTGACCGCCTGCATTGGCCATCTCCTTAAATGTCAAAATCATACCTATCACAGTTCCTAAGAAACCAATCATCGGTGCTCCACCAGATATAGTAGCGAGCATGGGAAGGCCTTTTTCTAATCGGGTAACTTCTAACTTCCCTTGGTTTTCGATCGCCTGGGTGATGTCCCCAAGCGGCTTACCAATTCTAGAGATTCCTTTTTCAATCATTCGAGCCACAGGCGTGCTTTCGGCAGTGCATAAAGCTTGAGCCGCGTCAAGCTTGCCATCGAGCACCATGTCTTTGATATTGTTCATGAAATTAGGATCTACCTTATTTGCATTGCGAATAGCGCCAAAACGTTCTAGAAAGATGTATATAGCGAAAATGCTTAGTATTCCGAGGAACGTCATGATTAGAATCCCTCCAATCCCTCCTGAAGTCATTAACTCCAAAATTGACATGGTTTTTTCCGTAGGTTCTTCAGCTATTACGGCCTCTGCACCGGTTTGAATTTGTAGAAATAGTGTGCTCATTTGTTTCGACTGATTTACTCAAAAATCTATAAAAAGAAAGCCCCCGCAACGCGGGGGCTTTTGAAATATCAACAAGATGAATACCTACTAGAACAAAGTGCGTTCTAGGATGTATACAGCCGCCCCTGCAAAGTATCCAACGAGCGCAAGCAGTGAAATATTCTTTAAATACCAACCGAATGGTATTTTTTCTAATCCCATAACTGCAACACCAGCCGCAGAACCTATAATCAAGGCAGAACCACCCGTTCCTGCACAATAGGCTAGGAATTGCCAAAAGACACCGTCCTGCATGAAAAGGCCATCAGCAGTAACCTCATACATCCCCATTGCAGCGGCTACGAGCGGTACGTTGTCTACGATAGAAGATAAAAGACCTATGATTATGCTTACAATGAATACGCCGCCTTCCGTATCTGTACCTATGCTGTTGTCTAACGCTAGGGCAAGATCGCCTAATTGGCCCATACTTTGGAGCGACGCTACAGCAAGTAGGATTCCTAAGAAAAACAACACTGAAGGCGTATCGATTTTCTGCAAAACACCTAAGGGGCTCAAATGATGTTTTACATCTGCTGGTTTTCTACGGTGCATACGGTCCGTGATGATCCATAGTACACCTAATGATAGCATCATTCCCATGAAGGGCGGCAAGTGCGTCACCGTTTTAAATATGGGAACGAAAATAAGTCCTGCAACACCTGCGAAGAATACAAAATTGCGCTCAAAAGGGGTCGTCGGGTCCGTATAATGCTCTGCCGTTTCTGCTTTTAGTGGACGCTCTACATTCCCTTTTAATCGGAAAGTAAGTATCGCTAGAGGGGCTAAAAGTGTAAAGAGTGAAGGGATAATTAAATCGGTAACTACGGCGCCAGCGGTAATCTGTCCTTTGATCCAAAGCATCGTTGTTGTAACATCACCGATGGGAGACCAAGCCCCTCCCGCATTTGCAGCAACTACTACCATACCCGCAAAGAACCATCTGTCTTTTTGATCTGCGATGAGTTTTCGCAGTAAACTCACCATAACTATAGAGGTAGTAAGGTTATCTAAAGCAGCTGAAAAGAAGAAACTCAGGATGCCAATGATCCACATCAGTTTTACTTTATTCGTAGTCTTTATTTTGTCCGTAATTACTGAAAACCCTTCGTGCGCATCCACCAATTCGACGATGGTCATGGCCCCAATCAAGAAGAAAAGGATCGAAGAAATTTCACTTAGATGGTGTAGCAGTTCCCCTTCAACTTCATGCACGTGATGGCTAGTAAGTACGTAAAGGGTCCAGGTTACTACGCCAGTCACTAAGGCAGCAGCAGCTTTGTCAATTTTTAACTGGTGTTCGAAAGCAATAGCAGCGTATCCCAGAACAAATACGACAAGCATTAATGTGTATATCATTATATGAGCAGTTTCAGAGCGTTAGTGTATGCCTTAAATGTAATAAGTTTTGGTTGATTATCAAACGCATAAATGTCGCGAAGTGCATTCTATATGGTGTTGGAAACGTCTTCAAAAATCGCTTCATCTTCAACCACGGCATCTTCTTGCATTAAGTAGCCAAAAACGCGTGCCATTCCACAATTTGAGATAAAGTCTGGAATTACTGCACATTTAGAGTCAGCGAGTTCTGCGATAGGACCATAAAATATCTCTTGATCCGCAAACGGAACATTTGCTCCGGAAGAAATGACTTCCAGTCCGTTGTCGAGCATTTGAGCCAATTGCATTCTATTGACGAGTCGCGAAGCAGCAGCAGGAATAAAGACTTCAGCTCCCATCGACCAGATTTTCTTGTTCACTTCTTCAAATGAAAGCATATCTGGCGCTGCCAAAGCGTTGCCTTCTTTTGCGTTGAATAGATGGGTGATTTCTTCGTAAGAAAAACCTTCCGGATTTAAGAGCCCTCCAACTTTATCGATAATACCGACCACCTTAGCACCCATTTGACTGAGGTAGTAGGCCGCACCTGATGCAACGTTGCCCCAGCCTTGAATAATTACTCGTTTTTGTGTAAGGTCTCCACCCCAAATTGCGTAGAAATGTTCAACGCTCATTGCAGTACCATAGCCTGTGATTAAATCTCCAACTTTAAAGGTACCGACTTTTGAAGGGGTAAGACGTTCTGCATCCACAGAAAGACTGACGCCGTTTTGAAGTTGTTTGATTTTACGTGCTTTCGCAAAGTCGCCCGGCTGGTAATGGCCGTTAAGAACACCTTCTTGTGGATGTAAAATACCCAGCTCACTCGTAATGGGAATGACTTCAGTTTTTTGATCTACATTGAGATCGCCACCAGTCCCATAGTAGTTTTTGAGTAGTGGATAGACTGCTTTATACCAGCGCTTTAAGACGCCTACTTTTCGTGGGTCATTAGGGTCAAAATCGATACCGCTCTTTGCACCGCCAATAGCTGGCCCGGCTACGGTAAATTTGATTTCCATGGTCTTTGCTAGTGAAAGTACTTCATTTTCTGTAAGTCCGGGACGCATTCTTGTACCTCCTCCAGCGGCTCCGCCACGGAGCGAATTAATGACCACCCAGCCTTTAGCTTCGGTTTCAGCGTCGTGCCAGTGGAAGACGACTTCTGCAGGGCGCTCTTCAAAGGCGCGTAGTTGTTCTTTCATTTAATGCTCTGTTAATATAGGGTACCCTAAAGGTACGTTTTAGGGGTGAAATATAGTGCCAGAACTGTGCCATATTCCACTACCGGTAGTGTTGCCAATGACATTTGAATTGCCCATGAAGCGCTCGTAACCAATCAGGGCAAAGACAATGGCTTCTTTAGCTTCGATTATGGTTTTTTCAGGCAATACGATATCTACGCCATTCTCTTCAATTGCCTGGAGCAGGGTTGTATTGAAAGCCCCGCCACCAGTGACTAAGGTGCGCTTCCCTTTCAGTTGTAGGCCAATTTGGTCGGCCATGTGTTGCACACAGGTGGCAAGAGCATCTTTAGGTGCGAGAATATCAACAAGCTCAATGAAAGCGTCATCGATCCACTCTTGACCTAAGCTTTTGGGTGTAGGCAGGTCATAAAAGGGGAGGCTGTTCAATTGATCCAGTACCCACGGGTTGATGCGACCTTGACGCGCTAATAGTCCGTCTTTGTCGTATTCGTGACCCAATTCACTTGCAAAAGCATTTAAAACTCTGTTGAGCGGGCAAATGTCGAATGCCTCAGAAATACCATGGCTGAGCCGTGGTGCTCCTATACTGCAGTTAGCAAACCCGCCTAAGTTGAGTGCCGCATCATAGTTCCCAAAGAGTTTGTGATCCCCAAAAGGAACGAGCGGAGCACCTTGACCACCCAATAATACATCTTGAACTCTGAAATTGGTCACTAGTGGAAGCCCGGTAGCGGTAGCAATTTCTGGCAGGCAGCCGGCCTGGAAGGTAAGTTTCTGATCGGGCTTGTGAAAAATAGTTTGGCCGTGGCTCGCGACTAAATCGATGGTGCCATCAAAATCCATTTGAATGGTGCGAATGACTTCCGTGGTCCATGCCGCAAAAGCAGTCGATGCTTCGTCACTTAGATCCGTGTTTTCATAGGTTGCTTCAATGCATTTCTTTAATTCCTTGGGGTAGGGTAAGCATTTGAAATACAGTAGTTTCCAATCTGTTTTGGGGTCCTTTGAAAATTGGACCACAGCGGCATCCATCCCATCTAGTGAGGTTCCGCTCATTAAGCCTAAAACATTGAAGTGTGCGTTGTACATTTGCAGTACCCAATAATAAACAGAAAAATCGATGAACTTCAACCTATCAGAGGAGCATTTGATGATTCGTGATGCAGCGCGCGATTTTGCGCAAACCGAGCTGTTACCCGGAGTCATTGAAAGAGATGAAAATCAGGAATTCCCTGCAGAACAAATTAAGAAACTTGGCGAATTAGGCTTCATGGGCATGATGGTATCACCTGAAAATGGTGGTTCTGGAATGGATACCCTGAGCTATGTTCTGGCCATAGAGGAATTGTCGAAGATAGATGCTTCGGCGTCTGTTGTAGTGAGTGTGAATAATAGTTTGGTTTGTTGGGGCCTTGAAACCTTTGGATCAGCTGAGCAAAAAGCTAAATATTTATCACGTCTTGCCTCAGGCGAAATCATTGGTTCTTTCTGTTTGAGTGAGCCAGAAGCAGGTTCGGATGCAACTTCTCAGGCGACCACAGCTGTCGATAAGGGTGACCACTATTTGTTGAATGGAACAAAGAACTGGATTACGAACGGCGGCACTTGTGAAGTCGCTTTGGTTATTGCGCAGACGGACCGTGAAAAAGGACACCGCGGAATTAATGTCTTGATTGTAGAAAAGGGGATGGAAGGATTTGTGGTAGGTAAGAAAGAAGATAAATTAGGTATCCGCGGATCGGACACACACACATTGCTCTTTAACGACGTGAAGGTGCCTAAAGAAAATAGAATAGGTGAGGACGGCTTCGGCTTTAAATTCGCAATGAAAACCTTAAGTGGTGGGCGTATTGGTATTGCAGCTCAAGCTCTAGGTATTGCTCAGGGTGCTCTTGATTTGGCATTGAGCTATTCTAAAGAACGCACCACATTTGGAAAGCCTATTCACGAACATCAAGCCATTGCCTTTAAGTTGGCGGATATGGAGATGAAGATAGAGCAGGCTAGACTGTTGGTTTACAAAGCGGCTTGGTTGAAAGACCAAGGCATGCCTTATGATAAAGAGAGTGCTATGGCAAAATTGGCCGCATCAGAAGCGGCAATGTGGGTTTCTACAGAAGCGGTTCAAGTGCACGGTGGTTACGGATTCGTGAAGGAATACCATGTAGAACGCTTGATGCGTGATGCGAAAATTACACAGATTTATGAAGGTACTTCAGAAATTCAACGCATCGTGATCTCTCGCGATATGATTAAGAATTCTTAATTAAAGTAAGGGAAGGAGTTGCTCCAGTGCGATTCCTCTCGATCCTTTTAATAAAATTGCGGCGTCCTCAGGGGCGCCGTTTTCGTTCCAATGCGTTTCTAAATCCCCCGTTGTTGGGAAATGCTTGCCTCGCCAGGATGTTTTCCCAAAGTGTTTTCCTACAAGGATGCAACGCTCTTCCATGTTTGTTTGTTGGACCAATTCTACTATAGCTTGGTGCTCTGCCGCGCTTTCTTTGCCGAGCTCAAACATATCACCCAATACCAGCCACCCGTCCTTATGCCATTTGGCAAAATTTTCAATGGAGAGGGACATGCTCGTAGGGTTCGCATTGTAGGCGTCTAATAAGACCCTATTCGAAGCAGTTTTTCGCCATTCAACTCGATTCATAGCGGGTATATAGTCGGTCAATGCCTGTACTATAGCAGCAACGGGTACATCGAAGTAGCGCCCCAGTGCTACGGCTGCTGCTAGATTCGTACAGTTAAACGAACCACTGAGGTTACTTTGAACGCTGTAGGATTCGGTGGTTGTTGAAAATTGGATGCCTGCAAATTCATCTTTCTCTTCTATGGTGTAGTTGAATTGCGTATCGGTTTTTCCAAAAGTCGTCCGACGGCAAGCTGCACTTTTTTCTAGTTGAATCGTATCGTCCGCATTAACTAAGGCTACGCCATCTGTAGTCCGTGCGATGTGATCGTACAGTTCGCTTTTACCCTTTATGATCCCTTCTACACCCCCAAAACCTTCGAGGTGCGCCTTCCCATAATTGGTAATATATCCTAGAGTAGGCTCTGCAATAGACGCCAGCTGTCCAATTTCTTTTTGATGATTTGCTCCCATCTCAACGATAAGGATCTCGGTTTCTTTTGGAGCGCTGAGTATCGTTAGCGGCACCCCAATGTGGTTATTGAAATTGCCTTTTGTCGCATGAACCTTATACTTTGTTTTAAGTACGGCATGGAACAATTCTTTGGTGGTCGTCTTTCCGTTGCTCCCTGTAAGTCCGATCGTAGGAATGTTTAAATGACGTCGGTAGTCAAGCGCACACTGTTGTAGCGCCGTCAGTACGTCGTTTACAGTAATGAGGCGTTCATCGTCACCCACATGCTCGTCCACAACGGCGAACGCTGCACCTGCCTCTAGGGCTTGTAGTGCAAAAGTGTTTCCATTGAACGAGGTACCTTTAAGTGCAAAGAATACACTTCCGGGTACAATGGATCGTGTATCTGTGCATACGCTGCCGCAGGAAAGAAAAGCTTCAAATACTCGCATAGTATACGGTTGTTCTGTTACGGAAAGTTAGGGTACAAAAAAGCCCCACTCGAAGGTGGGGCTTTAAAATTCTTAACGTAATTCAAATTACATTTCGTAACGTTTGAAGTTGTGACGTTTCACTTTTGCAGGACGTTTAGTTCTACCACTACTTTCGTTTTGGAAACCAACACGATCCATAGCACAACGGAAACCGATGTAATCCGTGCTCTGGTCTTCTTCGAGGTAACGACGCGTACCTGGGCTCAACCAGTAGGCGCGGTCTTTCCAGCTACCGCCTTTGTATACGCGAGTAGTGTTACCAATGAGTGTTTTATTGCCGTAATCATACATGGCCGCTTCACCCTCTTCAACAGGATTCTCATAGTTCATTGAACTTTCGTTGTCGCCGTCAACATAATCGCGGTAATCACTTTTTTGGTAGTTACGGCGTTTTACATTCTCTTCTACAGTAACTGAGCGCACTGGAAGTTGACCTGGTAATCGAACGATAACAGTATCACCGTTACGAACTTCTTTTTGCGGATCTTGTAAAACCTCTAATGAACCAATGTCTTGGTAGTTTTTATCGTACGTTTTAAATTCATTACCACGGAAGGCACGGAAATCAGTTACGTCGTAAGAGCTCACAGGACGGTAGATGTCTAAAACCCATTCGGCAACATTACCAGCCATGTCGTATAAGCCAAAGTCATTTGGCGGGTAGAAACGAACCTGCATAGTCACGTCAGCCTGATCATTCAACCAACCTGATGTACCCATGTTATCTCCACGACCTCTTTTGTAGTTAGCGAGGATATCACCACGGTCTTGTTTGTCAGGATTACGTGTTGCGCTACCATTCCAAGTGTACTTATTTTTGTCAGCTACACGGTTGTAGATTCGCTTACCCCCGTCTGCATATGCGGCATACTCCCATTCTGCTTCCGTCGGTAAACGATACTTTGGAAGAACGATACCGTCCTCAATACGTGCAGGACGACCTTCTTTTCCGAAGGCAGAGTTAGGATTGAGATCTTTTAGTCCCTTTTTGTTTTGAGCTACGTACTCTTGCTTGTAGAGGTACACCTCAGTATTGAAGTGGTCTGCATCCATTTGTTCCGGTAATTCTTTGAGAATACCTTCTTTAATTAAGATTGCTTCGTTGACGCGGTCTGTTCTCCATGAACAATAGCGCTGTGCTTGCAACCAATTTACACCTACTACTGGGTAGTAATTGTATGCAGGGTGACGTAGGTAGTTCTCTACGAAGTTGTCGTTGTATGCTAGTTTATCTCTCCATACCAGTGTATCTGGAAGGGCGGAACGGTAAATTTCCGGGTAGTAGTCATAATCGTAGACGCGACGCAACCAGTAAAGGTATTCGCGGTAATCTAGATTGGTCACCTCATTTTCGTCCATGTAGAACGAACTCACCGTTACACGACGCGGAACATTGTTCCAATCCTTGATAAAGTCTTCTTCGACTTGACCCATCATAAACGTACCACCTTCGACGAAAACAAGACCTGGTCCTGTTTCTTGTCCTTGGTAATTTAGATTCGCTTGAAATCCACCGTTGTTTTTGTTGTTGATTGCCCAGCCCGTAGAATTAGATTCAGGACCAGCACAACTGGCGAGAAGCGCAGCTGAGATAGTGGCAATTGAAAACTGGATAAACTTATTCATATGATAAACAGTTGTTAGGCTTCTTAGAATTTAGGACACTTAAGTGCTTTGAGTTTGCTGCGGCGCGAACGGCAAGGGAACTTATATCCCATACTTACTTCATGTGCACCACCCAGGGTGTTCGTTAAGTCACTAATAGTATAGTCATAGCTGTAACCGAAAGTCCATGGTAAATCAGGAGGCGTAATCCCTAAAATAAAGATTACAGCATCTGGATTGAAACTTCCTTGACGAAGGGCTAAACCACCCGCCAACGGTCCACGTGCAAAACTTACACCTGCAGTGAGTTGTGAAGCTGCACCTTGCTGTTGGTACACCACATTAGGAACTATGTACGACTGAAGGCTATTGTGTAAACGTTTTCTACCCAAAGGAATATTTGCACCTGCGTGTGCAGTCAACTTTAACGGAAGACGACTTTGACTTAAGAAAGCTTCGTTTGGCTCGGTGAGGTGATGACCTACAACCCCAATGTACCAGCGCTCTGTAAATCCGAGCATACCAAAACTAAGGTCTAGGTGATTGTTGTAATTGTTACCCGGCGCAACTTCATTCGTTGGTAAGACAAATCCATAAAAAGGATCAATCATGTCGGGGAAGGTAAATTGATTCCAATCCAGCGTTCGTTGACGGAAAGTGGCTTGAAAACCACTGAGTAAAGTGAAGTTGCGATTTACTTCTAGATGATAGCTGTAAACACCGCTTACTTCGGTCAAATTTAAGGCACCATTTCCAGCATCATCTTTCAGTGCCATGATGGCAACACCACCATTTAATTTATCGACGTATTGGTCGTAAGAGGCAGAGTAAGATTGATAAACACCGAGCTCAGGATACTGATTTCTGTAGTTACTATGTACCGTAGGACATCTTTCTAGACCTGCAAATGCTGGGTTTAGATAGATAGGATTGGCGTAATATTGACTGAAGTGAGCGTCTTGAGCAATGCTCAAAGTGCTAAAAATCAAGCCTGTAGCCAATGTTAGTATGCGCGTTTTCACTGCGTTCATGGATTAACCTATGTTTTCAAGCAACAAGTATAAGCAAAAAAAGTACGTTTTGCACTTGCTTGACGTTCCTCTTTAAACGCTTTTTTTAGGCCAATTGTTATCTTTTACACATTAGATTTGTCGGAGTGAAAAAAATCATAGCTCTTTTTGGTGTCATTTTGTTCCCCGTTTTAATGACGGGTCAGATGTCTTTTGATTCGGGGACATATGTTCGTTTCAAAACGATAAATCACCGAATTTCAGCTCCGCAAAATTGGAGAGAAGAGTCTTCCGGATTACACATGCTCAGTGGCAGCGAAATTTTGGATTTAGGCATTCTCAGCGAGGAGTCGAGTAACAAATCGCTTGAAATTCGTTGTCGTCTCGAGGGTAACCTGTCGCCGCAAAATAACGCGAGCGAGCCCATGGGAAACGATTTTTCTATTCCTTATCACATTATCGATTCCGACTCTATTATTGACGATGCTACTGAATTCTGGTTCTACATACCTCCTAATTACAACATAAGTTTTGATGCCATTTCGGGTAGATCATCCTACGTCTCTAATCCGTTTAGCGATCGAAAATATTTCTTAGTAAGTGGAGGGAATACGGCATACCAGGGAATTCCTACAGAAGCAGTCTTGGAACAAGACAGTAGCAGAGCATTGAACGCAAGGGCGACATGGGTTTACGATACAGCGATGTATAATTTAGTTGGAACTGGGCGTAAATGGATGGGTGAATTATTCGATTTTACTACAACTAGAGTTTATGATTTTAGTGAACGAACTACATCGGGTACTTCCAATGCCAATCGTCCGGCGCCCGGAAGTAGTATACAAGTGCAAATTAAAGCAGTCGCACGCTCGAGCACGAGTAACACGAAACTGACTGTGCAGTATGGCTCACAAAGCGAAACTGTAACCTTTCCAGCTGTACAAACGGGTTCGGTCAGTAACTATGTCCAAGAAAGGCAGCTCACAGTGGATTTCACTGCCGATCAAAGCACAACACTTACCATTACCTACGATAAAGTAGGGAACAATGCAGCAGCTATGTGGCTGGATGAAATGATAGTGGATTGGGAAACGACGGAAGAAGAGGTGTATCCCAACCAATACATGGTCAATAATCCTAGAGGTGCAGGTAATTACTCGCATTTCGAAGTTGAAGGGAGCAGTTGTTTGAAGATTTTCGGTATTGAGAACAAGCAGATTTCGACATTGATAGAACCAGCAGTTGTAACTTCATTAGGCTCGGCTCAAACTAGAAGTAAGTGGTATTCGCACGAGGACAAGGCTCGAACATACCGGATCGGCGATTGTGATGACCCTCTAGTTTTAATGGTAGATGAGAAAGTAAATCTAAGCGCTATTCAAACAGCGACATTTTCAGATTTAAATGGAATTGAAAGTATCGTTATCACAACCGATTCTCTATTAGATGCAGCTAACGATCTTGCTAAATTAGAGCGCGCGTCAGGCGTTACCAGTGAAGTGGTTTCGCTTTCATACATATATGATGTAATGAATACGGGAAACCCCGATATCAGTGCTATTAGAAAATTCTTAGTGAAGGCTTATGCCGATTACAATTCACTTAAATACCTCACATTGTTCGGCGATGCATCCTATGACTACAAAGGTATACTGCCAGGTGCAAAATCGAATATAGTTCCAACCTACCATACCAATGTTAGTTTCTCACTGATCACTTCGTACATCACTGACGACTTTTATGGGTATTTGGATTCCGGGGAGAGTGTGAATTGGTATTTGGACGATCTAGATATTGGGATTGGTAGGATTCCCGTGCGAACGGCTAGTGAGGCAGAAGAAGCCGTTGCAAAAATTGCAAATTACATGCAAGGCGCAGACCGTTTCGGACCGTGGCGTGCCCGTGGGATTTTTGTAGTGGATGATGCAGACGAACCTTGGGAAAAGGAATTTGCAGTTTATCAAGACCGATTGGCAAAAACGTTGGATACCACTAGAGCGGAATTGAATCAAATTAAAATCTACTCCGATGCCTACTTGCAGGACACTAAGCCTGGTTCGCAGCGTTATCCAGAGGCGCGTCAAGCCTTATTCAACGAGGTAGAGCAGGGCGCTTTAGCCGTTTCATTTGTTGGCCATGGTGGAGAGGTAGGATGGACTACCGAACGCATCTTACAATTGGAGGACATAAACGGATGGAATAATTCTTCGAAGCAGCCGGTTGTCACCACCATTACTTGCGAGTTTACCAGATTCGACGATCCCTTGCGCATCAGTGCCGGCGAGCAGTTGTTCTTGAATCCAAGCGGCGGGGCGATTGGTTTATTTTCTACGACTCGTAGTGTTTTTGCGACCAACAGCACATATGCATTGAATGCCTTACTGAATGAGGAAATGATGCAATTAGACAACCCCAGATTAGGAGATGTCCTTCGAGAAACTAAAAACAACAACAATAGCGGTGATAAAATAAAGTTTTCGCTAATTGGCGATGCTGCCTTACCACTCGCGCGTCCAAAACATCAAGTGGATTTCGACTCTCTCAACGGTATAGCGTGGTCAGATTTTCAAGATACACTGAAAGCACTCTCGTGGGTGCAAATAAAAGGTAGCGTGGTTGAAGTTCAGAGTGGGGCGCTCATGAGTAATTTTACCGGAAAAGCATGGGTGACCGTTTTCGATAAGCCGCAGATACAACAAACCAAAGTCAACGATCAAAGTGGAACGCCTTTTAATTTCACTACACAAAACAATGCCGTTTTTAAGGGCCAAGCAAGCGTAGTGAACGGTCAGTATACCGTGGCCTTCAGAGTCCCTTTGGATATTAATCTAAGTTACGGTCCGCCTAAGATCAGTGCGTACGCTACTAATTTCGAGACGGATGCTTGGGGAGCTTCAAACGACCAGTTAATGGGCGGTATTTTAGATGGTTTTATAGCAGATACCGAAGGGCCTGAAGTTCGGTTGTTTATGAATGATACCAACTTTATCTCGGGCGCTGCTGTTGAGACGGATGCCACTGGATTGGGCCTACTGTACGACGAGAGTGGTATTAATGCTGTGGGTTTGGGTATTGGGCATAACCTGACGTTGACTTTAGACGGTGAAGCCATCAATGTGAACGATTATTACGAATCGGATTTGGATGATTTTACGCGCGGCTCATTGCGCTATCCGTTTTATGACTTGCCATTGGGTGAACATACATTGTCCTTACGTGCATGGGATGTATTGAACCAATGGGGCTACGACAGCATTGCGTTTGTGGTTGTGGAACCAAGCACTCCTATTTTAGACCAATTGCTCGCTTTCCCAAATCCCTTCACTGATCAGGTCAAATTCCAATTGACCCATCAAGAGCAAGGCGAAGAAGGCGAGTTAAAAGTTTCTGTTACGAACAATCAGGGCCAATTGGTTTGGCAGCGTGCACAAACCTTGCGTCTTAACGATGCTAAAACACAGTTGCCTACCTTTACCATGTCGGAACAACCGGGGCAAACTCCCGGAGCGGGATTTTATTCTGTTCGGGTGGAATGGACGCGATTAATTGATGGAAAATCGGCCACAATACAAGAAAAGCTCATATATATACGTTAAACTTGCGCTGCAAGAAGCTATTACACATGAAAAAACTCAGTTTAGCACTGCTTATTCTCGCTACAACCGTTAAGGTGTCAGCTCAGAACGATTTGAAATACAATGTGGTAACGACCGCTGTCCCCATTTTATTGGTGAGCCCGGATTCTCGGGCCGGCGCCATGGGCGATGTGGGTGTTGCAAGCACGCCGGATGCAAATTCAAGCGCATGGAATCCGGCAAAATTAGCGTTCCTAGAAAATAAAAAAGCTTCAATGGCGCTTTCCTACACGCCTTGGATGTCAAAATTGGTCCCAGATATTGATTTAGCTTATGTGAATTACACGAAAGCATTGAGTGACCGTCAGGGAATTAGCGCCTCATTGCGTTATTTTTCTTTAGGAGAGATTAACTTTACGGACGAGCAGGGTAATAGTATGGGTACCTTCAATCCCTATGAGTTTTATTTCGATGTAGCCTACGCCTTGAAACTAAGTGATCATTGGAGCGCTGGAACAGCACTGCGTTGGATTTTTTCTGATATCGCACAGGGTCAAGTTGTTCAGGGCTTGCAAACTAAACCAGGACAAAGCGGTGCTGCGGATTTAGGTTTTTATTACCAAGGTGATTACAATAACATCAAAGGCGGACGTCGCCAAGCATTCTCTGCAGGAATAGCTATGACCAACCTAGGGGCGAAAATCGCATATTCAGAGAGCGGCAACGCTGATTTCTTACCTACAAACCTTCGTATAGGTGGTGGTTACCATCTCGAAATAGACGACTACAACAAACTTTCGGTATATCTTGATATCAACCGACTCATGGTCCCGACACCGCCACTTTTAGGAACCAATGGCGAAATCATCGCTGGGATAGATGATAATGATCTTACACCGCTAATGGGGGTGTTCCAAAGTTTCAACCCAGCATCAAAACCCGGCGGATTCGAAGAAATGCTTCAAGAGAACATTTATAACTTCGGTATGGAGTACAAATACAACGACTTCTTGTTCGCACGCACAGGCTACCTGCATGAGCACAAACTCAAGGGGAATCGTCAGTATGTTACTTTAGGTTTTGGTCTTGCCTACCAGGTATTCACCATAGATATGGCCTATTTGATCCCGGCGAGTCCAACTACACGTTCTCCTTTAGAGAATACGTTGCGATTCTCAATGGCCTTCAACATTGACGGATTCTTAGCGCAGTAGCCTTCTTTTTGCCAAATAGACAAAGGTTTACAACTTTTCTTTAAAGGAGCAGAACTAAATATGCAAAGTTGTTTTGCTAGGTGGGCTTTTGCGTTATTTTTGCTCCACAAAACACATCGATAGAAATGGCAAAAAAGCGCATCACAAAAGCTACTTACCTGAAATGGTACGAAGACATGCTCTTCTGGAGAAAGTTCGAAGACATGGCTGCAGCCTTGTATATTCAACAAAAAATCCGTGGTTTCCTTCACCTGTACAATGGTCAAGAAGCTATCCTAGCAGGTTCTGCCTATGCTATGGAAGAAGGTGATAATATGATTACCGCTTACAGAAACCACGTTCAGCCTATGGCTTTGGGTGAAGATCCAAGACGCATTATGGCTGAACTTATGGGAAAAGTGACTGGTACCTCGCGCGGAAAGGGTGGGTCAATGCACATGTTTTCGCCAGATAAAGGATTCTGGGGTGGTCATGGTATTGTCGGTGGTCAGATTCCTTTGGGTGCGGGTCTCGCTTTTGCAGATCAGTACAAGGGGCGTAAAAACGTGACCTTAACCTATATGGGGGATGGTGCTATTCGTCAAGGAGCTTGGCACGAAACTGCTAACCTTGCGATGCTATGGAAATTACCTGTAGTTTTTTGTGTCGAAAACAATGGATATGCGATGGGTACTTCAGTCGAGCGCACAGCCGGGCAAACTCCCATTCATAAATTAGGGGAAGGCTACGATATGCCTAATCGTGCTGTAGACGGTATGGATCCGATCGCAGTGTACGACGCAGTTTATGAAGCTGCAGAACGTGCACGTCGCGGGGATGGACCGACTTTATTAGAAATCAGAACCTACCGCTACAAGGGCCACTCAATGTCAGATCCTCAGAAATACAGAACAAAAGAGGAAGTTGCAGAGTACCAGGCAAAAGATCCAATCACTCTTTGTTTGGATAAGATTAAAGAGAAAAATTGGGCGACAGAAGAAGAAATTAATGCCACAAACCAGCGTGTTAAAGACTTGGTTGCGGAATGTGTGAAATTTGCTGAAGAAAGCGATTTTCCTGATGCTTCTGAATTGTACCAAGGGGTTTATGCTCAAGAAGATTATCCATTCATCAAAAACTAATTCTAGATGGCGATAGTAATAAACATGCCGAGACTTTCGGACACCATGACTGAAGGTGTTGTTGCAAAGTGGCACAAGCAGATTGGTGATTCTGTTAATGAAGGTGATTTATTGGCGGAAATCGAAACAGATAAAGCAACGATGGAATTCGAAGCTTTTCCTGGACAAGAAGGTAAGCTTCTCTACATAG
The DNA here is from genome assembly GCA_965204625.1 of Schleiferiaceae bacterium. Taxonomy (GTDB): domain Bacteria; phylum Bacteroidota; class Bacteroidia; order Flavobacteriales; family Schleiferiaceae; genus UBA10364. Next base: position 437,998 of record CBDBET010000006.1, read on the forward strand.
GAACGGGTGAGGGTGAAACGGCACCTGTTGATACTGTATTAGCCATCCTCGGTGAGGACGGTGAGGATATTGAAGCATTAAAAAGCGGTGAAGTAGCAGCTCCAGCTGAGGAGCCAGCAGCTCCGGAGGCAGCGCCTGCCCCAGCCGTTGCAGTAGAAGAAACGCCAGTTGCACCAGTTGCAATACCTGTTGCAACACCAGCACCTGTAGCAACTGAAACTGACGGAAGTATTAAGGCATCACCTTTAGCTCGTAAACTAGCAGCTGAAAAAGGGGTGGATCTATCCATGGTTAAGGGTAGTGGTGATCACGGTCGTATTGTTAAAAGAGATATTGATAGCTTCAATCCTGCCATTCACACTTCTCCACAACCGGGTGCTTCGGCGGTACCGACAGTTCCTGTAGGTGTAGAGAGCTTTACGGATACGCCGGTAAGTCAGATGCGCAAGGTTATCGCGAGCCGTTTGTCTGAGAGTAAAAATAATGCACCACATTTCTATGTCACTATGGATATAGATATGGATAATGCAATTGCAGCACGCAAAGCAATGAATGCTAGCGGTGAGGTTAAGATATCTTTTAATGACCTTGTTGTTAAAGCATGTGCTTTAGCGCTCAAAAAGCATCCGGTGATTAATAGTTCTTGGATGGGTGATTTCATTCGTACAAATCAGCACGTACATATTGGTGTAGCAGTGGCGATAGAGGATGGATTGTTAGTCCCTGTTCTTCGTCATGCGGATCAAATGCCTTTGGCGGCTATCTCAGCTAATGTTAAGGATTTGGCAGGAAGAGCGAAAGACAAAAAGCTTCAACCTTCAGATTGGGAAGGAAATACATTTACCATCTCCAACTTAGGTATGTTTGGTGTGGAACAATTTACTGCTATTGTTAATCCACCAGATGCAGGAATTCTTGCAGTAGGAGGTATTAAGCAGGTCCCAGTTGTAAAAGACGGACAAGTTGTTGCTGGGAATGTAATGAAAGTAACATTGAGCTTAGATCACCGAGCGGCAGATGGTGCCGGAGGCGCAGCATTCTTACAATCGGTTAAAGGTTTCCTTGAGAATCCAGTTACAATGTTGGTGTAAAACCAATTTTACCTTTAATATTACACGGCCCAGACAACAAGTTTGGGCCGTTTTTGTATACATATATATAGTACACTAAAATCACATCAAATTATGGGGGTTGTTTGGATCACGGGTGCATCAAGAGGAATTGGCTTTGCTACCACTGAAAAGTTTCTATCGAAAGGTTGGCAAGTCGTCGTTTTAACAAGGGCTATAGATAAACTGCAGCCGCTTCTTGAAGAGTATCCTAGTCAACTACATATTTGTAAGCTTGATCTGCTGCAATTAAATGAAGTCCAATTACCAAACCTACCCGTTGATATCCTCATCAATAATGCGGGAGCTCTTATTAATAAGCCACTTTCAGAAGTTTCAATTGCCGATTTGCAGAAAAGCTACGGTGTTAATGTCTTTGGACCCTATCTCTTGATCCAAAAATTGCTTCCTCAATTCGCCGAGAAGGCACATATTGTGAACATAAGTTCGGTTGGTGGCATCCAGGGTAGTGTGAAATTCGCTGGATTATCGGCTTACAGTTCTGCGAAAGGAGCGATGAATGTGCTCACAGAATGCCTTCAAGCCGAATTTGAAAAGGAAACTCAATGGTCATTTAATGCACTCGCGTTGGGAGCTGTTCAAACGGAAATGCTTCAAGAAGCGTTTCCGGGCCTGCAAGCACCCCTAGAACCTGAGCAACTCAGTCCCTTTATATTCATGTTCGCGACTACTGCACACCTAGTAATGCGAGGAAAAGTAGTCCCGGTTTCGATGTCAACTCCTTGATAATTAGAAGTCAAGAAAAAAGTATAAAAAAAAGATAGTGCTCGTGCTTGTATAATTGAAACGCTAGTATACATTTGCAGCCGCTTTGAAAGCAAAGCATGTTCTTTTTTTACCGGGGAAACAAGGAGAAAATAAATTTTCGAATTGTATTGTGAGTGTTAGAATCAGTTCTACATTTGCCACCCCGATTTAAAAGCTATTAGGGCGAGATTTGGATTTGCTAACGAGCGTTCCAGAGCACAAAAATAAGTGCGAAAAAAATCGAGCATAATGTTGACAAAGCCGAAACGGTTTGTACATTTGCCCTCCCCAATCGAGTAATCGAAAAGGGAAACGAAATAAGAGATTGCAACGGCGATTTCGCGAAACGAAAAAGTTTCAAATTATTTCGAGGTAAATGTTGCGAGTTTAAAAAACGGTTGTACATTTGCCGCCCCAATCGAGAGAAAGGGACATTAAGAAAAGAAGTTCTTTACATATTGGTTTAAGAAACAAGGAATGCAAAAAACCTTGTCAATTATCTTTGAAGTTAATAGCTAGGACACAAACAACACATTACAATGGAGAGTTTGATCCTGGCTCAGGATGAACGCTAGCGGCAGGCCTAACACATGCAAGTCGAGGGGTAACAGAAAAGCTTGCTTTTGCTGACGACCGGCGCACGGGTGCGTAACGCGTATGCAACCTACCTCATACTGGAGGATAGCCCCTGGAAACGGGGATTAATACTCCATAGTATCACAATTTCGCATGTTATTGTGATTAAAGTTTTTCGGTATGAGATGGGCATGCGTCCCATTAGCTTGTTGGTGAGGTAACGGCTCACCAAGGCAACGATGGGTAGGGGGCCTGAGAGGGTGGTCCCCCACACTGGTACTGAGACACGGACCAGACTCCTACGGGAGGCAGCAGTGAGGAATATTGGTCAATGGAGGAAACTCTGAACCAGCCATGCCGCGTGAAGGATGACGGCCCTATGGGTTGTAAACTTCTTTTATAGAGGAAGAAACTTGTCTACGTGTAGACAACTGACGGTACTCTACGAATAAGGATCGGCTAACTCCGTGCCAGCAGCCGCGGTAATACGGAGGATCCAAGCGTTATCCGGATTCATTGGGTTTAAAGGGTCCGTAGGCGGATTTTTAAGTCAGTGGTGAAAGCCGACAGCTCAACTGTCGAACTGCCATTGATACTGGAAATCTTGAGTACAAATGAAGTAGGCGGAATGAGTCATGTAGCGGTGAAATGCATAGATATGACTCAGAACACCGATTGCGAAGGCAGCTTACTAACATGTAACTGACGCTGAGGGACGAAAGCGTGGGGAGCGAACAGGATTAGATACCCTGGTAGTCCACGCCGTAAACGATCATCACTCGCTGTTGGCGATATACTGTCAGCGGCCAAGCGAAAGTATTAAGTGATGCACCTGGGGAGTACGCCGGCAACGGTGAAACTCAAAGGAATTGACGGGGGCCCGCACAAGCGGTGGAGCATGTGGTTTAATTCGATGATACGCGAGGAACCTTACCAGGGCTTAAATGTAGTATGACCGGCTTGGAAACAGGCCTTCTCTTCGGAGCAGATTACAAGGTGCTGCATGGTTGTCGTCAGCTCGTGCCGTGAGGTGTTAGGTTAAGTCCTGCAACGAGCGCAACCCCTATTCTTAGTTGCCAGCGGTTCGGCCGGGGACTCTAAGAAGACTGCCAGCGCAAGCTGAGAGGAAGGTGGGGATGACGTCAAATCATCACGGCCCTTACGTCCTGGGCTACACACGTGCTACAATGGTAGAGACAGAGGGCAGCCACCTGGCGACAGGGAGCGAATCCTTAAACTCTATCTCAGTTCGGATCGGAGTCTGCAACTCGACTCCGTGAAGCTGGAATCGCTAGTAATCGCGCATCAGCCATGGCGCGGTGAATACGTTCCCGGGCCTTGTACACACCGCCCGTCAAGCCATGGAAGCTGGGGGTACCTGAAGTCGGTAACCGCAAGGAGCCGCCTAGGGTAAAACTAGTAACTAGGGCTAAGTCGTAACAAGGTAGCCGTACCGGAAGGTGTGGCTGGAACACCTCCTTTCTAGAGAAAGATTTAGTTATGACTTTAATTTTAATTATGAGGTTTTTTCTTTCTTGTTTTCTTAAATCAAATACAACCTTTCTGAAGTCTCGTAGCTCAGCCGGTTAGAGCGCTACACTGATAATGTAGAGGTCGGCGGTTCGAGCCCGCCCGAGACTACAAGTAGATACAGAAAGGGGAATTAGCTCAGCTGGCTAGAGCGCCTGCCTTGCACGCAGGAGGTCATCGGTTCGACTCCGATATTCTCCACAACGGTCTTCTTTAATTAGAGATCAGAAAGTTCTTTGACATATTGGTATGAACATATAAAGTAAGCGTCTTAAGAAAGTAATTAAGAGCAAACGGCGGATGCCTTGGCTTGCAGAGGCGATGAAGGACGTGATAAGCTGCGATAAGCTACGAGGAGGTGCACATAACCTTTGATACGTAGATTTCCGAATGGGGCAACCCGGCTGGTTGAAGACCAGTCACCGAAAGGAGCAAACCCGGAGAACTGAAACATCTAAGTACCCGGAGGAAGAGAAAATAATTAATGATTCCGATAGTAGCGGCGAGCGAAATCGGAACAGCCCAAACCAATCTTGTTTCGGCAAGATTGGGGTTGTAGGACCACGATGTGAGATGTTCCACGAATTAGAATCAACTGGAAAGTTGAACCATAGAGGGTGATAGTCCCGTATAGGTAAGTGCGAATTATTTCTAGTGGTATCCTGAGTAGGGCGGGACATGTGAAATCCTGTCTGAATCTGTCAGAACCATCTGATAAGGCTAAATACTCCTGCAAGACCGATAGTGAACTAGTACCGTGAGGGAAAGGTGAAAAGTACCCTGAATAAGGGAGTGAAATAGATCCTGAAACCGTTTGCTTACAAGCGGTCGGAGCATCATAAGATGTGACGGCGTGCCTTTTGCATAATGATCCTACGAGTTACTCGTCACTGGCAAGGTTAAGGACTTCAGGTCCGCAGCCGAAGCGAAAGCAAGTCTGAATAGGGCGTATAGTCAGTGGCGGTAGACGCGAAACCGAGTGATCTACCCATGGGCAGGTTGAAGCTCTGGTAACACAGAGTGGAGGACCGAACCGGTTGATGTTGAAAAATCTTCGGATGACCTGTGGGTAGGGGTGAAAGGCCAATCAAACTCGGAAATAGCTCGTTCTCCCCGAAATGCTTTTAGGAGCAGCGTTATGTTATAGAGTAGTAGAGGTAGAGCTACTGGTTGGATGCGGGGGCTTCATCGCCTACCAAATCCTGTCAAACTCCGAATGCTACTACTTGTTTCATAGCAGTGAGGGCATGGGTGCTAAGGTCCATGTCCGAGAGGGAAAGAACCCAGACCATCTGCTAAGGTCCCCAAATGTATACTAAGTTGATCAAACGTGGTCAGACTGCTTAGACAGCTAGGATGTTGGCTTGGAAGCAGCCATTCATTTAAAGAGTGCGTAACAGCTCACTAGTCGAGCGGTCCGGCGTGGATAATAATCGGGCATAAGTATACTACCGAAGCAATGGACATGAAAATGTGGTAGGGGAGCATTCTAGTTGCGCCGAAGGTGAATCGTGAGGTTTGCTGGAGCGGCTAGAAAAGAAAATGTAGGAATGAGTAACGATAAAGCGGGTGAGAAACCCGCTCGCCGAAAATCTAAGGTTTCCTCAGCTATGCTAATCAGCTGAGGGTTAGTCGCGACCTAAGGCGAACCCGAACGGGGTAGTCGATGGACAACAGGTTAATATTCCTGTACTTGTTTATACTGCGATGGGGTGACGATGTACTGAAAGCACCGCGCACTGACGGAATAGTGCGTTGAAGACTGTATCTATAGGACCTGTAGGCAAATCCGCAGGACCTGGAGAAGGTCGATAGTACCGAGAGTCTTCGGACAATCGGATAGTGTGCCTAAAAACATCCAAGAAAAACCTCTAAGCTTCAGGTATAAACAACGCGTACCGTAAACCGACACAGGTAGATGGGATGAGAATTCTAAGGCGCTCGAGTGATTCATGGCTAAGGAACTAGGCAAAATAGTCCCGTAACTTCGGGAGAAGGGACGCCCCCTTATGGGGGGCCGCAGTGAAAAGGCCCAGGCGACTGTTTATCAAAAACACAGGACTCTGCTAAATCGAAAGATGATGTATAGGGTCTGACACCTGCCCGGTGCTGGAAGGTTAAGAGGAGATGTTAGCTTCGGCGAAGCATTGAATTGAAGCCCCAGTAAACGGCGGCCGTAACTATAACGGTCCTAAGGTAGCGAAATTCCTTGTCGGGTAAGTTCCGACCTGCACGAATGGTGTAACGATCTGGGCACTGTCTCAGCCATGAGCTCGGTGAAATTGTAGTATCGGTGAAGATGCCGATTACCCGCAGCGGGACGAAAAGACCCCGTGAACCTTCACTACAACTTTGTATTGACATTGGACAAGAGATGTGTAGGATAGGTGGGAGACTTTGAAGCGTTGTCGCTAGGCAGCGTGGAGTCAACCTTGAAATACCACCCTTCGCTTGTTTGATGCCTAACCCCGAAAGGGGGACAGTGCATGGTGGGTAGTTTGACTGGGGTGGTCGCCTCCAAAAGAGTAACGGAGGCTTTCAAAGGTATCCTCAGTACGCTTGGTAACCGTACGGAGAGTGCAATGGCACAAGGATGCTTGACTGTGAGACTAACAAGTCGAGCAGGTACGAAAGTAGGACATAGTGATCCGGTGGTTCCGCATGGAAGGGCCATCGCTCAAAGGATAAAAGGTACTCCGGGGATAACAGGCTGATCTCCCCCAAGAGCTCACATCGACGGGGGGGTTTGGCACCTCGATGTCGGCTCGTCACATCCTGGGGCTGGAGAAGGTCCCAAGGGTTGGGCTGTTCGCCCATTAAAGTGGCACGCGAGCTGGGTTCAGAACGTCGCGAGACAGTTCGGTCTCTATCTGCTGTGGGCGTTGGAAATTTGAGAGGAGCTGACTTTAGTACGAGAGGACCGAGTTGGACAGCCCTCTAGTGTACCTGTTGTTTCGCCAGAAGCATTGCAGGGTAGCTACGGCTGGTTGGGATAAGCACTGAAAGCATATAAGTGCGAAGCCCACCTCAAGATGAGATTTCCCTTAAGGGTCGTTCGAGATGAGGACGTTGATAGGCTTCAGGTGTAAAGGCAGTAATGTCATAGCCGAGAAGTACTAATTACCCGTGGCTTTCTAAGACGAAGACTTTATATGTTCATATACCAATGTGTTAACGCATTTAAACTTATTTAAAGTTTATGGTGGTTATCGCAGTGTGGATCACCTCTTCCCATTCCGAACAGAGAAGTTAAGCACATTAGCGCCGATGGTACTGGGTTTCCGGGAGAGTAGGTCGCCGCCATTTTTCAGACCCAATCTAGTTTTACTAGGTTGGGTTTTTTTATGCGCTAAAGTTTCGCTTTAGTCGTTATTGAACCATTATTGTTTAAGTTTACGCCCGTATGAGGCCCTATCTACTTTCATTATTCGTATTGCTCTCAACTTCTATGGTTGGCCAGGTGGATTCAATCGTTGTGGAGGATGCTGATACATTGGAATCATTGCCCAATATTGGGGTCAAAGTCGATGGCCATAGATATGTAGCGTATCCTTACAATAGTAAGGGGTATTACCTGTACCAAATTCAGCGTTGGGATTCTTTGACCGTGTTGTTGGATGAGCGCGCAGAAGATCAGATTTGGTTGCAGGATTCATGGGACTGGACCCAAAGGGAAAATTCAGCTATCGGTGGACTTAGTTATAATTCTTTGGAACCATTTGATGAATCGGGCTTAGACGGTTGGCATACATTTTCCAAAAGGTATTTGCAGATGCCACTAGATTATCGTTCTTCTTCTCCTCGTTCGGATATGAGACTACATACCGGTATAGGTGGTGGTCAGGTCTTTGGTATAACTGCTATGTCACCAGTTGATTCAAACGAGCAATTATTTGTCGATTACCTGCGTAACAATACACTAGGATTATTTCGTAATGAAGGTACGGATGGCCATGAGCTACAATTTTCCTTGAAGCAATTGGATTCATATAATATTTGGACTCAAGCGAAATTAGAGGTGGGGTATTTCAATTCTAGATCTGGCCAGAACGGTGGATTATCTTCTCCTAGTTTATTCGAAAGTAATGTGCCAACGTTAAGGCGTAATTACGCGATAGATGATGGGGTTGGGACGCTTTTTGAAGAAGAACTAAATGTTACGTATTGGACAAGACGTGATCTAGGTTATAACCAAGACTTGGCTGGTAGTATTTCTTTCAATTCAAGAAGCTGGGCTGTAAATAATTCAAATTCAGCATCAGAATACTCTTGGGACAGCACGGGAACCGCACCTATACTCGAACAACGTACTTTGCGATACTCTGATTCTTTGAGGTTGACCAGGGCTCAGGTGGAATTGGATTATGTTAGATTTTATCCTTGGAACAGAAAAGGCCAGGCACTGGTTGTACAAACTGTTTTTTATACAGGTTTGGAACAATTGCAGAGTAACTCCCTAGGATGGGATGGATTTAGAAGTGATTCCGTTCATTATACGGAGGCATTTAGTTCTGAGGTTACCCCGTTCGTAAGAGGGCATGTGATGCTTTCTACAACTTCACGATCTTTAAACAAATACAGGGCCATTCTTAAATACAACGCCATAGGCTACAATGCGGGTGCATTTGACGCCTCAGTTAGCGCTAAGATCTTTTCTATACCAGGGACGTTGTCATTGCAATGGAAAATTCTACGCCAAGCTCAGATGTACCGTTTTGAGCAGTTATACGGGTATTCGTACGACTTGAGAACCATTGATGTGCCCTATTTCAAAAATGAGGGGAAAGCACATTGGGAATCCGGTGAGAAATGGAAAAAGGAAGGGGTATTGTACGGTGCACAGATGAGCGGTATGCGTTATTTCGAATCCTTTGACCAATTATCTACTTGGGACGGAATGTACGGTCGAGTTCAGCTCGGTGTGAGCAGTAATGACGAGGGTTGGAATGCCTGTGTTCAAGGGTTTGGTGCTTACAAATCTTCGTTTGGTGGATTTGCTACACCGAATTGGGGCGGTTTTACAGAGGTAAATTATAAAACGAGTATCGGAAATAGGTTTGAGTTGAAGGCTGGAGTCAATGTGAGTATTGAGGACGCTTTCTATACGCCAACATATTTGGTAGGTGTGCCTATCTGGGCCATGCAGACCGATCATTTAGCAGGGAGTTATCCGTGGGCAACCGCCTTTTTTGAAGCACGAATAGCGAATTTCATAGCCGGCGTAAGAGTCGTGAATGCCCTAGAAGGATTAACAGATTACAATTACTATGCTTTCGGTGCAACACCTAGGACAGACCGTTGGGTTCAGCTGAGTGCGCGCTGGACGTTGTTTAACTAAGTCTTCTGTGGCGGTTTCTTCGCGGCAGGGAAAAGAATGTTGTTTAGAATTAAGCGGTAGCCCGGACTGTTGGGATGGTTGTTAAGATCTGTGTGCGGATCACCGACGCGGTGCTGGTAATCTTCTGGATCGTGACCGCCAAAGAATGTCCAGTAACCCTTGCCTTGCGTACCGTGAATATAACGGGCCGCGCCATCTACTGCATTGGAACCTAAAATGGTAGTGCTTGGTTTCAATGTCTTGGGTAAGAATGCCGTGGTTTGGCCGTAAAAGCTTTTGACAAGGTCGGTGTGGTTCTGTACTAAGATGGTAGGTATAACATCGTATTTTGCACTGAAGTCGAAGAGCTCAAAGTAGTCTTTGTTCTCTTTCATGGAGCGTACACGGCGGTCCGTAATATCGATGTTGGAATATTCGTACCGAAGGGGGTTGGTTTCTAAGGTGAAATCTTTGAAGGCGAAGCATGGACTGTAGTCTAGCTGATAGGCGGCGCCAGGTGCCATGGGGTCTCCATCGAACATACTTTCGCATATATCAGTTTTTTGAGCAGCCAGTGCGATGTCATAAGAATCGGTCGCACTGCACATCGCGAACAGGAAACCGCCATTATCTACAAAAGTTGAAATCGTTTTAGCAACAGCAAGTTTTTGTTGGCTTACTTTATCGAATCCCATATCATGTGCTGCAGCTTCAAAACTCGCTTTCTGGTTGATGTACCAAGCTGCATCTCTATAGGACCCATAGAATTTACCGTATTGTCCTGTGAAATCTTCGTGATGTAGATGAAGCCACTGGTAGTCGCCAAGGCTGCCGTCGAGTACCTCTGTATCGTAAATGGTAGTGAACGGTATATCAGCATATTCTAAAACCATCGTTACAGCATCATCCCAAGGTTGCGCGCCGTCCGGAGAATAAACGGCGATTTTTGGGACTCGTTGTAGTGCGACTGTATTGGTGTTGTTAGCAGGGCTTTTAAGATCGGCCATGAGTTGGACCAATTGGGCGGCCGAGCTCGTTTCGTAAGATACACCTCGAAGAAGCGCTTGTTGTATGAGTTTTGAATCGGCGTTTAAAATCGCGAAAGAGCCTCCTCTGTGATTCAGTAGCCAATGGCAATCGTAGCCGTTTTCTATGGCGTTGTACAACAGACCATAGGCTTTGAGATGATCGCGCTGTTGGCTTTCGTCCATAGGAATGAGGACTTGAGCTGATAACGCGCTTGGAAGAAGTGAGAGCGCCCACAGTAGTACGCTCAACAGTAAGGAGTGCGATTTGTGGTTAGCGCGCATGGTTTAGAATGGTACGTCGCCGCCTTCGAGTCCGGGTGTGGGGAGGTTGGTGTAACCGCTGGTATCTTCTGATTTGAATCCTGCGGATCCGTATCCAGGACCGTCATTCATTTTACTCTCCATAGTGATGGTATCGCCTTGGTCTAGATCAGAGAATTTAGCGAGTTCTCCGATAAAGCGCAAGCGCACATCATCGAGTGAACCGTTTCTGTGCTTAGCAATAATAATTTCTGCTTGCCCCATAGAAGCATCGCCATTCTCCCATTCGTCGATTCCGTAGTATTCAGGACGGTATATAAAGCTTACGATATCGGCATCCTGCTCGATTGCACCAGATTCACGAAGATCGGAGAGTTGCGGTCGTTTAGAACTCGAGCGGGTTTCAACGGCGCGTGAGAGCTGTGAAAGAGCGATTACGGGTACGTTTAATTCCTTCGCCACAGATTTGAGCGAGCGGGAGATGGTTGAGATCTCTTGCTCACGGTTTCCCTGTGTTTTGGAGCCTCCTACCGTCATGAGTTGCAAGTAATCTATGATTATTAAATCCAGGCCTTGGGTGGAGTGGAGACGACGCACTTTAGCACGAAGGTCGAAAACGCTTAAAGCAGGTGTGTCGTCGATGAAGAGTTTTGCTTTTTCGAGATCTTTGACACCGGAGGTTAACTGATTCCATTCGCCATCGGTGAGGTCTCCTTTACGGAGTTTTTCTGAGTTGATACCTGTTTCGGAAGAAATGATACGAGTGATCAATTGGACCGAAGACATCTCAAGCGAAAATACTGCCACTCGCTTTTGATGATCAATAGCCATATTACGCGCCATTGAGAGAACGAATGCTGTTTTTCCCATACCCGGACGAGCAGCAAGAATAATCAAATCCGACGGTTGCCATCCGGAGGTTACTCGATCCAATGCTGCAAAACCGGAAGGAACTCCAGAAAGACCCTCTTGTTTTGAAATGGTTTCGATTCTATCCAATGCTTGACGAATCAGATCTTCAGCACTTTCGTAATTCCGCTTCAGGTTCCCTTGCGCCACTTCGAAAAGCTTTTGCTCAGAAGTATCAAGGAGTTCGAGCACGTCGGTAGTCTCGTCAAAGGCGCTTTCAATGATCTCACTTGAAATACGAACCAATTCTCTTTGGATGTGCTTCTGTAAAACAATGCGCGAGTGGTACTCAATATGCGCACCAGAACTGACTTTTTGACTCAATTGGGCGAGATAACGCTCGCCGCCGGCCTGCTTCATAAGACCTTCCTTGCGTAATTCTGCCGAAACGGTCAGAATATCGACAGGTTGGTTGTCTCCGAAAAGGCTACCAATGGCTTTGTAAATAAGCTGGTGTTGCTCTTTATAAAATGCCTCTGGGTGAAGAATATCAATGACTCTAGAAAGCGCATTTTTATCGATCAAAAGTGCACCCAATACTGCTTCCTCCAAATCAACGGCTTGAGGAGGCACACGTCCTCCTGCAGTTAGATTGGTCGTTTTCCCGGAAGGTCTTCCAGGTGCACCAGCATTTTTAGTATTGGGTTGTTCAGCCACAGCAGTATTATTCAGCAAAGACCCCCATACTGAAGAATTTCTCCATACGCGCTTCAACACGCTCTTGTGGATCCATTTTCAAAAGGGCTTTGGTATGTTTAGTTATTTCTCTTTTTACAATTTCGAACATGGCGTCTGGGTTCGCATGTGCACCGCCTAGGGGCTCTTTAATGATGCCGTCAATGAGACCGTTCTTTTTCATGTCTTTAGCAGTGAGCTTCAGCGCATCTGCAGCTGTTTCCTTGTAATCCCAAGTACGCCATAAAATAGAAGAGCAACTCTCGGGAGAGATTACACTGTACCACGTATTCTCAAGCATTAAAACTTTATCTCCTACGCCGATACCGATAGCTCCACCTGAAGCTCCTTCACCAATGATGATGCAGATAACAGGTACTTTTAGGCGCGACATCTCCATGATGTTTTTAGCGATTGCTTCACCCTGACCGCGTTCCTCTGCTTCAAGACCTGGGAATGCTCCCGGTGTGTCGATCAAGGTGATGATAGGACGTCCAAATTTTTCGGCTTGTTTCATAAGGCGTAAAGCCTTACGGTATCCTTCAGGGTTTGCCATACCAAAGTTGCGGTACTGACGCATTTTTGTATTGACCCCTTTTTGCTGGCCGATGAACATGTAGGATTGGTCGCCGATCATTCCCCAGCCTCCAATCATTGCTTTATCGTCTTTCACCCCGCGATCACCATGCATTTCGATGAAGTTTCCTTCTGTGATAGCATTGATGTACGCCTGAGTGTAAGGGCGTTGCGGGTGACGGGATAATTGAACACGTTCCCAAGCGCTCAGATTGCCGTAAATTTTCTTTTTAGCCTCATCGAGTTTCTGGCGGATATCGTCGATACTTTTCGCCATATCTACACCAGTTTCATCTGCCAGCTCTAGGGCCTTAGACAGTTGAACCTCAAGTTCTTCGATGGGTTTCTCAAATGATAAATAATCCATAATTACTTTCTGAATCGGTCGTGCAAAATACAAAGTCCTTAGGACCCGGACTTCCTTTTTTGTGCTTTTATAATCCCATTGGCGATAACGGTCCCTAAAATAATGAGAACGCCTAAGTAAAATTGGGGATTCATATTCTCTTCAGCACCGAAAAGTAAAGCCGCAAGTAGAATCCCATAAACAGGTTCTAGATTGATGGCGAGCATAACACTAAACGGTGATAGTCTTTTGAGCAGTTCAACACTTTTAATGAAGGGATAGGCGGTGCATAAAAGCGCTAAAACAGCAAGAAACCACCAATCGTTCGCTGTGGTCGCCCAGAGTGTCATGGGGTTGTGACTCCCCGCTATAAGGTCGTAGAGCGCTACACCAATAAAAGCAAAGGAGAGTTCCCAGAAAGTAACCTGTACAGGTAGAGGGTACCGTGCCACCAACTGCTTATTTAAAATACTGAAGCTAGCGCTTAAAGAGGCACTAAAAAGTGCAATGAGCAGGCCCAATTGGTAATTCGTCAGTGTATAACCCGCCCAAGCGTAGGTTTTAATGGATGCTGCGTTGGGTTCTTCATAAAAGACAATCACAATACCAACCACCACAATAGCCCCTAAAGCTAATTCTACAGGATCTAATTTCCCTTTATTCAAAATAGGGTTGAGCAAAGCGGAAAACAATGCTCCAGTTGAAACTCCTGCTAAAGTGATACTTACATTGGCAATTTTAATGGCACCGAAGAACGTGATCCAATGCACTGCGATCAAGATGCCGCACAAGGCCATAAACCTAAGCTCTTTTCTACTTGCACCGAAAGGACGCTTTTTCCAAAGCATATATCCTGCAATGGCGACTGAGGTAAGTGCCGTTCTATTAAATACAAGCGAAAGAGCGTCGATTGAAATGTAGCGTCCTAAAATGGCGGTAAAACCCCAAATGAAGACGATGAAGTGAAGACTTAATTGGTCTTTAAAGTGACTGCTCAATGGTTTCATTGAAGGGCGTTATTTTGGAGCTGTACTGTAGCGCCAAAGTGCGATTGACGCAAATACAATATTAGGTATCCAGACTGCAAATTCCGCAGGTTGTATCCCAATCCATTCCAACGGTCCTCCGAGTAGCCCTTCTGAACTGAGTAATCCCGTTTTCGCGAACGTTTCGGAAAGCTGCATGAAAAAAATGTAGATAGCGGTTAAAACCAGTCCGATTGCGATGTTTATCCCCAGTCCGCCTCTTTTCTTTTGACTCGCGAGCCCTACGGCTAGTAACACAAAAACATAAGAACTGACGGGGTAGGACGTTCGACGTTGCATTTCCATTTGGTAGGATGCAATGTTTTCGTTTCCAGTGAGCTCCTCCTGAGCAATGAATCGGCTCAATTCTTTACTGTTCATTGTAGCGATGGAGTTGAGCTTGGGCGCAATTTGCTCTGAAGTAAAAGCAAGGGCTGTGTCCATTCTACGGCCGAAAGAGATCTGCTCAATCCCCTTGGCATCCAGTGTTCGGAGTCTATAGTTGTCTAGGCGCCAACGGCTAGTGGCGGTATCTAAGCGGACAAAATCCGCGGAGAGTTTACTTTTAAGCTGGTGGTCTTCAAAAACCTCATAGGTCATTTGGTAGCCGCTCTCGCGCACCCCTGAGAAGGTTTCAAAATAAACATAGTGCCCGGGTAAAACTTGGCGGTGCATTTTCTGGCTGATCGGGCGATTCACACCGGTCACGTATTTTTCTTCAAATGCAATGCGTTTGATGTTGGTTTGTGGGACGAGCAAATGATTTAGCGTCAGCGAAAGTGCGCAGATGATTGAAGCACCAATAAAATAAGGTCGGAGCAGGCGACGAAAGCTGGTTCCTGAGGTTAAGATGGCTACAATTTCAGAATTGGACGCCATTCTAGAGGTAAACCAAATGGTTGAAATGAATAAAATCAGTGCACTGAAAAGGTTGCCGTAAAACGCAACAAAGTTGATGTAGTAATCAAAAATTATTTCGTTCATCGACGCCCCGTTTTGGAAGTCGTCCAATTTTTCGCTGATGTCGAAAACCACAGCAATGGAAAGGATCAATACCATCGTTAGGAAGAAACTCCCGATGAATTTGAGCAATATGTATCGATCCAATTTATTCATACTATAATCGCTGCTCTAATTTTGGCAGTATTTGGTTTTTCCAAGACGCAAAGTCTCCAGCAATAATGTGTTCGCGCGCTTGTTCCACCAGCCAGAGGTAGAAACGAATGTTGTGCAAGGAGGCAATTTGTGCTCCCAAGCTCTCTTTGCTGTGGATGAGGTGGCGTACATAGGCTTTTGTATATTGACTGTCTACGAAGCTTGTGCCGTTCGGATCCAATGGCTCATGTACATTCTCCCATTTCTTATTGCGCAAATTGAGAATACCTTCACTGGTGAAGATTTGACCGTTGCGACCGTTTCTCGTGGGCATGACGCAATCGAACATGTCTATTCCTAAACTGATGTTTTCTAATATGTTGGCAGGCGTACCTACACCCATGAGATAACGCGGTTTGTCTTTCGGTAGTATGGCGCAGGCCCCAGCTGCATGCTTGTACATTTCTTCCGCAGGTTCCCCCACACTCAGTCCGCCAATGGCATTGCCATCGGCATTTTTACTAGCTATATATTCTGCACTTTCATTGCGTAAGTCCTCGTAGGTAGAACCTTGAATGATAGGGAAGAGGGTTTGTTCGTATCCGTAGAGTGGATCCGTTTCATTGATTCTATTAAAACAACGGTCCAGCCACCTGTGGGTCATATGCATCGATTGCTTCGCATATTCGTAGGTACTGGGGTACGGCGGGCATTCGTCAAATGCCATGATGATATCTGCGCCAATTTCGCGTTGAATATCCATCACCCGCTCCGGTGTAAACAAATGTTTCGTGCCATCGATATGGCTTGCAAAAGTGGCACCTTCTTCAGTGATTTTCCGTTGATTCGCTAGACTGTAAACCTGGTAACCACCGCTATCGGTTAGAATAGGGCGGTCCCAACCATTGAATTTATGCAGTCCACCAGCCGCTTTTAAAATTTCCGTACCTGGACGTAGAAACAGGTGGTAGGTGTTACCCAAGATAATTTGAGCCTTTGTATCTTCTCGTAAGTCTTTAGTGTGCACTCCTTTAACTGTACCAGCAGTGCCAACGGGCATAAATATGGGCGTCTGTATGGATCCGTGATCCGTGGTGATGGTTCCGGCACGTGCAGCACTCTTTGGGTCGTTATGTTCTAAAGTAAATTTCATTGTACGCAAAAGTACGGCACCCGCGCTATCTTTGACCCATGCAAACAGTAGAACTCATCTATTCACATTTTCCGGATTTAACAGAGCGTCAGCGGGACCAATTCGCAGCGCTTCAAGACCTATACACGGAATGGAACGCCAAAATTAATGTCATCTCTCGTAAGGACATGGAGTCTTTCTATGAGAAACACGTTTTACACTCCTTAGGCATTGCGAAGGTTTATTCCTTTAAGCCCGGTCAAAAGGTGCTTGATGTCGGAACTGGAGGAGGTTTTCCCGGTATACCGCTCGCCATTCTTTTTCCAGAGACGCAATTCCATCTCGTAGATTCCATTGGAAAAAAAATCAAGGTGGTTTTGGCAGTGGCTGAAGCTTTAGGCCTAGAAAACGTTCGTGCAGATCACGGCCGTGCTGAAGAATTTAAAGGTCCGTACGACTTCGTGGTTTCACGCGCGGTAACCCAAATGCAACGCTTTGTGCCCTGGATTAAAGGTAAAATCTCGCAAAAGAACCTTGATTCAGATCGGATCAATGGTTTATTGTATTTGAAGGGCGGTGACCTTGCAGAGGAGCTCGGTAGCATAAAGGCTCGGATCTCCAATCTTTCGAATTTTTTCACTTCTGAATTCTTTGAAACGAAAAAAGTCGTCTATCTACCGAAAAGCGAAATCAACCAATTTAGAGGATAAAAAAAGGCGCCCATCGGGCGCCTTTTTTATGCGATTCAAAATTTTTCGCTTAGCCCAAGAATGGGTAGCGGTAGTCCGTTGGTGGAACTAACGTCTCTTTAATCGTGCGTGCATTTACCCAACGCAATAGGTTGAGGTAAGATCCTGCTTTATCGTTCGTTCCCGATCCACGTGCACCACCGAAAGGCTGCTGGCCTACAACGGCGCCCGTAGGTTTATCGTTGATATAGAAGTTACCGGCTGCATTCTCTAATGCTTTCGCCGCTTCAATCGCTTTGTAGCGATCGCCAGAGAAAATAGAACCCGTCAATGCATAGTCAGAGGTGCTGTCTACTAATTCCAGCATAGCGTCCCAATCGGCATCCGCATAAACATATATGGTCAATACTGGGCCAAAAATCTCTTCCACCATCGTGCGGAACTTAGGGTTAGAAGTTACGACAACAGTGGGCTCAATAAAGTAACCTTTGCTTTTGTCGTATCCGCCACCTGCTATGATTTCTGCGTCGCTTTGTTCTTTCACGTATTCGATATATGAAGCAATTTTGTCAAATGCTTTTTCATCAATAACTGCATTGATAAAGTTGCCCATATCCTCAGGCGTACCCATTTTAAACGTAGCGATATCTGCAACCAATTCTTCTTTTACGGCAGGCCACATACTCTCAGGAATGTAAGCGCGTGATGCAGCAGAACATTTCTGACCTTGGAATTCGAAAGCTCCACGAGCCAGCGCTGTACTTACTTCTTTGCTTTTTGCTGAAGGATGTGCAACAACAAAATCTTTTCCTCCTGTCTCCCCAACAATACGTGGGTAGCTGCGGTACTTTTTGATGTTTGCACCGATGGTGCCCCAAAGACTCTGGAATACACCGGTTGAGCCAGTAAAATGTATACCGGCAAACTCCTTATGGTTAAATATCACATCACCTGCAACGGGTCCGCTAACGTACACGAGGTTGATTACACCTGCGGGAAGGCCAGCTTCCATAAAGATGTCCATGACGACATTGGCAGAATAAATTTGAGAATTGGCCGGCTTCCAAACCACCGTATTTCCCATTAAGGCTGCGGAGGCTGGTAAGTTACCTGCAATGGCCGTAAAGTTGAACGGTGTCAAAGCAAATACAAAACCTTCAAGCGGGCGGTATTCCAAACGGTTCCAAACGCCAACTGAACTTTCCGGCTGTTCACTGTAAATCTGGGTCATGTATTCCACGTTGTAACGCAAGAAGTCAACCAACTCACATACGGAGTCAATCTCGCTCTGGAAACAATTTTTCCCTTGTGCCAACATAGTAGCGGCATTCAGGCGGTAGCGGTATTTCGTACTGATCAACTCTGCCGCTTTAAGGAAAATTGCAGCGCGGTGCTCCCACGGCATATCTGCCCATTGCTTGCGCGCTTCTAATGCCGCATCGATGGCTGCGCTTACGTGACTTGCATCACCTTTATGAAAAACGCCTAATTTATGTTGGTGATCGTGTGGTGGCGCGAGCTGGCCTAAGTCACCAGTACGCACTTCTTTTCCGGCGATGTACATAGGTACGTCTACGGTACTATTGTATTGCTCTTTATAGGCGGCTAGTAACGCTTCGCGCTCTGGGGTTCCGGGCGCATAATCGTAAATAGGTTCATTGGTGGCTGTGGGTACTTGTGAAATTCCATTCGACATATTCGTGGGATTTGGTTCTTTGATTATCCGACCAAAGTTACATACTAGAGATTGGAATTACAGGAACTCTGAGCAGGATTAATGCACGGGTTGAAATTGTTGATTACCCGTGAAAAATAACCTAAACTTTTCGCTACTCGTCAATGTTGCCTTTTTTCATCCGTGTAACTTTGTCGTTCACAATAAAGCAAACTATGAAAACGCATAATTTTTCGGCCGGACCATGTATCCTTCCCGGGCAGGTTTTTGAAGAAGCTTCGCAAGCACTAATAGACTTTGATAACCTTGGGTTATCAGTAGTTGAAATTTCACACCGCAGCAAGAATTTCGTTGCTGTGATGAATGAGGCAGTCTCTTTAGTTAAGGAGCTGCTGAGTGTTCCAGAAACACATGAAGTGGTTTTTTTACAAGGAGGGGCGTCTTTGCAATTTGCTATGGTCGCATTTAACTTCTTAAGTGAAGCGGGTACTGCGGAATATCTTGATACCGGTGCTTGGGCCTTTAAAGCGCACAAAGAAGCAGCCGGTTTAGGAAGTGCGACTATTATCGCATCGTCTAAGGAGAAGAATTACAATTTTATTCCCAAAGGGTATTCCATTAACTCGGATGCGGATTACTTCCACTGTACTTCAAACAATACCATTTATGGTACACAAATGAAGTCGTTTCCAGAGACTAAGGTGCCAGTCATTTGTGATATGAGTTCAGATATTTTCTCGCGTTCCATAGATGTGAGTAAATTCGATTTGATTTATGCCGGTGCGCAAAAGAATTTAGGTCCTGCTGGGGCAACAATGGTTATTGTACGAAAGGATGCTTTAGGTAAATCTGGACGGTACATCCCCACAATGTTGAAATACCAAACGCACATCGATAAAGGAAGTATGTTCAATACACCACCTGTTTTCTCTGTCTACGTGAGTATGTTAACGCTGCGTTGGTTGAAAGAAAACGGTGGCGTAGAAGCCATTGAAGCACGCAATGAGGCAAAAGCCGCACTGTTATATAATGAGATTGATCGCAACCCACTTTTCGTTGGAACTGCAGCCGTTGAAGACCGTTCGACTATGAACGCATGTTTTTTATTGAAAGATGAAGCACATAAAGCTGCATTCGATGATTTAGTTCAAGCGGCGAAAATCAATGGTATTAATGGTCACCGCGATGTTGGTGGTTACCGCGCATCCATGTACAATGCATTAGGCTTGGAAAGCGTTCAGGTTTTAGTCAACTGTATGAAAGAATTAGAAAACAAACACGCATGAAAGTATTAGCAAACGACGGAATTTCGGCCTCAGGTGTAGCCGCTATAGAAGCTTCAGGGCACGAATTAATAACTGTAAAAGTAGCTCAAGAGCAACTCGAGTCTTACGTCAATGAACACCAGATTGATGTTGTTTTGGTACGTTCAGCGACCACTGTACGTAAGGAGTTGATCGATGCATGTCCTTCACTAAAAGGAATCGGTCGCGGTGGCGTTGGTATGGATAATATCGATGTCGAGTATGCTCGTGGTAAAGGTTTGAAGGTGTTCAATACGCCAGCGGCTTCTTCAGATTCTGTCGCTGAATTGGTCATGGGGCACATGCGTACACTAGTGCGTTTCCTGCATGATTCCAATAGAAATATGCCTTTAGACGGTGACACGAAATTTGCAAGTATGAAAAAGGCTTTTGCGGGCGGTATGGAATTGCGCGGCAGAACTTTGGGTATCGTCGGATTCGGTCGTATCGGACAAGCGTTGGCTAAATTAGCTGTAGGTGCAGGTATGGAGGTCGTATTCTCTGATATGCACGATGATGACATTGACGTGGCGTTGGAATTCTTCGACGGCCAATCATTGAGTTTTACGTGTAAAAATGTAGGCTTAGAAGGTGTCTTGGCACAATCGGATTTTATTTCACTGCACGTTCCAGGTGGCGATTTGATTGGCGCAGCTGAAATGGCGAAAATGAAAGATGGTGTATTCTTGTTAAATGCGGCGCGTGGCGGAGTAATTAATGAAGAGGCATTGCTTGATGCCCTTGAGAGTGGCAAAGTAGCTGGGGCAGGGCTAGATGTTTTTAAAAACGAACCTACACCAGCAGTGAAGGTATTGATGAATGGAAGAGTGAGCTTGACGCCCCACATTGGTGCTGCGACGGGTGAAGCACAAGATCGTATTGGGACTGAATTAGCAGCCCATATTGATTCGCTTGCTGCAAGTCTTTAAGAAGTACTCAAAACTTTTTGGTGAGCCCTGCGGATTCCGCGGGGCTTTTCTTTTATGATTACGTAATTTCACTGCAAGAACCACCAACAGTATTTAGTTATGCTCCGACCTTTCAAAGCGGTGCGCCCGACGCGCGATAAGGCTTATTTAGTAGCCACTCGTTCCTACATCACTTACGGCCCTGAGGAGCTTGATGATAAATTGTTAAACAACCCGTATACTTTTCTACACGTCATTAACCCGAATGCTCTGCCCGAACTGCACTATAAGGAAAGATTCAGTGCGGTACGCAGTCGTTATAATCGATTCGAGAAAGAAGGCATTTTTATTCAAGACGATCAGCCAACGTATTACCTCTACGAACAAAGCACGCCCACGGCTACTTATACCGGTGTTATTGGATTACTTGATGCTGAAAGTGTAGTGAATGGAATGACCTTGCCACACGAGAAAACCATCGCGAAGCGTGAGCATATATTTGCCCGTTATTTGAGCATTACAGGGCTACAAGTAGAACCGGTTCTGGTATTTGGTTCGGTAAATGATTCTTATACCGAAAGGGTAGCGCGCATCAAAGAGGATCGTCCTGAATATGAATTCTCGTCAACGGACGGATACCTTCACCGCATGTGGGTAGTACCGCAACATCAGGCGAGCGAACTCGCAAGTTTCTTTGAACAGTCAGGAACGAAATATATTGCCGATGGACACCACCGTTTAGCCTCCTCAGTTCGCGTAGCTCAGGATTCAAAAGACAATCCATTAGCCCAAGGCGTCCTTTGTATGTTCATGGCGGAGGAGCAAGTCGGTATCGAATCTTTTGAACGTTGGTTCGATTTAAGTAAGGATTCATTTGACCTTTCTGATCTAGAGCCTCATTATATCCTTGAGCCTATTGAGACGCCCGAAAACGATTTTAATGGAGTCAATTTCCAATGCTTCTTTGCAGGTAAATGGTATGCATTACACAGCCGAGTCTCAACCGAAGAGATTTTACCGTCTCAAGAATTGCTGGATAAAATTTTACATCCGCTGCTTGATGTTGTGGATCCGAGAAACGACGCACGTTTGCATTACCATAGACAGACACAATCGGACCGTAGTACCGAGATGGTTCGAAAGGGGTATGCATTGGGATTTCGCTTACCTCCGGTAAGTGTAAAACTATTGAAAGAAATCGCTGTTAACAAAGGGTCGATGCCGCCCAAGAGCACGTATATTGAGCCTAAATTAAGAAGCGGTTTACTCCTTCATCTTTTCAAATGACATTAATACAATCAGCTTTAACAACAGTTCGCGCTTCACTTCAGGAGGGGGTGCAACTGGTTGCCGTAAGTAAGACAAAGCCCGTAGAATTGTTACTTGAAGCCTACGAAGCTGGGCAGCGCGACTTTGGAGAGAATAAGGTTCAGGAAATGGCACTCAAAGCAGAGACCATGCCTAAAGACATTCGTTGGCACATGATCGGTCATGTACAAACGAATAAAATAAAGTACATGGCTCCTTTTGTCCATATGGTGCATGGCGTTGACCGAGAAAAAGTATTAAGAGAATTAGACAAGCACGCGAAGAAAGTAGACCGAACGATCAATTGTTTGTTGCAAGTACACATCGCTCAGGAAGAGACGAAATTTGGATGGTCGATTGCCGAATTAGAAGAGGTATTGCCTTCTTTATCCGCCTACGCGAATATCAAGGTTTGTGGTTTGATGGGTATGGCGTCAAATACGGATAATAAAGATCAGATCGGTAAAGAGTTTACCGGGTTAAGTAATTTCTATAACGCTCACGCTCAAAAGCAAGGTTGGAATACATTAAGCATAGGCATGAGCGGCGATTATACCATTGCAATGGCACATGGCGCGACGCACGTGAGAATTGGGTCTTCCATATTCGGTGCAAGAACATATACGCCATGAGATTTGCCGTAATTGACATAGAGTGTACTGGAGGCACCTTTGGTTCAGAGCGAATCATTGATGTTGCCATATTCGTTTTAGAAAATGGCGAAGTTGTAGACCAATTAGTCTCTCTCGTAAATCCTGAAAAAGGCATCGATCCATATGTGACTAAATTGACCGGAATCACCAATAAAATGGTTCGTACAGCTCCCAAGTTTTATGAATTGGCTAAGCGTGTAGTCAAGATCACTGAAGATTGTACGTTCGTCGCGCACAACATCAGTTTTGACTACCGCGTTTTTCAGCAGGAATTTGAATCCATGGGGTTCGATTATCATCGTGCTACGCTCGATACCATACCGTATTGTGAACGCATCTTCCCGGATTGGGAGAATTATGGCCTGAAAACGGTAAGTAAGGAATTGGGATTGGTAAATTCAGCGCGTCATAGAGCAGAAGGCGATGCGAGGTTGACATTAGAGCTCCTGAAGATTTTGCTTGAAAAAGATCGTGATGCTTACCTAAGCAAGGTACATGTCAGTAAGGAGGCGAGCGTTCGACGAAACCCATTTAAGCTGCAAGTCAAGAACATGCAGAATAAAGTAGGAATCTATTACATCTATAATGAGGAAGGCGAGGCTATTTATGTAGGGTCTAGTAAGGACCTTCAGAACAGCATCAATCGACATTTCGTTGCGGACAATAAAATAGCTCTGGCCTTGCAGCGTGAGGCAGCAACACTTCAAGTCGAAGAGTTAGGTAATGAGGCTGTCGCTGAGGTATTAGTCCGTTCCACCTTAGATAAGCATCGTCCTGTATACAATGTCACAAAGAAGAAACATTTTTTGAATTTCGGTATTTTTATAGATGCTAAAAAAGGCGCTGAAATAGACCACGTACGCATTTTTCCGGTTCGTTATAAAGCACCAGATTTTTATTTCGAAGGTCCTAAATCCATCTACCCGTGGTTGCAAAAAATGATGATGTCAGAAGGCTTAGATCCCGACACATTCCTCTTAGATAGAGATCGTGAGCACTACATTAAACACACGCAGAACTTGCAGTGGAAAGCCAAAAATAAGCGTGTTGGAATAAGCACTCTTCGCAGTTACATGTTGCCCCAAGAAGGGGTGTTGGTAGGACCGGGTCGTAAATCAACAGAACAATGCGCGATTATTGTCGAAAACTACCGCGTTTTAGGTTATACCTATTTTTATCTCGCCACAGACTCCACGAACGTAGCGCAATTAAAGAAACGCATGGTGCATCTTGAAAGTGATGCATACACGGTCGGCGTGATGTACCACTTTCTCCAAAAAGGTTATCTCAAAGTATTGGATTAATTACTTGAAAAAGTAAGTAAGACTTACCATGATTTGACTGCGTCTTGCGTCTAAATTAAAGTTGTAATCCGTTCCTCCGTTATCGGTATAGGTAACGTTCCTAGACAGCATTCCAAAGCCGCCTTCGTATTTGACTTCTCCCATGAGCCGCCAAAGCTTAAGTCCCGCGTGAATATGCCATCCCCAACTCAGGTTAGCTTCTTGGTCGCTGGACCACAATGCGTTAGCATCCGTAAAAGGTAAAGACGGTGTCCCACCTAAGCCTGCATACGCAGGCCCAAATTTAGCACCTGCACTTATCGGAAAATCTAAGCGTCTTACGGTGGAGCTAAGATCAACTTCCTGTCCCCCGTCTGTAATAATGAGTGTTTCTTTAAACTGCGTGTAAAGCGCCTCTCCATGCACATAAACCGGAACTAAAGGAAGACTTATACGCGTAATACCTCCAAAGTGAAATCCGTTTTGAAAATCCGTTTGCAGGTTTGTGATGTCGTAAGTCTGGTCGTTGTAGATCGTGAGTATATCGGCAGCACTGAGTGCATTTTGCGGATAGTTTATACCGCCTTTTACGCCAAATTTAATCACCTTAAACTGCCCAAAGCTAAGGGTAGAGATGAGTAAGAAAGCGATAAGAGACAGATGGTATTTCATAAACAGTTGCCTAAACACAAACAAAAATAGTTCCAAATTTTGTTTGGTCTATCCTGAAAAGGTTGAGAGGTAGTTTTCAACGTTCCTCTTAATGCGCGCTTCAGCCCCTTCGTCACTTACTTTTTGGAATGGTTTTCCAGTGATTTTCTCAAAAAGTTCCTGGTAGCGATTGCTGACTAATTCGACGAAATCATCCGTCATTTCAGGTACTTCTTGACCATTCAGGCCTTGGAATCCATTTTCCATAAGCCATTCGCGAACGAATTCTTTAGAAAGTTGGCGTTGCGGTTCGTTATTGTTTTGTCGCTCCCTATAACCCTCTGCGTAGAAATAACGAGAACTATCGGGTGTGTGAATTTCGTCAATAAGAACGATGGTGCCATCAGCGAGTTTTCCAAACTCATATTTCGTATCCACAAGAATGAGTCCGCGTTCAGCAGCCATTTCTGAGCCACGTTTGAACAGGGCACGGGTGTATTGTTCTAATAGAAGGTAATCTGCTTCACTTACGATGCCTTTTGTAATAATAGCTTCACGCGAAATATCCTCGTCGTGCGCGCCATGTTCGGCCTTCGTAGCCGGAGTAATAATGGGTTCAGGGAATGCACCGTTTTCTTTCATTCCCTCCGGTAGTGTAACTCCACATAATTCACGAGCGCCGCTTTTGTAGGTTCTTGCGGCATGCCCTGCGAGGTAACCACGGATGACCATTTCAACTTTGAACGGTTCTGCTCGATGACCGATGGTAACCTGTGCATCTGGAGTTGCAAGTCGCCAGTTGGGCACAATGTCTTTCGTTGCCTCTAAG
The DNA here is from genome assembly GCA_965204625.1 of Schleiferiaceae bacterium. Taxonomy (GTDB): domain Bacteria; phylum Bacteroidota; class Bacteroidia; order Flavobacteriales; family Schleiferiaceae; genus UBA10364. The sequence continues at coordinate 463,645 of CBDBET010000006.1, forward strand.
AAGTGCTCTGCGATCTGATTTAAAACCTGACCTTTTCCAGGTATAGGACGGGGTAAAACTACGTCAAAAGCTGAAATACGATTCGAAGCAACCATCACAAGAACATCACGTCCGATGGTATAAACGTCACGAACTTTTCCGCGATAGAAATGCGTTAATCCAGAAAATTGGTAGGTGGGCTCTTGATTCATGATCAATCTTTTTGTTCGTATGCTTCAATAATTTGCTTCACCAATGGATGGCGAATTACATCGCTTCCGTCAAGATAGATAAACCCAATTCCCTTAACATTTTTAAGGTAACCGACGGCTTCTTTTAATCCTGATTTTTGATGCTTTGGGAGGTCAATTTGTGAGGTATCCCCAGTGATGATGAACCGCGCACTTTCCCCCATGCGCGTTAAGAACATCTTCATTTGTGAGGTTGTTGTATTCTGGCTTTCATCTAAAATAACAAAGGCATCATCCAGAGTTCTACCGCGCATGAAAGCTAAGGGCGCAATCTCGATGGTTTTGTTTTCTAGGTAAAATTCCAGTTTCTCTTTCGGAATCATGTCGCGCAATGCATCGTATAACGGCGCTAAATAGGGATCTAGTTTTTCCTTTAAATCGCCCGGTAAGAAGCCAAGGTTTTCTCCCGCTTCAACTGCTGGTCGAGTTAGAATAATACGACGTACTTCACGATTTTTTAATGCCCGAACTGCCAGAGCAACAGCAGTATACGTTTTACCTGTACCGGCAGGTCCAATAGCAAATACCATGTCGTTGTCTACGCTGGCTTCTATCAGCTTATACTGATTAGGTGTCTTCGCCTTTATGATCCGCCCTGACGGTCCGTGTAAAATGACCTCATCCTTCAGTAGGGTGTAGTTTTCTCGTGCTGCATCGCTCGCTTGCACGAGAGTATCAAAAGCACGCTGGTCCAGTGTTTTATGCTTTTCAACATAGGCAAGGATACCGTCGAGTTTGTCTTCGAATTCGATGACGCTTTCTTCTGGACCGCTGACTTTTATTTTGTGGCCACGTCCAACAATTTTCAGCTTTGGGAAGTACGTGCCTATCTGATTTAGGAACGTATTACTGGGCCCATAAAGTTGTGCTGGATCGGCCCCTGTGAGTTCAAATATGCGTTCTGTCAATTACTGCTACCTTGTATGGTGTAAATGAAGGCGGAATTGCCTTACTTTTGACAAAGTAACTACATTTTTACCAATACACAACGCGGCATTAGCCCTTCTATGGCGGTCATTACAGCAACTTCAGATTTTGGACCTAAAGACGCAACGCTTGCGAAAGCAAAAGCGCACTTTATTCGCCGTGTCAAGGAGTTGCAATGGGTAGATATTAGCCATGAGGTTGAACCGCATAATATTCAGCAAGCATCTTTCCTCTTAAAACGAGCTTTCACGTCTTTCCCACCGGGTACTGTTCATGTAGTCTTCGTGGGAAGTAGTCCTCAGCAAGGATTGACTTACGTATGTGTTAAAGCAAACAAACAATATTTTATTGCAGCAAATAATGGCGTTTTGCCAAGTTTGTTGGCGGATGCTAAGATTACGGATGCAAGAGCATTAGACATTCGCGGTGTAGATCCAAATGATGTATTCGCATTGTACAGTACCGCGGCTGCACATTTAGCTGAAGGAGGAAAATTAGAATTGCTCGGTCCCGTGGTTCAGCGTATAAAGCGCATCAAAGAGCACGAGCCTATGGTTGAAGAGCAAATGATCCGTGGATCAGTAGTCTATATTGATCATTATGGAACCTGCATTACGAACATTACAAAATCTATGTTTGATGCTCAATTAAGAGGGCGAAAGCCTTCCGTTGAGACGCCACGTAACCGCAGTATTGGCCGCTTCTACGATCGTATTGGAGATGTGCCGCCGGGAAAACTCGCCGCAGTTTGGGATGAACACCAGCATCTATGTATTGTAGTGGGAAAGAGCGGAGGCGAACACGTAAAAGGATCAAACGAACTCCTAGGTATGAAAGTGCACGATTGGGTCAGAATGGATTTTATATGATAGTAAGAATCGTTCAGCTTCCTATAGAGCCAGGTTCCTTAAAAGGTAGAAAATTTGAAGCACTCTTTCAGGAGTACAAATCAGCTATTTTGGACACTACGGGCTGCCAACGTGTCCAATTGTTGGCTGCAGACATTTGCTATTTCACCTACAGTTGGTGGGACAGTGAAACTGATTTAAATGCATATCGAGACAGCGCCACCTTCGGGGTGGTTTGGCCCAAAACAAAAGCACTATTTTCAGGAAAGCCCCAGGCTTGGACCTGTAACTCATTAGAGCATATGACCAAATGATTGCACAACTTCGTAAGGAACTTAAAGTCTATTTCTCAGGTATTTTAGGGTACCTAATAATAGGTATTTATCTGCTTATCAATGGATTAATGCTTTGGGTGTTTAACGGTCCCTTTAATCTCTTGGAAGGCGGTTATGCCTCTTTGGAAAACTACTTTGGTTTGGCACCTTGGGTATTTCTGTTTCTCATTCCTGCTATTGGGATGCGGATTTTCAGCGATGAATTGAAATCCGGTATGATGGAGTTGCTTGTGGTACGTCCTATCTCCGTGGTCCAGTTGGTCTGGGCAAAATTCTTAGGGGCTTTAGTGGTTGTTCTATTAGCAGTGCTACCAACCTTCGTTTATTTGTGGAGTATACACGCTTTGGGTTCGCCTATTGGAAATCTTGATTGGGGTGCGGCAGTTGGTTCATTCATTGGGTTGATTGCTTTAGGCGCTGCGTACACTGCTGTAGCTGTATTTGCAAGTGCGCTTACAACGAACAATGTTGTTGCCTTCGTACTAGGAGTGGCCTTTAATATGGGGATTTACCTGGGTTTTGAAGCTTTGGCGGACCTGTATAAATTTTCGGGTTGGGAGCTGACTGTTAGAAACCTGGGCATCAATGAGCATTACCGTTCTATGTCTCGCGGTGTCATCGATGCACGTGATTTAGGCTATTTTGTGAGTTTGGTCTTATTATTTGTAGGTGTAACTGTGGCCATCATCGGTCGTCCACATCTAAAGTCGCCCTGGCGAAAGGCAACTGTTTATATAGGTACAGCGTTCATTCTATTGCTTCTTTCTTTTTCGGCTCGATTCCGTTTTGACCTCACCGAGGAGCAACGTTTTTCGTTGAGTGAAGGGACAGAATCTTTGCTGTCACAAGTCGAAGAACCGTTATTGATTAAAGTATACTTATCGGGTGAATTCCCGGCAGGATTTGAGCGACTACAGCGCGAGACCCAACATCAGTTAGAAGAATGGAGCGCCAAGAACGGGAATGTCTTTTTCGAGTTCATCAATCCGAACATAGTAGATAATGCCAATGAGTTTAAAAATCAATTGGGTACTAAAGGAATTAATGCGGTGCAATTGCAAGTTCAAAATAATGACGGACAAAGTGTACTTAACGTTTTTCCAGGGGCCATATTGATCTATCAGGAACGCGAAGCGACTGCAGTACTCCTCGAAGATGTTATGGTTTACGATCCTGCGGAGCAGGTCAATATTAGCATTCAGCAATTGGAATTTAATCTTGCAAAGGCGTTGAATACACTCCTTACTACGGACAAGCCTAAGGTTGCTATGATTACCGGACATGGTGAGTTAAGTGCTGTTGAAACAGCAGGGATAGGATTAGCGTTGAGTGAAAATTATACAGTAGATCGGTTTTCGATGACCGCGTATAAGGCGTTGCCTAATGGTGACCCCGACTTACAGGATATGATTCGCCGATTGAACACATACAAATGTGCAATCGTAGCGAAGCCAACGGAAGCTTTTTCGGAGTTGGATAAATATCTACTGGATCAATACGTCATGGGCGGTGGAAAACTCATGTGGTTCATCGACGGGGTGCACGCTGAAATGGACAGTCTGAGCTTTGGCCCGGAATTCTTAGCGTATCCTGCGATTTATGATCTCAATATCGTTGACTTGTTGTTTAAGTACGGCGTTCGCATCAATGCTGATGTCATTCAGGACGTGCGTTGCGGCGGCGTGAACGACCGTAGAAGCATTCAGCCTTGGGTGTACTTTCCGCTATTAGCGGCGCAAAACCACCCGGCAGTTCAAAACCTGAACGCGGTTAAAGGCGAATTTGCGTCGACCTTAGATACACTCGAAAGTCCTGGTGTGCGCTCATCAATTTTACTTCGCACGTCGATCAATTCCAAAGCGGTGGCCGCGCCCCATACAGTGAGTTTAGAGGCACTATACAATAGGCCCGACCCTAGAGCATTTACCCAACGTGATTTAGTAACCGGGGTGTTGTTAGAAGGAACGTTTACCAGTGCCTATGCTCAGCGCATTGCACCGAAGGCCGCAGGTGAAGGCTTACCGCAATTAAAAGAAAGTCCCGTAAGCGCAATGGCCGTTTTTAGCGATGGTGATTTTATACGAAACCAAGTGAATTTAATCAACCCTGAATTGCCGCGTGGTCAGCCTTTACCGCTGGGTTATGATCAATATACGGGTGTGCAATACGGTAATGATGATTTAGTTTTGAACGTGGTTGATTACATGCTGGACGATAAAGGACTCATGCAAACCCGAACGCGTGACTTTAAGTTGCGTCTGCTCGACGGCGAAAAGCTCGTTGCTGAAGCCAATAAATGGAAACTCATTAACGTAGCAATACCTGAGGTTCTTTTGCTCCTCGCGGCACTGTTATTTAACCTATTACGCAGAAGAAAATATGCGCATTCATAACCTAGTTAGTAGTTCAATTCTTACCGCAATACTTTTCACAGCTTGTACGGTTGGGGAGCAGAGTAGTGGTCTCGAGGCTTTAAAGGCTCAGTACGATTTTGCGGTGCCGGATACATCGAGTATAACGAAAGTAATTCTTCGGGATAAGAAGCCCTCTTCAGTAACTTTAGAGCGCACGGCAAGCGGTTGGGTCGTTGATAGCGTGTATCCCGTTCGAAAGGATGCGATTGAAGTGTTATTAAAAACGTTGAGTGAGGTTCGATTGAAAAATTTTGTCACCGAAAGTGCTGTTCCAGAAATCAACGAACGCATGGCTGTTTATGGAAAGTGGGTAGAGGTATTTGTGGGTGAACATCGCGTGAAGCACTATATCGTGGGTACTGAAACGCCTGATATGCTAGGAACCTATTATAAAATGGTAGGAGCAGAACTTCCTTTCTCAGTCTATATACAAGGGTTTAACGGATATTTAAGCACTCGTTTTTTTACGGAATCTACTTTGTGGCGCGACAGAACCATTTTTGGCTTGGCCCCCGAATCCATTAAAAATATCGAAATGGTGCTGCCGCAAGATCCTAGTGGGGGTTGGATGATTACGCGTCAAAATCTAAAAGAAATAGACGGCCCGTTGCTTGAGCCAGCAGCAACTCCGGAGCATTGGTCGATGGTGGATGGAGAATACAAGGTTGTACCGGTTAATGATCCGTTGGCCTTATTTACGGTAGTGAAGAGTTTACAGACTTTAAAATATGAAGGAGCTATCATTCCTTCAGACAACGTTTGGGCAAAAAAAGACAGTATTTTCGCCTCAACACCTGCATTCGAGTTACTCGTAAATACTGCGGATGGTCAAGAGTTGCGCACTCGTGCCTTTTACAAAAAGCCGGAAGGGCAGCAACAGGCGGCGGACGGAACGGTACACGTTTGGGATCCAGATCGTTTCTATGCGGAATTACCGGACGGGCGAATGGCACTAATTCAGCGCTACGGCTGGAGAAACCTATTAAAGCTACGGTGGGATTTTGCTGAAATACAGTGATTTACAGGGGATTTGATTATTAACAATTGTGTAAAATAAAATTGGGCCGTGGGCCGGTAGAAAGGCACCGACCCGTTTATATTTGTCTTAACCAGCATTAAATACAACGCGTATGAAGTTTATAGTATCTAGTTCTAAACTCTTGAAGCAACTCCAGTTGATTGGTGGCATTATTCAGAGCAACAACACTTTGCCTATTTTGGATAATTTCCTGTTTGAACTTAAGCAGGGCGAGCTGACTGTCAGTGCATCGGATTTGGAGACCATGATGAGCGTGAATTTAGAAGTAGAGAGCGAGGATCATGGCGCAGCTGCGGTTCCGGCTAAGACACTTTTAGATACCTTAAAAACTTTCCCAGAGCAGCCATTGACTTTTACTTTTGACGAAGGAGCACATTCTATCGAATTGGCTTCAGACTACGGTAAATATTCGTTGGCGTACATCGACGGTGAGGAGTTTCCGAAATTCCCAGAGTTGGAAGATGCCTCAAAAGCGAATTTGCCTGCAGAAGCATTGGTCACAGGTATTACTAAAACCCTGTTCGCAACAGGAAATGATGAATTACGCCCGGTAATGAGCGGTGTATTCTTCCAGTTTGAATCTAATTCTTTGACATTCGTGGCAACGGATGCACATAAATTAGTACGCTACCGCAGAACAGATTTAGGAGCAGCGGATACCGCGGAATTCATAATGCCGAAGAAGCCGCTGAATATGTTGCGCGGTTCATTGAGCTACGACAGCTCAGAAGTAGAGGTGGTGTATAATAACACTAATGCGCAGTTCACATTTGATAATGTGGTGCTCGTTTGTCGTTTGATCGACGGAAAATACCCGAACTATGAAGCTGTGATTCCCCAGTCGAATCCAAATGTGATGCTGATTGACCGCAGTGCCTTCTCATCTTCAGTGAAGCGTGTAGCGATCTTCTCAAATAAAACGACACACCAGATCCGTTTGAAATTAGCAGGTGCAGAGATTTCTGTAAGCGCTGAAGATCCAGATTTTAGTAATAAGGCGCACGAGCGTATTTCATGTGATTATCAAGGAGATGATATGGAAATCGGTTTTAACTCGCGCTTTTTGCTTGAGATGTTAAGTAATCTAGGTAGCGATAATGTACGCATGGAAATGAGTGCCCCAAACCGTGCTGGTCTACTTATTCCTGCAGACGGCATGAACGATGGAGAAGACCTCCTAATGCTCGTTATGCCTGTAATGCTGAACCATTAATCATACGCTGGGCCGCGCAGCGCGCGGTGTAGATTCGATATAAAAAAGCCCCGCATCGCGGGGCTTTTTTATGGGAGCTATTTTTTTGGGTCCAATGAGGTGGGCACATTAGTATTGGTCGGTGCGACCTCTAGGTTTTGAACCAGCGGATAGGCTTCGTCCAATTCCCATTTTCCATTGGACCAATAGATGCGATCGTAAGAGAAATCAGGGCCGTAAGCAAACCATCGTTCTTCCAGACCTTCCTGAGAAGGAGCGAGGTGGTCACATATAAATCCACGGTGTTTCTTATCCCACCTTACGGCTGCCGTCAAGGTGCTGTTGTAACGAAATTGAATACGGTAGGGTCTGCGCTGGTAGCGCTCATCGCCATTGAAGCGAATATTAAAAATACGTGAGCCAAAGTGCACCTTAGTGCTCTTGCTTCCCAATTCAATAGCATCGATAAATTTTGTGTTTACCGTTCGTCCCGGGCGAAAGGTCAATAGCGTGTAATTCTTTTCGCCGCGGTAGCGTGTGGTTCGAATATCATAACAAATACCACCTACGAATTCGCCGCCCTTCAGCCAACGGTAGGGGGCATCGACGGTGCCTATATCTTTTAGAACGAGTCGGGGATTGTCTTTCCAGCTTGGGTTCCACAGAAATCCATGAAAGGTAAATTCACCGCTAGATTGTGGTACAGCCCACGTATACAATGCGAAGCTTCGGTCTTCGGGGAGCTGTACACTAAGGTTTCGAACGCCTTTCAACGTAACGCCATAATGCTCAATCACACTTATAAAATCCCAAAGACTATCTGCGAAAATCTCCGCGAGGGAGTCGCGACGGGGCTCATTTTCAGGGAGTAAATAGGATTGACCCAACTGTGCAAGTCGCGCCTCTGTTACCTGGGCTATCGTGGCAAAACTGCTCAACAGGCAAGTTGCCAACAAAAGACGTAGTGGATTAATCATCCAGATGCATGAAGGTTTTCTTAGCCAAAAGCGCATCATCGGTTTCTTCGTTGTCTTCATCCGGTACACAACAGTCTACAGGACAAACTTCGGCACATTGAGGCTCTTCATGAAAGCCGATACACTCTGTACATTTGTCCGTTACGATATAATATACGTCGTAATCTACAGGTTCTTGTGCTTCGTCTGCATCGTATTCATTGCCGTTTGGTGTAACGATTTTTCCGCTCAGGTCAGTACCCTCGTTGAATCGCCACTCCATGGCACCTTCATAAATAGCATTATTTGGGCACTCCGGCTCGCATGCGCCGCAGTTGATACATTCGTCTGTGATTTTAATGGCCATTTCTACGCGTAGTGTTTTAGCTTTGCAAATCTAACACAAAGGTAGCGCCAATGTTTTTCTCAGACCATAGGATTCAAGCAGTTTCGAACTTGGGCCAATTCTTAAGGGAATTTTCTCAGGGTCTGGCCATCTCGGGTGGTCACGAAGATATCGCTGAAGAACTTGAAACGGCGATCGTCCAGTCGCATAGAAACAACGGCTGGTTCATTGAAGAAAATCAGCGCCATGCACTAGCCGCTTGGGGTCAAACACTTTCTCATCAAGCTCTTCTGGATTGGCGTGAGCGTGAAGGGGGGACTCGAGAAATCAACAGAACGCGTGTGGGTATCGTTATGGCGGGAAATATTCCGTTGGTTGGTTTACACGATTTTTTAGCTGTGTTTTTATCGGGTCATTTCGCATTGGTAAAACGAAGCAGTGACGATGAGTACCTCATTCCTGTCTTAGTTAAGGTTTTATTGCGTCACGATCTGTTATTCGAAGGCGATTGGGTCTTTGTAGACCGATTAAACGACATGGAAGCAGTAATCGCCACAGGTAGCGACAACACAGCACGTTACTTTGAATATTACTTTGGGAAGTATCCCAACATTATACGTAAAAACAGGACCTCTATCGCCTTGCTAGACGGTAGCGAATCCGATAAAGAATTGGTCGCATTAGGTGAAGACATCTTCCGCTACTTTGGTATGGGATGCAGAAATGTAGGCCATGTTGTGGTACCTGAGGCCTTTGACGTGCAGCGCATCTTTGCAAACATTGTGGAATGGAACGGGATCGTCAACAACAATAAATACGGGAACAACTACGAATACTACCGCGCCCTTTTCTTACTCAATCAGGACGATTTCTTAGAAAACGGCTTTGTCATCGTACGTGAAAACGAAGAGTTACATACCCCTGTGGGCATTCTTCATATCAGTCGTTACAAAGATGGAGCTGGCGCCGTAGATAAGATTGCCGGATGGGGCGAGAAAATCCAGTGTGTGGTAGGCCATGGCCATATTCCATTTGGCAAAGCACAGAAACCTGATTTATGGGATTATGCTGATGGAGTAAACACAATGTCCTTCTTAGCGCAGCTCTAATTTATAGAGGCTCGGTAGCACCCAGTGTGATGTAGTTGTTGCGAAAGGTACCGTGTATATCGTATTGCGGGCCAGAAAGATCACGCTGGACTACATCTATCAGCGCATTTACACTATCCGGTATGTATGAAAATCCCGAATTAGGCAATAAGGGTCCGGTTGTGTATCCCCAATTTTCATTGTAGAATAAATCACTACCTACAAACATGTCAACATCGGTAAGTGCATAGTGACCTCCTTCCGGATTAGGGTCTATGGTCAAGGCCGACTTTTCGAAGACTACATCAAAATCTTCTCCATTATCGATGGCAAGACTCACCTCATTATCTAGTGAGCCGTCGACAATACACTCAAAAAATGTAGCACTGATGGGACGGGTATAACGTGTGCCGCTCCCGTCCTCAAAAAAATTACTTAATCCTAGAGCCGTACCACCTCGCGAAGAATAACTCCAAGTATTCAAAAAGGTGCTGTTTCGAGCCTCGTAGTGTCCGCCCAGTCCGTAAAGCCCATACACTCCAGCGGGTCCGCTAATAAAATTAGTCAATGTGGCATCACCGAATCCCCCGTAAAGATTCACGCGGGAGCTGTGGCTGATGATGAGTTGATCGGCAATTAATGTGGCTGCACTATCTAGGCGAATGCCCGTAGTTGCATTCTTTATGATGGTGTTTTTAATTTCGTGGTTTTGGTTCGAGCGCATTAAGAAGAGCCCACCTAGCACGCCGCCCCATTGGCCGGGTACCCATTCGTAACCGGGTTCTAATCGGTCCCCTTGAAAAACAACAGGTTGGCTCATGTGATCTGCGTCGTTGCCACCTCCATTCACAACCAGCCGACTGTCTCGATACGCCCATAGTCCACCTCCTTTATGAATGTGGATTTGTGTTCCCTCGTTAATCGTCAGCAAGCATGCGCTATCAACAACGGCATAACCATAAATAACGTGGGGTTTGTCATTGTTCCATGTGGCATTGCAAGGCAGGATGGAATAGGGAATTTTAATGTCCGGATACGGCTCCGGCTGATTGATGGTGAGTACACGGTCAGGAAAATGATAATACGCGTCCCAAACAGCAGTGATCAGGTTTACGTGTTGTTTTTTAGTACCGTTTTCAAACCAAATGCTATCCGTGTAGATCATTTCTGTCGATCCTTGTGCATCCGGCGAGATTTCAATAAAGACATACGCGGAGTCACCGGCTAAGATTTCCACGTTTTCTACAGATGTACCACTTATACCGTCCACATTCATTCGATAGTAGCTGCCCACCCCACGTGCAAGACGAATTCTGTCCACCGTCATGTTTTCAGATGAGGTGTTGTACACTTTTAAAATGCGCGTCGAACTGCCTAATCCTGTGAAAACTGTATCGAGGTAAATGGTATCTTGAGAGAAGCCTAATTCAATGTTACTTCCTTGAAAATCAATTGTATTGCGACAGCTTGATAGAGCAGCAATGGCGATGAGAAGCAAAAAGAATTGGACCTTTTTCATTTCTACGAAGCTACTCATGTATTTTTGCACTCGCAATGAAGTGGTTATGAACATTTACCATATATTTGCCGTCCATAAAGAAACAGGGGCCTGGGCCAAAACTCAGGCTAATAAATAAAAAGAAGAAAATGAAAAACGGTATTCATCCAGAAAACTATCGCTTGTGTGTCTTTAAAGACATGGGTACTGGCGATCAGTTCATTACTAAGTCTTGTGCTGATGCAAAAGACACCATCGAAGTTGAAGGCGTAGAATATCCATTAATCAAAATGGAGATCTCTAGCTACTCTCACCCATTCTACACTGGTAAAGTGAAGTTGGTAGATACAGCGGGTCGTGTGGACAAATTCCGCAACCGTTACGGAAAGAAAAGTTAAGTTTAGACTTTATAAAATACAAGACCCGCTTTGCAGCGGGTCTTTTTTTTGCCCTAACTTTCCAAAACCAAAGTCATTACCTAGAGATGCATATACAATTAGTCGATTCTTCCAACCGCGATCACTTGCTGCCTTTAACCTTTACACGCCCGGTTTCTGCGCTGCGCTGTGGGATTTTGACCATTGCCGAAAAATATGCGCAACGCGGCCATGTGATAGGTAATGATACACAATCGTATTTGCAGCGTAAATTCCCGAGCCTCGTAGAGGCAGATGTAGCTGTGGATGGCGGCGTTTGCCCTACGGATAAATTCCTCTCAGCCATTGGCGAGCTAAGCCCGGGGCAGAGCCTATGCAAGGGCGATGCCGTTATCGCATGGAAAGGTGAAAAGCCGGCAGATACTTCGGGCAGTGTATGTTTTGAGGGGCCTTTGAATATTATTGCTCGACCTTGGGACATTTGGGGATTGAATGCAGCTGAACTGGAGGCCGATTTTGATTTGCTTACCGCTGGGCGGACAAGTGCCCCGGTCCATGAGTCCTGCACGGTGATCGGAGATCGAATTTTTTTAGAAGAAGGAGCGAAGGCAACGGCTAGTATTTTGAATACCAATTCGGGTGCCATTTATCTCGCAAAGGATGCTGAAATTATGGAAGGTTCTGTGGTTCGTGGTGGTCTAGCTTTAGGCGCGAACAGTGTCCTTAAATTGGGTACAAAGATTTATGGTGCGACAACCCTCGGTCCACACTGTAAAGTTGGCGGTGAAGTGAATAATAGTGTAATCATGGGCTATAGTAATAAGGGACACGACGGATTTTTAGGCAATAGTGCTTTAGGCGAATGGTGCAATCTAGGAGCCGATACGAATAATTCAAATTTGAAAAACAACTACGATGAGGTCAAGGCATGGAATTACGTAAGTAAACGTTTTGCTAAAACCGGCCAGCAGTTCTGTGGACTCATTATGGGCGATCACAGTAAAAGCGGCATCAATACGATGTTCAATACTGGAACTGTGGTTGGGGTGAGTGCTAATGTATACGGCGCTGGATTTCCGCGTAATTTCATCGCTTCATTTTCATGGGGAGGTCCTCAGGGCACCATGGAGTATAAGCTTGATAAAGCCTTAGACACTGCGCATCGAATGATGCAGCGTCGCGGTTTAGCAGTGGATGAAATAGAGAACGAAATCTTACAAGCGGTCTATGAACAGACTGCGGAATTCCGACGTTAAAGTGCTTTTAAAGCGGCAATCGTTGCAATAGGATCATCGCTTTTAAAGACAAACGAACCAGCAACAAGCGCATCCGCACCAGCAGCTACCAAACGCGCACCCGTTTCTAAATTCACACCACCATCAATCTCGATTAGAGCTTTAGATCCGCTACGGTCAATCAGTTCGCGGGCCTGTTCAGTTTTCTTAATGGTGTTCTCAATAAATTTTTGACCGCCAAATCCAGGATTTACGCTCATTAAAAGTACCTCATCCAGATCTTGAATGATATCTTCTAGTACACTAACTGGGGTATGCGGATTCAGCGCAACGCCAGCCTTCATTCCGGCATTGTGTATTTCTTGGACGGTTCTGTGCAAGTGTGTACAAGCTTCTGCATGAACCGTTAAAATATCTGCACCACAGTCTTTAAACGTCTGAATGTAACGCTCTGGTTGTACGATCATCAAATGCACATCCATAACCTTCTCACAGTTTTCAGCCATCGTCTTTACTACAGGCATGCCATAGGAAATATTAGGTACGAAAACGCCGTCCATTACATCAATATGAAACCAGTCTGCCTGGCTTTTATTGACCATTTGGCAGTCGCGTTGTAGGTTGCCAAAGTCGGCAGCTAATAGTGATGGTGAAATGATAGGTGCAGCCATGCTGATGCGTTTAAGTTCCTTACAAAAGTAAAACACCCCGCCCGTGAAGGCGAGGTGTTCTATAAAAAACTTAATACCAAGTTTATTAACCGAGGTAAGTCTTCAAGATTTTACTTCTTGAGGTATGCTTCATACGACGAATGGCTTTTTCTTTGATCTGACGAACACGTTCGCGCGTCAGGTCAAATTTCTCGCCAATTTCTTCCAACGTCATAGGATGCTGTCCGCCTAAACCGAAGTATAAACGAATAACATCGCCTTCACGCGGTGTTAATGTCGCCAATGAGCGCTCAATCTCAGTACGCAAACTGTCCATCATCAAATCTTCATCCGGGTGTGGACTGTCTGAAGAATTCAATACATCGTACAAATTGCTGTCTTCACCTTCAACAAGCGGTGCGTCCATACTTACGTGGCGACCACTGTTACGCATACTTTCTTTCACATCAGATTCGCTCATCTCCAAATGCTTGGAAATTTCAGCGGCACTTGGTGGACGCTCGTGCTCTTGCTCGAGGTATGCGTATGCTTTGTTGATTTTATTGATTGACCCAATTTTGTTCAATGGCAAACGAACGATACGGCTCTGCTCTGCAAGTGCTTGCAGAATACTCTGACGAATCCACCAAACGGCGTAAGAAATGAACTTAAAACCGCGTGTTTCATCGAAGCGTTGCGCAGCTTTAATCAAACCTAGGTTTCCTTCGTTGATCAAATCGGGAAGGGTTAGACCTTGATTTTGATATTGCTTGGCTACAGAAACCACAAATCGAAGGTTGGCTTTGGTCAACTTTTCAAGGGCAATTTGATCGCCGGCTTTGATTCGCTGGGCCAATTCCACTTCTTCCTCAGCAGTGATCAATTCCACTTTACCGATTTCCTGAAGGTATTTGTCCAACGAAGCCGTCTCGCGGTTCGTTACCTGTTTTGTGATTTTTAACTGTCTCATGCTCGAGATGAATTTTTAAGCGTAGATGCGTCTTTGTCAACCAAAGACGCACTACACAAGTTCAAAAGATAAGAATTATGCTTCGGCTTTATCGCCGTCTTTCTCCGGTTTAGGGAGGAGAACCTTACGAGAAAGCTTCATCTTACCTGCTTTGTCAACCTCTAGAAGCTTCACTTTAACTGTATCACCTTCTTTAAGTACATCTTCTACGTTCTTAATACGGGTCCAGTCAATTTCTGAAATGTGAAGCAATCCTTGAACCTTAGGAGCAATCTCAATGAATGCACCGTAAGTCTGTACGCCACGCACAATACCTTCGTATACCTCACCAATTTCTGGTTCGAATGCGATGGCACGGATCATTTCTAATGCTTTATCCATCATGGCAGTATCCTTACCAGAAATCTCTACGTGTCCGCGATCGTCCACTTCAGAGATAGTCACTGTAGTACCAGTATCTGCCTGAATTCCTTGGATATTTTTACCACCAGGGCCGATGATCGGACCGATGAATTCTTTCTTAACAGTAAGCTTGTAAATCTTCGGCGCGTTTGGTTTTGATTCCGTGCGCGATTCCGGCATGGTTTTCAGCATTTCACCCAAGATGTGCAAGCGACCTTCTAAGCTTTGCTTTAGTGCTTTAACTAAAATCTCATAGCTCAGGCCTTTGATTTTGATATCCATTTGACAAGCCGTAATACCTTTTTCGGTACCTGTGACTTTAAAGTCCATATCACCTAAGTGATCTTCATCACCTAAAATGTCAGACAATACGGCAAATTTCTCACCGTCGGAGATCAAGCCCATGGCGATACCACTAACTGGACGAACCAATTTAACTCCCGCATCCATCATGGCTAAAGTACCTGCACAAACTGTTGCCATAGAAGACGAACCGTTCGATTCAAGGATGTCAGAAACCACACGAATTGTAAATGGATTTTCTGGATCTACCATTTGATACAAAGCACGTTGCGCTAGGTTACCGTGACCTACCTCGCGACGGCTAACCCCGCGTATAGGACGTGCTTCCCCAGTTGAAAATGGCGGGAAGTTGTAGTGCAAGTAGAATTTCTCTTCACCGGTAAAGGTTGCATCATCAATTCTGTTTGCATCCAGCGATGTTCCCAACGTCACTGTAGTTAACGATTGCGTCTCACCACGTGTAAATACAGCAGAACCGTGTGCACCTGGTAAATAGTCTACTTCAGACCAAATAGGGCGAACCTCTGTAGTTGCACGTCCGTCCAAACGTTGGCCGTCGTTCAATACCATATCACGCATGGCTTTGTACTCTACATCGTGGAAATAGGTTTTTGCAAAACCTGTGTTTGCCGCTAACCACTCTTCGTCTTTGCTTTCAAGGTATTCGTTTAGAATAGCTTTGAAACCTGCAGAACGTTCGTGCTTTGGCAAACCACTTTTTGCAACTTCATATACTTTATCGTAAGTAGCAACCATCACTTCTTCACGCACTTCTTCGTTATGCGTTTCGTGACTGTATTCACGTTTAGTCTGTGCTTTCTCAACATGAGAAGCCAAACGTAATTGTGCTTCGATCTGAACTTTAATGGCATCGTGGGCAAATTTGATTGCCTCAACCATTTCTTCCTCAGAGATTTCTTGCATTTCACCCTCGACCATAACGACACTGTCCATAGACGCACCGATAACCATGTCTAGTTCAAGCTCACCTATCTGAGCAGGAGTTGGGTTAATCACGTGTTCTCCGTTGATGCGACCAACGCGCACTTCAGAAATAGGACCGTCGAATGGAAGATCACTCACTGCAATCGCTGCAGAGGCAGCTAAACCAGTTAAAGAAGTTGCTTCAACATTCTCGTCGTATGAGATCATCTGGATCATGAGTTGAATCTCAGCGTGGTAATCCTTTGGGAACAAAGGACGCAATACGCGGTCAATCAAACGCATGGTCAAAACTTCATTGTCTGAAGGACGACCTTCTCTTTTTAGGAAACCTCCAGGTACACGACCATTGGCGGCAAATTTTTCACGGTAATCTACCGTAAGCGGAAGAAAGTCAATGCCATCCTTCGCTTCTTTGCTGGACACAACAGTGGCCAACAGCATTGTCCCACCGCACTTAACGACTACAGAGCCATCTGCTTGTTTGGCCAGTTTCCCGGTCTCAAGTGTGATTTCTCTTCCGTCAGGAAGTACGATAGTTTCAGTAATTGCTTGTGGAATCATATATAGTGTAAATAGATACTTTTTTATACGCAAAAAGGCAATTGTAAAAATTGCCTTTTTGTGTACTTCTTAAGCTAAGATTATTTTCTCAATCCTAGTTTCTCGATAATCGCACGGTAACGTGTGATATCCGTTTTCTTTAAGTAGTTCAACAGTTTTCTACGCTTACCTACCAACGTGATGAGCGAGCGCTCAGTGTTGTGGTCTTTTCTGTTTTGCTTCAAGTGATCGGTCAAGTGGTCGATACGGAAGCTAAACAATGCGATTTGTCCTTCAGCTGAACCAGTGTCCGTTGCTGACGCGCCGTATTCGGCGAAAATTTCTTCTTTCTTTTCTTTAGTAAGGTACATACCAAAATCGTTTTAGATGTTTGTAATGCTATAAGGCCGCAAAGATAGATAAATTATTCACTCTGAACGGCTTTTTAAAAATTATTCAGTCTTGTCTAGACTCCAGTAGATCTTTGTACCCACTGTAATTCCTTGGGTTGCTGCTTGACCACCCAATACTTCCAATACATAGGATGCGGGGGCGCCGCTTGGCAAGCTTTTCATTGAAAGTGGTTCTGCGTTAGCTTGAATACTCACTACATCATTCATTGCATCGATATAAATGATATCTAAGGATACGAGAGTGTTTTTCATCCAAAAACTTCGCGGCTGATCGCCCCCCGGCATGAAAAAGAGCATTGCTCTGTTCGGTGGTGTAGATCTACGGTACATCATTCCGATCTCTATAGCCTCCGGAGTAGTGGCATATTCTGTTTCAAAGACTGTTGTGGTATCCGCTCCGTTAACGGCCCAAACCGTTCCGTCCACCCTAAAGGGCGGTTCATAGGGTTGACTGGGTTGTTTTACAGAAGGTTTTGTGTTCGAGCTGAATTTACCAATACTACCCACGACGGAAGGAATGATAAATGCCGCTAATCCTAAGCCCACAATCCAAACTGCGTATTTTCTGAATGCGTTCATTATAATGATGATTTGTTGCGCTTGCTCAACGCTATGAATAAAAGTCCAATAGCAACCAGCGGTATACTCAGCCACTGGCCCATGTTGAGTTGCATGCCTTGTTCGAAATCTACTTGCACTTCCTTGAAGTTCTCAATGAAAAATCTGAAGCCAAAAACAAGTACTAGAAAAAGTCCAAATAAGAAGCCGCGCTTTTCTCCAACAGAAGTTTTGAGGTAAAGTAAAACGAGAATAATAAAAAAGAGCCAGTAACCTGCTGCTTCGAACAACTGTGTAGGGTAGCGTGGCACACCAAGCACTTGAGTTTGTGCGTGCCAGCCATTTTCATCTTCATATACCGTTACCTCCGGGACGCCCTGAACTAAAAGGTTTTGATTATCGGAATTCTGCATATTTAAAATACGCGGTAAAAAGTCTGTAGTATATTGTTCCGTCTGGACATCGTTGAGACGTGCGAAGGATAGTGTTGTATTGAGTACTGGGTAGGTAATGGAATCCGTGCGTACGAATTCGTCCGTCGCCTCAAAACTTACAGATTTTAAGGTTCCGCCATATCCGCGCATCAAGGTGTTACGACCATGCTCCACGAATACCGTTTCAAAAGTGTTATTGGCAGGAGCGCCATAAATTTCCGAGTTGAACCAATTTCCCATCCGAATAAATCCGGCTGCCAACGCTACTACGATAACGATTCGGTCTAAGGTCCACAAAGGGTGTTTTTTTGCTAATTTTTTGCTCCAGTAGAACATGGCCGCTACAATGGCAATGGCGGCTCCGTGTGAGGCGAGACCGCCCTTCCAAACCATCAGGATTTCTTCTAAGTGGTCTTTGTAATAGCTCCAGTCGTAAAAAATAACGTGTCCCAAACGAGCGCCAACAATTGTCGCGCCGACCATCCAGTAAATCAGGCTGTCCATGAGTTTGGGATTGACATTTTCTCTTTTAAAAACATATTGCATCCCGTAGTGGCCCAAAACGAAACTGATGATAAACATCAAAGAATAGTACCGGAGCTCAAAACCGGCGATGGGGATGTGGTTGGGAAAGTCCCAGAGAATAGTCAAAAGCATAATGTTATTCTTTCCAGTCCACTATAAATAGATTCGTAGCGCGTGAGCCGCCGTTGTTTCTATTTGAAGCGAAGACTAATTTACTACCGTCCGGCGAGAACATTGGGAATGCATCAAAAACTCCGTCGTAGGTAACCTGTTCTAGACCCGTACCGTCGGCATTGATCATAAAGAGGTTGAAAGGATATCCACGCTCGCTGTGGTGGTTTGTTGAGAATATGATTTTCGTTCCACTCGGATGGTAGAATGGGGCCCAATTCGCGTTTCCTAGTTGAGTAACCTGGGTCAATTCTGAACCGTCTACATTACAGGTATAAATCTCCATGTGCGTCGGCTCGACCATGCCTTGTGAAAGTAAGTCCTTGTATTTTTTTACCTCTTCTTCAGTTTGCGGACGTGAACTTCTGAAGACTAATTTCTTACTGTCCGGACTGAAAAAAGCGCCGCCATCGTAGCCTAAGCCCGTCGTAACCTGAACGATGTTTGAGCCGTCGATATCACAAGTGTACAGCTCTAAATCACCACTGCGGTCGGATGTAAAGACAATTTTAGTTCCGTCTGGACTCACCGTAGCTTCCGCATCGTAACCTGGTCCAGAAATCAAGGTGTCCACAATGTGTCCATTGAGGTCGCTTATGTAAATATCAAAATCGGCATAGATGGGCCACACATAAGCGCCGCTTTCACCGCGTTCCGGCACGGCGGGACATGCAGTGTCACCTCTGAAGGTACTCGCATAAAGTATCGTAGAGTCGCCCGGCATAAAATAGGCACAAGTCGTACGGCCTAAATCATTTGAAATGAGCTGCGGTTCTTTGTCCCATATGGTATCTGCGTTCCAGTCAAAAGCATAAATCTGATCGCATTTATTTCCCCACTTTTCCGCATTGCTTTGGAAAGTGAGCATGGTTCCGTCAAAACTGAAATAGGCTTCGGCATTATCACCACCATTAGTCAGTTGACGAATGCCTTCAAGATGAATTTCTTCATCGTAACTGATTTTGCTCTCCCAAGTCGCACCGCTGGCCCCATCTGCTGATTCAGAGTTGGAGTGACAAGCGAACAATGCAAGTGCCGCTGAGAATAGAACTAGTTTTTTCATTTTTTTGGAGTGTGATTAGAGTATGTTTTTGTCCTTTAATTCTTTTTCGAGTGCGCTTCCCGGCACAGGGTCCCAGCCGTGTCCGCCCCAGGGGTGACAACTGCTAATTCTTTTTACGCTCATCAGAAACCCTTTAAATGGACCGTGAATTTTAACTGCTTCAGCAGCATAGACGCTGCAGGTAGGTTGATAGCGACAGGAGGGACCGAGCAATCTTGAGAAAATCTTTCGGTACAACCAGATCAATGCGAGTAAGGGCGATGCGAGTAGTTTAAAAACGAGATCCTTCATGGCCTTCACCTTTTACAGGCTATAGCTGGTGCCGTCTGCACCATCCTTGAGCTGGATACCGGCATCGTGCAATTGGTCTCGTATAATATCAGCTGTTCCCCAATCCTTATTTAAACGGGCTTGTGCTCTTAATTCAATCACCAAAGACATGGCTTTATCTAAGGCTTCTTTGTATGCATTAGAAGTGTCTGCAGACTTTGTACGTAGACCTAAGAGCTCAAAAGTGAATGCATTTAAAGAAGCTTTAAAAGTCTCCAATTCGCCAGCATTGAGTCCAATATTTCCTTCCGCGGTACTGATCCATTTGATTGCTTCGAATAAATGCGCAATTAGAATGGGTGTATTAAAATTATCGCTCATCGCCTCGTAACATTTGTCTATCCAAGGTTGTAGCGCAATGGCGGATTCCTTCGACGGCACTAAGGTGTCCAATTTTTCTAGCGCACCAAGTAACCTGTCGTGACCTTTCTCTGCCGCAAGCAATGCGTCATTACTGAAATCCAATACACTGCTGTAATGCGCTTGCATCATGAAAAAACGCACTACAGATGGGCTAAAGCCCTTGTCTAAGAGTGGACTGTCACCGGCGAATAATTCTCTTGGTAAAATGGTGTTTCCGGTACTTTTACTCATGCGCTTTCCATTAAGCGTCAACATGTTCGCATGCATCCAATACCGAGCGCCTTTGTGTCCTGAGCATGCACTATTCTGTGCAATTTCACATTCGTGGTGCGGAAACTTCAAATCCATTCCTCCGCCATGGATGTCAAAAGTCTCTCCTAAATATTTCGTGCTCATCGCTGAACACTCTAAATGCCAACCTGGAAACCCTATACTCCATGGAGAAGGCCAGCGCATGATGTGTGTCGGTGAAGCCTTCTTCCAAAGTGCAAAATCCGCAGGATTACGTTTTTCTTCTTGACCATCTAAAGCACGCATGCCTGCCTGTAGTTCGTCAATCTTACGCCCTGAAAGTATGCCGTAATCACCTCCATTAGCATTGTAAGCAGTCACATCAAAGTAAACTGAGCCGTTACTTTCGTAAGCCCATCCTTTATCTAGAATGGTTTGAACCATTTCAATTTGTTCGGAAATATGTCCGGTGGCAGTAGGTTCTATAGAAGGGGGGAAGGCGTTGAGCGCATCCATGACTTTGTGAAAGTCAACGGTATAACGTTGCACAATCTCCATCGGCTCTAGTTGCTCTAAACGTGCTTTTTTAGAAATCTTATCCTCACCAGCATCAGCGTCGTTTTCCAAATGCCCTGCGTCAGTAATGTTTCGAACGTAGCGCACTTTATAGCCGATATGCTTCAGATAGCGGAAAATCATATCGAACGATGTGAATGTTCTTGCATTTCCTAAATGCACATCGCTGTAAACCGTTGGGCCACATACATACATACCCACATTGCCCTCGTGAACGGGCTCGAAAGCCTCTTTTTCACCAGTTAGGCTATTCTCAATATTCAATGGGTAAGAAGTGTACAAGGGTTTCACTAGGCGCCGAAATCGGTTGATAGGTTGATATAATCTAAAAATTCTCTCTTCTTCGCCTCGTCCTTAAAGGCACCACCGAATTCAGCAGTTACAGTTGAGCTTTCTATATCTCTGATTCCACGCGAGTTTACGCAAAGGTGTTTCGCGTCGATTACACAAGCGACGTCGTCTGTGCCCAATGTTTCTTGCAACGCTTGAACTACTTGACGGGTAAGACGTTCCTGAACTTGCGGACGTTTTGCGTAGTAGTCTACAATTCTATTCATTTTACTCAAACCAACTACTTTACCCTTAGAAATGTATGCAACATGTGCACGACCTACAATGGGTAAAAGGTGGTGTTCACAAGTAGAATAAACGACTATGTTCTTTTCCACCAGCATTTCATTGTAGCGGTAGGAATTGTCGAATGTACTCATACCTGGCTTTCGCGAAGGATCGAGTCCTCCGAACGCTTCATTGACGTAAAGTTTTGCCACACGCATCGGTGTGCCTTTTAAACTGTCGTCTTCCAGGTCCATACCAAGCGTAGTCAGAATGCCTTTAACGTGCTCTGCAATGGTTGCGATTTTTTCTTCATTAGAAAGATCAAAAGCATCCTCGCGTAACGGTGTTACTGCAGTGAAACTCTCATGTGCGTCGCCGATTTCATCAGCGAGAAGTTGGTTAATAGTATCAGACATTCTTGTAGTCTATGCTTTTTAAAGGCGGCAAAGGTACGAACTATTAATCCCAAAAAGGGACATCTTGTTCACGTGCTTTCGTCTCTAATTGCTCTAATTCGTCGGCAATCTTTTCTAATGCGGTGATTGCATCAGCAATCATTGCTTCGGCATCTTCTTTCATAGCACGCATGGTGCCTGTTGGCGCGCCACGGTGGTTGTACGCTCCCCAAGCCAACAATCCGGTAACGTCTCCAAGTGCACTTGCCGTTTCAAACTCGCGTTTTTTGCGGGTGGAATTGCCGTTCAATAAAACGCCAAGTTTCTTTAATTCTAAATCAATGGAGCGTGCTGTAGACAAATCCTCGAGACTTGTACCTGGCGTATTCCTTAGTCCAGCCCGTAATTTATTGAGCACGTCTTTAAGTTCTGAATACTTTGCACTTACCTCGTTTGAACGCGCCATCAGTGCGTCTACACTTTGATTGAATTCCATGTCTATACCCTCGTAGTTGTACAAGTGATTCACTTTGAATTCGTGGCGATCTACCAAAGTTTCTAGCGTTCCATTCGTCGATCTGCTAAGGGTCATATAGTACGTTCCCGGTAGGACGAATGTGGTTCCGTAGGCTTCGGTAGTAGGTTCTCCATTTGTACGAATAGAAGCTTTACTGCTCATGCGGCCGTCCCATGTGTGGCGCGAAATACCTTTGCTATCCGCTTTTGTAAATCGGGCAACGGGGTTACCTAACGAATCCGAGACTTCAAAAATTAAATAGGGGCTTTCTTCCCAATCTTCTTGCTGCAATTGCTCTAAACTCGGATAATGTGGTAATTCCTCATTTGCTTCTGACCGATTGTTTTTGACGCGATTCGCACCATCTGCTAAATACCATTCGAAGGTCGTTCCAACTTCAGGGTTTTTAGCCTTATACAATTGCGCACCCTTGTAGGAAGTGCCTCCAATGTTGGCGCGACGGAATAAAAGACCTGGCTTCGTTGTAAAGAACGCTGACTCTTGATCAAGTATATACTCGAGCTCACGGAGTGGACTGTAGTTGTCTAAAACATAAAAACCACGTCCGAAGGTCCCTAGAACTAAATCGTTTTCACGCTCTTGTATCGCAATATCGCGCACTGCGATTGTCGGCAGTCCGCTTTTAAGAGCGGCCCAATTATCACCGCCGTCTAGAGTGAAGAATACCCCAAACTCCGTACCTATGAATAATAAATTAGGGTTGATATGGTCTTCAGCGATGCTGTACACGCTGCCTCGCTCCGGTAAGTCTTTTGCAATGTTATCCCAGCTTTTTCCACCGTCTGTACTCTTGAAGAGATAGGGTTTGAAATCGCCGTTTTTATGATTGTTAAACGCTGCATATATCACTTTTTTATCGTGTTGTGAAGGCATAAGATCCTGCACATAGACTAAAGGTAAATTCAGCGATCCAACTTGTGTCTTTGGTAAGCCTGTAATCGTTTTTATACTGCTCCAGCTTTTGCCATCGTCTTCAGACTTCCAAACGAGCCCGTCGTCCGTTCCTACCCATAGGTGCTGGGCGTCTATAGGGCTTTCGCGGAGTGTCACAATGTTACCGTAAATGGAAGTGCTTTTATGCAAAGCGATTGCTTCTGGTCCCCAGTAGCGGTCCATGATGGGCAATGTATTACGATCCAATTGTCTGCTGAGATCACCGCTTATGGTTGTCCAGCTGTCGCCACGATCCGTGCTTTTAAAGACTTTATTCGCAGCGAAGTACAAGGTTTTTTTCTGATGCTTACTTGCGATCAGTGGTGCATCCCAATTCCAGCGGTACGGTGCCTCCTTATACCGCGGTTGGGGCTGAATAGGAGTTTTCTCTCCAGTCTGTTTGTTAAAGCGAACCAACCAGCCATACTGGGCTTGAGCATAAACTATATTTCCGTCGTCAGGATCGGTAGCGCTTTCAAAACCGTCGCCACCGTTGGTTACAAACCAGTCACTATTGATAATACCTCGTTGGTTGATGGTTTGCGAAGGGCCGCCTAAACTGTTGTTGTCTTGAGTTCCTCCGTAAATGTTGTAAAAGGGCCAGTCATTATCTACAGCCACACGGTAAAATTGGATCGTTGGTAAATTCGCTTTCCAATTCCAACTAGACATGCCGTCCCAAGTTTCATACAGGCCACCATCTGTGCCAATGTACATGTGGTCTGTGTTTGCGGGGTCAATCCATAAGCAGTGATTATCAACGTGCTTGAAGCGTTTAGGTATGTTTTTAAAGGTCTTCCCGCCATCGGTACTAACATGTGCGTACGTATCCATGCTGTAAACGGTGTTTACATCGGTCGGGTGACATACAAACTCAACGTAGTAGTTGCCTGATGTTTCATGTCCCGAGCGCTTGTTCCAGCTTTCTCCGCGATCGGTTGAGGCAAAGGTTCCATGACCTTCAACTGTGGCATAAAGAACGTCTGGATTTGCAGGCGAAATGTCCATGCCTATTCTTCCTACATCACCGCCCGGGAACCCGTTACTTACTTTATTCCAATGCGCTCCGCCGTCCGTGCTTTTGTACATCGCACTGTTCGGCCCACCGCTGAGGTGCGTGTAAACGTGTCTTCTGCGCTGGTGCGCTGTAGCATAAAGCGTTTTTGGATTCCTCGGATCTATGTGTACTTCATTAAAGCCAGTATGCTCGTCCACAAATAAAATGCGAGTCCAAGTTTGCCCACCATTTTGTGATTCATAAATACCTCGTTCTCCGCCGGAAGACCAAAGGGGTCCGTAGGCTGCGACGTAAATGTGATTTCCATCGGTAGGGTCGATAGCGATCATTCCAATGTGTTCGCTAGATTCAAGACCACTTTTAGTCCAGCTTTTCCCTGCATCACGACTGACATAAAGTCCATCGCCGTAAGCGACTGAACGCTGGTTGTTATTCTCACCAGTTCCGACCCAAATCACATTAGAATTGTTTGGGTCAATAGCAATACACCCCGTGCTGTAACTACCTTCGTTATCGAAAACGGGCTCGAATGTGGTCCCGTTGTTTGTGGTTTTCCATACCCCAGAGGAAGCCAATGCCAGGTACATCGTCCCAGGGTTTTGAGCGTCTACAGCTAAATCTGCGATTCGGCCAGAGGTAGTCGCTGGTCCAACATTGCGAAATTTAAATGCACTCAGGCTTGTTTTCGCCCATAAAGGTTGATCCTCCTTGGTTTTGCGTTGCGCTTGTGCAGGAAGTGTGAATAGGATTGCAAAAAGAACGACTACAGCTGAGGTAGATCGACAAAATGAATGGCTCATTCGATGCTGTGTTTAAATGAAATTGGCCACATTAGGTGTGGCTTCTGCAAATTACGTTAAAAGATGTAAAATGCCTCAGAATTTCCAAGTCGAACCAATGGAAAGTATGGTGCGCTGCCTTGTAATAGCTAGAGCTTCGGTATAAGCGGCGCTGAATGGGAAATATTGCGTGGATTGGCGGAGTTGACTCCAGCCCATAAAGAAGGTGTTGCCTTCGCTTTGTAGTGAAATTCCTAAACTTCGCCTCCATTGTGCATCACCGCCTTGTTGAAAAGCATTCGTATAGCCGCTACCGCCTCGTAAAGTGATGGGACCCAAGCGCAATTCAGTACCTACGGCTAGCGTATGCTGGTCTTCTAATTCGTCATCTAAAATTTGATTAATGTAGCGCTCTTCTCTGCTCAGCGCTGCAGAGAATCGGTGTGGAATGTAAGTATGACTTAGGGTAATGAGGCCTAATCGGCCACCGACCAATGTGAGCCCCGACTTAATTTTTGGGGCGGTCATCATACTCCATTCGTAACGCAGTCCGTAGCCCTCCGCCTGAGAAATGATCCGATTCACGGAAGAACGGGAGGCTATCATTTCAGTATTCCAATTCTGGGTAAAACTGTATACTTGAGGAAGGTCTATCGCAAGTCCCAAGCGCAGCGCTTGTGCAGGACGGTAAAGTAGACCTGCATTAGCAGAAATACCCATGCCACTGTTGTCCCAATCGTCTAAGACATCGAGTGAAGTGAGGTCGGTTGTTTCAGAATACCGCTCTTCATGTGCAACTGTTACTTTTTCATACGAATGCACGATTTTAACTGCGGCGCCGTAATACAGCTGTTTGTTTGCCGCAGCTCCAAAACCTAAGGTCCACTGATTTTTCATACCTGTTCTATGAAGGTCGTGAACGAAATCTGTGTTGTTCAGATTAGCGGTGCTGTAGTATTCGCCTGTAGTATCGTTGCGGTCCGATGCATAGCTTTGGTACAACATATCTTCATACGGACCTACAAAAGGTAGATCATCAGGAACGTAATAGTTGCTGTTTTCCAACCATTGCTGCTGAATGCTTCCGCCACCATTTTGCGTGTAGTTCAAATTTTGACGGAATAAGTCGTCAGAATTGTAGGTAAAGAATACATTCCATCCGGTTTCAGGTTCCGTGCCAACATATCCTAGATTGGCTAGGTTTAATGTGAATGCGTTTCCGGTTGGGAATTGATTACTGTTTTTGAAGGTAGTGGTGCTGTAGATGGAAAGATCGCTTCCGAAAGCTGCCTGACGGTAAAGACCTGCTCCAGCTGGATTTTCGGCAAGCGCCGTAAAGGACCCACTCATAGCTATCATTGCACCAGAGAGACTGTTGTATCGTGCATCACCCCACACTACGGGTTGGTTGAGCTCAGCGAAATAGTCAACACTTTGTCCAAATCCTTGAACCCAAAGCAAGAGAAGCAGTGCGAGTGCTCTAGTTTTTTTCATCGTCTCCTTGAACCGCTAGAATTAGAGGTTGAACCGCTTCGCGAGGGAGCAGATGGAGCATAAGATTTTGAGCCGCGTGATTCAGGTGCACTGTTACTTCGATAACTGCCACTGCGCTCAAAGTTTGATCGAGTATTCGGTTGCCCATAATTCATTTCGTTACGCACAGTGCGCGTTGGCTTTACAGCTTGGCTTGGTCGGCTGTTGCCTCGAGGGCGAGTGGCCGTAGAATTACGCAAAGATTTTTGTGCCGTTTCAACGAGAGGCTGCGCCCAGCCGCGAGAAGTAGAAACGTGCGAAGCTCCTGTTTCTTGAACTTCATGATTTCTCCAGTCGTTCGAGTAGTAGTCGATTCGGCCGCTAGTGCTGCCTTGTCCTGCGCTTCTGCGGTATTTGTTAGGACGTCTGCCGCCGTAATTAATACCTGTTCGCGTGGGTTCGTCAGAAGATGATGCCGTCGTATTTCCAAAATTAGTGACCCCGTTCCATGCGTTATACCCATCACCGAATGCATAATAACCGTATGAGTTATGGCCGTTTGTCCAGCCATTATTCCATCCATATGGACCAAAGTGATAGGGTGAAAATCCGCCCATACCCATGCCGCTGTTCCAACCGTATGGGTCGTAACCAAACCCATTGTAGCCGTATGGATGACCGCCCATCGTATTCCATGAGTTAAATCCCATGGTGTTGTTCCAGCGTGGGTAGTAAAAAGTTCCGAACCCTGGGGTCCAGTAGCTTCTGCCATTATTCCACCATTGAGAATTGCTGCCTTGAAGTGGTGTTGAAACTAAGGGTTGTTCTCCCTCCCAGATGAGTGCGAAATCTTCATCCATGTAAGGTTCGCTGTCCATGCTGCCCATTGCTTTTGCATTAGCAAACCGTGGTGCTGGCAACGTAGGGTTATAGTAGTTTTCGTCCTCGTAATAATTATCTGTCAAACTCACAGAACTCCCACATGATGATAACATGAGAGAAGAAATGAATAGTAGTAGTAGGGGCTTCTTCATAACTTCTGTAGATTTGCGTTCACAATTACAAGGTACAAAAGTTATACCAAGATTTATTACATGGCAAAACATCTCACAACCCGCGAGGCAGATTATTCGAAATGGTACAATGAATTAGTAGTCAAAGCAGATTTGGCTCAAAATTCAGGAGTACGCGGCTCCATGGTTATAAAGCCATATGGGTTTGCGATTTGGGAGCGTATTCAAGCGGATCTGGATAGACGATTTAAGGAAACGGGCCACATGAATGCCTATTTTCCGCTATTCATCCCGAAATCCTACTTTTCGAAAGAGGCATCGCACGTAGATGGATTCGCTAAAGAATGTGCTGTGGTCACACACTACCGATTAAAGGACGACCCCAATGGTGGAGGTGTCGTGGTAGATCCTTCTGCAAAATTGGAAGAAGAGTTGATCGTTCGTCCTACCTCTGAGACCATTATTTGGGATACCTACAAAGATTGGATCCAGAGCTACCGTGATTTACCCATACTTGTGAATCAATGGGCGAATGTGGTGCGTTGGGAAATGCGTACACGCTTATTCTTGAGAACCGCAGAGTTTTTGTGGCAAGAGGGTCATACCGCACATGCCACAAAGCAAGAGGCGATTACCGAAGCGGAAACCATGTTAGATGTATACACAGATTTTGTGCAAGACGTAATGGCTATTCCTGTTTTACGCGGTTTGAAGACCGAAGGTGAACGTTTTGCGGGCGCACTCGAGACCTACTGTATTGAAGCATTGATGCAAGATGGTAAGGCACTACAGGCAGGTACGTCTCATTTTTTAGGTCAAAATTTTGCCAAGGCATTTGAGGTGAAATTTCAGAATAAAGAAGGCAAACAAGAATACGTTTGGGCAACATCATGGGGCGTGAGTACGCGATTGATGGGCGCACTTATCATGACGCACAGCGATGATAATGGATTGGTTTTGCCGCCAAAATTGGCTCCATACCAAGTAGTTATTGTTCCAATATATAAGGGTCAAGAGCAATTGGATGCCATTAGTGAAGTCGCTGAGGACTTAATGGGGCAGTTACGTGCTCAGGGCATTACTGTGAAATACGACAACCGAGATACCCATAAGCCGGGCTGGAAGTTTAACCAATACGAACTCCAAGGAATTCCATTGCGCATTGCCATAGGTCCTAAGGATCTTGAGAAGGGTAGTGTGGAATTGGCGCGTAGAGATACCTTAACAAAGCAGTTCGTAGATCAAAAAGAGGTGTCGACGAAAGTTCCGGAGTTGTTGGAAGAAATTCAACATACGTTGTTTCAAAAAGCGCTTGACTTCAGAGAAGCGCACTCTCAAGAAGCCAATTCTTGGGAAGAATTTGAAACGTTAATGAAGGGAAATCCTGGCTTTGTTTATGCGCATTGGGATGGGACAACTGAGACGGAGAATAAGATTAAAGAATTAACGAAGGCTACCATACGTTGTATTCCATTGGATGCTAAGGAGGAAGATGGGGTTTGTGTACTTACTGGAAAACCAAGCAAGCAGCGTGTAGTCTTTGCTAAGGCCTATTAATCGGGGGTACGTTTGGGTCTAAATTATTTTGGAATTTTTGTTTGAATGTGTTGCGAATTTAAAAAACGTTGTTACATTTGCACTCCCCTAGCAAAATAGGGGTATGCACTAGAATAATATAGGCCCCTTCGTCTATCGGTTAGGACGCCAGGTTTTCATCCTGGAAAGAAGAGTTCGATTCTCTTAGGGGTCACAACTATTAAAGAATAAAAGACATGGCAAACCATAAGTCTGCTTTAAAAAGAATTCGTCAGACAGCTAAAAAGGCTGCACACAATCGTTACTATCACAAAACGACACGTAACGCTGTGCGCAAACTTCGCGGTTCTACTGACGCCACGGAAGCTGCAGAAATGCTCCCACGCGTTACTTCTATGCTTGATCGCTTGGCAAAGCGCAACATCATCCACAAGAAGAAAGCGTCTAACTTGAAGTCAAGCTTAGCTAAGCACGTCGCTGCGCTATAGGCTTTTCTTAACCGTGTAAAGATTCAGTGAGCCCGCTTCCGTTAGGAAGTGGGCTTTTTGTTTTTTAAATAGCCCGGACTTCATCGTTTTTTCTTAATGACTGTTTTACCAAGCGCCCAAGAGGAGCCAAATATACTTTAGAGTTTACCGTCTCTTTGTTCTTCATCGATAACCATTCTCAGCGCTGATTTCCGGCTTTTTTTAGAACGAGTGCACAAGAGAGGTAGGGGTAAAAAAATCCCCGCCGAAGGCGGGGATTTGAAGTGGTATTTAACACCGTCTTTATTCGGCGTATAAAGCGTCGATTTTCGCTTCGTATTTCGCTAAAATCGGTTTGCGTTTCACCTTGAATGTTGGGGTCAGACAACCATTGTCGACGGTGAATTCGTCGGTATCAATGATTATTTTTTTCACTTGTTCCCATTTACCGAACCCAGCATTAGCACGCTCGACATCTTGCCAAACACGGTCGCGTACTTGTTGATTATTAGCCATCTCTTCGATGGTAGTATAGGTAATGTCATGACGTGAACACCATTCCTTTACACCAGGCTCATTTAAGATACAGATAGCAGATGGGAATTTGCGCCCAGAACCAATGACCATACTCTGTTCGATCAGATGCGATGCCTTTAGTTCATTTTCTATTAATTGCGGAGCTACATATTTACCTCCGGATGTCTTAAACATCTCCTTCTTACGGTCCGTGATACGGATAAAGCCATCTTCTATTACGCCGATATCACCCGTGTGGAACCATTCCCCAGTCATTACCTCTGCAGTAAGATCCGGCTGCTTGTAATAACCCATCATGATGTTGGGTCCTTTTGCAAGGATTTCGCCGTCTTCTGCAATTTTAGCTTCAACACCATCAATGACTTTACCAACCGCGCCAATGCGAAGCATACCAGGTTCAGCCGTAGTATTAACAGAAATCACTGGAGACGTTTCCGTAAGTCCGTAACCTTCTAGAATAGGCACACCGATTCCATTGAAGAATCGTGCCAATCGCGGTTGCAACGCTGCTGATCCCGAAGCAACAGCTTTAATCTCTGTCATTCCTAGAGCAGCACGGACTTTGCTGAATACCAGTTTGTCGGCAATGCCTAATTTCCAATGATAGAATCCGCCATTTGCGTGTTCTGGCTCCCACTGTAAAGCAAGGCTCACGGCCCACTCAAAGATTTTAGTTTTCAGCCCGCCTGCACTAGTGCCATTCGCGACAATACCGTCGAAGAATTTCTCTAATAGACGAGGGACAGCAGTGAAAATAGTTGGCTGGCAGTAATTTAAATCGGCTTTAATGGTTTCAATAGACTCAGCAAAGTAGATGCTGGCGCCATTGTACATATATAAGTATTGAATAAAACGCTCGAAGCTGTGGCAAACGGGCAGGAAGCTCAAAGTCTTCGCTTCGCCTTTAATTAGCCCAGGGATACGCGGTGTAGCTGCAATGACATTGCTTACCACATTTTTATGGCTCAGCATTACCCCTTTTGGCAATCCTGTCGTTCCTGAGGTGTAAATAATAGTAGCTAGATCTTCAGGATTCACTGCGTCACGCGCTTTTTCAACATCAGCTTGACGGGTTTGATCTGCACCTAATTCCAACACTTCTGACCAGTGGTTTTTACCCTCGTAGCGTTCAAAGGTGTAGACCTTATTCATGTGCTCACATTTGTCGAGAACTGCAGAGACTTTGTCGTAAAGCTCATCGTTGGAGACAAAACAGTAAATACTCTCACTATGATTGAAGATGTACTCGTAATCTGCCTCTGTCATAGTAGGATAGATTGGTACATCAACAGCGCCAATTTGTAAAAGCGCGTGGTCCATAATGTTCCATTCGCAACGGTTATTGTGCGAAATCAGAGCAACCTTGTCCCCGTGTTTAACACCTAGTTCGAGCAGCGCACGACTTGCTTGGTCTACGGCTTCGATGAATTCTTTTGTGCTATAGGCTTTCCATTCTCCACCGACCTTCGAGGTCATCATCAATTTCATTGGAATGTGTTCCAATTGGTAATGGGGAATATCAAATAATCTAGTGGGTTGTTTCATGTTTTTGTGCTCTTGATAAATGTGTGTTTTGCGAACCTTCAATATAGCAAAAATGTACTATCGACCTTTAATTGAATTGCGATCATATACGACCTCACCTCCAACGATAGTTTTGGCTACGTACGTGTTTTTTCGCAGTGTAGGTGAGTGGTTCCAGAGATTCGTGTTTAAGATGGTGAAATTGGCTTGTTGACCCAAGGCAATACTTCCGTAGGTCTTTTCGCCAAAAGCACTGTATGCAGCACCCGAAGTCATCGCATAAATTGCCATTCCGGGGCTTACGGTTTGGTCCGGTAAAAAGCCGCCATCCGGCCAATGATTCTTATCCTGGCGTGTAGTAGCAGCGAAGAAAGTGGCCAATGGGTCAATGTGTTCGATCGGAAAATCGGTACCGAAAGCTACTCTTTCATTAGAAGCATTAAAAATTCGTCTGTAGCTATATGCGTGCTGAACACGATGTGATCCTAAACGGTCCTCCACCCAATACATGTCGCTTGTCGCGTGGGTCGGCTGAACGGAAGCGATAATGTTCGGATGGGTATAGAATACGCTATCCTCTGGGGTCATGATTTGAGCGTGTTCCACTCTAAATCTAAGATCCGCTATGGTGTCCAATTGGTTAAAACATTCCAATAAAACGTGGTGTGCGCTATCCCCAATGGCATGGACACAAAGTTGCCAACCGTTCTTAACGCATCGCTCGCGCAAGTCATTGAGTTGTCCAGGGTTCAGAAGTGGTAGACCGTAATGATCCGGCAAGTCGTGGTAAGGGTCGCGCAGTAAAGCGCCTCGCGAACCTAAGGCACCATCGAGATAAGCTTTGACGCTTTTTACTCTGAGCAGCGGTTTTTCAATTGGACCGTTTGACTCGAAATACGCCAAGTCTTCCTCGTTGTTGCTGATCATCGCATTTACAAAAAGATGGAATTGACCTTCCTCTTGCAAAGAATCCAACAAGAGGATTTGGTTGGTTGTAAGTCCTGCGTCAGTCATTGCAGTAAGTCCATATTTAATTAAACTATCCTGCGCTCGGAGCAATGCTGCACGCCAATACCTGCTAGTGAGTTTTGGCAAAGTGACTAACGACTCTGCATTGTCTACAAGCACGCCGTCGAGAATTTGTCCGCCCTCAACGGTTGCACTGGGCGTAATGGAGAAGGTGTCGAGCACTGCTTGATTGACCCAAGCTGCATGCCCGTCAATTCGAGTGAGGTAGATGAGTTTGTCAGAAAATTCAGCGAGGTCCTGAGCCGTTGGAAAATTTTGTGGTGTCCAATCGTTTTGGTCCCAACCACGGCCGATGATCCAGCGGTCATTGGGATGTCGTGCGATGAAGGATTCAATACGATCTAAACACTCTTGCTTAGATGAGGCTCCGAATAGATTAACCGTACTGAAGGTACGGGCATATCCGAAAAGATGCCCGTGCGCATCAATGAATCCCGGGTAAAGGTGCTGCCCCTCTAGAGACAGCGTCTTTTTCGCTCTCGGTAATTTCGCACCTTGACTGTGGTCTATTATCGAAGCAATTTTATCGTCCTTGATCCCGATGGAATAATTAGGCTGTTCACTGTAACTCCCAGGTTTATTGTAAGGGGTGTGTAATTCGAAGTCCGTTAATAACAGATCAAATTCCTCAGCTGGGGTACAATTGCTCAGTGTGAAGATGATGACAAGGTTATAAACAACAAATCGGATAAAAGTGTGGGAAAGATTGCGCATAGAATACAAATGAGTTGCTACAAGAATACCTAAATTTGCTCAAATTCCTTTCAATAATGAACAGCACTGCCGTAGCGACATTAGATCAAGCTCAAGAAATGGGCCTCCGCCCCGAAGAGTTTGATAAAATCAAAGAGATTTTAGGACGCACTCCCAACTACCTTGAACTTTCAGTTTATGGTGTAATGTGGAGTGAGCATTGTTCTTATAAAAACTCCATCGTTTGGTTGAAAAAACTGCCGAAAAAAGGCCCTCACATGCTCGTAGAAGCGGGAGAGGAAAATGCCGGTTTGGTAGATATAGGTGACGGGTTAGCGTGTTGTTTTAAAATAGAATCACACAATCACCCCTCCGCTGTAGAACCTTATCAAGGCGCTGCAACGGGCGTAGGTGGTATTAACCGCGATATATTTACCATGGGTGCGCGTCCCATTGCACAGCTGAACTCATTGCGATTCGGTAAGCCCACTGAGGACCGCACGAAATGGTTAGTGAAAGGGGTGAGTAAGGGAATCGGTGATTATGGAAATGCCTTCGGGATTCCCATTGTCGGCGGTGAAGTTTACTTTGACGAATGTTACCACCAAAATCCATTAGTGAATGCTTTCTCTGCAGGTATTGTGGAGGTAGGTAAGCAAATTTCTGCTACTTCTTCGGGTGTTGGCAACCCTGTGTTTATTGTGGGTTCTGCGACTGGAAAAGACGGTATTCATGGTGCTTCTTTTGCTTCAAAAGATCTTGATGAAGATTCGGCGGAAGATATCCCTTCTGTGCAGGTTGGTGATCCATTCCAAGAAAAATTGCTTTTAGAGGCTACCATGGAATTGGCAACTACTGATGCAGTAGTAGGTATGCAAGATATGGGAGCAGCAGGTATCACTTGTTCTTCCTGTGAAATGTCTGCGGCTGGAGAGCACGGTATGGACATCTGGTTAGATAAGGTGCCGCTACGTCAGAATATGGAGCCTTGGGAAATCTTATTGTCTGAATCGCAAGAGCGCATGCTGATTGTCGTGGAAAAAGGTAAAGAGCAGAAAGTGCTCGATATTTTCGATAAATGGGATTTAGAGTGTGAAGAGATCGGTGTGGTTACTGAAGGAGGCACAGTAAATTACTACTGGGATGGCGTGCTAATGGGTACTATCCCTGCAGAAAGTGCTGTTTTAGGCGGTGGTGCACCGGTTTACCACAGAGAGTGGTCGGAGCCTGCGTACTACGAAGAATTTAAAAATTTCGACATCGACGCTGTTGCGGAGCCTGCAGATTTGAAATCGGTTGCGACGAAAATGGTTGCGCTACCAAACATTGCTTCAAAGCGCTTCATTTATGAGCAGTACGATAGTATGGTTGGAACGCGTAACATGGGGACTAACGATCCTTCTGATGCGGGTGTGGTAAACATAAAAGGCACGGATAAGGCCTTAGCAATGAGCGTTGATTGTAACAGTAGGTTTGTAAATGCGGATCCTGAAGTAGGGTGTGCTATGGCCGTTTCTGAAGCAGCTAGAAATATTACCTGCTCGGGAGGCATTCCATCTGCAGTTACGAATTGTTTGAATTTCGGGAATCCATATAATCCAGAAGTATACTGGCAGTTTGTCGGTTCAATAAAAGGAATGAGCGCAGCATGTGAAAAATTTGAAACTCCGGTAACGGGCGGGAATGTTAGTTTTTACAACCAGACTCAAATCGGAGATACAATTGAGCCGGTATTCCCTACACCGACCATCGGTATGATTGGTGTGGTTGAGGATAAAAAGTTCATTACCACGCTAAGCTACAAGGCAAAAGGCGATCTGATTTTCATGATTGGTGCAAACCGCGATGATATTTCTTCGTCACAGTATTTGGTCAACATTCACGGCATATCGAACAGCTCTACTCCGCATTTTGATCTAGAGGAAGAGTATGCGAATCAGAAGCAAGTTCAGATGTTGATTCGTGAAGGCGTACTCAATAGTGCACACGATTTAAGTGAAGGTGGACTTTGGATTGGTCTATTAGAGAAAGGTTTCTCAAGTGGTCTTGGTTTTGACATTACACTTCCCGCAGAACATAGAAAAGATGCAGTACTCTTTGGAGAATCGGCTTCTAGAATTCTCGTTACTGTGAGCGAAGAAAATAAAGATAAGTTCATAGACTTGATGATGCTCAATGGCTGTGACTTTGATCTTCTAGGTCATGTTACTAAAGGAGGTATTCGCGTCGATGACGAAGATTGGGGTAACGTAGGTGACTTCCAAGAAATTTACGATAATGCGCTTGGAACTATATTGAGCGCGTAAATCGAATACAGGATTAAAATTTTGGACGGCCTTTACGAGAGTAGAGGCCGTTTTCTGTATTATCAAATTTCAATAGCAAAGCCTGAGTGAACCAATGGTTGCATTCGGTTCTATATCACAGCCTGAGAATTTTGAGTTAATTCGATTGAAAACCATAAGTTTTCATATGACCTCACTCTCATTGTGGCAGAAATAAAAAGACTATGAAATATAGTGTTTGAATGAAGGGTTGTCGCAATGCCGATATATGAATCAAAACTTATATCATTATTCGCATCAAGAGAATGACAATGCATGAAAGACCCTGCATAAGAATGGATTGCTCTACATTCCGAATAAGTATCCTGGAGCAGTATGCTCCCCTTAATTCGCTCCGGCAGTTATGAACTAGATAGATACTCAAACCTCCCATTGTATAACGGATTTCAAAAGCGAAAGTTGATAGCGTGTTGCGATTTTTCGAACGCTCATATTTTGCTAAGCCGTTGTTTTAACAGTTCGCTGGAATTGCATATTTCAGTCCAATTTGCAGTGCATGAATACATTGGTCTTTCCAAACTCCGCCACCGTCGGTCAGTCCCTGCAACTCAATATAGGTGTTGTGTGTTGCTTCAAAAGCAAATCGAACGCTAACGTACGGAAATCCAGCTCCTAAACTAGCGTAGCTAAAACGATTGTGCGTCATCTGTCCTAAGTCTTGTCCTGATAGCGTGAAAACAAGTTGTACCTAAAATAAGAAACAGTAAAAGTCGTCGCATTATCCAATGAATGAACTCTTTTGCCTAAGTTCGAAATTTGAGCTGAAGTGCCAAAAGTGCATTAAGAAAGTTGTTCACTATTGGTAATAATTGACACAAGTGCGCAAAGGTATTCGCATGCGCCTCGATGATCGTTTTAATCTCAGGACTGTATCCACCCCCCATATTGATGACTAGAGGAATGGCATTGTGGTGACAACGTGAGATTACGGCAATATCACGGTCTTTACAGCCGTTGAGCGTGAGTCCCATACGCCCGAGTTTATCGCTTTCCAGAACATCTACACCGCTTTGAAAGAAAACCAATTCCGGATCAACTTTTTCAAAGAGTTCGTCCAAAGTTTCGTTCAATAAGCTGAGGTACATTTTGTCCTCAATATAATCGGGCAATGGTAGGTCTAAATCACTGGACTCCTTATGGTAAGGGTAGTTTTTTTCACCGTGCATTGAGAAAGTGAAAATGCGTGAGTCATCTGCAGCCATGGCAGCTGTTCCATTGCCTTGATGTACGTCGAGGTCGACGACTAAAATACGAGATACACCGCTGTGGTCCAGTGCATGGTGTGCTGCGAGCATGATGTCATTGAGCATGCAAAAACCCTCTCCACGATCATAAAAAGCGTGATGGGTGCCACCTGCTATGTTTAGTGAACAACCGTTTTCAATGGCGAATAGTGTATTGTCAATGGTACCTTGTCCTATGGTTCGCTCGCGCTCAATAAGCTGCGCACTCCAAGGAAAACCAATTTTTCTTTGTGCCTTGCCATCGATGCTCCCGTCCAATAAACTTTGAAAATAGTCTGGACAGTGCGTCCGCAGGATTTGTGTTTCCGAGGCAAGATCCGGAGCGAAAAAGTTTTCCTGAGTTAAGGTCCCTTCGTACAATAACTGCTCTGGCAATAGGCTGTATTTGGACATAGGAAACCTGTGGTTGTCCGGC
The DNA here is from genome assembly GCA_965204625.1 of Schleiferiaceae bacterium. Classification (GTDB taxonomy): domain Bacteria; phylum Bacteroidota; class Bacteroidia; order Flavobacteriales; family Schleiferiaceae; genus UBA10364. The sequence continues at coordinate 501,101 of CBDBET010000006.1, forward strand.
AAATGATGGTGATAAATGGGAGCCCAGGCGACTTTAATCATGTTATTGCCGCAACACAGCCCCGGTACGTTTGTTCAATTGGTCAACGATCCGTTGCACCGTTTTGTCTACCGCTTTATCGTTGAGCGTTTTGTTGGCATCTTGGAAAATCATTCCAATGGCATAACTTTTCTTGTCTCCTGGAAGTTTATCCCCTTCGTATACATCAAAAAGGAATACATTGATTAAAAGACCTTTACCTACCTGTAAAATGCAATCTTGTAAATTCTGATACTGCTCAGAGCGATCGACTAATAACGCGATGTCACGACGAACAGATGGGAATTTCGGTAAATTGTTGAACATTGAAGCGCCGCGTTGCAACACTAGATTTTTACACTGATCCCAATTAATACTCGAGTGAACAACAGCTCCTTTAATGTCGAAGTGTTTTAAAACTTTAGGGTGTACTGTGCCTAAGAAGCCAAGAGTACTTTTTCCCGATTTTAAAACAACATACTCGCCATACAGTGAATGTTGCGTAGTAGTAGAGGATACCGACAGTCCCAACCGCTCGAAAAGACTTTCAAGTAGACCTTTCATCCAAAAATAGTCGTTTGGCTGACTTCTGGAGTCCCAGTAATCTTCTCCCTGAGCGCCAGCGGCAAAAAGGTCAAGCTGTGTATTTTCGAAATAACCGTTTGATCCTTTCCCGTAGGTTTTTCCTCGCTCGAAGAATCTTAAGTTCGGCTGCTGTCTCTTTTGATTGAAACTTATGGACTGAAGTCCACCAAATAGAAGGTTATTGCGCATCACATTGAGGTCAAGGCTCAACGGGTTGAGCATTTCAATGAGTGACGCTGACACTTCAGGTAGGAGTGTGGTGTAATCTGTTCCTTTCGCCAGGCTGTTGTTCATGATTTCGTAGAAGCCGTTCCCCGTCAATTGATCCAGAACGCTGCGCTCGATTTTTTCTGGACGAGGATCGTGAGCAGCAACGCTGATGCGCATTTGATCTGGAACGGGAACTTCATTGAAACCATAAATTCGCAGTAACTCTTCCGCCACATCTACATCGCGAGTGACATCCACTCTATAGGTGGGAACTAATACATGCCACATATCTTCTTCAATAGCCTTGATTTCAAAATCAAGCAATTCAAGAATTTGCGTCATTTTTTCCGCTGTCAATTCAACACCTATGAGCTTCAATACTTTTGTACGGCTGAATTCGATAGCGGCACGTTCAAAATGTTCCTGACCTTTATGGTCACGAACACTGGCTGCACCTCCTGTTAATTCGCACAGTAACGTAACGGCATAAGCGTGCGCATCAATGGTCGCGTTTGGGTCAACGCCTCTTTCATAGCGGTAACTGGCATCTGAATTTATAGAATGACGTTTTGCCGTTTTACGAACGCGAACGCTGTCGAAATAGGCACCTTCGAGGTATATGTTCTTTGTGGTTCCCGTTACGCCGCTGTTTGCTCCGCCCAATACTCCTGCAATACATAAAGGTTTAGAGGCGTCGGCGATAATACAATCTTGCGGGTCTAATTCGCGTTCCACTTCGTCTAAAGTGACGAGCTTTTCTCCTGCTTTCGCTTGACGAACGATAACGTTATCGCCATCAATAGTATCGGCATCAAAGGCGTGCAAGGGATGTCCGAAGGTGTGCAGTACAAAGTTGGTACAGTCAACGGCATTGTTCTTTGGTGTAAGGCCAATGGCAATCAAATGTTCCTTTAGCCAATCTGGGCTTTCTGTGATTGTGACGTTTGAAATAAACGTACCGTTATATGCAGGGCAGCCATTTTCGTCTTCAATATTTAAAGCGATAGGGTTTGTGGCAGTTTCAGTCGTTGCGCCATTCGGTACCTCTAGTTTCGGTGCATCTAATCCTTTGGTAATCATTACGGCACGTAAGTCGCGAGCCACACCAATGTGTCCCATAGCATCTGTGCGGTTCGGAGTTAAGCCTATTTCGAATACGAAATCACTCTCCACGTTAAAAACTGTACTACATGGCGTTCCGGGTGTCAAATCTGCATCGAGTACCAAGATTCCGTCGTGATCGCCCCCTAGTCCTAATTCATCTTCGGCGCAAATCATGCCTAAGCTTACTTCGCCACGGATTTTACCTTTTTTGATTTTTAATTCTTCACCGCCGGGATATAACAGCGTGCCTACGGTCGCTACAGGGACCTTTTGACCTGCAGCAACGTTGGGTGCGCCGCAAACAATTTGTACTGGCTCATCCGCTCCAATATCTACGGTAGTGATTCGAAGTCTATCCGCATTAGGATGCTTGCCACAAGTAAGTACTTCTCCGACGACAACCCCTCGAAGTCCACCAGGAATGGTCTCCACCTCTTCCAGGCCTTCAACTTCCAGGCCGGTATCAGTCAATAATTCAGAGACGAGCTCCGGTTTGAGATCAATAGGTAAATAACGCTTAAGCCAGCGGTACGAAATCTTCATTGGGTCAAAATTGATTGAATGTCAAAGTTACACTTTGCAAGGCAATCGCAAAGGCTTATTTCGTCTGAATTAGAACAGGTTGAAAAGAACTAATCCATAAATCCCAAAGCGCAGAAACCGCACTAATGTAAGCACGACAAAATGCTTGAAAGGAAAACCGTTGAGCCCGCATAGTTGACAAACAATAGGGTAGGGTAAGGGCGTTAGAGCAGCAAGGATAATAAGCAATCCTCCGTATGCTCTTAACTGGTCTAAGGTGGATTTGTGCCGCTCTAAAACCCGGTTTTTAATAATCGCTCGCGTACGCAAAAATCGGCCTATGAAGTAGCTCGCAATTCCAGCGCTGTAGCTTAAAGAGGCTAGGAAAAACAACATCCACCTAGGTTTTATCGTTTCATCGGCCCAAACGATGAGGAGTTCGGGAGTGATGATTCCAAAACTCACTTCACTCGCAAAAAACAGTCCCAACAATACAGGGGTATTCAATGTGAGTGTTATCCATTTGACTGCAGCATCTATATCGACTATCCAGGTGTCAAAGGCATAGAATAAGCCCAGGACTGCTGCAATGGATACCATAAATTTTAAAAGGTTCCGTCGCATAAAAGTGTAACCGCCTGAACGCTGAAGCAGCCTATGGTATCCTTTCAATATGGTGGGTATGCGTAGTTGCATGTGGGTTATGATATCCTATTCCAACCCCATTGGTCTTTAAAAAGTTCAATCCAGCGCGATTTTATGCTCTGGTGGTCAGGATGCATGAGTTGGGTATCGTCTCGCAATAATTGTTCCACAACTTCTTTGGTCCAACTCAATATCGGTCCGTCGTTCAATAAGGAAGCCAATTTAAATTGGAGCTGCCCGCTCTGGCGCGTTCCCATCAAATCTCCCGGACCTCTTAACTGCATATCAACTTCCGCAATTTCAAACCCGTCGCTCGTGCGCACCATAGTCTCTAGGCGAGTTTTCGCATCAGCGGAGAGCTTAAAGGAGGAGACTAGAACGCAGTAGCTTTCGTCAGATCCGCGGCCAACGCGGCCACGTAATTGGTGCAATTGGCTCAGGCCGAACCGTTCTGCATTTTCAATAACCATAACGGATGCATTAGGCACATTTACCCCGACCTCAATCACTGTGGTGGCGACCATGATGTTCGCTTTACCCTTTGCAAAGCGTTGCATTTCGCCTTCCTTCTCTGCGGCAGACATTCGTCCGTGCACGACCGCAATCTGGTATTGCGGCCTAGGGAAGTCCCGCAAGAGCTGTTCGTAACCTACTTCAAGATTTTTTAAGTCCAGTTTTTCACTCTCTTCGATCAACGGGAAGACGACATAAACTTGTCTGCCAGCAGCTATTTCACGTTGCATGAAGCCATTGAGCTTTAGACGATTTTTATCGAAAAGATGTAAGGTTTTTATAGGCTTACGCCCCGGTGGCAATTCATCAATTACACTAATATCGAGGTCTCCATAAACAGACATGGCAAGCGTTCGCGGTATAGGTGTGGCCGTCATTACTAAAACGTGTGGCGGGTGTTCGTTCTTTTTCCAAAGCTTCGCCCTTTGAGCAACGCCAAAGCGGTGTTGTTCATCAATGACAGCGAGTCCTAGATTGGCAAATTTTACTGTGGGTTCGATCAACGCATGCGTTCCTATCAGGATGTTGCAAACTACCTTCCTTTGAGTCGCAGTATGTATTTCTGCACGACGGGCCGCTGGAGTGGAGCCAGTCAATAATGCTACCGAAATACCCGCCGGCTCGCAAAGTTCCTTGCAGTCCATTATAGTGTTGTGTTGCTAAAATTTCAGTGGGTGCCATAAGCGCCGCTTGGTAGCCATTGTCTATGGCTAGAAGCATGGCGAGTAAGGCGACTATAGTTTTGCCTGAGCCTACATCGCCCTGCACTAATCGATTCATTTGAGCTCCCGTTCGAACATCCGCTCTAATTTCTTTGACCACTCGTTTTTGAGCGTTTGTCAATTCAAAGGGGAGATAGCTCGTCATAGAAATTCAGAAATACCGCGCCAACGTCCTTAAAAGTATAGCCTTTTATGGCTGTTTTTTGCCGCAGTTTATTGCGTTGCTGCGTCAGTTGAAGAAAGAAGAACTCTTCAAACTTTATTCTCTTTTTTGCGGCCTCGAGATGCTGGGCAGAAGGAGGGAAGTGTATCCAATTCAGGGCTTGGGCACCAGTGATCAGTTGGTTTTTTACTCGAAAGGCCTCGGAAAATGTTTCCTCTAGTTGGCCCAATTCTTTTTTGAGTACCTCCTTCATCACCCGCGCTATGCCCTTTGAGTTTAGGCCGCGTTTGGTTAATTTTTCTGTGGTAGAATACACGGGTTCAACTGCGGAGTCTTCGACTTGAGAAGGGACATATATTTCCGGATGTGGCAGGCTTTTTTTACCGTTGAAGTCGTTAATCTTACCGAAGACCACTAGCGGTGTGTTGAGCTTGAGGCTTTTTTTAACCCACTTTGCACCCTTAAACCACACCAATTCTATAAAGCCATCGCCGTCAGTGAATCTTGCCACTAGTCGCCGTTGCCGAGGTGCGCCCAGTTCATCAATCTTTACGATTTGACCCTTGATCTGTACTTCACCGCTGTGGGCGTTTAATGCGCCTATGGTATGGAATTGGCTCTTATCCACGTAACGGAAGGGATAATGCTCCATGAATTGCGCTATAGTCCGAATCCCGAACTCTTCTGTGAGAAGGGCAGCGCGGTCCGGACCAATTCCGGGTGCATAGACTATAGGGCTTTGGGTAGTGCTCATCGTTGTAAAAGTAAGTATCTTTTGCCCCACGAAAATGCAAAACCAAGGGACAAATATCTTTAGACTCGTTACGTTGCTTGCGGACAGCGCTTTATTATTAGTGCTGTTTGCAGTAATTGGCTATTGGCGTTTCGATGACTTGCGCATCGCGAATCCAGAGTACTACAACTATTATTTGCAACTGTTGGTTTTGACGGTAGTCAGTTGGTTTGCGGCCGGACGTTGGTCGGGTATATTTAGTTATACCAGTGGTTTAGAACAACGTAATGTAACGGCGAACGTCTTACGTGCTGCTTTGGCCCAATTCGCCATATTGGCCATTATTGTCGTCGGTTTAAAAGGGTATTACTACAGTCGTGTCTTCCTCGCCACATATTTCATCTTACTCTACGGTCTTGCATGGCTCTACCGTTTGCTTTTAGTTCAATATTTGAGAAATCAAATGGCCCGAGGCAAATGGCAACGCACGTTCGTCTTAGCAGGAACACATGCTACAGCAGAGGCCTTAGCGAAACTTACGGAGTTGCGTCCAGAGTTGGGTTGGTCCTACCAAGGCACTTTTGACGGTAAGACTAACGCGGTTGATGAAGTCATCTGCGCGCATGCACCAGGAACAGCTGCTTACGAAGCCGCTGCAAATTTTGCCTTAAATGCGGGCATGCGCTTTCGATTCCTACCAGATATGGGACCAAATTATGCCGGCCAGATGTTTTTAGAAAACCTTGAAGGAATTCCCCTTTTTTCGCAGCGTCGCGAGCCGCTATCAAACTGGACCAATGCCTTTGTAAAACGCATATTTGACGTGCTGGTTTCGCTAGTCTTGCTCATTGCAGTTGGGCTATGGTTGTTTCCGTTATTAGCGATTTTACTTCTCTTAACCGGCGCAGGTTCGCCACTTTTTAGCCAGCGCAGAGAAGGACTCTCTGGAAAGCCTTTTACCGTATTGAAGTTTAAAAGCATGAATAGCGAAGGCGAGAGTAATTTCTTGCAGCGCTGGATGCGAAAAACGGGCTTAGATGAATTGCCTCAATTGTTCAATGTGCTCTTAGGTCAAATGTCAATGGTCGGTCCACGGCCGCATACTGCGGGGGATGGAGCAACCTATGCTGCATCTGTTGCATCGTATAAGATTCGCTATTGGGCGAAGCCCGGTCTTACCGGATTGGCGCAAGCCCGTGGCTTGCGCGGTGGGGGTGCAGCAGCGCGCCCAGAAATGCTCGAGGAGCGCATCAGAGCGGATGTCTATTACATTGAACATTGGTCACTAGTCTTAGATCTACGCATAGTTATAGAAACGGCCGTGCGCACTTTATTCGCGCCGGCAACTTTACATTCAAAATAAAAGATGAAATACCCCAATCTTCTTAATCGATTCCAAACCTACGTCCAAATAGATACGCAGAGCGATCCTCACAGTTCCACCGTGCCGTCCACGGAAAAGCAGAAAGATTTAGCTCGGGTGCTTGTGCAAGAGTTAAAAGAAATGGGTGTTGCAGATGTAGACATGGACGATTTAGGATACGTATACGCTACGGTACCTGCGTCGCCGGGTCACGAAAATGCTCCCGCAGTTTGTTTTTGTGCACATATGGATACTTCGCCAGAATATTCTGGGGCTGGAGTGGTTCCCACGTTGCATCACGATTACGACGGAGGTGAATTGAAACTCCCTATGGACAAGATTGTTATTTCTCCCAACGATTTCGGTGCCTTAAAGGAAATGAAAGGGCACACTATCGTGACATCAAACGGAGCGACATTGCTTGGCGCAGATAATAAAGCGGGTGTGGCAGAAATCATGACTGCTGTGGAAGCGCTGATGCATTCAGATTTACCGCACGCGACGATGAAAGTACTTTTTACACCGGATGAGGAAATTGGTCGCGGTGCCGATCATGTAGATTTGGAAAAATTAGGTGCCCAATTCGGGTATACTATGGACGGCGCCACAAAAGGCTCGATTGAAGACGAAACCTTCTCAGCAGATGGAGCGACTATTATATTTCGAGGTGCCAATACCCACCCTGGTTTTGCATTTAAGAAAATGGGGAATGCCGTAAAAGCGGCAGGTGTTTTTTTAAGTCTTTTGCCGCGTCAAGAGTGGTCTCCAGAATCGACCAAAGGTGAAAAAGGCTTTGTGCATCCGTATGAGATAACCGGTGGTGTTGAAGAAGTCCGTATCACAATGATACTCCGCAGTTTCGATGCAGCAGAACTTGAAGATTATGCAGCGCTTTTAAATGCTTTAGCAAAGCAAGCTTCGAAAGCAGTGAAACGCACCTCCTACGAGATTGAAATTTCTGAGCAGTATCGAAACATGAAAGAAGTACTGGACCAGCACCCTGAGGTGGTGGGTTATGCAGAGCGCGCTATTGATGCCTGTGACTTGCCGGTACGGAAATCTAAAATTCGTGGCGGTACAGACGGTTCGAAACTCAGTTTCATGGGTTTGCCTTGTCCCAACGTCTTTGCAGGAGAGCATGCGTTCCACAGCCCGTATGAATTTGTAAGCTTACAGGATATGGAAAGTGCCACCGATGTGATTGTTAAGATTTTAGAGCTTGTGGCTCTCGACCACGCATAAAAAAACCGCCCTTCGGCGGTTTTTAAAGTTAGCCTCTTGCGGCATAAGCTTTGTTTAGTGCATCTGCTAATCTAACACCACCTTGTGCCAGTCGTAAATGAAGTAAGTCGCTGTGGTCATAAATATAGCGGTATCCTAATTTCTCAGGATCATCGAATGCATAGCATTGTTCTCGAAAGATGACACTTTCTCTCACCCAATCTTTGACGGTTGAATTCTTCCATGATTCGATATCAGAAGCTACCCGGGTAGACATTACCCAAACGCTGTATTCAGTGTAGGACATGCTCCAATAATCAATCATGCCACTGTCCCATACACGGTGCAGATTCGAGTTTTGCCAAAAGAATTTTACTTTGACATTATTACCGCCCATGTCTGTACCGTTTCCACAATGGAGCGGTTGGTGTACATCACCTATCAAATGCGCTAAGGATTTCAACGCAAATGCTTCATCAACGCTAAATTTTCCAGTTTCAATCTCTTGCAAGAATTTCTCAATCCCTACCCAAACATCGCCTTCTTCAGGATGCACATGTCCGTCCATGGCATCTACATGCGCAATAGTACAATAATGGTATGGCTTCAAGCTGTCGTAGGCGCGGTCACTCTTAATGAAGTCCATCCAATTTGCCACTTGAGCGAGATCTTCGCCGCCCAATGTTTCCAAAATATGGGTACGCACTTCAGGATTTAAATGATCCATTGCGATGTGCCCAATAATTCTATGTCCGGTTAATCCCCATGAAAACGCGGTCAATGAGCTTAATACAAGCGCTAGAGAAAGAAGTTTTTTCATTATAAAGCAGATGAAGGTTTAAAGTAGCCTATGATACGATCGTATCGTAATCCCATGCCACGGTTGTACATTATTAAAGTGTAATCGTTTTTAGTTTGCCAATGAGTACCTTCAGTGAGGACGGTGCTCACACCTCCATCCTCTCTGGGGTGTGCAAACACGTAGTTGTAATATCCTTGTTTTAGGAGTACTCTGACGGAATAGGCTTGTTTGTTATAATTGTAGGAAAGTTGAAATTCCGGATCCAATTTCCAATTACTCAATTGTCCATAAACATATACCGGAACCTCCAGTTCTGGGCTTTCTAGAAAGAAATCTACCCAGCAATAATCACCGGCTAAATCTGGATTTCCTACATCCGCTCTCTGAATCAAACGACGTCCGTTGATGTCATTCTGAAAGCTGTAGACTGCAATGCTCCGATTCTTCTTTTCTTCCAAATAAACAGACCAGCAGGTGTCGAGTTGCGAGACTTTCACGCCCATACCCACCTGATTGAGTCGTTTGGTGTCAAACGAATGGAATTCGACACCCCCTTCAAAAGCATATTCACCTAAGAAATTGTATTCCAGCATGCCGTCATTTATAAAGGTGGGTTTTAAGCGAGTCAACGCGTTGTCCCAGCGCCTATTTTGTAGGATGCTCAAATCTAGGTCGTGGAAATAATCCTGAATGGGGTAACCGGCAAGGGCGACTTTTGCATTTACCATTTGCTCGCTAGAAAAATTAGTCAGGTCGGTTGCACGCAATACTTGAACGGAAGGCAGTACCAAATCTTCGTACACAATGAACCGGCGTCGTATGATGAGATCGGTGGGATCGTCATTCTGATAGACCTCCAAAATGTAATTGCCACTGATACGCGGACGAGCATTTGCATTTGGGATGCGAAGCTTGTAATGCGTGTAAGGAACGAATGTACCAACGCTAATAGCGAAGTCGTTGAGGTAGTTGCCGTCGAAACCGTCGAGGTATTGGTTGATCAACAAGTCCGATTTTTCCCAATCCTTCGTGCAATGGAAAATTTTGTAGGCATAATTGTTCCATTCGTATGCCATGTCGTCAAAACTGAATTCAAGACCGTTTTTTACGCCCAATTCATAGGCAGGAAAGTCTAAAGGTGCTCCAACAGGAGCGATTTGTACCGTTTTGAGGTATTCATATGCTACCGTATCGCGCAAAACTTGACCCTTCAGGAGGCTTGAAATCAGTAGGATGACAAATATCACCGACTTGTTAACAGACATATTCATAAATATTGGTGTCTAAGGTACAATTAGTCTCGAATTCTTAAGGCTAAATGAAACACGTATCCTAATTTTGCAACCCAAAATCATCTTATAGTACGATGTCTCAAACCTTTAAGATTCGCAAGGGTCATGATATTAAGTTAGTCGGAAGCGCTCCCAAAACAGATTTGGGCCGCATTACGGCATCTACTTACGCTGTGACACCCCTAGATTTTCCTGGAATTACTCCGAAGTTGGCTGTAAAAGCAGGAACGCAAGTAAAAGCAGGCGATACTTTATTCTTTGATAAAGACCGACCTGAAGTGAAAATTTGTTCTCCCGTCTCTGGTGAAGTGGCTGAGGTAAAGCGCGGTGCAAAGCGTAAAATCCTGGCCGTTTTGATTTTAGCCGATTCGGACATCACCTATGCCGATCATGGTGCTTTCAGTTTTTCTGGAGGAACTCGTGAAGCCGCTGAAGCACATTTTGGTGCAACGGGTGTAGGCGCATTCATCACTTCACGTCCTTATGGTGTCGCTGCAAGCATGTCGGAAAAGCCGCGTGCAATTTTCGTTAACGGAATTCAAAGTGGTCCTCTTGCAGGAGACTTAGCTTACCAACTCGAAGGCAAAGAAAAATCAATAGCAACAGCGTTAAAAGCACTGAAGTTAATGACAGAGGGCACGGTGTACGTTAGTCATGATGCTGATCATGCCCCTATTGAGGCACTGCAATCGCTCGATGCCACCCACATAACGTTTTCAGGAAAGCATCCGAAAGGACTCGTAGGAACGCAGATTGCTCAAGCAGCACCTTTGAATAAGGGTGAAATTGTTTGGACGGTCAATGCTATAGACCTCCCGACTATCGGTGCAGCTTTTGAAACAGGTGAGTACCGCCCAGAATACCGTGTTGCGGTCGCTGGATCGAAAGTAATGAATGCCGGTTATGCCACTGCACTTCAGGGTGTTTCACTAGCACAGTTTTTATCTGCAAATGTGAATACAGACAATACGCGTGTAATTGCGGGTGACGTACTCACTGGATCAAAAATTGAAAATGACGGTTTCCTTAGTTTCGGTCAATCGCAGTTAACTGCAATACCAGAAGGCAATACAACTGAATTCTTTGGATGGGTTTTGCCTGGGTTTGGTAAATTCTCAACGAACCGTGCATTCTGGAGCTGGTTGTTCCCGAACCGCGAATACGACTTGGATACCAATATGCACGGCGAAGAGCGCGCGTTTGTGGTTACCGGGGAATATGAGAAATTCATTCCAATGGATATTTTCCCGCAGCAATTGCTCCGAAGTATTCTGATAGGTGATATCGAAAAAATGGAACAATTAGGCATCTACGAAGTTGTCCCTGAAGATTTCGCTTTAGCAGAAGTAGCCTGTACGTCAAAATTACCGCTGCAGGAAATCGTTCGTAACGGATTGAACGACCTTAGAAAAGAAATGATTTAATAGCCAGATTATGAAGTTTGTACAAAACATATTCGACCAGACTAGACCGCTAGTTGAAAAAGATGGCAAAAGAAACATCCTCTACCCATTGCATAACGCAATTGAGACGATGGCATTTGTTCCAGATCACACGGCGCATTCAGGTGCACACGTTCGAGATGCCATAGATCTTAAACGCACCATGATTACCGTGATTTTCGCCATGGTACCGGCATTGCTTTTTGGTATGTGGAACATAGGCCGTTTGCACTTCGGTGCTTTCGGTGAAGAAAGTACGCTGCTAGACAATGTGATTTTCGGCGCTATGAAATTATTGCCCTTAATCATTGTAACCTACGCTGCTGGTTTAGGTGTAGAGATTTATTTCTCTTGGAAACGCAATCACCCTGTAAACGAAGGTTTCTTAGTTTCGGGTCTGCTCATTCCTATGATTATGCCCGTAGACATTCCACTATGGATGGTGGCAGTCAGCACGATTTTCGCCGTTTTGATTGGTAAAGAAGTTTTTGGTGGTACCGGGATGAATCTATTGAATCCGGCCCTAACTGCACGCGCTTTTGCATTCTTTGCGTATCCGACTTGGATGTCAGGAGATAAAGTATGGATCAATACTACTTCAGCAGAAGGCAGTCAATTGGTTGATGGTTATTCTGGTGCAACCGCATTAGGAGATCTCGCAACTACTGTAGGTCAAGGTATGGGGAATCCTGCCACAGAAACAGTAATGGCACAGTTTGGTCCCGAAGGTACCTATTCGTTAGCGAATGCCTTCCTAGGATTGATACCTGGTTCGATCGGAGAGACTTCCGCTGCATTAATTCTATTGGGCGGATTATTCCTTGTATTTAAAGGAGTGGGATCTTGGCGCATTATGGTAAGCTTCTTTATCGGAGGTTTTGTAATGGCTGCAATATTTAATGCTTTCGCAGTAAATGAATTTATGGGATTAAATCCTTTGCACCAGCTGATGCTGGGTGGTTTTATGTTTGGTATGGTCTTTATGGCGACTGATCCTGTAAGCGCATCACAAACGGCAACGGGCAAACTTATTTACGGATTCCTTGCAGGTTTCTTTGGAATTATGATTCGTGTTTTCAACCCTGCTTATCCAGAGGGTATCATGTTAGCCATTCTATTCATGAATGTTATGGCTCCTTTGATTGATCATTACGTAGTTGAAGCGAACGTAAAACGTCGCGCGAAACGTTTAGCAAACGCCTAATACCTAAAATATGAACGTTAATAGCAATGCATATACGTACACCTTCGCTACCGTTATGGTAGTCTTGGTAGCCGTTTTATTAGCTGGTGCCTCTTTAGGGCTCAAATCAAAACAAGAGAACAACGTTAAACAGGAGAAAATGCAGAGCATTTTAGCCTCGGTTGGCGTTAACGTGGATCGCAGCGAGGCGCAAGCCAATTATGACAAGGTCATCAAAGAAGTTTTAACCATTAAAGGTGGAGAAGTCGTTAGTACGGATCGCGAAATTGGTTTCAATGTAGATATGGCTGGTGCGATCAAAGCAGAGAATATGGACCGTGAAGTTCCAATGTATGTCGCAAATAAAGGCGGAGAAAACTACTACATCATTCCTTTACGCGGTAAAGGACTCTGGGGTCCTGTTTGGGGCTTCGTGAGTTTGGAGTCGGATGGAAATACAGTTGTAGGGGCTAATTTTGGCCACAAGAGTGAAACCCCAGGATTGGGAGCAGAAATCACTACGCCGATGTTTACGGACCAGTTCCCAGGTAAAAAAATCTCTGAAGCAGGTTTGTTCCAATCCATCTCGGTGGTGAAACAAGGAACCTCTACAGGCGATTTCATGGTGGATGGAATTTCTGGCGGTACGATCACATCAAACGGTGTGAACGACATGCTTGCAGATTGTCTTGCACCGTATGCAGAATACTTCAAAAACATCTAAGCCATGAGCACGGAAGTAAAAACTAAAGAGTCGTTGTTCTCAAAGAAGAATCAACAGCTATTAAAAGATCCATTCAATGACAATAACCCTATTACCGTCCAGGTTTTGGGAATTTGTTCTGCATTGGCGATCACGGTTAAATTAGAGCCGGCTATTGTAATGTCACTATCGGTGATGTTTGTTCTTTCAGTAGGTAACGTTATCATTTCATTGATTCGTAACCTGATCCCGAACCGTATCCGTATTATCGTTCAGCTTGTTGTTGTAGCGTCATTGGTAATTCTCGTGGATCAATTTTTAAAAGCCTTCGCTTATGATGTAAGCAAGCAGCTTTCCGTATTTGTTGGTTTGATCATTACGAATTGTATCATCATGGGTCGTTTTGAAGCTTTTGCTCTTGGAAATGGACCGTGGAAAGCATTCCTAGATGGAATTGGAAACTCTATTGGATATGGAGTTATTCTTATTGCAGTGGCGTTTGTGCGTGAACTTTTGGGTTCAGGACAGCTTATGGGAGCACAAATTATCCCACTGAGTTGGTACATCGATATGGATAAGGGAACAGGATTCTACGCCAATAATGGATTCTTTTTATTCCCTCCAATGGCATTGATTGTTGTAGGAATGATCATATGGGCACAACGTGCGAAGAACACTAAACTCATCGAAGAAAACTAAGCCGACATGGGACAAGAACTAATCAACTTATTTGTCAAATCGATTTTTATCGAGAACATGATTTTCGCCTACTTCCTAGGTATGTGTTCGTATTTGGCAGTTTCCAAAACTGTTAAGACCGCTGTTGGTCTTGGTATTGCTGTAACTTTTGTACTGGTCATCACTTTACCTGTAAACTGGTTATTAGAGAACTATGTATTGCAACCAGGTGCCTTAGGTAAATGGTTGGGTGCAGGATTTGAAGAAGTAGACCTAAGCTTCCTATCATTCATTATGTTTATCGCGGTAATCGCTTCTATGGTTCAATTGATTGAAATGATCGTTGAGAAATTTGCTCCAGCGCTGTACAGTGCATTGGGTATCTTCTTGCCGCTTATAGCAGTGAATTGTTCTATTCTAGGTGGTTCATTATTCATGCAGGAACGCGCCTTTGGGACCATCGCAGAGGCGACGGTTTACGGCCTAGGTTCAGGTGTGGGTTGGTTCCTTGCTATCGTAGCCATTGCTGCAATCCGCGAGAAAATCCGCTATTCGAATGTTCCAGCTCCTTTGCGTGGTCTAGGGATCACCTTCATCATCACTGGATTGATGGGGATTGCATTTATGAGCTTCATGGGTATTAAATTATAATTAGAGGTAGCTATGTTTTTATCTAGCACAGTAATTTTTTCATCGGTAGTCGTTTTCGTAGTAGTGATCCTTTTGTTGGTGACTATTTTATTGCAAGCGAAAGCACGCTTGTCTCCGAGCGGACCGGTAAAGTTGAATATCAACGGTGATGATGTTGAGGTGGAATCAGGTACCACTTTGCTAACTACATTAAGCAGTCAGAAAATCTTCTTGCCATCTGCTTGTGGTGGTGGTGGAACTTGTGGTATGTGTAAGTGTCAAGTCACTGATGGTGGTGGCGAAATCCTACCAACAGAAACAGGATTCTTTAACCGTAAAGAGATCGCCGACAACTGGCGTTTAGGTTGTCAGATCAAGGTGAAGAATGACATGACCGTAAAAGTGCCGGAAGAGATTTTTGGTATTAAAAAATGGGAATGTGAGGTAGTTAGTAATTACAACGTTGCTTCTTTCATTAAAGAATTTGTGGTTCGTTTACCAGAAGGTGAGAACCTAGATTTTGAAGCAGGTGGTTACATTCAGGTAGATGTTCCTGAGACTACAGTCGATTTTAAGAACATTGATATTACTTCTCACCCGAAATTGGGTAAGGCGCCAGATGAGTTCAAGGAAGAGTGGGATAAATTCAAACTTTGGGACCTTAAGATGGTCAACCCAGAGCCGTTATTCCGTGCATACTCAATGGCAAATCACCCTGCAGAAGGCAATATCGTCATGTTGAATATTCGTATTGCAACACCACCGTTTGACCGTAAGAAAGGTGGATGGATGGATGTAAATCCAGGTGTATGTTCATCTTATGTATTCGATCAAAAACCAGGAGATAAGGTAACTATTTCAGGGCCTTACGGTGAGTTCTTCATCAAAGAGACAGATTCAGAGATGTTGTATATCGGTGGTGGTGCAGGTATGGCTCCAATGCGTTCGCATTTATTCCACTTATTCCACACTTTGAAGACAGGACGTAAAGTAAGTTACTGGTACGGCGGTCGCTCCAAGCGTGAGTTGTTCTACCTCGACGATTTCCGTCAAATCGAAGAGCAATTCCCGAATTTTAAATTCCACTTAGTACTCTCAGAGCCATTGCCAGAGGATAACTGGAGTGCAAAAGACAATATGGAAGATGAAGGTGATGGTTTCGTAGGATTCGTTCACCAGGCGGTGATTGATAACTATTTGAATCATCACGATGCACCTGAAGATATCGAGTTCTACTTCTGTGGTCCTCCACTAATGAACGCTGCAGTTCTTAAAATGGTAGACGATTTCGGTGTGCCACCAGAGAATGTAAGCTTCGACGATTTCGGTGGATAATCGAAAAAATTTAGACCTAAAGCCGCTCCCTAAGGAGCGGCTTTTTATTTTCACGTTATGAAGAAATATTTAGCGCTTTTGTCACTCGCGGTGTTGGCTTCGTGTTCGAGCCGACCAGAATTGGTTCAAATGACGAATCAGGGTCCCGCACAAGGATCCACCTTTAGTATCAGCTATTTGGTACCGGAAGGTGTGGATTACCGCACCGCAATCGACTCCATTCTTCTTTCTATGGACCAGCAAATGAGTTTATGGGTGGAGAATAGTGAGATTTCGGTATTGAATAAGGGTGACTCGATGTTTCTAAGTACGGATTTTCATGGCGTTATTTTGAAATCACTTATGTTCAGTGAACTGACCGATGGTGCCTTCGATATATCCATTGCACCATTGATTCAAGCGTGGGGGTTTTCTGGCGGATCACGAAAAGACACGATCGCTGTGGATAGTTTGATGAATTTCGTCGGTTACAAAGGAATGCGTGCTCATAAGCCAGGTAAACGATTGGAAAAATATGCATTGCCAAAAGGCTATGCTATTGATGTAAACGCGATTGCTCAGGGTTATACGGTGGATGTTGTAGCCGGTCTATTAGAAAGTCAAAGCGTTTCGAATTATATGATCGAAATAGGCGGCGAGGTTCGTTGTAAAGGCATCAATGCAAGAGGTCGAAAATGGCGCATCGGTATTGAAGAACCTACGGAAGAACGTGTTTCCGGCCAGTTTCAAACGATAGTGGAGCTGGACAGTATGTCCTTAGCGACGAGTGGAAATTACCGGAAATATTGGGAAGACGAAACAGGGCAGAAAGTCGTTCACAGCATAGACCCAGAAACGGGGCGGCCAGTCATCAGTAATCTGTTGAGCGCAAGTATTATCGCACCTGATGCGACGACTGCTGATGCATTAGCTACGGCTTGTATGATAAAGGGCATTGCTGGTGCTACGAGAATGCTCGAGCGCTTTCCGAATGTGGAAGGTTACTTTATCGTGGGGACGAAATTTGGTGACTTAGAAGTTGTCGAAACTCCCGGGTGGAATAATTACACGGTTAACTAGCCTGTTCTAGCTTCGTTTCACACTGGTTAGGATCCTTACCACAATACGAACAAGTTTCACCGTCTTTATTTAGGAAAGGGCTTTGTGATGCACATGTTCCTGCGAATTCCCCATCTTTTTTCGCCCAGATTTTAATAGCGATTCCGGCGAATCCTAATCCTAAAAGCACAACTGTAATTCCGATAAGCTTTAATGCAACCATGGTGAGGGTCTTTTTTTCGTGGGTCAAAGGTACAACGCAGTATTGAATAATTTAGGCAAACCTATGCAAATGGAATTCTCATATGAAGCTGTGGTAACCGACGGCTGTGATGTACATTTGTAAAACCATTTTAACTTAAAACCAGATACATATGAAAATTACTGTTGTAGGCGCCGGAAACGTAGGTGCTACAGTAGCAGAGAACTTGGTTCGCCGCGAATTGGCGGAGGAAATTGTACTGCTTGATATCAAGGAGGGATTTGCTGAAGGTAAGGCTATGGACATGAACCAAACTGCTACTTTGAATGGATTTGATTCAAAGGTTATTGGTTCTACGAACGATTACAGTAAAACGGCAGGTTCTGCGGTTGCAGTAATTACCTCTGGTATTCCTCGTAAGCCGGGTATGACTCGTGAAGAGTTGATCGGTACCAATGCGAAGATTGTTCAAATGGTGACAGAGAATTTGATCAAGCACAGTCCTGAGATCATCATTGTGGTGATTTCTAACCCAATGGATACCATGACGTATTTAACGTCAAAAACTTCTGGATTACCTAAGAACCGCATCATCGGTATGGGAGGTATTCTGGATTCAGCACGCTTTAAATACCGTTTAACGGAGCAATTGGGTTGTTCTCCAAACGACTTACAGGCGCAGGTTATAGGTGGTCATGGTGATACTACTATGATTCCTTTAATCAACCACGCTACATACAACAGTATGCCAGTGACGCAGTTCCTTTCGCAGGAGCAGCAAGATCATGTAGTTAAAGAAACCATGGTTGGTGGTGCTACTTTGACGAAATTAATCGGTACTTCTGCTTGGTATGCTCCAGGCGCTGCAGGTGCAGAGCTTGTGGAGTCGATTGTACGCAATCAAAAGAAAATGTTCCCATGTTCAGTGTTGCTAAATGGTGAGTATGGCCAGGATGATATCTGTATCGGTGTACCAGTGATCATCGGTGAAAACGGATGGGAGAATGTGGTTGAATTCGACTTGAGCGCAGATGAGAAGGAGAAGTTTGAGGCTTCCGCAGCTGCAGTGCGTAAAATGAATGCTGCATTGGACGAAAATCTATAGACCCAGAGGGTTAAAAATTAAAACCCCCGAGCGCGGAGCGCTTGGGGGTTTTTTTATGCCAGAAATTTCGGGGTCATTTGAGCATTCTTTCGCCGGAAACTAAGGTGCAATAGCCTTGGCCAAAAATTCGATAACGCGTTTTAGCGATGATTTTGTAAATGAAGTCCCGCAAGAAGGTGGGTATAAGATGGAAAATGCGGGTCCAACGGTAGCCGGGAAGTCGCTCTAGAATGAGCAAGGCTGCTTTTGAGCGGACATAAAATTGGCCGTTTAAATATAAAACGACAGAATCTTCATGTTTTAAGCGTTCCGGTAAATATGACTTCGCCCAGTTGCTTGTCAATGAAGAGAAAGAGAATGTATCGTAAAAATCTCTTGAGTGAATCCAGTCCACGCTTTTATTACAAAGGGTGCAAGGGCCGTCGAATAACACTACGGTAGTGTTACGGTCAAATTCTTTATTCGGCATTATTGAACAATCAATCGCTCCACATTTGGGCTGCCGTTTTCCATTTGAAAGACAACCAGGTACATTCCTTTTGCAAGCGGAATGGAATTTTTGGAGCCTGCTGTTACTGCTCCAAGCAGTCGCCCTTCAATGGAATAGATTTGTGCAGTAGTAATCCGTGGATCCGAACATTCGAAACGGAAAGATCCTTTAGTGGGATTGGGATAAAGTACACACTTGTAGGAGCTAGAGACCGTCTCCTCTATTGAAATATCGTTAAAGGCTTTGCCTTGGAGATAATGCAATCCGCCACTCATGTTTCCTAAAATCACATCTGGATAGCCGTCTGCATTTAAGTCCCCAACGGCAGGGTGCAAGCGAGATCCAGAAGCCAGAAAATGAGTATCAGCACTCCGCAAGGTTGGGCGTAGATTAAAGCGCATGTTGGGACGTTTCGAAATGCGCCCGCCGTAAGGCATTTGGCAACCGTCATTTGTAATGCCGTTCCAGCCGGTCACATCACCGTAGCGCATGCTGGAAAAAGAGGTGTTCTGCAGTTGAACTGAAATATCGCCTGTTTGCGCGTGCTTCGAAAAACAAATCTCCACCAGAAGATGATCAGTGCCGTTCCATGTAAAAGGAACGTCTAATGCAATATCGTTCCATCCAGTGGTCATAACGCGAATCCCGCTATATACGGTTTGTAGGTTCTGTGTTATGAAAGTAGTCTGCGACGTATCTGAGACATGTGTCATTTTGATATCAAAACCCTGGGTCAGATAAAGGCTCGTATTTGTGCCCAATTCAAATCCGATGGTTTTTATCTGCCCGTAAATTCCGCCTGCATTCATTAATTCGTCCTTACTAAATACAATCTGGGTCCGACCATTACGTTTAGAACCTCCAAAGGGCGTTTCTTCTCTCGATGCAGATGTTGTTGTACCACCACCAAGCACTAAGTCCAACGCTGTCGCACCGCTCATGATGGTGCGTAAGCTATCTTTCTGCACAACGCCTAAGCTTTCAGATCCTATAAGTAGCGTAGTGTCTTGCCCGTAAACAAATGCGGGAGCTGAATACCCGTCCGGTGCTTGGGGGCTGGTCATGTCAATTCCTGCCCATGTAGCATCTACCAGTGTGAATGCACTGGGCATACTTGCTGTATTTTCGTAGTAGGCAATGGCACCAAGTTCATTTCCGATTAACAAATCGAGATCACCATCTCCATCAATGTCGCCTAGTGCGGGTGCGGCAAAATTGCCAACATCTATAGATTGAAGGCTGCCGCGATACGTGAAGCTGTGGGCTGTAAAAGACCCTGTGTTTTCGTAATAAAATAATTCACCTGTTTCTGTACCTACAATCATGTCCGGGTCAAAATCGCCGTCGAGGTCACCAAAAGTCGGACTAAGGCTTGCTCCCAGGTTATTATAGCCGGCATTTGCTAAATCAGAATCTGTCAACGTGAAGGCAGGTGCCGTATTTGTTCCTGTGTTCTTGTACAACAACATTCTGCTTTCGTAGGTGCTCGGTGCAGTATACAGTCCTTTCCCGCCAACTACTAAATCCAAATCCCCATCGAAGTCGATATCCACTAGGGCCGGCTTTGCGGCAGAACCGATGTCAAGCATATCTCTCACAAGGAATGCGGAGTCCAATGTCCCCCAACTAGGGTTATTCAGGGTCCCGTTATTCGGATAAAGCCAATTGTTCTTTGTATTCTGTGATCCATTTAAATTGGGACTTACCATGAGATCGGGAATACTGTCAAAATCAACATCTTCATAAAATGCCGCTGGAAAATATTCTATTGCTGTGGGTTGAACCAGCGGGTAGAGCGTATCTTTTGTAACCATAAAAGCACTATCGACACGACCGCCGTTGTAAGCTGCGACAAGGTTTGTGAAACTTACATCACCGATGAGTACATCTTGAAGAGAATCTCCATTTAGGTTGAGTACCAACAATGAAGAGCCTGCATGCATGCCGCTTGAAGTTTTTTGACTGAATTCTAATTTTTGAACGCCCGCACAGCCGTTTAGTGTGAGGTCGTTTGAGCTGAGGTTTTCTTCAAATCGGCCCCAGCATGTGGTATTGAGCTTAAAGTCAAGCCCGCATGCGTTCAAACCTTCGTGCCAATTTACAGTAGCGCTTTGGCCAAAGGTTAATACGTCTAAATCCCCATCGCCATCGATATCCGAAATGGCGGGGATGTCACTACTGAAGTTATAGAGATTAGTGGATGAGCTGCCTGTATTAGTGGTTAAATAAGGGTTGTTCAACGCCCAAGTAAATTTGACGGAGTCTGTGGTGCTGGTGTTCTCCCATACGCCAATTCCTCCCAAAACGTAGGCGAAAAGATCTTTCTTGCCGTCACAGTTATAATCTCTGAATAATGCCCAATTTTTTACTGCAGGGAGCAACGGTGCATATTCCGGTTTGCCTTCCCAATTACCGTTTTCAGCGATAAATGTGATCCATCTGCCGCCCTGTCGATCAAAGGCAACTAAATCTTCCACACCATCTAAATTTAAATCCACCTTAGACCATTGCGGTAGATCCAACCCACCTAAAAATGGGTAGGGTATACTGGACCCACCTGCATCCACTGCAGGTCCCGCCGTCCAGTCAAAATTTAATCGGTTACTTTGACCGAAACTGGGCAAGCTAGAAAGCAGAAAAACAAGGGGTAAAATATAGGTCCTTATCATAGGTACTCAAAGATAGTATAAACTTAGAAGCTTGCAGGTACAAAAAACTTTAGGTTAGGCACCTCGAACTGCCTATATTTGCGCGTTATTGAAAAACTGAAACAATCCATCAGGATGCAGAACAAAGGATTAATTACCGTTTTCGCGATTGCACTAGGTCTGGCTTCATTATACCAGCTCTCGTTCACATGGGTCGCGAACAACGTCGCTAGCGATGCAGAGTCATTCGCCGCAGGAGATGCAAATGTTAAGTCGGCTTATCTCGACAGTATGATGTCGCAAGAGGTCTACCCAGTACTTGGGTTTACCTACGGCGAAGTGAAGAAAAAGGAAATGAACCTTGGTCTTGACCTCAAAGGAGGGATGAATGTCATCCTCGAAGTGAGTGTGAAAGACGTATTGAAAGGTTTAGTGGCAAATGCCCAAGACCCTCGTTTCACTCAGGCCATTGCCAACACTGACGAAGCACAAAGCCAAGGTCAAAACAACTATTTAAATACGTTTTTTGCGGAGTTTGATAAAATCAGCACCGAAACCGGTGGCGGTTTGTTGTTGAGCGACGCTTCGCTTTTCGGTACGCCGGAAATGACGGATAAAGTAGGTTTTAACGCAGCAAATGATGCTGTACAGGCGGAAATCCGTCGCGATGTTGAAGCAGCGATTGCCAACGTATTCACAGTATTACGTGCGCGGATCGACCAGTTTGGTGTTGTACAGCCGAACATTCAGCGCCTAGAGGGTACGGGACGTATCTTAGTAGAATTGCCAGGTGTCAAGGATCCTGCCCGTGTTCAGAAACTTTTACAATCGACTGCAGAACTACAGTTTTGGAATATGTACGAAGGGGCAGAAGTGCTTCCTTTCCTAGTTTCTGCGAACGATAAACTACGCGATATTGTTGAAGGCGAAAAAGCAACTACGGAAACCGTAGACGAAACGCCAGATTTTAGTGACCTCGCAATTGAAGATGCCGAAGTACCTGCGGACTCTGCAGCAACCGACTCTTCAGATGTACTATCGACCAATAACCCATTGTTTGAAGTTTTCCGCCCTATGGTGAGTGAAACTGGAATGGCTATGCAAGGACCGCGTGTCGGATATTCACTTATTCGTGACACGGCAAAGGTCAATGCGTTTTTGGCACGTCCAGAAATCGTTCAAATGATGAATCAAGAGTTGCGCAATGCGAAGTTCCTTTGGAGCAGCAAGCCTGAGCCTAACTCTGATATCATAACTCTTTTAGCCATTAAAGGCAACCGCGAAAACACGCCTGAATTAGACGGTGGTGTGATTGTAGATGCGCGTCCAGATTTAGACGAATACAACCGCAACATTGTAACAATGGCCATGAATGGTACGGGAGCACAGAAATGGCAACGCTTAACTGCGGAAGCAGCTGCGCAAACGCCGAAGCGTTCTGTCGCGGTCGTGTTAGACAACTATGTGTACTCTTATCCGCAAGTTCAAAATGAAATAGCAGGAGGGCGTACTCAAATTACAGGAAACTTCAGTGCTGAGGAAAGTGCGGATTTAGCGAATATTCTACGTGCAGGTAAGCTGGATGCGCCCGCACGCATCATACAGTCTGATGTAGTGGGTCCTTCTCTAGGTAAGGAGGCTATCTCTGCATCGATTAATTCGTTTGCCATTGCCCTTGCACTGGTATTGCTTTACATGTACTTCTACTACAGTGGTGCGGGTCTTGTGGCTAACATGGCGCTATTGATCAATATGTTCTTGATCTTCGGTATTCTCGCGAGTTTGCGAGCAGTATTGACGCTTCCAGGTATGGCAGGTATCGTATTGACCATCGGTATGGCGGTAGATGCTAATGTTCTTATTTTCGAGCGTATTCGTGAAGAAATGCGTCTAGGAAAAGGACTGCGTGCAGCGATTGTTGATGGATATAAAAATTCGAACAGTGCGATTATCGATGCAAACGTTACGACCTTCTTAACGGGTATTATTCTCTTTGCGTTCGGTACGGGTCCTATACGTGGTTTCGCAACGACATTAATGATCGGTATTTTGACTTCATTGTTTACTGCCTTGTTTATCTCAAGAATTGTCTTCGAGAGAAGATTGGCAGGTAAGAAAGACATCAAATTCTCTACCAAAACCACAAAAAACTGGTACACCAATATGAGCTTTGACTTCTTGAAGAAGCGTAAAGTTGCATATGGAATTTCAACGGTAGTAATCGCAATCGGATTATTCTCGCTGTTTACCAAAGGTTTGAACCTCGGCGTTGATTTTGTCGGTGGACGTTCATTTCAGGTACGTTTCGACCAGCCTGTAGAAGTAAGTGATGTTGCAGAATCATTAAGTAATGCGTTTGTTGATGAAGATGGTAATACATACACTCCAGTGGTAAAAACCTTGGGTGATGCAAACCAGGTAATCATTACGACGAGTTATCGCATTGGTGAAACGGGTCCTATGATTGATGAGGACATTCAGTCTAAATTGTATGCCGGCGTTGCAGATTTCTTTGCGGAAGAACTACCATTGGAGTCGTTCTTTACAGACGAAACGGAAGATGCCATAGGCTTAGTTGGTTCACGTGTTGTTGGTCCAACCATCGCAGATGATATTAAATCTGGTGCCGTATACAGCATCATCTTCTCATTGATTGTAGTCTTCTTATATATTCTCATTCGATTCCGCAAATGGCAATTCTCGCTTGGTGCGGTAGTCGCATTGTTGCATGATGTATTGTTTGTGATGGGTGTATTCTCATTAGCGGACGGGTTCTTACCGTTCCAATTGGAAGTAGACCAAGCATTCATTGCAGCCATCTTAACAGTGATTGGGTATTCATTGAACGATACTGTGGTTGTGTTTGACCGTATCCGTGAAAACATGGGTTCTCGTGGCAAGCAAAACGGCGTTAGCGTAAACAAATCATTGAACCAGACATTGAGTCGTACGTTCAACACCTCGTTGACTACTTTCTTTGTCCTTCTCGTCATCTTCTTATTTGGTGGAGAAGTAATTCGTGGTTTCATGTTTGCACTTCTATTAGGTGTGCTTGTAGGTACTTATAGTTCATTGTTTATTGCTACTCCAGTGATGTTCGATGCTTCGGACAAGGATAGCTAAGCAACCGAAAAGCAAAAATTTCAAAACCCCCGACGCGCTGGCGCGTCGGGGGTTTTTTATTGTAAATTCGCGTTATGCAACACGTTTTCCTACTCTTTAATATTAGCGGCGGTGAGTTCATCATTGTGGCATTGGTGTTTTTGCTTTTGTTCGGCCCAAAACAAATACCTAGTATGGCGCGATCGGCGGCAAAGGTTATTAAGCAGGTTAAAAACGCGACTAATGACATCAAGAGAGAGATTTTAGATAATGCGGAAGACAATGCCTTGACTGATGTTAAAAAAACCGTAGAGGAAGGTCGTGATGCATTCAAAGAAGTTACGGATACCATTAAAAGAGGTACCAAGCTGTGACGGCGCTCTTTCTATTAGCAGGTTTCGGTTTGTTGTTACTGGGTGGTGAATTCTTAGTTCGTGGCTCAGTCGCTATTGCGCTTAAACTACGTGTATCAAAAGTCATCATCGGTTTAACACTTGTTGCCTTTGCTACTAGCGCTCCGGAGCTCATTGTAAGTGTAATAGCCGCAATGAAAGGAAAGAGTGCTATTGCTTTAGGGAATGTGTTGGGGTCTAATATCGCGAATATTGGACTTATACTAGGGCTTACAGCGCTGCTCTTTAAAATGGAAGCACTGCGCTTGACCTACCGTAAGGATTGGTTGTTTTTGCTCGGTGCAAATGTCTTGCTTGGTGGATTTCTTTTTTCTGGCGGAATAAACTTTTTACAAGGAATGGTCCTAGTAGCAACTCTATTAGTTTACAATGTTTTGAAAATTCGCAGTGCAAGAAAAGAGCGGATAACGGCAACTATAGGTGAGGATATTGACGTTCCGGCCATGCCCTTATGGCAGGGTATGTTATTGCTCATTATTGGCGCAGTCGGTTTGAAAATTGGCGCGCAACTGTTTGTCTCCGGGATAGCAACGCTGGCAGCACAATGGGGCTGGAGTGAACGACTGGTTGCAGTGAGCCTTGTCGCTTTTGGCACAAGTGTTCCAGAGTTAGCTGCAAGTTTAATGGCGGCGCGAAAAGGTGAGGCGGACTTAGCAATAGGCAATATCATCGGTTCGAATATTTTCAATATTCTCAGTGTCTTAGGTTTTACTGCCTGTATACAGCCTATAGAGCTTTCCGATCAGGCATTGCTTTATGTTGACTTTCCAATAAGTTTACTATTCACCCTTTTGCTTATTCCTTTAATGGGTGTACTGAAATCTGACCGGCTGGATCGCATGGAAGGGGCTGTCTTGCTAGCTTCTTATATTTTTTTCATGCTATACCTCTTCGTTTAAGGGGTTGATATCAACATTGGTTAATAATTTTTCATTGCACCCCATAAAAAATAGGGGTATCTTTGTCGTGAATTAAAAATTAGCCACATGCCAACGGTAAGATTTCTAGCACTAGAAGAAACAATAGGGCGCAAGCCTCAGCACTTTGAAGCACCTGGAACGCGCGTTTCAGACTACTTCGGTTCGCACGTTTTTAATCGAAAAGCGATGCGTCAATACATGACCTCTGAAGCGTTTAAAGCAGTAAATGACTCTATCGAAAACGGTACAAAGATTTCAAGGGAAATTGCAGATCAGGTAGCTTCTGGTATGAAAGCCTGGGCATTGAGTTTAGGTGCGACACATTACACGCATTGGTTTCAACCTTTAACTGGAGCAACAGCGGAAAAGCACGACTCTTTTTTCGAGCCCACAGGAAACGGTGAGGCAATGGAGAAGTTTTCAGGAGGAATGCTTGTACAGCAAGAACCTGATGCATCTTCTTTTCCAAACGGTGGTATTCGTAATACCTTCGAAGCCCGTGGTTACACAGCTTGGGATCCAACTTCGCCAGCTTTTGTCTTTGGGACAACTTTATGTATTCCAACAGTATTCGTTTCGTACACTGGCGAGGCATTAGATTACAAAACACCATTACTACGTGCGTTACAAGCAGTGGATGCAGCAGCGACAGATGTGTGTAAATACTTTGATAAAAACGTCAATAAGGTAAACGCAACATTAGGTTGGGAGCAAGAATACTTCCTAGTTGATGAGGCTTATTTCCATGCCCGTCCAGATTTAACTTTGGCTGGTCGTGCGCTTGTAGGTCATGCGCCTGCGAAAGGGCAGCAGTTGGATGATCATTACTTTGGTTCTATCCCGGAACGCGCAATCGAATTCATGAAAGAATTGGAATACGAAAGCCGTAAGTTGGGTATTCCAGTTAAAACGCGTCACAATGAGGTTGCTCCTGCGCAGTACGAATTTGCCCCAGTATTTGAAGAAGCGAATGTTGCAGTAGATCATAATTCATTATTCATGGACCTCATGGAGAAAGTGGCGCGACGTCACAATTTCCGTGCGCTTGTACACGAGAAGCCATTTGCGAATATTAACGGTTCGGGTAAGCACAATAACTGGTCATTGGCAACCAATACTGGTGTAAATCTTTTGGCACCAGGTAATACGCCAATGAGCAACTTGATGTTCTTAACCTTCTTCGTTAATAGCATCAAAGCAGTTTATAAGCATGCTGATTTAATTCGTGCTTCTATTGGTTCGGCTGGTAATGAGCACCGCCTAGGTGCCAATGAAGCGCCACCGGCAATTATCTCTGTTTTTATCGGTGACCAGCTGAGTAAGGTTTTGGATCAATTGGAAAACATCGGAGGTGGTAAAATGACACCTCAAGAAAAAACGGATCTCAAGCTAAATGTGGTAGGTAAAATACCGGAGATTCTTCTTGACAACACCGATCGTAACCGTACCTCGCCTTTTGCCTTTACAGGGAATAAGTTTGAATTGCGTGCTGCCGGTTCAGCAAGTAACTGTGCTCAACCAATGACGGTTCTTAACAGTGCTATGGCGGAGCAGTTGATTGATTTCAAGGCAGATGTAGACGCACTCATTGCGAAAGATGGGTTGAAGAAAGATGAGGCAATTTTTAGCGTATTGAAACAATACATCAAAGAGTCTAAAGCCATTCGTTTCGAAGGAGATGGATATGGCGATGCTTGGAAAGAAGAAGCAGCTAAGCGTGGTTTGAGTAATGAGCCGTCAACACCCCGCGCTCTTGACGCTTACGTAAGTGATGCGACACTTCAGATGTTTGAAAGTCTCAACGTAATGTCTAAACGTGAAGCCGAGGCACGCCACGAAATCTTATTGGAATCGTACTTTATGAAAATCCAAATCGAAAGCCGTGTGCTTGGGGATTTAGCTGGAAATCACATAGTGCCTACGGCGATCAAATACCAGAACACCTTGATTGACAATGTTCAACGCTTGAAGGATATTATGGATGAGGAGACGTTCGAAACCGTGGCAAAAGAACAGTTAGAAATGATTAAAGATATTTCTGCCCGCATATCAAAAATCTTGGCTTCGAAAGATGCTATGATTCAGGCTCGTAAGGATGCAAATGCAAAAGAGGATGTGCGTGAAAAAGCCATTTTATACTACGATAACGTAAAATCTTATTTTGATGTAATTCGTTACGAAAGCGATAAATTGGAGCTTATGATTGATGACGAGCAATGGCCGTTACCTAAGTTCCGCGAAATGCTCTTCACTAGATAATATTAGGTTTTCAAATTTTGATAGAGAGAAACCCCGCCCGCGCGGGGTTTCTTTTTTTATTTTATCTATATTGTGGGTGCTTAAACACAAGAGACCAGACTCGCATGCAAAAACGCATTTTACGAACTTGGACCGTTGTCCTCGCTTTCTTGCCCATCATAGCTTTCGCTCAAGACGCCACTGTTGAAGAGGTAGATGCAAAGCCTCACAAGCTTACGGTAAAAGCAGACGAATATTTTGAATCAAAGGAGTATTCTGTTGCCATCGAAATTTATGCTAAGGCGTATTCTAAAGAAAAAACACGCGAACAAAAACAGCGTATTTCCTACAATATGGCCGAAGGATATCGGTTCACCGGTCAATGTAAAAGGGCGGCGAGTTATTACCAGCGTGCTTCAAAATTGGGTTTTGGTGCTCAGGCAGACCTCGGTTATGCTGAAATGTTGCAATGTCAAGGAGAATATGAAGACGCAATTATCGCGTATGAAGCTTACAAAAAGTTAGTTCCTAGCGATGCTCGTGCCGACCGAGGTATTGAAAGCTGTCAAAAGGCTGCACAATGGGTAGTTTCTGGATCACTTTTCGCATTGGATAACGCAAAAGATCTAAACTCAAAAAAATCGGATTACTCAATAGCTTTTGCAGGAAAGCGCGGTAAGGAAGATTTAACGCTGATGATTTCTTCGATGCGTGACGATGCAACTGGTCGAAAAGAAGACGGTTGGATGGGTCAGCGTTTCTCGGATATTTTTGTCATCGAGGGAGAGCGTAAAAAGAATAAGAAAAAGAAGAAAGGTAAAGAGGCGAACGCTAATGATGAAATTGTTTGGGGTGAATTAGACCCAATGAGCGATATCATCAACACTAAAGACCATGAGGGCGTTGTCACTTTTGACTCTAGAGGTAAAGAGATGTATTTCACGAAGTGTATGCAAGTGAAAAACATGAAAATGGGATGCGCTATTTACACGACTAAGAAAATTGGTCAAGATTGGGCAAATCCGGAGCCGGTAATTATTGCGCTTGATAGCGGTGCTTCTGTGGGTCATCCTGCGCTTAGTCCTGACGATCAGGTATTGTATTTCGCCGGGGAAGTTGCTGGTGGAAAAGGAGGTAAAGACATTTACATGACTACTTACGATCGCAGGAAGCGTGAGTGGGCATCGCCGACGAACTTAAATATCAATACACGTGGCGATGAATTGTACCCGTTTGCTCATGGTGATGGTTACTTGTATTTCTCATCCAACGGGCACGTGGGAATGGGAGGATTCGACTGTTTCCGTGTAAAGCTTGACGAAAACGGCGCACCAGTCGGCGATGTAGAAAACATGCTGAGTCCTATCAATTCAGAAGCCGACGATATTTCATTGCGTTTTGTACCAGGCGATAACACCAAAAAAGGTTTTGTTGTAAGTAATCGTAAGGGCACACGGGGTGAGCATGACATTTGGTACGTGACTGAATGGGAGAAATTCTTCGAGGCCACGGGTACTGTTGTTAGTACGAAAAATGGAAAGCCAGTAAGCGATGTAACCATCGAAGTAAGCAATAAAGAAGGCCAATCGTTCACTGTAACCACTGATGCAAATGGTCAGTTTAGTATCCCTCGTGGACAGATGGAGGAGGATAAATCCTACAAGTTGAATATGAGTCGTAAGCGTTTCTTAAATGCTGTGGGCGACATCACAACCAAAGGGTTAGCCTTGAATGACTATGCTCAGGTAAAAGAGGAGCGTGCTTATGTTAAGTCATACAGTCTACGTCTTGAAATGGATCCTATTGAGGTGCCTATCGTACTTCCGAACGTATTCTTTGATTTAGCTAAATCAGAACTCCGCGAAGAAAGTAAAGTGGCCTTGGATACGGTATTTAGCATCTTGCAACGCAATCCAACCATTACTATTGGTCTGCGCTCCCATACGGATTACCGTGATACAGATGTAAAAAACGATGTGCTCTCACAATCACGTGCGCAAAGTTGTGTGGATTACCTTATTCAGAAAGGAATTCCTGCGGAACGTTTAACGGCAGTCGGAATGGGTGAGAAAGAACCATTCGTTATTTCAGCCGATTATAAAGGGTTCGGTGCGGACAAATTCAAAGCTGGGGATAATCTGACAGAAACTTTCATTAAGCGACTCAATAAAGAGGACCAGGAAGTAGCGAATCAAATCAATCGCCGTACGGATTTCAAGGTATTAAGTGATGATTACGTTCCCTCCACGACCATAGCAGATGGAGGATCTTCAGACGGCGGTGCTGCACAACCTAAGAAGGATGAGAACCCAATCGGACAAACTATAACGCTAGGTCCTAAAGACCGTTCGTTGGGTAAAATCGCTATGAATAATGGTATGAACGTAGTACAGCTTAAAAAGCTGAATGGAGGCTTACGTGGCGCACGCCCTATGCCAGGTATGGTTATCAAAGTGACACCTAATGGTGATTATTCAGCCTTTGATGAAGATCATTATCAGGTACAACGTGGAGACACCATGCGAGGAATTGCTAAAAAGGCCAGCGCAAGCGTGAAGGACATTCGTAATTTGAATGGATTCAAAAGTGATAAAGACTTAATCATTGGATCCTGGATTCAGATTAAGTAGCATAAACTATTAAAATGAAAAGCGCGCACGGGTCTCTCGTGCGCGCTTTCTCGTTATTTTTGCAGCATGAAAAACACATCAGACCGTTATACAGGACGAGGCGTGAGTGCCCAGAAAGAAGACGTCCATAACGCAATCAAAAACATCGATAAAGGCCTGTTCCCAAAGGCCTTTTGTAAAATTGTCCCGGATTATTTAACGGGTGATGACGACTATTGCCTAGTTATGCATGCGGACGGAGCAGGTACCAAAAGTTCACTTGCTTATATGTACTGGAAAGAGACTGGTGATTTAAGTGTGTGGAAGGGCATCGCTCAGGATGCATTAATCATGAACATCGATGATTTACTTTGTGTGGGTGCTACAGAGAATATTATGCTTAGTTCCACCATCGGTCGTAATAAAGGTTTAATTACAGGCGAGGTACTTAGTGCCATCATCGGTGGCACTGAATCCCTTCTAGAAGAATATAGAAAACACGGCATAGATATCATCAGTACGGGTGGTGAAACCGCTGATGTCGGTGATTTAGTGCGCACCATTATAGTTGACAGCACTGTAGTCGCAAGAATGAAGCGCACTGATGTCGTAGATAATGCAAATATTAAACCGGGGAATGTGATCGTGGGTATGGCATCTTTTGGTCAATCCACATATGAATCCGACTACAACGGTGGGATGGGGTCTAATGGATTGACCAGCGCCCGTCACGATGTGTTTGGAAAAGCATTGGCAGCGAAGTATCCTGAGAGCTTTGATCCCGCGGTTCCAGAGTCGCTGGTTTATACAGGTACAAAAACGCTAACGGAGGCGACTGAGACGAGTTTAGACGCAGGGAAACTAGTTTTGAGTCCGACACGTACGTATGCACCCATTATAAAACAAGTCTTAGACCAGTACCGCGATAAAATTGACGGTATGGTACATTGTTCGGGCGGTGCACAAACGAAAATTTTACATTTCTTGGAAAAAGGACATGTTATTAAAGACGCGCTGTTCCCGATACCGCCGCTGTTTAAAATGATTCAAGAGGAGAGTGGCACGAGTTGGGAAGAAATGTATCAGGTATTTAATATGGGACACCGCATGGAATTGTACGTGGACCCTTCCATTGCGGATGCTATTATCGCCATTAGTGAAAGCTTTGGGGTACCTGCAAAGATTGTTGGAAGGGTTGAACAGAGTGCAACTAAAGAATTGACCATTAGTAGTGAATTCGGGACCTTTAAGTACGAGAAGTAATGGCGATGATTGATAAGCTTAATGTGATTTTTCAGCGCTACAATGAGGTAAATGATCTCATTATTCAGCCTGATGTTATTTCTGATAGCAAACGCTATGTTCAGCTAAATAGAGAGTATAAAAACTTGAAGCCATTGGTTGAAGTCAGATCGCATTATTTAGAATTATCCAGTCGTATTGAGGAAGCCAAAGTCGTATTAAAAGAAGAGAAAGATGCCGATTTTCGTGAGATGGCGAAAATGGAATTGGATGAATTGGAACCTACTTTTGAAGCTTTAGAGGAAGAAGTAAAGTTACTACTCTTGCCCAAAGATCCTGAGGACGATAAAAATGCTCTAGTTGAGATTCGTCAAGGTGCCGGAGGCGATGAAGGAGCCATTTTCGCAGGTGATTTGTTTAGAATGTACCAGCGTTATTGTGAGGGTAGAGGTTGGAAGATAGAAGTTCTTACCATGAATGAAGGATCGTCCGGAGGCTTTAAAGAGGTTTCTTTCGAGGTGAATGGGGAATCAGTTTATGGTATTTTAAAATATGAAAGCGGTGTACACCGCGTTCAACGTGTTCCTGCAACTGAGAGCCAGGGTCGGGTTCATACCTCTGCTGCCTCTGTGGTTGTGTTGCCTGAGGCTGAAGAAGTGGATGTAGACCTTGATATGAAGGATGTGAAAAAAGATACCTACCGTTCTCAAGGAGCGGGTGGACAGCACGTTAATAAGACTGAGAGTGCTGTGCGCTTGACGCACCTTCCCACTGGAATCGTGGTAGAATGTCAAGACGGTCGGAGCCAGCATAAGAACTATGAGCAAGCATTGAAAGTATTGCGTTCTCGTATGTTTGATATGGAATTCAAAAAGAAGCAAGAAGAACAAGCTGCCCAACGCAAAACGATGGTCAGTACAGGTGATCGTTCGGCAAAGATTAGAACGTACAATTATCCTCAAGGACGGGTTACCGATCATAGAATTGGTTTGACCAGTTACAATTTAAACGATGTAGTCAACGGGGATATTCAGAAGTTTATTGACGAGCTTCATATGGCTGAGAATGCCGAAAAAATGAAAGAAGGATCGGACGATTATTAAAGCAACATGAATAAAGCAGCCTTACTTGAGCAGATTAAATCAAAGCGCAGCGTGCTTTGCGTAGGATTGGATACGGATTTAGAAAAGATCCCACAGCACCTATTGAAAGAGGATGATCCTGTATTCGCCTTTAATAAGGCTATCATCGATGCGACGGCCGCGTTTACGGTTGCTTATAAGCCGAATATTGCCTTTTATGAATCTATGGGCGTAAAAGGTTGGCAGAGTTTAGAGAAAACCATTCAGTATCTAGATGAGAAATATCCTGAAATTTTCACCATTGCAGATGCCAAGCGTGGCGATATAGGAAACACATCTAAAATGTATGCAAAGGCGTTTTTCGAAAACATGAATTTCGACAGTGTTACTGTAGCCCCTTATATGGGTGAAGATAGTGTGACTCCTTTTCTTGATTTCCCAAACAAATGGGTGATACTATTAGGTCTTACCTCAAACAAAGGCGCATTCGATTTTCAATTTATTGAGAATGCGGAAGGTGAAGTGCTGTTCGAAAGTGTCGTGAAAAAAGCGCAAGAATGGGCTACTGCAGATCAGCTAATGTTTGTTTTAGGCGCAACGAAAACAGAGCATCTTGCACGCTTACGTGCCATTGCACCTGATCACTTCTTTTTAGTGCCTGGTGTAGGTGCGCAGGGGGGGTCATTAGAAGAAGTCCTTAAACAGGCGACTAATAAAGATTACGGAGTTTTAGTAAACAGCACGCGCGGTATCATTTATCAAAGCAATGGGCTAGATTTTGCACAAGCGGCCGGTAGTGCAGCAAGCAAGCTTCAGCAAGAAATGGAGCGTTTATTGTTCTAGTGTGCGTTGAGTCACACTCATGAGTTTTTCAAGCCCGAACTTTGAGGTATCTTAAAGCTCAATTATGGAAATCATCGGATATATCGCATCCATTTTTATTGGAATATCACTCGGTCTTATTGGTGGAGGTGGGTCCATATTAACGGTTCCTGTGTTGGTGTACCTTTTTGGTATTGGGGCAGAAATGAGTACTGCCTATTCGTTATTTATAGTCGGCTCGACAGCTTTGGTTGGGGGTGTTCGGAATGCAAGCTTGGGTAATGTAAATTATAAAACCGCGGTGGTTTTTACCATTCCAGCGTTTATTGCTGTTTATGCAACACGTGCTTACCTCGTTCCTGCGATTCCGGACGAAATAATGACCGTAGGGACTTATGTCTTGACGAAAGATATTGCCATCATGGTTTTCTTTGCTTTGGTAATGCTTGCAGCTTCAGTGAGTATGATTCGTAATAAGCGAGAGGAAGAAGAGGATGAAGATGCAACACCCCAGTTTAATATACCCGCCATTCTTTTGGAAGGGACTCTCGTTGGTGTATTAACGGGTATTGTTGGCGCTGGTGGTGGATTTTTGATTATTCCAGCACTGGTTCTTTTCGCAAAATTACCCATGAAGAAAGCCGTTGGGACCTCCCTGTTAATTATTGCAGCGAAGAGTTTGATTGGTTTTATTGGCGATGTCCAGCGCTATGGAGATCAAATAGACTGGACACTGTTACTTACCGTCACTGCCATTGCAGTATTTGGTATCTTTGTTGGGATCTATTTGAATAATTTCATAGACGGTAAAAAATTAAAAAAAGGCTTCGGCTTTTTCGTTCTTTTGATGGCCGTATATATCATAGTAAAGCAACTTTAAAAGCAAAGAATAAAATTCGCAATATCATGACAGTAGAGCAGATTTACACCGGATGTTTAGCGCAAGGAGCCTATTACATTGCCTCTAATGGAGAAGCAGTTATCATCGATCCGTTACGTGAAGTAGGTCCCTATCTGGATCGTGCTGAAAAGGATGGTGTAACTATCAAGTACATTTTAGAGACACATTTTCATGCGGATTTCGTTTCAGGTCACCTTGATTTAGCGGTTAAGACTGGTGCAAAAATCGTTTATGGTCCTACTGCGAATACACAATTTGATTGCCATATCGCTGAGGATGGTGAGGTGTTAAAAGTGGGTGATGTAACCATTCATGTCATGCATACACCAGGCCATACGATGGAAAGCACCACCTATTTGTTAAAAGACGAAAGTGGCAAAGATTATGCGATATTCTCGGGGGATACTTTGTTCTTAGGAGATGTTGGTCGTCCAGACTTAGCGCAGAAAGCAGCAAGTATTACACAAGAAGATTTAGCTGGTATTTTATTTGATTCTTTACGCAATAAAATCATGGTTTTGTCGGATGATGTGATCGTATACCCAGGACACGGTGCAGGTTCTTCGTGCGGTAAAAACATGTCAAAAGAAACTGTAGGTACGATCGGTGAGCAAAAAGCCACCAATTATGCACTCCGTGCGAAGATGACGAAAGAAGAATTTATTGCAGAGGTAACGGATGGCTTATTGCCACCGCCGGCCTACTTCCCAGAGAATGTTCGCATGAATAAGACGGGGTACGAAAGTTTAGATAAGGTCATGGAACGTGGCTTGCGTCCGCTCTCTGCAGAGGCCTTTGATGCGGCTGCAAATGAGACGGAAGCTTTGATTCTGGATACTCGTCACCAAAATATCTTCATACACGGTTTCATTCCACAATCAATATTTATTGGTATTAAGGGCGGCTTCGCCATGTGGGTCGGTGCTTTAATCCCAGATATCAAGCAAGAAATCTTGATTGTTGCCGATCCGGGTATGGAAGAGGAAGTAGTGACAAGATTGTCCCGTGTGGGTTACGATAATTGTATCGGTTACCTCGATGGAGGATTTGACGCTTGGAAAAATTCAGGCAAACAGGTGGATTCTCTTCCGCAGGTTACGGCTGAAGAGCTCAAGGGTATATCTGATGCAACGGTAGTAGATGTGCGTAAATCAGGTGAGTATTTAAGTGAGCATTTGATCGATGCAATTCATATAGAATTAGATTACCTCAGTGATCAAATGTCGAGTGTGCCACAAGAAGGTACCTTCTATGTGCATTGTGCAGGTGGTTACCGTTCGGTGATTGCTTCTTCCATTCTCAAAGCACGAGGTTACCACAATATGGTAGACGTTGCAGGTGGCTTTAAAGCCATGAAGGAAGCTGGCCTCAACGTATCTGATTACGTTTGTCCAACCACCTTATAAAAACACCATTCAATCTATAGGCCGCGCCGTAAGTGGCGCGGTTGCTATGTTTTAGAAGCCCTAATCGCTTCATCCTATTTCTAACGCACGAATAAACAACACAATGGATTTAATTCTTCAGCCTTGGCCTTGGTATGTGAGTGGTGCCCTTATCGCATTTGTGATGTGGCTCCTTCTTTATTTCGGTAAGTCATTTGGTTTCTCGAATAATTTAAGGACCCTTTGTGCTATGTGTGGCGCTGATAAATTTGCGCCTTTTTTTCAGTTCAATTGGAAAACGCAAAGCTGGAACTTATTTTTTCTTGTGGGTGCCGGTTTGGGCGGCTATATCGCAACGAATTTTCTAACAACACCAGATTATGTTGTTGCAATTTCAGAGGCAACCATCGAAGATCTAGGAGTTTTAGGTTTTGCCGTTCCAACAGGATATGCACCAGCGAGCCAATTCGGTGTGGAAGCCCTAAGCTCGTGGCAGAATATTGTGATTCTAGTTCTAGGTGGTTTTATGGTTGGATTCGGAGCCCGTTATGCAGGAGGTTGTACCTCTGGACATGCGATTTCGGGAATTTCTGATCTTCAGCCCGCTTCTTTGCTTGCTGTCGTGGGATTTTTTATTGGAGGCCTCGCCATGACACATTTGATATTCCCTTTAATCTACTAGGCTATGAAACAGATCAAATTTTTACTGGCCGGCACGTTGTTCGGCATCATTATGTTTAAGAGTGAGGCCGCTTCATGGTATAGAATTCAGGAAATGTTCCGTTTCCAGGACTTTCATATGTATGGTATCATTGGATTAGCTGTAGCTATAGGTGTGCCTATGGTTTGGTTCATGAAGAAGAACAATGCCAAAGATTT
Source organism: Schleiferiaceae bacterium (assembly GCA_965204625.1). Classification (GTDB taxonomy): domain Bacteria; phylum Bacteroidota; class Bacteroidia; order Flavobacteriales; family Schleiferiaceae; genus UBA10364. The sequence goes on from CBDBET010000006.1 coordinate 538,041, forward strand.
TTCAGGTGCACCTATTGTATTTAATCCAAAGGCTTGGAGTATTCCTCGTTACCTATTCGGTGGGATTATCTTTGGTTTGGGTTGGGCGTTAAGTGGTGCTTGTCCCGGTCCTATCGTAGTGAATATAGGCGCAGGTTTTGTTGGCTATATCATCGTATTGATTGCCGCTTTACTTGGAACCTTCCTGTACGGAGTACTACGTGATAAACTGCCCCACTAATCGTTCGTATTCAAATAAATTTGCATTCAGGGTTTGAGGCCAACTTTTCAAGAGCGTACCTTTAAACCAATGAATAATCCGTTCCAAAGCCTTAAAAATGTATTCTATGTTTTTGCAGTGATCCTCATTGCAGGAACGGTGGGTTATCGCTGGCTAGAAGGATTTGATTGGCTGCAATCCTTTTACATGGTGATTCAGACGGTGAGCACCGTTGGATTTAATGAAGTAGGTCCCCTTAGTACTGGTGGAATCTGGTTTACAATCGCCTTGATTGTCGGGAGTTTTGGGACCTTTGCTTACGGCGCGGGGCTTCTGGCTCAATTAGCCATAGACGGAAAAGTACAATTGTATTTACGAACGAAAAGATTAGAGCGCAAGGTGGAAAAACTAAAGAATCATACAATTGTCTGTGGACTTGGTCGAAATGGACGACAGGTAGTTAGTAAACTTAAGGCCTATGGCGTGCAGGTGGTCGTGTTGGAATTAGATGAAGAGCGCGCGAACAGGTACCGTGAGGAGCTGGATGGTGTTGTGGTCTTGATAGGTGATGCGACAAATGATGAAATTCTTGAAAAAGCCAATATAGCCGATGCGAGCAGTCTTGTTGCTGCTTTGGCATCGGATACGGACAACTTATTTGTGGTGATATCTGCACGTCAGTTGAATCCAAAATTGGTTATCGGTGCGCGTGCAAATACAGAAAGTACAGAGAAAAAGCTTTTAGCAGCAGGTGCAAATTATACTGTAAGTCCCAATCTTGTGGGCGGTTCGCATCTTGCCCATAACCTCATGAATCCTGGGGTCATGAATTTTCTAGATCACTTGAGTGTGGGCGGGTCTAGTGCCACGAATATTGAAGAAATTGTGGTGGACGAACTCCCCGAAGAGCTGTCTAGTTGTAACATCAAAGACTTAAAGATTCGACAACAAACCGGGTGTACGGTCATCGGGTACGTGGATGAGTCAGGGGAGTTATATGTAAATCCATCCCCGGATTTTAAAGTTGCACCGCATTCAAAACTTTACGTTTTGGGTAATGACGAGCAGATTCGTGCGTTTCGTAATTGGTTTAATAAACAAACTCAGGCCTCGTAGTCATGAAAATACTTTTTACCGGATCTAATGGTCTATTAGGTCAAAAAATAGCTGTTGCTACAGCCAATTATCCCCAGCACAGTTTTCTAGCTACCTCCCGAGGTGGCAATAGGACCAAAGCGATGGGAACTGCGCGTTATGCTTCGATGGACATCACAAATGCAGAAGATGTAAGTGCTGTTGTTGGCGCGTTTGAGCCTGATGTGATTATTCACGGTGCTGCCATGACACACGTAGACGAATGTGAACTGCATCCGGAGCAAGCTACATTAATGAACGTTGAAGGAACGCGAAACATAGCGAATGCAGCCAATGAAGTGGGTGCGCACGTAGTTCACATCAGCACAGATTTTATTTTCGATGGTAAGGACGGACCGTATAAAGAGGATGCAAAGGCGCATCCTTTGAGTCATTACGGCTGGACAAAACTAGAAGCAGAAAAGATTATACAGGAGTTGCGTTCATGGAGCATTTTACGTACGGTATTGGTCATAGGAATGGCAGAAGACCTGAGCCGCAGTAACATCGTTTTATGGGCGAAAGGCGCTTTAGAGAAAGGCCAGCCTATTAATGTAGTTGACGACCAATTCCGCACACCAACACTCGCCGAAGATTTAGCTCAGGGTGCTTTGCTTGCAGCCGATCAATGTGCTCAAGGTGTTTTTAATATTTCAGGACCGGATTTCATGTCCATTTATGATTTGGTAGGGCAGGTTGCAGCGCACTTTGGCTTATCGATGGAGTCCGTAACACGAACCGATTCCACCACCTTGAATCAGCCCGCAAAACGTCCGCCTCGAACGGGATTTGATATTTCGAAAGCCAAAGAGGTAATGGGCTATGAGCCACACACTTTTAAAGAGGCGCTAGAAATCATTGCAAAACAAGCAGGATTGTAACTACATATTTGTAGGGACCACTGCTTTCCACTATTTTCGGAGTTCACTCTAACAGATCCGAAAGGAGCATGGCAAAATCGACAGAAGCATGGGGCTCTCGCGTAGGGCTCATTTTAGCAATGGCAGGAAATGCTGTTGGTTTAGGTAATTTCTTACGCTTTCCAGTCCAAGCCGTACAAAACGGTGGTGGAACATTCATTATTCCTTACCTCGTTAGTTTTCTGCTCATGGGAATTCCACTGCTTTGGGTAGAGTGGGCGATGGGTAGATTTGGCGGTCGTTTCGGGGATCACAGTACACCTTTCATTTTAGATAACATGACCAAACGCAGAGTCTGGAAGTACTTTGGTGTATTTGGAATCTTTACCAATATGGGGGTCATGGCTTACTATACCTACATTGAAAGTTGGACGCTTACCTATACATTAAAGTCACTTAAAGGTGATTTCTTAGGGGCTAACCTAGACCAATTAGATACCTTCTTCAACAACTACGTCGATCTTGGAAGCGGTATTAACTTTCCTGTATGGGCCTTACTTGCGTTCCTTATTACCTTGACGATAAACATCTATATCCTTTCCAGAGGATTGAGTGCGGGAATCGAAAAAGTAGCAAAAATTGCGATGCCCTTACTCATTGGATTTGGTGCTTTTCTTGCCATAATGTCCTGGACTACTGGATCAACCGGTCGTTGTGATGACTGTTCTACATTCATTGGACTCAACTTTTTGTGGGAGCCGGATTTTTCGACTTTAGCAAACCCTAAAATTTGGTTGGCCGCTGCCGGACAAATCTTCTTTACGCTTTCTGTGGGTATGGGAACTATTCACTGTTACAGCTCTTATTTAAAGCAGCGTGATGATATTGCGCTGAATGCAATGTCAGCAGGATGGATGAATGGTTTTGTTGAGATTGTATTGGGTTCAGCAGTGGTCATTCCTATTGCTGTAGGATACCTTGGTTTAGACTGGGTCGTGGACAATGCCGGATTTATGATGGCATTTAAAACCATGCCGTTCCTCTTTGATCAATGGGGGAGTGTGATGGCGGTTATTGCGGGTGTTGCTTGGTTTGGCTTGCTTTTCTTTGCAGGTATTACCTCATCGTTAGCCATGGGAACGCCATGGATGGGCTTCGTACAAGATGAATTTGGATGGACGAAAAACAAGAGCGCTCTTTTATTGGGGATTGCCATTTTACTTATGGGCTTACCTACCATCTTCTTCTTTGAAAAAGGTGTGTTTGACGAATATGATTACTGGACGGGAACGGTGAGTTTAGTGATCTTCGCCCTGGCTGAGGTCATTCTCTTTGCCTGGGTCTTTGGTATGGACAAAGGGTGGCAAGAAATTACAGACGGTGCCGACATGCGCGTTCCTAGAATTTACCGTCCCATCATTAAATATGTAACGCCGTTATTCATCGGGATTATCTTTTTGACCTCGTTGTTCAAACCATTGAACGGTGAATTGTCCGATTGGTCGACCGCATTCAACAGCCTTGCCAGTGGTCAGGGATGGCCCTGGGCGAACGATAGCATCATTAATCAAATCTTCCATATCAACACAGGTGTGCAATGGATAGCTGATGGCGTACTCACAAACATGTTCTACATAGATATGAGTCGTTTCTTCCTTTTGGCCTGTTTCTTTGGACTTGTAGCAATGGTAAAAGTTGCATCCAACAAACGTAAAAAAGCCGCGTAATTATGACGACTTCAGCTTTAATCATGATCATTTTAACGCAAGGAACCGTTCTTGCAGCGACCATCTACTTCTTTCGTAAGGTGCTAAAGACGCCACCGAAACCCGAGCCGGATTCGTACAAAGACAATGACGCCGCGCCGCGCGATTAAGTAGGTAACTTTTACTTATTCACGAAATTTGTAGTCCAGACTCACACTCCCCAACTTGCATCTAAATTGAACTGCAATGCACCAGGGTGAGGCACAAATTATTCGAACCTTTCAGCTTTTGATAGTGGCCGCTCTTGCGGCCACAATTTGGTTACGGCCCGCGGCCGAGGCGCGCGAAGCGCGCATCGGCTTCTTTGCGATGTGGTGGTCGGAGCAGCCAACACTCAAAGTCAACCAGTTGGATTCAAACACGATCTGGATCTTGCCTTTACCGGAGGCAGCTAAAAAATCTTGGTGGTACCGATGCAAGAAGAATTGGACCATAAAAGACTCGTTAGCCTTGAAATCATTACCGGGGATGGATACCTTATTTGTCACTACGGGTGATTTTGACTTTACCCCCATGCCCCAAAAAGAGAAAGAGCAGTGGAGAAGGAATTCTAGGAAAAATCTAATGTCGGTTTCGTGGGAGCAGGAAAGATCAAAACATACCAGGAACGACCGTCCTAATCGTTTAGATTTAAATGAATCCGATAGTACAGCGCTTGTAGCAGTCCATGGTATAGGTCCCTGGACTGCTCGCGCTATCGTAGAGGAAAGAGATCGATGGGGTTATTTTTCCACCGTTGCTCAATTGAGAAAGATCCGGTCCATTGACGCCCGTTGGCAAAAGGAATGGGACAGTGTATTTTATGTCGTTCCCCGTGCACCTGAACTCTTTTTAAACAGTAGTTCCTTCGCAGAATTGAACGAATTCTACGGTTTCCGATTCCATCAAGTGAAGAGAATTGTCTTCTATCGAGAGCGGTTTGGTCCCGTACGTTGGAGGGAATTGGCCTTATGGGAAGAATTTTCCGATGTGGACACGACTTTTTTGCAACACTATGTATCGGAATAGAAAAATCGGTGTACTTTCGCAGTCCTAAAGAAAGGAGGTGTTACTATGCTCGTAATTAATGTCAAGGAAGGTGAATCGATCGAACGCGCACTCAAGCGTTACAAGAGAAAACACAGCTCTACGGGTGTAGTGCGTAAGCTTCGTAAGGATCGTTATCATACGAAACCAACGGAAGCAAAGCGTCGCATGCATGAGAAAGCAGCATACATTCAGACTTTGCGTCAAGCAGAATCAGAATAGTCTATGCTTAGATTATAAAGAAAAGCCCAACCTATCGGTTGGGCTTTTTGTTTTTCATGACCTCCCGCACTACCTTCCCTGTATGGAATCCTCAGCGGTATATATTGATCAGTTTCTAGCGTACCTAACCGCAGAGCGCGGCTACAGTCCGAAGACTTCCGTGGCGTACAAAAAGGAACTGGAGCGTTGGGCACTTTATTTATGGGAAGAAGCAGACGCATCGTTAAAGGCTGCTCAAAAGGCGCACGTTAAGCGCTATATCGTTTGGCGCAATAAACAAGGAATATCCCCGCGTTCAATAAACCGTAGTTTAAGTTGTATTCGAACTTTTTATAAATGGGCCATTCGCGAAACCATAGTTCGTGAAAATCCGACGCAAGGTGTTCGTAGTATGAAAACTGCCAAAAAAGTGGTCATGAGTGTTCCGAAAGACGATTTGAAAGCCCTGGTTAATGATCCCGAGCTTTTTACTACAGATTTCGAAGGTAGACGCGACCAACTTTTGTTACTCCTACTTTACGGTCTAGGTCTGCGCCGTGCGGAAGTCATCTCGTTGACGCCGAGCCACTTTGATTGGTCGCGAAAATTGGTTCGCGTGATCGGAAAACGAAATAAAGAGCGTCAAATTCCTATGCCGGCCTTACTGGAAGAGTATTATTTACGTTACGTCGAAATCAGGGACCAGTTGCCCGTTCGCCATGATGCAACACTCTTACTCACGGCAAAAGGAAAAAAGCTTTATGATAATCTTGTTTATAATCGGGTTTTATTCTATCTTAATAGGACTACATCCGTGGTCGATAAGAACCCTCACGCACTGCGCCATTCGTATGCGACGCACCTGTTAAATGCAGGGGTTGATATCAATACTGTTAAAGAGTTACTAGGTCATGAAAGCTTAAGCTCAACGCAGGTTTATACGACTAGTTCGTTTGAGGAACTTATTAAAGTATATAACCAGACCCATCCTAAAGGGTCTTAAATAAATTAGATTATGACTGTGAACATTCAATCTGTAAATTTCAAGGCGGACGGTAAGTTAATCACCTTCATTAAGGAGCGATTGGCGAAGACAACCCAGTTTTATGACCGAAGCATTAGTACCGCCGTTTATCTGAAGGTAGATAACAATCATAATCGCGAGAATAAGATCGTAGAAGTGCGAATGAGCGTGCCTGGTTCCGACATTGTTGTAACGAAAGAACGCAAGAGTTTTGAGGAAGCTGCAGATATTGCAGTTAATGTGTTGATTCGACAGCTAAAAAAACACAAAGAAAAAATCCTAAAACCGCAGTAAAATCAGTAGCTCAAGTAAAACCTTAAAAAGGTGAGGACAATTTGTCTTCACTTTTTTTTTTATAGGTATTGCGCGTTTGATTCTCTTTACTACATTTGCAGTCCGTTTAACAAAAGCGGAAGTACTTTGACATCAATGCCGATATAGCTCAGTTGGCCAGAGCACGTGATTTGTAATCTCGGGGTCGTCAGTTCGAATCTGACTATCGGCTCAAGTTTTGTGCTTGATTTTCTAGTGGAATCTTGCACACACCGGGGGGATACTCAAGCGGCCAACGAGGACGGACTGTAAATCCGTTGGGAAACCTTCGCAGGTTCGAATCCTGCTCCCCCCACTACCGCGGAAGTAGCTCAGCTGGTAGAGCATCAGCCTTCCAAGCTGAGGGTCGCGGGTTCGAATCCCGTCTTCCGCTCTAAGTTACGCCGATGTAGCTCAGGGGTAGAGCGTTTCCTTGGTAAGGAAGAGGTCACGGGTTCAATTCCCGTCATTGGCTCTAAAGTTTAATTTTGAATCTTTACACTGTTTATATATTTAATAATCGCTAGTCATGGCAAAAGAGAATTTTGTACGTACCAAGCCTCACTTGAACATTGGTACAATTGGTCATGTTGACCACGGAAAAACAACATTGACAGCTGCAATCACCACATGTTTGGCGAATGCAGGCTTGTCTGAAAAAAGAGATTTCGATTCGATCGATAATGCTCCAGAAGAGAAAGAGCGTGGTATTACCATTAACACTTCTCACGTAGAGTACGAGACGGCTAACCGTCACTACGCCCACGTTGACTGTCCAGGTCACGCGGATTACGTGAAGAACATGGTTACTGGTGCCGCTCAGATGGACGGTGCTATCTTGGTAGTTGCTGCCACTGATGGTCCTATGCCTCAAACTCGTGAGCACATCCTTTTAGGTCGTCAGGTGGGTATTCCACGTATCGTCGTGTTCTTGAACAAGTCAGATATGGTTGATGATGAAGAATTGATGGAATTGGTAGACATGGAAGTTCGTGATCTTCTTTCTTTCTACGAGTACGATGGTGATAACACTCCAGTTATCGCAGGTTCAGCTCTAGGTGGATTGAACGGCGAGCAGAAGTGGGTTGATACCGTTATGGAATTGATGGAAGCAGTAGATGCATGGATCGAAGAGCCAGAGCGTGATCGTGATAAGCCATTCCTAATGCCTATCGAGGATGTATTCTCAATCACAGGTCGTGGTACTGTTGCAACAGGTCGTATTGAGACTGGTGTAGCAAATACAGGTGAAGGCGTTGAAATCATCGGTTACGGTGATGAGAAATTGACTTCTACTATTACTGGTGTTGAAATGTTCCGTAAGATTTTGGACACAGGTGAAGCTGGTGACAATGTAGGTATCCTTCTACGTGGTATTGAGAAAGCTCAAATCCGTCGTGGTATGGTTATCTGTAAGCCAGGTTCAATCACTCCGCACAAGAAGTTCAAAGCAGAGGTATATGTATTGAAGAAAGAAGAGGGTGGTCGTCACACTCCTTTCCACAACAAATACCGTCCTCAGTTCTACTTGCGTACGACAGACGTTACAGGTGAGATCCAACTTCCTGCTGGCGTTGAGATGGTAATGCCAGGTGATAACTTGTCAATTACTGTTGAGTTGATCGCTAATGTAGCTGTTAATACTGGTCTACGCTTCGCAATGCGTGAAGGTGGTCGTACAGTGGGTGCGGGTCAAGTAACTGAAATCATCGAGTAATAACTTACTCTTTTGATATAAAGTATAGGTAGTTAAGGTGCCTCCCGACGGGAGGCGCCTTTCTGCCTACATACGGGCATAGTTCAATGGTAGAATAGCGGTCTCCAAAACCGTTGATCAGGGTTCGAATCCTTGTGCCCGTGCAAAGAATAAAAAGATGAGCAAATTAATTACGAGTATACAGGAGTCTTGGCACGAGTTTGCCGTTAAGGCATCGTGGCCTACAATGACAGAGTTGCAAAAGAGCACTACGTTGGTAATTGTGGGTACCATCATCTTTTCACTTGTAGTATTTGGTATGGACAAAGCAATCTCAACAGTACTTGAGTTTGTTTATTCAATCTTCGGATAACATGTCGGATACTGGAATGAAATGGTATGTGCTTCGCACAATAAGTGGTCAAGAGCAAAAGACTAAGACCTATATTGAAAAGGACATGGCTCATGCAGGCATGAGCGATCTTGTGGGACGCGTACTCATTCCACTAGAGAAGGTTGTTCAAGTCCGTAACGGAAAGAAAGTTATTAAAGAAAAGACCCGTACACCAGGCTACATGTATGTAGAGGCAGTTTTAACTGGTGAGGTGAGTCACATGATTAAAAACCTTCCGAATGTAGTTGGATTTTTATCCAACGTGAAAGGAGGAGATCCTTCACCAATGCGCGCCTCTGAGGTAAGCAGATTGTTAGGTGAAGTAGATCGTCAGGCAGAAAATGCAGTAATGCTAATGATTCCATTTACAGTGGGAGAAACTGTCAAAGTTATCAATGGTCCATTCAGTACATTTGACGCGACCATTGAGAAGATCAACGAGGAGAAACAGAAACTAGAGGTCACAGTGAAGATCTTTGGTCGTAAGACTCCAGTTGAACTAGGCTTCACGGAAGTGGAGAAATTATAATTGATATAGGTGTGAGCTATATATAGGTTCGTTCTTTACGCTTCCAACTTGAAGAATGATCCGCACAAACAACGCAAAATAGTAGAAACAAGAAATGGCAAAAGAGGTTAGTAAAGTAGTAAAGCTTCAGGTCCGTGGTGGCCAAGCTAACCCTTCTCCTCCGGTAGGTCCAGCATTGGGTGCCGCAGGTGTCAACATTATGGAATTCTGTAAGCAATTCAACGCTCGTTCGCAAGATAAGATGGGTCAAGTTTTGCCGGTAGTGATCTCTGTTTACACAGATAAATCATTTGACTTCCTAATTAAGACTCCACCTGCAGCAGTTCAATTGATGGAAGCAGCGAAGATTAAGAAGGGATCATCAGAGCCTAACCGTAGTAAAGTTGCTAAAGTTACTTGGGACGCTGTTCGCAAAATTGCAGAGGATAAAATGGTTGATTTAAACTGTTTTACCGTTGAATCAGCAATGAGTATGATTGCTGGTACTGCAAGAAGCATGGGTATAACTGTAATTGGCGAGAAGCCGTTTTAATTAAAAGTTTGAAGCAATGGCAAAATTGACTAAAAACATGAAAAACGCGCTCGCTAAACTTGAAAAAGGTAAGGTATATCCTGTGGGCGAGGCAGCAACTCTAGTGAAAGAGGTAAACTGTACTAAGTTTGACGCATCTGTGAACTTAGCTGTTCGTTTGGGAGTGGATCCACGTAAAGCAAACCAAATGGTTCGTGGCGTGGTAAGTCTTCCTCATGGAACAGGTAAAAGTGTTCGTGTTTTAGCTTTAGTTACACCAGATAAGGTGGAAGAAGCAAAAGCAGCAGGTGCTGATTACGCAGGCCTTGATGAATTCATTGAGAAGATTAAAGGCGGTTGGACTGACATTGATGTCATCGTAACCATGCCTTCTGTAATGGGTAAAATTGGACCTCTAGGTCGTGTATTAGGTCCTCGTGGCTTGATGCCAAATCCTAAGTCTGGTACCGTTACAATGGACGTAGCAAAAGCAGTAGGTGAAGTTAAAGCCGGTAAGATTGACTTTAAAGTTGATCGTTACGGTATCGTTCACGCTGCAATCGGTAAGGTTTCTTTTGAAGCAGACAAGATTCGTGAGAATGCTGAAGAATTATTGAAGACTCTAAATAAGCTTAAGCCAAGTTCGGCTAAAGGTACTTATATGAAGAGTGTTTACATTTCTTCTACCATGTCACCGGGTATTGCTGTGGATGCTAAATCAATTTCATAACGCTAAAGAATAGCATCATGACAAGAGAAGACAAACTTGCACAGATTGAAAATTTAACAGCAGTATTGAATAATACAGCAACCATTTATTTGGCTGATATCGCAGCTTTAGATGCTGAAACAACATCTAACTTGCGTCGTGCCAGTTTTGGTAAGGGTATTAAACTGAACGTTGTTAAAAATACTTTGCTCAAACAAGCTATGGACGCTTCGGAGAAGAACTTCGATGGTCTGTACGATGTACTTAAAGGAAATACAAGCATAATGCTTGCTGAAGCCGGTAATGCTCCTGCGAAACTCATTAAAGAGTTCCGTAAGAAGAACGATAAGCCGGTTTTAAAAGGTGCGTGGATTGAAGAAAGCGTTTACGTAGGTGATGAGAATTTGGAAATGCTCGTTGCAATCAAATCTAAAGAAGAATTGATTGGCGAAGTATTAACCTTGCTTCAAAGCCCTGCGAAAAACGTTGTTTCTGCTCTTCAGAGCGCTGGTGGCAACATTGCTGGACTCCTCAAAACTTTGGAAGAACGCAACGCGTAATTCCTTTATTTACAATTAATTAAGAATAAAAATTAAATTTTATAAAAATGGCTGATATCAAAGAATTGGGCGACGCCCTAGTAAACTTGACAGTTAAAGAAGTATCTGAATTAGCAGGATACTTGAAAGAAGAGCACGGCATCGAGCCTGCAGCAGCTGCTGTAGCTGTAGCTGGTCCTGCAGCTGGTGGTGGCGGTGACGCTGCTGAAGCTCAGACTGAGTTCGACGTAATCTTGAAAGCTGCTGGTGGTTCTAAACTTGCTGTTGTTAAGCTTGTTAAGGAAATGACTGGACTAGGCTTGAAAGAAGCTAAAGAAAAAGTAGATAGCGCTCCTGCAGCATTGAAGGAAGGCGTTACAAAAGACGAAGCAGAAGCATTGAAAGCGCAGCTTGAAGAGGCTGGTGCTGAAGTTGAGGTCAAGTAATTGATCGACTGCTAGGTTATCCGGTTTAGGTCTTTGGGGAGCTCCCCTTAGACCTAAACCTTTTTGTGTTTAATTAACATTTTGGGCTGAAATGGTAAACCAAGTTACTGCTCCACAGGAGCGTATTAATTTCTCTTCCACTGCTATTAAGACGGCATTCCCGGACTTTTTAGATATACAGTTGAAGAGTTTCATGGACTTCTTCCAGATAGAGACGAAGCCATCAGAAAGATCAGAGGAAGGATTGTACCGTGTTTTCGCGGAAAACTTTCCTATTTCGGATTCAAGAAACAATTTTGTTCTTGAGTTCTTGGACTACTTTGTAGATCCCCCGCGTTATTCAGAACGCGAATGTATCGAGCGAGGCTTGACATTCTGTGTTCCATTGAAAGCGCGTCTAAAACTGTACTGTACGGATCCAGAACACGAAGATTTTGAGACAATTGTCCAGGATGTGTATCTAGGAACCATTCCATACATGTCGCCACGCGGTACTTTCATCGTGAATGGTGCAGAAAGAATTATTGTAAGCCAATTGCACCGTTCACCTGGTGTATTCTTCGGACAATCTTACCATGCGAACGGAACTAAATTATATTCAGCCCGTATCATACCGTTCAAAGGGTCATGGATCGAATTCGCTACTGACATCAATCAGGTCATGTACGCGTATATCGATCGTAAAAAGAAGTTGCCCGTAACGACTCTGTTGCGTTCAATTGGTTTTGAAAGAGATAAAGACATCTTAGAAATCTTTGACCTTGCTGAGGAAGTGAAGGTTAGTAAAGCTTCGTTGAAGCGTTCAATCGGCCGTAAGCTTGCTGCAAGAGTTTTGAAGACCTGGATTGAAGATTTCGTTGATGAAGACACTGGAGAAGTAGTTTCTATTGAGCGTAATGAGGTAATCCTCGATCGTGATACTGTCTTAGATAAAGAGCACACGGAAGAAATTCTGGATGCTGAAGTGAATGCAATTCTATTGCATAAAGAAGATATTGCATCTTCTGATTTTGCGATTATTCACAACACCTTACAGAAAGATCCAACAAATACAGAGAAAGAGGCCGTGGAGCACATCTACCGCCAACTTCGTAATGCTGAACCGCCAGATGAGGAAACTGCTCGCGGTATCATCGATAAATTATTCTTCTCTGAGCAACGTTACTCTTTAGGTGAGGTTGGTCGTTACCGTCTAAACAAGAAATTGTACAATGGTAGTGAGGAAGATTCGCAGGTATTGACAAAGGGTGATATTATCGAGATCATTAAGCGCTTGATTGAGTTGATCAATTCAAAAGCCGAAATCGATGATATTGATCACTTAAGTAACCGTCGTGTACGCACAGTAGGCGAGCAAATGGCTAACCAATTCGGAGTCGGTCTTGCACGTATGGCACGTACGATCCGCGAACGTATGAACGTTCGTGATAACGAAGTATTTACACCAATCGATTTGATTAACGCGAAGACATTGTCGTCTGTGATCAATTCATTCTTTGGTACGAATCAGTTGTCTCAGTTTATGGATCAAACGAATCCATTGTCTGAGATTACGCACAAGCGTCGTCTCTCAGCTTTAGGACCTGGTGGTCTTTCTCGTGAGCGTGCTGGTTTTGAGGTTCGTGATGTTCACTACACTCACTATGGACGTCTTTGTCCTATTGAAACACCGGAAGGACCGAACATTGGTTTGATTTCTTCTTTGTGTGTTTATGCGAAAGTAAATGGCATGGGATTCATCGAAACTCCTTACCGTTCTGTTGAGGATGGGAAAGTGGTTGTGGACCGTGAGCCAACTTATTTGAGTGCTGAGGAAGAAGAAGCGAAAGTAATTGCACAGGCGAATGCACCTATCAGCCCTGACGGTACATTCATCAATGATAAAGTTAAAGTACGTGAAGAAGGTGACTTCCCGGTTGTAGAGCCGGAAACTATCGACTTTATGGACGTTGCACCGAATCAGATTGCATCAATTTCAGCTTCATTGATTCCATTCTTGGAGCATGATGATGCAAACCGTGCATTGATGGGATCTAACATGATGCGTCAGGCCGTTCCGTTGTTACGTCCTGAATCACCGATTGTTGGTACCGGTCTCGAACGCCAGGTTGCAACCGATTCTCGAGTTTTAATTAACTCTGAAGGAGCGGGTATTGTTGAGTATGTTGATTCAATGCAAATCAAAATCAGCTACGATAGAACAGATGACGAGCGTGGAGTGAGCTTTGAGGACGATATCAAATCGTACCAATTGGTGAAATTCCAGAAGACCAACCAAGGAACGACTATTAACTTGAAGCCTATCGTAAAGAAAGGTGATCGCGTTGAATATGGTCAAGTACTTTGTGAAGGTTATGCCACACAGCAAGGTGAATTGGCTTTAGGTCGTAACATGCTAGTGTCGTTCATGCCTTGGAAAGGGTATAACTTTGAGGATGCGATCGTTATTTCTGAGCGTGTTGTACGTGAGGATATTTTTACTTCGATTCACATTGACGAATACTCATTAGAGGTTCGTGATACGAAACTAGGAGCGGAAGAACTCACTGCGGACATCCCTAACGTAAGTGAAGAAGCTACAAAAGACTTAGACGAGAATGGAATCATTCGTGTTGGTGCTGAGATCAAGCCAGGTGATATCCTCATCGGTAAGATTACACCAAAAGGCGAGAGCGATCCTTCTCCTGAAGAGAAACTTCTACGTGCCATCTTTGGAGACAAGGCCGGTGATGTAAAAGATGCATCTTTGAAAGCTTCACCTTCATTGAATGGGGTAGTGATCGATAAAAAGCTCTTTACTCGTCTAGTTAAAGACAAGCGTCAGCGTGCGGAAGACAAGGAAGAGATTGGCCAATTAGACCTTCAGATGGAGGCCGAATTAGCTGAATTGAAATCTGTATTCGTAAACAAATTGAGTGTTTTAGTTTCAGGTAAAACAAGTCAAGGTGTGAAGAACGACCTAAATGAAGACGTAATTCCAAAAGGAACGAAGTTTACATTGAAGGCGTTGAATGCTATTGAGGATTACAGTCGCATCGTAGGTGGTAAATGGACTACTGATGCTGAGCGTAATGATAAGATCGATACGGTCATTCATAATTACAAAATCAAGGTCAACGATATTCAGGGATCTTACCGTCGTATGCGATTCGCGATTACTGTGGGAGATGAACTTCCAGCAGGAATCATGAAACTGGCTAAAGTTTACATCGCTAAGAAACGTAAGCTTAAGGTGGGTGATAAGATGGCAGGTCGTCACGGTAATAAGGGTATTGTTGCTCGTATCGTTCGTGATGAGGATATGCCGTTCCTAGAAGATGGAACGCCAGTGGATATTGTTTTGAACCCATTGGGTGTACCGTCGCGTATGAACATTGGTCAGATTTACGAAACCGTTCTTGGATGGGCAGGTCGTAAGTTGGATAAGAAGTTCGCTACGCCAATTTTTGACGGTGCTTCTCTTGATGATATTTCAAGCTACGTAACTGAAGCTGGTTTGCCAGAGTTTGGTCACACGCAGCTTTACGATGGTGGTACAGGCCAGCCGTTCGATCAGAAAGCAACAGTAGGTATTATCTACATGTTGAAACTGGGACACATGGTTGATGATAAGATGCACGCACGTTCAATCGGTCCTTATTCATTGATAACGCAACAACCATTAGGAGGTAAAGCTCAGTTTGGTGGTCAGCGCTTTGGTGAAATGGAGGTTTGGGCACTTGAAGCATTTGGTGCAGCGAACATTCTACGTGAGATCCTCACAGTGAAGTCAGATGACGTCGTAGGACGTGCGAAGACTTACGAGGCAATCGTAAAAGGTGAGCGTATGCCGCAACCAGGAATTCCAGAATCATTCAACGTGTTATTGCACGAATTGAAAGGTTTAGGATTGAAAGTAACGTTGGACTAATTAATTGAGTAATCTCCGCAGTCTCCGGGCTGCGGACTACAATAAAAATCGCATTATGGCTCTTAGAAAAAGCGATAAACAACAAAACAGCGCCTTCAGCAAGATCACAATCTCGTTGACAGCGCCTGAAACCATCCTTGAGAACAGTCACGGAGAGGTTTTGAAACCAGAAACAATCAACTACCGTACTCACAAGCCTGAGCGCGACGGTTTATTCTGTGAGCGTATTTTCGGTCCTGTAAAGGATTACGAATGTGCTTGTGGAAAGTACAAGCGTATCCGCTACAAGGGAATCGTTTGTGACCGCTGTGGGGTTGAGGTTACCGAGAAGAAAGTGCGTCGCGATCGTGTTGGCCACATTTCCTTGGTAGTTCCTGTAGTTCATATTTGGTATTTCCGCTCGCTTCCGAACAAAATTGGTTACCTCTTAGGTCTTCCATCCAAGAAATTGGATATGATTATCTATTACGAGCGTTACGTTGTTATACAGGCGGGTAATGCTGTGGATAATGAAGGTAATCCTTTGACACGTCTACAGTTCTTAACTGAAGATGAGTATCTGGACGCAATGGAGCGTTTGCCTATTGAAAATCAGTACTTAGATGATGCTGACCCTACCAAATTCGTTGCGAAAATGGGAGCGGAGGCTGTTCAAGCACTGTTAGGTACTCTAGATTTAGATTCTCTGTCTTTCGAATTACGTCACAAAGCGAACACGGAAACGTCGCAGCAACGTAAGCAGGAAGCTTTAAAGCGTTTGCAAGTAGTTGAGAGCCTACGTGATGCAAATACGCGTATAGAGAACAATCCAGAGTGGATGGTGATGAGCGTAGTACCGGTTATACCGCCAGAACTACGTCCATTAGTACCATTAGACGGTGGTCGTTTTGCAACATCAGATTTGAATGATCTGTACCGTCGCGTAATTATCCGTAATAACCGTTTGAAGCGTCTTCTCGAAATCAAGGCACCAGAGGTGATCTTGAGAAATGAAAAGCGTATGCTTCAGGAGTCTGTGGACAGTCTGTTCGATAATACTCGTAAGTCATCTGCGGTGAAAACTGAGAGCAACCGTCCATTGAAATCACTTTCTGATTCTTTGAAAGGTAAGCAAGGTCGTTTCCGTCAAAACCTATTGGGTAAGCGTGTTGATTACTCTGCACGTTCGGTAATTGTTGTAGGACCAGAATTGAAACTACACGAATGTGGTCTTCCTAAAAATATGGCTGCAGAACTTTACAAGCCGTTCATCGTACGTAAGTTGATTGAAAGAGGAATTGTGAAGACTGTGAAGTCTGGTAAGAAGATCATCGATCGTCGTGACCCAGTTGTTTGGGACATCCTAGAAAACGTGATGAAAGGTCATCCGGTACTATTGAACCGTGCACCGACGCTTCACCGTTTAGGTATACAAGCATTCCAGCCGAAGCTTATTGAGGGTAAAGCAATCCAATTGCACCCACTAGCGTGTACGGCATTTAATGCGGATTTCGATGGTGATCAGATGGCTGTTCACCTTCCTTTAGGTCCAGCAGCGATTTTAGAAGCACAGTTATTGATGCTTGCTTCACACAACATTTTGAACCCTGCAAACGGTTCTCCTATTACAGTTCCTTCACAGGATATGGTTTTGGGTCTATACTACATGACCAAACCTATGAAGAACACAAAGGAGATGCCTGTTCGTGGTGAAGGAATGGTGTTCTATTCTCCTGAAGAAGTTGAAATCGCCCTTAACGAAGGTGCCGTTGATCTTCACGCTTTGATCAAAATCAAGGGTCGTGTAGAGCAAGCAGACGGGACAATGGCTATGGAATTCATCGATACCACTGTCGGTCGTGTACTCTTCAATCAAGCCGTACCAGAACGAGTGGCATTCATCAATGAAATTTTAACGAAGAAGGCACTTCGCGGTATCATCGCCAATGTTTTGAAAAAGACAGATGTACCTGCTACAGCTAAATTCTTAGACGATATTAAGTCTATGGGTTACGGACGTGCATTCCGCGGAGGACTATCGTTCTCTCTGAATGACATTCGTATTCCTGATGCAAAAGCAACATTGATTTCGGAAGCATCGGAGGAAGTGGAAGGAATTTTCGCTTCGTACAACATGGGACTTATTACTAATAACGAACGTTACAACCAGGTCATTGATGTTTGGACAAACACGAATGCGCGTTTGACTCAAGCTGCAATGAGTACGTTGATCAACGACCGTCAAGGTTTTAATCCGATCTATATGATGCTCGATTCCGGAGCACGTGGTTCTAAGGAGCAGATACGTCAGCTCTCTGGTATGCGTGGTCTGATGGCTAAGCCGCAGAAATCTGGATCAGCAGGTGGTGAAATCATCGAAAACCCGATTATCTCTAACTTTAAGGAAGGTCTTTCTATCCTTGAGTACTTTATTTCTACCCACGGTGCGCGTAAAGGTCTTGCAGATACGGCATTGAAAACGGCGGATGCTGGTTATCTGACTCGTCGTCTGCATGATGTTGCACAAGATGTAGTGGTTAATGAAGTAGATTGTGGAACATTACGTGGTCTTGAGGTAAGCGCTCTAAAGAAGAGTGATGAAATCGTTGAGACGCTCGCAGAGCGTATCATTGGTCGTGTATCTCTTAATGATGTTATCGACCCGTTAACGGACGAAGTATACATTGTTTCGGGTGAAGAAATCACTGAAGAGATCGCCCTGAAAATTGATGCATCTCCGATCGAAACTGTAGAAGTTCGCTCACCGTTAACGTGTGGAACGAAAAGAGGTATTTGTGAGAAGTGTTACGGGACGAACCTTGCGACGAGTAAAATGGCTCAAGCAGGGGATAGTGTTGGTGTAATTGCTGCACAATCTATTGGTGAGCCTGGTACACAGTTGACCCTACGTACCTTCCACGTTGGGGGTACCGCAGGTAACGTTAGTGAGGAGAACAAGGTTCTAGCGAAGTTTGACGGTAAAGTTGAATTAGAAGATGTTAGAACGGTAGAAGGAGATAATGGTGATACGATTGTTATCGGCCGTACTGGTGAGATGCGTATTGTAGATACTAAAACTGGCCGCACCGTAATGACCAACATGATTCCTTACGGGGGTATTTTGAAGGTGAAAAATGGTGCGAAGGTGAAGCAAGGGGCGGAAATCGTTCAATGGGATCCTTACAATGCCGTAATTATCTCTGAGATGCCAGGTAAAATTGGTTACAAGGATATCATTCAAGGAACTACGTATAAGGTGGAGATTGATGAGCAGACCGGTTTCCAAGACAAGGTAATTTCTGAAAACCGTGACCGTAAGTTGGTACCAACTATTCAGGTATTAGATGCGGATGGGAATGAAGTCAAGAACTACACTCTTCCAGTAGGTGCACATTTAATGGTAGAAGAAGGTGAAGATATACCTGCGGGTAAAATCCTTGTTAAGATTGCTCGTAAGAGCGCTAAGGCAGGTGATATTACCGGTGGTCTCCCACGTGTAACTGAATTATTCGAAGCGCGTAATCCATCAAATCCTGCAGTTGTTGCTGCAATTGATGGTATCGTTAGCTACGGAAAAATTAAGCGTGGTAATCGTGAGATTATTATCGAGAGCCGTACTGGTGAAGTGAAGAAATACTTGATTAATCTGAGCAAGCAAATTCTCGTTCAAGAGAATGACTTCGTGAAAGCAGGAACTCCTCTTTCTGATGGCGCAATAACACCTAACGACATTCTTGCTATCAAAGGCCCAACTGCGGTTCAATCGTATTTGGTGAATGAAATTCAAGAGGTATACCGCCTTCAAGGTGTGAAGATTAACGATAAGCACTTTGAGGTAATTGTACGTCAGATGATGCGTAAGGTTAAAATTCAAGATACTGGAGATACGTTGTTCTTAGAAGGTAATTTGGTTCATGCCATTGACTTTATTGAAGAAAACGATCGCATCTTCGGAATGAAGGTAGTAGAGAACGCAGGTGATAGTACCAACTTGAAAGAAGGTCAAATCATTAGCACTCGTGAGTTGCGCGATGAAAACAGTTTGTTACGTCGCGAGGATAAAGCATTAGTGGAAGCACGTGATGCAAGTCCAGCAACTGCCGCTCCAGTACTGCAAGGTATTACAAGAGCTTCGTTACAGACAAAATCATTCATCTCAGCAGCTTCCTTCCAGGAAACGACTAAGGTATTGAACGAGGCATCTGTAAACGCGAAAGAAGATACGCTTGAAGGATTGAAAGAGAATGTTATTGTGGGTCACTTGATTCCAGCAGGTACAGGTCTTAAGAAATACCGCGAAACTGTGGTAGGTTCTAAAGAAGAGTACGAGAAAATGCAGGAAACGATGGCTGCAGAAGTTGTAGAATAAACTGAAGTAAGAGACATGGCAGAGCAGAATAAAGACGGTCAAATCAATATTGAGCTAAGTGAAGACATGGCACAGGGGGTATATAGTAACCTCGTCGCAATCAATCACAGCCCAACGGAATTTGTACTAGATTTTATTCAAATGATGCCGGGCGTCCCGAAGGCAAAAGTGCAATCGAGGGTGATTTTAACTCCAGAGCATGCAAAGAGACTTTTGCAGGCCTTAGGAGAAAATGTTTCTCGCTACGAGCAGAATTTCGGTGATGTTCAAACGCACGAACCGCCTCAAGTGCCTCTTAATTTTGGCGGACCTACAGGTCAAGCTTAATTTTTTTCTTGAAAAATATGAACCCTCGGCATGTGCCGGGGGTTTTTTATTTATAAGAAGCTCAATGCCATGAAAAATAGATATCTATATTTTGCCTTACTCTTGTCATTTATCGGTCAAGCGCAAGTTTATTCGGGAACGACCTCATTAGGTTCGAGCATGACGCTCAACGTTACCATGAACACTACTACTGATTCTTTGGAAATGGAGCTTAGCGGGCCATCCTCGGGCTATTTTTCCGTGGGTTTTGGTAGCACGGGTATGAATGGTACATACATTCTTTTAGTTAATTCGAATGGTACTATAGCCGAACGTAAGTTGGGTCAATACAACGGTGGTTCAGTCTTAACATCTTCAATAGCTTACAGTGCGGTTACTGCGGGATCTACCCGAACAGCGTACATTGAACGTTCGAGAATTGGAGCTACGGCTAATCATTATACTTTTCCTGCTAATGGCGGATCTATTCCATTGATTTGGGCGAAAGGAGGATCGAGCTTCGGAAATCATGGCAATGCAAATAGAGGTATAGGAAGTATTAATCTGATCAATCAATGCAATATCCCAACAACGACCTTAACACCTCTAAGTATTTGTTTTGGAGATTCTGTTCAGATATTTGGTCAATGGGTGAGCCAGTCAGGTACTTATTCGGATACACTTGCAACGACCATAGGTTGTGATTCGATTGTAGAACAGAGCGTGCAGTATACTGCACCTGTGGTCAATACCTTACCGTCTATAAGTATATGTCAGGGGGACAGCGCTCAGGTCTTCGGAACTTGGGTAACTACCGCAACAACTCTGTATGATTCTTTGTCGACTCCTGCAGGATGTGATTCTGTGGTAGTGCGAGAGGTTTTTGTGAATGCTACAGTGAGTAATACGATTACTGCTACAGGCCTTTGCCCTGGAGATAGCGTTTTCTATTTAAATGCTTGGCGCACGGATACCGGTGCGGTTGTATACAATGGTGTGACTGCGCTGGGTTGTGATTCTATCATCTCCGGTAGGGTGGAGTACTTGCCTAATGTTGATACGGGGTCTATCTGGGTTGCTCCCTATATAGATGCTAGTTTTTATGTTGGCTTAGATACAGCAGCTACTTACTATTGGTTCAATTGTACTACGGGAGCATTTATCGATACCACAGTTGGAGCCGACACCATCAATCCAGGTAATGAATTTCTACAGGCCCCAGATACCGGGTTTTATGCCGCCATTATTGTGAAGCCAGGGTTCTGTTCAGACACTTCCGCTTGTTATTATTTCTACATGGATGTTCCGGAATACGATTATGGAATTTCTCTTCGCCCCATTCCCGCAACTACAGCACTCTTTATTTCACTCGATAACTTTGATGGCCCGCTACCTTACGACATCGTTGGTATCACTGGCCAACGTACGGCTGCAGGTACCCTAAAGGAATCTCAAGAGGTTATCGACCTTTCCGGGTATGCTTCAGGTTTGTACCTCCTTCGGTTAGGAGACGGTCGAACGATGAAATTTTTAAAGGAATAAATGGTTGTGGGGCCAGCCCCGGCGAAATTTGATTTAGGCAGTCAATTCTTCTATAACACGAAGAATAAGCTTCAATCCTTTCTCAAGCTCTTCATTAGTAATGGTCAATGGTGGCGTGATTCGTACGGCGTTTTCTGCGAACAAGAAACTATTGGTAATCAACCCTTCATCTTCGAGGCGAGCAATAACTTCAAAACCGTCTATTTCAGGCTTGAGCCACAAACAGTACATGAGTCCCTTACCACTGATCTTCTCTATACTAGGATGAACGAGTACATCTCGAATGTGCTGCTCCTTGGCTGGGATTTCAGCCATGAGCTCTGGGGAAGATTCCAGCGCTTCAAAAACGCCCAAAGAAGCTGCACAGCTCACAGGGTTACCGCCAAAGGTGGTAATGTGTCCGAGGATTGGATCTGCTTGGATGACCTTCATAATGTGTTCAGGAGCTACAAAGGCGCCAAGAGGTAAACCGCCGCCGTAGGCTTTCGCTAAACACATGATATCTGGACAGAAGCCATAGTCCAAATGCGCAAACCAGGATCCTGTTCTTCCCATACCGGTTTGAATTTCATCCAGAATCATCAAGGCACCGACTTCTCTACAACGCGCACGCACAGCTTTAATCCATGCGGGATCCGCTGGTATATATCCGCTACCTGCCTGAATACATTCAATCACAACGCCTGCAGTCTTTGAAGTGATCTGCTCGAGTACGGCGAAGTCATTAAAATTTGCCTGCAAGGTATCTGGCAGTAACGGGTAATAACCGCCTTTATATTTATCAGATCCTTGGATGCTCAACGAGCCGTGTGTAGAACCGTGGTAGCTGTTTTTAAAACTGATGAACTGGCTTCGACCGGTATATTTCTTCGCAATCTTCATGGAAGCTTCAATGGCTTCAGTACCGCTATTCACGAAGTAAACACGGTCCATACATGGATGGAGCTTCTCCAAAGTTTTTTGGGCCAATTTTGCCTGCGGCCCAATGGCAAATTCACCATAGACCATCACGTGCATGTGTTTTTTCAACTGCTCGAGAACAGACGACACCACTTTGGGGTGACCGTGCCCAAGATTGGCTACAGAGATCCCTGAGATAAAATCGAGATACCCCTTACCTTCAGGGTCGTACAAATAATTACCCTCAGCCCTTTCTATAACTAGAGCGCTGGGAGAGCCAACCACTTGAGCAACATGATCTAAAAACAAAGATTTGATATCGGCCATAGACCATCAAAAGTACAGGTTTTCCCAAAAGCATTGGTGAACTTATTACCGCTAAAACGGTCATTCATTCTTTATTTGATGTACGGTATATACCGTACACTCCTTGCGCGATTGCCGGAATATCGGCAAACCTATTCAACGCCCTATTTTACTTACCTTTAGAAAAACCAAATCTTCGATGAGTCAAATAAGTACACCTGACTGGCAGTCAAGAGGTCGTGGGTTCGAATCCCGTCTTCTCCAATGCTGTTTTGTATTTATACTAATATCCTGTAATTCGAATTCAGTAGATAATGTCTATATCATTCCTAATGAATTTATTGGGAAAGTCATGATTGACCACAACAATCCATTTGGAGCAGAAGAAAAGATCATTAACAATCAACGGATCCACCAAATTGATAGTGATGGGATTTGTAGAGTAAATTTTGCAGCACATCAAGGATGGGCATTAACGTATTATATATATGAAAATGGGGATTCCCTATTTCGGGATTTACCATGGAAGGCGGCTGGAAATAATGGTGAACCATATATTTCGCGATCTTATGTTGATGGCCTTGGAGATGTGTATTTAATTATATCAATTAAGGATTCGATGATTGTTTCCCATGGCGATGATTGCCTGCATTAAGGCGACGGCGGGAGAAGCCACGCAAGGGTTAGAGACGGACCAGGTTCCTTTCCAGAGCTTGGGCTATGAGCAGGACCTTGAAAGGGTGCTGTTGGGCCTAAGCGGTGAGATCGGGGTTGAGGATCTAAGTGAGGCTTTGGCACCGATTGAGAGTTTTTACCCGGACTTGAGCGCTGGGGTGAATTCAGGGGAAGGGATAGAGTCGGAGCTCCCGTTGTATATAGGCACGCGGATCATGTATTGGTACCATCCGGATTATGTGAGCAATGTGGATATGGTGACCGATAAGTCGGGAGAGGCCTATGAGCTGTTCTTATACAATGCCTGGGGGGAGAGCCTCCACCATTGGAGTAGCAGCAGCACCAACAGCTGGAGTTCGCCGTATCGGTTCAATTCTAAGGAATTGGATTCAGAGACGGGGATGCACTACTACGGAGCTAGGTACCACCATCCCAAGTTAAGCGTATGGATGAGTGTGGATCCACTGGCACACCAGACCCTGGAGGCCTATCAGTTTACAGGGAATAATCCCATAGCACTCATTGATCCGGATCAGGGAGGATTATCGTTGTATTAATAAATCACGATGGGGCGCATGGATTTGGTCATATGGGCATATTAATAGGAAATGACAACGACGGTTGGGTGTACTTGTCTAAGGATGGGAGAGCGATTGAGGATCCTTCCACAGGCAATCAATTTGGAACTATTTTGACAGGTGGTAAATCTGTAGTTGCCAGGCTTGAGTTTGAAAAAGGACAAGGACTGAATGAGGTACTCGAAAGTCTTGGCTCATCAGACGGCTATGACGAGGCATTGCAATTTAATACTGATGTTGAAACAGACGAGACAGCAACAAAGGCATTCACAGAACCTGCACGTTCTGAATGTCATGTTTTATTTGCCAATTGTGGGGATGCAGTTGAGGATGCCTTAGAAAGTGTTAGGTATCAATACGGGAAATCCCCATGAGAAACCAAGCCCTGTAACGCCAGACGGCAAATTCTTAGAAATCAGCATGAATAATTTTGATTTTTTATTGAAGGACAACCCAATTCCAATAGTAATACAACCATCATGAAGAGAATTTGGCGCAATGAGAAGAATTATATTTGCTTTTTTGGTGATGGTAGTTGGTTGCACAAGTGTAGAGGAAAAAGGGCTTAGTCGACCGTCGCTTATCAATATCAGATGCCATTAATAGAGATGTATTCGTTGACAGTGTCAAGTTTCAATTAATAAAAACACCAGAGAAAGGCTTACAAATAACAGAGTCATGGATTGAGAAAACCAAACAATGTGCGTTAGCGCCATCAATGAATTATCAATTTGTAATTAAGTTTGATCGTAGCTGGATTATTCAGAATTTAAAATGATCTACCCTAATCAATGTGATTGTTGGGGAACTTATACGGAGCTTTTATTTTTGAATAATTGTGATTTGAATCAAACTAATTTATCATTCCTATATAGAGGCAATTCATATCAATATAAATTATTCAATACTCGATGATTGGATGGCAGGAACAATTAGAAATTCACATCAATAATTAGACTCCTGTTATTAACTTAATTTCCCGGAACGGGAAGGAGCGCAAACGGCAGTTCAAGCTGGTATCAGTTGAACTGCCGTTTGCGCTTCGGGACACAGGAACCACCCTATTGAAGAATTCGCACACACAATTGACCATCCGATAAGTTCGTTAGTCTACTCTAGAGATGTAAATCAAACAGAGGATGGAGGGGGCGGTGTAACAATTAATGAAAAATTCGTTAGCATCTTACCATTGTTCATAGAGTTGCGGACGTTTTGGACGGAATTTGTGTGCTAGATTGTGTGCTAGAATTGAAAAAAGCACCTACATCGGTTGATGTAAGTGCTTCATTTTCAGTTCTCCTCCTCTGGGCTCGAACCAGGACCCTCTGATTAACAGTCAGATGCACCATACATATTTTTGTTGACAAACAATATAGCGAAAATGTGTCGTTTAGGAGGTCTGGCGAGGCAACGGGATTTCTGGCAATCGCGCAAGGAGTGTACGGAATTTACCGTACATGTTTATATGCACAGTTTATCCTTTCGTAAATAAACAAAAACCACCCCGTGGGGTGGTTTTTGTTTGCTTAGCGCATTGGGCGTCCGCCTTCCGGTGCAGGACGTCTGCCTTTATCTCGTGGGCGGTCTTTGCCTTTCATGCGTTCCATCATTCTTCGGCCAAATTCCTTTTCAGCACGCATCAGTTTCGCAGTCTTTTTGGCGCCGATCACATCGATGAAATCATCGAGGTAAGATTTGCGTAATTCTTCTATTGCGATTTGTGTGTCTGCAAAAGAGTACAGCATTTTTTCCACCTCTTTTTCTGACGGCTCGTCGCCAATTAATTTCTTGAAGCCCGTGCGCTGTTTTTCACGGAGTTCATGTTCCTTGTTCTGACGCTCGTTGTACACCGGCCAGAAGGCTTGACTTTCGGCTACGGTCAGTTCCAATTCCTCGGTGAGGTAGGCCACCTTAATGGCCTCGATCTTTTCTTTCTTTTGTTCAAGATCGGCACGATCGCCCATCTTCGGCTGTGCCACGACCGCTGCTGCTGAGAGCAAGAGGCCAAAAATCAATGTCTTTTTCATAATTCTAAGTATTCGTAATTTGAATGGTAGTAGTCGTAATACACATCTGCATCAAGCTCTACTTCAGCGAAGTCGAGCGAATCGGGCTCCACAAAGGAGTACATATCCTCAACCTGAACATAGCCTAGGCTATACATCTCTGCCAACAATTCTTCAGTTACTTCACTTTCATTTTTTGAAGCATTCGGCCAAAAGAGTACGGCTAAGGCAATAGCGGCTGCGGCGGTCATGGACCAGCGAACGAACATCAAGTAGCGCGACTTCATTGCAACAACAGGGCTCGAGGTCCGGTCCACGAGATGCTGCTCCGGAATGCGGTGAAGCTTTACTTTAAGCTCGTTTAATTGAGCATCACTTGCTGTATATGTTCCTTTTCTGTCCATTTAGTAGTTAGAGTTGTTATAATTACGGAAGGTTTAAAAGGCCGATTAATTTTTCTTCCATCTTGTTTTTCGCATGGTGGTAGTTTGCTTTGAGTGCACCGATGGAGGTACCTGTGAGTTCAGCAATATCCTTAAAACTCAAATCTTGGTAATACCGCAATTCAAAAACCAACTGCTGTTTTTCCGGTAGGCTCGTGAGGACTTCTTGCACCTTAGCATTGATTTGTTCACTGTCCCATTTTAGCTCGGCGTTGCTCTGTGCGGCATAGGCGCTTTCTAAATCGGCACTGATATGACGCTTTTCCTTTTTGAGCTCATTCAAAGCAGCATTGCGGACAATGGTATAGCACCAGGTAAATGGATGGCTGTTGC
This sequence comes from Schleiferiaceae bacterium, assembly GCA_965204625.1. GTDB lineage: Bacteria > Bacteroidota > Bacteroidia > Flavobacteriales > Schleiferiaceae > UBA10364. Next base: position 564,734 of record CBDBET010000006.1, read on the forward strand.
CCTTAAACTTATGGAGGTTTTTCCAAATGTTGATCATCCCTTCTTGCAGGGCATCTTGCGCCAAGGATTCGCTCTTAAGAATGCCCACGGCACAATAGAGGAGACGTTCGCTGTACTGCTCAACGATCTCAAAAAAAGAAGCCTCCCACTGCTCTTGCAATAGGAGGCTCTTGATATTCTTTGTTTCCTCCATTGTTCTTTAGATGAATGGAAGATACTAAAGGTTTAAGTGAACGATTATTTTCTAGCGATCACCTTTTGTGCTGCAGCCACTATGGCATCAGCATTCAAACCGTATTTTTCCATGAGCTGCGCCGGAGTACCACTCTCGCCGAAGCTGTCGTTTACGGCTACGAATTCTTGCGGCACTGGGTGGTTGGTTACCAGCGTTTGAGCAACACTCTCGCCTAAACCACCAAAGCGGTTGTGCTCTTCAGCAGTGACGACACATCCTGTTTTTGCAACAGAGGCTAGAATGGCTTTCTCGTCCAACGGTTTGATCGTTGCCATGTTAATCACTTCAGCACTTACGCCTGTTGCCTCTAGCGCTTCAGCCGCTTGTAACGCCTCCCATACCAGGTGGCCAGTGGCAATGATAGTTACATCTGTTCCGTCAGTCAACACATCACCTTTACCGATCTCAAATTTTGTATCTGCAGGAGTGAAGTTCGCCACTTTTGGACGGCCGAAACGTAAGTATACAGGACCGTCGTACTCTGCGATGGCGATGGTTGCAGCTTTGGTTTGATTGTAATCGCAAGGGTTGATCACCACCATGTGTGGCAACATCTTCATTAGACCAATGTCTTCAAGGATCTGGTGCGTTGCTCCGTCCTCTCCAAGGGTAAGGCCTGCGTGAGAAGCACAGATTTTAACGTTCTTTCCGCTGTACGCAATACTCTGACGGATCTGATCGTACACGCGACCCGTAGAGAAGTTCGCGAAAGTCCCAGTAAAAGGAATTTTACCACCAATGGTTAGACCTGCCGCAATTCCCATCATGTTTGCTTCAGCGATACCAACTTGAAAGAATCGGTCAGGATTCTGATCAGCGAAAGCATTCATTTTAAGGGAACCAGTAAGGTCAGCACACAGTGCTACAACGTTTTCATCCGTTTTACCCAATTCTTCCAAACCGGCTCCAAAACCTGAACGGGTATCCTTACTTCCTGAATCTGTGTACTTCTTCATTTTAGTTGATTTTCACAATGGTTGATGAGCCAGGGCTCACTCTAAATTCTTTGTTTTTACTGTATCCGGTCTCCTGCGCAAATTTGCTTCTAAACACAACCATATATTGGCCAGGTTGCAGCTGGAACACTTGACGTTCGCCGCTTTCGCTAAGATCAGTCACCCATTCGTAGCCATTCTCTCTTTGAACAAAAATGGATCCGTATCCGCTTGTTCCTGCTTGTAGAGTCACCATGCCTGGAGGAGGTACGGCTATGGTTGTCGTGGTACTCGGGTTCACTACTACACCGCTTTGAAAAATCCGAGGCAGCGTTAAAATTTCTAAATCATACGTACCACTTAAGTACCGTTGGGTTGTGCCGAAATCTTGCACATGTAAGATTTCATTTTTACCATGTGGCTTTATAATACAAGCGATTTTCGTGCTTTGGCGCGAATTTGAACGAAGTTCCAACTGACCTTGTGGGGTAGAAGCACCAATGTGTGTATGAGTCCCTGGGTAAATAATAATGCTGTCGACTCGAACAGGCGGTACGGTATGGACAACCATATCATAGACCACTAGTGGATCTAATACCATGGTATCCGGCTGGCCCTTATAGTTCAAGGTATGCACAAAGCTCTTTCTGATTTTTTGCGAAGTATGGTCGTAAAGTAGAACTGGAACGTTCGTTTCTGTCGGTTTACCGTTATTGTCCAAGAGGTTAATTTGTGCAGTTGTATTGTCCAAGGCCTGCGAAATAACGACACCCAAAACATTTTTGAACGTATTTTCGTCCGCTGCATCAAAGTAAGTTCCAACACACTCGAAACTGTTTTTGAAATCTTCATCAAGTCCTATTCCAATGACAAACGGTTTTAGAATGATTCCCTTTTCCTGAAGACGCTTACTTACAATACATGGATCTCCATCACATGCTTCAACACCATCCGTAATTAAGATAACAATATTGCGACAATCATCACAAGGGGGGAAGTCGTCAGATGCCTTTAAAAGTGACCCAGCGATGGGTGTAGTGCCTTTCGGTTTGATTGCTTTGAGAACGCGCTTTATTTTGTAGATGTTACCATTGCTAAATGGGACTTCTAATCTAGTATCGGAGCAATCTTGTGGAGGTACGGGTTTTTGATGACCATATACGCGCAGAGCCAATTGGAAATTACCTTCTTCTTGGATACCCTGCAAGCTGTCCAACATTTGCCCCATTAAGCGCTGCGCAACATCAATTTTAGCACCACTTTCCCAACGTCCATACATGCTTTGACTTCCATCGAAAACAAATAATATTCTCGTTAATGGAGGACGCTCTTCTTCATTCTGCGTCTGCGCCTGAAGCGCTAGGCAGAAAAAGAACAATAGTATGGCGGATAAACGTTTCAAGATTTTCTAGTAATCACCAAGAGTCTCAGGGTTTTGGCGGAGAGCGTCAGACAGTTGTTCGTCGTTTGGCGCAACACCATGCCATTTGTGTGTACCCATCATAAAATCAACGCCGTTACCCATTTCCGTATGAAGAAGAATACAAACAGGTTTACCTTTTCCTGCCGCGGCCTTAGCTTCATTGAGTGCAGATTTTACTGCGCTAAGATCATTTCCTTGAGCTACTGAAATCACATGCCAGCCGAAAGCTTCGAATTTTGCTTGGATGGAACCCATGGCCAATACCTCATCTGTTGAACCATCGATTTGCTTTGCATTTACATCGACGGTCGAAATAAGGTTGTCAATCTTCTTAGCAGAAGCATACATAGCTGCCTCCCAGATTTGACCTTCTTGCAATTCACCATCACCATGCAACGTATAGACCATTCGGTCGTCGCCATTTAGTTTTTTCGCTTCAGCAGCTCCAATAGCCACACTCATCCCTTGACCTAAAGAACCGGAAGCAATACGAATACCTTCCAACCCTTCGTGGGTAGTGGGGTGTCCTTGTAAACGGGTATTCAATTTTCTGAACGTTGCCATTTCGCTTACGTCGAAGTATCCGGCTCGCGCAAGAATGGAATATATTACTGGGGAAATATGGCCGTTCGATAAAAAGAATAAGTCTTCACCCTTGCCGTCCATTGTGAACGCCTGAGGGTTGTGTTTCATGTGGTCAAAATAGAGTGTAGTTAAAAACTCTACACATCCTAAGGAACCGCCTGGGTGTCCTGAATTTACAGCGTGTACCATTCGTACGATATCTCTGCGGACTTGGGATACGACGGCTTGTAGGTCTTGTTGTGACATGGGTGAAATCTTATATTCAATATGCAGTAAAATTACGCCAAAAGAAGGCCCAATTCCCTTTTAAATCCAATTCACATATACACACGTTGCTAACAAAGAATCCGTTTATCTTTGCCGCCCTAAAGCAATTAGTATGAAGTGTGGAATCGTCGGCTTGCCGAATGTTGGAAAGAGTACGTTATTCAACTGCCTATCGAGCGCGAAAGCGCAGGCGGCTAATTATCCGTTCTGTACCATTGAGCCAAACGTTGGTCAGGTAACAGTACCGGATCACCGTTTAGAACGTTTGTCTGAATTGGTCAATCCTGAGCGTGTTCAACCGGCGAATGTAGAAATCGTAGACATCGCAGGGTTGGTACGTGGCGCCTCGAAAGGAGAAGGTTTAGGGAACCAATTCTTAGGGAACATCCGTGAAACCAACGCCATCATACACGTTCTACGTTGCTTTGAAAATGAGAATGTTACACATGTCGATGGAAGTGTAGATCCTATCCGCGATAAGGAAACTATCGATACTGAATTACAACTAAAAGATCTCGATACCATCGAAAAACGCCTAGATAAAGCCAAAAAAATGGCCAAAAGCGGCGAAAAAGAGGCAAAACTGAATGTTACCACCTTAGAACGACTGATCGCATTTGTATTAGAAGGTAGAAATGTCCGCGGTTTTGAAAGTTCCGAGCGCGAACAAGAATTGATCAAAGAAATGCAGTTACTCACTGATAAGCCAGTTTTATACTTGTGTAATGTCGATGAAAGCGCTGCTAAATCTGGAAACGCATATGTTGATCGTGTTGTTGAAATGGCGGCTGCGGAAGGTGCGGGTTGCATACATATTGCGGTAAGTACAGAATCGGATATTGCTGAATTAGAAACCTATGAGGAGAAACAACTTTTCCTAGAGGAATTGGGTCTTGAAGATGCAGGGGTAAATCGTGTGATTCGCGCAGCATACGAGCTGTTGAATCTCCAGACGTACTTTACAGCAGGCGTGAAGGAAGTTCGGGCATGGACCATTAAGAAGAATTTCACGGCACCACAGGCGGCTGGTGTAATCCATACAGATTTTGAGAAAGGCTTCATTCGTGCTGAGGTAATCTCCTTCAGTGATTATGATGTTTTAGGTAGCGAAAATGCAGTGAAGGAAGCGGGTAAAATGCGCGTTGAAGGAAAAGAATATATCGTTCAGGATGGTGATGTTATGCACTTCCGTTTCAATGTGTAAAACCTGTGTATACTTTCATCTAATAAACACGCTGTAAAGTCGCGTGCATTCTTAAATTAGGAATCCTGTATTCCAATTTATTTATGGCACAAGAAGCACAATATACTGAAGACAATATACGATCGCTGGAGTGGGATGAGCACATCAGGTTGCGTCCTGGTATGTACATCGGTAAGTTGGGCGATGGTAAAAGTCCCGATGATGGCATCTACATTCTTCTCAAAGAAATCCTAGATAACTCCATTGACGAATACGTAATGGGTGCTGGTAAGACCGTGGAGGTTAAAATTGCTGACGGTCAAGTGATAGTCAGAGATTTCGGACGGGGCATCCCTTTAGGTAAAGTGGTCGATGTGGTTTCTAAGATCAACACAGGAGCGAAATACGACAGTAAGGCTTTTAAAAAATCTGTGGGTCTGAACGGGGTTGGTGCCAAAGCCGTGAATGCGCTATCCACAGAATTTATAGTTCAAGCGTACAGAGACGGTAAAACCAAACGCGCAAAATTTTCCTACGGAAAGTTAGTGGAAGACGATGCTATTGAAGAGTCTTCACAGCGTAAAGGAACAAAAATCACCTTCCGACCGGATCCCGATATCTTCGTCAACTATAAATACATGTTGGAGTATGTGGAGAAGATGTTGTGGAATTACGCCTACCTCAATCCTGGACTTACGCTGTACTTAAATGGTGAAAAGTTTTACTCAGAGAACGGTTTAAAGGATCTTCTTCAAGATAATCTCGATGGGAATGTACTGCATGACATCATACATCTTAAGGCGGACGATATAGAAGTTGCTATTACCCATGCAGAGCGTATGCAGGGAGAACAGTATTACAGTTTCGTCAATGGTCAACACACTACCCAAGGAGGAACACATCAAAATGCGTTTAGAGAGGGACTGGTCACTGTAATGCGAGATTTTTACGGCAAAAACTTTGATGCTGCTGACATCCGTGCATGTGTGATCGGAGCGGTATCTCTAAAAGTAGTTGAGCCGGTTTTTGAATCTCAAACGAAAACGAAATTAGGTTCGTTAGAAATGGCGCCGGGTGAAGTTCACGTTCGAACGTTCGTTGGCAATTTCTTGAAAGAACATCTCGATAACTTCCTGCACAGAAATGCTGCGGTTGCTGAGATTCTTCTTAAAAAAATTCAACGTGCGGAGCGGGAAAGAAAAGACTTACAAGGCATTCGAAAACTGGCCCGTGAACGTGCGAAAAAAGCCAACCTTCACAACAAAAAACTTCGCGATTGCCGTGCGCATCTAAGTGATAAAAAAGCAAGTGCAAAAGGCGACAGACGTCTCGAAACAACCCTTTTCATAACGGAGGGCGACAGTGCGTCGGGTTCCATTACTAAAAGTCGTGACGTAAATACACAAGCGGTATTTTCATTAAAAGGAAAGCCATTAAACTCTTACGGATTGAGTAAGAAAGTGGTGTATGAGAATGAGGAGTTTAATTTACTTCAGGCCGCTTTAAACATCGAAGACGGATTGGATGAGTTGCGTTACAACAATGTAGTGATTGCTACAGATGCCGATGTCGATGGGATGCACATTCGTTTGTTATTAATCACATTCTTCTTGCAGTTCTTCCCGGAATTGGTTCGAGAGGGACACTTGTATATTTTACAAACGCCACTGTTCAGGGTTCGAAACAAGAAAGAAACCAGATACTGCTACACTACAGAGGAGAAGAACACGGCAATAGATAAATTAGGTCCGCGACCAGAAATCACTCGATTTAAGGGATTGGGTGAAATCTCGCCGGATGAATTCAAGCATTTTATTGGAAAAGATATTCGATTAGAACCGGTGATGATAGGCAAAGACTACACTTCCGGGGACTTATTGGAGTTTTACATGGGGAAAAACACACCGAAACGTCAGGAATTCATCATAGAAAACTTGCGCGTAGAGAAAAATTTGGAAGAGGAACTCTTTAACTAATGAGCGAAGAAAATCAACCCATTGACGAAGAATTGAACCCAGAATTGTCCGGTTCAGAGATTATTGAGGAGGAGGGAAACCGTATTACCCGTGTTTCCGGTATGTATCAAGATTATTTCTTGGATTACGCATCTTATGTAATCCTTGAGCGTGCCGTGCCTGCCTTAAACGATGGTTTAAAGCCTGTACAACGTCGTTTGCTGCACGCCATGAAAGAAATGGATGATGGGCGCTTTCACAAAGTAGCTAACATTATCGGGCAGACCATGCGTTTTCATCCACACGGTGATGCCTCTATCGGTGATGCCCTTGTCCAGATGGGTCAAAAAGACTTGCTCATTGATTGTCAAGGAAACTGGGGGAATATTCTCACTGGTGATGGAGCTGCGGCACCACGTTACATCGAAGCCCGTTTGACAAAATTTGCCTTACACGTTGCCTACAGTCCTAAAGTCACGGAGTGGCAGCTTAGTTACGACGGTCGTGCGAACGAACCACTGCACTTGCCCATGAAATTCCCCATGCTATTAGCAATGGGCGTTGAGGGTATTGCGGTTGGTTTGAGCACGAAGATTTTACCGCATAATTTCCTTGAATTGATTGATGCCTCCATTAAAGAATTGGAAGGCAAGCCGTTCAAATTATATCCAGACTTCCCAACTGGCGGAACAGCCGATTTTTCAAATTACAACAATGGTGAGCGCGGATCCCGAGTTCGCGTTCGTGCGAAAATTTCGCAATTGGATAAGAATACATTGGTTATTACTGAAATTCCTTTCACCACGAATACGCAGAGTCTCATCGACAGTGTTTTAAAGGCGAACGATAAGGGTAAAATTAAGATCAAAAAAATCGAGGATAACACTGCAGAGCATGTGGAAATCCTTATTCATCTGCCTGGAGGGATTAGTCCAGATAAAACGATTGATGCACTGTATGCATTTACTAATTGTGAGGTAAGCATTGCACCATTGGCGTGTTCCATTCATCAAGATACACCACTATTTATAGGAGTTAAGGATGTTTTAAAACGTAGCACTGAAGCGACAAAAGGTGTTTTGAAAGCTGAGCTCGAAATTCGTTTATCAGAACTACGTGAGCAATGGCATTTTGCTTCTTTAGAGCGCATTTTTATAGAAAAGAAAATTTACCGCGACATAGAAGAAGCGGAAACTTGGGAGCAAGTAATTGCCTTTATTGCCAAAGGTTTAGAGCCCCATATCGGCCACCTCATGCGTGAAGTTACGGAGGAGGATATTGTGCGCTTGACAGAAATTAAAATCAAGCGCATATCAAAATTTGACAGCGATAAGGCCAACGATAAAATTCTCGATTTAGAGGGTAAAATAGCTGGGGTTCAGCACGACTTAGCACATTTGATAGATTATGCGATCAACTATTTCAAAGAGTTAAAAGAGAAATTTGGCAAAGGTCGTGGGCGTAAGACTGAGATTGCTACGTTTGATAGTGTTGAAGCCTCCAAAGTCGTCATCCGTAATCAAAAACTTTACGTGAATCGTGAAGAAGGATTCGTCGGATACGGTATGAAGCGTGACGAATATGTTTGCGACTGTTCTGACATTGATGATGTTATTGTTTTCCGATCGGACGGTAAATACAGTGTTAGTAAAGTGAAAGACAAAGCGTTCTTTGGAAAAGACATAATCCATGTGGCTGTTTGGAAAAAAGGCGACGACCGCACAGTGTACAATGCCATTTACCTTGACGGGCTTTCAAAAGTGAGCTATGTTAAGCGTTTTGCAGTACAAAGTATTACTCGAGATAGAGAGTACGATGTGACTACAGGGAGCAAAGGATCTCGTATTACTTATTTCACATCCAATCCAAACGGCGAAGCAGAGAAAGTATTAGTGCTGTTGCGTCAATTGGCAAAACTTAAGAAACTTAAGATAGATCTTAATTTCGCCGACATAGCAGTGAAGGGTCGAGGATCAAAAGGGAATATCGTTACTAAATTCCCGGTTAAGCGTATTGAGCTTAAGGAAAAAGGTGAGAGTACATTAGAGGCAAGAAAAATCTGGTTTGACCCTACAGTACAAAGATTAAATAGTGACCAACGCGGTCGATTGGTTGGAAGTTTCAAAGGTGAAGACCGTCTTTTGATTGCCACTAAAAATGGAACGCTTCGGGTAGTTATTCCCGAATTGAGCTTGCACTTTGATTCAGACATGATTTATCTGGAGAAACTGGAGGAGGAGAAGCCTTTAAGTGCTGTGTACTTTGACGGTGAAAAATTGCGTTATTTCGTTAAGCGATTCCTCTGGGAAGGCGGAGATAAAGAAGAAAATATCATTACTGCGCATTCTAAGAGTGAATTGAACTTCCTCTCGAATGATGCTTTGCCAAGAATTCAAATGGTCTATCGCAAAAGTAAAGGCGAGACTCGTGAGCCAGAAGAAGTAGATTTGGCCGAATTCATTGCAGTGAAAGGTGTCAAAGCTAAAGGGAACCAACTCACAACGGAAACCCTAAATAAAATTGAACCACTAGAATCCTTACAAGAACGTTCGGTAGAGCCGATTCAGGAGAGTGCTACAGAGGCGCAAGTGCAGGTCCTGGATAGCGCAATAGAAGGTATTACTGGTCTAAACGAACCCGAACCCACGGACACCGCTGAAACCATGCAGGAGGCTCCTCCTGAACCAAAAGAGGGTGAAAAGGGTTCTTATGGTGCGGACGATGAAGCTCCTCAAATAACCTTAGATTTTTAATATGCGCCCCACGCACCTGACCTTACTTCTTTTTCTATCATTTGGATTAGCTGCACAGACCAGCCTTAATATCGCTTTAAAGAGTCAGACGACTTATCTTAATGATATGAACGATATCTGGGGATATACTTCTGCTGCAGGGCGAGAATTTGCGCTGGGTGGTACCACCGCAGGTGTCAGTATAGTAGAAGTTACAAATCCAGCAAGTCCCACAAAAAAGCAATTTATTCAGGGCCCTTACAGCACATGGCGCGATCTTAAAACCTGGGATCATTACGCCTACGTGACGCATGATAATACCTTCGCTTGGAATACAGTCCCAGATCACGGCTTACTTATCATAGATTTAGATAGTATTGATAACGGGAGCGCTACCTTCAAGACGATGAACCCTGTTATTCAGACACCTTCAGGCAGTATGGATACCTTAAAGACGGCTCATAATTTATACATTGACGAAAACGGGTACGCCTATTTATTCGGTGCAAATGTCGGCAATGGTGGAGCGCTTATTTTCGATGTGGCAACGGATCCATGGAATCCTACCTACGTAGGTATGTATGACGATTACTACTTTCATGACGGTATGGTTCGGGGTGATACCATTTGGGGATCAGCGGTTTATGAAGGGAAATTTATAATAGTCGATGCTTCTGTAAAAGACAGTACAGTGGCCCTAGCCACACATGGCACTCCTAACGCCTTCACCCATAACACTTGGATTAGCGATGATAATTCTGTTTTGTTTACCACGGATGAAATAGGTGATGCATTTTTAACCGCCTATGATGTAAGCGATTTAGCGAACATCACTGAATTAGACCGAATTCAGACCTCTTTAGGAGTAAGCGTGATACCACACAACGCCCATGTTTATGGCCAATGGGTAGTTACTTCGTACTACACGGCAGGCGTTCAAATCGTGGATGCGAAATACCCAGAATTACTTGTGGAAGTCGGTTACTACGATACTTCGCCTAGCTTCTCGGGCAATGGTTTCTACGGAAATTGGGGAGCCTTTCCGTATTTTGAATCGGATGCAATTATTTGTTCAGATATCGAAGAGGGATTGTTTGTGCTTGAACCTACTTATGTGGAGGCATCTCGCGTTCATGTGGTAGTCTATGATAGCATTACACGAGCGCCGTTGAGTAATTCTGATATAGTGTTTGATATTGCCAGCGATACGTTGCAAAGCAGTATTGACGGATTGGCTAATGCCGGCACACATCTGGCCGTATTGGACTCCATAAGTATAAAACTTGCGGGATTCGTTCCTCATAAATCCCCCTACCAGTGGCAAGCAGGTCTTTTTGACACGCTAAAAGTAGCCTTGCTTAATGTGAATAATGTCGGCATGCAAGATGTTGCACATTCAGCAATAGTACTGCAGCCAAATCCCAACAACGGAACATTTCAGTTAACTGGAGTTGAAAACGGCATCTACCAACTTATTGACGCCAACGGTAGAAGACTAGAAGAAGGACGGCTATCCAAAGATTGGATTACGTTAAAAAACAATTATGCACACGGTACTTATTTCCTTCGCGTGCAATGGGGAGCACAATCGAAGATATTTCCTGTAATGCTTTTGCCTTAAAATCGACAGCGTTAGAAATTCGTGGTAAACCCTTTGGTCTTGTAGAAATCTTCAATGATTTCGACTACTTCGTCCTCACTGTTTGCGATCTGGATAAGGTCTGTGTCATCGGGACTGATTTTACCTGTCGCTTTGAGCGTATTTTCGATCCACTGTTTCAATCCCTCCCAAAAATCGCTACCAAAAAGAATAATAGGAAATTGATCGATTTTTTTCGTTTGAACTAACGTAATTGCTTCGAAGAGTTCATCAAGCGTTCCAAATCCCCCAGGCATAACCACAAAGGCCTGGCTGTACTTTACAAACATGACCTTTCTAGCGAAGAAATAGTCGAAGTCTAAACTTTTATCATGATCGATAAATGGGTTGCTGTTTTGTTCAAAGGGCAAATCAATGTTTAGTCCAACGCTAGGACCTTTACCTAATTGTGCGCCTTTATTTGCCGCTTCCATAATCCCGGGGCCACCACCAGTGATAATTCCAAAGCCTTTGCTTGTAAGCTGGCGTGCAATTTCTGTAGCCGCATCTAAATAGCGCTGTTCAGTGGTGTTCCGAGCTGAGCCAAAAATGCTTATACAAGGACCTATTCGACTGAGACTTTCGTAGCCATGTACGAATTCGGACATTATTTTGAATAATGCCCAACTGTCCTCAGATTTTATTTCGGTCCAGGTTTTTCTTGAATGAATCTTCATAGGTGTACTAGTTTCTTACCTATAAGATACGCAAAAGTGCTGATGGATTACTTTAGTTCGTCAGCTAAAAATTTGCCCGTAATACTTTCGCTAATCTTTATGACTTGTTCTGGAGTTCCCTCTGCAACGATTCTACCGCCTCCTGAGCCGCCCTCTGGACCCAAATCGACAATATGATCTGCTTGCTTAATAACATCCATATTATGCTCAATAATAATCACAGTATTCCCGTGATCTACAAGTCTTTGGATTACCTCGAGTAGAACTTTAACATCTTCGAAATGCAATCCAGTAGTAGGCTCATCCAGAATATACATGGTATTTCCGGTATCTTTTTTACTGAGCTCGGTGGCCAATTTCACACGCTGTGCTTCACCACCACTTAATGTTGTAGATGGCTGTCCCAGTCTTATGTAGCCTAAACCTACATCCTGCAGAGTTCGTAGCTTTTGATTGATTTTAGGAACATGCTCGAAGAACGGTAGTGCATCTTCAATACTTAAGTCGAGGACATCTGAAATACTCTTCCCTTTGTAGCGAATTTCTAATGTTTCGCGATTAAACCGTTTGCCTTGACACGTTTCACAGTGTACATACACATCTGGTAAAAAATTCATTTCAATCACACGCAAACCTCCGCCTTGACAAGTTTCGCAGCGGCCGCCTTTTACATTGAAGGAGAAACGTCCGGGTTTGTACCCGCGAACTTTACTTTCTGGTAACCCCGCGAAAAGCTGACGGATTTCTGACCACACCCCAGTATAAGTGGCAGGGTTCGAACGCGGTGTTCGACCAATAGGACTCTGGTCTATGTCAATAATCTTATCGATTTTCTCGAATCCTTCAATAGCCCTATACGGTTGCGGCTTCCCAACTGCACGGAAAATCATATGGTTCAGAATAGGGTAGAGGGTACCGTTGATCAAAGTGGATTTCCCACTACCGCTAACGCCTGTTACACAGGTTAAAACGCCCAACGGTATTCTTAGATCTACATTTTGAAGGTTATTACCTGTTGCACCATAAAGGCCAATCCAACCCGTAGGTTTACGACGTACGTCCGGTATTCCGATCCCCCTTTGTCCATTTAAGTATTGCGCTGTAATACTGTCACTTGCAAGGATGTCAGCTAACTCCCCTTGTGCAACAATCGCGCCACCGTGTACACCTGCGCGCGGGCCTATATCCAGAATGTGATCGGCGGTTTCAATCATTTCTTTGTCATGTTCCACGACTAAAACACTGTTGCCAATGTCTCGTAATTGCTGCAACGAATCGATGAGTCTTGCATTATCACGTTGATGCAAGCCGATGGAGGGTTCATCTAGGATATACAATACATTCACTAACTGTGATCCGATCTGTGTAGCCAATCGTATTCTTTGCGCCTCACCACCGCTTAGGCTTCGTGCACTGCGATTTAGGTTTAAATATCCCAACCCAACATTCAATAGGAATGAACTCCGCGCACGCAATTCTTTCACAATTTCCTCCGCGATCTGCCAATCTTTTGAGCCCAATTTTTGCTCTAAAGAGTCGATCCATTGCCCGAAGTGAATTAAACTCTGGGTACTTACTTCAGAAATACTTTGACCTCCTACCTTAAAGTGCAGACTTTCCTTTTTTAAACGTGCTCCATTACATTTGGTGCAGGTGATATTTTCCATGTATTCGTCCGCCCAGCGCTGTATACTTCTGCTTTTCGAATCTTTACCTTGAGCCTCGATGAAGTTTATGATGCCTTCAAAGTTCAATTTATACTCCTTAGTAACACCTATAGCTTTGTGCTCAATGGTCATCACTTCATTACTCCCATTGAGAATAATCTCCAGTGCCGCTTCAGGAATATCTTCAACGGCGGTATCCATAGTGAAGTTGTGTTTCAACCCGATAATTTCGAGTTGATTGAACATCCAATTTTTCTTGTATTCCCCGACTGGTGCGATTCCGCCTTTTCTGATGGTTTGCTTGGGATCGGGAAACAACTTTCGTTGATTTACTTGCTTCGTAGTTCCGAGTCCGTCACACATAGGGCAGGCACCCTTTGGACTGTTGAATGAAAAGGTATTAGGTTCGGGTTCTTGGTAAGCAATACCGCTCGTAGGACACATGAGGTGTCTTGAGAAATATGCCAGTTCATCGCGCTCTAAATCCAACACGGCAATAGTCCCGCTGCCATGACTCATAGCAGTCTCGACGCTTTGCGCAATCCGCGCTTCTGCAGTCGCCGCAACAATAATACGGTCTACCACGATTTCAATATCATGCGTCTTGTATCGATCTAGACGGTACCCGCTACTCACTTCTACCACTTTACCGTCAACGCGGGCTCGAATAAAGCCCATGCGCGTAATCTGCTCAAACAATTCTCTGTAATGCCCTTTCCGGGCCCGTACAACTGGTGCCAAAACAGCGATTTTCCGACCGACATACCGTTCAGCGATCAATTCCACGATCTGGGCGTCAGAATAGGAAATCATCTTCTCGCCTGTATTGTAGCTGTATGCCGTCGATGCACGGGCAAACAACAAGCGAAGGAAATCGCTCAATTCCGTTACTGTTCCTACCGTAGATCTAGGATTACGCGAAGTAGTTTTTTGCTCAATTGAAATTACGGGTGAAAGCCCTTCAATCTTATCGACCTCCGGTCGCTCCATGCTCCCTAAGAATTGTCGCGCATAGGCGCTAAAAGTCTCCATATAACGGCGTTGGCCTTCCGCATAAATCGTATTGAAGGCCAAAGAGCTTTTTCCCGACCCACTTAGACCAGTGACGACGACCAATTTATTTCTGGGAATAGCAACATCTACATTACGCAGGTTGTGCGCTCTCGCGCCAAAGACTTCTATGTTTTCGCTCATTTAGAAGGAACCCAAATATGGTATGCTTTGTTTGTGGAATTTGACAATTGCTGGCTTTGAATCCATGGATTGTAATTTCTGAGCGTGTTATAGGTTATTCCTTGGGTTTTTGCCCAACTGATCCAGTCTGGAACTGTCGTATTAACAGAAATGGTATCCATTTCTGGAAAGGAATATCCCTGATCCTGATGATAGACATAGCCGAATTCCTCGAGATTTTCATGAATATGTTTTACCGCTGCAATACGATACACATAACGCGCCGTTTCCGAATTCAAAAGTAAGTCATAATAACTTTCTACGCCTTGCTCTGACAACCTTCGTACTGTACCTGCCATCCCCATGTTATAGGATGCTGCCGCTAAAGTCCAATTCCCAAAACGCTCATAAGCTTCATTCAAATAGTCACATGCTACCTGTGTGGATTTTTCGATATGGTACCGCTCGTCAATCTCGTTATTGATTTCAAGTCCATTTTCACGACCGGTACTCTTCATAATTTGCCAATAGCCTGCCGCACCTGCAGGACTTACAACATTTTGAAGTCCACTTTCAATAAGCGCGAGGTATTTAAAGTCATTCGGTATGCTATTTCTTGAAAGAATAGGCTCTATAATGGGAAAGTATTTAGAACTGCGTTTTAGCATTAACAGATTGTTACTTTGCCAATAGGTATTTACAAGAATTTCGCGGTCCAATTTTTCTTTGACCTCCATCATGTTCAAGGGTAACAATTCGCCGGCAAAATCCAACTGTTCAGGCAGTACAAAGGGTTTTACCGTGCTTGGGCGAACTTCTATGGGGTGCGGTGCCTCATTCGATTGGGCGCTTCTTAACCCGACATAGACAAGCGCTATACCCAATGCCCCTATAAGAATCGTTTTATTTTTCATAGGTAAATGGCGAATTGAAGGTCGTAAAGGCGTTTCCTACCTGATCCTTTGCACTTAAAATGGGTGTATCAATCTTCCAGTCAATACTAAGCGAGTCGTCATTCCATAAAACGCTTCCTTCGTGTTCTGGACTATATGTATCGGTGCATTTATACAAGAATACTGTACCGTTTTCTAGTGTGGCGAAGCCGTGTGCAAAGCCAGGTGGAATCCAAAGCATGCGTTTATTCTCACCGCTAAGTTCAACTCCATAGTGCTCGCCATAGGTAGGAGAACCCTTACGGATGTCAACTGCAACATCCCAAACCTTACCGCGCTGCACACGGACTAATTTTCCTTGCGCTTTCGGTGGCGCTTGGAAATGAAGTCCTCGTACAACTCCACGGTCGGACAAGCTTTCATTGTCTTGTACAAATTCTCCTGTAATGCCTTGATCGGCAAATACTTCACGATTGTAACTTTCAAAGAAATAGCCACGACTGTCCCCAAAGACGCGCGGTTCGATAAGCAGCAACCCTGCTAATGGTGTCTCAATGATTTGCATACCCCAAAAATAGCAGGATAAGCTTACGAAAGCATCGGGTCGACCTTTTCTTTCAAAAGGATTGATATTTCCTTTGCATGCGTTAAAAAACTTAAATGCGTTGCATGGCTCAAAGTCCAGCTGCGGTCTGACGGTTGCGCTTCAGGGAAAACCACATCCCAATCGCTCGTTACACTATCTACTGGGCAGAGAGGAGCGGGTCGCTCCCAGTGTAATACGGCCTTTAGTACCCAACGATAATAGTCACACGGAAATTGCTCCATCATTTCTAATACTCCTTCAAACTGGGCAGAGGGCCGACTATTCAGTCTGGCCATAAAGAAAATGAACTTCCGGACACTACCTTCTGGTGCCCAATTAAGTACTCCAGTTACAGCAATGCGCTTAAATAATGGTCGTACAGGTGATTGGTGGTGCAATGAATTCAGTAAAACCACTCGCTGCACCCGATAACGGCTTGCCCAATCTTGCGCAACTATACCCCCAAAGCTGAATCCGAAAAGTAAATCCTGCTCTTGAATGTCGTGCGGTGCCATAAGGCGATCGGAATAAGAAGATATAGACTCGCCCTCTTCTGGAAGGATCCATTCTAAGTACGTTGCAGACCATGGGAATTCGAGATTTCTAAAAATCCTCGAATCGGCACCTAATCCCGGTAATACCCACACTCTAGCTTCACGCATTTCCCATGTTTTTACGAACTACATCTAAAACGCTTGTATAGAGTCTTTTGTTCGTCGCAACGATGCTTTTCGATGCTATAGCCTCCCGGCCCCCACTAAAGTCTGAAATAATGCCTCCGGCTTCTTTAACCAGAACAATGCCAGCGGCGACGTCCCAAGGACTCAAGCCATATTCAAAATACCCGTCAAACCTGCCGCATGCCGTGTAGGCAAGGTCAACTGCGGCAGTACCTATACGACGTAATCCTCTTGTAGATTTATAAAAAGTGGCAAGAGTATTCTGGAAACCGTCCATATGTTCAAAGTCGTAATATGGAAATCCAGTAGCTAAAAGGCTGTTTTCAAGCGTATCCGTATCCGTTACCTGGATGGATTGGCCATTTAATCTTGCACCGCCACCTGAGTATGCTGAGAAACATTCATCCATTCCGATTTCATAGACTACGCCCACAACCAGCTCATCTCTGTGCTTTAAAGCTATTGATACGCTGTAGATGGGTAGGCCGTGTACGAAGTTTGTGGTGCCATCGAGCGGATCAATGATCCAAATCCATTCCTTTTCTAAGTCCTGCTTAGTGGTTTCTTCTTCAGTTAAAAATCCTGCTTGTGGAAGTAATTCTGATAGCCGTTCGACTAATAATCGCTCTGCGTTTTCATCAACATCGCTGACTAACGCATTGAGACTTTTTAAACTCACACGCTCTTGAGAAAACGTAGATTGCTGTAGTCTAAGGAAGGCGCCGGCTTCCTTTGCAATAGCTTCAACGGCGCTGGTAATGGAGGGGAGGTTCATTCGCTATTTTCGAAGGGCTGCGTATTTAAAATGTATGCTTTTACAGATGGTTTGCATTCCACTCTGAACTTTGTGATGGTCGGTGTAGAGTGTGAGGATTTGCTCTCTATGGTCTGGATTAAAATCAATCATTCCAAGGAACATTCCTTCTCTTATTTTATACAATTCTGAATTGAGAACGAGACCGTCTTTCATGTGTAGGGCACGGCATTTCTGCCAATGCTTTATAAAAGCATCCTCACCCACGAGGGGTTTATATTCGATGAAAATCTGTGGCATTGTTGGCGTTCTTAGGTACATCTAAGATAACAATTCCATCGTTGTTAATGCTTGACAATGAGAAAGTTTTGATTTTGTTTGCCCATTCGGGGTTCCAGAATGTTTTTATGCGGACGTAATTGTCTGTGTATCCGAACATATAACCGCCACGGTTCTCGCCTTCAAATAGGATAGGTCGCGATGTGTCTAACTGACTTTCGTAGAACAGGCGTGTTTTCTTTTCACTTAAAATACGCAGCATCTTATTTCTGCGTTTTCGCTCAGGTATTGGAACAACCCCGTCCATCTCTGCAGCGGCAGTGTTGTTTCGTTCACTGTAGGTAAACACGTGTAGATAGCTAATATCAAGGTCATTGATAAAATTGTACGTCTCTAAAAAGTGTGCCTCTGATTCTCCGGGAAAACCCACGATTACGTCAACGCCTATACCTGCATCAGGGTGGGCTTTTCGAATAGCGGCCACTCTTTGCGTGTAAAGTGCGGTCATGTACCGCCGTTTCATTTTTTTGAGAATTTCATCCGATCCGCTTTGAAGCGGGATGTGAAAATGTGGAACGAATTTTTTACTCGTGCCAGTGAAAGCAATGATTTCATCGCGCAGAAGGTTCGGTTCGATAGAAGAGATGCGCATACGTTCCACGGGTACCTCGTCATCTAGCGCTTGAACCAATTCTAAAAATGTATTCTCATGACGCTTGTTTCCAAACTCTCCTTTTCCGTAATCCCCAACGTTTACTCCCGTGAGTACAATCTCAGGTATGCCTTTCGCCGCAATTTCTTTTGCATTATTTACTACGTTCTCTAAAGTGTCTGAACGTGAGATTCCGCGTGCGAGGGGTATGGTGCAGTAGGTGCATTTGTAATCGCAACCGTCTTGTACTTTTAAAAAAGCTCGGGTACGTTCACCTGCGCTGTAGGAACTCACAAAGGAATTGGCTTCGGATATTTCACAGCTGTGGATTTCTGCTGGACCTTGTTGTTTTTCGAGGGCACCTAAAAACTGGGTCACATTAAATTTTTCTGTAGCACCTAAAACAAGATCGACGCCTGGCATTTCCATGATTTGTTCAGGCTTTAATTGGGCATAACACCCAACAACCACTACAAATCCATCAGGGTTCGCTTTTAATGCACGTCCGACGATATTACGGCACTCTCTGTCCGCGTTTTCAGTAACGCTGCAGGTGTTAATGACATACACGTCGGCTTTTTCTTTGTAGGGTACGGTGACGAATCCAGCCGTATCAAAGTCTTTAGCTATGGTGGAGGTTTCTGCGAAATTCAGTTTGCAACCCAGCGTGTGAAAAGCGACCGATCTACTCATATTAAATTCACTTCTGCCTGCAGTACGATATCGAATTTCTCTTGTACGCTGCTAATAACGGAGTGGGCCAAAGCGAGTACTTCAGCTCCCGTGGCATTGGCGTAGTTCACTAAGACCAATGCTTGATTCTTGTGCACGCCCACATCTCCATCTTTAAAGCCTTTCCAGCCGGCTTTTTCAATCAGCCAGCCTGCGGCAATTTTAATTCCGCCCTCCACAGTATAGGTAGGCATGTCAGGATAACGCTCTTTAAGATCATCGGCCAGTTCTTCTGTAACCACAGGGTTTTTAAAGAATGAACCGCTGTTTCCTATTTCCGCAGGATCAGGTAATTTTTGTTTACGAATTGAAACTACAGCGTCGCTAATGGCCTTTGGCGTAGGTTCAGTAACGCCCTTACTGGCCAATTCATCTTTGATCGCTCCATAATCCAGGCGAAGCTTGTGATTACGTTTGGTCAAACGCAACGTAATGCGAGTAATAATGGCTTTATCTTTCCAGTCATTTTTAAATATGCTGTCCCTGTAGCCAAATTCGCAGCCTTCAAGATCCAATTCAAAGAGGCGTTTTTCGTCAATATGTACACCCTCACAAGAGATGAAGCAGTCTTTAAGCTCTACGCCGTACGCACCAATATTCTGTACTGGGGCAGTGCCACAGTTTCCTGGTATAAGGCTTAGATTTTCTAATCCACCGAGCCCTTGATTTAATGTCCATAAAACGATCTCGTGCCAATTTTCACCTGCACCAAACCTTATATGTACCTGGTCATCATCCTCGAATACGACTTTTCGACCGTGGATGTCAACCTTAAGCACGTCACCAGTAATGTCTTGGGTCAACAACATGTTTGAACCACCGCCCAGTACAAGGGAAGGCGCACCATGATGACGCACGTAATTCAAGATTTCCTCCCCACTGTGGGCCCAGATCAAGCGCTCCGCTTTTTGATCTATTCCAAAGGTGTTGAGTTTCTTTAGACTCTTGTTGATTTGTACAATCAAAGGATGATTATTTAATAGTTCCAGGATAAACCTGCAATGCGTGTCGGATGATCTCGATACACTCCTTAAGGTCTTCAACATTTAAGACATATGCAAGTCTCGCTTGTTGTCTGCCTAATTCGGGTTTCGCGTAGAAACCTGCAGCAGGAGCCATCATTAATGTTTTTCCATGATGATCAAACTCACTAAGCAGCCATTCTGCAAAGTGCTCAGCGCTTTCTACAGGGAAAGATGCTACGGCATAAAAAGCACCCTTAGGCTTCGGGCAAAACACTCCATCGATGCTATTTAAACCGTCGACAAGAACATTTCTACGCTCCACATATTCCGCGTTGACATCATCAAAATAACTTTGGGCGGTCTTCAGAGCCGCTTCACTCGCTATTTGCGCATAGGTTGGAGGAGAAAGTCTGGCTTGGGCAAATTTCATCGCGGTAGCCATGAAGGTTTTATTTTTACTCACCAAACAGCCAATTCGAGCACCGCACATGCTGTAGCGTTTTGAAAAACTGTCCACGACTATTGCATGCTCTTCCAACCCATTCATTGCTAAGACGGAATAATGCTTCGCACCGTCGTAAGTGAATTCCCGGTAGACTTCATCTGCAATAAGAAATAGATCGTGTTTGAGGACGATGTCACGGAGTTGTTCCAATTCTTCTTTACTGTAAAGATAGCCTGTTGGGTTCCCTGGATTACAGATGAGTATTCCCTTGGTTTTGGGTGTGATGGCCGCTTCAAAAGCACTTACGGGAGGTAAGGCAAAGCCATTCTCAATATTTGCCTCTACAGGAACGACTGTTACACCACTCGCCGTTGCAAAACCGTTGTAATTGGCATAAAAAGGTTCCGGAATAATGACTTCGTCGCCTTCGTCCATCGCTGAGCCGAAAGTGAAAAGTAAAGCCTCCGAACCGCCCGTAGTAACTATGATTTCTTCACTAGATACAGGAAGATTTTTTCCATGATAATATTCTGATAGGCCAGATCGGAGACTGGCAAATCCGGCACTGTGGCTGTATGCAAGTACTGGAATATCCGCTTGTTTAATAGCTTGTTGCGCTGCTTCAGGTGTATGGATGTCCGGCTGACCAATATTCAAGTAGAATACTTTCTTCCCGGCACGTTCAGCTGTTTCAGCGAATGGAACCAGTTTGCGAATAGGGCTCGATGGCATTGCGTTACCTTTTCTAGATACAGTCGGCATAATGTGTGATTTTTAAATGCAAAAAGCCCCGCAAAAATACGGGGCTTTCTTTAAACTTTGAAGGTGCATTTTGCCGCACCATAAACTTAATTTGCGATGACGCTACCGCCTTTCTTAGTAGGGGTAGAAGGCTTCGATTCAGGATTCATTACCTGGCCTTTGATCGTTAGTACCACAGTTTTGTTACTGGCATTGGACTGAACAGTGACCGTTTTGTGGAAATTACCCATTCTATTGGTGTCGTATTTTACAGTGATTTCACCTTCTGCACCTGGAGCTATTGGCTCTCTCGTCCATTTTGGTGTGGTACAGCCGCAAGAAGCGCGAACTGAATTAAGAACCAACGGTTCGGTACCTTCATTCTTAAATTTGAAAACGCGTGTTCCGTTTCCTCCTTTTTCTACTTTACCGTAGTTCATTACCTTTTGGTCAAATGAAATTTTCGCGCCGTCAGCAGTTTCTTCTTGCGCTTGTGCAACAAAGCCAAATATGGCTACGAATAGTGTTAGGAATACCTTTTTCATAATCTGTTTAATGATTTTTCTTTTTCAAATGTAAGTGTACTTTGAGCACTTTCAAAGGAAATTAACAAACTCTTAGCCTCTAGGTTCATAGAATGAATGAAGCCTTGTATTTTTGCAACTTACTTAAGTTAGTTTTTAATGCGCGAAATCGGGAAATATACTCCAGGAGATATCGAATCAAAGTGGTACAACCATTGGTTGGAAAAGAATTATTTCCACGCTGAGGTCAGTGAAAAGGAGCCCTATACCATCGTTATTCCACCTCCCAATGTTACGGGTAAGTTGCACATGGGGCATATGCTGAACAATACGATTCAGGATGTTCTCATTCGCCGTGCACGCATGTTGGGTTTAAATGCATGTTGGGTTCCTGGTACAGATCACGCATCTATCGCCACAGAGGCGAAAGTGGTGAAGCGATTGCGCGAACAAGGCATAAAAAAATCGGACCTCAGTAGGGAAGACTTTTTAAAACATGCTTGGGACTGGACCGATGAATACGGTGGTATTATCTTAAAACAACTCAGGCATTTAGGAGCCTCTTGTGATTGGGATAGAACTGCTTTCACATTAGATGAAACGCGCAGCAAACAGGTGATTGACGTTTTCATTGACCTCCATGAAAAAGGAATGATTTATCGTGGCCTACGCATGGTGAATTGGGACCCTGTGGCACTCACCGCAGTTTCTGATGAGGAGGTTATTCATAAAGAGGAGAATAGTCGTTTGTACTACATGACTTACCAGATCGAAGGGTCTGAGGAGTCTTTGCAAGTAGCTACGACCCGTCCAGAAACCATCTTTGGTGATACAGCTGTTTGTGTGAATCCTGACGATCAGCGTTACCAACATTTAAAGGGTAAAAAAGCAATTATCCCATTAGTTGGCCGCGCTGTTCCCATCATCTTCGACGATTATGTAGATATTGAGTTTGGTACGGGTGCTTTAAAAGTGACTCCTGCTCATGATACGAATGACAACATGCTAGGAGAGAAGCACGGTTTGGAAGTGATTGATATTTTTGATCAGCATGCCGTTTTGAATGCCCACGGCGGTGCTTTTGAAGGCATGGATCGATTTGTTGCGCGGAAAGCCGTGGCAAAAGCATTGGATGAAGCAGGTCTATTAGTTGAGACAAAAGACTTACGCAATAAAGTAGGGCGCAGTGAGCGTACAGATGCAGTCATAGAGCCAAGACTTTCCATGCAGTGGTTTCTTAAAATGGCCGATCTTGTAAAGCCAGCTATTGATGGCGTAAAATCAAAAGACATTACGTTGCATCCTCCGCATACGGAGAAAATCTATTTGTATTGGATGGAAAACATCAAGGATTGGTGTGTTTCCCGTCAGCTGTGGTGGGGTCATCGGATTCCAGCATGGTACGATACCGAAGGCAACGTCGCCGTTTGCAAGACCCGTGAAGAGGCCGTACAAGCATTGGGAACGGACCAGGTGAGCCAGGACGAAGATGTCATGGATACTTGGTTCAGTTCGTGGCTTTGGCCGTATAGCGTGTTTGCTGACAATCCTGAAGAGGAGGACTATTTCTACCCAACAAATACACTAGTAACAGGACAGGATATCATATTTTTCTGGGTGGCTCGCATGATCATGGCAGGTTATGAGTTCAAAGGAAAGCGTCCTTTCAAAGATGTGTACTTCACAGGTATGGTACGTGATAAGAAGCGTCGCAAAATGTCCAAACAATTAGGTAACAGTCCAGATCCATTAGATTTGATAGCCCAATATGGTGCCGACGGTGTGCGTGTAGGAATGCTTATGACGGCACCGGCAGGAAACGATCTGTTGTTCGATGAAGATTTATGTTCTCAAGGTTCTTTTTTCGCAAATAAAGTTTGGAATGCCTTCCGATTAGTGGGCATGTGGGAGACTGGAGCAGATAAGATGAGTCCCTCCGAAGCGCTCGCGGTAAATTGGATGCGTAATCGTATCGGTGAGGCATTAGTAGAATTGGAAAGCAGCTTTACGAAATACCGTCTATCAGAAGCTTTGATGACTACCTATAAGCTTGTTTGGGATGATTTCTGTTCGTGGTATTTAGAAATGGTGAAGCCTGCTCGTGGAGAAAAGGTTTCGGCAGAAGCGCTAGAGGCGACGAAATCTATTTTTAATACACTTTTAGAAGTGATGCATCCTTTCATGCCATTCATCACGGAAGAATTGTGGCAAAACCTCGCGGACCGCAAAGAAGGTGAAACCATCAATTTTGCGTCTTGGCCTACTTTGAAAGTAGAAGATAAATCGATTTTGAAGTCATTCAACCATTTTGCAGAGGTTGTAGGTGGTTTACGGACGGTACGCAATGAAAATGGTATTGCTCCAAAGGAAATCTTGACCATTGAGATTGCTAAGGGTACTCCGCACAATTCAGAATATGATGCATTGATCAAGAAAATGGCGAATGTTGATTCAATTATTGAAGTTGACGAAGTCCAGAAATCTGCATTTAGTTTTGTCGCGGGAGGTGTGAATTACACCATTCCTGCTGATGCATTTGTAAATGTTGAAGAAGAAATTGTCAAACTAGAAGAAGAACTAAAATATACCCAAGGCTTTTTAGTTGGTGTAACTAAAAAGTTGAGCAATGAACGCTTCGTTGCTAATGCACCTGAAGCGGTCGTCGCGTCTGAGCGTAAAAAAATGTCTGATGCTGAAGGTAAAATAGCACTCATTACCCAGCGCTTGGAAGCCTTGAAAGGGTAATGTAAACGACTAAAAAAGCCCGGCGCATTACGCCGGGCTTTTTTCATGGCGAGCCGCGCCCGCAGTAAATAG
The DNA here is from genome assembly GCA_965204625.1 of Schleiferiaceae bacterium. Taxonomy (GTDB): domain Bacteria; phylum Bacteroidota; class Bacteroidia; order Flavobacteriales; family Schleiferiaceae; genus UBA10364. The sequence continues at coordinate 589,273 of CBDBET010000006.1, forward strand.
AAATCTTGTTCCGGGAATAACCAAATCACCATTGTCAAGGAACAGATGTATCTACTTTGCTGCGTGTATACCTAAGGTGTATACGGCTTTACATACGCGCTTAACAGGCATTCCTTTTTTGCGACGACTCACATAGATTTTAAGATCAACACTACGTTTGCCGCTAGGGGCGAAGCTACTCTCAACAACAAGCGTCTCCTCTAAATTCGCGTTGTCATAGATTTTTAGATCCATGTTTTTGACTTTGTCCTCAAACCGCACGTTAATCAAAAGCTGGTTCATACGTCCACCTTTTACATCATTCAATAGTTGCATCAAACTCCAAATGGATAATTGACCATTAGCATTAACCATTGATGAAGTAATGATGAAGTTGTCTTTTGTCCTAAGAGGACCACTTTTTCGTACAGAATTGATGAAGTTTTTCATTCGTTTTAAATCAAAAAAAAACGCCCTCACAATGTGAAGGCGTTTACTATTTATAATGGGTTAATTGCTTATCGTAATCTATGCCTTCACGTATGGATATAGCAACCCTTTCCACTTATAATTGCGGTTATTGAAGTTGACAATGATATTCATCGTTTGTTGCATGGGACTAATGTAATCGTATTTCTGATTTTTGGGCAGAAAACGATCGAAAATTAACAGAATTCTACTTTTTTATTTAATTCTGGCGCCAATTCAGCCAGATTTGCCACATTTCGGCCGGTTTCTTGCCTTGCAAATCACGATGTAGTGACTTCACAGCGGGTCTTGGGTTATTAATGCCTGCAAAGAGTTTGAGCGTTGTAACGCTACTTTTTCTATATGCATCCAGCATTTGCATTCTTTGTCCTTCCGCCTGTCCGCGAGGCTGATAATTCGCTGTATTTATGTTACGCCAGTACCATTGTAGATCTTTAGTTGCAAACATTTTCATGGCATTTAAGGAGCCGTATACATCCCCTTTGACGCGGTAAAGTTCCATAAGCTGCATTGCCGCATTTCCATTGCGTGGTGCGATTTCAATAACGCGCTCGTAAAGGTCAAGTGCTTCACCGATACTGCTGTTGTATCTCTTTACGGCTGCCAATTGGTTGAGTGTTAAAATATGGTTAGGGTGAATTTCTAACGCTTTATTGAAAGCGGCTTCTGCCTGATTTAATTTATTGTCCGATGGTATTTGCCCATTGGGTGTGCGCATGAGACTAAGTCCTTCGAAGTAGGCCATAGGGTTGTTGTAGATGTCCATTTCAAAGCAAACATTTTGCGCTTTTTGGGCATTAATCTGCATGCTTCGGACGTTTCCGGACATATAACCGTCTAAACAATCTTTAGCAGCTCGCTCGCCTTGAACCCGGTTTTGACCTACAAATAGGGCAAAGAGTCCTGTTAAACTAGCTAAAATCACTCCTGCGATAGGGCGGATCTTAATCGAAGGTTTCGTGTATGCCGCTGCGAATCCCAGCGCAGTGGCAAGCGGAAGTAAAAGTGTAGCACGTTCAAGCGGGAACTCCCCAAAGCCATATACGGTGAAGCCGACAATGGTTAGCGCGAAAAATAATCCACGCTCGTGTTTAATTGTTTGGCTAAAACCTAAAACTAGTAGCGCTATGAAGAGCAGAGCTCCCGCAATTCCAGTTTCACTAAGCATCCACAATAAATCGTTGTGGGGACGGAGTATTGACGTCTGTCCGCTCATCACGCTTTCATTCGTGCCTTTTAGACCAGTACCTGGATATTCAATTTTCCATTGGCCGCCACCGACACCTGTTACGGGCTGGTCCATAAACATCTCCCAAGATGCGTTCCAGTAGTGTAGACGACTTTGAATGGTGTCGCTATTGAATATTTTTTCACTGCCTGCTGCAAAGACGGCGACTACGATCCCAATTGAAATTACTCCCAATGAAATTACTCCAACAGTCCTGCGCTGTGCATTTCCCTTTAACGCGTAGTAGGCCACAGCTATGCTAGTCATGACAAATGCGCCAAGCCAAACGCCGCGCGTTCTTAAAAGTAGGATACATAAGATGGCGAGACCGACACTTATGCGTTGTAGCCACAAACCTAACAGGCCCTCTTCACGAGCATTTAAAGCAAGTGGAACTAGCAATAATAGACTTGCCGCGGCATAGTTTTTATGTGTGAAAAGGGGACCGTTTGCAAGGTAAATATTCGATGCTTTGTACGCTTCTACTAGGGAAGGGAGAATACTAAAAGCAGCAATTAATAGCGCTGCTTGGGCACCTGTGGCCAGTGCTTGAATGCCATTAGATTTTTCTTTGCGAAATAATGCAGCACTTAATTGAACCCAAAGGAACAAAAGTGCAATTCGAGCCGCGTATCCCAACAACTCCGAACTTGCATGAACACTCCCGATTTTGACCAACGGGAGCAAGAGAAGCAATGCTATAACTCCAAAAATGCTGAGTCCCGTACCACCATGCTTACGCGTTACAATGCTCCCCACTGTGCCAACAGCGGCAAGAAGCGTAATGCGGAGCCAAAGACCTATATCTTGACTGTCCGAATCGACGGCAAGTAGCAGGAGCAGAGGCATGTAGAAAAAGAGGGAGCGCAAAGACTTCATAAAAATCGATTTGTTCAAATATAACGAAAGGAATCATTGCCTGATTCTGCCTTATCTTAGAGGTCCCAAATACTTATCACAGACTATGGAAAACCAGGCTCCGTACGTACCTAAAAACAAGGTGCGCATTGTCACTGCCGCTTCACTTTTTGACGGACACGATGCAGCAATCAACATCATGCGTCGAATCATTCAAAGCACTGGTTGTGAAGTTATACACTTAGGACACGACCGCTCCGTTGAAGAAGTAGTTGACACTGCTATTCAGGAAGATGCAAATGCAATTGCCATGACCTCTTACCAAGGTGGGCATACCGAATACTTCAAATACATGTATGACTTGCTACAAGAAAAAGGAGCAGGGCATATAAAGATATTTGGTGGTGGTGGTGGTACAATCCTTCCGGAAGAGATAGATGAGCTGCATGCTTACGGTATTACCCGTCTGTACCATCCTGATGATGGAAGACAGTTGGGTTTACAAGGCATGATAAATGATTTGGTGGCTCAATCGGATTTTTTAGTTGGAGATGCCTTGCCTTCAGATTTGGCATCGCTCCCTTCTGCGAGTACTGCCACAGTAGCGCGCTGGATAAGTGCAGCTGAAAATTGTGGGGAACAGCATGCGGAAGCTTTAGGACAAGTTTCAGAGAAAGCGGCGACGATAAAAACGCCCATTTTAGGAATTACGGGTACCGGTGGTGCGGGTAAGAGTTCCATGGTGGATGAATTAGTACGCCGATTCCTATTAGATTTCCCTGAAAAACGTTTGGCAGTCGTTAGTGTTGATCCTTCGAAAAGAAAAACAGGCGGCGCATTGCTGGGCGATCGTATTCGTATGAATGCGATTAAAAACGGCAATGTTTTCATGCGTTCTTTAGCAACTCGTCAAGCGAATCTTGCATTAAGTGCGCATGTTCAAAATGCACTTGATATTCTTAAAGTCGCAGGATTTGATTTGATTATTCTTGAAACTTCAGGTATAGGACAAAGTGATACAGAGATTTTAGATCACAGTGATGCCAGTTTGTATGTGATGACCCCAGAGTATGGTGCGGCAACGCAATTGGAAAAAATCGACATGCTTGATTTCGCCGATTTAATCGCACTGAATAAATTTGATAAGCGTGGGGCATTGGATGCGTTGCGCGATGTTAAAAAGCAATACCAGCGCAACCATAATTTGTGGGAGCAAGACCCGGAATCTATGCCTGTTTACGGCACAATAGCAAGTCAGTTTAATGATCCAGGTACAAACAGTTTGTACAGTGCAATCATTGCTATGCTAAATGAAAAAGCGAATGCGGGCTTTTCCAGTACGTTTACGTTGACTGGGGAGATGAGTGAAAAGATTTTCATTATTCCTCCAAACAGAACACGCTATTTAAGCGAGATTTCTGAAAGTCATCGGATTCACCGTGATCAAATCATGGCACAGGTGGAGGTTGCAGATAAGTTGTATGCATTACAACGTTCCATAGAAACACTTGGAGGACGAGGAATTGATTGGCCAATTGCAATTAAGTTTCGACCGGATTAAAATGGATCTTGACCCACACCATTGGGAGCGCTTGCAACAATGGGAAGGCTACGGTAAAACGTTATAAAGATCCAGTTTACACCTTCCATGTTCGTGGTAAGGCCATTAATATTAAGACGCATACAGAGAGTTTATCGCATACTCAAATTCCTAAAGTCGCACTGCCTAAATACCGCAGTTGGGGTGATATTCTTCGCTGGCTACTCTTAGAAAACGTTCCAGGTGAATTCCCTTATACAGCAGGAATATATCCCTTCAAGAGAGAAGGAGAGGATCCCACACGTATGTTCGCCGGTGAGGGTGGTCCGGAGCGTACAAACAAGCGTTTCCATTATGTAAGTCTTGGAATGCCTGCGAAACGTTTATCTACTGCTTTCGACAGTGTAACACTTTATGGGAATGATCCAGATCGCCGGCCGGATATTTACGGTAAGATTGGAAACGCTGGGGTTAGTATTTGCTGCTTAGACGATGCAAAAAAACTTTACAGCGGTTTTCGATTGACAGACGCTACGACTTCAGTCTCTATGACGATCAATGGTCCTGCGCCAATGCTTTTGGCTTACTTCATGAATGCGGCAGTGGATCAAGAATGTGAGTTGTACATAAAAGAGAACAGTCTCGAATCTAAAGTAGAGGCAGTTAAAAAATCGAAGTACGACGATCGTGGATGTGCAAGGCCTGCCTATCAAGGAGAATTACCCGAAGGTAATGACGGCTTAGGTCTAATGCTTTTAGGTGTAACGGGAGATGAAGTCTTGCCTAAAGAGGTGTATTTAGATATTAAGAAGAAAGCGCTTAATACTGTTCGAGGAACCGTTCAAGCGGATATTTTGAAGGAAGATCAGGCACAGAATACCTGCATCTTCTCTACCGAATTTGCCTTGCGATTAATGGGTGATGTACAGTCCTACTTCATCGACTGGCAGGTGCGTAATTTCTATAGTGTATCCATCTCAGGGTATCATATTGCGGAAGCTGGCGCAAACCCGATTTCTCAATTAGCGTTCACGCTATCAAACGGATTTACCTATGTAGAATACTACCTCAGTCGAGGAATGGACATCAATAAGTTCGCACCCAACTTGAGTTTCTTCTTCAGCAACGGTATTGATCCGGAATACGCGGTGATCGGTCGTGTGGCACGTCGTATTTGGGCTAATGCGATGAAGAATAAGTATGGTGCGGATGCACGCTCGCAGATGCTGAAGTACCACATACAAACTTCTGGACGTAGTTTGCATGCGCAAGAAATCGATTTTAATGACATCAGAACGACGCTTCAAGCATTGTATGCCATTTACGACAATTGCAACTCACTTCATACAAACGCTTATGATGAAGCCATTACCACTCCTACAGAAGAAAGTGTGCGCCGTGCTATGGCTATACAGCTCATCATCAACAAAGAACTGGGCCTAACCAAAAATGAAAACCCCATTCAAGGTGCGTTCATTATTGAAGAGTTGACCGACCTCGTTGAGGAAGCTGTGCTTCTTGAGTTTGATCGTATTACGGAGCGCGGAGGTGTACTGGGCGCAATGGAGACGATGTATCAACGCGGTAAGATTCAAGAAGAAAGTATGCATTATGAAATGCTGAAACATACTGGTGAATTCCCAATTATTGGTGTCAACACCTTTTTAAATAAGAAAGGTTCACCAACAGTATTGCCGGCAGAAATTATTCGTGCGACTACGGATGAAAAGGAATATCAGATAGCGATGCTTGAGCGTTTGCATGAAGCCAAAGGACATCTAAATGAGGACATGATTGACGCGTTGCAACAGGCCGCCGTTCAAAATGAAAATATTTTCGATGTCCTCATGGAAGCGGCGAAGCACTGCTCGCTGGGTCAAATTACGAATGCACTGTTCGAAGTTGGCGGACAGTATAGAAGAAATATGTAAATGAAATTACTCTCGTTTAATGTGAATGGCGTGCGCGCTGCCGCTGGAAAAACTTTAATTGAAGACCTGCATCAATTAGACTGTGATGTCGTGGGGCTGCAGGAAACTAAGGCGACACCTGAGCAGGTCAAGGAAGCTTTGGCGGACTTGAAAGGCTATCATATCTATGCGTTTAGTGCGGAGAAGAAAGGCTACAGCGGAACTGCGATTCTATCGAAAGTAGAACCATTGTCCGTAACGATGGGCATCGGCATTGCCGAGCATGATAATGAGGGACGTGCCATTACCGCTGAATACGAGGACTTCTATTACGTGACCACCTACGTCCCTAATTCTAGTTCAGGTTTAAGACGCTTGGATTACCGCACCAAAGAATGGGATGTTGCATTCTTGGCTTACTTAAAGAAGCTGGAGGAGAAAAAACCTGTAGTAGTTTGTGGCGATTTAAACGTGGCACATCAGGAAATAGACTTGAAGAATCCAAAATCGAATTACAATAAAACACCTGGGTATACACAGGCGGAAATTGATGGTATGACCACAATGATTGAAGCGGGTTTTGTGGATACTTTTAGGAGGCTTTACCCAAATACGGTGAAGTACAGTTGGTGGAGTTACCGCGGCGGTGCTCGTTCGAAAAACGTAGGCTGGCGTTTGGACTACTTTATGGTCAGTTCAGAGTTGATGGATCGGGTTAAAGATTCCCAAATCTTGAACGAAGTGATGGGCAGCGACCATTGTCCTGTAATGCTGGTAATCAAGTAATTACTGCAGGGTAAATTTAGTCGTACCTGCCTCACATGTGAATAGGTAGGTTCCTGGACTGCATTGTTTTGGCAATTCCAATTCACTGGTACCATTAGTATTTGCTACGGAGCCTTGATCTACGATTTTCCCCTGTGCATCACTGATTTGATATTCAAAATGGGCCGCGCCAATAGTGGTTTCAATCTTCAACATACCATTGCTCGGGTTTGGAAAGATTTTCAATCCGTCGATAGTACCTTCTTTAACGCCAAGGTTGGCGGTATTCATGATAAAGTAATAACGTGCAACGTGCTGAGGTGTGAACTTGATGTTACCCACTCCGGTATTGCCCAAAGCTTGTGTCGAAGCATTAGCCATGGGTACCCCTGTTTTCCATTTAACGTTTGGACTATGCGCAATAGTCATTTGATTACCGGGTAGTCCATCTAAATCGCTGTCTAAGCCACCATTATTTGGGTTGGTGTTGAAAGCAATAGTGACCTCAAAGGGTAGATCTGTAGTATAATCAATAGGAGGGTCGTGGTTTCCTTCGTACCCTATGAAATAAAAATGATCACGACTGGTAATTCCATTACTAGTATAATTGCCCTCCGTGTGGTGGTGCCACACGTAGAATGTACCATTAAGTCCTGCTGCATTGGATTTAGGAGTGATTTTAACTCCCGTTCTAGGCAATGTTTTTGTGCCATTTAGCTCTGCCCAAGTAAAAGTGTCATAGACTGAAGTGCCCAAAGATTCGGCACTATCGTTTGTACTTAGCCAATAATCTTGACCTGTCCCTAACTGAGTGGATAGCGAGGTAAATGTGAGATCTGCGCTGGAGGCTGTGAAGAAAGCAGTATTTCCTAAATCTTCTTTACCGCTATACCCTTTGTTGTAACTGTGTTTATAGACAACAATTGGTGTAGTCTTTTGGGTGGCGCTATGATTACCGGTATGGGCGCTTAGGTGATGTATGTTGACTTGTTTATCTGTGGTGGCCCAATTCGCATTTTCAGGATAATTTAACTCTACCCAAGCACCGTGATAGCCGGGATGGTAAATCCAATCGTCCCAAAAATCATCCAAATCTATCCCTGTGGAGTTCTCGAAGGAATCTTTGAAACTGTTTGCATCGTAGTTTCCAAAGGTGTTGGTTGCAATGAGTTGTTTTACGGCGTAACTGAAGAGGCTGTCACCCAAAAGCTCACGAAGGTTGTGAGCGACCATAGCGCCTTTTTGATAGGTGTGGGTGCCGTAGGTTTGATTCTGATTGACGCCGCTCAATGCAAGGTGCCCGCCATCATTTTGCCTGGCTTGCTTCAATACAAGAGCTTGGTTGTTTTGTACCGTATTCACATACTGAGCGCGCCCGTATACTTTCTCTTCATAGAAGTGCGAGCCAAATTCTGCGAAACCTTCGTTGATCCACATGTCTTCCGCAGTTTTGGTTGTAACTGCATTCCCAAACCACATATGAGCTAGCTCATGGGCGATGATGTCTTCGCCGCTGAGGTTGGCGTTAGCCAAAGTACGTGGCAAATGAATCATACCTGCATGCTCCATGGCACCGGTGATGGTCATGGCATAACCGACTTTCTCAAAGACATAGGGGCCGAATTCATCTACAAAGGCATCATAGATGTCGTTGAGGTGCACGAAGCCTGCGGTCATGTTAGCAGTATCCTGCGCACGGCCATAGAGCTCGAACGACTTTCCTGCGTGTGTCCAGCTTTGTTTTTGGTAATCTGAGACCGCAAGACTAACTAGGTAAGAGGGTAGTGGTGCCTGACCTTCCCAACGCCAAATTAAATCACCCGAGGAGAGTGTGTCTACGGAAGTTAAAATACCGTTGCTTACACCGACCTTTCCAGAGGGTGTGGTGATGTTCATCTCGTCGAGTGTACATTTCTCAACGAAATTATCGAAACAAGGGAATAGACTTCGGCCGTAGACGTGCGGGTTAGCAGCGAAACCGACTCCTAGATTGTAATCATAGGCACCGTCGTGATGTATCCCGCCCCAGCCACTTCCATCCTTTGTCGTACTCCCGTGGTAGTAAATATCCCAATTCAGAATGCTCCCAGCAGCGGCATTATGGGTGATAATTAAATGTTCACCTTTCTGCGTAAATGATATAGCTCCTGAAGGGCTGATAACGCTGTCTACGATAAATCCTAATAGGTCAAAACGAAGCTTTGAGAAATTAATCTTTACACCGATTTGATAGGCTGCTTTTCCTGAAAGTTCCTGGTTTGAAAATGCCGTAGTATTGATATCGAGTTGCAATTCAACTAAATCGGCAGTATCAGATCTAGAATTGTAGTTGATGGGGGTACTGCTTTGTTGTGCTGAAGGCGCATATTTGGTATCCTGGCAATTATACTGCCCAGAAGCCACGCTACTGAATGCAACAAATAATAGAACTATAATTTTTTTCATCTTTAGCTTCTCTGGCGGACAGCTTCGTAGAGTATGATTCCGGTAGCTACGCTTACGTTCAGTGAATTTATTTGACCGTGCATTGGAATCAATGCTTTAGCATCTGCTAGCTGCAATAATCCTTTGTGCACACCTGTTTCCTCATTGCCCATAATGAGCATACACGGTTCATTAAAAGGTGCATCATACATAGGCGTCTCCGATTTCTCAGTACCTGCAATGATCTTCAACCCCAAACTTTGTGCGAGATAAATAGCGTCTTTCATGTGATTGACCTTGCAAACAGGCACTTCAAGAAGAGCTCCGGTCGATGTGCGAACGGCATCGGCACTGACAGGAGCACTGTCGTTTTTAGGTATGACAATGGCATCTACACCAGAACAGTCGGCTGTTCGAGCAATCGCACCAAAGTTTCGTACATCTGTGATACGATCTAAGGCGAGAATCAATGGCTTACGTCCCTCTTCTGTGACTTTCATAATAACTTCTTCCAAATCGTGGAAGTCGATAGGACTGAGGTAAGCCACGGCACCTTGATGATTTCCACGAGTAACGCGGTTTAATTTTTCTACGGGTACATATTTAGGTTCGATCCCTGCGTCACGCAGTGTTCCTTCGAGTTGCGTATATAGTGCACCACTGATTCCTTTTTGAAGGAATACTTTATCGATGGTCTGTCCATCTTGAACAGCTTGAAGAATCGGACGCAGTCCGTAGATAAGTTGGTCGTTTGCCATATTTATTGTTCAGAGGAAGTATCCTCAATTTGTTTATCTGAATATTCGCCTAGTTCGGCCCTATCCACAAGTCTGTTATCTAATTCTTTTTTCGTCTTACTGCCCAATTTCTTCAACCTTTCCACCTGTGAAATCAAATTCCCTCGACCCTCCATCATTTTTGTCATGGTGTCTTGGTAAGTATTCTGTGCAGTTTGAAATTGACTCCCCAGTTTTTTAAGGTCTTCGCTAAGTCCAACGAACTTATCGTAGAGTTTTCCGCCGGCCTCAGCAATTTCAATGACATTTTTCGTCTGCTTCTCTTGACGCCAAGCCATTGCAATTGTTTTCAATGTGGCGAGCAGGGTAGAGGTACTGACCACTATGATTTTTCTCGAGAATGCATATTCATACAAGGCTTGGTCGAATTTAGTTACCTCCATAAATGCAGCTTCAATCGGGATAAACAGCAAAACGAATTCTGGCGTATCCCCACCGTACAATTGAGGATAGTCTTTGTCACTGAGGCCTTTGATGTGGGTTTGAACACTCACTGCCAATGCTTTTAGTCCTGCGGCAGCTTCATCTTCCGTAGCAGCATTGATAAAATTATCCCAAGCAACTAAGCTCACTTTAGAATCAATTATGATCTTCTTGTTACCTGGCAGCTGAATGATAACATCAGGTTGTAAGCGTCTTCCATCCTCTGTGGTTTCACTATTTTGAACAAAGTATTCTTTGTCTTTGGCGAGTCCACTCATCTCGAGTGCACGCTCTAAAACGAATTCGCCCCAATTTCCCTGTTTCTTGTTGTCTCCACGTAGCGCTTTCGCAAGTCCGCTTGCCTCCTCGGAGAGCTTGTCATTCATGTCTTTTAGTGACTTTATATTCTCCATTAACGCGGAAGTGGACTTGACTTCTTTCTCATGGTTGTCCTTCACTGTTTTTTCGAAATCTTCGAGCTTCTGTTTGAAGGGTGCAAGTAGCTTATCTAATTCTTCAGAATTCGTCGTTTTGAATTGTTTCGATTTTTCATCAAGAATGGATTGCGCAAGAACTTTAAACTCGTTTTTCATTCCTTCTTTGGACTTCTCATCCTCGGTTTTTTGCGCTGCGTGTACTTTCTCAATGTGCACTAATTTTTCTTTGGCCGCATTCAGTGCACTTTCCAAAGTTGCCTTTTCAGTGGCGCTGTTTAATAGCACTTGTTGCTGCGACTCTCTGCTTTCGTTTAAATCGATTTCTAGCTGCTGAATCCTTGTTTTTAATTCTTCCAATTGCTGTGTTGCCCAGTCAGGTAAGTTTTGGTTTGCACCAGGAACAACCGTGTCGTTCGTGGAACCGCGCATGCGGTAGACCAAGTAGGCGAATAGCAAGACATTTAATATGGGAAAAATCAGTTCAGTCATTATCGTTCAAAGTTCTGTGTATCAGTTTAAAACAACTTTCCTTGTTGACTTGAAGGAAGTTTCCAAGTTACAGTTTTTCGACCTTTTTGTACCTGTTTACTATTAAAAGTTGTGAAGGGTTTTGAGCCAAAAAAACCTCTGTAGGCACTAAGCGGGGACGGGTGAGGGGTATGTAGGATTACCGCTTCGTTTTCAGGATGATTTTCGCAGCAGGCAAGCGCGATTTTATGTGCGGGAGCTCCAAAGCAGATGAATCCGGTATCGCTAGAATTTTTCAGAATGTGTGCTATCGCATTTCGTGTGAAAGTTTCCCATCCTTTGTTTTTGTGGGAGCCAGCCTCTTTTTCTCTAACGGATAAAGCTGTATTTATCAAGAATACACCATTTCTAGCCCACGTGCTGAGGTCGCCGTGCATTGGGAGCTCCTCATCTAAATCTGTGCTGTATTCCTTAAATATATTTTTCAGAGAGGGAGGAATCGGTTGGTTTTTAGCAACGCTAAAAGCTAAACCATTGGCTTGTCCTTGACCGTGATATGGGTCTTGGCCTATGATAATACAGCGGACATTATGTGGCTCACAAACTTCAAATGCCTTAAAAATATCTGTTGCAGGTGGATAGCAGGTCTTTGAATCATATTCTACCTGAAGGAAATGGTGCAAAGAAGTCCAGTACTTCTTCTTTTGTTCCGATTCAAAGAAGTCAGACCATGAATTTTTGGGAAATGTGGAAAGGAAGTTAGGCATTACGCAAGAAGTTTGAAGCGTGTGCGTTATTTTTACCACTCGCAAGTTAAGCGAAACTAATCGATGAAATGATGAAAAAAGTTTTAACTCTTGCTGTAGTACTGGCGGCTACATTGGCACTCTCCTCATGTGGAACGACTGAAAAATGTCCGACGTATTCTCATGTTGAGCTTCCTACGCACCACGGATAAAACGGGTCGAACGACCGCTGAAATCCCCTTTGAGCACCCGCAATCTTTCGAAGATTTTGCGGGTTATCTGCGTTTAAAAGGACCGGTGTTTATATACAAGCACAGTACAAGATGCAGCGTAAGTCTTTTTGCAATGAAGAGACTCCAACTAGTTAAGCGCAATAGCGAGGAAACTTGGGTTTATTTAGATGTAATTGCCCAGCGTCCTCTGTCCTCGGCCTTAGCAGAAGAGTTAAATGTTCGGCATGAAAGTCCTCAACTCATTATGCTTGCTGACGGCAAAGTACTTGCTCACGGCTCGCACCAACAAGTCACTGAAACCTCTGTCGAAAATTGGCGCGAAGAATTTGGTTTTCGTCAAAACAAAACCAACATCTAAAAGTTATTCTAGTATGGTTGATCAACATAATTCACAAAAACCTCAAGCAACTAAAGAACGCGTAAAAAAGCCGCAGTGGCTTCGCGTAAAGTTACCTACGGGCGAAAAATACAAGAGTGTTCGAGGTTTGGTGGATAAATACAAGCTGCACACCATTTGTGAATCGGGCCATTGTCCCAACATGGGTGAATGCTGGGGTGAAGGGACTGCAACGTTTATGATTCTTGGTAATATTTGCACGCGCTCATGTGGATTCTGTAATGTAGCTACCGGGCGTCCGCAGTCTGTGGACTGGGAAGAGCCTGAAAAAGTTGCGCGCAGTGTAAAGTTGATGAAAATCAAACATGCTGTACTCACTTCAGTAGATCGTGATGATCTAGCAGATGGGGGCTCCATTATCTGGGCAGAAACTGTGAATGCCATTCGTCGTTTAAGTCCGAACACTACCATGGAAACGCTCATTCCGGATTTCAAAGGAGAACTTTTTAATGTAGACCGCATCATTGAAGCGAATCCAGAAATTGTGAGCCACAACATGGAGACAGTGCGCAGATTAACACGGAAGGTAAGAATCCAGGCACAGTTTGATCGTTCACTTATGGTTCTAAAATACCTCAAAGATCAGGGGATTCATCGTACGAAAAGTGGAATTATGCTCGGACTCGGCGAAACAGAAGACGAGGTCATCGAAGCGATGCAGGAATTAGTTGATGCACGTGTTGACGTTTTGACTCTAGGACAGTACTTACAGCCTACTCCTAAGCATTTGCCTGTGGCAGAGTTTGTTACCCCTGAAACTTTTGATAGATTAAAAGAAATCGGCCTGGAAATGGGCTTTAAATATGTAGAGTCTGGACCATTAGTTCGCAGTTCTTATCACGCTGAAAAGCATCTTGCATAAGCACTTGTGGTAATGCGTTTTGCACCCTATTTTTAACTTTATTAGAAACAACTAGTTTACTATACATGAAAAAAGGATTACGTTTTGCCTTAGCAGGCTCAGTACTAACCGCCGCCATAATTGCACTGTCAACCAGTTCGCCAAAGTATACTCCATTGAATATGGAGGAACAAAGTGCCGCAGGTGCTGCTGCATATTTGCACGCTCTGCGCGCTAACCAATTGACGGGTACTGTGAATCAGGAAGATATTCAGTCGGCCATTGAGAGTTTGGAGAATATGCCCGAAAGCGCAATTGGTCTGAATTGGGCTGAACGTGGTCCGAACAATCGTGGCGGTAGAACACGCGGGCTGGCAATCAATCCATCTAACCCAAGCGAAATGTACGTAGGGTCAGTAAGTGGTGGATTGTATTTCAGCAACACTGCCGGTTTGAGCTGGAACGAAGTGAATCCTGAACAAGAGAATTTGGCTGTAATGACCATCGCCTACAGTAAGGACGGTGACGTGTATTATGGAACAGGCGAAGGTCTCTACAATACCTGGACCACAGGATATGGAGCCTCTACCTCTTCTGGATTCCCAGGAGCAGGTGTTTTCAAAAAAGGAGCAAACGATGCTGGGTTTACCCAGTTATCTTCAACTTCGACATTTCCATCTGTTGGAGCGATTATTACCGATCCTGCAAATAATGAGAAGCTCTATATCGCAACAAGTTCAGGTATCCGCCTTTCAACTAATGGCGGTACGAGCTGGAGCAACCCATTACAAGGACAAATCGGTTCAAATGGAACGTGTTGGGATATCCACATGGACGCAGGCGGTAACGTTTGGGGAACCTTAGGGGGACGTACAATGAAAAGTTCTGATGGTGGATCGACTTGGGTAGAAGTTTCTAAATCAAGTGCAGGTTCGACCGGTTTACCGCGCAGTGGTGGCCGTATTATGTTTGCTTCTGCCGCAGATGATGAAGATTATATCTATGTGGTGCAGATTACGTCAGGTAGTGCATTAGCGGGAGTATACCGCACAACAGATGGTGGTGATACTTGGTCTAAAATTGGACAGAAGTCAACTTATTTCGATCCTTTCTGTAGTTCGCAATGTCAAGGTAAATATGACTTAGCTGTAGGCGTTGACCCGAGTAACAAGAACCGCATCATCGTAGGTGGTATTACAGTATGGGGATGGGAGCAAGGTCAAGGATGGAATCAAGTAAATGGTTTTGGGCCATTCAATATTCATTCTGATAACCACGATGTTGTATGGCATCCAACGGATAGTAGTAAAGTCTACATTGTAAATGATGGTGGCGTTTACTTTTCAAACAGTGCTGGAGTAACATGGCAGACGTTGAATAAGAACTATGTAACGACGCAATTTTACAATATTGGAGTTTCTGCAGATCGCTACGTGGTAGGAGGTACGCAGGATAACGGAAGCTGGGTGATGGACGGTTCTGGTAACACCCCTAATGAAGGGCGTAGTTTAGGTGCTGTTGATGGATTCTCAGGTGACGGTGGTTATTCAACGGTATCTTGGTTAGTACCGAAGATTTACTTTACAGAGTATCAGCAAGGACGAATTGGTCGTAGTGAAAATAAAGGGCAATCATTTACTTCTTTCTGGGACAGTCGTTCCAGCCAAGCTGTAGGTTCGTGGATGACTCCATTTTACTTATACGAGAACAGTAATGATCCACTCAGTGAAGATTCAGTACAATTTAAAGTAAACCGTGCGCTTCGCTCATTAGGTTTCGCTAATGCTGGTCAGGATACTTTCGTGTCAAACATTGCGCCACTGCAGGCTTCTGCTGTAATGGATGCAGCGACTTTTACAGTTCAAAGCGGTACAGCGGTCATTACTTCTGATGCGAGTGGAAACCTTAGCGGAGATGGAACCGGTAGCTTCGATGCAACCACTGGTGATTTCACAGTAATTTTCAATTCGTCTCCTGCTGCAGAGATTGTTGCAACGGTTGACGTAAGTTATGCTTCAGGTGCAGAAGTGGTATTGGGTTCGAATACGAATGGTCTTCCATTCAAATACACATTGCCTAATGCTTTGAATATGAACGACAGTGTGATCGTTCAAGATCCAGTAAGCAGTATGTTTATCGTTGGCTTTAGTGGTTCAGTGTGGATGACACGCGGCGCCCTTGATTTTAGCACAACGCCAGAGTGGTATAAATTGGCAACAATCACTGGTACAGCTCAGGCTGTTGAAGTCAGTGAAGATGGTAATTACGCTTGGGTAGGTACCGAAAACGGTCGTATATACAGAATCGCAGGTCTTTCCGCTGCCCGTGATTACGGCACAGCGGATGCAGATAGCGGTGCAACTGCAGTAACTGTGGATATGGTTCAGAATTTACCAGGAAGAAACATTACTAGCATTGCAGTAGATCCAAACAATAATGACCGCGTCTTAGTAACCTGCGGAAATTACGGAAACTCGAACTATGTGTATTACAGTAGCAATGCTACTTCAAGTACAGCTAACTTCCTTGTTAAAGACGGTAACCTTGGCAACTTCCCAGTTTATGCTGCGACTTTTGACAAAGGCAATAGTGCTTACGCTATCATTGGGACGGAGTTTGGTATTTTCTCAACTGAGAATATTAATATGGCTTCACCGCAATGGGGCGCGGACAATAGTGGTCTAGCTCGCGTTCCAGTATTTACTTTAAAGCAATACCGCACAAACAAAAGCTCTACCGCAGATATGTCGGTTGAGGAAGGCGATATTTTTGCTGGAACTTTCGGTCGTGGAGCATTTCAGACGACTTCATTAATGACAACTCGTCCTATCGGAATTGCCGAACAAGAAGTTGAGCAAGCAGATGAAGCAGTCAAGCTCTTCCCTAATCCTGCTGAAGACTTTACGACATTAGCACTAGAGTTACCTGCGGGCAACTATACTGTTGAATTGATTGACCTAAATGGTCGTTCAGTGAAGTCTGTAAACTTCGAAGCAACTGAAAATGGCGCACAAGCGTTTAAACTTGACGTAAGTAATGTTGCTAACGGAATGTACGTGATAGGAGTTAAGGAAGTGCCAAGCACTTTTGCTAGATTACTTATCGCACACTAAAAAGACGAATGAACACTTTTAATGCCCTGCATCTTTGGATGCGGGGCTTTTTTTTGCTCGCTAGTTAGCATTATTTTTGACCCATGGATTTAGAATTTCTTCAATACCCGATCGGACGTGCGTCCATTGAAAAGAACCCAGGCGAAGAACGTATCGAGAGCAGTATAGCTGTTATTGGGCGTATGCCGCAGCAGCTCATGGAGTTTGCAAAAGGATTAACTGCTGAGCAGTGGGATACGCCCTATCGCGAAGGTGGTTGGTCACCGCGTCAAGTAGTCCACCATTTAGCCGACTCACATATGAACGGCTTTAACCGTCAACGTCTAGCCGTTGTTTCTCAAGAGGTTCCGTCAGTTACAGGATATCCGCAAGATGTATTTTCAAAGCTTCCCGACTACAGTACAGATCCTTTTCTAAGTATCATACTATTGGCAAGTCTCCATGAAAAATGGGTGAGCTTTTTAAATGGAATAACCGACGCGGGCTGGGAGAAATCATACCGTCACGAAGAGGACGAACGCGAATACTCTATGAAAGAAAGTGTACAGCAGTATGCATGGCACTGCCAGCACCATTTAGCACATATCAGAATAGTACTTGATCAAAAAGGTTAATTAAGCGTCTCGATAGAAGAAGCGCGGGAAACAATCACTCCGCCCTTAACCTTAAAATAAACAGGGAGTTCTGTAATTCCTAAGCCGCTAATAATACTGCTTCTACTCCCCATAAGGTCACTGAGGTGGGTACCTCCTAATTTATCTTCTTTGATTGCTCCGTACCATTCTGCGAGTGGACTGCGTTGCTGTGGAAGACCATCTATACTGAGGTATATCCAATCTTCATTTTTGCCTTTAACTGCGGTAGCACGTAATTCATTTCTACAACCACTGCACCAAGAGGCCCAAACCGCAATTATGTGGTTGTCTAGACTCATACGTTTAATGTGAACCGATTGCCCTTCAGGAGTTTCGAGTTTCAATTCTGGAAAAGGATGACCGGGTTGAAATTTTGCTTGCGCGGCTTCTACTTCATTAGTGAAGGAGAGCATCTCCTCGTATTTTGCAAGCCACATCGCATAAGTAGTAACATCGGGGCTACCGGGATAAGTCGAACGTAGTTGCTGATACATGTTTTGCAACAGTTCTCGGTCTACGGCGTAGTCTAGCGCCGGTTGCGTTCCTATGCGATGGTAGATGGTAAGTAAGTTCGACAGGCGTTCAGGGTGTGTTTCTAGAGAGTCTAGAATACGCTGCCGGTATGCGTCGGCGTAGGCGTAGTAGGAAGTATTCAGCGCCTCTAATCCAACGAATGATGTACTGTCGCTATAATGACTCCTTAGGAGATCCATACTATCCGTAAAAGAAATGAGGTCAAGCTGCATTTTACGTTGGGCACCAAGCCAATTGTTTTCTGCATCGCCAGAAATAAAGCCAGCTTTCGAGACGGTTAATGTCTTAGCATCTGGGCCTACAACGGCATGAATGACCGGTAGATCGCCTTCGATAGGAAGAAAGGAGATGATGCGGGAAGTATCGAATTGGACCGTAAAAGCATCATTACCCGTAAGTTCGAGTGTATCGAGCACCAGAAATTCACCTACATCATCTCGCATTTGCACAGAATAGGTGCCGGGCGTTTCAAGGGCAAATAAAAATTGCGTGCCTTGAGGCGACTTCGAACATCCGATAATGGCAAGAAGGAATAGAAAACTAAACTTACGCATCCAATTTCTCGCGCAACAGTGCGCTTGCTTTTTTAGGGTCGGCAGTTCCTTTACTGTATTTCATGACTTCACCCATGAATAAACCTATCAGGCCTTTTTTACCTGAGCGGTATTCTTCTATTTTTTCGGGATAAGCAGCCAATGCTTGATCGACCCATGCTTGCAGTTGATTGCTATCGCCTTGCTGAATCCAGCCGTTTTGTTCACAAAGCGCTGCAGCATCAGCAGAAGGGGCTTCCAACAACGTAGGGAATAATTTCTGAGTGGCCGTACTGATCGAAATCTTTTCTTCATCAACCAAATTTTGAATGCTGGCTAGGGCCGCCGGTGTGATAGGGAACTCATCGATTTCAACGCTTTGTTCGTTTAGCCATGATTTAACCGATCCTATCAGTAGGTTGGTTGCGCCTTTGTAATTCGTTGTATGCTTGATGACTTCTTCAAAATATAATGCGAAAGCCTTGCTGTCGGTGAGCACAAAAGCATCGTATTCACTAAGGCCTAATTCTGCCGTATACTTTTTGAACAACTCATAGGGAAGTGGCGGCATGGTCTCACGAACTTCAGCAACGTACGAAGATGGGACGATCACGGGCACTAAATCAGGCTCCGGGAAATAACGGTAATCGTGAGCATCCTCTTTAGTACGCAGGCCGATAGTACAGTTTTTGACAGCGTCAAAAGTTCTAGTTTCCTGAAAAATTGGGGTTCCGCCCTCAATCAAATCAATCTGACGAATGATTTCAAAGTCAATCGCCTTTTGAACGTTACGGAAGGAGTTCATGTTTTTCACCTCGACCTTCGTTCCAAATTTGGTCGCACCTTTCTTGCGTACGGAGATGTTCAAATCCGCACGAAGCGAACCTTCCTCCATATTACCGTCAGAAATTTCAAGGTAACGGACCAATTTTCTGATCTCACTCAAATAGCTGTAAGCCTCTTCGCCGTTTTTGATTTCCGGTTCTGATACAATCTCAAGCAGTGGGATCCCTGCACGATTTAAATCTACGAGCGTATTGAAGGGGTCAATATCGTGTATGCTTTTTCCCGAATCTTCCTCCATATGGATTCGAGTCAGATTAATTCTCTTGTCATCACCCTGTGCATCTTTAATGCGAACAAACCCTTCTGTACATATAGGTGTAGTGTCTTGAGTAACCTGATAGCCCTTTGGTAAATCTGCATAGAAGTAGTTCTTGCGCGCAAATTCATTGCGCTCACGAATGGTACAGTCGCAGGCAATACCGAGCTTCACAGCATAATTCATCACGGATTTATTGAACACAGGTAGGGTTCCTGGATGGCCCAAGCTGATCGGGCTCACCTGAGTATTAGGGGAAGCTCCATAGGTGGTTGCATCACCACAGTAGGCTTTACTTTTCGTGCCCAATTGGACGTGAACTTCAATACCAATTACCGGTTCGTAGGCGTCGTAAATGCTAGACATTTCGAGATAAATTAGAGCGCTAATTTACGCTTTTTCAGACTGTTTTTGGGATCGATTTTGATACACTTCTTCAATCTTCGCCACCATGGCATCAAGGAGCGGCTGCACATCGCTAATAGGCTGGATTTCAAGATCCCAAACGCTCAACTTCACCGGGCTACCTTGTGCTTTAATCAATGGCGACAACTTCACTGCATCTTTTGCGGTACAGTGCACCCGGTACTCGTATTTCTTCGAAGCTTTTTCAATGCGAGCAAGATCTGCTGCACTGTAGCGATGGTGATCACTGAATTTTATTTCATCGCCGATGAAGTCGCCTGCTTTTTGAATCTGGTATAAACAATCATCTGGATTTGCAACACCACAAATCACTAAACCTTGTTTCTTGCTTCCTGATATTAGAATAGTTTCTCGTTCAAAGGTATATTCCGGGATACCTTTCCAAGATTCAACATGCTCGTAACCGGCCTCATTCATTTGCGATAGAATGGCGTCGATATTCGTATGTGGGATCTGGCGAAGGCGACCAATGGGCAGCATGTGGTCCAATTCAAATCGGAGTCGCTTCTGACATACAATGCTGAAATCTTTAAGTAGTTCGTAGTGTTGCAAACCGTCGTCCATGACTAAGACTTTTTTATCTCCTGGAAGGTTCTGGGCGAGTCGAGCACTTTCTTGTCGATTCTTACCGACGATAGTGGGGAAGTACTGCGCATGTAAAACGGTCTCATCGCCGTAAGCATAGGCATCTTTGGAATCAACAATGGTGCTTTCTGAAACGGTGCCTTTGTACCCTCGGATGAGAATAATAGGGGAATAGCCCAATGCGTTCAACTGCTGTGCAACCCATAGAACAGCTGGAGTTTTTCCCGTTCCTCCCGCCTGAAAATTCCCAACGCATATAGTGGGATAGGGCGCATGTATTCCTCTTTTGGAACGAACTGCTTCGTCGATCTTTTGCCCCAATAAATAGAGGGAGCCAAAAATCAGATGAGAGGGCATGAAGTAGTTGATGTACCTCATTTTACCACCCCTGCTTGTCGTAAAGATTCCTCTTGCCCGTTGATGTCATTGGGGTCGAGCCATGTCGCGCCTTTGAATCGCTTGAAATACGTCAATTGTCTTTTAGCGTAGCGGCGGCTGTACTGTTGTATCAATTCTATGGTGCGTTCACGATCGTATTCGTCATTGAAATAGGGCCACCATTCGCGGTATCCTACGGTCTGAAGGCTCACTAAATCCTGATGCGCTATCAATCCACGCGCTTCTTCTTCAAGTCCGTCTGCTAGCATTAAATGTACACGTTGATTGATGCGTTCGTACAAAACCTCTCGTTCTAAATTCAAAACCCAATTCACAATCTTAAACGGTCGCTCCTTAGGCGTATTGTTCAGTTGCTCCGAATATTTCTTACCAGTGATTTCAATCACTTCTAACGCCCTGATCACACGACGTGGATTGCGAACGTCGACTTTCGCAGAATGTTCCGGGTCCAAATGGTAAAGTTCAGTCTTTAACGCCGCTAAACCTTCTGCAGTTGCGCGTTCTTCGAGTTTTGCTTTGACTATGGGATCTGAAGGCAGCGGGTCTAAGCCGTGCAATAATGCATCAATATACATGCCTGAGCCTCCAACTGCTACTACGACATCGTGCGTCTTGAAAAGTTCCTCTAGCGTTGCCAAAGCAAAGTGCTCATATTCGCCTGCAGTAATGGGTTGCTCTACGCTGCGATCGGCAATAAAATAATGCGGCACGCGGTCCAATTCTTCAGTTGACGGCGGAGCAGAACCTACTGCAAGTTCTCGGTAGCATTGTCTTGAATCTGTGGAGAGAATTGGGCAACCTAGCTTTTCAGCCCAGTGAAGTGCTACGTTGGTTTTTCCAACAGCAGTCGGGCCGCATAGGTTGATTAATGTTTTAGTCATTTAAGGGGAATTCAGTGCCACATTGTGGGCAGTAGTTTGCATCCTTCGAGCAGCTGTTTCCACAGTTCTCGCAAGTTTTGAGCGTTGGTTCTTTTGTGTTGTGATTATTTGCCAGATCTACGGTGACAATGCCGGTAGGAACGGCGATGATTGCGTAACCCATAATCATGATGGCGGAAGCAAGAAATTGGCCCAATACTGTACCGGGAGCAATATCACCATACCCTACAGTAGTAAGGGTTACAATGGCCCAATATATACTTAATGGGATGGAGCTGAAGCCGTTTTTAGGACCTTCAACGGTATACATGATAGTTCCCATGATTACGCAAAGAAGGACTACTGTAAACAGGAAGACACCTATTTTCCGTGAGGAACGCAATAAGCTTTGCCAGAGGAGATTTCCTTCAATTAGAAAACGGCTCAATTTTAAAACACGGAAAATTCGTAGTAATCGCAGCGCCCGAATCACTGCTAATGTTCCTGTAGCTGGGAACAAAACGGCAAGATAGAATGGGAGTGTGCTTACTAAGTCAATGACGCCGTAAAAGCTACGTGCATAAGGACCGGGTTTTGGGCTACACCAGAGTCTCAAAACGTATTCAATAGAAAAGAGTAGAGTTGTAATGAGTTCTATGGACTTAAACCACTGGCTCGCGCCTGGATGGGCAGCTATGCTTGGGACAGATTCCAACATTATCGCTGTAACGCTTACCCCAATAGTTGCAAACAAAGCAACATCGAAAGCCTTGCCGGAAGGCGTATTGGCTTCGAATATAATGGTATACAGAGTGTCTCTAAATCCGTTCGTATTCATAATTGGTTGAAATTACGTAATTTTAGGAGTACCGCTTATATTACTATGACTGCAAAACCAATAGATATTTCCAGACTTGAAACGGCTTCGTTGGTTTTTCCTTCGGGCGACGTTTTGTCAAACGATTTCGTACGAACAAAGCGTTCAAAGCGTATTCATTCGGCTACCTATGTTGGAAACATTCGTCATGAAAAGGTAGCTATAGTGTTTCAAACAGAAACTGAAGTTTTTAAGGTTCAAACGACCATCTGGCTGAATTATGGCGGTTGCATTTACCTCAAAGGGAACATCACCATTCCCGTCGAACGCGTTTTGTCTGTGGATTGGCTTTAATAGTAGGTTTCGTCACGCAAGTCGTCTTCCTCATCTTCATCACTGCTCTTTTTAGGTTCGAGATCGTCTAAACCATAAAGCGCATTAATTTCAGCTTCGCTCATTTCGGAAGGATCTTTTTCAGAATGGGTGACGGTCTTTTCGGTTGTTTCCTTCGCCGGAAGTTCACCTACTGATGAGAGTACGACAAAATCTTCAAAACCTTCCTCTTCCTCGGTTTTAGTCTTTTCGACATAAAAGATATTCATATCCAGGAAGTTGTAGACGTACAGGCCGTGATTGGTACCTTTAAAAAAGTCTTCAACAGTAGTGTTTTCCATGCTTGACATACCGTCTTCCATTGCGAACATGGGTACTTCATTACCCTGATCCCAGTCGGGAGTGCTGAAGTAAAAACTTCCCATTTCGCCTTCGCTAAGGTTAAAGAGCGGGAGCACCAATTCTTGGAAATTCAATAAAGTGGCACTGCCTTTTACGCGTAATTCGCGAATGACAGTTTCTTGTGTATCTGCAATTATTCTTAGGTATACTTCCATGATTATTATTTGATGCCTAGAGTTTCGGCAATCGTTTTCATTTTTACTAAAGCTGCGTTGCGTTCATTGGGTATCTCTCCTTCAAGTATAGCCTCTTTTAATGCTTCCTTGATTTGGCCTATCTCACGACACGGACCAATTCCAAAGGTCTTCATGATATCTTCACCACTTACCGGTGGTTGAAAATTTCTGATATGATCGCGTTCCTCTACTTCCTTGAATTTCACACGAACCTGCTTGAAGTTATTCAAGTATCGACGCTTTTTCTTTTCATTTTTCGTAGTTAAGTCGGCTTCGCAAAGTAACATCAGTGATTCTACATCATCACCTGCGTCAAACAGCAATCTACGTACCGCACTATCGGTCACGTTTTCATCTACTAATGATGCGGGACGCGAACTCATTTGTACCATTTTTACCACGAATTTCATACGCGCATCCGTAGGCAATTGCATCCGCTTAAAGATTTTTGGCACCATTTTACCGCCTAGAAATTCATGTCCTCTAAAAGTCCATCCGTGAGGTTTAATGAATTTCTTCGTCTTGGGTTTTGCGATATCGTGCAGTAAGGCTGCCCAACGCAACCAGAGGTCATTAGATGTTCTGGCAAGATTATCGACCACTTCTAGCGTGTGGTAAAAGTTGTCTTTATGCGTTTGACCTTCTACCTCTTCAATACCTTTTAGCGCAATTAATTCAGGAAGTACTTCCTGGAGTAGCCCCGAGGTGTAGAGTAGCCCTAATCCATAGCTTGGTTTAGGCACCTCCATAATTTTATTGAATTCTACAGCAACGCGCTCCGGGGCCACAATGGAGATTCGATTCGCGTGGTTCCGTATACTCGCTAGGGTTGCGGAGTCGATCCTAAAATCCAATTGCGCAGCAAATCGTACAGCTCGCATCATTCGAAGTGGGTCATCGTCAAACGTCTTATCTGGTGCGAGGGGTGTGGTGATTCGTTTTTTATCGAGGTCGCTAATGCCATCAAACGGATCTAACAATTCTCCCCATCTGTTCTTATTTAGGCAGATGGCCATTGCGTTGATTGTAAAATCACGACGGTCTTGATCGTCTTGTAGAGAGCCGTTTTCCACCACAGGATTGCGGCTGTCTTTACGGTAGCTTTCTTTCCGAGCACCTACGAATTCCAGATCAATGCCCTTGTATTTCATGTGGGCCGTACCAAAGGATTTGAATACGGTCAGTTTTGGCCTAGGCTTTAGTTCTTTCTGAACGGCACGGGCCAATTCGATTCCACTACCCACCGTAACAAAATCGAGGTCCATTTTAATGGGGCGCCCTAAATGTTTATCACGTACAAATCCTCCAACGACGTAGCATTCTTGACCCAATTGGTCCGCTACGTTGCCTATCAGCGAAAAGCTGGATTGATCTAGAAATTTTGCGCAATCGTTCATTTATGCAGGGAGTGTCGAAACTTTTGAGAAATAAATACCAGCCAACAAAAGTACAATTAGGATGAAGTACAAAGCGAGGTTTGTCCGTTTGATTTTGAGCAACCAATGGTCTTCTTTTTCTTTACCGGTGAGTATCACGGGGTAGAGTAGTGGGAAGAGCATGATGGATTCTTTCCACCATTGACGATCTTTTTTATGAATGTAATTACGCTTGTAATAGTCGGTCCAATGTCCCGGAGACTTTTTGTTCTGTACACGAAGGTATTGGAAGTGCAAGGCCCATTTAAAACTGTACACAGCAACGGTCAAGATCATCACGATGACTAAAAAAGTAGTTTGTCCTGCAGTCATGAAAGTCGTAGTTTTTTTAATTCGACGTATCGCCAATAGACGCCTTTTGCCATAGAAATGCTGTACCAAAAACCCGCGCGTCCATCAAGGAAACCCAGTCGTAGTACAAAGTGTTTAAAAAATCGGAAAGCGGGTTTTACAACAGTATGAAAGACTCCGATAGTGCCGGTCTTTGCCTGATGGTCTATAGCACTCCTGCGTGCATAGGCGCGTTGCTTTTTGTTCCACTGTTCCCGATTTTTATAGGTATAATGATGCAGTTTACCTGGCAAAGGGTGCGGCTTGGGAACATTAATTTTCTCATGAACCTCACAATCGCTGTAACGGCGGTTGCGATGGAATAATCGGACCACGACATCAGATTGAAGTCCAGAAAAACGCATGGCATGATCCATAAAAAAATGGATGCGTCGCAACCCCCAATAGTTTTCTTCATCGATGTGCGTCTCACTTTTCCACTGATGAAGGGACGAAATCAACTGTTTATCCAGTACTTCATCCGCATCAATAAACAGTACCCAGGGATGTAGGGATTGTTCCATGGCCCAATTTCGCTGGTCTGCCCAGTTCTTAAATGCGCGCTTTTCAATTCTTGTCGCACCATGATCTTTCGCAATGGAAACTGTATTGTCCTCAGAAAAGCTGTCCACAACCATTAATTCATTCGCAACGGTAGCAGCAGCTTGCATCGTAGGAGCAAGAACATCTGCCTCGTTGTAAGTGAGAATGATAATGGAAAGTGGAGTAGACATTAGACGGCAACGTTGTGCGTTCTCAAAGCATCATTGAGTGAGGTCTTCTTGTCCGTACTTTCTTTGCGTTTGCCAATGATTAAGGCACACGGCACATTAAAGGTGCCCGCAGGAAATTCTTTCGGCATCGTTCCTGGTATGACAACGGAACGCGCAGGAACGTGTCCTCTGTGTTCAACGGGTTCCGATCCACTTACATCAATGATTTTTGTTGATGCAGTGAGCACGACATTCGCGCCCAAAACGGCTTCCTTTTCTATACGAACGCCCTCCACAACAATACAACGCGAACCGATAAAACAATCATCCTCGATAATCACAGGTGCAGCTTGCAGTGGTTCTAATACTCCGCCAATGCCAACACCACCACTGAGGTGGACGTTTTTACCTATCTGAGCGCAGCTGCCTACGGTTGCCCATGTATCTACCATGGTGCCGCTATCTACGTAGGCGCCAATGTTTACATAGGAAGGCATCATAATGACACCACGGGCTAAGAAAGCACCATGTCGCGCAATGGCGTGGGGAACCACTCTGACTCCTTTTGCGGCATAACCGGTTTTAAGTGGAATTTTATCATGAAATTCAAAAGGAGGGACCTCTATGGTTTCCATTTGCTGGATTGGGAAATACAAAACCACTGCTTTTTTTACCCATTCGTTTACCTTCCAGCCGTTCGAAGTAGGTTCAGCAACACGCAATTCTCCGCTATCTAGAGCGCTTACTACAGCCCTAATGGCTTGTTGAGTAGCGGATTCTTTTAATAAGTCTCGGTTTTCCCAAGCGGCTTCTATAGTTGGTCGTAAATCTTGCATAAATCGTCTGCTCTTAAAGGTCCAAAGGTACAGCTTTCACTTGCTATAGACTACCTTTGAGCTATGGCAAAAATTGTAGCATTAGATGTAGGGGCAAAGCGCACGGGTGTCGCGGAATCGGACCCGATGCACATGATGGCGTTCCCTTTAGAAACGGTTGAAACGGAATTGGTTTTAAACTTTTTACAACGTCGCCAAGATGTGGAAGCCATTGAGGAATTGGTGGTTGGAGCTCCTGTGCGTTGGGACGGAACGCCGTCTGAAGTGGCACTTTTTATTGACGGTCTTTGTCAAAAAATTGGCGAGAAATGGCCTGAAATACGCATCATTAGAGTAGATGAACGCTTCACCTCCTCCCTAGCTGCTGATGCTTTAGTGAAAGGCGGAATGAAGAAGTCAAAACGACGAGAAAAAGGTGCGGTTGATAAAGTAGCGGCCGCATTGATATTAGAGAACTATTTAGCGCAGCGATAACTATCTTTGTGCCTTTAGAATCCAAGTAATGATTTTACCTATTGTCGCTTATGGCGACCCAGTACTGCATAAAGTAGCCGAAGAAATCGATCAGAATTATCCTGGCTTAGACGCATTGATAGAAAACATGTATGAAACCATGTACAATGCTCAAGGTGTTGGTTTAGCTGCACCCCAGATCGGTAGAGGTATTCGAATTTTCGTCATTGACGCAAGTCCATTTGCTGAGGAAGGCAGCGACGATTTTGAATTGCTTTCAGCTTTGAAAAAGACGTTCATCAATCCCATCATCGTTGAAGAAGATGGCGAAGAGTGGGGTATGGAGGAAGGCTGTTTGAGTATTCCTGATGTCCGGGAAACTGTCTTTCGCCAAGAAAAAGTTGTGATTGAATACTATACTGAGGCTTGGGTTTTAGTCGAAGAAACCTACACAGGACTTGCGGCTCGCGTCATACAACACGAATACGATCACATCGAAGGAGTATTGTTTACAGAGAAAATTAAACCCTTACGCAAAAGATTAATAAAAGGTGCATTAGGAAGAATAGAGCGAGGCGGTATTTCAGCGGGCTATCCTATGAAATTTCCGAAGGCGAAATGAGGTATATGATTGCGGTATTTTTGATTGTTTTTGTGAGTTGTCAACCTTCTCCGGCACAACAAAATATTGAAGCGCATACTACCGCAGCTTCAACGATTGATTCGGCTTTGTTCTATCTAGATCTCGTGGAACGTAATGTACTTTCCCCAGCAGGATATACTCGAGCTGCATCTCATTTTGTGGCCCAGGATTCACTGATAAAATCGGATGCAGCACATTTGATGAAGGCGGGCTTGACCTGTATGAATCAAGAGGGAACCTACAGATTATATGGGGTAAATTACCTCATTCTACTTACGAACAAGTTTCCCCAAGACCGCTATGCGCCGGAAGCTTTACTCCAGTTGGCATTATTCTTCGATGGCGCATTAGGAGACGGAGAACGTGCGGTGGAGTATTTGCGCGTACTTCTAAAGCGCTATCCAGAACATAAATTAGCGACTGATGCAAAGGCGCTTTTAGACTTAATAAGTGTCTCCGAAACTGGAGAAATACAAACTGTAAGAGATTGGTTAAATAACGAATAATGGAATTAAGAACTGTATTATCAATTGCCGGTAAACCGGGTTTATTCAAATTAGTAGCTCAAAATAAGGGCGGTGTTGTGGTGGAAAGCCTTCTCGATGGGAAGCGTACGAGCATTTCGGCCTCTGCAAACGTAAGCTCCTTAGGTGATATTGCCATCTACACTTATGAGGAAGAAGTTCCATTGCGTGATGTTTTCAAAGCCATGGCTGAGGTAACAGAAGGCAAAGAGGCCATAACTCATAAGAGTAGTAAAAATGATCTGGAAGATTTCTTTGGAGAGGTGTTGCCGAAATTTGACCAAGAGCGCGTTTATGCGAGCGACATTAAAAAAATAGTGCAGTGGTTTAATATCCTAGCTAAAAATGATTTACTCGGAATATTAGAAGAGACTGAGGAAGAAGCCTAGTAGTATGAACAGTCGTGCAGCAAAATTAGAGGCCTTTGGTCGGTTATTAGACATCATGGATACCCTTCGTGCAGAATGTCCGTGGGATAAAAAGCAAACCCTCGAAAGCTTGCGTCATTTGACTATCGAAGAGACTTATGAGTTGGCGGATGCCATCGAAGAAGGAGATTTAAATGAGATTAAAAAGGAGCTAGGCGATCTTATGCTGCACCTGGTTTTCTACAGTAAAATTGGAAGCGAAAAAGGTGCTTTTGATGTGGCCGATGTGCTGAATAGTGTATCTGACAAGCTAATTCATCGCCATCCTCATATTTATGGCGATGTTGAAGCTACGACGGAAGACGAGGTTAAGGCCAATTGGGAAGCCATCAAGCTCAAGGAAAAAGGCACGAAAAGCGTGCTTCAAGGAGTGCCAAAAGGCCTACCAGCACTTGTGAAAGCAATTCGGATTGGCGATAAAGCAAGAGGTGCAGGCTTTGATTGGGATGATCCTCAGGATGTTTGGGTTAAAATTCGCGAAGAATTAGCAGAGTTTGAAGAGGCGCAAAAATTTGGAAATCAAGATCATATAGAAGGCGAGTTAGGTGATGTGCTGTTTTCACTTGTGAATTTCGCTCGATTGAGTAATCTTGATCCAGAGATGGCGCTAGAACGTACCAATAAGAAGTTTATTTATCGATTTACTTTTATGGAAAACGCCGCGATAAAATCAGGTAAGTCACTGTCTGACATGGATTTAAGTGAGATGGAGATGCTGTGGAATGCGGCGAAGGACGCAACGCGAGAATAATTCGATATAAAACCGGCATTAAGAATATGTAAAACCTACACTGTAGGTATTTCTTAAGTGTTGATTTAGTGTATTTTAGCGTTTTGAAAACTCTGTTTTATTCAATAAGCTGAAAGCTTATGGGTTCATGACTTGTATTGGCAAGAGTTAGATGCCAATAGAAAATTGGTCCAGTTTGAATACCCTAAAAGACTAAGAAAGTAGATGAACGAAAAAGACTTAAGTCTCTACAACCGCGACATAAGCTGGTTGAAATTTAATGCGCGAGTTCTCCAAGAGGCCGAAGACAGTTCTGTGCCTTTGATCGAGCGCATTCGGTTTTTAGGTATTCATTCAAACAATATGGATGAGTTTTTTCGCGTACGCTACTCTTTTGTGCGAAGATTGCAGTTGTCGTCGGATAAACACCATGAAGATAATTTAGAAGGACATGCGCCCGGAAAGTTATTGAAGCGATTGAGTGAACTCGTAAACGACCAGCAGCAACGCGGTCAGGAGATTTATGAAGATCTTAAAAAGGAGCTTTCTAGAGTATCTATTGAGATCATTTCCGAAGATGGATTAACGCAAAAACAAGCCTACTTTGTTCGCGATGTATACCGCAACCAAGTCAGTCCTGCACTGACCAATCTTATGTTAAGTCAGGCCCCCGAATTCCCGTATTTAAGGGATAAAGGTATCTATTTAGCCGTACGGTTGGTCAAAGGCGATAGCGAGCAATTCTCCATTATTGAAGTACCATCAGGTGCAATGAATCGATTCATAACGCTGCCTAAATATGGTAAGCAATACGTCATGTATTTAGATGACATTCTTCGGTATAACCTCGATAGTATATTCCATATTTTCAATTATGATTCTATCGAGGCGCATACCGTGAAAATCACCCGAGACGCGGAGCTCACTTTAGATGACGATGTAAGTAAGTCCTTCATGGAAAAAATTCAGAAAGGTATTATGGAACGTCGCGAAGGGGACCCGGTACGTTTTGTGTATGATCGAAATATTTCGGATAAAACTCTGAATTTATTGGTTAATGGTTTAGGTATTTCTGAGTTTGATGGACTTATCGCCGGAGGTCGTTACCACAATAAAAAGGATTTAATGCGCTTCCCAAATGTAGGCGATAGTTCTTTAGAGCATGAAAAATTACCGGCTGTATCGCATCCAGCCCTCGATGAGGACCGGAGTATCATCGAAGTAATAAAGAAGCAAGATGTATTACTCTTTACTCCATACCATGACTTTGGAAAAGTGATTCGCTTATTGCGAGAGGCTGCTATTGATCCCAAAGTACGCGTGGTAAAAGTTACGTTATATCGATTGGCCAATCAGAGTCGTATCATTTCTGCTCTTGTAAATGCGGCTAAAAATGGAAAAGATGTAACGGTATTTATTGAGCTTCAGGCACGGTTCGACGAAGCGAATAACATCAAATGGACGAACATGCTTCGTGCTGAAGGAATTAGAGTGATCGGTGGGGTTCCCGGTTTGAAAGTGCATTCAAAATTGACTTTAATTCGCCGTGATGAAGGCTTAGAAAAGTTAGTGGATTATTGTGTGGTTGGAACAGGTAATTACCACGAAGGAACTGCTAAACTCTATACAGACTACCATTTACTTACTGCTCAAAAACGCATCACCAAAGAAGTCAGAAAGGTATTTACATTCATAGAATCACCTTATAAGCAGTATAATTACAAACATTTAATGGTCAGTCCCAACAGCACTCGCGATGGAATTTATAAGCTGATCGATCGAGAAATCGCGCATGCAAGCGCAGGCCGAGAGGCGAAATTCTGGGTGAAAATCAACAGTGTCAGCGATCACGGTATGATCGCTAAGTTATATGAAGCAAGCGCTGCAGGCGTGTCTATTCGTATGGTAGTACGCGGAATAAACTGTATCGATTTCAGCGATTCGTCTCTCTGTGGCAATATTGAGGCTGTAAGCATCGTAGACCGGTTCTTAGAGCATACACGCGCCTTTTGTTTTCATAACAATAATCAACCTGAATACTTTATTTCTTCTGCAGACTGGATGACTCGAAATCTAAGCAGACGGGTAGAGGTTACAGTACCCATTTATGATGAGAAAATTAAGCGTCAATTGCGAGATCATTTCGAAATTCTTTGGAAGGACAACACAAAATCACGACTTTTCGATGCGAATCAATCCAATGCCTACCGAAAACTCAACGGACCCAAAATCCGGGCGCAATTGGAATTGCATTCTTACGTTAAGAAGCAGCTTTTAAAAGGTTAGAAACCAATTTTTATGATTGTCACCAAACTCGGAGCTATCGATATAGGATCAAATTCCGTTCGTTGCCTTGTCGTTAATGTGGTCTACAAGGACGGTTACACGTATTATCGTAAAGCTGGAATGGTACGGCTTCCCATCCGACTGGGTCAAGATGTTTTCGAACATGGAAAAATCAAAGGCAAGACGAAAAAGCGCTTCATCGAAGGAATGAAAGCCTACGCTCATTACCTCAAAGTTCACGATGTGGTTGATTTTAGGGCAGTAGCCACTTCAGCCATGCGCGAAGCTGATAATGGTGAGAAAATAGTTACACAGGTGGCTAAAGAGACGGGTATAGCTATTGAAATTATTGACGGTAAAGAGGAGGCCCGATTGGTTTTTAATTCTAAGATCTATGACATCATTAAGGCGCCACACGATAACTTTATTTATATCGATGTGGGTGGTGGTTCGACGGAAATATCGGTGATAAAAAATAAATTGGTGGAGGCATCAATGAGCTTCAGAATTGGAGGCGTACGGTTGATGAACAACCTTGTTGTAGAGGATGAGTGGACTCGAATGCAGCGTTGGTTGCAAAAGCATGCTGCTCCTATTTCGGATAAGGCGGCTATTGGCGCGGGTGGCAATATTAACAAACTACACAAACTGAGTATGAAATCGCTCCAAACGCCATTGGATTATACGTTCGTGTCTGAACAGCAAGAGGCATTAAGGGCTTTATCTGCCGAAGAACGTGTGACTGAATTGGGGCTAAACTTTGACCGTGCAGATATTATTGTACATGCCCTGCCCATTTATCAAAAGGCCATGCTGTGGTCCGGTTGTAAGCATATTTATGTACCCAAAATAGGAGTTTCGGATGGTCTAGTTCGGGACATGTATCATAAGGATTATAAAGCGCAAGTAGAACTTTAATAATAAGTGCATAGAGAACATCAATGTGAATGATTACTTCAGATGCTATGGTCTATGTATTTTTGACATTAGAAATAACTTAATACCCCAATACAATGGCAGTAACTATCGCTACGGATGCAGATTTTGATCAGTTGTTAAAGGACCACAGTCGAGTGGTTGTTAAATTTCATGCGGATTGGTGTGGTGCGTGCAAGATGTTTGCGCCTAAATACAAACGCGTGAGTAATGAAGAAGAGCACACGGATGTCTTATTCTTAGATGTGAACGCAGAGCACAATGAGGGCGCTCGAAAAGCAGCAGGTGTTAGCAATTTACCTTTCTTAGCTTCATTCAAAGACGGAGTTCTAGTGGAAGGGTCGGCTGCAAGTAAAGAAGATTACCTGCGTAAACTGGTTGATTTGACGAAGTAATATTCGAAATTAAAATGCAAACACCCCCGGGCGCTCCGCGCCCGGGGGTGTTTTTTTGTCTGAAATTTTGCGCGTAGGTATATAAAAAACGAAAGGGAGCCGCCAAGCTCCCTTTCTACCTAAACCGCCATGAAAATCTGCTTGCGCAGAATGTTCCATATATACCTAAACGCAATTGTATCAGGGTAGTTCACGCTTGTTGCAAAAAAAGTGTAGTTTTTTTTTAAAAGATTGAATTTACCTGAAACATCCGCGACCGGACATAAAAAAGCCGCTCTGGAAGGAGCGGCTTTAAGTCTTTCAATTACGAAGATTTCTAGTGCTTCGCGAGGTAATCAGCGACACCTTCGTGCGTTTCCTTCATAGCTTCTTTACCCGGTGTCCAGTTTGCAGGACAAACTTCACCTTTTTCCTCGAAGTACTGCAGTGCGTCCACCATACGCATCGCTTCATCTACCGAGCGACCTAATGGGAAGAAGTTCACCAACTGGTGCATAACAGTTCCTTCTCTGTCGATCAAAAACAAACCACGGTAGGCAATCATTTCTCCTGTTGAGGTTAAGTTGCCGTCTTCATCGTATGACCACTCGCCGTCAAGAACGTCGTAGTTGTGAGAGATGGTTTTATTCGTATCTGCAACGATCGGGTAGGTAACGCCTTCAATACCGCCGTTGTCTTTACCCATCTGCAACCAACCCCAGTGGCTTTGCTCAGTGTCTGTTGATACAGCAATCAGTTCTACACCTTTTGATGCAAACTCTTCTTTACGCGCCTGGAAAGCGTGCAATTCCGTAGGACATACAAAAGTGAAGTCTTTCGGGTAGAAAAATAAGATCACATACTTTCCTGCGTAATCTGACAATTTGAAGTTTTCAACGATTTCCTCGCCATTGATTACCGCAGAAGCAGTGAAATCTGGCGCTTTTTTACCGACTAATACAGCCATTTTATTTTGGTTTTAAGAATTTACTTAGATCAAAAGTACGCAAGTCAAACCTGTTGTCTTCAAAAAACATATTAGGTTTTATCTATGACCACATTTAAGAAGCTAAAGCATTATCCCAGAATTGATCCAACCTGCTAACAGCATACCCAAGAGTACGAATATCAATTTTACAGCATTGAACCTATGGTTTTGAGAACTCTCAAAAAGAATGGTAGTACTGACATGAAGCAGAATACCTACCGCTATCGCTAATAATTGAAGACTCCACTGTTCCACGTTAATCGTATTGACAGCTAAAGCCCCTGCCGGAGTAGCGAAGGCAAAAAGTAGCAATACACCTAATAAAGTCGCAAGTCTAACGCCCGATTTACGAAGCGCACCCGTAACAAGCAGCGCAATAGGAAGCTTGTGTAAAGCAATGGCCCATAGGAATCCACCCGTTGCGTGATTGTGGCCAGAAGAGCCCGTGCTAGAAAGCGGCATACCCTCTAAAAAAGCATGCAAGAGCAAACCTGAAATAGCAAGCCAAGGGATTTTTGATTGTTTCGAATGAAAATGACCGTGCTCTAATCCCTCGCTTAGGTGGTCAAGAAGTAATTGGATTGCAAATCCCAACATGATCCACCAACCCATATTCCAATTTCCGTGTTCGAAAATCTCAGGAAGCATGTGCGTTAATAACGTAGCAAAGAGAAATGCACCCGAAAAAGACAGCAAGTACTTAAAGGTTTTTGAATCCGTAGGCACAATCCACGCGGCTCCAGCGCCTATGGCAACACTAAGAAGTAGGATAATCCAGATCATGGAAGCAAGGGTTTCTGAGCAATAATAATCAATCGATCGCTTTTTTTAGGTGAAAAAGGTGATAAGTCATAGTCTCCGTGTTGATCCAAAACGCGCAGACCGGCGGTTTCCATAAAGTGAATAAGTTCATGCGATTCGAAAGCCCGTACGCGTTCCTCAAACTGTAGAATGTTGCAGCCTAGCTCCTCAAAAGATATTCTTTTCACAATACTGTCGCTTTCAATATGACGGGTGATTTTATACCGAGCCATCTTGGTTTGTACCGTATCCTCGGGTACTAACTGCGTGGCTATCTTCTCTGCATTCATGTAATCTAAGACGAGTTTACCGCCTGGTTTTAACGCTCCCGCCATATTTGCAATAGCACAGGCATGCATAGTGTCTTCTTCAAAATAACCGAAGCTGGTAAAGAGATTGAATACCCAATCTGCCTCAGTAACTTCGAACGGTTCGAGCATATTTCCTACCCGAAAGTTAAGTCCTTCATGTGCGAATTGGTTCGCGTAAGAAATACTTTCTGGGCTCAAATCTAAACCTACGGTATCTAATCCTTGATTTGCAAGAACTTGTGCGTGTCTGCCTCGACCACAAGCTACATCAATGGCAATTTCGCCCTCTTTTACGCCTAACTTCTGACACAACGATTCAATGAAGGCTTTCGCCTCGTTTAGATCGCGGTGCTGGTAAAGGTCGTGGTAATAGGGCGTATTGAACCAGGTTTGGTACCAGGGTAGACTCATAGTTGTTTAGATCAATTGACCAATATACGGTTGAAACATTTTAACGATAGCCACAATAATCACAGCGATAAGCACCTTACGTGTAATGGCATTTGCTTTTTTATGCTGCACCACTTTTTTCGCACCAAATCTAGCGCCTAGCGAAGTTCCTAATGCCAATGTTAGCCCGTAGGCCCAGTCCATTTCTCCGCTGAGTGCGTATATAACGAAGGCGGGAATGGTCATAAGAAAAGCTATAAATAACTTCATTATGTT
Organism: Schleiferiaceae bacterium; assembly: GCA_965204625.1. Taxonomy (GTDB): domain Bacteria; phylum Bacteroidota; class Bacteroidia; order Flavobacteriales; family Schleiferiaceae; genus UBA10364. The sequence goes on from CBDBET010000006.1 coordinate 625,178, forward strand.
GCCATCGCGAAGTGCATATTTTGATAACAAGACAGAGATAGATAAAAAGAAAATTCCAAAGCCCATTTGTATAAATCCGCCATAAAGACCAAGCCCAAAATAGGCGAGCCAGATTAAAGGGGTTCTTTTGTTTTTAGAACCATCCGTGGGAATAAGCCATTTCTTAGGATTGGTTAATGTCGTAATGAGTAATAAAATCATGATGGACCCGATAGTAATTCGCATAACATCTTCAGGCAGATCTACAGCTAAATTGGCACCGATTATAGCCCCGATCAGTACAGGTGGAATGATAAAGTAACTTTGTTTTATCATGTATTTTGTGCGTGCTGTACGAGATAACGAGCCTATGGCGCTCGTGGTCTGAAACAAAGCACCGATGCGATTCGTAGCATTCGCTGCATTCGCATCTAGGCCCAAGGACATTAAAAGAGGAAGGGTTATGGCGGAACCGTTGCCTGCGACAACATTGATTAGTCCAGCAGCAAAGCCACCGAGCACCAAGGCAATAAATTCATACCACTCTATCATAGGGCTAAAGTTAGCGTACATTTGTAGTCTAAATAGCAGAAAGGTGCTCGAAAATAAAGATTACCGCCTCATCGTAAAAACGCTCTATGGGCTAGAAGAAATTCTAAGCAAAGAGCTCCTCTCGCTTGGCGGACGAGAAATTCAAAAAATTAATCGTGCAGTGGCGGTGGTCGGTGACCTAGGCTTTGTTTACAAGATTAATATTGCCCTACGCACGGGATTACGCGTTTTGTTGCCATTGAATGAGATTCAAATGGAGACGGTCGATGACTATTACGACGCGGTTTATGAAATTCCTTGGGAAGAGTTGTTTGACGAAGGAAAAACATTTGCCGTCCACGTAGTCGGTACAAACGAAGAACTCAATCACAGCAGTTTTGCGGGTCTTAAAGCAAAAGATGCGATCGTAGATCGATTTCGTGATAAGCTAGGTGTACGACCTTCTGTCGATAAATATGAACCTGAGGTACCCATACACATCCATATTTCGCGCGATACAGTCCGTATTTATCTTGATACCTCAGGGGAGAGCTTGCATCGACGTGGCTATCGCCTCGAAGCCGCTAAGGCTCCTTTGAATGAGGTTTTAGCTGCGGGGATAATCCTTCACAGCAATTGGAATGGGGGCATGCCCGTTCTAGATCCTATGTGTGGTTCTGGTACATTCTTAGTAGAATCGGCTCTAATTGCACATAACATGCCTGCGAATATTTATCGTGAGTCGTTTGCCTTCTTTAATTGGAAAGGATTTGAAGAAGAATTGTTTGTTAAGATCAGAGAAGGTCTTTTGAGCCGAGCAAAGGATTATGATGGGAAATTTTTCGGTCGAGATATTGACGTATACAGTTTAGATGCAGCAGCTGCTAATATTGAACGCAGCATGTTTGAAGATGCCGTGCGTCTAAAACGCGCAGACTTTTTTGAAGCAGATCCACCAGCGGAGAAAGGATTGATGTTGATCAATCCGCCATATAATGTCCGTATTCAGGCCGATACACACCGTATGTACCGTCAAATGGGTGATACATTAAAAGAAAAATACGCTGGCTGGGAAGTCTATTGGATAACCTCAGATATGGAAGCAATAAAAAGTATTGGTCTTCGGCCATCTAGAAAATGGAACCTCTTTAATGGCGAACTGGAATGTAAATTGTTACGTTTTGATATGTATGAGGGGACTAAAAAACTCCATAAATTGAATCGTTAAACGCAGCTTATGAAACGCATCATTTTACTACTTGTTTTACTCCTTCAATTTTCTGCACAGTCGCAGAGCTACAGCAGTAATCTGCGTCGAGTCTCTAGGGAAATTGATAAAATTATGGCTATTACCTCTGATATTATCGACGGTACAATGACCTATGATAAGTATCGAAAGGTTCAGCCGTACTTCGAGGAGCAAAGTAAAGCTTGGCGTAAAAGTCAGCGTTCTTTGGACCGATTAGATGAGGCTCCAGAAGCAGCACTTATTGCCGTCGTTGATGAAAATATTGGCGGGCTCATAGGAATCACACAAGAGAATCTAAAATATTGGTTTCAAGAAGATCCGCGCTCAAACTACGGGCATAAGTTCGTGGACGATGCGGGAATTTATTTGAACGCAGTACTTACGGCTATGGATGCCTATGCCGAACAATACGATGTCAATACCCGCACTTCAGACGAATTGGAGCGATTCCAGACGCAGATGGAGCTGTTTCTTTATACAAAGGAAATGAAGCGAGGAGCGAATGAGGTAGATAGCCTGGTCGGTTATTTGCAGTCTGAAGTGGGCTCTACGGATATAGATGATTTGTACAAAGCACAAAAAGGACTCGTAAAGGCCTTGAGTAAAGAACTCCGCGGCTATGGTGAAGAGCGTTTTTTCAATGGACAAACGGAACTGCATGAGGCGTACCAGAAATATTATATCGAATTGTTAGAATTGGCTTCTGCAGATATTTTAGCTGATCTTACTAAAATGCGTTACGACCTCGTCGAATTTAATAGCGTTGCATCAAGCACTGAAGTATCTGCAAAAAAGACCTTGAGTTTCTTTGACAACGAAATGCGATTATTGAATAAACGAGAAGCTCGATTTGTTAAACGCAACTTACCTAAAGCACCGAAACGCTAACTATGCAGGTCGCTGAGGTCATACTCCCACTGCCCTTAGACAAGCTTTTCCATTATGCTATACCGGCAGAGATGGTCGGCTCGGTGCGTCCTGGAGTACGTGTCCTGGTCCAGTTTGGAACGCGAAAAGAATATGCAGCGATTGTAACGCGTGTTCTCGAAGCGCTGGATGAGACGGAGTTGAAATACTTGATTAGTGTTTTGGATGAATATCCGGTTGTCCTAGAGCACCAACTACTGCAATGGTCCTGGATGGCCTCGTACTATATGGCACCTGTAGGTGATGTCATGAATGCCGCCTTACCTCCAGGCTTAAAGCTGTCGTCGCAGAGTATCGTTGTTTTAGACCCTGAAGTTGTACCTGATGAATCATCAATGTCAGATGCTTTGTTCAGATTGTACGAAGCTTTGCGCAACCACCCTAAACTCACTCTTGAAGAGGTTCGCGAATATTGTCAAGTAAAGCAACCCATGCCTTTAGTCCAAAAGGCATTAGAAGAAGGTTGGGCACTGCTTGAAGAAGAATTAAAAAAAGTCGCGCGTGCCAAAAGAAGAAAACTCATTCGTCTTTCACCCGCCTCGCTTGAAGATCTCGATGGCGCTTTCGAGTCTACAAAAAGATCTAAGGTGCAGACGGAAGCCCTTTTGACTCTAGTTGCGCATTGTGGCTCGGAAAACAACTTTCAAGACAAGCGTGTATTTCAAAAAAAGAATACCATCTCCTCAGGCACACTACTTGCCTTGATTAAAAAGGAGATTCTTGAGGAAGTTGAAGAGATTGATGGAACTACAGCAGCTTCTGCACCGCTCACAGAGATTACTCTTTCTGCACAACAACTCGAAGCCTTGTCGTCCATTCAAAAAGGATTTGAAGCGAAGAAACCTGTCGTTCTACACGGTGTCACGGCCTCTGGAAAAACAGAACTTTACATTACGCTAATTAAAGAGGCGTTTACTAAACACAAGCGCGTTTTGTATCTGTTGCCGGAGATCGCTTTAACTACGCAACTGATAAGTCGTCTTCGTATTCACTTTACAGTAGCTGTAAGTCACAGTAAATTTTCTCCGGCAGAACGTTTAGCAGCATGGAGAGAAGCGTTAACGAACGATGCTCCATTACTTGTATTGGGTGCGCGGTCTGCCGTGTTTATGCCTTTACCAGATTTGGGTTTGATCATTGTAGATGAAGAGCATGAAAGTAGTTTTAAACAGTATGAACCTTCGCCGAGATATAACGCGAGGGATACAGCGGTGTGGATGTCAAATGCACGGGATTGTCCTGTTTTGCTAGGGTCTGCTACGCCTAGCTTAGAGAGTATGTTCAATGCGCGACAGGGGAGGTATGAATTGGCTCAATTACACAAACGATTTCACACGGCTCCATTACCGGAACTAGAAGTGGTGGATATGCTTGGAGCAAAGCAACGTCGTGAAGTTCAGGGCAATTTTTCCATTGAATTGGTCGATGCCATGCGCCACACTTTGAGCAAAGGAGAGAGCATCATTCTCTTTCAAAACCGCAGGGGTTTTAGCACATTTCAGCAATGTCAGACCTGTGGGCATATCGAAGGCTGTACGCGTTGTGATATTTCATTGACCTACCACAAAGGCCCGCAAAAACTCAAATGTCATTATTGCGGCTATACTGTGCCACCAGTGATGAAATGCAGTGCCTGTGGTGGTGAGAGTGTTTTGCATAAGGGCTTTGGGACCGAGCAGATCGCCGAAGAGGCCGCTTCACTTTTTCCAAAAGCTGCTGTAAAACGAATGGATTTAGATACCACTCGTGGAAAGCATGCTTTTGGTGACCTTATCCGAGCTGTTGAAAACGGTGAAGTAGACATTTTGGTAGGTACACAGATGGTGACCAAAGGACTCGATTTCGATAGAGTAGGACTGGTCGGAATCATGAGTGCGGACAATCTGTTAAGCTTTCCTGATTTTAGAGCTAATGAGCGTGCATTTCAATTGATTGAACAAGTCGCGGGACGCACAGGACGGCGTACTTCGAAAGGCAAGGTTGTTATCCAAGCCATGAAGCCGCGACACTCCATTATACAATTGGCTTTGAACCATGATTTTATAGGGATGCAAGCCAAAGAGCTTGCCGTACGGCAAGAATACCAGTATCCTCCATTTGTGCGACTGATTACTATAACCCTGAAGCACAGAGATCAAAAATTGTTGCAGCGTGCAGCGGGTGAATTTGCACGTTCACTGCACAGTAAAATTGGCGACAGATTCTTAGGACCGGAGTTTGCTCCCATTTCACGCTTGAAAAATCTGTACCAGATGCAGATCATTGTCAAGGTTGACAAAGGGAGTATTGGTGCCAAAGTGCGTGAGCGCATAAAAAAATCGCATCAAGAGGTGTTGTTGACGCCAGATTTTAATCGCGTAAAGGTTGTTTTTGACGTGGATCCCAATTCGTAAGATTCATAACTAAGTACGAAGGATAGGGTTTAAAGCGTACTTAAGGCAAGAAAGGTGTGAAACTCGCAGGCACTGGTGCTTCTAGAACAACAGATTCTTTCGTCGTTGGATGCAGGAAATTCAGGCTCTTCGCATGAAGACAGATACTTTTATCTCGTTCAGCTCTTCGAGCGCCATACTTTACATCGCCTTTAATCGGATGGCCAATGGCTGCAAACTGGGCGCGAATCTGATGATGCCTTCCCGTCTCAAGATGCACTTCTATCAGTGTGTAGCGATCACCTTTTTGTAAGACGGAATATGAAAGTTTAGCCTCTTTAGCATCCTTTTCGGGACGGAGGAAGGCCCTACTTTTATTATTCTTTGGGTTTTTTAAGAGGTAATGGGTCAATTTGCCCTCTTGATTTAATTGACCCTCCACAAGGGCCCAATATTTTTTTTGCGTTTCACGGTTCTTAAATGCCGCATTCATCCGCTCAAGTCCTTTGGATGTGCGCGCAAAAAGAAGAACCCCAGTGGTTGGCCGATCTAAACGATGAATGACCCCAAGAAAGACAGCTCCCGGTTTATTGAACTTATTTTTAATGTAGGATTTTAGTAATTCTGGTAAAGGAACGTCCCCGGTTTTATCCCCCTGGACTAAATCACCTGCACGCTTGTTTACAGCGATTAGGTGGTTGTCTTCATAGATAATTTCGGGTAGTCGACTGCCCATATTTAGCTGGTATAGCTTTCACTTTCATTAGGGAAGTCTACATCCTTAACATCTTGAACGTACTGACCGATAGCACCTGTGATTTCATCGTAGAGATTCAGGTAGCGACGTAAAAACCTAGGGTGAAATTGGTGTGTCATACCCACGAGATCGTGGAAAACTAAGACCTGTCCATCTACGCCTGCACCCGCTCCTATACCAATTACCGGAATGGTAAGAGCATCCGATACTTTTTTTGCCAATTCCGCAGGGACTTTCTCTAAGACAATCCCAAAGCAACCGGCTTCTTCTAGTGCTTTCGCATCTTCAAGAAGCTTTTGAGCTTCGGCATCTTCTTTGGCACGAACACTGTAGGTACCGAATTTATAGATGCTCTGCGGCGTCAGTCCAAGATGTCCCATGACTGGAATACCAGCGGTGAGAATTCGTTTGATGCCTTCGATGATCTCAACGCCACCCTCTAATTTTACAGCATGGCCACCCGTTTCCTTCATAACACGAATCGCAGAATTAAGGGCTTGTTTTGAATCGCCCTGATAGGTTCCAAAAGGCAGGTCAACCACTACTAATGCGCGGTCAACAGCGCGAATCACAGAACTGGCATGATAAATCATTTGATCCAGTGTAATGGGAAGTGTCGTTTCATGACCGGCCATAACATTCGAAGCACTATCTCCAACGAGTATGCAATCTACTCCTGCAGCATCGACCATTTTAGCCATGGTGTAATCGTACGCAGTTAGCATAGAGATTTTCTCTCCTTGATCCTTCATTTGTTGAAGGCTGTGTGTAGTAACCTTCTTAAATTCTTTTTTCGCCAATGACATAGTGCACGGTTTTTGTGAATTAAATCAGCACAAAGAAAAGCATCCTAAGCCATAGGTTGTATTTTTGAAGCCCATGAAAAACCTATTTCTATTCTTTTTTGCCTTTATCGTACTGTTTTCGTGCGACAATTCTCTAGAAATCAATGCCGATTATGACGTTGAGAATGTCGTCTATGGCCTTCTTGATAAAGATCAGGATACGCAATGGGTGCGATTACATCGAACGTATTTAGGAACGGATGGGTTGCTCGCAGGTGCAACGCACAGCGATAGCCTTTATTTTGATACAGCCTCTTTGTATTTGGCGCAGCTCAATGATCAGGGAAATGTATTGAACACCTACGAGTTCTATAGAAAAGACACCAATATCCTGGCATCAGGAACTTTTACAACTGATAATTATAGATTGTATTGGACCGATGCGCCTATTGATCACAATTTTGAATATCGACTACGCGGCTTCATCCCAGGTAATAATAATTTTGAAGCGGTCTCGCCTGTGGTAGGTCCTGTAGAGATTACAAGACCTAAAGGTTTTCAAAAACTGACTTTTGGGATTCAAGACGCGAAGTTTGGATGGGATGCGGCTAGAAATGCCCGCTTGTACCAAGGTTACATTCATTTTAAATACAAGGAAGCGCCAGTTCGTAATCCCAAGGATAGTGCAGTGAAGACGGTGACCTATGCTTTACCAACTAGGACTGGATCTAATCTTACTGGATCTGGGAACTATGTGACGGAGCTCAGTTATGCTGCTTATTATCAATTCTTGAGAAATAATATCGGAACAACCACAGATACAGTGCGCGTATTTAAAAGTATAGACTTTGAGCTCTGGGCTGCTGCCGACGATTACGCCACGTACGTTAATGTAAGTCAACCTTCTCAAGGGATTGTTCAAGAAAAACCGCTTTTCACCAATATCGATGGTGGTATCGGTCTTTTTAGTTCTCGTGGTCATACCATCAAAAAGCAGATCAAACTGAGTAATACTTCGATGGACAGTTTGTGGCGCGGTATCTATACCTGCAATATGGGCTGGGTAGATTTTCAAGGTATCGATTCTGTCATATGTGTTGACGGGTTTCCTGTCAAATTCTAGATATACGTAAAGAGACAGTTTGTCACTTCTTAGACTGCAAAAAGTTCCATAGTGACATATTTTTGGGGGTAGTTGTGCCAAATTGTGCGTAAAATCGGATACCATTCTTTGTGGCACAACCCTTGTTCTATACCCGCCGTAAGATTTTGAAAACTCAACCTAAATAATTTATAAAATGGGTAAAATCATAGGTATTGACCTTGGAACCACGAACTCTTGTGTATCCGTAATGGAAGGTAACGAGCCTGTAGTGATTCCAAACAGCGAAGGAAAAAGAACGACACCTTCTATTGTTGGTTTCGTTGAAGGCGGCGAACGTAAAGTAGGTGACCCTGCAAAACGTCAGGCCATCACTAACCCTGAAAAAACTGTCTATTCCGTGAAGCGTTTCATGGGTGAGAAGTTTTCTAATGTACAGAAAGAAGCAAAGCGTGTGCCTTACACAGTAGAAGGTGGCGATAACGATACACCTCGTGTAAATATTGACGGTCGTCAGTATACCCCGCAAGAGGTTTCAGCAATGATTCTTCAAAAAATGAAGAAAACTGCTGAAGACTATTTGGGTGCAGATGTCACTGAAGCCGTAATTACGGTTCCAGCTTACTTTGATGATGCACAACGTCAAGCAACGAAAGAGGCGGGTGAAATCGCAGGTTTGAATGTTCGCCGTATTATTAATGAGCCTACCGCAGCAGCTTTAGCATACGGTCTAGATAAAAAAGGTCAGGATCAAAAAATCGCAGTATTTGACTGTGGTGGTGGTACGCATGACGTTTCGGTTCTAGAGCTAGGCGATGGTGTATTCGAAGTGAAATCCACGGATGGTGATACGCACCTCGGTGGTGACGATTTTGATCAGGTCATCATTGACTGGTTGGCAGAAGAGTTCAAAGCTGAAGAGAATATGGATTTGCGCGATGACAACATGGCGCTGCAACGTTTGAAAGAAGCTGCTGAGAAAGCTAAAATTGAATTGTCTTCGACAACATCGACAGAAATCAATTTACCTTATGTCACTGCTACGGCTTCAGGTCCTAAACACTTGGTACGTTCGTTAAGTCGTGCAAAGTTCGAGCAATTAGCAGCTAGCTTGATTGAACGCACTATTGCACCAGCACGTAGTGCATTGCAAAATGCAGGGTATTCAACTTCCGAAATAGATGAGGTAATCCTAGTGGGTGGTACTACGCGTATTCCTGCTGTTCAGGATGCGGTAAAAGCTTTCTTTGGTAAAGAGCCTTCGAAAGGTGTAAATCCAGACGAGGTAGTAGCGATAGGAGCTTCTATACAGGGTGGTGTTCTTGCAGGTGATGTGAAAGACGTTCTTCTTCTAGATGTTACGCCACTTTCATTAGGTATTGAAACTATGGGTGGTGTGATGACTAAACTCATTGAGGCGAATACAACCATTCCTACGAAGAAATCTGAAACCTTCTCAACGGCTGCGGATAATCAGCCTTCAGTGGAGATTCATATCCTTCAAGGAGAGCGTTCTATGGCCAGCGACAACAAGACTATCGGTCGTTTCCATTTGGACGGTATTCCACCAGCACAGCGTGGTGTTCCTCAAATCGAAGTGACCTTCGATATTGATTCGAACGGAATTCTTAACGTAAGTGCTAAGGATAAAAACACAGGTAAAGAGCAAAATATCCGTATTGAGGCTTCTTCGGGCTTATCTCAAGAAGAAATTGATCGTATGAAGCAAGAAGCGGAGGCGAATGCGGACGCAGATAAGAAAGCGAAAGAGGATATTGATAAGCTCAACGCTGCTGATAGCATGGTATTCCAGGTTGAGAAGCAAATGAAGGACTTAGAAGGTAAATTGCCAGAGGATAAAAAAGGTCCTATCGATGCGGCTCTAACTGAACTCAAAGCGGCACACGCAGCAAAAGATATAGCGGCATGTGATGCGGCTCAAGAGAAATTGAATGGCGCCTTACAGGCGGCTTCTGCTGAAATTCAAGCTGCTATGCAGCAAGAACAAGGTGGGGATCAAGGACCTGACGCTGGTGCTGGCGGTGATGCTGGTGCAGCAGATGATGTCACTGATGTCGATTTTGAGGAGGTGAAATAACCTTCAAGAATTAAAGGATGTAACAGGCCCCCGTACCGCAAGGTGCGGGGGCTTTTTTATTATATTCACGCCACTTAACACTAATGAAACCCACCTACTATGGATTTAGTCCAAATCAATGATTTTCTTGCAACCATTGACGGATACATCGGCGGTTCAAGCTGGTTCGTTTTTGCCTTGCTTGGTTCAGGTATCTTTTTTACACTTTACCTAGGATTCCCTCAGATACGCTACTTCGGTCATGCCATAGCAGTTGTGCGCGGAAAGTTTGATAAAGACGGTGCAAAAGGAGATACATCTCACTTTCAATCTTTAACCACTGCTTTGTCTGGAACGGTAGGAACCGGAAATATAGCGGGTGTAGCTTTTGCTATTCACCTGGGCGGTCCGGCTGCACTCTTTTGGATGTTAGTGACAGCTGCCCTTGGGATGACTACAAAATTTGTAGAGGTAACCTTAAGTCACAAATACCGTGAGTTCGCTGAGGATGGCACTGCTTCTGGAGGTCCCATGTATTACATGAAAAACAAGCTTGGTATGAAGTGGATGGCAACCCTTTTTGCTGTTGCCGCCATTATCAGTTCGTTTGGAACAGGAAATATGCCACAAGTGAATAGTATCGCAGCTTCTTTGAAAGCAACTTTCGGTATAGAGGAGATCGTAACTGGTGCCGTACTTTCGGTTTTGCTAGGTCTAATTATTTTAGGAGGAATTAAGCGTATCGCAGCGGTCACGGAAAAATTGGTGCCCGTAATGGCATTGATTTATCTGATCGGTGCTTTATCGGTGATTGTTACAAACTATGAAAATATTGTCCCTTCATTCATTAGCATTTTTGCTGATGTATTCACCGGTTCATCAGCGGCAGGCGGGTTCCTTGGTGCGACCATAGCGTACGCATTTAACAGAGGTGTGAACCGCGGTCTTTTCTCTAATGAGGCAGGACAGGGTTCTGCCCCCATTGCCCATGCGGCCGCGAAGGCGGAGCATCCGGTTAGTGAAGGAATGGTGGCCATTTTAGAGCCGTTTATTGATACCATTATTATCTGTTCTATTACAGGTCTAACACTTTTAAGTTCAGGAGTTTGGAATGAAAAGCACCTGAACGATTTTAGCTTTGCCGATCTCGAAATTATGGAGGGTGGACTCTCTGAAGAGGTCGATGGAGGTCGCTTATTCAATCACTTTAATAATCAGGCATGGTTAACTAGTGAAAGGTTGGTTCCGTTTCAAGGAGAATTGGCTGTGAAGGAAGGGAAGATTAAGTCTGAAGCTACAGTGCTTCATGCGCGTTCTATTGCGGAAGAGGTGATTGTCTCCGATGGTGAAGGGCCTTATTCCGGTGTACTTATGGTACAAAAAGGCAGATTGCAGGAAACGACTGGACTCACCTTTACAGGGAAGTCTCTAGTGCATAGTGCTCCCTTAACGGCTATTGCTTTTAATAAAGGATTGTTCGGTGACTACGGCCAGTATATAGTCGCCATAGGTTTGCTGCTGTTCGCTTTTTCGACAGCTATTTCATGGAGTTATTACGGTGGTAGAAGTGTAACCTATCTCTTCGGTGTAAAATATGTTAACTATTACCGCGTATTGTATGTTATAGGATTCTTTCTCGCTGCCATCATTGATACCACGATTGTTTGGACTTTCGCGGGCATTGCTATCGCGCTAATGACTCTACCCAACTTACTAGGTATCTTCTTGTTAAGGAAGGACATGAAAAAGAGCATTCAAGAATATAAGGCGTACTTAAAATCGAATTTTAATAAGGACTTGTAAATTATTATGTAAACCCCGTTAAACCTTGAGTGAAAGAAGGCCTCTATGTAGCAGAGTTGAACTATCTTAAGGTCCTATAAAAACGATTATATTTTTCTACCAATGAAGAAGTATCTTTTATCTGTATTGTTTGCGGTTTTCGCCGTGGAGGGTGTACAAGCCCAAATTTCATCTGACTCTACACTCTACACGTCTGGTGATATTGGTGTTCAGGTAGTAGCCCCCGTTAACATTAATTCGCAAAGTTCATGTGCTGATACCGTTGGTATTTCTATTCCAACAGGGCATTGGATTTCATCCGTGCGATTGGAGTACACCGTCGAAACTACGGGTGGATTCTTCGGTGGTTCTGCACCGGATGATGTAGGGACTTATCTAGAATTGGTAAGTGAAAGCAAAAAAGAAGCAGCATTGAGTTTTGGTATTTCAGGTACAAATGGTACCACGGAAACAACCATACGCACAATCAATGACTTTAACGGCGCTGTGACAGATACGTTCTTAATTTTTGAATTAAATGCTTTTAGACAACAATTCAACACGGCGTGTAATACAACGACTCAAAGAATAGCGGATAGTAGTTGGAAGGTGGTTGTTAATCACTATCCTGCACCAACGTGTTATCAGCCTACTGCAGTTGTAGTAGATTGGGTGATGAGTGATAAAGCCCAAATAAGCTGGACGACCGGTGGTTCGGCACAATGGGAAGTTGAATATGGAACATCAGGATTTACACCGGGTACAGGTACTAGGTTAGCCGCGCTATCAAATCCTTTTGTACTAACCGGCCTTTCTGCTTCATCGAATTATGACTTTTATGTTCGCGACTCTTGTGGAACAAACGATGTGAGTATATGGTCAGCGGTGGATTCGTTGACTACATTGTGCGCACCCATCACATTTACCACGAGTTATACTGAAGATTTTGATAATACTACAGACTGGGTACCTGGTTCGGGTTTTGATAACGACGGTTCTATAGTAGACGGTTGTTGGCAGCGCGATCCTGCTGATCCAGACGATGGTCAGGGGTATGCCTTTGGTGTAGGCGAAGACAGTACAGGTACAGGTGGAACTGGCCCTACCGACGATAGAACCGGAGGAGGACAATATGTTTACGCTGAAGCGAGTGGTGCTGCCAATCAAAGCGTCGCTACGTTGACATCACCTTTAATGGATTTGAGTTCATTGACTGTGCCGGAATTAAATTTTTGGTACCACATGACGGGTGCTCAAATCAATGAATTAAAAACGGAGGTTTGGTCAAAATCTACCGGTTGGGTAAATGTGGGGAGTATTAATGGCCCGCAACAATCTGCTACATCTGATACCTTCTTGCTACAGACGTATACGTTAAGCCAATTTGTAGACGATACCGTCCTAGTTAAATTCAGTGCCTCGCGAGGTTTTGGAAATAATAATCAAGCTGATATAGCTATTGATGACTTTGGATTTGAGGAAGCACCAACGTGTCCGGACCCATCGTTATTAGCACTTAAATCGCGTACAACAACGAGTATTACTTTACAGTGGCAAGCTGTAAATGCCTTGAGTTGGGACATTCAATATGGTGCTCCTGGTGCTGCTTTAGGCGCTACAGCGAATACAACTACTAGTGTGAGTACTAATCCAGCCACTATCACAGGGCTTAGTACTGGAACTTCTTATCAGTTCTGGATTCGCGAGGTATGTGGGCCTTCGGATAAATCGGGTTGGATAGGCCCAATCTTAGGAACAACGCATTGTACTGCGGTCGCGGCTCCATGGTCAGAAGATTTTGATTCCACTACTTGGACCTCAGGAACTGGTTTTTACAATATTGGGAATAGCATAGAAGCGTGTTGGTTTAGAAGTCCTGAAGCCGATACGTTAGCATCCTCTGCGCTCAGCTGGGGTGCTCGCTCTGGAACAACAACGACAGGTCAGACGGGACCAACCACTGATGTCAGCGGTTCTGGTAATTATGTGTACACAGAGGCTTCTCAAGGCGCACCAAATCAGGAGGCGATGCTAGAATCTCCATTACTGGATTTGAGCAGTTTGCTAAAACCACGCGTTTCTTTCTATTATCACATGCGTGGGTTCTACGTAAACACCCTGAAGTTACAAGTATGGGTGGATTCAACACAAACTTGGAATACGTACTTTACCAAATCAGGCAATCAAGGGAATCAGTGGATTTTTGAAGAAGTAGATTTAGCGGGTTTCGCCGGCGATACTATTGTTTTACGTTGGATTTCTTCAAAAGGAAACGGATCTCAGGGTGATATCGCTATAGATGAAGTAATCGTAGACGATCAGCCGCTTTGTCCAGATCCTTCACAGTTTAGTCTCACTAATGTGGGATCTACGAGCGCAACCTTTAATTGGGTAACAGGAGGTTCTACAACCTGGAATATTGAGGTAGGAGCCGTAGGGTTTACGCCTTCAGGAAGCGGTCTCTCGAATCTTACGAGTACAACCCACACTGTTACGGGATTAACAGCAGGTACGACTTATGATGCTTATGTACGGGATACATGTGGAACGCTTGGCGCTTCATTATGGATTGGCCCCATCACATTTAATACACTTTGTAACCCCTTCACAGCACCTTACACAGAGAATTTTGACAGTACGTCATGGGTTACAGGAGCGAATCAGTCCCCTGGTCAAATCGACGGTTGTTGGTTAAGAGCAGATACAATAGAGTATTTCTTTAAGGCAGGCCCTCCGACCAATCATTCAAACAATACCGGTCCTGATGGAGACCACACTTCAGGGAGTGGTGGTTACATCTTTACGGAGGCCAATACAGGCTTCGGTGGTGGCTCAACATTGAGCAATTCAATCACATCGCCATTGGTTGACGTCACTACGTTAACAACTCCTGAATTGAGCTTCTTCTACCACATGTATGGTACGCTTATTAACAAGTTGGTGGTACAGGCACGTGTTCAAAGCGGAAACTGGGCCACGGTTACCACCATTTCAGGCGCACAACAATCGTCTTCAACAGACGCATGGCTTGAAGAAGTTGTGGACTTATCGAGCTATGCAAACGATACGATTCAAATTAAATTTGTCGCTTACCGTTACCAAGGGTTTAGTAATCAGGTAGATATCAGTATTGATGATTTCGATATTCACGAGGCACCTACCTGTCCGAAGCCAACCAATTTTGCTTCAACTGGTGTTACTAGTAATTCTGCATCATTCAGTTGGACAACCGGTGGTGCTACAAATTGGCAACTCAATTACGGTACAGCCGGTTTCACTCCAGGAACAGGATCTTTCATAGCCATGTCTTCTGCTTCTGGATCGATCACAGGTTTAAGTCCAAATACCACTTATGATGTGTACGTGCGTGATTCTTGTGGTTCAGGTAACGTATCAGATTGGGTTGGACCGTTGTCCGTATCAACACTTTGCGGTATGGTAACAGCACCGTGGTCCGATGACTTTGACGGGATTTCCTTCGATGCATCAACAGGTGCTATCGATCCGTGTTACACGACGAGCACATCGACGACCTATTTCTGGCAAACAGGACAAGGGCAAACGCCTACAAACAATACAGGACCGACTGTTGATCATACTACCGGAACCGGCAAATATGTGTATACCGAAGCTGTTTTTGCTTTTGGAGGTGCAGATTCTGATGCCGAATTCACGACTGCGGAAATTGATTTAGATACCTTGAGTACTCCGGAATTGACTTTCTGGTGGCACGGCGCAGGTGGTAATATTGACGAATTAGAGGTTGATATTTTTAGTGGTGGAACCTGGACAAACGAACTCATTGTAAACAGTACGAATTTCACACTACAAGCAAATCCTGCGTCACCGTGGGAAGAAGGTGTTGTGGATCTTAGTTCTTATGCTGGAGATACAATCAAGGTGCGTTTTACAGGATACCGTTCATCTACTTTCGGCTTTAATTCTACCCAAGCGGATTGGGCGTTAGATGACATTAAAGTAGATAATGCACCTACTTGTATTGAGCCTACAGCCTTTGCTAGTAGTGCTACTACTACAACTAGTGTAACCCTAGGGTGGACCACAGGTGGAGCTAGTAATTGGCAGATCGAATATGGTCCGGTTGGATTTACCCCAGGAACTGGAACGATAGTAAATGCAACTACAAATCCATTCACAGTAACGGGTCTTGGTTCTGCGACATATTATGATTTTTACGTGCGTGATTCGTGTTCAGCCACTGACCTAAGCGATTGGGCCGGACCTTTAACCGAATCTACTGCTTGTGGTACAGCAACGGCACCGTATTACGAAAACTTCGATAACGGTTTCGATGAAGGTAACG
Organism: Schleiferiaceae bacterium; assembly: GCA_965204625.1. Classification (GTDB taxonomy): domain Bacteria; phylum Bacteroidota; class Bacteroidia; order Flavobacteriales; family Schleiferiaceae; genus UBA10364. The sequence goes on from CBDBET010000006.1 coordinate 641,063, forward strand.
ATACGGGTCAAGGGCACAATATTGGTGCAACTATAAGTGCTTGTTGGTCACGTACGGATACGGATACTAACTACCGTTGGGGTGGCCGTGACGGAGGAACAGCAACAGGAGGAACTGGACCTAATGGCGATCATACCAGTGGTTACGGAAGTTACGTTTATGCTGAGGCTAGTTTTAGTACTGGAACGCCCGTTGCAACTTTGACGTCTCCTTCGGTAGATTTATCGGCACTTACCACGCCGGAAATGCATTTCTGGTACCATCTTTTTGCACAGAATGGTTCGCAAGGGACCCTAACCTGGAGTATTCAAGATGTGAGTGTCGGAACATGGGTAGTGTTGGATTCGATTTCTGGAACTCAAGGAAATCAATGGATTGAAATCGTTGAAGATTTAAGTGCCTATGCTAACAAGACAGTGAAAATTAAATTTACGGCGCAGAAATCTTCAGGTACAACGCCCCAACAAGGCGATATAGCGGTTGATGATTTAAGTATTGTCGAAGCACCTACATGTCCGGATCCATCTGCATTGAGCGCGACGCCAACATCTACAACAGAAATTGAATTGAATTGGACTACTGGTGGTGCTACAGCATGGCAGGTAGAGTACGGTCAATCTGGTTTCGTACAAGGTAATGGTACTATCGTAAATGCATTAACGAATCCATTTACAGTAACGGGTTTAACCTCAGGTGTTACCTATGATTTTTATGTCCGCGATTCTTGTAGTGCAACTGAATTTTCCGATTGGATAGGACCAGTCACGGCTACTACACTTAGTTGTGTAGGCGGTTGTACCTACACATTGGTTCTAACGGACGATTACGGCGACGGGTGGACTGGAAATAACCAGGGAACGAACTTCCATGCCTTAGAAGTTACTTCGGGTACGACATTAACAAGCTTTACGATGTCTAATACAACTGGGGCATTGGGCAGCAGTGAAACATTTACATTCAATGTATGTGATGGTGACACACTATACTTAGAATTCATTGATAACGGGAATTGGGAAGATGAATGTGGCTATACGCTAACTGATCCTAACGGAATAGTAGTCTCGTCAGTCGCTGGTGGTTCTATGACGCCTGGAATTAAATATCAAGGTTCTGCGAATTGTTCGTCTCCTTGTCCGGCACCAACTCCGGCATTTACTTCAACGGCAACCTTCTTAAGTGTAGATTTTGATGCGACTACCTCTACAGGTGCAGCCTTAACCTACAGTTGGGACTTCGGTGATGGGAATACAGGTACTGGTGATCAGCCCACCCATCTTTACGGTGCTGGCGGTTCTTATGCAGTAGTATTGACAGCAACTGACTCATGTGGTCAATCTGTTACAGAAACGGATACGATACTGGTATGTGAGGAGTTATTTGCCACAATTACGTATTCCCAAAGTGTGTTCACTGTTAATTTTGATGCTTCTGGAGCTGCAGGCGCAACTGGAGCCACATGGGACTTTGGCGATGGAAATACGGGATCAGGATTGACACCGTCGAACACTTACAGTGGTTCTGGAACATTTGCGGTGGATGTAACGGTTACAAACGATTGTGGTGATCAAGCGGATACAACCATATACATTACGGTATGTGTGCAGCCAACAGCGAATTGGTCGGCTGCCGTGCTTAGCGCCGGCGGCGGTGGTATGCAGGTTCAGTTTGACGGAACGAGCTCAACCGGCGGAAATTCTTTCCAATGGAACTTCGGTGATGGAAATACCAATACCACCTCAAATTACCCTTTACATACCTACGGTACGGTATCGTTGGCATACAATGTTTCCTTAACGGTTTACAATGCGTGTGGTGATAGCGACACGAAAACGGGGATATTAGGCCAGAACTTAGGTGTATCAGATGCAGATATTGTGCGCCTAGATGTGTTCCCTAATCCAGTTCAGTTCGTGTTGACTATCGAAAGTGACTTTGCTATTAATGGTGAGATTAGTCTTACAGATGCCTTAGGAAGAACAGTAATGGCTGTTCAAGGTAGCGGAGATCAACGCCAACAAATCAATGTATCAAGCTTGGCTGCTGGAAGCTATGTCCTGAGAATCGTGGACGGCGCGAACATAACGCAAGAACGAATACAGATTGTACGATAAAATAAAAGCCGCCCTGAGGGGCGGCTTTTTTTATGCCTTTTTTACAAATTCGCTTTTGAGCATCATCGACCCGAAGCCATCGACTTTACAGCTGATATTGTGGTCGCCATCCACGAGTTTGATTCGGCTGACTTTTGTTCCCGGTTTGATCGGTTTAGGAGCACCTTTTACGGGCAATGATTTTATGACCGTCACGCTATCTCCATCTTCCAAACGATTTCCATTTACATCACGAACGACAAAACCTTCTGGTTCCTCTTGAGGATTCCATTCGTAACCGCATTCTGGACAAATCAATAACGCATCTAAAGGATAAGCATACATCCCATTGCATTCGGGACAAGGTTGAGAATCGATCATGGTATGCGATATTTTAGATTTACTTAAGACTGGAATAACGGAAATTCGCGCCGACTACTAGAGTAAGTGCTGAGATTCCTGTAAAAGCGGCTTCCGGCGCATTCAGTCGAAGCGCTAAATAGCCGATAAGCGCACCAAAGACATAGCCCATATCACGCCAGAATCGGTAAGTTGCAAGTGCTTTTGGACGCCAATTAGGGTGACTGTGGTTGCTAATCCCGACAAGAAAAGTGGGATAGACCATCGCAGTGCCTAATCCTAACAGTAGGTAAGGCAACCAGAGTAAGGGAACGTTTCGAATACCGAGGAGTGCGATACCCTGAAGCAGCATTCCCCACATGAGCAGTCTGCGAATATTCCCTTTATTAGATAAAGGTCCGGTAAAGAGTTGTCCCAAGCCCCATGCAGCAGCGTGTATGCCCGTGAGCATTCCGACTGTAGTTAAGCTTTCACCACTGGCCAGTAGTAACGAAGGCACTACAGCCCATAGGATGCCGTCGTTCGCGTTATTTACAACGCCTGCCCAAGTAATGGACCGTAAGTTTGAATTGCCAATGGTGGTTCTGTAAAAAACGGATTTGCTATTTTTACTTAAACTCGACTTTACGTGCTGTTTTGCTTCAAGATCAACCCAGGGTTGCGTCTCAGGAAGTACGAAGACACCTAATAAGAAGGCTACCAATACGATACCCATCGCCACGTACAATATGGGAGCTATAAGCCCTGATGTTTCGGCATAATAGGCAGCATATGCAGAGGAGGCACCCACTGCAACGTATCCGGCACTCTCATTTAAGCCCATTGCCGTGCCTCGATGCTTCAACCCAACGATATCGATTTTCATAATCACGGTTGTCGACCAGGTAAACCCTTGACTTAAACCTAAGGCAATATTGGCTAGAATAATTAATGCACTATCGGCTGAATGAAGTAATAACATCGGTGCTTGCAGTGCGATTGCCCATCCTAGTAGTAACGTGCGTTTCCTACCAATTTCGGCAATTAATTTTCCCGTAAATAGATTCGCAATAGCCTTACTGAGACCAAACACTCCGACCATAATGAGAGCAGCCTCCATTTCAGAGACGGACCAATTCTTCGTGAGCTCCGGCAAGAGACTACGCTCGAATCCGACCATGGCTCCAACAAAGGCACTCATGAGTACGAGAATGCTGAAAAGACCAGCGTTTTCGCGAAGGCCTAATTGGACCTTTTTCATGTTAGTCGTCGATCTTTTTGATGCGAATACCGACCCAAGCGTAGATTAGGGTCATTACCGGTGAAATCAGGTTGAAGAAGGCATACATAAAGTAGTCACCAGTCGCAACACCTAAAACGGAACTTTGATAGGCCCCACAAGTATTCCACGGGATTAAAACGGAGGTCACGGTTCCGCTATCTTCTAATGTGCGGCTCAGGTTTTCAGGAGCTAGTCCACGTTCACGATATACATCTTTAAACATTCGTCCAGGTACCACAATGGCTAAATATTGATCCGAAGCGGTGACGTTAATAACCCCACAAGCAACGAGGGTAGAGGTGATAAGAGATGCAGATCCACGAGCAAATCGAATGATGGCATTGGTAATAGTAGCAAGGAATCCCGAAGCTTCCATAGCACCACCAAAGGCCATTGCACTTAGAATGAGCCACACCGTTCCTAGCATTCCGCTCATGCCAGAGGTACTGAGTAAATCTGAAAGTATGGGGTGTTCGCTCGGGACTGCGATGCTACCATAGACGCTACGCATCGCAATTTCGTAAATGGGGTATGAGCCGGTACCCAATTCCTGCAATAAGGGTTGCTGAAATACAAGTGCTGCTGCAAGTCCGCTAAAGATGCCTATAGAAATAGCTACTAATGCATCAATTTTTCTGGAAATCAGTAGGATTACAATGGCGGGTACAAGGAACAACCATGGCGTGATGTTGAATTGAGCACTCAAGAGGGATTGAACTTCTGCAACCTCTGCGGCATCTAAAGCACCGTCTTTATACCCCAAACCTAATACCGTGAAAAGAATCAATGCAATAATCAAACTAGGAACGGTGGTATAGAGCATGTAGCGAATGTGCGTGAATAGGTCTGTCCCTGCCATAGCAGGGGCAAGATTTGTGGTATCGCTCAGCGGACTCAATTTATCACCAAAATATGCTCCTGAGATTACAGCACCGGCTACAACTGGAGCAGGAATACCAATGGTTTGACCTATACCCATCAATGCAATACCTACCGTTGCTGTGGTAGACCACGAAGAACCGGTACTCAGGCTGATCAGGGCGGAGATGATGACTGCAGTGGGTAGAAAGAATTGGACATTGATTAAGTCTAAACCATAATAAATCATTGCAGGAACTACACCGCCCAAAAGCCACGTTCCAGCCAAACCTCCGATGAGGATTAAGATGAATATCGCTTGCGTGGTATCGTGAATGTTCGCCTTGATTTTAGCAAAGACCGCTTCAACCGTACTCCCATTGAAAACACCAATTACCGCTGCAACGAACGCTGCAAGCATTAGTATCACCTGGTTTGAACCGGAAAGCGCGTCATCGCCATAGACTTCCCCTACATTAAACCAGAGCAATACCATTAGTACTACTAGTGGTGTGAGTGCAAGGAGTAATTGGGCGGTAGAATGGTTCTGCTTCATGGTCGATTCTTAGGCTGGCGCTTTTAGCTCATTGCCGTGATTATATCTTGTTTAGTAATAATGTGATAACCTTGTTCCACTTCAACGAGTACAGCGCGGTGACCACTTTTTACCATATTAGCTACTTCTTCGATACTTGTTGTTAGATCGACCACAGGATAGGGTGACCCCATAATATCGCCTATGAGTTTACTGTTTACGGGGTGGTCAAGCATACACGAAAGCATGGTATGGTCGTCAATAGAGCCGACTTGCTTACCGTCTTGCATCACAGGAATCTGAGTGATGTCGTGAACTTTCATCAGTCGAGCTGCATTACTAAGGGGCTCAGTAGGACTTACGGTGACCAGGGGTAAATGGCTGTGGTTATCGATCAAATCTTTTGCCAATTTATTCGCAGGGGCAAGGAAGCCTCTGTCTCGCATCCAGTCGTCATTGTATACCTTTCCTACGTAGCGTGAGCCGTGATCATGAAACAGCACAACTACCACATCCTCTGGAGTAAGTTTGTTCTTTAGTTGTCGTAAACCTTGAAAGGCCGAGCCACAGCTGTAGCCCAAAAACAGTCCTTCTTTACGAGCCAATTCTCTTGTTGCCAGCGCACCATCTTTATCTGTGACCTTTTCGAAAAAATCGATCACATCAAAATCCACATTTTTCGGCAGGATATCCTCACCAATACCTTCTGTGATGTAACTGTAGATTTCCTTTTCGTCAAATTCACCCGTTTCATGGTATTTCTTGAAGACCGAACCATAAGAGTCCACACCCCAAACCTGTACATCTGGATTTTGCTCTTTTAAGTATTTTCCAACACCCGATATGGTGCCGCCGGTTCCGACACCAACCACGAAATGAGTCACTTTACCTTCTGTTTGCTCCCAAATCTCCGGTCCCGTAGAATCGTAGTGTGCTTGGCGGTTGCTCAGGTTGTCGTATTGGTAGGGATAAAAAGAGTTTGGGATTTCTTTATTCAGTCGCGAGGCCACACTGTAGTAGCTGTCAGGATGCTCAGGTGCCACGTTTGTAGGACACACATAAACTTCTGCACCCATGGCGCGCAAGATGTCCATCTTTTCTTTCGATTGTTTGTCGCTCAACGTACAAATGAGTTTGTAGCCCTTTACAATAGCGGCTAATGCAAGACCCATTCCCGTGTTACCAGAAGTACATTCAATGATGGTACCTCCTGGTTTAATGTCGCCGCGTGCCTCTGCATCTTCGATCATTTGTAAAGCCATGCGGTCTTTTACGCTATGGCCAGGATTGAAGTATTCCACTTTAGCATAAACCGGACAAGGGAAATCTTCAGCTATTTTATTGAGTTTGATCATGGGCGTATTGCCTATGGTCTCAAGGATATTGTTGTAAATGGGGCGCATGGGCCAATCTGTTTTGTATTAGGTTCCGTAAAGATAACCGATTGTATGCCTGGAACAAGGGTTCTTACGAGAAACGAATGCTTTGGATAGGGTGCAATCTAGCAATCCAACGAACGGGAAGTAGGAGTATGAGGTAGGCGATGACAATGAATACGGCATTCGCACCCAGAATCCATGCCCAGTCGAAGGTGATGGGCGCCGTAGCGATGTAATAGGTTTCAGGATCTAATTGGACCCAGCTGAATTGCCACTGTAAAAAACTCAGTCCTAACCCAAGCGCATTGCCCCAGGCTAATCCGCGCGTTAAAATACGGATGCTGAGCCACTGGAACACCTGCAAAATGAGTCGATCACTGCCGCCGAGTGCTTTGAGTGTGCCAATCATTCGGGTACGGTCAATAATCAAAACAAGCAATGCTGTTATGAGGTTAGCCACGGCTACAATAAGAACAATAGCGAGCACCAGTATGATGTTCGTGTCAAAGAGCGCGAGCCACCCGAAGATTGCTGGATGACGGTCTTCAATGCTTCGCGCTTGCATGGTGTAGGGAATCACGGCATTCCAATAGGATGAAATGATTTCGCGCCCTTCCTGATCATTCAGGACCACCATATAGCTGCTGACACTATCGCTGCGCCAACCGTTAAGTCGGGCAACATCTTCCTGATTCATTAAAATAGTTTGACGATCAAATTCATCCAATCCTGTGGTAAAAAGCCCTTCCACAATAGATTTTCGGAGGCGAGGCAATTCGCCCTGATTCTTCAGTACGGTCAATACAGCGGTATCTCCAATACCGAGGCCCAATTCTCGTGCGAGAGTTGTGGATAGTAAGGCACCGTAACGCGAAGTGGGAGAGGAAGAGCCGTTACCGTTACCGTATTGGGCAGAGAATGTCTCCAAATAATCAGTTTCGAGACCTTTAATTTGAATTCCATCAAAGGCATCTTCAATAGGGTTCACCAGCAACGCCATTTTTTGAACCACTGGATAAACAGACTTAATATAAGGAGCTTCCTGCAGAGCACCCGCCAAACTATCCTTTAAAAGAATGGGTTTGAGTTCTTCGGTTCGGTTCGGTGCATAGGCGCTAATGGTAAAATCGCCTTCTAAGGCGCTGAATTTATCCATGATGGCATGCTGCAAACCTTTACCGGATGTTATGGACAATAGCACGAGTGCCATACCCAAAGCCGTGGCTACAATACTCAATTTCAGCAAAGGGCCAATCACTTGAGAACCCGTGCTCTTTTGTATCTTTCTTGCTATGAAAAACGCCTCTTTCATCTTTACGCAATTTAGAACAACTCTCGCGTTATTCGTGGCATTGCTCCTGTGCTTTTCAACGCACGGACAAGAAAGTTACGCCCCGGGTATTGCTCAGACCGGAGAGTACTACATGAAGCTCACCGAAAAATCTGTAGCTGTAGTAGCCAATGCAACCTCCTTATTACCCAACGGCACCCATACGGTGGACCATTTGATTTCACTGAGTGTGGATGTACAACAAGTGTGGGCACCAGAACACGGTTTTAGAGGGCAGCAAGATGCAGGAGAGCATGTGGAAGACGGCCGCGATCCTAAAACAGGCATACCTATTAGAAGTTTATACGGTAAAACCAAGCGTCCACCCACGGATTGGCTGGAAGGATTGGATTGGGTCATCTATGATATTCAAGATGTGGGGGTTCGATTCTACACCTACAGCACGACTTTGAGCTACGTGATAGATGCGTGTGTGGAGGCCGGTGTCCCGCTCATGATTATGGATCGGGGAAATCCAAACGGTCATTATATCGACGGTCCCATCTTAAAACCAGGCTTCGAGAGTATGGTAGGTTTGCACCCTATACCGGTAGTACACGGTTTAACCATGGGGGAGTATGCTTCCATGGTCTATGGTGAGCATTGGATGCCTGCAACAGAGAATGAGGAATGGTGCACCGCCTTTGAAAAAAAGGGGGGCATAGAAGTTATACGGTGCAAGGGTTATTCTCACCATAAGGTCTTTCGAGAGTTTCAGGTGCCTCCTTCCCCAAATCTACGCTCCATAGCCGCCATCTTGCATTATCCGAGCTTGTGCTACTTCGAGGGCACACCCATTTCCTGTGGACGAGGTACCGATGCCCCATTTACCCGTTTTGGTGCGCCGTGGCTTGATGGGGAAGAGTACGAGCATCGATTCACACCTGCGCCAGATCATGGATCGAAGTATCCTAAATATCAAGGAAAGCAGTGCGGCGGGGTTCAATTGTCTCAGGACCTAAGTGCTGCCCCAAAGGAAATTGATTGGAACCATTTATTTGATGCCTATGCGCATACTGGAAAGAGAATGCTCCCACGGAGGCGCCAGAATTTTTCAATGCGTTCTTCAAAAAATTGGCCGGTTCGAATGAACTACAAGAAGCCTTGGAATCTGGTATGAGCGTCGAGGAGTGGGTTAAATTCTATCATAGAACAGTTGGATCATGTACGAGAAAAAGGCTTTTAAGTACTCAATGTATCGTCTTGTTGAGATGAATAAGTCCAACTAGGCATAATAAAAAACCCCACACGAGGCGGGGTTTCTTTATAAATTGGAAAAGCGGATTATTTCCAGCCTTTCATTTCTTTCTCGTAGCCGGCTCTGTAGGAATCAGGTGCTCCCATGTCCATTGCTTTTTTACCCTGCTTGAGGGCAGCTTTAGAATCGCCTGCCGCGTAAAGAATTTTTGCCTTTACCCAATTCGTGTACCAGTACTCTGGATCTAACTGCAAGGCAGTTTCGATACTCGCGAGCGCTTTTTCGTGATCACCTTGACCGCTGTAGTAGTTTGCTGCATTTCTGTACGCTCGCTTAGCATCAGATAGGGCTTTCTCTACATTTTTACCGCTTTCGCCTTCTGAATCTACTCCTAGGTTGATACTTACTTCTGCATCAGCCCATTCAAGGACTAATTCGCCACCCGAAGTGTTCAATGATTTGAAGCCTATTGTAAAGCTTTCGTCAAAGTCGCCATTTGCTGCTGGAGCGGTTACACGAACTACATCATTATCTTGACTGTAACCTGCACTGCCCCAAAGATCAGTTTGGGTAGATAGTATAATGGTCCATTCTGTTTCGCCTGGAATGGTAAACAAGGCATATTCTCCAGCACTTACAGCATTACCGTTCATTGTGAAATCTGTAGAAGCGTTAAGAATAACACATCTGTTCGCCCCTGTGCGCCATACTTGATTGTAAGGAACTAGATCACCGAAAATGGTACGGCCGCGTGTCGCGGGACGAGAATAAGTAATGCTAAAATCAGTAAGACCAATTCTTTGATCAACAGTAGAACTAGGTGAGGGTTGCGGAAGTTCTTGCGCATTTACAGGCAAAGTCAATGCCAATGCGGCAAGTCCGAGAATCCAATTTTTCATTTGAAATTTTTTAGGGTTTGCCTAAAAGTAACAAGAAAAGTGATGGTTGGTTGTTAGAGTGCCATCATTTTTAGCGCGGCCACGGCAGCTTCAACACCTTTATTACCGTGAATACCGCCTGAACGTGCACGACTCTGTTCCATAGTATTGTCCGTAAGCACGCAGAAAATAGTTGGGGCGTCGTAGCTGAGGTTCAGTTCCGTAATGCCGTACGTCACGCTCTGACACACATAGTCAAAGTGCTTGGTCTCACCTTGAATGACACAACCTACGACAATAACCGCATCAGGTTCTTCATTTTCATGAATGCGTTTTGCACCATAAGTGAGTTCCACAGCGCCCGGTACATCCATCCGAAGGATATGTTCTGGGTCTACGCCGTGCGCCACGAGAGTATCATAAGCACCTTGAGCAAGTCCGTTCGTAATTTCATGATTCCATTCTGCCCGAACAATCGCAACTACTTTACCTGCTCCAGAAGGGACAGTTTCGTTATCTGAGCTGTTGAGGTGCTGGTGGGCAGTAGCCATGAGATTATTTTAACGCAGCAATAACACCAGTAATTCCAGAAGCTTGACGGCTCTTAGGATAGTCTGAAGCTATGCGTTCGTATAGTTTTACAGCTTTCGCATTTTCACCTAAGGCTTCATAAGTCAGCCCAGCTTTCCACAAGAAGAGTGGTGTAGTGAAGTCGTTTTCTGTTGCATTGGCTGCTTTATTGTAGAAATCTACGGCATCCTCCATTTGACCCAATTCAACAAATGCATCACCAATAACACCGTAGGCCGTTGCCGAAGTGGCTGCATCCGATTTATCGTAATCGTCCATGTATGCGATGGCATTTTCGTAATCGCCCAAAGTGTAATAGGCAACCCCAGCATAATAATTCGCACTATTACCTGCATCAGTACCGCCGAATTCGTCAATAATATCGAGTAAGCCGTAATAAGCACCGTTCCCATTTAAGGCCAATTCCATAGAATCCGTCTCAAACCATTTGATTGCTTTCGCCATCTCTGTGGCTCCTTCTTTCGCTTTCGGTTCCACAATGTACGTGTTGTAAGCGAAGTAGGCCAATACCACTGCAACTACTGCTGCGACTGCTATACCTACCTGACGTGCATTGTTCTCAAGGAACTGTTCAGTCTTAGTTAGCGTTTGTTCTACGTTATCAAATCCAAGGTTATCCTGTTCTACAGGCGCGTTCTTCTTAGCCATAGCTAGTTTAAATTGAGTCCGCCAAAAATAGTATAAATTTTCATGCTTTGAGCCCTATTTTTGTTCCTATGGAAAACCTGCTTGTGCACGCTTTAGAATTGACCCATTTTAAGAACCATCGTAGTTCGTCGTGGCAGTTTAATCCCAAAGTAAATATCATCTCTGGAAATAATGGTAATGGTAAGACCAACGTCTTAGATGCATTGCATTACTTATCGTTAACTAAAAGCTACCTGAATACAAGCGATGGTCAGAACATCACCCATGGAGAAAATATGTCGCTGCTCAAAGCGAAGTTAGAGCGTAAGAGTAGTGAGCATGTGCTTGATTTAGGTCTCAAGAAGGGTCAGAAAAAGAAAGTTCGACTTGACGGTAAGGAGATTGATAGGTTAGCAGATCATGTCGGTTATATGCCTGTGGTCATGATTACACCTATGGACCGCGATTTGATCATCGATGGAGCTGAAACCCGACGGAAACTTATGGATACTACGGTTTCACAAAACGATAAACAATATTTAAACGCTTTAATGGCGTACAATAGGGCGCTTACCCAACGCAATACTACGTTGAAGTATTTTGCTTCAAATCGCACCTATGATGCGGAGATGATCGGTTTGTACAATGAGCAATTGGCCCACAATGCAACCATCATATTTGAGGCGCGGAAGTCATTTGCATCTGAATTACTACCGCTTTTAACGCATTATTATCAATTACTTTCTGGAGGTAAAGAAACCGTAGGTGTACGCTATAAAAGCGCGCTCCACGATTCTTCCATGGATGAGTTATTGACCGAAAATGAATCGAAAGACCGGGTATTGCAATACACCTCTAGTGGCACGCATCGCGATGATCTCGTTTTCCATTTGGGAGAGCATCCCATCAAGCGCGTGGGCTCTCAGGGACAGCAGAAGAGTTTTTTGATCGCTTTAAAATTGGCCCAATTTGAAATCACCAAACGTCATTTAGGGATGCCTCCGCTATTATTACTGGATGATATTTTCGATAAATTAGACGAAGGGCGGGTGGCAAATCTACTGAGCTTAGTACATACCGAAGAGTTCGGTCAAATTTTTATCACCGATACGCATCCGGAGCGAATGCTTGAATTGAGTGAGAATCTCAAACTCAACCACAGCACCTTTGAAATAACTGATGATGGCGAAATACAAAGTCTCTAACGAACAATCCATGGGCGAGGCACTATCGCTATGGCTGGACCGCTACCGTCTTCGTAGGGGTACGGATGAAACGCGCGTATTACAAGCCTGGGATGAGTTGATGGGGCCGTCTATCGTGCGTCAAACGACGAAGAAAAAAGTGCAGAATCAAATTCTATATGTTCAGTTGGAAAGTGCGGTTGTACGCAAAGAACTACTCATGGTGAAGTCAAAAATCGTGAGTAGTATAAACGAACACTTAGGCCGCGAAGCTATCAAAGACGTGCACTTGTACTAGTCCTCTAGCAAATCTGGACGACGCGTTTTAGTGCGTTGATACGCCTGTTCTTCTCGCCATAGATCGATAGCTTTTGTATTTCCACTGAGTAGTACTTCGGGTACTTTATGACCACGAAAATCCTCTGGCCTCGTATATACCGGCGGTGCCAAGAGATCATCTTGAAAACTATCTGTAAGCGCAGAAGTTTCATCGTTCAGAACGCCAGGCAGCAGGCGTATAACGGCATCTGAAATTACTGCAGCAGCAAGCTCGCCGCCACTTAAGACATAGTCGCCAATACTGTATTCATGTGTGATCCAATGGTCGCGAATCCGCTGATCAATGCCTTTATAATGGCCGCAAATGATGATCATGTCCCCTAATAAACTCAATGCATTCGCGTCTTGCTGATCGAATCGCTTTCCGTCGGGTGTCATATACAACACCGCATCGTAGTTGCGTTCTTTCTGCAATGCCTCAATGCAGTCCACAAGAGGTTCACATTGCATTACCATACCTGCACCGCCACCGTATTGATAATCATCTACCTGTTGGTGTTTACCGACGCCAAAATCACGTAACTGGTGCACGTGGACTTCAGCGAGGCCTTTATCCTTTGCGCGCTTTAGGATACTATGCGCGAAGGGACCTTCTAATAATTCCGGTAAAACGGTGATGATATCAATGCGCACCTTAGTTCTTTTTAAGACCAATTTCGACCAGACGCTCGTCTAAATAATCACCTGCAGTGATATCGTCAAAAGCTTTTGGTCGAGCTTCGCTTATACATTGTGCCAATGCATTCAGAGGCATTTTTCCAACCGGATGTAAGAAGAAGGGGATGCTGTATCTAGGTTCAGACCATTTTTCTTTAGGCGGATTTACCACACGGTGCGTAGTAGACTTCAAATAGCCGTTCGTCAAACGTTGAAGCATATCTCCTACATTCACGACTAAAGACCCTGGGATGGCCGTAATTCCAACCCATTGGCCTTGTTTGTTGAGTACTTCCAGACCCTCTGCGCTGGCGCCCATAAGTAATGTGATGAGATTAATGTCTTCATGTTGTCCAGCCCGCACACTGTCGCCTGGGTCTGAGGTGATGGGGGGATAATGAATGGCGCGTATGATACTGTTTCCACCTTTTACCCAAGGTTCAAAATAGTCGTCATCTAGCTCTAAGTAGGTTGCTATTGCACTGAGCAACTCCATTCCTATACGCTCCAATTGCTGGTAGGCATTTACAAAGGTGGGTGCGAGTTCAGGACGTTCGCTAACTGATATGTTGTCGTGGTATTCCGGGCCGTTATATGCAGGTGCTGGCTGGCCTACCTGCCAAAATTCTTTTAGATCTGCTGCTTCAATCCCTTTTGCATGCTCTCGTCCAAAACTGGTATAACCGCGTTGACCGGCTAATTTCTCAATCTCGTACTTCTTTTTCGTATCCGTATCTAATGCAAAAAATGCAGCTACTTCCTCGTATAAATGCGCTTGCATTGCATCGCTAAAACCATGATTCTTAATGGTTACGAATCCGATATCGGTGTAGGCTTTTCCTAAATCTGCGGCAAAAGCTTTTTTATCGGCAGTTGATCCGCTCGTCCAATGGGATAAATCTAAATTTGGAATGAGTGACATACGGTCTGTAAATAGGTTATATCTAACAAAAATAACTACCTTTTCGCAGTCGTTCGAATGGAACTTAAAGACACCTATAGAAGTTATGAACCACCCTTTACCGCCTGAACTCCTTCAAGATTTCTTGCAAACCCGCGCCATTGAAGAGAAAATGCTCATTTACCTACGACAAGGTAAAATTTCGAAGTGGTTCAGTTCCTTTGGTCAAGAGGCCATTTCGGTAGCCGCCGTACACGCTTTGAAAAAAGAGGAATACATCTGTACCATGCACCGGAATTTGGGTGTTTTTGTAGCGCGTGAGGTAGCATTAAAACAGTTATTTGCACAGTTTCAAGGAAAACCGGAAGGTTTTACAAAGGGACGTGACCGCAGCTTCCATTTTGGGAGTCAAGCGCACCATATCGTTGGAATGATATCACATTTAGGTGCGCAATTAGGATTGGCTTGTGGTTTGGCCTTGCGTGAGCAGCAGTTGGGTACAGGCAAATGTGTTGTTGCATTCACGGGCGATGGCGCCACCTCGCAAGGTGATTTTCACGAAGCGCTCAATGTTGCCGCCGTGTGGTCTCTACCTGTGGTCTTTATTGTGGAGCGCAATTACTGGGGGTTAAGTACGCCGGAAGAAGAACAATTTAAATTTAAAAGCTTCGTAGATAAAGGGCCTGCCTATGGTATGGAGGCCCGAAGTTTTGACGGAAATAATTTAGCAGAGTGCTATTCGGAGCTTACCCTTGCCGCAGATTATGCTCGAACGCAAGGCAAGCCAATTTTATTAGAAGCAAACACATTTAGAATACGAGGGCACGAAGAAGCGAGTGGAACTAAATATTACCCCGAAGGCATGATAGACACAGCGATGTCAGACGAGCCCATGGCTAAGATTCTTCGGGAGCCTGATCGTTATGGAATGGACGAAAAGTCCTTGCAATTAGAAATGGAGAAAGCTAAAGCGCGCGTGGATGAGGCATTCCACGCTGCATTGGCTTTAGATGGCCCGAGCTATGACGCAGTGGAAAGCTCAAGTGATTTATTCGCAGAAGTGCCTGCGCTTCCTGAAAGCGCGAGCGGCAGCTCGCGCGAGATGCGACTTATTGATGCGGTGCATGATGGATTAAAAGAGAGTTTAGCCTTGTGGCCAGAATTGATCTACATGGGGCAGGATATAGGTCCGTACGGCGGGGTTTTTAAAGCGACTGAAGGCCTGGCCGATTTGTTTGGCTCGAATAGAGTACGAAACACTCCGCTCTGCGAGAGTGCCATTGTGGGAACATCTTTAGGATGGAGCATTGGAGGCGGTAAAGCCATGATGGAGATGCAGTTTTCCGATTTTGTCACCACAGGATTTAATCAGATTGTAAATAACCTTGCGAAATTGCATTGGCGTTGGGGACAATCCGTAGATGTGGTAATACGAATGCCTACAGGGGCTGGTGTTGCAGCAGGTCCATTCCATTCTCAAAGTACGGAGGCCTGGTTTACGCACGTTCCGGGTTTAAAAGTGGTCTATCCTGCTTTTCCCGCAGAGGCGAAAGCCCTGTTAATGTCCAGTTTCAATGAGCCTAATCCAATTTTGTTTTTCGAACACAAAGCGATCTATCGCACCGTTCGTGAGGAAGTTAAAGAAGGACCACAATTCATGGAATTAGGTAAGGCAGATATTCTCCGTTCCGGAACTGATGTAACGGTGGTTACTTATGGAATGGGCGTTCATTGGACGTTAGATTTGATCGATGATGAGGATTTAGCGGGCCAATTAGAATTGATCAACCTTCGCACCTTAGTTCCCCTAGATTTCAACGCCATACGCTTTAGTGTAGAGCGCACAGGTAAAGTCATTGTTCTCCAAGAGGATGTTGCTGTGGGTGGTTACGCTGAACACATTGCAGCTCGCATTGCTGAGGAATGTTGGGAAGCATTGGACGGACCCGTAATTACGGTGAGTTCAGATGCTACTCCAGTGCCTTTTCATGCCGCGCTAGAGGAGGGGTTCTTAGCGAAGTCGAAGTTAAACGAAGCGGTTCAAAAATTACTGAGTTACTAAACTTATTGCTGTGGGGCAACGCACATTGCGCGGCCGCGGCATAGGGCTATAAAAAAACACCCCCGAGGCGAGCGCCTCGGGGGTGTTTTGCTTTACAAAATAATAGTGCTTATTCCACGATCAATTTCTTAGTGATTTTACTTCCTGCGCTCTCAATGGTATAGAAGTATACACCAGAAGCGTAGTTGGTTACATCAACTGTATGGATGTGACGACCTGCGTCTAAACGTCCTAAATCTTTCATTTCTATAAGGCGTCCTGTCATGTCGACAACTACCATGTTGTAATCTGCAGCTTCTACAGACTCAATCGCCACTTTCGTAACACCTGAAGCAGGGTTAGGGAAGTTTTGACTTACAGCAAAGTTGTTGCGCTCTAGCTCCTCTAAACCGATATTGTTCGGATACGGCTGACCTAGGTAATAGAAGTCGATAGAATTGAGAACACTGAAGGTTCCGAAATCTTCAATAGGTGCATACGTCATATGTAGTTGATGTGAGCCGTCTCCGTTATCGAATGCCCAATCGGCTACATTACCCCAGGTCGCATCTCCGAAGGTACCCATTACCGTTTGTGGACCTTCTAGCGAGTCACCTGTTACATTGTATCCTTGACATCTCCAATCCGGGAATTGGTTATCCGTTGTTCCGCTTGCGTATGCCGTATCCGTTTCAAACCAAGAGAAGAACATCATGTCTCTATCAGCATTCATTGAAATGTATGGACGGTTTGCTTCTGGCACTGGACCATTCGTTGGGTCAAAGTCAAAGTCAAACGTAAATACTTGACTAACGATGTTACAATCCCAAGAAAGACCGCCGTCCGTTGTAAAGATATCGACGAGAAGGTTTACGCCAGGGAAGTAGTTAAAGTCTGCAGCCGGTGTACCTCCTGAAGCAGCTGTTCCTGTACCCGGGAATACGTGTACGAACATGTGAGGATTACCGTTAGCATCAACCGCAAGGTCGTGACCGCGCGTTGAAGAAGTAAGGTGGCCTATATCCCATGTTCCTCCTGTGATCTGATCGAAAATAGTAACTAAGCTATCGCCAGTACCATTGTCAATCAATTCATCAAGATTAGGTCCCATAATAGCACCCCAAGACGAACCGCCATTGGTTGTTTTGATTAAGTACGGGTGAATGACTTTAGCAGGCGCGATTGTACTATCGTATGCTTCAAGACTGATATATCCTGTTGAGCCGTTTGAAGCAAAGAAAATATTAGCATCACCTACAATTTTTCCATTGGTTATATCATTGGTAACGGGCATATAAGCTCTATGCTCAGTGTATGTCATTGAATCTATACTCCAGTCCATCGTCCCTTTCCATACCAAAACGGTATCAGTATATTCTTCTACGTCATAATCTGGCTGGTGGAAGCTAAGTCCCCAGAAGTTTCCACCATCAACGTAAGAGTTGTCTAGTGTTAGGTGACCACCCGTGGTATCCACTGATACATTGGTCGTCGTATTGTCCATTTTGTGGGTACCCATCAAAGCGCCACCCCATGCTCCACCATTTGTTCCAACGAGTGTTGGCGCCCAGACAGCAATACTTGCATTTAGCGGGTTCGTGTTGCCAGTTTCATTCAAGATACCGAGGCGCGGGTAACGCGCGGCCCCAGGATATGCGTAACCACTTGTTGTGGGATTCCATACCGGTCCAGCATTTGCAGTCCATGTAGCGCCTCCGTTGGTTGAATAGTCAAAACGCAAACTTCCTGAACTATTATCACCATTGCTGGAGTAATCTGAACGGTGAACGAAAGCGATCGTATTCAGATCTTCATCCGCCCATATGTTCGTTTTTGGCCCAAATCCTGCGCCATAAACGTTGGGTGCAGTACCTATTGCTACTGCAGAACTCTGCTTGTGCGCAGAGGTTTTGTAAGGAATGCCGTCTACATGTGATGCAGTATACATTTCTGAGCTGCGTCCTAGGTCCGTACGAACTTCTTGCGCAGTAGCTCCAATGACACTAAGACCAGCAAAAGCGAGTAATAATTTCTTCATAAAACGTTGTTTTTGTAATGAGATAAATATAAAAGGAATTCCTGGAATGAATAGCCTTTACTCAAAGAGAAGTTTTGAATGAAGTGTTGACAGTTTTTCGCCAACACGATCTGGTGTTAAATCAGTAAAATTCCCTTGTGTAGCAGGAGCCAAGGAAGCAATACTTTGTATGGCGGATGATAGGTCGTCGCAAGAATCGACCACGAGGCATCCATCATCGTAGTGAGCGGAGCCGCCAAAATCCTTTTTGGAAATGGTCCATAAGCCTGCTTGACGCGCTTCAAATACGGTGATTCCAAATGTTTCATAAGCACTAAAAAGCACTAAGGCATGGTGTTGCGGCAGAATTTCGAGAATCTCCGGGTTCGACTTGCGGCCGTGGAGATACACATTAGATCGACCTTTTATCATTTGCGCTAAAGCCGCTTCATCTGGCCCGCCACCATAAAAATGCAGCTCAAATTGCATTTGTGGCAGATCTGAAAAGACGTCTAAAATTTTATCTTGTTGTTTAACGGAAAACACAATATCCGCTACGACACAAATACTAGTCGACGGGCGTTTTTCTGTAGCTTGAAAATTCCAATGTTCAATAATGTTGGGTACCACTTGAGTATTTGTTTGCGGCGCAAGCTCCTTTATTCCCTGAGCCAGTATCTGACTAACGGGCAATACAATGTCACACTTGTGCATGTACCATTGCGCTACTGCCTTCCGCCAACCCTTTAGTGGGTGAGGGTGCTGGGGCAAAAAACCAGACCAATGCTCAGAATGTATAGTCTTGAGGCCTGAACGCTTTGCGAACCAAAGTAAGGGTACTAGATCCGGTGCATAACAATGAAAGTGAAGAATGTCCGGCTGCACGGCATTTACTTTTGCGAAATAAGCACCCCATTTTGCTGCAGTACTCATGTGCTTGCTACCGTAAAGGGTATGCGCACCGTCTTGCACTGATGGCCCAGCATGATTTAGGAATCCGAGAACGGCAGAGTCCGGGTCTACCGCCTGGATGTGCTTCTGGACGAACACGCCGTTTTGGGGATCCACGGCATTCGGGAACCATTTAACAATATGTAATACTCGAGGTGTCTTCACTAGGGCCAAGTTACGCCATAAGTCAGGTCAAATGAAAGCGAGGGTCGAGTAGGGAATTAATTGTGACTAATTGTCCGAAGTACACTAAATTGCTGAACTGAATACTAAACACGCTGAACATGCTGAACGGAACAGATTACATTGTTGTCGGATTCTATTTTATCCTAGTTTTCATCATCGCCTTTTATAGCGGCTCTAAAAAGAGTGAAAATGGTGCGGCTGCCGATTATTTTTTGGGAGGAAGAAACTTAGGATGGTTTGTGATAGGAGCATCGTTATTTGCCTCTAACATCGGTTCTGAACACCTTGTAGGTTTGGCAGGACAAGGTGCTGCAGGAGAATTGGTCGCCGGTCAATTTGAACTGTTGGCCGCTCTAATTCTCATATTGTTGGGATGGGTTTTTGTACCGTTTTATCTCCGCTCCGGAGTTTTTACAATGCCGGAATTTTTGGAAAAACGATACAACGGTTGGGCCCGAACGTACTTATCGTATGTAAGCATCGTTGCCTATGTGCTCACTAAAATATCAGTTACCATTTTCGCAGGAGCCATTGTTTTTACGGCGCTGCTGGGAATTAACTTCTGGACTGGTGCCATTGTCATCGTTGTAGCCACTGGTATTTACACCGTTTTCGGCGGATTCAAGGCGGTGGTGTATACGGACTTAATGCAAATGTTTGTCCTTGTAGGTGGGTCGATTGTGTTGACCGTTTTTGGGTTGAGAGAATTAGGCGGTGTAGAAGAATTGGTTGCTCATACAACTCCAGAGCATTGGAGTTTATGGCGTCCAGCGAGCGATACCAACTATCCATGGACGGGAATCATGTTCGGTGCGCCCATTTTGGGGGTTTGGTACTGGTGTACTGACCAATTCATTGTACAGCGTGTCCTTGCAGCAAAAGATATTGATACTGCACGAAAAGGAGCATTGTTTGGGGGATACATGAAATTGTTACCCATTTTCATCTTTATGTTGCCAGGAGTTATTGCATATGCGTTGGCGCAAAAAAATCCAGAATTACTCACCTTTGTGGTAGATGGTGAAACACAATACGATGCGGCATTGCCTTTAATGGTGAAAACCGTTTTGCCAGCAGGCCTTCGTGGTTTGGTGGTCGCAGGTTTATTGGCGGCTTTAATGTCCTCTCTAAGTTCTGTGTTTAACAGTTGTTCTACGCTCATTACCTTTGATGTCTACAAAAAATACCGTCCTCAAGCGACGGACAAGGAATTGGTGAATGCGGGTCGCATTTCTACGGTAGTCCTAGTTGCTCTTGGTATCGGCTGGATTCCATTAATGCAAGCCATTCAAGGCGGCTTATTCCAGCAGCTCCAATCTATTCAAGCGTATATTTCACCTCCTATAGCGGCTGTATTTCTATTAGGTATTTTCTTTAAAAAGATCAATGCTGCTGGAGCGAAATGGGCGTTACTTTCAGGTGCTGTGCTTGGCGTAGGTCGATTAACTTTAGAAGTAGCAGGAGGGGAGTATACCGGTTTCGTTGGTTGGATGGTACATATGAACTTTCTTCACTATGCATTATTGCTCTTTGCTATTTGTTCTATAATTCTTGTCGGTGCAAGCCTTCTGCGCCCAGACGGCGATACCTACGACGATGAAACGCTGGTTTGGAGTGCAGAGAATGCCGTTCCAATGAGCAGCACCACTAAGGCTTTGACCTTTCTCTTAGTGTTATGCGTAGTCACCTTGTGGGTGGTCCTTTAAAAAAGTAATTATTGGTTGCACATATTCTCGGTTTCCGATTATATTTGCGGCCCTAAACATGGTGATTGTAGCTCAGCTGGTTAGAGCGCCGGATTGTGGTTCCGGAGGTCGCGGGTTCGAACCCCGTCTTTCACCCTTTAAAAAGCCCTGTCTGATGACGGGGCTTTTTTGTTCTAAAGCTTCATCTATACTGGCTTTGCGGTAAGACGCGATATATCACTACTTTTATTAAAACGAAAAGTTATGAAAGCGATTATACTATCTATCCTTATTGTTATTGGGATTGAATGCGAAGCACAAGAGCAATTCACCTCTTTGGAGTGGAATACTGGCGTCAGCTACATAGATTTGGACGGATATTTTCCAGGTTGCTCATACCTAATTGGCACTACTTACATTACGAAAAGCAATCTGGTTTTAGATGCACAGATTGGATTAGCCTTTCCAACCTTTGTAACGGGTAAAATTGGGGTTGGTTTAAAGGCTAAAAATTCCATTATTACCGCGGGAATAAGACCGTTTCCTGCACACGCATATATTCAAATGCAGTGGTCGCCAAACAACAAGCATCGTTCATTTATATTTTCATTTGAGGAATCTGCTTATAGTATGACTAATGACTATGATTGGGATGGCTTGAGCGCCTACTCGATCAGATTAGCAACGGTGGGGTATCGCTGGAATCTCGGGTCTAAATTTGGACGCAAATAACTTAAGTGTTTGATAAACTACAACTCTGGCAAGTCCTCAACATTAAACTGCTTTACTTCTAATCCCCTTTAATAGGTGAGAGTTACTTTAATTTTCTTGCCGTAATGAAATAAAAGAGCCCCTTCCAAAGAAGAGGCTCTTTAATTAAAGTATTCAGTAATTATTTACTTCCGGTGAAAGTGTAGGTAAGGGTGTCTTGTACAAACAGCATTGTAGCGTCTATGGTTAAGAGTTTACCGTCAAACGAACCACTACCTGAGACAGAGAGCGAAGTCCCGTTTGGGTCTGTCGTCGGAGTTGGGGGAATCCCAAAATTTCCTATTCCTGACACGGTTAAAACCAATGGAATACCATCAGCGACTAGTCCATCTACAGTTGTACCATTCGCAATCACTGGTATTGTGTCAGTAAAGCTATCAATTGCATCTCCATCCGTGTTAAAATATGTCGCTGTACCTATATAATCACCATAATACTTTGCTCTTTCTTCAGTGCTACAATCTGCACCTTCATACCAGTCGGCACAAATACAAGTGCCATCGTCACAAACACCATCATTGTAACAAGTGACCTCGACGCAAGGATCAGTTGTACACGATGCTAAGGCAAGAATACAGGATAGCAGTAAAGTTCTAGTTGTTTTCATAAGAGTTAGGGATTAGGTTATTCATTTGTAACAAACCTAATGAATCCGCAGGGGTTCACTGTTTCATTTTGACTTCACGCCTTTGGTAAACCGCGCATGCCTAATCGTTTGATTTATAGTTATCTAAATCAAAAAAAAAGCGCTTCTTGTAAATTGAGTTATTACATACCTTGTTATTAATTATTGTAATGACTTCAATCGTATTGCCGTCAGAAACAACTTCTTTAAATTCAATAACGTTGGGCCTAATTACACTAGAGTGCATTATCATTACTTTGATCGTATCATCTTTAATACAAAAGTTGAATTTTATGGGGCAGTTCAAGTTATTTCTAATTTTTAAATCTTTATAGCCATAGGCTACGGTTGCATCAGAACCTAAAGGCGTAAATCGAGTTTCTTCGTCATAAATATCAATAGAATGATTATGCCTTTCTAGAATTTCGAGCTGGGCAATTAAACTTATATAATACATAAGACCCGATAATTGACACAGCCCGCCTCCAATGGTATTTACAATTTTGCCATTTACTAAAGAACGACTCTCTGTAAATCCATTTTTTTTTGATGGGTTGCCTACAATTCGCCAAAAAGAGAGTATTTCATTGGGATTTATCTGAATCTGCTCGATACTTCTTATCGCCCTTAGGAGATTTTTGTTTTTCGCCTCATTAGGCTTTAATTCTTGTTTTAACTCTAAAGAATTTGAGAAATCATTTGTTGTATACCTTCTTTTTGCATAATTGAAATAGTAGCCTTTAGCAATATCTAGAACAAATCTTTTGACTAGGTGAAGATTAACTTTAATGTAAAATGGAACTAATTCTTTTAGAATCTCTTTAATGGTTAAAACGCGATATAAAACTTTCATAGGCCAACGGAGTCACTTTCAAAAGTAATTCATGCGAAACGAAGTTGTTATATCATGCTGGCCTTACAACTAATGCAAGTCCTCAACATCTTGTGGCTTTTTCATTACAATTGGCTTGCGTCACACTAGTATATGGTATCTTTCATTTTGAATTTAAGCATCTTTGAATGAGAGCATTGGTCATCGTCTTCGTCCTTGCGGCCTTACTTCCGTTAAATGCGCAGGAGTCTGGGTCTAAAACTGGACTCCCACTGTATACCTATTTTGACCGGTTACTCAACGATACCTTGCGCGATCCTGCTAAACCTAAATTGATTAATTACCCAACCATTGCGTATTCTCCTGAAACGCGCTGGGAATTGGGCGTTTCGAGTCTGTACATCTATTCCGCGAAGAATGATTTATCGAATCGGTTGAGCGAATTAAAGGCATTCACCTTTTATACGTTAGAGAATCAATATGGTCTATGGCTCGATCACGCGGTATACACTGACGAAAATTTGTGGTTTTTCTATGGGAAGGTGAGGTACCAGAGTTTTCCCTTGTTTTATTACGGGGTGGGGCCGGATTCGCCGAAAGAATACACTGCCTTGATAGACGGAAATTACACGTTAGTGAAAGAACGCTTCTTGCGCGCAGTACTTCCTTCGTTATATGTTGGTTTGGAATTGGACTACCAGCGTCTTGGCAATGTATCCTATCAAAATACATCGACTAATTTTCAGGCTCCGGAATTAGGTGCCAATGGTTCAACGAATTTGGGATTGGGTTTAGGGATCCTTTATGACAATATTCATAATGCAATGAATCCGCGTAAAGGGGTGTATAGCGAGTGGGCATTTTTGAATTATACGCAGGCCTTTGGCAGCGATTTTTCCTTCACCTCATACATCACAGACAATCGTCTCTATCGGCCTTTGGGTAAAAATCGTGTCCTCGCCGCGCAGGTCTTCGGCCAGTTTACCGCAGGAGAAGCACCCTTTAATATGTTGGCGCTGATGGGCGGTGAGAGTTTAATGCGTGGTTATTATTTAGGTAGATACCGTGACCAAAATCTAGTTGCGGCCCAATTAGAATATCGCATTTTACCGTTTTCCTTCTCGAAAAAGTGGGGTGCGAGTGCCTTTCTGGCTGCCGGTCAGGTATATGGAACACAGACCAATTTTGAATGGAACGCCATGCTGCCTACTGCAGGTGCTGGCATCCGTTATTTGATATTCCCAGAAAAAGACATTTACACACGTATTGATCTTGCTTTTACACGCGAGGGTAGTGGTGTTTATTTCTTTATTGGCGAGGCGTTTTAAAAGAAATTTACAGTTCCTCGTAACGTCTAACCAAGCGCGAACAAAATCAAATTCCCATGCGTTATATAGGTTCGTTTTGGCACGAACTTGTTAAAAAGTATTGATTTTACTATAACTTAACATTGAAATGTTGGTCCCAAAATGACATTTTATATTTTTGCTTAAAATAAAGTTATATGAAATTTGATGTTGCCTTAGGAACTTCCGTAGTCGTTATGGCTTTCGATGGAGAAAGATTAGTCGCCTTGATTGGCGAGAAATCACAAGAACCTTATAAAGGTGCTCCGATGTTGCCTAGTAATTGGGTATCAGCAGGAGTAAGTGTTGAAGAGGTAGCAAAACGCATGATGAATCGCATACTGGGCGTTGAGAAAATATACCTCGAGCAGCTCAATGCGTTTGCGAAAGTGTATCGTAATCCCATGGGACGTGTAGTGAATATTGCTTATTACGCCTTATTAAACTGGGATTTGGTAAAAGAAGTGAAGACTCCTGGATACAAATGGGTTTCATTAGAGACTTCGCCCGAAATGATATTTGACCACAATGAGATATTGGAGATGGCGTATGAACGCCTCAAACGCCGTGTAAAGCGTCGTCCTATTGGGTTTGTGATGCTGCCGAAGCAATTCACATTTAATATGATCCACTCCCTTTACGAGCAATGTTTACGTAAAGATCTTGACAAGCGAAATTTCCGAAAGAAATTCATGCGTAGCGAGCTTCTCATCGATACGGAAGAAACCATATTTGAGGCGCCCGGTAACAAGAAGCCAAGTCGCTTGTATGAATTCAATCAGCAGAAATACGATAAGTTAACCTTGAAGGGTTACGATTTTAAGTTTTAATAAAAAGCCCCGCTCTGCGGGGCTTTTTATTATGCTATTGTTTTGCGTACTCTTCCCAGGGTACGCTCTTGTAAATATTATCTCCAAAGAAGGTAGCAACTTTTAAAAACTGCGCGGCTTCTTGGTATCCCGGGACTGGACTCAGCATTTCGAATTTAGGATTCATAAAGACCACGGTAGGATAGCTCATCTTTCCATTGAGCAGCGCGGCGGCCAATTCATGGTAGCCTCTCTTGCCTTGTGGTATAAATTTAAAAGTATTGCCCAACATTTCTATGCTCTCTTTTTGCTCAGCATCAAATTTTACATTGTAATAGTGCTTGTTCATATAAGCCGCAACCTCTGAATTTTGAAAGGTGGCTTTATCCATACGTTTGCACCAACCGCACCAATCCGTATACACGTCAATGAAGATTTTCTTTGGGTTTTCCTCCGTTTGGGTCAATTCATAGGCCTCTTCAATACTCATCCATTGGATTTTCTCTTGAGCCATAGTTGAACCGAACAACAAAAGTGCAAAGGCAAGTAGTCTGTTTTTCATAAAGCCAAAATAAAAAACCCCGCGCCATGGCGCGGGGTTTTACTCATAAAATAATGCTAAAGCTTATACTACGCCGTGCATCAATTTGTTCAGTGGCTTGCTCAGCAACGCAATCAAAACGGCGAATCCGATAAGTACAAATCCGAGCGTCGAGAAGGTGTTAACGTACGTGTGTAAACCCTGTTCAGCGGTTAGCACAACTTCTTCGCCTCCGTGGCCTTCACCGCCAGTTAAGGTAGCAATGGCTCCAGCAAGGTAGTTGGCCATAGCAAAGGAAAGGAACCATCCACCCATTGCAGTACCTGCTATGTTTTTAGGTGCAAGTTTAGTTACCATGGATAAGCCTATGGGACTCAAGAAAAGTTCACCAGTGGTATGGAGCATGTACAAGAATACAAGTGTTAATAGCGGAACTTGGAACGCATCATTCGCAAAATTTAATGCGACTAACGTGACTAAAAAACCAGCACCTAACTGAAGTATACCGTAGCTAAACTTCATTGGTATAGAAGGGTTCTTTCCTATAGCATCGAGCTTAATCCACATCCACGAGAATAGTGAACCAAAGGTGATGATGAAGAATGGGTTAAAGAACTGCGTCATGGTTGCTGGCATTTCCCAACTACCAACCATACGATTTACATTTTCTTTAGCGAAAAGCGTCAAAGAGGTTCCGGCTTGTTCAAAAGCAGCCCAGAAGATGATGTTGATTACCATCATAATGGTCAAGGCAATCATACGGTCTCTCCAAACTCCGCCTTCTTTAACTCCAGCGGAAATTAATTGGAATACGACTAAAACGAAAATCCCGATCAAAAGATAAATGAGCCAAGTGTTTTGTGATATAAGTACGTAACACAATGGGATCAGTAATAGGGATAGGACGGTAATGCTTTTCCAGCGTTCCATTCCTAACCATTTTTCACGTCCAGCTTCTGTGATGTTAATATTTGGCACATGTGCATATTTCTTGCGTCCGCTCCAGAAAATGAAAAGACCTGCGAGCATACCTAAACCGGCCAAACCAAATCCGTATTCAAATCCATATTGCTTACCTACAACAGCCACAACCGTTGTAGCAAGCAGTGCGCCGACATTGATTCCAATGTAGAAAATGGTAAAACCAGAATCGCGACGAGGATCACCGTCTTCGTAGAGTTTACCTACAATGGTTGAGATATTGGCTTTAAAGTAACCGTTACCAACGATCAATCCACCCATACCAATGAGCATTAAAGAATCGCGTAAGGCGCGGTCTAAACCTAAGAGGTCTGTACTGGCGACAATAAGGAATTCCCCAATAGACATGAGGACGGCACCAAGCATAATAGCGTATTGATAGCCTAAGAATTTATCGGCAAGACGTCCACCTAGAATAGGTGCTGCATAAACTAATGCCGTGTAAGCTCCATAAATCAAGAAGGCTTCAGAATTGCCTTTCATCATTGACTCAATAAGGAAAAGTGCAAGAAGGGCACGCATTCCATAATAACAGAAACGTTCCCACATTTCTGATAAGAAAAGCGTCCACAGCGCTGGTGGATGCTTCATAGATTGATCACTCATGTTTCAGGTGTTTTTAGTGTTCAACAAGTATAC
Source organism: Schleiferiaceae bacterium (assembly GCA_965204625.1). GTDB lineage: Bacteria > Bacteroidota > Bacteroidia > Flavobacteriales > Schleiferiaceae > UBA10364. The sequence continues at coordinate 668,675 of CBDBET010000006.1, forward strand.
ATTTTATTTCTAAGAGCGGCGAGGGGCCAATTCTTATAAATTCTCAGCAATGAAATTTGTCATCTTTCGGTACAAGTGCATGGTCGTATTTCCACCATAGATACCATGGTTTTTATCTGGATAAGCGAACCAGTCGAAATCTTTATCTGCCTGTACAAGAGCCTCTACCATGCGCATCGAGTTTTGCACATGAACGTTATCGTCGCCTGTTCCATGGATTAGCAGGTATTTCCCTTTCAATCCATCTACATGGGATAGGGGACTGTCCGCATCATAGCCTATGCCATTTTCAGATGGAAGGCCCATGTAGCGTTCGGTATAAATATTGTCGTAAAAACGCCAATTCGTCACCGGGGCAACGGCAACTGCCATTTTGAATACATCCGGGCTTTGGAACAATAGATTTGATGCCATGTATCCACCGTAACTCCAACCAAAAACACCAATTCTATTGCCATCGATGTACGAGCGTTTTGCTAATTCTAGCGCAGCTTCTGTTTGGTCACGCGTCTCTAATTTCCCCATTTGACCGTAAGTACTCTTCTTAAATGCCTCACTGCGTCCATCCGTACCGTGATTTTCCACGCTAACAACAATCATATCCAGCTCATTCGCCAACATTTGGAACCACATGCCTCTAAATGCATCGTAGCTGTTCATGACGGTTTGGCTCCCAGGCCCACCGTATACAAACATGAACATGGGATAAGTCTTGTCCTCGTCAAAGTCGACTGGTTTTATCATCCAAGCATTTAGTGGACCACCAGAGGGTGTTTCTAGCGTAAAGAACTCTTTTCTACGGTAGGTATATTTTTCTAAAGCTTGCGCTGCACGTTCGTTGGTTTTGAGCGTACGCAAAATGCCACCATCCCTGTTTCTCAATGTCACAACCGTAGGAATTCCATCTGCACTGTAGCTGTTTACGAATAAGCTAAAGTCATTGGTGAAGTTGGCGTTATGGCTCCCCGTTGCATCGGTCAATAGGCTTTTCGAACGACCATTGATTCGAACACTATAAATATTACGCTCGGTTGCGCTTCGCTCGGTACTCTGGTAGTAAAGCGTGTTTTTAGCATCCATTCCATAGAGGCGTGTAACGTTGTATTCGCCGGTAGTGATTTGACGTTTAATTTTTCCATTTGCTGCGACATGATACAAATGGTTCCAACCGTCGCGATCGCTTAACAATACGAACGAACCGTCGGCCAAAAAGTAAAGCTCATCATTGATCTCGAGGTATTTATCGTCGGATTCATGGTAAATTGCTTTTGCCGTGCCGTCTTCTGAATTTACCGCGTAGAGGTTGAATTCATTTTGTAACCTGTTCAGGGTACTTACATTCCAAGTGTTTTCGTTAGACCATTGGGCTCGAGGCAGGTATTCATAAGGAACATCTTTCAACACCTGTTGAATTTTACCTGATTTCAGGTTCCATAGGTGCGCCGTTACAATACTATTGTCTTCACCCGCTTTTGGGTATTTGAAGGTATACGGGTTAGGATAGAGCTCTTCGCCGTACATGTCCATGTTGAAGCTTCTTACATTGCTTTCGTCAAAGCGTAAAAAAGCGATGCTCTCAGAATTAGGCGACCACCAAAAAGCCTTTACAATGGCAAATTCTTCTTCATAAACCCAATCCGTAGCACCATTGATGATTTGGTTAAAAGCGCCGTCATTGGTGATTCGTCTATGCGCATCGGCTTGGATATCGTACACGAATAAGTTATTGTCCAGAACATAGGCAACATAGGCTCCGTTTGGGGAGAAAGTGGCGTAACGTACTTTTTCAGGACGTAGTTTACGTGCATCGTGACTAGTTAAATCGACCAGCCATATCACGCTCGCTGAACTGCGTCTATATATTTTAGTTGTTTCCGTCTTTAGTATGGCCCAGCTTTCGTCCTCGCTGAGTGCGTAGGCATCGAAGACGGGAACTTCAGAAGCCTCACTGCTTAATGCTTTCACGTCCAACACTATGCCGACCTGTTTACCCGTTTCGTAGCTGTATTGTTCTATAGTCCCTTTGCCTTGAGTAGTGTAATGAACACCATCGTTCATGCTTCTCAGGCCACTAATACCTCCTGCATAAAATTCGTAACGCTGCCAAAGTGCATTGAGGGTGATGTTTTCTTGTGCTAAAGTGTTGAGGCTTAGGGCAAAAATAGCCCAGAGTAGGAGTGTTTTTCTCATTTGGATAGATTCTGAATCCCGCTAAGATAACATCCGATTGAGTTTTTTATTCTTGAAATCGGGTATGGATCAAAAATTTATTCGCTTTCCTCTGCGAGTCGAACGGTTAAACCTTCGAATGCCGGCTTCATGAAAATCTGACAGCCTAAACGACTGTTGTCCTCAACAAAAAACGCTTGGTCCAACATATCTTCTTCATCATCAGAAGGTTCGTTCAGTTGGTGATCGCTTTCCACGTAACAATGGCAGGAAGCACACATGGCCATACCTCCACAAGTGCCTTTCACGGGAAGTTCGTAGGATTTACAAACCTCCATGAGGTTCATGTTCATGTCGGTAGGTGCGACTAAAGGATGCGCCAGGCCTTCGCGGTCAATAACTGTTATCTTAATATCTGCACTCATGACTTATTCTAAACTGCCTACACCACCCATAACTGTGGTGTATTTAAACGATAGTTTTTTATCCGGGAATGCTCTTTTGAACGCACTTTGAACCATAATGGTTGCTTCGTGAAAACCACAAAGTATCAATTTAAGTTTACCAGGATACGTGTTGACATCTCCAATGGCGTAAATACCCGGTCTATTCGTGCGGTAATCTGTTGCGTTATCTACAACGATGGCATTTTTTTCGATTTCTAATCCCCAATCCCCAATAGGTCCTAAGGTAGGAGTGAGTCCAAAGAGTGGGAGCCAATGGTCGCAATTTATCGATAGATCATCCGCATCTTTTTGCTTCACGGTCACTCTATTTAAACCAGATTCGCCGTGAACATCGATTACTTCCGCATTAGTAATGAGCTTCACTTTCCCTTGTTGGGCCAATTCATGCACCTTATCCACCGTATCGAGATGACCTCGGAACGAGGTGCGGCGGTGGACCAAGCTCACTTCACTGGCTACATCTGCTAAAAACACGGTCCAATCTAAAGCGCTGTCGCCGCCGCCAGAAATAACCACCCGCTTTCCACGGTATTTCTCTGGATCACGAACGATATAATCCACGCCGTTCTCTTCAAATTGGGGTAAGCTTGCAATGGGCGGTTTTCGAGGAGTGAAAACACCCAAACCACCTGCAATTGCGACACTGGATGCCTGATGTCTCGTACCCTTATTAGTGGTTACAATAAACTTTTGATCTTCCGTTTCTTCAATACTTACCGCGCTTTCACCCAGCGTGAACCCAGGATTAAAAGGCTTGATCTGCTCCATCAGATTATCGACTAATTCACCGGCCATCACTATGGGGTATCCCGGTATGTCATAAATGGGTTTTTTAGGATAAATCTCGGTTAATTGACCTCCTGGTTGCGGAAGTGAATCTATTAAATGGCACTTCATCTTCAGCAGACCTGCCTCGAATACGGTGAACAAACCAGTGGGGCCAGCGCCGATGATAAGAAGATCGGTTTCGATCATGATTACACAGTTTTACACGTGCAAAGTTACAGGGTAAAATTGGCTTTAAATAACGAATAGCTGTATTGTTCTCAAACTCAATGATACTAGTGGCTGAATCGATCTATAACAGCTTCAAATCACATACTCATTTAGTGATATGAATTGACAATTATGAATTAAATTCGCATCAACAAACAGAGACACCTATGAACCTACGTATTGTTGCTGCTTTACTTTTAAGTATTGGTCTTCAAGCACAAGGAATAGTAACCATACCGACCAACGGTACAACGGATACTGCAACAAGTTGCTCCGGTATTTTTGTCGATGGCGGAGGGCTAAATGGAAATTATGGAAACTACAATAACGGGTATTTAATCATTGATCCTCCCGGCACATCACCCGTGTCTTTGACTTTTTCTTCGTTCGCTACAGCGAGCAGTTCAGATTACATCTACGTTTGGGATGGCATAGGAACGAGCGGTACCTTCATTGGGTATTATTATGGCAGTTCATTACCCAACGGCGGAAGTGCAATTACTTCAACATCAGGCGCACTTACCGTTCGCTTTTATTCAAACTATGCCAGTACCGCCAGCGGTTTTGTGTGTTCATGGACGACATCTGGAACCACTGCGCCAACGGCGAATTTCACTACAACTTCAACCAGCATCAGTTACAACACGCCACTGCAGTTCGTGAATACGAGTCAGAACGCAGGCAGTTACGTTTGGGACTTCGGTGACGGTACAACCAGTACTGATCAATATCCCATACACAGTTTTACAAGTTCAGGTACGCAAACCGTTACTCTGATCGCGACGAACTGTTACAGCAGTGATACCACCACTATGAATATCACGGTGGGCAATGCACCCAACGGATCCCTTTCAAATGATTCTTTAGTCATTGACATTCCATGTGGAACTACCGCTACACAATCTTTAACCCTCTCTAATACTGCCAGTGCCGGTAATCTTACGTTGAGCACGGAGCTGATCGATACCAATTACATCTTCAAAGCAGATTTCGAGGACGGTACTTTAGAAACGTTTTCCTCCACCAGTACGCTGGTTACTTTGACCAATACGAATGCGGTGACCAATACGGGTTCTGGTGCACTCATGATGAGTGGGTATTACAACAGTAGTCAAACCGTCAATGCAACTTTTCCAAACGCTCAACCCTCCCGAGCATCGTATGCGACCAAGGTAAATTCCGGACAGGGCGGAAGCGGCTATACGTGGTTTTCTGGAGATCAAAATTCGAGTCTTGGCTATTCGCCTTTCGGTTATTCGTATTGGTATACCAGCAGTCTCCGTCTCGTTTATAGAAATTCAAGTGGTTACACCACAACACACTATGAATACACAACATCTAATGAATTCGTAAACATAGAATACGATAACATCGATTGGTCCAATAAGACTTTTGATATCATTATTGACGGTGTGACCATTGCAACAGGCGCTCAGTTTTATTACAACCTTACTAGTGGTGTTAATGGAATTCACGGCTACCAATATTCTTCATCATACGTACATTATTTGGACGACATTGAAGTACAAGGGGGGAATGCTGTAAACATTACGCAAAACCCTACATCAGCCACCGTAGCTGGCGGAAACAATGTCGTGATGAATTTCACGGTAGACGCTACCGGTTTATTCGTGGGTTCATACTTCCTTGAATTGGCCTTAACATCAAACGATACTGCGCTCAATGGCATGAAGATTCCTGTCATAGTAAACGTGACTGGGGCAGGAGTTTGGGCATCCAATTATTCTTCGTGTCTTTCCGTCTCAGGTTATTCAGGTGCCGTTACCAATGATACCTTGAAGCTGTGGAACACGGGATGTGATACCCTAAAGGTAACCGGCGTTTCCGGTTCTTCCAACAGAGTAACCGTGGCAAATACAGGTTTTGATATCGCCCCAGAGGATACTGTTTATGTACCTTATGCTTGGTCAGCTGGAGCGGCGGGAACGTATAATGATAGCATCCTATTCCAGGAACAAGATTCTACCTATTCGCATTGTATTACCGCAACGGTCCAAGATGCAGCCTCGATTGGTCTGGACAGTACGACGTTTAATATTTCTTATACCGGTTGTCCGGATTCGTTGTTGATTCCTTTTTGGCTGTATAACGATGGCCAGCAAACATTGAACTGGGGTACTTCAGCGGTAGGAATGAGCATAACAGAGGACTTTGAGTCGGGTACGCTGATGAATACTTCTTTATGGAGTTACTTTGGTTCAGGCGCAAATATTCAGTCTTCCACCTACGGATGTGGATCTATCAATGGCAGTTACAGCTTGCATTTTTATGGTGGAACACGATATGCAGCAACGGTACCTTTGAATTTATTGAATGGAGGCACAGTAACTTTTGAGATGGATCAAGGGAATTGCGATAATGCAGAAAGTTCTGAAGGGATCTATCTGCAGTACAGCACCAATGGTTCTACATGGTACAACATTCAGTACTTCTACACCTACAGTTCATTGACCGCTAGCGCAACCATTCCAGCTGCTGCTATGACAAATTCTACGCAGTTAAGATTGTATCAACAATCCTACAGCGGTTCATCATACGATGCGTGGATTGTAGATGATTTCGAAGTGGATGCCGGATTAGGAACGAACCTTGCCTTCAGCCCAGATACAGGAAATACTGCGGTGAGCGATTCAGAATTGGTCAATCTTATCATATATACCGATTCATTACAAGAAGGTCTCCACACCTTCCAGGGCTACATCAACAGTAATGACCCTGTAGATTCAACAATTTACCTCACCGTTAACCTCACATTGGATGGAGAGAGTGAAACCTACGTGGACCGCGGTACTTGCTTTGATCTGGATACCATCGTTAAAAACAGTACCACTGTGGATAGTATTTTGGTTGAGAATTTAGGTTGCGATAGCTTGTACTTCAACGCATTGAGTACATCAAGTTCTTTCCTGAGTGCGACAAATTCCGCCGCTCAGATGTGGTTAGGTGATAGTGCCTGGGTAGTAGTAACGATTAGCCCAACTGCAACAGGAGCTATTAATGATACGGTGTACATATCTACTTCAGATACAGTATGGCCAGTATGTTACACGGGTTACGTTGCAGAAGCGCCGGCTGCCTGGGTAAATACAACTCCACTTGCGTTAAGTACGCAGAATTGTGGCGACAGTGTAAACTTTACATTCAACTTAGGTAATACTGCTGCGAACACGAATTTGAATTGGTCTGCTTCTTCAAGTCCAGTGTTGAATGTGGTTGTCGTAAATCAAAATGTGTATCCGTCGCTGCTGACAAAGCTACAGACCTATCTAGGGGGTGTTCCTAACGTTTCTATAAAAACGGTGTCTTCGATCTCTGCCATGCTCACGGAATTGTCTTGGGCAGATGTAGTGATTTTCCCTCCAATCACAAACAGTTCCTCTTCTGCAGATTATACAGCCATCCAGTCGGATATGGAAGATTGGATTGAAGACGGTGGTAAAATGATAGTCATGGGTAGCACAGATGTAGGGAACATATTGGCTATGAATTGGATTTCCGGCTATTATTACGGGAACTATACGGGTTACACGCACTATGTGAATACGACATATTCGAACCATCCCTACATCCAAGGGGTGAGCAGTTCTTTTGTGACTCAATCGGCATCTTTAGACGCATACATTTACAATACCGGGTTAGTATATCTCGTATACAACACTTATTACCGTCAAGCCTTGAGTTATTTACCTATGGGCGATGGAGAGTTCATCTATTACGGATTTAACTTTAATGCGGTGTACAATGAGATTACCACGATGATGGATAATATTCTCGCGACTACACTAGCCAATAAGGATCAGGGGCCTAACTGGATTCGTATGCAACCGAATAGTGGGACTACTTCCGGTGGAGATACCACCACAGTAAGTGGAACAGCGTATTCTGACAGTCTTCCTGCAGGTACGCATGAGTTAACCATTACAGTGACCACAAATGACCCGACGAACAATTCGTTCTCTATCCCAGTAACTTTTACAGTCAATGGTTTGGGAGAAACGGCAGTAGAAACGGCGTGTACTGCTTGGGATTCTGTCTATCAGAATATGGGTCACATTCAGGACGTTCCATTTTATAATGTAGGTTGTGATACGTTGACCTTAACCGGTACAGCGACAGGAACAACTGTTTTTTCAGCGGCAAGTCCTTCCCTGAGTATTGCACCAGGCGACACAGGATATATACCGGTCACATTGAATTCAAGTACGCTAGGTAGTGTGAGTGACCAATTGAGCATTTACACCAACGCAGATACTATTACGCACTGTCTGTCCGGTGTCATTGTTGGTGCTTCAGACATTAGTGTGAGTCCTAGCAGTATAGTGGTTACCGTGAATAAGTGTAACAGCTTTACCACTGTGCCTTATACCATCACTAATAACGGTTCGGCATCGTTAAGCTATGGTGTGAGTGTTGCTGAGGTGTACGATTCTAGTTCAACTCAGAATTGGCTTTATCCAGCCCCGAACTATTCCAATACGCAAGTGCATACGTTCAACAATATCATAGATTCGGATACCTTATTCTATGACATTATTTTGAATGGTGAGTACAGCGTCACGAACAATTATTTCTACCTCTATGCGAATGGGAGCTACGTCCAAACGCTCTATGATAACAACGTGACCAATTACACCAATGATACCATTTCAGGATTTTTGACAGGCACGCAATTAACCAATATTGTAAACACGGGCTATTTAACTATTCAATTGTATTCGTACAACTACACGTATACTGCGGGTCAGACCTGTATGGTCAATGTATACCAAAAAGATGCGGTTACTTGGGCTTCACCAGTAGGATTGACCACAGGTTCTGTGGCAGCCGGGAATAGTGTGACCAAATCAATATTGGTTACCGTAAGTAGCTTAGCGGTGGGTACGTACAATACGTCTGTATTGTTTGAAACGAATGATCCTCAAGATCCTTTATACCAAGTACCTATGACCGTTAACGTGGTCAGTGAACCGGATATGGTCTTAGGTACCAATGCATTGAATTATGGTAATGTATACAATACGACGCCGGTAATGGACAGTGTGCTTGTCACAAATGACGGTTGTACAGATTTGACTATTTCGAACGTCGCTTCAAACAATGCGCATTTCGTTCCTAGTTGGACGTCCAAAACCATTGCAGCTGGTACAAGTTCTTGGCTGAATATTACCTTTACCGCTACGACTGCCACGCAGCAAACGGGCATTCTTACGGTTTCAAATAATGACAGTATCCAATACATCAACATGGCTGCGAACGTGATTTTCGCACCCGATGCAGATTACCAATACCAAGTTCAAAATGCTTGTAATGGAGAGGTAACCTTTATCAATGAGAGTACGAATGGATCACAGTATTTCTGGGCTTTTGGTGACGGAACTTTCTCTGCTGCAGTGAATCCTTCTCATAATTATATGAAACCAGGCACCTACCAGGTGATGTTGGTAACCTCCAATGCTGGAGGATCCGATACTTTATACAAAAATATAGCATTGAATGACATCCTGTATGTGGCCTCTGAATTCCCGGATTCAGTTCAAGCCGGCACGACAGTTCAATTCATAGACTCTTCGATGTATGCAAATTCATGGCAGTGGTACTTTGGGGATGGTGGAAATGCTACCTCACCTAATCCGCAACATACCTATGCCAACAAGGGAACGTACATCGTGACCTTGCTGGTAACCAACTCTGCAGGTTGTTCGGGATCCGACAACAATGCTATTATTGTAACCAGCGGTATTGGTATAGATGAAAATGTTGCAGTTGATTTAGCGCTTTATCCTAATCCTACACAAGGAATTGTAGAGGTGCACACATCGGCAGAGGTACTCCGCATGGAGCTTTACAGCCCTTCGGGTCAGCTTATTATTGAAGCACCTTTCTGCACACAGATCGATCTAAGTGGGTATTCCGCTGGAACCTATCAACTGGTATTTAAAGGTGAAGGTTTCGTGATCCGTAAACCCATAGGTATTCTACACTAATACTGCCAAAAAATTTAAGGCATAAAAAAGGGGCCGCGCATTGCGCGGCCCCTTTTTTTTACGATCAGTCAATCGCTCCTAGCTGTTGAGCGCTTTCTTGAATGCATCGACATAATCAAGTTTTTCCCAAGTAAACAATTCAACATCTAATTTGAGTTCCGTTCTGCCGTCGGCAGATTTGAAGGTTTTTGTTACCGTTTCGTTCGTGCGTCCCATATGACCGTATGCAGCACTCTCGCTGTACATGGGCTGACGTAGTTTCAAATTTTGCTCAATGAGGCCTGGGCGGAAATCATAGATTCCTTTAACTATGGCCGCTATTTCACCATCCGTTAAGTCGACTTTAGAAGTACCGTAGGTATCAATAAAAACACCCATCGGCTCAACTACACCAATGGCATAGGATACTTGCACCAATACTTGATCACAAATACCCGCAGCAACTAAGTTTTTAGCAACGTGACGCGTTGCGTATGCCGCAGAACGGTCTACTTTCGAAGGGTCTTTTCCCGAAAATGCACCACCACCGTGTGCACCTTTACCCCCGTAGGTATCTACAATAATTTTTCGTCCGGTCAGTCCGGTATCGCCGTGCGGTCCACCAATCACGAATTTACCAGTAGGGTTGATATGGTATTGAATATCATCACCGAAAAGCGCTTGAATGTCTGCTGGTAAGTCTGCCTTAACTGCAGGAATAACCAGATTGACGATGTCCGATTTTATTTTCGCAAGCATCACTTCATCGTTGGCATCAAAATCGTCATGCTGTGTACTTACGACGATCGCCTCTATACGCTCTGGTTTATTTTCGTCACTGTACTCAATGGTCACTTGACTCTTTGAATCTGGTCTTAGGTAAGGAATGGCCGCGCCATCTCTCCTGAATTCCGCCAATTTTTGTAAAAGACGGTGGCTTAAGTCTAAAGCCAATGGCATGAAGTTTTCAGTTTCATTCGAAGCGTAGCCGAACATCATACCCTGATCACCAGCACCCTGGTCTTCAGGATTACCCCGGTCTACGCCACGATTTATGTCGTCGCTTTGGTCATGAATAGCGCTTAAAACGCCACAAGAATTGGCTTCGAACATGTATTCGCTTTTCGTGTAGCCAATGCGTTGAATAACATCGCGAGTTATGCTTTGAACATCGAGGTACGCTGAGGATTTGACTTCACCGGCAAGTACAACTTGTCCAGTGGTAACTAGGGTTTCACAAGCTACTTTGGATTGCGGATCAAAGGCCAAAAAGTTATCGATAATGGCGTCTGAGATTTGATCTGCAACTTTGTCTGGGTGTCCTTCGGAAACACTCTCAGAAGTGAAGAAATAAGACATCTCTCTATAGATTTATTAGGGTTTACTAAAACTAGGTAGAAATATAAAAGCTGCTTGCCCTGCGAGATGTGTGCTGTATTTAGCATTTTTTATCGTGGTTGCAAGCAGTCAAATCCTTCCACTGCCCCAAAAGTAGAAAAGATTTTGAGTTTCTATGCTTGAGATGCAACTTTTTCGAAAAATACGTTCTAATTTTACCCCGCTATCAAGAAAGACGGAGGGAATGGGCCCTGTGATGTCTTGGCAACCCGGAAGCGCCGGGTGCCACCACCCACCCGAACAAGGGAATGATACGTATCGCAGACGCAGCGCCACCTCCTTTCTTCTTAGCACCTAACCTTGGAAGAGATGACATTAACACAAGCTGTACAGCAAAGAATTTTAGTTTTGGACGGTGCCATGGGCACTATGATTCAGGCCTATAAGTTTGAGGAAGAGGATTACCGTGGTGAACGCTTCGCAAACTATCCACATTCACTAAAGGGCAATAATGACCTATTGGTTCTCACACAATCTGAGGCGATTGACGCTATTCATTTGGCTTATTTAGAAGCCGGTGCAGATATTGTCGAGACGAACACATTCAACGCGAACAGCATTTCTATGGAAGATTACCACATGAGTGATCTAGTCGTAGAGTTGAATGTCGCAGCGGTGGAAAGTGCACGTCGTGCCATACAGCAGTACCGCGAGAACGGCGGTACAGATGTGAAATATATAGCAGGTTCAGTTGGGCCAACCAACAAAACGACCTCCCTAAGTCCGGATGTGAACAACCCAGGTTTTAGAGCAGTTTCCTTCGACGATTTACGCGTTTGTTATTATGAACAATGCCAGGCGCTTGTCGGCGCAGGGGTGGATGCATTATTGATTGAGACTGTATTCGATACATTGAATGCGAAAGCTGCTCTTTTTGCTGCGCAAGATGCCATAGAGGCTTCTGGCCGTGAGGTCGCGATCATGCTCAGTGGCACCATTACGGATGCTTCAGGACGTACCCTAAGCGGGCAGACCACAGAGGCCTTTTTAATCTCTGTGGGGCATGCACCTTTATTGAGTATTGGATTGAATTGTGCTTTAGGTGCGAAACAATTGATGCCGTACCTACAGACCTTAGATGCTAAAGCGCCTTTTGCAATCAGTGCACACCCCAACGCAGGCTTGCCAAACGCCTTTGGCGAATACGACGAGACTGCTGACCAAATGGCGGCTCAAATTAAAGAATACTTGGATTTAAGCCTGATTAATATTATTGGCGGTTGTTGTGGGACCTCGCCTGATCATATTGCTGCCATTGCTGAATTGGCTAAGAACTATAAACCCCGGACGTATGTCGCTTAATTTTCCAGACCGTCCAATGCGTCTTTCGGGTCTAGAACCTCTAGTGATTACACCGGATACCAATTTTGTAAATGTTGGAGAACGCACCAATGTAACGGGGTCTAAAAAATTCTTGCGCCTAATAAAGGAACGCAATTTTGATGAGGCCCTTGATGTTGCGCGCGATCAAGTAGAAGGCGGTGCGCAAATCATTGATATCAATATGGACGAAGGAATGATCGATGGGGTAGAAGCCATGACGACATTCCTTAATCTGATCGCAGCAGAACCAGACATTGCGCGAGTGCCCATTATGATTGATAGTTCAAAGTGGGAAATTATCGAGGCGGGCTTAAAATGCGTGCAGGGTAAATGTGTGGTGAATTCTATCTCTTTAAAAGGAGGTGAGGAAGAGTTTATTGCTCAAGCCCGCACTATCAAACGGTACGGTGCTGCAGTCATCATCATGGCGTTTGATGAAGACGGTCAAGCGGATACCTATGAGCGTCGTATCGAAATTTGTGAACGCTCCTATAAAATTTTGACAGAGCAGCTACGGTTCCCCGCAGAAGACATCATTTTTGACCCCAATATATTTCCGGTAGCTACGGGTATGGAAGAGCATCGAAACAATGCACTGGATTTTTTCCAAGCCACTAAATGGATTAAAGAAAACCTGCCTTATGCAAAGATTAGCGGCGGTGTTTCTAATGTCAGTTTCTCATTTAGAGGTAACAATGCCGTTCGTGAAGCCATGCATGCCTCCTTTTTATACCATGCGATTCAACATGGGATGGACATGGGTATCGTCAACCCAACAATGTTAGAAGTTTATGCAGAAGTGGATAAGGAGCTCATGGAGCACATCGAAGACGTATTGCTTGATAGGCGTGATGATGCTACGGAACGCTTATTAGAGTTCTCCCAAACAGTTGCCGGTACAGTTAAAGACGAAGCTAAAGTTTTGGAATGGCGGAATGAGCCAGTGGCGAAGCGTCTGGAGCATGCCTTAATCAAAGGCATTACTGAATTCATTGATGAAGATGTTGAAGAGGCGCGCCAATCTTTTGACAAGCCGCTCCACGTTATAGAAGGACCCTTAATGGACGGTATGAACGTTGTAGGTGATCTTTTCGGTGAAGGGAAAATGTTCTTGCCACAGGTGGTAAAGAGTGCTCGAGTCATGAAGAAGGCCGTGGCTTATTTGATGCCCTACTTAGAGGCAGAGAAAGAAGTAGGTACTTCTTCAAGTGCAGGTAAGGTCTTGCTCGCTACCGTAAAAGGCGACGTACACGATATTGGCAAAAATATAGTAGGCGTCGTGATGGCCTGTAACAACTTTGAAATCATTGATCTTGGAGTGATGGTACCGCCCGAGAAAATTCTTGCAGCGGCGCAAGAGCACCAGGTAGATATCATTGGATTAAGTGGGTTGATAACACCTTCGCTTGATGAAATGATACATATTGCTAAGGAGATGCAGCGGATAGGGATGAAACAACCGCTTCTCATCGGTGGCGCCACGACTTCTCGTGCACATACTGCGGTAAAAATTGATCCAGAATTTGATGGTCCTGTTTTGCATGTAGTCGATGCTAGTAGAGCGGTGGGTGTTTGTTCGAAGCTATTGAGCGAGCTTGGAAACGACTATGCTGCCGCCGAGAAGGAAGGACTAGCGAAGGTTCGCGAGGGTTACGCTAAACATCGTGAGAAAAAGGCATTAGTGCCACTGGCTTATGCACAGGAGCACAAGCCAAAATTGGTGTTTGATGCGACTACGGTACCTACGCCTAAATTCATTGGCACCAAGCATATTCGAAATGTATCTATAGCTGAAGTGGTGCCCTATATTGACTGGACTCCGTTTTTCCAGACTTGGCAACTCTTCGGGAAATTCCCGCGAATTTTAGAAGACGAAGTTGTAGGAGAGCAAGCAAAAAGTGTGTATGCTGATGCCCAAAAAATGCTGCGTACCCTGCAAAAAGAGCAATGGCTAACGCTGAATGCTGCGTACGGTATATTCCCCGCACAAAGTAGAGGAGAAGAAATTATTCTTGGTGAGAATGGTGCTTTGGGCAGCTTTTACTCGCTGCGTCAAACCGGTGAAAAGTCGAAATTCCAGGCGCTCTCGGATTTTATTGCACCGGAAGGTACGGTTCAGGATTATGTAGGAGGTTTTGCAGTAACGGCAGGACTGGATATTGAGAAGACTCTGGTGAAATTTGAGGCTGCACATGACGACTACAGCAGCTTGATGCTGAAGGCATTGGCAGATCGATTAGCGGAAGGTCTTGCGGAATACGTGCATTTAAAAATGCGCCGCGAGATCTGGGGCTATGCACCAGAGGAACAGTTAACGAACGACCAATTGATTGCGGAAAAATATAGAGGAATTCGCCCTGCGCCAGGCTATCCGGCTTGTCCAGACCATTTGGATAAAACTACATTGTTTGACTTGCTAGATGCGCCGTCGATAGGAATGTCGCTGACTGAAAGTTTAGCGATGTATCCAGCATCGAGCGTAAGTGGTTATTACTTCGCACATCCGGATTCAAAGTATTTCGCCGTTGGAAAATTGGCCAAAGATCAAATAGAATCTTACGCTAGAATTCGAGGCATTGATATTGCCACTGCAGAAAAGTGGTTGGCGCCTAACCTTAACTATTAAACAATGAAGATTACAGATTTACTACAAGAGGTCAAGGAGTGCCAGTTTACTTTTGAAATACTGCCGCCTTTAAAAGGACAAAAGGCCCAGGAGATCTTTGATAACCTGGATCCATTGATGGAGTTTAAGCCGCCGTTTATTGATGTGACCTACCATCGCGAGGAAACTATTTATAAGCGTTTAGACAACGGCTTACTCCAAGAAAAAGTGGTTCGTAAGCGTCCTGGAACGGTCGGTATTTGTGCTGCGATTATGCACAGGTATGATACGGAAACAGTTCCTCATGTATTGTGTGGCGGGTTTTCTCGGGAGGACACAGAAAATTTACTGATTGATTTAAATTTCTTGGGTATTGAAAATGTCGTGGCATTGCGCGGTGATCAAGCAAAGCACGAAAGCTATTTTACGCCACATAAAGAAGGGAATGCCTTTGCTATTGATTTGGTCAAGCAGGTTAAAGATTTAAATCAAGGCAAGTACCTTGATGAAGATCTACAAAATACAACGGCAACGAATTTTTGTATCGGTGTAGCGGGTTATCCTGAAAAGCACTTCGAGGCACCCTCGTTGAATTTAGATATAGAATATTTGAAGGCTAAAGTAGAAGCTGGGGCCGATTACATCGTGACGCAGCTTTTCTTTGACAACAGTAAGTACTTTGCCTTTGTCGATAAATGCCGTGCTGCTGGAATTACCGTTCCCATTATACCGGGACTGAAGCCGCTCTCAACAAAACGTCAATTAAGTATTCTTCCCCAGATTTTTCATGTGGATATTCCAGATGAATTGGCCATACAAGCCATTAAATGCAAGGATAATGCGCAGGTGAGACAATTGGGAATAGATTGGTGTGTCCAGCAAAGTAAGGAGTTAAGAGACGCTGGAGTACCCGTATTGCACTATTATAGTATGGGGAAGAGTCAAAACATCTACGAGATTGCTAGCGCGATTTTCTAGAGGTAGCGCTTCGCCCAACTTTCCTTTAAGGGAATCATGCCCGTACCACTTGCTCCGAGGGTAGGTGCGAGAGTATGCATTACTGGAGTCTCTGGAGTGATTTGACCGCCAACAAGAGCAGCTTTTAAAGCGGTTGGGGTGTAGGCTTGAATACCATTTTCATCTGCAGTAAAGACCAACATGCGGTTGAAGAAGTCTATACCATACTGTTGGCCAAATTCCATCAATAAGTGTACGCTTTTATCGATGCTGCAACCCGTGGCTTGCTGTTGGCGTTCATCAACCGCCAGTATGAGACATTGATTACCAATAAGACGATAGGCGGCTGCGAGTTGTGCTCCGTGTGCCTTCCATTGCCCCACAAAGTCATTCATCAGCTCGCGCAGGACCGCTGCCTGAGCATCAGTCAATGGCTGCTGGAGACCGTAGAACCACATGCGCGATTCAGGATGCATGGATTGCATACTCATCTTAAAGGTCTTCTGCTAAGGCAATCATTTCAGCCAAATCTAAGACTTGGACCTGATCTTCTTTTTCACGGTTCTTCACACCGTCCGTGATCATAGTATTACAGAAAGGGCATCCAGCAACAACAATTTCGGCACCTGTTTCCATGGCTTCGTCCGCTCGAACGTGATTGATTTCTGCGGTTCCTTTTTCGGCTTCCTTGAACATCTGAGAACCGCCCGCGCCGCAGCAAAGACCATTCTGTTTACAACGACGCATTTCTTTTAGTGAAACATCAAGTTTTTCTAGAAGTGCACGCGGCGCCTCGTATTCGTCGTTTGCGCGACCGAGGTAACAAGGGTCATGAAAAGTGATTTTTTTACCCTTAAAACTTCCGCCCTCGATTTTGAGTCGCCCCTCTTTAAGAAGACGATTTAAAAACTGGCTGTGGTGCTCCACATGGTAGCTTCCGCCTAATTCTGGATATTCATTCTTCAAGGTATTGAAACAATGCGGACAGGTGGTCACAATGTGCTTTACCTCATAGCCGTTGAGCACTTGGATATTCATCATTGCCTGCATCTGGAATAAAAACTCATTACCAGCACGCTTCGCAGGATCTCCAGTACAGCCTTCTTCTGTTCCCAATACGGCAAAGCTGATACCTGTATGATGCAAAATTTTTGCCATGGCTTTGGTGATCTTTTTTGCACGATCGTCAAAACTGCCGGCACATCCCACCCAAAACAAGACTTCAGGAGCCTTGCCTTCGGCGGTCATTTGTGCCAATGTGGGAACTTGAAATGTGGTCATATACTAGTCTTCGAAAACTTGAATTTTACTCTCTTTTTCCACAAGGTCGGTGAATTTACCCGTGTAACGCGTTGCACGAACAATGTGGTTGTCGACCCAATGGTAGTTTCCTCCGCGTGGTTTGCCCATCAACAGGCCGTGCCATTGGAATCCATTTTCCTTAAGCCATTTTTCTGTCACCTCACGGTGGTCTTCTGTACGAGAGGTGAAGAACGTGATGACATGTCCTTCGTCGTACCATTTGTTTAAGGTATCCAGAGCGTCAGGGTAGACATTCGCGGTTGCCATACGTTCGGGTTCCTCATTAGGTATATCGTCACAGACGGTACCGTCAATGTCGATCAGATAATTCTTCACATCTTCAGGCAGCATAGGGCTGATCAATTGACCGTCCTCAGAGGCTTCTTTTAGTAGCTTATCGATGTGTGCATTAGCGCTTTTTTCCATGTGTGTTGTTTGACGCGTTTTTAGAATTACTGTTTGTATGTTGGGTGTTGGGTTACGTTATTCGTTGATCCAATTCGCACGGTCCATCTGGTTGAATGGCCAAGGCGCGCCATTATTCTCCACATTGGTCATCATGGCGTTCAGTGCGCCGGGCGCGCTACTTTCTTCCATTGTAGCAAAATTGCGAAGTTTCATAATGATATTTAACGGATCTATATCAACTGGACAAGCCTGTACACAGGCATTACAACTGGTGCAAGCCCATAATTCTTCGTTGGTAATGTAATCACCTAATAAACTCTTACCATCATCTACAAAAGAACCGTTCGCGGCAATGTTCACACCAATCTCTTCAATGCGGTCGCGCGTGTCCATCATGATTTTACGCGGTGATAATTTTTTACCTGTAAGGTTAGCAGGGCACTCGCTGGTACAGCGACCGCACTCCGTACAGGTGTAGGCATTGAGTAAATTCGCCCAGCTTAGATCGTTGGCGTCTTTTGCACCGAAGCGCTCTACGGGAGCATCGGCATCGGGCGCTGGTGCTGCAAATGGATCAGCGGTTGGATCCATCATCATTGCCACTTCTTTCGTTACTGTTGCATTGTTTTCAAAACGGCCTTTAGCTTCCAGGTTGGCATAATACGTATTAGGGAAGGCGAGAATGATGTGAAAATGCTTGGAGTACGGGAGGTAGTTTAAAAACGCAAAGATGCCTAGGATATGAACCCACCAGAAAAGTCGCTCACCAAAATGAAGTCCCCATTCACTCGCACCACTCCAAAGTGGCGCTAAGTATTGACTGATGAAAAAGCTATGGTGCGCATCGGCAAAATTGGCTTCTAATCCATTCATGTTCAAGAAAGCAAACATGAGGACCAATTCTATGTACAGGATATTATTTGCATCCGTAAATGCCCATCCTTTCATTTCCGGTTTGTGGAATCGGTCCAATTTACTCACGTTTCTACGCCACCAAAAGATAAGGACAGCAATCACCGTAAGTACAGCTAATATTTCAAATGCACTGATAATAGGGGCATATGCCTTTCCTAAAAACGGTGCAAAGGCGCGGTGCGTGCCGAAAATACCGTCAACGATGATCTCTAATACCTCGATATTTATAATGAGGAAGCTTACATACACGATAAAATGAAGGGCACCAGCGATGGGACGTGCCTGCATTTTAGATTGACCGAAGGCCACACGAAGCATGTTTTGTAACCGATCGCTAGGGCGATCGCTACGATCGGTATTCTTTCCTAAACCAATGTTCTTACGGATTCGACCCACCTTCTTAGCGAAGACTGCGATTGCCGTTGCCAGCGCTGCAATGAATAGAATGTTGGGCAAATAGGTCATCGTTATTTTTCTGGATTACTATCCTCCATAGCCTCTTCAATGGCTTGGATTTCTTCCTCTGTGTAGCGCGTTCTGCTTCCGAACATACTTACGTGTAGGTATTTGTTCGGATTGTATTTAATATCCAAAAGGAGACGGTTTAAGTTCTCCGTCGCTTTTTTCATGTTGGCATAGACCTCTTCGTCATAAATCAATTTTGACGCTGCACCTTCACCCGTCTCTAATTCTGCCATTAAGCGATCAAAGCGGGCGGTGATGCTTTCCATATTGTTGACTGTCTCGGTGAGTTTGGCATTGGCTAAACTGTCTGAAATGGCTTCTAAATTGGTAATGGTGCTACTGATGTCTTTACTTTTTGCGGCCAATTCTTCACTGAGGATTCGGAAGTTTTGACTCATTGCATCGAAATTCCCTTTATTGTCACCGAGGTAATCACTCACTTCCGCAGCGCTCGCCTCGACACTGGCAAACGTTTTTGTCAAACTTTCAAAGGTTGATTTGAAATTTTGAGAGGTACGTTCATCTAAAAACCCTGAGGCCAATCCAATCACAGTGTCAAGAGTCCCTAATAATTCTTCTGTTCTCGCCTTAATAGGGGCGAGTTGCATATTTACTTCCTCAGTAAGGTCGCGTTCAGTGGCACTCACTAGCGTATCACCACTTAATGCAAATGGTGCGCCTTTGTTGACCGTTAAAGAAATGCTTTTTTCTCCCATGATACTCGCTGAATAAATCTTTGCAACAGTTCCTTGAGTGATAGGGAAGTCGTTACCAACGTTCAGGGTAACCACTAATTTGCCGGAGGCATCAGGAAGGAAAGAAATGTCGCTAACCTGTCCCACTTGGTAGCCATTAATAGTGATAGGTCGTGTAGCAAGCAAGCCTTCCGTGTTATCGTAAACGACGTAGTATTTGTTCTCTGTGCTAAATACATCCTTACCCTTGAGGTAATTTACCCCCCAATACAATAGGAATATACCGAGAACTATGGCCAAGCCAATTTTAAATTCTGTTTTCAAAGTCGTTTCGTTTATATGCTAAAATACATTAAGGTGCTCGCTTTTTAGCCTCATTTAAGTCAATTTTCTTGTCCTGCTCAAATGCAACTAGGTAGGCGTCTGGGTAGTGCGCCAGTACTTTTTCTTTTAACGCTTCGGCTTCTGTAAATGTTGCCAACCTTCCACAGTAGTATTTGAACAATCCATATTGATCTTGTTTCCATACTGCTTCCAGCCCTTTAAAGTTTTCAGGAAGGCAGGGAAGGTCATTACGTGAGACTGCAATTTGCACGGTAAAATGCAGGTCCATACCCGCGTCGAGTTCCACCTGAACCTCAGGTGTTGCCGTTGCAACATCCGTGCTCGCTTCAGCAGATTCATCCTCAGGGCTATTGCTCTGTCCGGTTACAGGGGATTCAACAGCAGTAGGGAGGCTAGAAGCTTCCGTCTGAATACCGGCATCGCGTTGCTCGCGTTTAAACTTATATTCTTTCACTGCGCGGTAAATGGCACTTGCGAGCAATTCCTTACCCTGGGTGCTTTGTAAAAAGTCTTCCTCGCCAGGATTGGTTAAAAAGCCTAATTCAACAAGTACCGCAGGCATAGTGGAACCGCGCAGCACTGCCAGTGGCTGTTGTTTAACGCCACGATTGCGGCGTTTTACTCGCCCTTCGAATTGACGTTGAATTTCATCTGCGATACTAATACTCTGCTCTAAGAAGGCATCTTGATAGGAGCGAAGAGCGATAATCGCTGCTGGATTATTGGCATCTAGTTCTTCGTAATTGCTTTCCCAATTTTCTTCTAACAACCGCGCTGCATTCTCGAGCTGCGCTGTTTTGTTCAGACGTTGGTCTTTTTCACCCATTCCGAGCACGAAACTTTCAGTACCGTAAGCACTTTTATTATCATTTGCATTGCAGTGAATGGAGATGAAGACGTCGGCATTTGCACGGTTGGCAATAACCGTACGTTGATACAGCTCTATAAAACGGTCGTCCTCCCGTGTTAAAATGACTTTCGTATCGGGTAAATTTTCTTCGATATACTTTTTGACCAATGCACTTACGTCAAAGCTTACGTCTTTCTCACGCGTGCGGTAACGCCCGGTTCCGAGGTTACCAGGATCTTTACCACCGTGCCCTGGGTCGATGACGATAATATTCACCCCAGCATTTGCTGCGCGAAACGGCCGCGGGTTGAAAGCTGCTAATACCGTAAAAAGCAACGCCAAACCGGCAATTTTAATTCCTTTAAAACTTGAGCCAACCATACCAAGGCGCATAAACATTCGTTTTACCTTTGAATCTCATGCAAATTACGTACCCGGGTGTATCAGCGACTTACTGGTTTTCTTTTTTTGCTCACATTTTGTACACCGTTTTTAACGGTCGCACAGGATGGGCCCATTAGCTACACAGCGAAGGATTCAATCACTTCTGATGTGGATGCAGGGACAGTTGAACTGTTTAATGAAGTACACTTGACTTTTGGTGAAACGAAGTTGGATGCTGGGTATGCTAAGATTTTCTGGGAAGAGGGTGTTGTGGTAGCCCGAGGCATAGAAAATGAATCAGGTAAAATTGATCAACAGCCTGTATTTGAGGATGGTGGAAAGATTTTTTACTTGAGAGAAATAAAGTACAATTGGACCACAGAGAAAGCTAAAATTAAAAGCGTGCTGACGCAAGAAGGTGAGAACTACCTCAACGGAGAGGCGGTGAAAAAAGTGGATTCGAACACCTTATTTATGGCCGGTACGGGATTCACTACCTGTTCACACGAGGAGCCGCATTTTCAGATTAAAACCAATAAAAGTAAAGTGGTACTGGGCGAACGTATCATCACGGGGCCAGCACATTTCGAGTTTTTCGGTATACCTACACCGCTTGTGATTCCGTACGGGTATTTTCCAACCAATTTGGAAAAGCCCAGTATTTCAGGATTGTTAATGCCGAGTTTTCAAAATTCCCCATCGCAGGGGGTCGGAATTGTAAATGGGGGCTGGTATTTCCCGATCAATGACTTTATCGATCTCGAATTGCGAGGAGACCTCTACCTCCGTGGTTCGTGGGCAGTACAAGCCACTACGAATTACAGAAAGCGCTACCGCTACAATGGAAACTTTTCTTACCAGTATCGCAATCAGCGCAGGGGATTGCCCATTTTTGAGCCCTTTGGTGGATACGATATCACAAAGAATTTTAGTATTCGATGGACGCACCGTCAGGACGCAAAAGCACATCCCACTCGAAAATTCAATGCCAACGTTAATTTGCAAAACCCGAATTTCTTTAAGAACAGCGCGAATCCTCAGGACCTACTCAATGGTACTATGAGTACAACGAATAATACCATGAATTCGAGCATTACCTACAACCAGCGCTTTGGTCGTGCGAATTTAACGGTGAGTGGTAACCATACCCAAAACAATGGCTCTCAAAGCTTTACTACGAACTTGCCGAAAGCGTCGTTTAACGTGCCTCGTTTCTTTCCATTGAAGACCAATGACGGAAAGAGTCAGTGGTACGATAAGCTCGGCATGAACTACAGCATGGTTGCCGAAGGAAGACTGAAAGGGAATTTGGGAACGATTAGCGAAAAATTGGATTCTCTAGCCGGTTATAATGTAAACGATGTTCTTCGTGAATATGGTCAATATGGGGTGAAGCACACTTCATCATTATCCACAAATGCGAAGCTCCTCAAATACATTACTTTCAGCCCATCAGCGAATTACACTGAACGTTGGTATTTTCAGCAATACGATTATGTATTTGATGCGGCACAGAATAAAGGTGTACTTGCAGATACGGTAAGTGGATTTACTTCTGTTCGAGATTTTGGTGTGAATGCATCATTGAATACTAAAATTTATGGAACCTTCTTATTTTCTAAGGGCCCTGTAAAAGCGGCACGCCTTATGATTACACCGCGTGCTACCTTCAATTTTAGACCCGATTTTGGTACCGAGCAGTGGAACTATTACCAGAATTTCACAGATACCTTAGGAAACAGTCTATACTACAATAGGTACAATGGCTTTTTATACGGTTCACCTGGCAGAGGAAGCAATGGTGCAATCACTTTCGCTCTTGACAACAATTTAGAGGCCAAGGTCATCGACCGTAGTGATACAACAGGTGCTACTAAAAAGGTAAAGTTGCTTGAGCGATTTAATATAAACACCAATTATAATCTTGCTGCGCAGGATGGCTTTAATTGGAATATTTTTCGTGTAACTGCTGCGAGTTCTTTGTTTAACCAAAAATTGCGGCTAACGTACCAGGGTCAGTTTGATCCTTATGGTTATGACGTGCAAGGCGAACGTATTTCAACCTTAGCATTTCGTTTAAATCAGGCACCGCTCATTCATAGATCGTCACAATTCTCCGCCAGTACGCAACTTAAGAGTAATAAAGGGAATAGCCGCGAGGCGGTTGCATTGGAGCGAAGAGGTGGGTCATTTACGACCGGTGATATTGATTATTACCATTACCCGGATCTCGTTCCTCTGCGTTCAGATTGGAACCTGCGCTTAAATTATGATTTACGCCTACTTACTAAAGTCACGGAAGGCGATATTGGAGCAAGCGGGCCTGTGTTTCAAAGTGAATTCGCCGCACACAGTATCAGCGTTTCCGGTTCGTATCGTCCAACGGATTACTGGTCATTAAATTACCGTACAGGTATAGATATCGCCGACCGTACGGCAGGTTTTACTTCCATAAATGCGACGCGCGATTTACACTGTTGGGAAATGAAAATTACATGGGTACCTTTCGGTTCTACGCGTTCCTATATGATTGGAATCAATCTTAAAAACCAACAATTCCGTCAGGTAAAGACGCAGCGCAGACGTACCGCTATTGATTTTTAATAATCAACGTCAACCAATTTGTAATCATCCGCAATCCTTGAGGCGTTAGGACACTTTCTGGATGAAATTGAACGCCGTAGGCTTTATCCGATTTCGATTCGATCACCATTGGTGCTCCTTCTTCTAGAGCCACAGCAGACAATGTCCATCCGGTAAGCTTATCTTGTTCTGCTGCCCAGCTGTGGTAAAGTCCTACCTGGTATTCTGTCACACCGTTTAAAAGTACACTTTCATCAAGCACTTTTAATGTTGTTGAACGGCCGTGCATGATGCCTTTTCTATTATATAATTGGCCGCCAGTGTGCAGCACAAGCGCCTGCATGCCTAGACAAACGCCCAGTATAGGCAGCCGCCCAAAGCATTGAGCAACGAGCGACATGAGTTGTCCACTTTCCTCCGGCAGTCCCGGACCAGGGCTCAGAACAAGCCCGTCGAACGTGTCGAAAATCAAAGAATTCAATTCTTTTGCATCATTCCGATAAACCACGACCTCTGCACCTGATTTTTCCAAATAATGGACTAGGTTATAGGTAAAGCTGTCGTAATTATCAATGAGAAGCACCTTCATGTGGGCAAATATGAGTTAAATTCGGTTGAGGTAATTTAAATCTACCTGAAAAACGATGAAAAAAGCAATTGAAGGAAAGGGGTTGGCACCGGCCATAGGTCCGTACAGCGCAGGAGTAAGTTGGGGGGATGTAATTTTCACCTCTGGGCAAATTGCCATGGATCCGCATACCGGTGAAATGGCTTTGGGAAATTCAATCACCGAAGAGGCACACAGGGTCATGAAAAACCTACAGGCCGTTTTATTGGCAGGCGGAGCGGATTTTAATTCCGTTGTCAAGACTAGTGTTTTCTTAAGTTCTATGGACCATTTCGAAGAAGTTAATGCTGTTTATGGCGGTTATTTTCAACCTCCCTTCCCCGCACGCGAAACGATAGCGGTGAAAACTTTGCCAAAAAATGTGAATGTTGAGATATCCTGTATTGCCATGCGTAAGAGTTAAGGTTTTGGCCTTAAATTGCACGCTCATTTAAAAGAAAAATAAATGGATTTTGACGTAATCGTTGTGGGGTCAGGCCCCGGTGGCTATGTAACGGCCATTCGCGCATCTCAATTGGGATTCAAAACGGCAGTAGTAGAAAAGGAGAACCTAGGTGGTGTTTGTCTTAACTGGGGATGTATTCCTACAAAAGCTCTTCTGAAAAGTGCTCAAGTTTTCGAATATGTGAAGCATGCAGAAGACTTTGGAATCAAAATCAAAGAATACGATAAAGACTTTAATGCGGTTGTAAATCGTTCGCGCGAAGTTGCGAACGGTATGAGCGGCGGTGTTCAGTTTTTGATGAAGAAAAATAAAATCACCGTATTAAACGGGTTTGGTAAAGTACAACCGGGTAAGAAGGTCGCTGTAACGGATGAAGCAGGTAAAGAAACTGTCTATTCTGGTCAGCACATCATCATTGCTACGGGTGCGCGCTCAAGAGAGCTTCCAAACTTACCTCAAGACGGTAAAAAGATCATTGGTTACCGCAAAGCGATGACCCTTGAGAAGCAGCCAAAGAAAATGGTGGTTGTAGGCTCTGGAGCCATAGGAATTGAATTTGCCTACTTCTATAACAGCATGGGAACAGATGTAACCATTGTAGAATACATGCCGAATATTGTTCCTGTCGAAGATGAGGATGTGAGCAAGCAATTGGAACGTACCTTCAAAAAGTCTGGCGTTAAGATTATGACAAATGCGGAGGTTACTGGAGTCGATACTTCGGGTAAAGGCTGTATCGTGAACGTGAAGACTAAAAAAGGCGAAGAGCAATTGGAAGCTGATGTCGTTCTATCTGCTGTAGGTATTGCTCCAAATATTGAGGGTATTGGCCTCGAAGAGGTAGGTATTGCCGCTGATCGTGGTCGCATTTTGGTGAATGATTTTTACCAAACCAACGTACCGGGTTATTATGCTATTGGAGATATCGTCAAAGGACCAGCATTAGCCCATGTTGCGTCTGCTGAAGGTATATTGTGTGTAGAGAAGTTAGCTGGATTACATGTGGAGCCGCTTGATTACGGCAATATTCCAGGATGTACGTACTGTTTCCCAGAAGTTGCTTCAGTTGGTATGACAGAGAAAGCAGCGAAAGAAGCAGGTTACGAATTGAAAGTAGGTAAATTCCCATTCTCAGCTTCAGGTAAAGCTTCTGCATCGGGCCACAAAGACGGCTTTATTAAAGTGATTTTCGACGCGAAATACGGTGAGCTTTTAGGAGCACACATGATTGGTGCAAACGTAACTGAGATGATTGCTGAGGCTGTTATTGCACGTAAATTGGAAACTACGGGACATGAAATTCTAAAAACAGTTCACCCACACCCAACGCTAAGTGAAGCTTTCATGGAGGCGACCGCTGCGGCGTACGATGAGGTGATTCACCTATAAAAGATTAGAATTCTATAGAAACCGCTCCAACATTGGGGCGGTTTTTTTTGTTTAAGTACACATGGAAACACCTTTAGTTCAATTTGATGCCCTGCGCTTCGCTTACGGTGAAGACGAAATTTTTGAATTTGGTGGCGCGGACATTCAGCCCGGAGAAATCGTAGTTATGGTAGGTCCCTCTGGTGCGGGTAAAAGTACTTTAATGCGCTTACTTCGAGGGGAATTAGAACCTTTATCAGGAAGCGTCAGCATAGGAGGAACCCCTGTAGAGACTCGTAAGAAGCGTTTAGTCTTGGATGAAAAGAAGGCGGGTTGGGTACCTCAATTGGACGACTTACAGAGTATGTTGACCATCGAAGAGAATATCGCTCATCACATTCTGCGTATGGATGAGGAAGAGCGTAAGGCTCGCGTTGAGGAATTAATGCAGTCGATGAATCTAACCCCATTCGCGGGCCAAATCACACGTACCCTGAGTGGTGGGCAACGCCAACGAGTAAGTATTGCGAAAGCAATGGCTGGAGACCCACCCGTACTGCTGATGGACGAGAGTTTGGCACAGCTAGACCTCAGGACGAAGAGCGCCATTTTATTGGATATGAAAGCGATGATTAAGCGCTCAAAAAGTGCAGCATTGTTGGTTTTACACGATCCTGCGGATGCACTGCTTGTTGCCGATACGCTTTGGGTAATTCGCGATGGAAAATTAGTTCAATCCGGCACCCCGAATGCTATCATCGCAGACCCTGCGCATCATGAGATTGCAGGATTGTTTGACTACATTAATGTGGTACCTGTAGATTTAAAGGTACCCGGTCCATGGCGTGAGGAGCAAGGTGTTAAGTGGCTTTACGCGCATGATCTGCCTGCGCTTGACACTGAGGTTCTAGACCGTATGGAAACACCCTCAGGACCCATTCTTGTCTATCAATATCAAAATCATCGATTGCTTAAAAAGTAAAACGCCCCGTTCCGTAAGGAACGAGGCGCTTCTAAGTCTCCAATCTGATTTATTACTTCACCTTATCAACGATCGCTTTGAACGCTTCCGGGTGGTTCATGGCTAAATCCGCCAAT
This sequence comes from Schleiferiaceae bacterium, assembly GCA_965204625.1. GTDB lineage: Bacteria > Bacteroidota > Bacteroidia > Flavobacteriales > Schleiferiaceae > UBA10364. The sequence goes on from CBDBET010000006.1 coordinate 696,060, forward strand.
ACCTTACGGTTCAATTCAATGTTCGCTTTTTTCACCTTACCCATGAATTGTGAGTAAGACATTCCGTGCAAACGAGCACCAGCGTTAATACGCTGAATCCATAATGCGCGGAATGTGCGTTTTTTGTTCTTACGGTCGCGGTAAGCATACGTGAGACCTTTCTCAACAGCATTCTTAGCAACAGTCCAAACATTTTTACGACGTCCAAAGTATCCTTTGGCGTGTTTCATCAATTTTTTTCTGCGCTCTCTCGAGGCTACAGAGTTTACTGAACGTGGCATAATTTTTAATTTTTTGCGAGAGGTACTTCTACTGTCTCAAGAAGGTTTAGTTACCCAGCACAGGGTTATTAATTAACTCAAAGGAATTATTTCATTCCAAGCTGCTTCTTGATGTTTGCAACATCAGCATCAGCTACAAGACCAGATTTTGTCAAACGACGTTTCTGGTCGGTTGCTTTCTTCGTCAAAATGTGCGACTTGAAAGCATGTTTTCTTTTGATCTTACCAGAACCTGTCAGCTTGAAACGCTTCTTTGCACTGGATTTGGTTTTCATCTTTGGCATGATCTAACTTTATTTTGATTGGAGTGACTTATTTTTTGGGTGCAAGCGTGATGTTCATCTTCTTGCCGTCCATAGAAGGCATGTGTTCTACCTTTCCATATTCTTCAAGATCCTGAGCCAAGCGCAGCAATAAGATTTCACCTTTGTCCTTGAAAACGATAGAGCGACCGCGGAAGAAAACGAAGGCTTTTACCTTGTTGCCTGCTTTCAAAAACTCGATAGCATGCTTTTTCTTGAAGTCGTAATCGTGATCTGAGGTATTTGGGCCAAATCGTATTTCCTTAATAACCACCTTAACGGCCTTCGACGCAAGTTCCTTTTGTTTCTTGCGTTGATCGTACATGAACTTACTGTAGTCAATGATTTTACATACAGGTGGATCTGCTTTTGGTGAAATTTCGACCAAATCTAAATCCATATCATCTGCCATGCGCAACGCTTGACGAGTTTCATATACTCCCGGTTCTACATTTTCTCCAACGAGTCGAATTTTAGGTACTCTAATTCTGTCGTTGATGCGGTGGTTTGCAGCCAGTTTCTCTTTTGGCTGCTTTCTTTTGCCTTTTCTCAGGGTCTTTTGTTTTTAGTTAAACTTCTATTAATCAATAAGTTCCGAGATTTCATTCTCGATACTTGTTACAAATGCTTCTTTGGTCATGGTGCCTAAATCTCCTTCGCCGTGACGACGAACACTGAGCTCACCACTGGTCGCTTCTTTCTCGCCAACGATCAACATGTAAGGAATTTTAGTGACTTCTGCATCACGTATCTTCCTGCCAATCTTTTCGTTACGGTCGTCTACGAGGGCGCGAATATCGGAAATTTCTAGGAATTGAGCTATTTCTTTCGCGTACTCATTGTACTTCTCACTAACGGGAAGAATCTTTACTTGTTCAGGGGTAAGCCACAATGGGAAGTTACCGCCACAGTGTTCTAGCAGGACTGCAACGAATCGCTCCATAGAACCGAAGGGTGCACGATGGATCATCACAGGACGGTGGCTTTCGTTATCACTTCCTTTGTATTCCAGTTCGAAACGTTCTGGTAGGTTATAATCTACCTGAATGGTGCCCAATTGCCAGCTCCGTCCTAAGGCGTCTTTCACCATGAAATCGAGCTTAGGGCCATAAAAGGCAGCTTCTCCGTATTCTACAACTGTATTCAGTCCTTTTTCGCCCGCCGCTTCAATGATTGCGGACTCTGCCTTGTCCCAATTTTCGTCTGAGCCAATGTATTTCTCAGGTTTGTTTGGGTCTCTCAAGCTGATTTGCGCCGTGTAGTCTTTAAAATCAAGCGTTTTGAAGATGTACAACACGAGGTCGATGACACTTTTGAATTCGCTTTTTAATTGGTCCGGCATACAGAAAATATGCGCATCATCTTGCGTAAACCCACGAACGCGCGTCAATCCATGAAGCTCACCGCTTTGCTCGTAACGGTACACTGTGCCAAACTCAGCGTAGCGCACAGGCAAATCTTTGTATGATTTTGGGGTAGCCTTATACAATTCACAGTGGTGTGGACAGTTCATCGGCTTCAAGAGATACTCTTCGCCTTCTTCTGGGGTATTGATGGGCTGGAAACTGTCTGCACCGTATTTTGCATAATGCCCGGAGCAAACGTAAAGCTCCTTATTTCCAATATGCGGCGTAATCACACCGTGGTATCCTGCCTTTTTCTGTGCTTTTTTCAAGAAATTCTCTAAGCGTTCGCGTAATGCGGCGCCCTTTGGAAGCCATAAAGGAAGTCCTGCACCAACGCGTTGACTAAAGGTGAACAGCTCAAGCTCTTTTCCCAGTTTTCTGTGGTCGCGTTTTTTTGCTTCTTCAAGCAGTTCGAGGTATTCTTTCAGCTCGCCCTGTTTTTGGAATGAAACGCCATAAACGCGAGTTAACTGGGGGTTATTCTCATCGCCACGCCAGTAAGCACCGGCGACGTTCATGATTTTTACGGCCTTAATATACCCGGTATGTGGAATGTGCCCACCTCGACATAAATCCGTGAAGTCGGCGTGGTCACAGAAGGTGATTGTACCGTCTTCCAAATTCGATATTAGTTCTATTTTGTAAGGATTATGCTTATACGCTTCCAACGCTTCTGCCTTCGTTACCGCACGGAGTTTAAATTCCGATTTTGAACGGGCAAATTCCAGCATTTGCTTCTCAATTTTCTCGAAATCCTTTTCACCTATAGTTTCCTCACCAAAGTCAACATCGTAATAGAAGCCTTTTTCAATGGCCGGTCCTATGGTCAATTTTGCATGAGGGTAGAAGTGTACAATGGCCTGTGCGAGTACGTGTGCTGAACTGTGCCAAAACGCTTCCTTCCCCGAGGCGTCGTTCCAGGTGAAAAACTGCAATGTACCGTCAGTAGTCAATGGGTCGTTAAGTTCGATGGTTTGGCCATCAAAGCTTCCTGAGAGAATATTACGTGCAAGACCGTGAGAGATACTCTTTGCTACGTCCATGGCAGTAGTGCCTGATTCGTAACTGCGTTGATTCCCATCTGGGAAGGTGATTGTAATCATGTGCTTATCTACAATTATAAGATGAGGAGCAAAAATAGGGTTTAGAGCGGCTTGTGCGGTTTTTTTACTCCTATTTTATTCTCGTACTTTAGCAGTGTATTATTGATCTCATGGAGCATACCCCAAACAAGGCCGCCATCCTTAAAAAATTTAATGACCTCTGCAAGGATACCTTGATGGAAACCCTTGGTATCACTTACGTTGATGTAGATCCGGATGCAGGCACATTGGTAGCAACGATGCCCGTAGATTCAAGAGTGTACCAGCCCATGCGCATTTTACATGGTGGGGCAACTGTAGCATTGGCCGAAAGTGTAGGCTCTGCAGCCTCTCAATTACTCATCGATCCTGCTACGGAAGCCGCAGTTGGTGCCGAAATCAGTGCCAATCATTTAAAGAGTGCACGAACAGGTATGCTCATCGCTACGGCAACATGCGTCCACCGGGGAAAGAGCTCACACCTTTTTCAAATTCGGATAGAAAACGAACAAGGTGAATTGATTTCTATGGTGAAATTGCTCAACTTCATAAAAGCACGCAAATAATGCTCGAAGTATTGGCCCGCATACCCGGAAGGCCAAAAGTCGCCTCGAAATACGTCGAGACAGACGTTGCTCATGCGACCGCATTGTTGCGCGGTTTTCATGACGATTTACGCGGTTTCAAGGAAGAATCAGTGCTGGACGAGGCCCTTTTTTGGTCCGATTTTGCCACGACTAGACTTAATGTGCCCGCGCAGAGCAACACAGCCGCTTACCAGCAACAGATAACCGAGATTATCGCCCGCATACAGCAACGAAAGGTCAGTAAAGTAGTACTGAGCCGTCCGTCTCATTTACACACGACTCGGGCAGATGCACAAAAGACATTTGCTGAGCTTGAAAAACGGTATCCAAACTGTACCGTGTTCGCACTTAAACACCCTGAATACGGTCATTGGATGGGCGCTTCCCCTGAGGTGCTCTTCGAAGAGATTAAGAACGGATACCGTTCTATGTCGCTCGCAGGGACTCGATTATCAGGGGCTTCTGACTGGGGTGATAAAGAGCGTGAGGAACAAAATTTTGTCACTACAGAGATTCAGAAAACCCTCACCGCTTTTGGTGGGCGCGTTCGCAAACAAGCGGAGGAGACGCTGCACGCAGGGCCAGTAGAGCATTTATTGACTTGGGTAGAAACCGATGCGGTAAATGAGCCCGCAGTTGATATTCTCGAAGCATTGCACCCAACACCCGCCATCTGTGGGACCCCGACGGCACCTGCACGTGAAGTGATTGCTTCAGTGGAACAATACGACCGCGGTTTATACACGGGTTATTTAGCCTTTATGACCGGTGGTTTGCATGCTACAGTGCTACTGAGAACGATGCAGTGGTCAGAATCAGGCATTACTTTTTATGCAGGAGGAGGAATTACTAAGGACAGCGTACCTTTGAATGAGTGGATGGAGACAGAGTATAAAATCTCTGCCCTCAAGGACGCTGTACAATTCAAATGACAACAACAAAGCACACGGCACATTGGACATTACAAGCGCTTGCGCAAGCAGGGGTGAAGACGATTGTGTTTTCGCCTGGTTCGCGAAATGCGCCATTAGTCATCGCTGCTGAAGCGCTAGGTTCTTTTACGCTGGAAGTGCTCGGTGATGAGCGCAGCGCGGCATTTAATGCTCTGGGAAGAAGTCTCGTGACGGGTTCACCGGTTGCGGTTTGCTGTACCTCAGGCAGCGCTTTAGCTAATTATTATCCTGCAGTTTTAGAAGCGTATTATGCCCACGTACCGTTGATTGTCCTCAGTGCCGACCGACCAGAGGAGCGAATCAATAAAGGTGAGGGTCAGACTTGTGTTCAACGCGACTTTTATGAGCCGCATGTCGCAGCTAGCGTGCATCTTGAAGAAGATGCCTCGGCCTCGGAAGTGCTGTCGCAACTAGATTTTGCGCTTCGCGCACAGCAGGTTGAAATGCGCCCGATCCATATCAATCTTGCTTTTGATGAGCCGCTATATGCCCAAGAATTGGAATCTGAGCTAGTGGAGATGGCCTTTACTGACGATGTAATAGAATTCCATGGAATCCCGGATGATCAGCCGGTTCCTTCTTTTTCAACGTATAAATCTGTAGCCGTAATTGCGGGCCAATTATTACCGCAAGAAAGTGCGCAAGTACGAGCGCTGCTCGATGAAGGAGTGGCGTGGACGCTTTTTGCGGATCCTATGAGCGGTGTGCTTGACCATTCACAGGCAGTGCCTATGGAAGCGTTGCTCGATCTAGAACCCGATGCGGTATTGAGTATAGGTGGGCAGTGGATCAACAAAAAGCCCAAGCAACATTTACGAGCGCTGGGAATTAAAAAGCATGTGCACATCGATATCTTCCAATGTTGGGATGTGTTAGACGCAGATGTACTCCACTTAAGGATGGCTCCCAATGCGCTTGCAGTTTGGAAATCCGCCCCGGAATTCATTAGAATGCCATCTTTGGCGTCAGTTTCGAAACCCATATCGTGGTCTGATGCTGCGGCATTTCAAAATATCGTTTCGAAATTAAAAACATCGGATGTACTGCATCTAGGTAACAGCTCTATCGTACGTTATTTCAACTACTTTCCTAAAGCTGTACAACTGTATGGAAATAGAGGGGTGGCGGGTATTGATGGCAGTTTGAGCACGGCTGTTGGTGCGGCTTTGGCAGATCCTAATCGTCGGCATTTTTTAATCATCGGCGATCAAAGTTTTCTATACGATCACAACGGATTATATGGCCAGAAAATTCCTCAGAATTTGGTCGTATGTGTACTCAATAATGGGGTAGGCGGCATATTTGATTGGCTCCCAGGAACGGCCAGTACAGGACCAACTGCACAACGCGTTTTTGCCAATGCACAAAACGTCAACCTTGAAGGAATTGCATCGGCCTTTGGCGTAGGCTACGAGGCGGTTTCATCAGTAGAAGCATTGGTAAAAGCATTGGATACGGCTGTGGGGGCGAAAATAATTGATAGTAAAACGGAGCAGCGTGCCAACTTAGCGGCGCTTGCTGCGTTACGTTAATATGGTACCACTTCATATTTGGATTCAAGCAGCGCGGCTGCGCACCTTACCTCTCGCTTTCGCAGTCATTGCCTTAGGAACAGGTTTGGCCTACAAAATCAATAACTACGTGCATTGGGGGATCTTTGCACTTGCTGTATTCACCGCCGGCGCTTACCAAATATTGTCGAATTATGCCAATGACCTGGGCGATGGTCTGCGCGGTACCGATGACCACCGTACCGGCGAAAAACGTGCGATAGCGAGCGGTTTAATTACTGCCGATCAAATGAAGCGTGCGGTTAATCTATGGACCGCGTTGGCCCTGATTGGAGGTGGTGGATTGAGCTTTTTAGCATTTCAAGAACGCATTCCGCTTTTAGTACTCTTTTCGCTATTGAATATTGCTGCAGTCTTGGCCGCTAAGTCCTATACTATGGGGCCAAAGCCCTATGCATATTGGGGCGGAGGTGATTTTTTTGTCTTTTTATTTTTTGGATTGGTTGGAGTTCTCGGCTCCGCAAGTTTATACGGATCGCTGCACTGGAGCTTCCTCTTTCCAGCGTTGGTTGCTGGCGCCTACAGTGCTGCAGTACTTACTTTAAACAACCTTCGAGATATTGAAACGGATGCTGTAGCTGGCAAGCGAACGCTTGTAGTCCGTTTCGGATATCAATGGGGAAGGGGTTACTTTAAAGCGCTCTTGATGATTGGCAACGTATTGAGTTTATTCTTCGCTTTGTATTGGGCCGCTGTAGACGGGAATCAATTTTTACTCATCTTCCACATCGCCTATGGAGTGGTACTTTCCAGGGTAGTTTTTATTCGGTTTGCTCGGGCAAGAGATTCGGCAGCACTGGACTCCCTATTGAAACCTATGGCGCTGATGACTTTGGTCTATTGTCTCGGAACTGCCTTAGCCCTTAACTTTTAGGTTTGTAATGAAAGCAACCGTACACCCTTATCTTCTGAACTTTAAGCAACCTGCGGGGACTTCGCGCGGTATTCTGCGTACGAAAGAGAGTTTCTTTTTGCGTATCGAGGATGCTGGGTCACCGTTTGGGATTGGATTGGGTGAGGTAGGTGTCTTACGTGGATTGAGCGTTGATGATGTCCCGGAATTGGAAAGTCAATTGGTTTGGACTGCGAAAAACATTCATCTCGGATTGGAGGAATTGTATGTTCGTAACCGTATTTTTCCTAGCGTCCAATTCGCATTGGAGCAAGCCTTTAGTCATTTACAGCATGGCTTTCATCACTTTGAGACCCCCTTTAGCAGTGGCGAGCAGGGACAGTCGATAAACGGCTTGATCTGGATGGGGTCAAAGGAATTCATGCTCGATCAAATACAACGCAGATTAGAAGAGGGATTTAAGACCTTAAAAATGAAAGTCGGTGCCATTTCTTGGGCGGATGAATTGACCTTACTAAAAGGTATTCGTGAACGCTTTTCCGCGAGCGAATTAATTTTACGTGTAGATGCGAATGGTGCCTTCGATCGATCGTCCATAGTACCAGTATTAAATGAATTGGCTGCGCTAGAAGTGCACAGTATTGAGCAGCCGCTTCCTCCAACGGACCGTGAAGGTTTAGCTGAGATATGTGCATCGTCACCCGTACCCATAGCGTTGGACGAAAGTCTCATTGGTGTTTTTAGTGCATTTGAAAAAGAGCTCCTGCTGGATGCTGTGCAACCGCAATACATTATTCTCAAGCCGAGTTTTATTGGGGGTTGGCGGGGTGCGGACGAATGGATTGATTGTGCAAATGCGCGCGGCATAGATTGGTGGGCAACCTCCGCTTTAGAAAGTACTGTGGGCATGAATGCCATTGCGCAATGGACGGCCACGAAGCAATTGCACTTACCTCAAGGATTAGGAACGGGCAGTTTGTATACCAATAACATTCCTGGGCCCTTAGAAGTTAAAAATGGTGAATTATGGACTGTAGGTGATGTCCAGAAACTTTGGTCGTTCCCGGATTCTTTCACTCCGTTTAAATAGAGCCTCTTAAGGATATAAAGAGTGAACGGCCAGGCGCGACTATGCCACTGGCGTAACTTCGGTATTGCACGTCCATGATGTTATCTATACCGCCACGAACTAAGATGTTCTTATTAAATACGTAGGATGCATGGAGGTTGATGGTGTACCATGCTGGTGTGTATACTTCCCCATTATCGTTGAGGGCATACATATGTGTTTTAGAACGTTCGCTGAACGGCATGTCTTCTGCATCGATAGCACCGTTATAGCGTAAGATTAGATTGCTACGCCACTTATTTTTATGAAAGGAAAAGTTTGAAGTTGCGTTAAAGGGGGAAACGTGACGTAGCGAATAGCCTTGGCTGTTTTCACCGAAAGGATGAGCCCAGTGGATCATCCAATTCAGGTTCTCTGAAATATCCGTACGAACGCCAAACTGATAGCCCCAGATCCAAGCATAATCTAAATTCTGAACCGCAAGCACCTGTGATAATTCACCGTCAAAATTTATACTATCACTGCCCATAAACGTGTAAGGTGCACGTTCTAATGCATTATCAAGGTAGCTGTAATAAAAGCTGGCATCGATGACCCACAATTTTCCGAGTTTTTGTTTTGCACCCAATTCTGCACTGTAGAGCCGCTCTTCTCGTAGATTGCTGTTCGGAACAATGACAGCACCAGGCTGAGAATCAAACACTTTGCTCGCGTCATCAATATTAGGCGCTCGGAAACCAGAGCTTAAATTTAGAAAATACTTGAATGAAGGTTTGTGGTAGGTAATCCCCATCTCCGCACTAGGGGCCAGAAAATTTAGACGTGCGTCTTCGTTGAATCCTCGAAAGGAAATGGGCGCATACATACTTATACCATTGATCCTGGATCCCGCACTAAAAGCTATATGCTTGCTTAGATCTGTATCGAAGTGCGCGAAAAAAGATCCGCTCATCCAACGACTCCCATTGGCATATCGGCATTGTGCGTTCCACGTTGAGTCCGTAGACATGTAATGGTAATGGTTGGCGGTACTTGTGAGGTTATTTCCGATAAATTCAGCGCCGTACAAAATCGTGCTCTTATCTGAAATTTTCTTACTTGCGTCAAAATTCATCTGGTTGATGTACACCTGTTCGCGTTGAATTTTTCCTACTGGGGCTTTAAATTTTCTAGTATTACGACTTTCTTCGAAGTACTGTCCTGATAAGGTGAATTTCATCCAATCGCTGATGGTAGTCTTATCTCTGTTCTCAATGGATAAATAACTCATTATCCATGCTTGTGGGCCGTAATTCCATTGTGCATATTTAGGACTTCCATTCATCATTTCTGTGAACCGATCGTAGCGATTTACATCGCCAGTCAAACTAAGATGCAATCCGGATTTAAAAGTGGTGCGTTCCGCAATACGGACCTTGAATTTCTGGGTGATGTTGCGTTTCTCGTAGGAGGTATTGTACTGTACCTGGTTATCTTCGGGCGGCCTGACAGTATCCATACCTTCAATGGTAATGGGTAAACAGCTGAGTTGAGTATTGCTTAGATGCGAAGCGGGTGTCCATGATAGAATTCGCTGGCCCATTCTTATATCGTGGTATTGGGTATAGGTCAGCGAAGTCATTCCTGCCCAATTCAGTCCGCCGTAGTTGATTCGAAAATTAGGTCTTCTCGATAGTTGCGCATTTTGGCTGCTCAAAGCGAAGACTAAACTTTGTAAAGTTTCTGTAGAATCCCCAAAATGCGCATCGTAGGTATTGATGTGCATTACACCGCCCAATGCATCACTACCGTGCAAAACACTTCCAGGCCCTAAGCTGATCTCCATGTTTGAGACACTTTCTTCATCCACGGAGTTTACGTTGTGTACATTTCCTGATCTAAAGATTGCGTTGTTCATTCTGACACCGTCGACCATTACGAGTACTCTCGATGTACTCATGCCGCGAATCATTGGCGAACCACCTCCTGCTTGTGATTTTTGAATGAAAACATTGGGATCGATGGCGAGCGCATCTGCTGTATTTGCCTGAAACTGTTGGTCCAATTGTTTCGCATCAATGCTTCTAACTTCTTGTGCGGTTTTTTGGTATTGTTGCTCCATGCGGTTCGCCCGAATCACTACTTCCTGTATATTCAATACACTTTCTCGCAATGAAACTTCATACTCCTGTTCCTGTAGTTCCTTCCTAGAATAATAGCCTGCAGCGTAACTGGTATGGTAGAGTGCGATGAGTTGTCCTGGCGTACCTTCTGGTATGAGAATACGTCCTAGAGGACCGGTCTCCCCAATATATGCTTGATCCACAGTTATGCTCACCCCTTCGATGGGTTCGCCACTCATGGCATTACTAACAGTAAGCCATACATATTCCACTTCACCTGCAGCATAAACGCTGAAAGAGAAAACCATGAGGCTGATGTATATTGCTGCTGTTTTGAACTTGTTCATTGCGCACACGTTGAAACAAAAACTGTACCTGAAAATACATGTCCGAAAATAAATCACTTTTCGTTTGGAACAACCGGAGTTATTCTGCTCCCGAGCTCATTGATTTACAGGAGGTTCCTGACCACATAGCTACCGTCCAAAATGCTTTAAGATTTTGTTTGAGCCAGGATTCGGAATGGAAGTTACTAACTAGCGGTTCAACGGGTAGCCCAAAGAAGTTGGCACTATCCCGTGCTATGATTTACGGATCGGCCCGTGCTACATTGGACGCCTTTGAGTTGGTTTCAGGTTCTACAGCGGCATTGGTATTGCCAGCAAAATATATTGGCGGCTTCATGATGGTTGTTCGCGCTTACATAGGCCAGCTTACGCTGCATCTGTGTGAGCCTCGTGCGTTGCCGCATGTCCCAGAAGGACTGGACTTTCTTCCTATGACTCCCGCCCAGTTTATTGCGCTAAAAGAGGCTGGAAAGCAACTTAAGGTTAAAAACGTACTATTAGGGGGTAGCGCACTTCCTGCGCGATTCGATATTTCTAGTTATTCGGGTGTGTTTATAGGATATGGAATGACAGAAACGGCTTCTCATGTTGCTCTTCGCCCATTGGGGAGTACCATTTATACAGCAGTAGGTTCGACGGAATTTTCAGTAAATGCCGACGAATGCCTTTGTATTTCTGCACCGCATCTAGGGATTGCGAAGCTGGAAACTCACGATCGGGTAAGATTACTCGATAATAAACAGTTCCATTATGAAGGTCGATTGGATCATGTGATCAATTCAGGGGGAATCAAACTTCACCCGGAAAAATTTGAATCCGTTTGTGATGCACACGGTATTCAAGCGGTGATGAGTGCAAGAGAACACGACCGCTATGGTCAGATACCGGTCATGGTACTGCGCACAATGGACGATGTTGAAGACCTCAAAAAGGCATTGCGTCTTTGGGAGGGAACGGCGATGCCAAAGGAAGCGTGTGTTGTACAAGAATGGCCGCTGTTAGAGAACGGGAAATTAGACCGATTAAAGCTGAAGTCGTTGATTAAATCACATCCGGATCGCCTTTTCCGGCTCTAAGGAGCACAGGCACGGTACCACTGAGATCTATAACCGTTGAAGGAATATTATCTCCCCAGCCGCCGTCAATCATAAAGTCAGCGAGATGCGCATAGGCTACTGCAATTTCATCTGGATCTGTCGGGTATTGAATTATTTCATCGTCGTGGTGCAAAGATGCAGATGCTAAAGGACGACCTAAAGTTTCGCACAAAGCCATCACAATAGGGTGATCTGGTATTCGAACACCAATGGTCTTACGCTTTTGACCTAGCTTTCGTGCTAATGCAATATTCGCCTCAAGCACCATGGTATATGGCCCTGGTAAGCAGCGTTTTAGTAGTTTAAAAGTTCCGCCGTCTACGCTTTGCGTATATTCTGATACTTGACTGAGGTTGGTAAAGAGAAATGAAAATTCAGACGCTTTGACCGATTCCTTTTTGATTTTGGCCAGTTTTTCCAGTGCCAACGGATGCTGAAAATCTCCGGCGACAGCATACACGCTGTCCGTAGGAATAATGGCAATTTCACCCCGCTTAAAACGCGCTACACATTCTGCGATGGTCTCTGCGTTGATGCTTTCAGGATAAATGGAATAAATCACGGCCTTTTCAATTTTTATATAAGGTACAAAAAAGCCCCGCGGTAGGCGAGGCTTCTTGAAAACTATAAGTTATGAATAGGTATTAGCCGTTTGCTTTAGCATGATCCGCTAAAAACTTCGCCAAACCTATATCTGTTAACGGGTGCTTCAATAAAGCCTCCATTGCGCTTAAAGGTCCAGTCATCACGTCTGCACCGATCTCAGCACATTGAATGATATGCATTGGGTGACGTACCGAAGCTGCAAGAATTTCTGTACCAAAATCGTAGTTGTCAAAAATGATGCGAATGCTTTCGATTAAATCCAAACCGTCAGTAGAAATATCATCTAGACGTCCAATAAATGGGCTCACGTAAGTTGCGCCAGCTTTTGCCGCCATTAGTGCTTGACCTGCAGAGAAGATCAGCGTACAGTTGGTCTTGATGCCTTTATCAGAGAAGTATTTCAATGCCTTCACACCGTCTTTGATCATCGGGATCTTCACTACGATTTTCTCATCCAATGCAGCCAATTCTTCACCTTCTTTGATCATGCCTTCGTAATCTGTTGCGATTACTTCAGCACTTACATCACCGTCCACAATGGCACAAATGGCTTTGTAGTGCGCTTTCACATTTGCGTCTCCGCTAATGCCTTCTTTAGCCATCAATGATGGGTTAGTCGTTACCCCGTCTAGTACTCCTAGCTCTTGGGCTTCTTGAATCTGTGCGAGGTTCGCAGTGTCGATGAAGAATTTCATGTGTGTGAGTTATGTTATTTACTGAGCAAAAGTACGCCTTTCCCTCAAAATTTAGGGCACAAAAAATGGGCAAGCTACTCACATCACACCGCTACGACCAATTACCCTTGCTGCGTTCCCGCCCTGGGGGATTCACCAGGAGCTGGTTGTGTAAGACTTGCCCACTGCAAAGTTAAGCCAACTGAAGACGTTTGACCAATGAATTTTAACAATTTTTAATCGGTTCTGTTGGACTATATTTGTAGCAAGCTAAAAGCGCTTAAATCGCAAAATACAAGGTAAGATGGCACAGGAAATTGAAATCATGAAGGCACAGGGTAAACAGCTCGCTTTCATCGTAATAGCTCTAGGAATCCTCATGTTTTTATTGAGTTATCTAGGTGATCCAACGCTGCTGTTTAAGTATTGGTGGTTGGGTATACTCTACCAGTGGATCTTGCCAATTGGTTTAGCCATCTACGCTGTAGCGAAAGCAAAGCAGTCGTTAAATGGCTTCATTTCCTTCAAGGGAGCATTGGGAACTTCTGCCATAGGATTAATACTAGGAACGGCTGTGGTCGTTTTGTTTAATGCATTGATGTACAATGTTGTAGATCTTGAATTTAAGGCGATGATGGAGGAGCAAACCATTGAGTTTACGGTCCAATTCATGGAACGGATGGGCGCGGACAAGGCCCAGATCTCTGAAGGTGTTGCGCAAATAAAAGAACGCGATCAATTTGGTTTCAAAGCTCAAATGATGGGCCTAACCTTTATAAGCATATATTATTTGGTCATCAGCCTCGTAGTTGCGGCAGCCATGAAAAAAGACGAACCTGTAGTCTAACCGAAGATGAGTATACTAGACTTAAGCATAATTATCCCTTTGTATAATGAGGACGAGAGTTTACCAGAACTGACCCAGTGGATTTCGCGTGTCATGGACCGCGAGGGCTATACCTATGAAATCATTTTTGTCAACGACGGCTCTACAGACAACAGCTGGCAGGTCATTCAAGAACTTCGCACACAGAATGCCAACGTTAAGGGCATTTCATTCCGTCGAAATCAAGGTAAGAGCGCAGGGTTAAACCAAGGATTTAAAGCCGCCTCTGGGCAGGTGGTCATCACCATGGATGCTGATCTTCAGGACAGCCCAGAAGAAATTCCGGAATTGCGTAAAATGATTTTGGAAGAGGGCTACGATTTGGTAAGTGGCTGGAAGCAGAAGCGTTATGATCCGCTGACCAAGACCATTCCAACAAAGCTTTTCAACGCTGCGACCCGCCGCATATCCAAGATAAAGCTCAATGACTTTAATTGTGGTTTGAAAGCCTACCGTCTTGAGGTGGTGCACAATATTGAAGTCTACGGCGAGATGCACCGCTACATTCCGTTTTTGGCTAAAAACAAAGGATTTGGCAAGATCGGGGAGAAGGTAGTGCAACACCAAGCCCGCAAGTACGGGACTACCAAGTTTGGTTTAGATCGATTCATCAACGGCTTTCTTGATCTGGCCACCTTGGGGGTTATGGGCAAGTTTGGTCGTCGACCTATGCATTTTTTTGGCGCTGCTGGAACGCTCATGTTCACCTTAAGTATCGCCCTGTTGGCCTACCTTGGTGGATACAAGCTTTGGGCATTGAGCGCTGGGATAGAGGCCCGATTAATTACTGAAAATCCACTCTTCTACATTCTCCTAGCCCTGACCATCATGGGCGTTCAACTCTTCGGCGTGGGATTCATTGCCGAGTTGTTGTTGCGCGAGAGTAATAAGAAGCACGATTACACGATTAACGATAAAATAGGTTTGGATTAATGGCCCAAGCTGCCGATTCCCCAAAGTATGCGCTCATTTCTCCGACGTTTAAGCGCCCGGAGGAAGTCACCGAATTTCTCCAAAGCCTCACCGCGTTGGACTATCCGCAAAGTGGTTTTGAAATCATCTTAGGCGACGGCACCCCTGGGGATGAATTGCGACCAGAATTGGCCCCTTATCTGGACCAATTACCGCTTCAGATTTATTACGAGGAATACCTGCCCGTCTCGGATGCCCGCAACCGTGCAGCCTCCATGGCCACGGCCCAGTACTTCATCTTCCTCGACAGCGATTGCATCATCCCGCCCGGCTACCTCCGCGCCATTGATGCCTTCCTCGAAACATACCCGGACACCACGCTCTTCGGCGGTCCCGATGCCGCTTCTGCCGATTTTACCGACCTGCAAAAAGCCATCAACTTTTCGATGACCAGCTTCCTCACCACAGGAGGCATACGCGGCGGTACTAACACTCTTACATCCTACCAACCGCGCGGCTTTAATATGGGCATGAGCGCCGGGCTCTTCCGCTCGGTAGGGGGTTACGATGAGAACTTTATTTGTGGCGAAGATGTCGAGCTCAGCCTTCGCCTTCAAAAAGCATGCGCCATCAGCCGATTCATCCCTGAAGCCCACGTATACCACAAGCGCCGCGCCACGCTCAAGCAATTCCGCCGCCAGGTCTTTCGCTTCGGCGCCGCCCGTCCCTTGCTTGCCAAGGCACACCCGGGCAACCTAAAATTGACCCACCTCTTTCCGCTGGTCTTCACTCTCTACCGTCACCTCACAGCCATCCTTGGCCTCGTGGGCATCTTCTATTTCCACGAGAGCGTATACGTTATGCCGTTTGCACTCTATGTACTCTACATGATTGCGGTCTTTATTAGCGCCCTTTCCAAAGAGGGCCTTGCCGTCGCCGTCCTAGCTGTACAAACGACCCATACGATGAATGAAGGGTATGGCATTGGATTCCTGCGCAACTTCATCGAGGTCTACCTCAAGGGCAACCCTAAGGGCATCAAGCTTTAACTAATACCTACACCACCTTCCGCCATGGCCACACACGCAACTCCCGAACACCACGCCCGCGTCGCGGCACTCACCTTCGCCGGTGTCTATCCGCACTACGTTGCCAAAGTCGAAAAGAAGGGCAGGAGTGAGGCCGAGTTGCTTGAGGTGATCCAATGGCTCACGGGCTATACCCAGGCAGATTTGGACCGCCATATGGCCGCTAAATCTACGTTCCAAACCTTCTTTGATGAGGCGGATCTTCATGCGAATGCCCATCTGATCACGGGGACGATTTGTGGTTACAAGATCCAAGACCTCGACAATGAGCTCACGCGTGCGGTGCGTTACTTGGACAAGCTCGTAGATGAATTGGCCAAAGGTCGTCCCATGGCGAAAATCCTTCGCGGTTCATAAGCGCAACTTTTCCACATTTCTTGGACGTTTAAGGCGCTGGGCCCAATTTATTGGGACAACCCCCAGCTCATGTCCAACCCGAAACATTTTGTCATTACCGTCGGCGATTACCGCGATTCCCGTGGCCGATTTTTTTCGTTGCGCACTCCGTTCCACCGCCCTCTAAACCGAGCTCTTCACCGCATTGGCGCAAACTGGGACAAGGAGATCAAATGTTGGCTCCTTAGTTACAGTAAAAAGAATTGGGCCGCCCTTCAATCTACTGCGGCCAATTTCGGTACGCTAGAAGTACTAACACGTCGGCCACTCCCAACAGCAATACTTAAAGAGCAGCCCAAAGAAGCCCTGTCGAAACTGGAACAGTATCAGAACATGCTCTATGCGCGTGGCTATGCCCAGAACACCATCACAGCCTACGTACAATTAATGGCGCCTCTCATCGCCGAACTTCACCCAACACTCCCGGATTCCTACACCCTCGCTCAAATCAACACCTATCGTGCGACTCGACTCTTTCGAAAATCCAACAGCACCCAACGCCAATTTGTCGGCGCACTAAAACTGCTCCTATCGCTCTACAAAAACAACATTACACCCTCCACTTTGGTACGCCCAAGAGCCATCAAATCCACCCCCAAGGTCATCGCCATCAACCAAGTCCTAACGATGATTGCCAAAACGCGTAACCTCAAACACCGCTTAATCATCTCCTTGCTGTATTCCTGCGGTTTGCGTAGGGGAGAGATCATCTCTTTACAATGCACCGACCTCAACCTCGAACGAGCTACCATCCATATCCGCCAGGGTAAATGGGGCAAAGACCGCATGCTCCCGCTTCCTCAATCACTGCTACCACTCCTTAGAGAATACGTTCACTTCTTCCAGCCGAAAACCTACCTCTTCGAAGGACAAACCACCCCGCAATACAGCGCCACCTCCATCGCGAACATCGTGGCTCGTGCGGCTAAAAATGCCGGCATTTCACAACGAATCACCCCACATATGCTGCGTCATAGTTACGCCACTCACTTACTAGAAAAAGGTGTGGACCTCCGGTACATTCAAGAATTACTAGGCCACAGTAGCATTGATACTACAACAGTCTACACTCACGTCGCAAAGAACACGACCTTATCCATTGAAAGTCCCTTAGATTCTGCCGTGAGGGACCAATTGGCACAAAAAGTTGATTCCCCACCAAATGAAAATGAATTGCCCCCGTGGAAACCTCTGAAATAATTAATACTTTAACAGAAACTAATAAAAACCCAAACACAACTTCTTTCACGCCCATAACAACCTCGAAAAAGAACAATAAACCTGTATAATTCCCATTTTACCGGTGGACCTTCTCACAACGGGCATAAACCAGGGCATAAAAGAAGTTGTACAGCATAAACTCTGGGTATGGAACTCTTGACTGCTCTTCTCCTGTTAGGACTTATTGTATTTGTTTGGTTCTTACCCATACTCTCGATCTTGTCTTCAAGTAAAACATCTGGTAACGAAAAGCTAGCCTGGATTCTCGCGGTGTTGTTCATCTCTTGGTTTGCTTGGATTTTCTATCTACTTCTCGCACCACTTAAAAGAAAAGAATAGGATTTGATATTAGAAAAGTCCCAAGGTCTTAACGCGACACTTTACGCTGCACAACTTCGTTTATGAAAAGTTAGCCTCAAGACAGGGAGATTATCAAGTAATGTGAAGAAATAGAAAATCTTCACAATACAAGTGTTCACACATCTTTCCCTACTTTTGATACGTAATACCGCAGGCATACGTTTATACTTGCACCCAACGAAATATTGCTTACATGACTATCATTGCCGGACCCTGTGTGATTGAAAGCCCTGCGCTGTTGCGAGAAGTCGCAGGGGAATTGGCCCGTATTAAAAAAGAGCTCAACGTTGAGATTTACTTTAAAGCCAGCTTTGATAAAGCCAATCGCACGTCCTTACGCAGCTTTCGCGGTCCTGGAATTGAAGAAGGCATCGCCATGTTAGAGGCTATTCGCGAAGAATTTGGTCTGCCCATTACTACAGATTTTCACACCCCAGAACAGATTGCCGGATACGGGCATCGCGTGGATATGGTACAAATTCCTGCCTTCCTGTGTCGTCAAACGGATATGTTGATTGAAGCGGGGAAAACCGGGAAAATCGTGAATATCAAAAAAGCCCAGTTCCTGAATGCCGAGAAGATGCAGTTCGCTGTGGATAAGGTGAAGTCCACGGGTAATGACCAGGTGTGGTTGACCGAGCGTGGTACCTTGTTTGGTCCAAGCGAATTGGTCGTAGATTTTAGAAATATCCAGAAACTTGCCGCCTTAACAGATCATGTGGTCATGGATTGTACGCACTCCGCGCAAGAAACCCAAAGCAATGATGGGACGACTGGAGGGAATAGGGCGTATGTACCGTATTTCGCTAAAACGGCAAAGCTTTGGGGGGCGAACGCCTTTTTCATTGAAACGCATCCAAACCCCGATCAGGGGTTGTCGGACGGTCCCAATATGTTGAAACTCGCGGATTTAGAAAACCTCGTAAAAGACCTTTTATGATCCGCCTAATTATTAGTGATTGTGACGGTGTGCTCACCGACGGGAAGCTCTATTACGGGGCCGAAGGCGAGGTGCTCAAAGTCTTCAACGTTAAAGACGGTACGGCGATCAAAGCACTCATGGCGGAAGGCATCAAATTTGGCATTGTGAGCGGGCGTGGTTCGGCAGCTTTGGCAAGACGTGCGGAAGAATTGGGCCTAGATTTTTGCCAAATGAACATCAGCGATAAGGCTCAGGCTGTTGCTGGTATTCGTGCCCAATATGGTATCGAAGTGGAGGAAACCCTTTTCGTGGGGGACGATACGAACGATTGTGCCGTGCGCTCGGAATGTGGTCATTTATATGCCGTGAACGATGCCGCAACGGAGTTAGTGAACATCTGTGACGTGCAGCTCAAGACTGCTGGAGGCGCTGGTGTATTTAAGGAAGTATTAGCCCGTATCCATGGACATTAATCAGCATATCATACAAAGCATTCAAGCCCAAGCCAATTCCCTTTTGCATATGGCGGGGCAGGACCGCAATGATTATCAAGGTGCCGTCGAGCTCATTGATGGGATGTCAGGCAAGTTGATTTTTACCGGCATGGGCAAGAGTGGGATTATTGCGAGAAAATTGGCCGCGACCTATTCAAGTACTGGAATCCCTTCCTTTTTCGTACATCCAGGAGAGGCCTACCACGGTGACCTGGGGATGATCGAAGCCAGTGATGTGCTATTCGCCATTTCGAACTCTGGCCATACGCCCGAGCTTCTGAATTTACTGCAATACAGCCGAACTAATAATGTGATAGGCCTCTCTCAAAGCCACAATAGTGCCTTGGCCCAATTCTCCACTGTGCACTTAGAATGCAAGGTGGATAAGGAAATTTGTCCTCTGAATTTAGCGCCTACCACCAGTACCACTGCTGCTTTAGTGATGGGAGATGCCATCTGTGCGGCCCTGATGGAACTACGAAAATTCTCTCAAGAGGACTTTGCTAAATTCCACCCTGGCGGAACTTTAGGCCGCTCTTTGTTGACTAAGGCAAAGGATGTTATGATCACCGACGTGCCCATGGTCCAGCCTGAAGATGGGCTGCATGAGGTCTTATTGCGCATCTCTGAAGGCAGATTAGGTTTAGTAGCGGTCGGTATACCAAGCGAAGTACAAGGTGTAATTACAGACGGGGATATACGTCGTGCGATGGCTTCTAGCTCGAATCCAAATGCTTTGGTTGCTGCCGAAATGGGTACTAAAACCCCCATTTATATTGATGAACACATGGGCATGAGCGATATGGATCGACTATTCCGAGAGAATAAAATTATCACTGTCCTCGTAGGCTCAAAGCAAGATTTGAAAGGTGTGGTCCAATTCTACGATATCCATGGCTAAAGCTATTTGCATCATCCCGGCTAGATTAGAATCTTCCCGATTCCCCAATAAAATCCTCACCGACATCCAAGGTATGCCGATGTTTGAGCGCGTATACCATATTGCTCAGGTTTCAGGGGTCTTCTCCCGTGTGTTTATCGCCTCACCAAATCCCGAAATTCTTGAGTTGTGTGATCAGCGTGGAATAGCAGCTATTGCAACCTCATTTGACCATTCCTGCGGAAGCTCTCGTGTTTTTGAAGCTGCTCGCAGTGTTCAGGAGGATTGGGATATTGTGGTGAACCTTCAGGCCGACCAGCCCTTCCTTCCGGCATCCTATCTTAAAACGGTAGTGGAGGCGATGGGAGCTCACCCCATTACGACCATCGCCTATGAAGAAGCAGGGGAGAAGGATGAGCACACAGTAAAAGTCATTCGCAATAAGAAGGGTGAAGGCGTGTATTTTAGTAGGTTCCCTATTCCGTATTCAGTGCCGGGTACTTCGGAGGTGGTACGGCTGTGCCATTTGGGACTGTATGCCTATAAAAAGTCCTTTGCTCTAAATTATGAAGGCGATTTTCTTTCAGATTTAGCCGTTCAGGAGTCTCTAGAACAACTTGATTTTATACATCACGGATATGCCATTGATGTTGCTTTGGTGCCGCATGCTGTACCTGAGGTAAACACTCCGGAGGATTTAATTAGTGCACGCAATTCTGGTTTACTTTAACGAGCAGTCGAAACGTTGTTTAAAAGCGAATGTTCTTTACCTTTAAATAATGGTTTCCCACAAATACAAGACCCTATTTATACATGTCCCAAAAGCTGCCGGCCAAAGTGTAGAAGCTTTTTTTCTTAATCTTCACGGGTTAAAGTGGGAGGAACGCTTGCCGTTATTATTGGCACCTAATGCAGCAGATAAAATAGGTCCACCACGTTTAGCACATTTACATTCAGTAGATTATGTGCGACATCACTTTGTCTCTCAGCAGGACTTTGATCGATATTTTAAATTCGGATTTGTACGTAATCCTTGGTCACGAGCGGTATCCTTTTACAAATTTCATGGTCATCAGCACCTGATGTCTTTCGATAAATTTGTGATCACTAAGCTGCCTCAACTCATTCAAGAGCAGCGTTGGTTTTACGGTCCACAATATGATTTCTTTTACGTTAACGGAGAGAATAAAGCCGATTTTATAGGCAAATTTGAAAGCTTACAAACCGATTTTGCTAAAGTCTGTAAATCGCTCAATATGCCTGTTCAAAATCTTCCGCATAGAAATAAAAGTGCTCAAAAAGGCGGGATTTCAGGTCTTCGAAAGTTTGGTAGAAGGTTTGTGAAGCAACCCGAATCTCTGCTGTATTTACTATTCAGCCGTGGTGATAAAATTAAATCTAAAAATTACCGCGACTACTATACGCCAGGATTGATCGCTGCCGTTGAGGAGTTGTACAAGGAGGATGTTACTGCTTTTGAATATTCTTTTGAGGACTAATTCAATCTCTTAGCTGCGCTTTTAACTGTTTTTCGAGCGCTATTTCATCTACAACTTCAAGTGCGAGGAACACAGGATCTTCATCCGTACTGTTGATTTGTAGTATTTTCCCGTAAGGCTTGTCTAACAGTAGGTGGTAGTGAACCCCTTTAAGCCCTTTGAACTTACCTTTAACGACATTTCCTGTGGAGTATCCATGAAGTCTTGAGCTGATTTCAGGTAACTCATCCAACAGCTCTATAGACTCGATTTGTTCAAATGGAATGACAACACCGTAAGGCCCTTCAATTTCTATCGATTTATCAGTCCAAACTACCGTATTTTCTCTATCGGACCAGAATAACATACCCACCACAAATACAAGCGTGAATAACAACACAGCCAATCCAATCCAAAATTGGTTCCTGGAATTTTTCGACTGCTCTAGTGTGTACTTACGCGTTTGCCAAAAGAAATAGAGATAGGCCAAGAGCGGGGTAACACCTAAATGGTAGCCGAGCCATTGCTCATTTAATACATAAAGGAGTAGACCTGAAGCTGTGAAACCAATTCCAAACCATTGGTGAAATCGTTTAAAATCTACGAGGTATTCCTTCAACGGAAACGACTTCTGGTCCTCGCTATTCATGGTATTGTAGCCACTTAAAAGCATGGATGCATTGCTCTCTGTAACTAAGTATCCCAAGCTAAAAAACAATGCTCCAAGTCCCAATACAATAAAAATCATGAGTGTGCTTTTCGTTTGAATGGTTCTCTCTTAACGCTTCTCTCTTTTCGCTTCGAGTTCAATAAGTGCGTTGCGTAATCTCGCCGCTTCAATAAAATCTAAACTTTTAGAAGCAGATTCCATAGCCTTTCGGGTCGCGCGTATTTCGCTTTCAAGATCTTCTGGCGTGAAGTAATTCATGGCTTTCTCCGCCGACTTTTGCTGGTCTCTACTTACTTCGTAGTCCATATTCCTACTAACGGCACCCGATTTAGCCAAGATTTCAGCTCTGCTTGTTTTTAATGCTTTAGGCTCTAGACCGTTCGCCTTATTAAAAGCGTCTTGTTTCTCTCGCCTGCGTTCCGTCTCTTCCATAGTGGCACGCATACTATCTGTAATTTTATCCGCGTATAGTATCGCCCTTCCGTTTACATTACGCGCCGCACGCCCTATGGTCTGGACTAATGAGCGTTCACTGCGCAAAAAACCTTCTTTGTCGGCATCCAAAATAGCAACTAAACTAACTTCAGGGAAATCTAGACCTTCACGAAGGAGGTTAACTCCTATAAGCACATCGAAAACGCCTAAGCGCAAATCTCGCATAATCTCTACGCGCTCCATCGTGTCGACATCACTATGGATGTATCTACACCGAATATCGTAGCGCGTGAGGTATTTCGTTAGTTCCTCAGCCATTCGCTTCGTTAGTGTAGTAACGAGCGTGCGTTCTTCTAGCTCTGTACGCTTACGAATCTCATCCATTAGATCATCGACTTGATTTTCTGTTGAACGTACTTCTACAATGGGATCTAAAAGTCCTGTGGGACGAATGACTTGTTCCGCGTAAACACCTCCGCTTAAACTAAGCTCATAATCTGCTGGTGTTGCACTCACGAAGAGGGCTTGTCCACGTAATTTTTCGAATTCTTCAAACTTTAAAGGACGGTTGTCCATCGCAGCGGGCAGACGAAATCCATATTCTACAAGGTTTTCTTTTCTCGAGCGGTCTCCACCATACATGGCTCGAACCTGCGGTAACGTCACATGACTTTCATCCACTACCAATAGGAAATCCTCAGGAAAGTAATCTAACAGACAGAAAGGGCGTACCCCGGGTGCTCGTCCGTCAAGATAACGAGAGTAGTTTTCAATCCCCGAACAATACCCTAGTTCCCTTATCATCTCAAGATCAAAGTTCGTGCGTTCTTCCAGACGTTTTGCCTCCATTCTTCGGTCGACTTGATTGAAGTGATCCACCTGACTCATCAGGTCGTCTTGAATATGATGAATGGCGTTTTGAAGTTGGTCTTTTTCTGTCACGAAAAGATTCGCAGGGAAGAGACGCATCTCATTCATGTTTTCAATCTTCGAACCGCTTATTGGGTCCATATGCTCTATGCTTTCAACCTCATCGCCCCAGAAACTGATTCGAAAAAAGGTTTCGGCATAAGCGGGGTAAATATCGACTGCATCGCCCTTTACACGAAAAGAGCCTCGTTTGAATTCAGCGGTAGTTCTCGCATAAAGCGCGTTGACAAATTTGTGCAAAAGTGCTTGACGCGAAATAATCTCACCAACTTTAAGGTTTACTACGGAATTATTAAACGCTTCAGGATTACCCATGCCGTAGAGACACGAAACAGAGGCAATTACGATGACATCACGTCGACCGGAAAGAAGCGAAGAAGTCGTACTCAAGCGTAATTTCTCAATCTCATCGTTAATGCTTAAGTCCTTTTCGATGTAAAGTCCAGACGACGGTACATAGGCCTCAGGCTGGTAATAGTCGTAGTAGCTTACGAAGTATTCCACTGCATTTTCTGGAAAGAATTCTTTCATCTCCCCATAGAGCTGTGCCGCGAGTGTTTTATTGTGACATAAAATTAATGAGGGACGCTGCGTTCGCTCAATCACATTGGCTACTGTAAAGGTTTTACCGGACCCTGTAACACCAAGTAGAACTTGATCAGAGATCGCGTCGTTCAAGCCTTCCACAAGTTCAGTAATGGCCTGTGGTTGATCCCCCATGGGCTCAAAAGGGGCTTTCAGCTTAAACTCCATCCTCGATTATTTCAACAAGCTATTGAATAATTTACGTAGAGCGGTTAGTTCTTCTACTCGGGCTTTATGTGCTTCAATTTTACCTAAAGCAGCATCGAGTAGGGGATTGCCTTTGGCTCCGGAGAAGAACGCGATGTTATTCTCGAGTTGGTGTAATTCTTTTTTGGCTTTATCCATTTCCTCACGGATCCAGCTGCGTTGACGGTGCAAGCCGTCTTGGTCGTCTGCCTCAACAAGCGCCTTGACCTTAGCTTCGAACATCGTACGCTCAAGAACGGAAGGTTCTAGACCTAAGGCACTTACTTTTTCTGAAAGGAGCGTATCGAAGTCTTGTTCAATCTTCCTATTACGACCGGTAAGTACACCGATGGCCGAAAATTGCTCGCTCGCTTCTATTGCCTCTTCAATAGTCCCGATTTTGGATTTCTTTAAATCCGCTAGTGCTTTTTGTTTAGACTCGACCACTGCATTGTCTTGGGCTACCTTTGCCTTACGCTCGCCTTTAAGACGATCAAAAAAGTGATTACAGGCTGCTCTGAATGCTTCCCATAATTTATCACCTTCTTTCTTCGGGACGTAACCGGTGTTTTTCCAGTCCGCCTGGGCCTGTTTGAGCTGCTGCGAAGCACCTGCAATATCATCAGAATCTTTCAAGCTTTCGGCAAGAGCGATCAAGGCTTTTTTCTTCTCGAGACTGTCACGTTGGCGTATTTTTTCCTCTTTATAGAAGTCATTCTTCGCCTTATTGAAACCACGCTGAGCGGCTTTATAAGCTTCCCATACAGTGTCGTTTTCGTCACTTTTTACAAAACCTATTTCCTTAAATTCTGCACGTAATGCTTCAAGTACTTTACTGGATTTTTGCCAACCGCTGTGCTTTGTTGGTAGTTCGGCCGTCAACACTTCAATATTTTCTACCACTACTTTTTTTGCAGCAATCTTAGATGCATTTATCTCTATTAGGTTCTCATTGTACTGGTCACGAAGCTCATGCACCTTTGCTGTTGCAGCTTTTAATCGGTCCCATAAAGCGTCTTTATGCTCCCTAGGAACGGGGCCAATTCTTTTCCACTTACTATGCGTCTGCTGCAAAGTTCTAAATAGGCCAGGGTTTACACCGTCTTGTATTTTATCCTCTAAGGCTTGACATAAGGCAACTTTTTCATCGTAATTATTTTGGTAATCTTTTTCGATGAGATCGTATGCCAATCTTAAAAAGTTGAAGAAGTTGTCTACGTGGTGGTTGTAGTTGGCCCAAACCGTTCGTGCGTCTGCTTTTGGAACCAATCCAGTCTGATTCCAGCGCTCACGCAACGCTTTAAAGGTTTCGTATTTCTCTTTTGCAGATCCCTCAGCCATAGGAAGGGCTTTTACCTCTTCAATAATGGCTGTTTTCACTGCTAGGTTAGTGCTTAACTCAGCTTCCAGTTGTGTGTAGTGTGCGCGCAATCTATCCCGATAACCTCCATAGAGGATGCCTAATGTTTTGCGTTGCGGTTGATCAAACTCAAAGTCTATGATATTGCCACCTTCTTCTAAATAGGTCGCCTTTGCAGCATCTCTTTCTGCGTTTAATTCTTGTAAGATTCTTGACCTTCCACTTTCTACAATCCCTTTTATGCGTTGTGGTTCGAATTCTTTGATATGCTTCTCGATACTTTCTAAAGCAGCTTCAATGCTTAAAGAATCAAAATCTGGGATGGCCAATTTTTTGTCTTTTGGCGCTTCGTGATCTTCCTCTGCTTCGACAGCTTTTACTTCCTCGTTAGCCTCCGAAGTATTCTTCTCTTGAGCCGCATCAACAGCATCAGTAGATTCAATTTCTACTTCCGTTGAAGTTTCCGCAACCACCTCTGGTGTAGCAGTCTCGTTTGTTTCAGGTGTAGTCTGCTGTTCTTGATCTTCTTGCATCATCGTCTACAAATTTTTGTAGTAAGCGGCGCGGAACAAATTCCATGCTTTTTTCGCTTGCTCAGTTAACATTATTCTTCCATCTACGCTGCGCGCTTCTGCATCGATAGCAGCTTGCAGCAGTGGCGTTGGAAGCGGGTTGTAAATTAGGTCAAATATCGCGAATTCCGGGCTTAAAACCCCATCGGGAATAGGTAAATGCACATCCGAATAATCCGGTCCGCCCAGCGGTGTACAATTGATCCAAAGTTTATGCTTCTTGAAATCTTCAGCGGTTAAAGAATCGTAATTATTGGGACCGGACTTTCGTGTTAGCATGGTTGAGGTAATGCCACGTTGATTAAGGACATATTGAACGGCCTTCGCTGCGCCACCCGTACCGAAAACAAGCGCACTCGGTGATTCTGAATTTAATTCATCAAGCGCTTTTTCAATACCGGTACAGTCCGTGTTGTATCCTACCAAATCCCCGGATTCAAGGACGATAGTGTTCACGGCACCAATAGCGTTCGCGGTGGGGTCTAACCGGTCCAGTAAAGGCAGGACCGCTTCTTTTAGGGGAATAGTTACGTTACACCCTGTTAATTCATGTCTTGTAAAAAGATGTTTTAGTTCCTTTTGCGTGATGGTATTCATTGGAAATAAATTGTAGGAACCGTTTATTTCCGATACCTCCATAAAGCCATGATAAAGATCAGGACTGAGGCTGTGTTCGATGGGAAAACCTATGAGCCCTAGCTGCATCATTTATTGAATGGGTTTAGATTTTTTATTGCCCGTCCATTCTAAACCGAACACAAGCGCTGCACCGCATAATGCGAGTACTAATGCTACCAGCCACAATTCGTCTGGTGCTAAATTTTGAGTAACGATAGGAACGATTTCCTCTTCAGGTGTTCCTTCGTGCTTCGTGAATGTCACCAAAACTTGTTTCCAAGGCCAAATCTTATTCAAGGAGCCGAGCAAAAAGCCACTGAGTAATGCAACTGTGAGATCATGGTATTTTTCAAAAACCCATTTTAAAAGTTTTGTGAAAGAGAGTAATCCCCCTAAAGCACCGATGCCTACCGCCGCAATAATCGCGAATTCACGATCGGCTATGGCTTCTAAAACGGTAGCATAAGCGCCGAGCAGCAGCAAGATGAAGCTTCCACTAATCCCGGGCAGGATCATTGCACAAATGGCTAAGGCCCCGCACAAGACGAGGTAGGCATAGGAGTCTGAACCGGAAGAGGCAGGTAAGGTGGTTATCCAATACGCCAGTATAGCTCCAATAGCAAAGTTTAGAACTGTAGACCATTTCCACTGACTCACTTGCTTCCCAACGATGAAAATACTCGCGAAAACCAAACCAAAGAAAAAGCTCCAAAGATGGATGGGGTAGGTTTCAAGCGTATGTGAGAGCAGGGCCGCTAAACTCAGTACGCTGGTAAAAATCCCAGCGAACAGTACAGCTAAAAAGGTACCGTTTATGTGGGACCAAAATTCCTTGAATTGACCTTTGAGTAGTAGATGAATTGCCCGAAGATTGAATTGACTCAAGGCGTGAATGAGCGTTTCATAAATGTTAGTTATGAATGCGATTGTACCACCGCTTACTCCTGGGACAACGTCAGCTGCTCCCATAGCCATGCCCTTTAAAAATAAAAAGCCGTATTTCTTAGTCATGATTCTCCCTTTGAATGGATGCTAAAATAGCACCTACAGCAGGGATTTTTGGTAATTCCGGGAAGTATTCAGCAAAAAGTAAGAGGGTTTTTGGCTCTTTTTGCAACGTTTCGGCGAGGACCGTTTGTGCTGCAGCTAATTCATCGATCGCAATGAGGTAGCCTGAGAGTACTAAGCGCAGTTGTATTGCGGTAGGGAATTTCGCTATCCCATCGTAAAGAATGCGGATTGCTTCATCTAAATCGTCCAGTTCTATTAAACATTCTACGTAGTCCAGTACATCCTCTTCACCATAGGCTTCTTCGAGCCATACGCGTTGAAAATCCTTTAAGGCATCAGCGTAGAGCTCTAGATCCATGAGTACCCCAGCACGCTCTAAATGGATATCGTCAATGTCGTTTTCCAGTTCAATAGCAGTATTGAATTGACGCAGTGCTTCTTTTGGCGCACCTAGTTCTAGCTCAATAAGTCCTATCCTAAAATGAATATACCCGGAAGGGACTTCGTCACTTATACTTTGCCGGTACGCGTTTAGTGCATCATAAAGACGTTCATTACGCTCGTGTATTCGGCCTTGTTCGAAATGTGCAGGGTGATAGTTCTCATCCGCTAGAGTGGCCCATTCAAAAGCTTGCAATGCTTTTTTCTCTTGATTCTTACGCAAATGAAAAGCACCAATCTGGTACCACAACAACGGGTTGTAGGGCTCACGAATGGTAAAGCCATGGAATAACTTTAAAGCCCTATCGTATTCATTTGTGAAATCAAGGCACATGGCCAATTGATACAAAGCGCTTTCCTCGAAAGGTTCTTCTTCCATATCGCACCATTTTAATAGTGCGTTAATGGCGTGAGGATAGTTTCCTTGGCTTAGGTGCGCGTCTATAATAAGCTGCAATACATCAATAGGATCTTCAGCATTTTCGAGGGCTTTGTCTAAAATTTGAAGTCCCGCTGCATTATCTCCTTGATGGAGTAAAATGGTTGCCCTTGCAATAAGAAGTTCAACCGAACGCATATTCAATCCTTCTAAATGATTGAGTTTTGCTTGTGCTTTGGTATAATCTTTCATCGCAATATCAAGCTGCACTTCTTTCACCTTAAACACGAAAGCTAATGGATGAATTTCTTGCGCCAATGCCAGTGCACTTCGCATCTGAGTAAAACCTCCTGTTTCCAGATAATACTCCAGGATAAGTTCTAAATCTTCTACATCGTAGTAGGGCTGACGGCCTTCATTCAAGGCTTGTTCAAACTGAACTACTAAAGTGTAGGTATCCTGATCTTCGAATCGCATAGTAGAAATTTAAGCACAATTCAACGGCTTCGCTAGGTCTGGGTAATGAATTCGTTTAAAGCTATCAACACTGTTATTAACAATGACCATTTTAACCGCACCTTCATTGGGCACCACATCAGCCTGCCTTATCTTCGCTAGAAATCTAACCAAACAAGATGACCTTAATTAAATCCATCTCAGGAATTCGCGGTACCATTGGAGGTGCTGCCGGGGACAATCTAACACCACTCGATGCTGTAAAGTTTGCGGCAGGTTACGGAGCTTGGCTCAAAGAACGACACAACCAATGCACAGTGGTGATCGGCAGGGACGCGCGTCCCTCCGGACAGATGATAGAAAATTTAGTCATTAGTACATTACAAGGCTTAGGAATAGATGTGATTAATACCGGATTAAGCACTACGCCAACGGTAGAAATGCTAGTGCCACGTTTCAAGGCATCGGGTGGTATCATCCTTACTGCGTCGCACAATCCTAAAGAATGGAATGCCCTTAAGTTGCTAAACGAGGAGGGTGAATTTGTTTCAGGAGATGACGGTGCCGCAATTTTAAGATTAGCCGAAGATGCGGACTTAGCTTTTGCGGAGGTGGATGATTTAGGCCAAGTATCGAACTGTAATGACGGTATGGAGTGGCATATAGAACAAGTTTTGGCACTCCCATCTGTAGATGCAGCTGCAGTGCGTGCGGGTGGATTTCATGTAGCAATTGATGCGGTACACAGTTCTGGTTCGGTAGCCATTCCTTTACTATTAGATGCGTTGGGTGTTAGCTATGAAAACCTTTATCCTGAGCCTACGGGCCAATTCCCGCATAACCCAGAGCCATTAGAAAAGCACCTTGGTGCCATTATCGATACGGTAAAATCCGGTTCGTTTTCAATGGGTATTGTCGTTGATCCCGATGTAGACCGATTGGCGTTTATAGATGAAAAAGGAGCCATGTTCGGTGAAGAATATACGCTCGTTCTTGTTGCAGATTATTTATTGAGTTTACAGACAGGTGCAGTCGTGAGTAACATGAGCTCTTCTAAGGCGCTGCGAGATCTTGCAGAATCTAAAGGAGGAAGCTATACTGCCTCAGCGGTAGGTGAAGTTAATGTGGTGAATGAGATGAAGCGTACGAATGCTGTGCTCGGTGGGGAAGGTAACGGTGGAATCATTCTACCTGAACTCCATTACGGCAGGGATGCACTCGTGGGAATAGCTTTGGCATTAACACATTTGGCCAAATCTGGAAAAACCATGAGCGAACTGCGGGCAGGTTACCCTGAATATTACATGGCGAAACAAAAAGTTGAACTCGTACCAGGCTTAGATGTTGACGGTATTTTGGCCACAATCGCGGAGCGTCATTCAGGGGAAGAAGTAAGTACTGTTGATGGTGTAAAAATCACATGGTCAGACCGTTGGGTGCACTTACGTAAATCGAACACGGAACCTATTGTTCGCATCTACACGGAGGCTCCTTCAGTAAATGAAGCCACGGAATTGGGTCAAAAATTCATAGAAAGCATTGCGTCCTTAGCATAGGATTTCCATCGATACCTTCTAACTCCTATCTTTGAGCAAACCTAATTGCACAGAGATGGGAGTTATTTTTTTGGACAATGCTGCTACAACACCTTTAGAACCTCGCGTTAAAGATGAAATGATCCGAATGATGGATAACTTCGGTAATCCATCAAGCACCCACCTCAGTGGTCGTGGAGCGAAGGTAGAAGTTGAGGTAGTCCGTAAGCGTTTAGCGCAATCCATAGGGGCAGAACCCGGTGAGATTTTCTTCACTTCTGGAGGAACCGAAGCGGATAACATGGCGCTGTTTTGTAGCGTCCGCGATTTAGGCGTTCAGCGCATTATTACAACCAAAATTGAACATCATGCTGTAGGCCATCCCGTCGAATTCATGGTAGAACGTGGCGAAGTGGAAGCGGCGTATTTAGCTGTCGATGCTAAGGGAGATATTGATTTGAACGAATTAGAATCCTTACTCAAAGACGGTCCTAAGACCTTGGTGAGTTTGATGTTTGCTAATAACGAAATAGGCAATTTGAATCCAGTCGCAGAAATCAGTGTATTGTGCAAGAAATACGGGGCCTTATTTCATTCAGACACGGTTCAAGCTATGGGTCATTTGCCCATTAATGTTCAAGAAGTAGCCTATGATTTTCTAACGTGCTCTGCGCATAAAATACACGGCCCTAAGGGCATTGGATTCGCATATGTTCGCAGCGGATTGAAGATAAAGCCGCTGATTCAGGGTGGTGCACAAGAACGTAACCTGCGAGCTGGAACTGAGAATACTATTGGGATTTGCGCCTTAGGTAAAGCCTTTGCTATTGCCACAGAAGAAATGGCCGAAGATCAGAAGCACGTAGAAGCATTAAAGCAGTATGTGATTGATGGCGTTAAAGCGATTGTTCCTGGAGTGAAGTTCTTTGGGCGCAGTTCGGAATTAGACCGTAGTCTTTACACAGTTTTGAGTATCGCGATTCCGAAAACGGGTAACGATATGCTCACTTTTACCATGGATATGAAGGGTGTTAATGTGAGCGGTGGTTCTGCATGTACTTCAGGTTCGAACCAAGGCAGTCACGTGATCCGTGCTTTAGGGGAGTGGACTGCAGATTACCAGCCCGTTCGAGTATCGTTTAGTAAATTCAATACGAAAGATTGTGCTGAGGGCTTCTTGAATGTATTGAGAGAACTTTACGCTGAATCTCCGGTACACGCCTAGCGTAGGAGTGTTACGGTTCCTATTCGGACTTCATCGCCTCCGGTGAAACGGTACGTATATACATCTTGAGGTACAGGTTTACCATTAAAAGTTCCGTCCCAAAATTCGTTGAATGGATTTTCACTTCGGTAGACTTCATTTCCCCAGCTATCGTAAATCCTAAAGATCGGGTCTTCTAAACAGCTGTTTCCGTAAATCTTGAATTCTTCATTGTCCTTATCTCCATTCGGCGTGAAAGCTGTTGGAATATAGACACGTCCCTCAATGCGCACAATAGTTGTCATAAAATCGAATTCATAGGCTCGATTACAAAGTGTGTCGATAATAGTCAGTGTAACATCTTCAAGTCCTGATTCTGGATACCGGAAGGTAGGTAGCATACCCGTATCGCGATTGCCGCTGAAGTCCCATTCGAAGATCATGGTACTGTCCACGTTTTGGTAGATGACGTCAACGCCACCGTAACGGCAGCTGTCGGTAAATAGATTAACTGTAGGTACATTCGCATCGTCATCAAAGACAATGGTAAAGATTTGGTCGTATCCAACGTCACAGAAGCTGTCCTTAGCCGTCACTGTAGCTGTATAGGTTGCAAAAGCAGGGTAGGTGTGGTTCACAACGGTATTGGTAGTTGTCAGCGTCGTACCGTCGCCGAAATCCCATTCGTAATAATCGGCATCTACTAACTGATCCGTCCATATTACCTCGCGAAATAAATCACAGCTGGCATAATCTTCCATCCAGTCACAGATAGGGAACGCAGCCGTATCGTGAACGATTTCCACATAGGCCGTATCATAACTGTCGCATATGGTATCTATGGCCACAAGCATCACATTGTAGGTGCCCAGGTTGGGGAAAGTGACAATGGGTTCTGTAAGATTAGAAGTGTCGCCTTGGCCAAAATCCCAGAAGTAAGCGTTGGCGTTTGTACTGTTATTCTCAAGACGAAGGGTTAATTCATAACAGCTGGTATCCGGTAGAAAATTCAGATCTACGGAAGCATCTGCTTCTATGGCCGTTTCGAAGTCCAATTTTATCACGCCTAGGTTACAGTTGCTGCTGTTGTTGGTTTCGGAGAATGCGCCGGGAGTCGTAGGAAGGTCATCGTTTCCCCCGCAACCGGCACAAACGGCTTGGTAAATCCGGCCACGGTCGTCAAATCTCGACGTACCTCCATCAACGTGTTCAGAACTGGTAGATCCTCCAAAATAACTTCCATACGAGAACGAACCGAAGTTTTTGCTGAGCACCATGAAATAGAAATCGGATCCATTGGTACTGGATTGTAATGCATCTGAAGAGACAGGTAATTGCTCTACTGTAGTATTGTAATAGCCATTGTTCGTTACGCCACCCCAACCGGAGAGTAATATGTTTAAACAGTCATCAACATTGAAGGCAGTGGGCACTAGATTTTGCACACCCTGAGGTGAGCCAAACGCTGTTGATGCAGAGCTTGAGGTAAGATCATTGCTTAGTTTGTGAATGAACTGCTTTCTGTATTGTGGTGTGCCCCACGAGCCATTGGAAATAGGGTAGGCGCCCTGTGTTTGTCCGAATGCATAAACGTTCCCTAGTTTATCCACATCGAGAATAAAACTCTGATCGTATGCGCTAGTGCCGAGATAGGTTGATTGCTGCAGGGCACCGGTCGAAGCGTTAAATTTAGCCACGTAACCGTCGTGATTACCGCTGTATGTACTTTTAAAACCGCCGGTCGTACTGGGCAGGTTATTCCCGTCTGTACCGCCTGTAACAAACACGGCACCGTTGTGAAACTTTAAACTGTACCCGGCATCGTCGCTGGTACTTCCGTAATAGTTACTCCATAAAAGCGAGGTACCGGCAGGATTGAGTTTAAATACAACTGCATCTTGACCTCCAGCTTTCGAACAACTACTACAATTTGTAGAAGGGAAGTTGGTACTGTTTGTAGAAGCGGTGACATAAATGTTGTTTAAGCCATCTACTACGACTTCACCACGGGCAGCGTCTCCGTAATTTTTGACGATGTTGGTATTGAGTCCATCATTCCCTGTACCACCTATGAAGGTTGAGCTGAGCAATGCGGTACCGCTTGTATTGAACCGTGTGATAAACAGATCAGCCTTTTTAAATTCATAGCCGTTAATACTTACAGAATTTCCACCTGCGTTAGTGGATTGAATGGGATTCTGTGTTGGAAAATTACTGCTTCCAGTGGCGCCCATGACAATTAAATGACCATTACTATTTACTACTAAACTATGTGGATGATCTGGCGCCGTACCACCAAGATACGTGGCGTAGAGCATGGTATTTCCTTGCGGTTCAAACACGGTAATGGTCACATCAGGGTTGAAACCTAAGTTAATTCCAGCAGGATCGTTGTAGGTGGTTTGGAATGCGCCTACCGATGCCACATACCCAGTAGCGAATGCAACACCTGCCCCGTACAATCTGCCTTGATCATCATAGGTTGCGCTGAAACCCCAGTTGTCTGTTAAAGAACCGCTAAATGAGGTGAAAATGAGTTGAGGATCTAAGACAAGAGAGTCTAAGGTCCGTGCAATAGCCTCCGCTTTAAACCGAAGGATATTGTTGTCTTTTTCATACCACAGCCCAAAGTCGACGCGTTTACCGTCTTTCCAGCCCCAACCAACAGGTGCGCTCTCAAGAAAGGTACCAATAGATGTATGAATGATTAATGCGCCTTCTGGACTGATTTCAGTTTTAGTCGCACCTTCATAGATCCATTGTATAGCATCTACGGTCGCAGGATCTTTAAGATGCCATTGGTATTTTACGTGGTTTCCGGTTTGACCAAATGCCAAAGTGGAGTTCGGATATAGTCCTTTGTATGTCAGGCACCGGGCGGGTCGTACGCCACCACGCCAGGAGGTTGAATCTTCGCCTAAAAAATAATTGTGGTAAAATTCTGTGGGTTTATGCCCTTTCGCTCTAGTGGGTGTAGCATTTAGAAATTTGAGACGTACAGCATGACCTTTCAAGAGCTCCGCTTCGTGACTCAGTCCTGCTTCGTGCATATCATGACCGTGGAGGTCTTCTAAATGACGTGCATCGCGTAGGACAATTTGCACCGCATCTTTTTCGAAAAACAATCCACCATGTTTTAGGGGCATTTTGTGCGAAAAGTCACCTGGCCACTGACCCTCATTGGGTACAAAAAGAGCTTCCTGTCCTGAGGCAGTGATGAAAAGCGTAAGCACGAGGAATAAGGAAAGTAATCTTTTGCACATAGAATAAAGATATATCAAAAAGGATGCCTTAATTCAAACGTTTTACGAGGACCATTAGTTTATCCTTGCCCTGTTTAACTGCGAATAATTTATTTTCTCGCCCTTCTTTCCAACCCGATTTTTTTCTGATGACTTTGGGATGTTCTGGGTAGCCGATGCGCTCGATTGCCCCGCCCTCTGGAGGCAGTTTTAGTTTATACGGTTTTGCAACTTCAATGACTTTGTAGCGTTTGAAGAAGGGAGAGGTAGGAGGGAGCTCGTCTGTTGTATATAGGTTGCCTACGGTCCATTTTTTCCAATTTTGTTTTGCCGCCACCTCTTCATGTAATTTAC
Source organism: Schleiferiaceae bacterium (assembly GCA_965204625.1). Taxonomy (GTDB): domain Bacteria; phylum Bacteroidota; class Bacteroidia; order Flavobacteriales; family Schleiferiaceae; genus UBA10364. Next base: position 731,605 of record CBDBET010000006.1, read on the forward strand.
TTTTTGCGAGTGCTGGTCCGGGTTGAATTAGGAATTGGTCCAATTCATTGACAAATGAAAACGCTGGCGCTTCATGCGTATTGCTATGCTCAATAAACGTGTCTTCTTGTAGTAAAATGGCTTTAATTGCGGGCTGACCAATGTATCCTTCATTTTGTATTGCGAGGACTTCTTTGCACTCGCCTTGGTATTCCACGATATGAATCTCACTTAAATGTTTCAGTTCATACAGCGCATTTAAGTCAACCATAGGACTATGTTTTGTCATGAGCGTATGACTTAGCTTGAACAGCTCATGTTGTAAAGTAATAATATTAGGACTTGCATCTCGAAGTGCTATAGACTTCCCGCTACCTGTTCTACGATCCGGATCAAGGTATATGGTGACTTCTGCTGGGGAAATATCTTTTTTACGAAGCCAACTTTTTAGTTCAGGAAGTGCTGATGTTGCCGTTCCTGCGGCGTGGGTAGCGTTTTTTAGATTGAATTCTAAAAGCTTAGACAATCCAAGGTCCAATTCATTTGCGAAATGACCGGATGAGCTATTACGTTGCGTAAAAGCCCAAGAATCGATACCCATGCCTGCGCACAAATCTACCGTGAACTGGGAGGAAATCAATGATGCTTTATAGTGCGCAGTTCGTTCTGAACTGCTTTGTTCAGTGGCTTGTCCTGTAGGAAAAATCCAGTTCGTGAGAAGTAAAGAGGGGAACTTATTAGCATACTTACGCTGCACTTCTAATTGTGCAATCCAACTCGCATAGGGGCGCTTAAGTCCATATTTTAATCGTAAATCTGTTAACGCTGTATCTTTATGAGATGCCAACCAGGCTTTAGCCTCAGGACTTTGAAAGTCTTCCGGATGTACTTGCTGTTTGGGATGTGCCATACGTTTAGCTACCGGATGATTCCCAACCTTCTTTGATAGTATTGATAACAATTCTTAGGATGCTGTAGGCAGGAACAGCAAAAATCATCCCGCCAACGCCAAGCAGGGTGCCGGCTATGGAAATCACCAAGAATATTTCTAGCGGATGGGCACCAACGCTGTTGGAGAAAATTAAAGGCTGGAATACTATATTATCAAGCAATTGGACCGCTGCAAAAAGACCAATCAATAGATATAAACTCTGCAATAAATCAAGGGTAGTTGCTGGATCGGCAAGGCCTGCAGTATACAATTGACCCATACCAAGAAGAATACCGAGGCTCGCACCGATAAGCGGACCAACGTAAGGAACAAGGTTAAAAACGGCGGCAGTAAGTGCTAGGACGACAGCACCTTTAACCCCAATTAGTCCCATGCCCAGAGAGAGTAATAAGAAAATGAGGGTGATTTGAATGAGGATTCCGAAACTGTAACGCGTGACTACACGCTTAATTCCGGGTACCATAGCATCGATTTTAGCATGATGTTTTTGAGGTGTGAGATAATCAATAAAACGGTGGGCCAGTTCTTGCTCGCGTATCAGGAAAAACGAAATGAATGCAATTGAGAAGACGCTAATAATCACATTTCCCATGCTCCCGATTAACCCGCTAAGTACATTACTTATCGCTTCAACTGATGCAAATTCTTGCAGGCTTCTATTGACTTGTTCTAATTCTGCTTGAGAGTCAATGCCGAAACTTGAGAGTACGGCATCTAGTTGATTCCATTCGGTCTCTAAACTTGCGATTAATCGATCGTATTCTATAGTGCTTAAAAAGGAAAATTCTTTGATCAACAATGGGAAAAACCAAGTCACAATACCGCTTAATATCGCCCCAATTATCAAAAGTGTAATCGCCGCATTGCCAGTCTTGCCGAGATACTTACCGAGTAGTGTTTTGAATTGAAGTATTTTGAAAAGAGGACGCCCTAAAACACTGATATATAAAGCAATAAAAGCATATACGACTACACTCTTAATGGTCCACAATACATAGCTCAAAGCAGCTAATGCCAATAGCTGTAGGCAAGCTTTCGCAAAGGGTTGTAATTCAAAATTTTTCATGGCTGCTGGTTTCTTACTGTTGCCCAATGTAATAAGTTTGCGCCCATTTTCAATGCAGCTTCTCGCTTCTCTTTTGAGTCTGCGTGTACTTCTGCATCTTCCCAACCATCGCCTAAATCCGTTTCCAGGGTCAGTAGAGCTACCAATTCTCCTTTTACAAAGTAACCGATTGCTTCAGGCTTACCATTGTCATGTTCATGAATCTTAGGCATACCTTCAGGAAAGGGGAACAAGGAATTAAATATAGCATGGTCATGCGATACCTGTTCAATAGTGGCCGTAGGGTATACCTGTTTAAGGGCTTCTTTTGCATAGGAGGACATCCCATAATTATCGTCGATGTGCAGAAAACCTCCGTTTTCGGTAAACGTTCTCAGCTGACTTGCCTGTGCCTCGGATAGTATAATCCTGCCATGGCCAGTACCGTGTAAAAAAGAAACGCCGCTTGCGAGTAAAGACTCTACAGTTATAGGTTCCGAATGTACCAAAGACTTCGCGTCGGTATTCTTATTGTAAAACTCGCTGAGGTTTTTTAAAGCGGTTGGATTGGCATACCAATCACCTCCGCCATCATATTTAAATACGGCCAATACCTGAGCTTCGCACAGTTGTGCACAACCTAGAAGTACTAAAAAGAGTGATCGTTGCAGTCTCCTCATCGCTATTCAAAAATAGTGAAACTTACTGCTCGTTCGTTGGAGGACATTACAAACTCATTGTTCAAACAATTTATATTCAGTTTTGTTAAATTTGCCGTGATGAAAAACCGACTCCTATTTGTTTTCATTGCATTGACAAGTTTGTATGCGAAAAAAGGACTTGGACAATGTGTAAAAAGTACGCCATATACCCAAAACTTCGATGGTTCGAATTGGGTGGCGCAATCCTCGTGGTTAAATTCAGGCTCCATACCTTCATGTTGGAACCGTTTACTTTCCACAGGGAATTACCTATGGATGGCGGGCCCACCTGCATTAGGTTCGATTAATTCGGGACCTAGTGCAGATCATACCTCTGGTACTGGAGGATATGCTGTGGCGGAAGGCTGGAGTACTTCAGGTACGTTCAGAACAGTGACGCACCTAATCACTCCTCCCATAGACCTGAGCAACGACACGGTTCCACGATTAAAATTTTACTACCATATGTACGGTAGCGACATTGATTTACTCGATGTCCGTGTTCGTAAAGTGGGTACAACCTCTTGGACCCAATTGCATACGGTAAACTCATCAACGGCATCTAGTCAATTTACATCGCAAAATTCGGCTTGGCGTAAACATGTTGAGTCCCTTTCGCAGTGGGCAGGCGATACAGTACAAATTCGGTTTTCAGCCAAACGCAATACCTCGTTTAGTTGGTGGACCCAGAGTAGGGTAGCGCTTGATGATATTACTGTCGAAGAAACCCCGAGTTGCGATCAACCTTTAAACCCCGCTATTTCAAATTTGCTATCCACTTCGGTGAATGTAAACTGGACGACGTTAAACACGAACCAAATCGGTTATCAAATTCAGTATGCACAAGGTAACTCAGGCGCTAGTGGAGGTACTGTCGTTAATTCTGCTACTAAGCCTGCCACGCTAGCGGGTCTAACACCGAATACGACCTATTCGGTTCGCGTTCGCGATATCTGTTCTGCAGGTGATACTTCCGTTTGGTCGTCTTATACTACGTTTGTAACGCAGTGTTCATTCGCCACAGCTCCATTTACGGAGAATTTTGATGGTGCAAGTTGGGATCCAGCATCAACGTGGAATGTTCAAGGAGATCTAGACCAATGCTGGCTTGATCAGGGATCTGCTACGCAGTTTTGGACACCGGGTCCTCCTGCATTCAACTGGACGCAGACGGGACCTGCAGGGGATCACACGACAGGCTCGGGCCAATACATGATGAATCAGGTAACGACCACCTTTGTTAGTGGTACTAATCCTCGATTGATTTCGCCGTGGATTGATTTAGATACTTTGGTATCGCCTGAGCTAAGTTTCTATTATCACGGTTTTGGAACGAGTATGGGCGATTTTGACGTTTATGTTCAAAAACTCGGCGGAACGTGGTCGGCACTCTGGGATACTTCAGGGTCGACCCATAGCTCTCAAAATGCTGCGTGGACTGAAAAAATTATCGCTCTAGGTACATCTTATGCAGGAGATACTGTACGTATTCGTTTTGATTATACGAATACGCAAAGCTCGTTTTACACCCAGTTTGCAATTGACGATGTGAAGATTGATGAGGAGCCGAGCTGCCCAAAGCCTGCTAACACAGCAGTGACCGCAGTAGGGGTTATGGCAGCCCAATTGGATTGGACCTCTGGTGGAGCATCGAACTATCAATTACGGTACCGTGAGGTAGGTACAAACGCTTGGAGTTGGACTACGGCAAATATTTCAGCTAAAGGTATAGTGATGCTTTCCGCACAAACCACTTACGAATGGCAAGTTCGCGACTCATGTGGTACGGGCGATGTCAGCGGATGGCGTGATGGTCCTAGATTTAGAACAAACTGTACTTTTTATACAGCACCTTTTGTTGAACAATTTTCCAGTTCCACGACGTGGGTGGGACCAGCATGGCCTGATCAAAACGGTGAAATTGACGACTGTTGGAACCGTTCTGATACCTTAGATTATTTCTGGACTGGTGGAGGAACAACAGCACATTATTTTGGCACCGGACCTTCCGGCGATCATACTTCTGGATCTGGTGGTTATGCGTTCGCGCGAAGTGCGACGCCCTTCAGCAATACGGCCGATACAGAATTTAGGACACCGCTCATAGATTTAGACACCTTGCAAAGCCCTGAACTTACCTTTTGGTACCATATGTACGGCGCAGCTATTGATAAATTAAGAATCTATGTCAAAGCCTTAGGACAGCCAGCGGCTTTATTGAAGACTATTAATGGCCAGCAACAGACGAGTTCGAATGCGTCATGGACAAAAGAAACGCTCAGCCTCTCTGCGTATGAAAACGATACGGTACAAATCATCTTTAAGGCATGGCGGGACGGCACAGGTTCATTTACAGCATATCAAGCTGCAACATCCATCGATGACATTAAAATTGATCAGCCTACCACTTGTCCAAAACCGAATACTTCAGCGAATAACATCACGTTTAATGGTGCAGATATTACATGGTCAGGTACGGCCAATTCATCTGCGTTAGAGTACGATGTTCAAGGATTTACTTTGGGCACGGGAACACGCGTCGCAGCATCTAACCAAGCCTATTCCATTGGAAATCTGCAACCTTCAACCACCTACACCGTGTGGGTACAGGATACCTGTACGTCCTCTTTGGTTAGCCTTTGGGACAGTATTTCTTTTACAACATTGCCCTGTCCTCCAATATCTGCAACAGGCACGGTAACGCTAAACGGTACAGTAATAACAGGAACTTCGGCAACTGTAGCGGCAGATTCTACCGTATGGTTCTGGGGAGACACTACCCAGGACACCGGATCGACTGCACAACACACATACAGTACCATCTTTGGTAGTATGAATGTGTACCAAGTCGTTTATAGTTCATGCGGAAGTGTCGATTCACTATTGCACACAATCACTGTATGTGATACAATGTCTATTGTAGCGGCAAACGCAATCAATGGGTTAACTGTAGACTTTAATACGATAGGTTCACAGGGAACAGGTTTAATATTTGATTGGTCCTACGGTGATGGTGGGGGAGCTACTGCCAACTCAGCCCCATCCCACACATATACCAGCTCAGGAACATACATTGTAACACTGACCGCGTCGAGCCTCTGTGGAGATACCATTGTCCTCTACGATACGGTTGAGGTATGTACACCTGTGAATTTGATGTTCACCGAATCTGCATCTGGTAGCATATTTAATTTTACTGCGACACCGGCAAATTTGACCAATTACAATTGGGACTTTGGTGACGGTTCAACAGGCACCGGTCCTACTGTGAGTAACACGTATTCGACAAATGGTACGTTTACTGTGCTTTTAACAGCTACAGATAGTTGTGGGACTGAGCATACCTATTCTAAGGATGTCGCTACTTGTGATCCACCCATAGGAAACTTCAATTTCAATATTGTATCCACTAGTTCCAATGGTATGACAGTGGACTTCTTTGCATCTTCCACCGGGGCGACTCAATTCCACTGGTTTTGGGGCGATGGAACCAATGATAAAGGCAGCTCGCCAAATGCACAACATACTTATGGAGTCATTTCATTGCAGTATACCGTGCGGTTGTTGTTGATCAATGATTGTGGTGACACTACTGTTATTACCCACAGTCTGACAGAGGTGGGAATGAACGAATATTCAACGGCCTTAGACGTTTATCCGAATCCAACCTTGGGTTATATTCAACTCGAGTTTAGTGCTGCCGTAACAGGTGAAATTGAACTATATAATACTGCCGGACTCAAAGTAGCCCATGAAACGGTAACAGAGGCGAATGATTTCCAATTGGATCTGCACTCTTTACCCGCAGGGAGCTATCAGGTTAGAATATCGACCGATCAGCAGTTGTGGCGAAGACGCATACTGAAGCTCTAAGTATTTACTCGCGTAGTGTCTTATATTTGCTTGAACGCATCAAGCGAACGTATCACATTATGAAACCTATAACCAAAATATTGGTCGCGAATCGCGGCGAGATAGCCTTGCGTGTTATGCGCAGTGCCCGTGAAATGGGCATTAAAACTGTAGCTGTTTATTCTGAAGTGGATCGTAGAGCGCCGCACGTGCTTTTCGCTGATGAGGCCGTCTGTTTAGGACCTGCACCCTCTTCTGAAAGCTACCTTAAAGGCGATAAAATTATTTCTTTTGCAAAGGAGCTCAAGGTAGACGCCATTCACCCTGGTTACGGATTCTTAAGCGAAAATGCAGCATTTGCAGCTGCTGTTGCAGCTGCTGATATCACCTTTATTGGGCCACGCGAGCATGCTATCAAGGTAATGGGTGATAAATTGAGTGCGAAGGCTGCTGTAGAGGACTTTGATGTTCCATTAGTTCCGGGTTCCGATGGAGAGGTTACGGATGTGGAAGCCGCAAAAAAATTAGCGACAGCTATCGGATTTCCCGTAATGATTAAGGCGAGTGCTGGCGGCGGTGGTAAAGGCATGCGTATTGTTCACGAGGTTGCCGATTTTGAAAATCAAATGCAACGTGCAGTCAGTGAAGCCACAAACAGCTTCGGTAACGGAGCGGTGTTTGTTGAAAAATACGTCCAAAACCCACGACACATTGAAATTCAGGTCCTCGCAGATGAGCACGGAAACGTTGTGCACCTCTTTGAAAGAGAATGTTCCATTCAACGAAGACATCAAAAAGTAATTGAAGAAGCACCTTCAGTCGTACTCACCCCAGAGTTAAGAGCTGCAATGGGTGAGGCCGCAGTGAACGTAGCCAAAGCCTGTGATTATCGTGGTGCAGGAACGGTTGAGTTCATTTTCGAACCGGGGGGCAAATTCTATTTCTTAGAAATGAATACCCGTCTGCAAGTGGAACATCCCGTGACTGAGCAGATAACGGGAATAGATCTAGTAAAAGCGCAAATACAAATCGCACAAGGCGAGGTGTTGCCCTTTACACAAGAAGATTTAAAGATTCAGGGACATGCCATCGAGGTGCGGGTTTACGCGGAGGATGCTGCAGCGAACTTCATGCCCGGTACGGGAACTTTACGTGAATATCGTCGGCCGCAAGGCTTGGGAGTTCGAGTAGATGACGGATTAGAACAAGGTATGGAGGTGAGTATTTACTACGATCCTATGATTGCTAAACTCATCACTTTTGGGGCTGACCGCACGGAGGCCATTGCCAGAATGAAACGTGCGATGAGCGAATATAGAATCAGTGGCGTTCAAACGACCCTAGATTTTGCACAATTTGTAATGGATCACGAGGCATTCGTCAGTGGCGATTTTGACACACATTTTGTGGCCAATTACTACACGCCGGAGTCAATAAATAACGGTAATCCAGAACTGGAATCCGTAGGAGCGATGGCACTTAGTAATCTTCTCCAACAACAGAAAGAAACGCAACATACGAGTACATCAAATGGCCAAAGCCGCTGGAAGCAAAATAGGAGTTAAAGTTCTACTTGCGTTCTTATGCAGCTTAATGATGCAAGCGCAACAGATAGATACTTTAAGTATGACTACGGAGTCTAATAGTCCCTTATTAGGCCAATTGGTTGTAGACGGTGATACAGTCCCCTGGTCAGTATTAGATGAGATGTTATTTGTAGCAAAGCCTACATTGAGCGACTTTCAAGCCCGGCGTAATTACTATATGCTGATGAAGAAAGTGGGAAGGGTGTATCCTTATGTTCGTGAGGCGGCTTTGCGTATGGATTCTGTCAATCTCCAGCTGGAAGGGATAGATCGTAGAAGGCAACGTAGAAAATATACGAAGTCTTACCAAAAATATCTAGAAGAACGTTTTGAGCCAGAGTTAAGAAAGCTAACACGGAGTGAGGGCCAGATTTTAAGTAAATTAATTTACCGAGAGACCCACACCAGTGTGTATGAAATCATAAAAACCTATAGAAACGGCTTATCTGCACGGTTCTGGTCAATGACTGCGTGGTGGTACGATATCGATTTAAAGCGTCCTTATGACCCGGAAAACGATGCAGAAGACCGATTAATAGAGAATATCCTACTACGAAAATTTATCTCCGGAGAGTTGGTTCCGGCAAGAGCAGATGAACGTAATATTTATCTACGTTAATATCTATGGAAGCGTTTTCTTAAATTAAGGCACTATTAAACGTATTCCAGCGGTGAAAATAACGGAAGCTTTACGCATATTAGAATTGGACACCTTGCCGAAAGACGAGCATGAGGTTTCCGTTGCGTATAAGAGGTTGGCGAAGAAACACCACCCAGATTCTGGAGGAACGGAAGAGGCGTTTCAGGAGTTAGGAGCTTCTGTAGAGTACGTGTTAAGGGCATTGGCGCTCGTGGATGCTACTGTTGAAAAAAGCAAACAGCGTTCCAAAGAAGCAGATGCACTAGCGGAGAAACGTGCGATAATGCGTGCAGAGATGCTAAAGCGACGAGCAGAAGAAGATCGCAAACGAAATATTCAAGCTACTTGGGGTATTAGTGTTATTCTCATACTCATTGTTTTGTCGGGAATCGGTATGCTGATTCAGCCGCGTTTCATTCATTGGATGGTTGAAAAGGAGCGAGTGGAACGCATGGCTACAGTCATCGGCACAGGCCCTGATCGCAGCTATACCATCAGCTGGAACTATCAAGGTCAATCCTATACTGAAATGTTGAATGGAAGATTTATTGACGGCAAATGGTTGGTTGGGCCTGCAGGCATGCCTATGATCAAAGGAGGAAAATATATCGTATCCTTTAACGCAAGAAGACCGGATTACTTTGAATTAAAAGACAAATACATTGATCCGGAAACGGCTGATCTCTATTTCTCTCTCGTTAAATATCCCCTCGCGGCAGCATTAGACTTACCCGATACTGATCCAGATGTGGTTTGCATCTATTGGTCAGTTTTGGATCAGTTTGGTGTAGATGGCGTGGCTCATTTGTTTTTCGGGGCTTTGCCGATGCGGAAGAATTGGAAGCACAACGAGCGAAGTTTTCAAGCTTTAAAAGAATCGGAAACCTTTCAAAAGCTGTATAGAAGTTGTTTGGGAATAGAGTAGAAGATCGCTCAGAAGCCAATACATTTGTAGTCTAGATTATCAATACGAGTTCTATGAAACCCTCATTAGCGAAAGGCACTAGAGATTTTTCAGCGGCGGAAGTGCAGAAGCGCCAATACATCATGAATGTTTTGCGCGAGCAGTTCGAATTGCGCGGCTACGATCCTATTGAAACGCCTTCTTTTGAAAATATTGAAACGCTAACCGGCAAGTACGGTGAGGAAGGGGACCGATTGATTTTTAAAATTCTCCGCTCCGGTGATTTTACATCGAAGATTGATGAAAGATTATGGACTGAGAAAAACCCAAAGGCGCTTACGTCAAAGGTTGCAGATAAGGCATTGCGCTACGATTTAACCGTTCCATTCGCACGGTATGTAGTGCAGCACCAAAATGATTTAGCCTTTCCGTTTAAACGCTATCAGATGCAGCCGGTTTGGCGTGCAGATCGACCACAGAAGGGTCGTTTTCGTGAGTTTTACCAATGCGATGCAGACGTTGTGGGTTCAGACAGTTTGTGGCAAGAAGTAGAATTAATCCAACTGTATGATGCATCGTTTACAAAACTTGGACTTTCCACGACTATTAAGGTGAACAACCGAAAAATTTTAGCTGGAATGGCTGAAGTATTGGGTATCAGTGATGCTTTTATTGCGTTTACCGTTGCGATCGATAAGTTAGATAAAGTAGGATTCGAAGGCGTTTTGAAAGAAATGCGTGCTCAAGAATTACCGGAGAGTGCAGTTACCACCTTCGGACAGTGGCTCGAAGAAGGATTGACGCTAGAACGTTTGACTGGATTACTGGCAGAAAGTTCAGAAGGTAAGTTAGGATTAGATGAGATGAATTTCGTCCTGCATCAGGCTAAAGCCGTTTTAAATAGTGCGGAATTGGTTTTCGACTTTACCCTCGCTCGTGGACTCAACTATTATACAGGTACTATTTTCGAAGTTGCTGCTCATGGCGTTTCGATGGGGAGTATTGGTGGCGGAGGTCGTTATGCAGATCTGACCAGTATTTTCGGTATGAAGAATACATCGGGCGTGGGAATTAGCTTTGGTTTAGACCGTATTTATCTTTGTTTAGAAGAATTGAATTTATTCCCCAAGACGACTGCCAATGCCGCGGCGGTATTGTTTGCGAACTTCGGCGTTGAAGAGAGTGTTGTTGCCTACCAATGGGTTGCAAAACTTGTAGCCTCGGGTATTCGTGCGGAGCTGTATCCTGACGCTTCGAAACTCAAAAAGCAGTTTGATTTCGCCGATAAAAAAGGGATAGGTTACCTCGCGTTGGTAGGTACAAATGAAATGACAGCCTCTGCAATTCCCGTGAAGAATCTCGCTACAGGAGAACAAATCACACTAGACTTTGAAGGAATTTGCACTTTAGTAAAAGGTGCTTAGGTACGGGCAATCCGATCCCAAAGCCCAGCATCGTTATGCTCAGGTTTCATAAGCACACTCCGCACTACAGTTAGACTGGGGATGTCCCATTCGATCGCCCAGGGACAGTTTTGTTGCGGCAGGCTATATAGCGCGAGATGTATGTTTTCTTCTGCTTTATGCTCAAAAAACGCTCGGTTTTTAGCACTTATTTCTGATGCTTTGAGTCCGGTTAAACTAAATACGCAGATATCGAGTTCGGGTTCTAATGCCCACCATCCCTTAGAAATTAACGTGTTTTTTAATCCTTGAGCTGCCGTGAGGCTTGCATTTAAACGCTGTGCAAAATTCCCGGAACGCACGTATGGAAATTTCTGTTGTGTCGCCCAGAGCGCTGCAGCAGCTGCGCCAGCGCGTGAGCATTCGAGAGTGATTTCACCCAGGTGTAACTGGTCAGAGGTAAAATAAGTGTATGGACTATCGTGTTTGTAAAAGCGTCCTTCTTCAGGATTTTTGAACAGCACTGCGCCGCAACCGTAGGGTTGAAGACCGTGCTTGTGGGGGTCAATCACAATAGAATCAGACTCAGCCATAGCGGTAAAATGACATTGTACGTCTTTTGGAAGGTCGGCTAGTGTGAAGTAACCGCCGTAGGCAGCGTCAACGTGGATGCGTGCGCCATAGGCTCGTGCGAGCGGGACGATCTCTTCCAGCGGATCCACTGCACCCATACCTGTTGTTCCGAGCGTCACAACGATAGTGGCTTTTGCACCATTGCTGTGAAGTTGCGCTAACACCTCTTTTAGTTTGGAACAATTCATGGACCCCTTCTCTGTAGAGACAATGGCTTGAAAAGGCATTCCCAGTACTTCACTCATTCTACTGTGGGTGTAATGGGCATGTTCGTTCGCTAAAACAATCGTATTTGCATCGCTTTGACGTGCGACCCAAAGTGCTTCAAGGTTCGCTGTAGTCCCTCCGGATGTCAAATGTCCCAATGGTTTTGAATAGCCCACCATGGTCCCAAAGGCCGCGATCGTTTCGAGTTCTAGGGCTGAGGTCGCCCGTCCACCGTCGAGTGCGTGATTGTTTGGATTTACAAAACTGGTCATCCAATGCGCGGCTTGCGCAAGTGGAAGCGGCGGCTTGATCATTTGACCGGCGTAATCTGGGCTGTGGTACGGATAGTTGTCCTGAAGCTTTTGAGCCAATTCTTTCAAAATAGCCTCATCTTCAGCGTCTAATGGTAATTGAGGGAATTCTAAGTTCAATAAATGCGTCCAATCCATATCGGAAAAGTACATTAATTCAACCAAGTATTTACATAGCTGTTGTCGGGATCGTAGCGTTCTAACTGCATTTTCGTATTGAATTTCCTGAAGGGTCGAGAGTCGTTTCCACGTCCGGCGATGTAGAGCCAATTCCCATAGTTTGAAGCAGGATCAAAATCAATTAATTGGCTCTCAAACCAAGCCGCACCGCTGCGCCAATCCAATCCCATGTCGTGAATGAGAAAGGATGCTACGTTTTGGCGGCCTCTATTGCTCATAAATCCGGTAGCCAGCAACTCTTTCATGTTTGCATCTACTAACGGATCGCCAGTTTCGCCGTCTTTCCATTGCTCGTATTTCCGGCTGTTGAAGTGTGGCTTCCAGGGCTTTTCTGGTTGGAGTCCTGTTGGAATAAAAAATAGTTTACCAGCATTGTACGCCGTCCATTGGAAAAACTCTCTCCAAAGCAATTCGATGAAGAGCCAGTACGTGCTGTCGTTGCTGGTGTGGCGTTCCTCGAATTGGTCCAATTCATCCATTACCTGAGCTGCGCTGATACAACCGATGGCTAAGAAGGGTGAAAATTTTGAACTAAAAGACCGACCCAACATGCCGTTGCGAGTTTCTTTGTAGACTTGGACGGCTTGTTCGCCTTCCCAGAAGTAATCCTCGAGCGCCCGCCAAGCTTCACGTACACCTCCTCGATATGGAAATGCCGTGCGAACATCGGGTGCTGGAGTATCCACTTCCCATTGCCCCTGCAAGGTGTAGAATTCACTAACGTCTACAGAAGAGATTACAGGTTCCTCCCAAGCTTTTCTTGGCGCCGCATACTTTTCTAATTTTCTTCTGAATGGAGAAAATACCTGAGGCATGTTTTCTAAACTGAAGGGAAAATCATCCGGTTGGTACAATGTACGCTCTAGGAAAAATTGAACTTCTATACCTTCACTTTTACCCCAAAGGTTCAGCTGCAATTGTTCATGTACTTCATACGCCGCTAATTCCTTTGGCGCATAAATCGCATTGGTTTCGAATGTCGCTGCCAACTCTTTCAGTGCTGTTACTGGATCACCTTCTAACAACAAAAGATCGCTTCCGTACTCGCGTAATTTTTCCCGTAAATCTATTACTGCATCATGCAAGAATTGTTCCCGCCAAGGACCGATGGTGGGATTGCCCCAAGAATCGATTTGATCTGCGGCTGGGATAAAATATACGGGGATTACAGTTTCAAACGCATTGTATGCTTGAAGCACGGGGGCGTTATCGCCTAGTCTTAGATTGTTACGAAACCAAAGAATGCAAGTACTCATATTATAATTCGTTGATGTTGTTTAATAGGGATTGGGCTTTTTCTCGAATTCCAGCTTTTACTGTAGCATTCATTTTATCGTAGGTGCGGTATACCATGCCAAGGCGAAAGTTCGAATGAAGTTTATCACGCTGGCTATCAAAGAAATTCCAGTACAATGCGTTGAAAGGACAACTGTCGTCATCTGTTTTAGTTTTCGGATTGTAGTGGCATTGGTCGCAGTAATCACCCATTTTCTTCATATAATTTGCAGAAGAAACGTAGGGTTTTGTTGCAATCCAACCACCATCAGCATACTGACTCATGCCCCGTGTGTTCGTGATTTCCACCCATTCAAATGCATCGATGTAGATGCCTAAGTACCACAAATCCACTTCATCTGGATCAATTCCAGCCAACAGAGCAAAATTTCCTGTCACCATGAGCCTTTGGATGTGATGTGCATAACCGTGATTCAGGCTTTGCCCAATGGTATGAGATAAACATTTCATTTTCGTTTCCCCGTTCCAAAACCATTGTGGCAGTTTCCGGTCAAATTCAAAGAAATTTTCTGAGGCAAATGCTGGCATGCGATGCCAATAAACACAGCGCATAAATTCACGCCATCCTAGTATTTGCCTTATAAAACCTTCAACTGCATTTAAAGGAACCTCAGGATTCGTGCGGTAATAGGTTTCAACGCGCTGACATACTTCCAGCGGCTGTATCATTTTAGTATTTAAGGCAAAAGAAATTCGGCTGTGATACAACGACCAACTTTTCGTTGTCAACGCATCTTGATAGTCCCCAAAAGAGTGTAAGCCGTATTGCAGCCAGTGGTCGAAAACCTCCCAAGCCTGGGTTGAGGTTGTAGGCCAATAAAAATGCAAGGGATCTTCTAACTTTCCTATGGTGGGAAGCTTCGCTGCAATGGCATCTGCGTGCGCTTCACTCACATCCGTGCTAGGAACGAATGGAGGAGGAGGAAGGTGGCCTTTTGGGAGTTTCTTTCGGTTTTGAGCGTCGTAATTCCATTTCCCACCGACGGGCTGTACTCCATCCATCAGGAGGCCTGTTCTTTTGCGTAGGGCACGATAGAACGTCTCCATAAGGAAGGTTTTTTTTCCTTTGAAAAGTTCCTGAAATTCATTACTTGTGCTTATGAAATGCTCGCTTGAATGCCAGGAAATCTCGAACCCTTCACTTCTAAGTTTTTCTAAATCTTTACGCAGTCGCCATTCATCAGGTTCTTGAAGTTGAATGTGTGTAATCCCTTTTTTCCGGGCTATTGATGCTAAAATGGTGCGCAAATTGGGTTCATTCCCTTCGAGGATGTTGTGGTAGTGAAAATGGTGTCCCAATAATTGCATCGATTGAGCGAATTGACGCATCGCAGAAAATATACCCGTCACTTTCTGAATATGATGGGGCGCATAGCTGCCTTCTTCCCGCGATTCTATCATCACGTATGTGATGTGTTTATCTACCGTTGAAAACCAGGAGTGATGTGCATTGAGCTGGTCGCCCAAAATAAGTCGTAAGGTGTTGCCCATTGTTAGACTAAACGTGAGCTGGAAAAAAAAGTTTAGACAAAAAAAAGGAGCCAATTTCTTGGCTCCGTACCCCTAACCTAATTCAAAGTTGCCTTTGAATAGTGTGAATATAGAATAACTAATTGTATTCCAAGGAGATGAAGGATAAATTAAGGTAAAATACTTTTGAGTTTCGATTCTGACTAAGTATTAAGTCTCAATGATTATAAATAGACTTTGAATGAGCGAACGACTTCTTCAAGGCATTTTTCGCGTTCTAAGCTGAATGAATCTGTAGGACAAGGCATTTGTAATTCTAGTAATAATCCATTATTCATACTGTCACGCATAATTAAAGTATGTCCTATGATGTAATCTTCAGGATCCTGCTGATATCGGCCGTAGCTGATGTACCAATCGTTCAGCGTATCGTGTTTTTCGGTCACCCAGCTGTCTCGCTTCGCTTTTTGCAAATCCATCATTATTTGTGCGTTACGCTGTTCAGCTACAGATATGAAGACTCCTTGCCGCTTGAAAGGATGCACTTTAAGTAATACGCTACCGGTACTGTCATCATTGTAGCGCGCCACTTCATAATAGTTGAAGTTTTGCTTACCAAATTCAGGCATGCGTACAAGATAGTCGTAGCTTAAGTTGAAGCTAAAGTCTATTGGAGGAAGCGCATAATACTGCGCTTGTTCGAAATTAAAGGTATACCGAGCATCGAGGGCACAGGTATTTTCTTTTGAAGAACTGCAGCCTAGCATTACGGCTACAACCAATATTGCAATTATCTTCGCTTTCATAATGTCATCTCAATTTACATATTCACTCCTCCCGCATGAGGATACTGGCGTTCCTTCAAAAGTAATGAAGGACCTCTTAGCCGGAGGAACTTTTCTAGAATCAATTGCGAAGACGCCGTATGACTGGAATTCGTTCAAGAGTCAAGCAACGGCCCAGGCAGATTATTCCTCAAAAACTCGAGAAATTGTTGCCGATGTGTTCACTCGCCAAAATGCGAATCTAAGCGCCTCTGAAGCAAATTCGATTAGCGCCTTTCGTAATGGTGCACTTACCATAACCACGGGACATCAACTGATGATCTGTGGAGGTACAGTCTTTTTTGAAGCGAAAGTCTTGGGTGCTGTGGCACTTGCTAAAGCTGCTACTCTTGAGCTCGGAGTTGATGTGGTTCCCATATTTTGGATGGCCACTGAAGATCATGATTTCGAAGAAATCTCTTCTTTTCGAATAGGTGAGTATCAATTCTCATGGAGGCAGCCCGATGCTAAAGGTCCAGTCGGTTTATTACCTACGGACGATTTAGCGGACCAATTAGAATCTTGGCTCGAGAGCGTACCACTTAACCAAGCGCAGAAAGAGCTCCTGTATCCGCGACTGCAAGCGTATAAAGAATGTGAAAATCTAGCGGAAGCTACCCGCCAATGGGTACGCCAATGGGCAGAAGGATTAGGATTGCTGGTACTGGATGGTCAAGACGTATCCTTAAAAGCTACTGCTGACCCGCTTTGGCGAGAAGAAATGAAAGGCGTTTATTCGAAGCTGATTCAGGAACAAACTGAAGCTTTAGTAGAACATGGTTACAAGGCTCAGGTCTTCGTGCGAGAAATAAATCTATTTGATTTGCGGGATGGAGACCGCCAACGATTTGAGCAAGCGGATCATGAGTGTCCATCAATTCATATTAGTCCAAACGCTTTAATGCGCCCTTTATATCAAGAGTTTTTATTGCCAAATCTCGCTTATGTTGGCGGTGGTGGTGAGCTTGCTTATTGGTTGCAGCTTGGGGAAGCTTTCAAAAAAATGGATCGACCGATGCCGGTGCTTTATCTGAGGGATAGTCTTTTTGTTCAAAACGATAAACTTAAACGTGCGCTCAATAGAATTGGACAATCGCTCCCAGCTATTTTGACAAATTCTACTGCGGACTTAAGAAAGCAATTTATTGCTGATAGTGTTTCATTACAAGCAGAGGGAGAATCCTTACAACTTCCTCTTGAGTCAGCGATCGAAGCATGGAATACGTCGTTGAAAGCAGCCTATCCCGAGCTAAATCAACATGCCGATGCGTTGCGAGTGAAGATGATAAGATTGGCTCAAAGAACTGCAGAAACTAGATATAGAGCTCAAAAGCGGCGACATTCGGAAGCAATGGCTGCGATTGATACCGCATACGCTTCTGTTTATCCAGAAGGAATATTTTGGGAGCGTAAAGCGTCTTATTCAGACCTTGTAGGAACTTTAGGAAGGGATCCTCGCGATGAAATCGTTGAAAACATGTCAACAATAAAGGCAGGAACTTGGGTGCTGAGCAGCAAAAATTAGTGGTATTTTTGCCGAATGCAAGAAACCATTTTGATCCTCGACTTCGGTTCACAATACACGCAGCTTATAGCGCGTAGGGTTCGTGAACTCAATGTTTACTGTGAAATTCACCCTTTTAACAATCCACCAGAAATCACTGAAGATGTTAAAGGTGTTATTCTGAGCGGTTCACCTTACAGCACATTACAGGAGGACGCCCCTCAGTTCGATTTGACTGGGATTAAGGGTAATGTACCGCTTCTAGGTGTATGCTACGGTGCGCAATACATGGCCCTAACTTCCGGTGGAAGCGTCGCGCCGAGTGAAATTCGTGAATACGGACGTGCGAACCTCAGTTCAGTATCTTCATCAGATACGCTGTTCGAGGGTATTGGTGAGGGATCTCAAGTTTGGATGAGCCACGGCGATACAATCACGGAGCTTCCAACAGGTTTCGAAATAGTTGCATCCACTCATGACGTTCAAGTCGCAGGTTATAAAATTGATGGTGAGGCCACCTACGGAATTCAATTCCACCCTGAAGTATATCACAGCACAGACGGTACGCAGCTATTAAAAAACTTTCTTTACGAAATCGTTGGGGTAGTGGGAGACTGGACACCCGCACATTTTGTAGATGAAACGGTTGCCGCTCTCAAAGAGCAACTGGGGAATGATAAGGTGGTTCTGGGTTTGAGCGGTGGTGTGGATAGTTCGGTTGCTGCCATGTTATTGCACAAGGCGATAGGTAAAAATCTATATTGCATCTTCGTCAATAACGGCTTATTACGCAAGAATGAATTCACCGATGTGCTCGAGCAGTACGAAGGAATGGGATTAAATGTTAAAGGTGTGGACGCATCGAACCAATTCCTTTCTGCGCTTGCAGGAATAGATGAACCGGAAGCAAAGCGCAAAGCGATCGGCCGAGTATTTATTGAAGTATTTGATCAAGAAGCACATTTAATCGAAGATGTCACATGGTTGGCACAGGGAACAATCTACCCAGATATCATCGAAAGTATCAGCGTAAATGGACCTTCTGCAACCATAAAAAGTCATCATAACGTGGGCGGTCTACCGGATTTCATGAAGCTCAAAGTGGTTGAGCCACTGAAGACTTTATTCAAGGATGAGGTACGTCGTGTAGGCGCATCAATGGACATGGCAGCGGACCTTTTAGGACGTCATCCATTTCCGGGGCCTGGACTAGCTATTCGTATCTTAGGTGATATCACTGCTGAAAAAGTTGCGATTTTACAAGAGGTCGATTACATCTTCATTCAAGGATTGAAGGACGAAGGTCTTTACGATAAAGTATGGCAGGCAGGCAGTATATTACTTCCAGTGAATTCTGTTGGAGTAATGGGTGACGAACGCACGTATGAAAAGGTAGTTGCGTTACGTGCTGTAGAAAGTACAGATGGAATGACTGCAGACTGGGTGCACCTACCTTACGAGTTTCTTGCGAAAGTGAGTAATCAAATAATTAATAAGGTTAAGGGGGTAAACCGCGTTGTATATGATATAAGCTCGAAACCACCAGCCACGATTGAATGGGAATAAAACAGTTACTTTTTCTTTGCTTTTTCGCTCTTACTACATCGCTTAGTGCGCAATCGGTCACTGAACATGTGGTAGTAAAAGGGAATACACTGTATTCGCTTTCGAAACAGTACGGTATAACAGTAAATGCGCTTCTTGAAGCGAACCCTCAAATTGCCGGTACTAGACTTTCTATAGACGATGTGTTGATCGTGCCAATGCCCGAGCAAAAGGATTCTAGGCTCGTAAATACAGCTGATTCTGTTGCAATTATTCAAGATACAGCGCGAAGTGAAGCCACGTTTGACATGTATAAGGTGCGACGTGGAGATACGCCTGAAGATTTGGCACAGGAGTGGGGTTTTCCTGATATGGCCTCTTTTTATCGCCTGAATCCTGATGCGCGAACGAATTGGAAACGTGGGTTAAGGTTGGTTAGGCCGGTAAATGATATTGCCTTACTTCAAGCAACGGTGGATACGGTCGTACCGCAACCAGCTCCAACATCGGACACACTATTGGTATCAGGATTAGACAGCGCTAGAACGAGTTTAGAAATACTCGGGATTCTACCCTTTTTTCACATGGACTACATCAATGAAACGGCACTATCCAAGCGCAGTCCAGTGGCAATGAGCTTACGCATGGGTATGGAATTTGCCGCTTCTTTGCATAGCGACAGTTCATTTTCAGTTAATATCGAATTCATCGATTCACACAATCAGCGCGATTCGTTAAAGAATGCTTTAGACTCTCTAAATCTCGACAACTATGATCTTTTATTAGGACCGCTTTATTCAAAACGTGTCCAGCAAATCGCTGACTATGGTGTTGCTGGAAAATCAGTGAATTTGATGAGTAAAAGCCCAGCAATTCAAGGATTAGGAGTATACAATACTGTGGTGTCTGAAGACAGCTTTTATCAAATGCTGCTAGAATTGGTCAATGAAAGAGATTCATTAAGCACGAAAAGCGTTCCGCTGATTGTTACAAAAGGCCTTTCCAATAAATGCGAGATATTTTACGACGGGTTTAAAAACCCAAATAAAAGATTGATTACTAACGACGATCAGTGGTCTTCAAACGAAGCATTAGCCCAGCTGGACAGTACGCTACATTACGAGCTTATTATCTATGACAATGATCCCGCCTTTATGCTGGATGTGCTCCGTAATTTGAGATCAGGATCGGTATCATATTCTTTATTTGCCACCGAATACCAGCTTTTCAATAGTGGAATTACTAATGATAATTTTACACGAGAATCGGAGGTGATTTGTGCAATGTCCTCCTATTTATCGTACGAAGATCTCAATACTTTGTTATTCGTTGAAGCCTTTAGATCACATTTCGGAACTGAACCCAATCAGTATGCCATCAGAGGTTATGACATTGCAGATTATCATATTCAACGACACTTATACGGAGGGGGTCCTATGCGCGGTATTCTTCTTGGATTTGATTTTACACAAGACAGCCAAAATAGATGGGTAGAATTGCGTCGGTTTGAGAATTTTGAGTGGAAATTACTTAGGTAGTTATAGCGAACAAAATCTCATTCCTTTCGTTTTAACAGCAACGAATACCCCCTAATCATGCCCAATAACCCAATTAATGTAGGTGATGCGTTGCCTGCTTTTACACTATTTGATCAAAACAACCAGCCTCTAAGTACCACTGATTTTCAGGGTCAGCCGCTGGTTATCTTTTTTTATCCAAAGGACCATACACCAGGTTGTACAGCGCAAGCCTGCGATTTTAGAAATTACGAAAGTGAATTTCAAGCTGCTGGCGCACAGGTCATCGGAATAAATGATGCTTCTGTTGCATCGCACAGAGGATTTGCGGATAAATATAATTTGACATACCCTATACTCAGTGACCCAGGGCACAAGGTGCGAAAGTCCTTTGGTGCGCCAGGATTGTTATTTAATACCGTGGCGAACAGAATCACCTATGTGACGGATGAAAACCACCGTGTAGTTTATATCTTTAAGAGTCTTTTACGTGCTACTGACCACGTAGAAGAAAGTTTATCCTTTTTAAAATCAGTAGTAAAATGACAATGCTTGAATTTTTCGTGATGTTACTGACCTTCTTTAGTATGGAGGGTGTGGCTTGGGGTGCACATAAGTACCTGATGCATGGATTCTTGTGGTTCTTACACGATGATCATCATACAAAGACTCCGGGGGCACTGGAAAAGAACGATACGTTCTTTCTCATTTTCGCAATACCCTCATGGCTCTGCATCATGCTCGGGCTTATGTACGGAACTGGTATCAGCGTTGCCATAGGCGCAGGTATTGCGCTTTACGGATTTGCCTATGCCATGGTGCACGAATTATTTATTCATCAACGCATTCCTATATTCAAACAAACGAAATCAACGTATCTTGAAGCCATTCGACTGGCCCACAAAATGCACCACAGGCATTTAGGAAAAGAGGATGGAGAGAACTTTGGCATGCTTTGGGTACATCCCAAATACATTAAACAAGTACGTGCTTTACGTGCATAAACGTAATTCTTAGTGTTAGAAACGAAATGGCTATATCTGTTGCTTAATCTAGGAACGCTAAGTGTTCCCTTGCTGCGCAGTTTTGAGTCAAGGATAGCCTACTATAAGACCTTTGGTTCCCTTGCTAAAGCCATGCTCATCGTTAGTGGTTTCTTTTTAGTTTGGGATATATGGTTTACTGAATTAGGTGTGTGGGGTTTTACCCCGGCATATTTAAGTGGCATCTTTCTTTTCGGCTTGCCGCTCGGTGAATACCTCTTTTTTATCACTGTGCCATTCTCTTGTATTTTCATTTACAAGTGTTTGGAGCTGTTTTTTCCAAAGGGAATAATCACTCCGAAATTGGCGGGTAAAATTTCTCAATTACTCATTCCATTCTCACTGGCTGTAGGAATCATTTCCTATGATAAGTTCTATACTGCGTCCACTTTTATTTTGTTGGGAATTGCATTAATGTATGTAAGTTGGATTGCTAAATGCAGCTGGTTACCTCGTTTTTATGAATGCTATCCGCTTGCTCTAATCCCATTTTTTATTAAAAACGGGATTCTAACAGGCTCATTTCTAGAGACGCAGGTAGTGTGGTATAATAATAGTGAGAACCTAGGTATTCGCATAGGTACTATACCCTTTGAAGATATCTTCTATGGGATGTTACTGATTTTAGGGACCTTATATTTTTATGAAAAATTTGAGGCGACCCGCAAGAATCGTCTTTAATAAATTTCATTCTTTTAAGATTTAGGCGAAGTGTCAAAGATTTATCTTTAGCTAAAATCTAACCGTAGCACGTACCATGGAGGTTCTCTTTAGCCCAGAAGGATTATTGTCATTACTTACCTTGACTTTTCTAGAAATTGTCCTTGGAATAGATAATATTATTTTTATTTCCTTGATTTCTAATGATCTGGAATCCTCTCAACAACCACTCGCGAGACGACTAGGTTTAGGGCTCGCGCTAGGATTTCGAGTATTGATGTTATTCGGGATAACATGGCTCATCGGATTAACTGCACCAATTTTTAGTATTGGCGATCACCCTGTATCCGGTAGAGATGCAATTCTCTTTATCGGAGGTGTTTTTTTGCTAGCGAAGTCTTCTACGGAGATTGTAAAAAAAACGGAAGGAAAGGGGCATGGCGCGAATGGAAAGAAACCTAAGTCCCTATTGGGAGTGATTATTCAAATAGGTTTACTTGACATTGTCTTTAGTTTTGACAGCGTTTTGACAGCTATCGGAATGACCCACGAATTGGTCATTATGATCATTGCTGTCATCATCTCAATGGTGATCATGTTGGTATTTGCAAAACCGATCGCAGAATTTATCGAACGCCACATGAGTTTACAAATCCTAGCATTGGCTTTTCTAATAATGATAGGGACGGTACTTATAGCGGAGAGCGCTCACGTAGAAATCCCGAAGCCGTATGTGTATAGTTCTGTCGGTTTTGCACTGGTTGTTCAACTTCTAAGCATTCGGGCAGCTGAGCGAAATAAGAAGTGATTATTGGAATCTGCCTACGAGCCTGAAGTAGTCCTTAAGCACTTCGAAGTTTGCTTTTTCATTGCCTTGTGTGCCATAAAGTAGCAAGGAATCCTGTCCTTGAATTATGAAGGCACGGTTGTAGTCAAAGGCGTTTTGAAAAAGTAGGGCGGCCAATTGGTAATGCTGTTCAAAGTCCATTTTGTCGAGGTAGATTTTTACCTCGTTAGTATCTACGCGAACGGTAACAGTGTCTCGGAAAAATTTTCTAGCGCTCGGTTCGGCGACAATATAGGCTTGATCTGCACGCCAATTATTAACGATTGAAAAATTTAGAAAAGGCACTGTCGTATCTCTTAGACATTTTAAGGAGCGGTGTGTTTTGAACCCTTGCGTTGTAAGTTCGACCCTTTCGTCTGTGCGGTATTTATAGATGCGCGTATTGTTAAAGAAAATCTCGTCACTTTCTAGGACGGAATAATCTGCAGGTGCTCGCCAATCTATAAGTTTGTGTTCGTAAGGCCATACAACGCTGAGCACTACGATTGCACCTATAAAGGCCAGGGCATAGGTATAAAGTTTCTTTTCCACGAAAAAACAACAAAATCAGCCCGGGCTTGTTTACTTAATACCCTAAAGAAAATAACCCATGTCTACATCTTCTAGTACAGTCGCAGTCGTTGGAGCAGGAATTGCAGGACTCAGTTCCGCAATTCGCTTGGCTGTCGCAGGAAAGAAGGTCATCGTGTTTGAACAGAATTCGTACACAGGCGGAAAAGTAACAGCATTTGAACAGAAGGGTTTTCGCTTTGATATGGGACCTTCGTTATTCACGCTGCCCCATTTAGTGGATGAATTGTTTGAATTGGCGGGAAAAAACCCTCGTGAGTATTTCAACTATCATACACATGATGAAGTGTGTCGCTATTTATGGGACGATGGAACGAAACTTACGATGTATCCCTCCCTAGACAAAAATGAAGCTGAAGTGGCTTCGGTTTTTGGTGCCACTGAGGGGGAGAAATTGCGGGATTATTTTGATCAAGCTCGAGTTAAGTATGATTTAACAGCACCCTTTTTTCTGGAAAAAAGTTTGCATCGAGCCAGTACCTTTTTGACACCTGCTGTTGTTAAAGTCCTCGCAGAGATTCCAAAACTGGGTTTGTTTTCAACGTTACACGAAGAAAACGAGAAGGTATTTAAGGCACCGAAATTGGTTCAATTGTTCAATAGATACGCCACTTATAATGGATCATCACCATACCAAACCCCAGGTATTATGCAGATGATAACGCATTTGGAGCACAGTTTGGGTACACATTTTCCAGTAGGAGGCATGCACGAAATTTCACAAAGCTTAACACGTTTAGCGCAAGATTTAGGCGTTCGTTTTGAATTAGGTACTAGGGTAGAGGAGTTTATCATAGCGCAGAATTCTATCACAGGATTAGTCGCGGGAGGAAAGAATTGGGCAGTTGACCAATTGGTATGCAACACCGATGTGAAGCACGCCTATAAGTACCTTATGCCAGAAAAAGTAAAGCGTCCTAAAAAGACTCTGGAACAAGAGCCCAGTTCTAGTGCACTTATTTTCTACTGGGGGCTATCTACCCAATTCCCAGAACTAGATTTACACAATATTTTGTTCAGTGATGATTACGAAAAGGAATTTGAGCACATTCAGTCCAATGGTCCATTTTGGGAAGATCCTACCGTATATATACATATTTCGAACCGACTAGAACCTGAAGATGCACCAAAGGATAAAGATTCTTGGTTTGTTATGGTTAACACGCCATATGATCAAGGGCAAGATTGGGACGAGATTGTGCCGCTAGTGCGTGAAAAGGTTTTAGTACGAATCTCTAAAGTCTTAGGGACATCCATTGAACCGCTTATAGAGATGGAAGAAGTACTGCGTCCGCAGGATATAGAGCAACGGACTTCGAGCGTTGGAGGCGCACTCTACGGGACCAGCTCGAACGACCGCATGGCAGCATTTTTGCGCCATTCGAATAAAAGTAACTCCATCAAAGGGTTGTATTTTTGTGGCGGTTCGGCGCATCCTGGCGGTGGTGTTCCGCTTTGCTTACTCAGCGGAAAAATCGCGTCGGAATGGCTGATTGAAGATGAATAATATGTTGAAAATCAAAGAGTTGATTAAATCTTACGCGGGTTGGATTTTAGTGATATTCCATGTGGTAGGCCTGTTTTTACTAGGAGGCGAATGGCGTGGTCAATTAGTTGTTCTTACCCCATTAAACCTGCTTCTGCTTGCTGGCTTGTATTTATACGCTTCAGAGCAGCAGACCGTTAAATGGGCTTATTACCTACCCATATTCCTTGGTTTTATCATTGAATTGATTGGTACTAATACCGGATTTCCTTTTGGTGCCTATTCTTATGGAACAGCCCTAGGTCCAGGGATTATGGGGACGCCCTTCATGATAGGTATTTTATGGTGGGTATTGATACGCTCGTTTTATGACCTTACCGGGGTACGATTCCAAAGTGTTTGGATACGCAGCATTCTCACGGGATTAGCCATGACCGCAATGGATGTCTTGATTGAGCCTGTTGCGATTGAACTGACCTATTGGCAATGGGAGGCGGTCGCAGTACCCATGGAAAATTACCTTGCTTGGTTCGTTCTTAGCACACTTTTTGCCCGTTTAACAGCATCCGGTGATGTCCGTAATCCTTTGAGTATCTGGGTTATTGTGGTGCTTTCGGTATTCTTTTTTGTTTTAGGATCGTTGTACGCGATGCAGTAAAAATGAAACCCCCGCTAAAAGCGAGGGTTTACGTTTAGAATTAGGCCAGGGTACGGGCCTACCGGTCTTTTAGTTTCTTTAACTCTAGCTCCAGCTCTTCTAGTTTTCTTTCAATAGACTCCTCCATTTCGTCGAGATTATCTTCAATGGATTCTTCTATCTCTTTAGCATCATAGTATTCAATAGTTGTACAGTCGGTGCAGGATAAACCCTCTGGCGTCATTTCCCAAAGGTGTCCCAGCATATCACCGTCGTACATGTCTTGTACATTGCGAATGTCGTACATGATGTTTTCAATGCTCTCATCTAGGTAGACTGTCGCACCAATAGGTAAACGCAGCGTTACTTTCAAATCTTGTCCTCTGTACAACGATTCTTTCGGCACTGTGAAGTATTCGCTTAGTCGCAGTTCTTCTCCTATTTGTGCGGTAGGGTAGTCAAATGACTGTGCACGCTGACGGGCTTCCGAATGGTTACGACCACTAGCAGCATGTTTTAATTCAAGACTGGCAGTGGAGGACGTGGTCGCCTGTATATTGAACCTGACATTTTCAATATGCAGTAACGCATCTTCTACATCAAAGAAAAACCCTTGATTGTCTTCAAGAATATCTGCAGTGATATCAAAACTCATACCCGTTAAAGTGATTTGATCGGTTTCGGTTGAGCGCTCTTTAAAGTCTGTAATGAGCGAACCGACGCTAATGAAAATGAGGATCAATCCAACGATGAAACTGGCAATACCTGAGAAGGAAAGGACTTTAGAATTGGTCAATTCTCTTCCAAATATTTTAGCGAGGAAAACCACCATTGCAAACAAAGGCAGTAATAGTGTGAGTAATGTACCCACTCGTAATGCGAGCAATCGCCATCCGCCACCAAAGATGGCTTGCGCGCCGTCAAGACCATAGATGTATCCGTTAAGGCTGATATAGTTGAATCCCTCTAAATTCCACGTACTACCAAAAATCCCAAGCAACGCAACAATGAGGGTAAAAGCGATAAATGCTCCTACAATGGCTAGCAAGACACCAATACATTTAAAAATGAAGGAAAAAATGGAACCAATGCCGTTTACAACAAAAGAAACAAAACTGTTGACTCCCGATTTGATATTCGCAGAGGAGGTGTAATCTTCAACTTTTGTAAAAAGCTTTTCAATATTATTCAGATTAACTGCCTCTCCGCGCATTTGGAGTTTTTGAGCTGTTGTTTTGGCCTCTGGTATGGCGGCCCAAAGAATGACATATGCGATGAACCCGATACCCGTGAAAAAGAGTAATATTAAAAACAGTACTCGAATCCAGACTGGATCGATGTCAAAATAGGCACCGATACCGCTGCAAACCCCGCCAATCAGTTTTTCATCCGGGTTTCTGAAGAATCGTCGGGTTTCTTTGCTGCTTGACGTAGGTTCTTCATTTTTAGATTCATCCACGAATGCTTCAGGTTGTCCTAATGTCTCGATGATGAACTCAACATCAGATAGGTCCACGACTTGGCTGCCATTTTCCTTCATACGTAGGTGGAAGATTTCGGCAATGCGCGCCTCTACATCTGCAATAATTTCTTCGCCGCTTTCCTCTTTACCCAAAGCGGTTTTGACATTGGACAGGTAGGTTTTGAACTTTTCAAAGGCCACTTCATCGAGATGGAAGATGATGCCTGCAAGGTTGATGTTTATTGTTTTATTCATGATGGGGTAGAAGTAAGTTGTTCAACGGCGTTATTCAAGTTTTCCCAGGTTCTCTTTAGTTCGAATAGGAAAGCGCGTCCTTGTGCGCTGAGGCTGTAGTATTTGCGTGGGGGACCAGCGTTGCTTTCTTCCCAACGATATTCAAGCAGACCTGCATTTTTCAGTCGCGTTAACAAAGGGTATAGGGTTCCTTCTACAACGATGAGCTCAGCACTTTTTAGCCGCTCAATAATGTCTGAGGCGTAGGCATCATCCTTACTTAGTATGCCAAGAATGCAATATTCTAAGACGCCTTTACGCATCTGTGCTTTTGTGTTTTCAATCTTCATCTAAAGTCTTTGTCAATGTGAAATCACCATAAAAGGTGAGTAATATGGTGCTTGAATCTTCGCGAATTAAGAAGTGAGCTTCGTCAAATCGGGTTCGGCTTCCTCGTATGAATAGGTAATGGTCCTGGCCATCATCATCTTTAATTGGAACTTTTTTGTAGCGAGCTCTATTGAGGAATTTTTCCCATTGGCCAGTCACTTCTTTAATGTATCGCTCATCTGAAATTCGCAACCATTGTACCCGCTTGATCTCACCGTTAAGGGTGCGTTCGAAATCACCATTAGTAAAATCAATATCTAAAGGCAGTACACTGAGTAATGACCCACCAAAACTGAAGCCAGCAACGTAAGGCTTAGGTTCATATTCTTCATAGAGTTCATCTGCCAATCCTTTTGTTTGGCCAAACGCTCCTGTCGCACATACAATAAGAGCGAGGTGTAGAAGATGTTTTTTCATTGATCATTAATCTTTCGACAAAGATATATGTTTAAATAGGTACTATGCAATACAAAGTACTATAAAATTGATATTCACTCATTGGTTGCCTCTAACAATCTCGTTATCGAGATTATTAGAGCTTCGGACTTTAGTTTGCGGCAGGATACGCTGTTCCCGTACTTATTTGTGAGATTTTAAAGGTGTTACGGACATCGATGAATCATATAAGTTTTGAAAAACAAATAGATTATGGAATATGTGAGCGTATTAGTCGAAGTTTTGCTGTTGTATTTGTTATTGGACTTTTTAACCGGCCTTGTGCATTGGTGGATGGATCGTTATGGTCGGGAAGATATGCCCATTGTAGGAAAGGCAATAATAGAAATCAATACTTGGCACCACGCAAATCCAAGAAAGATGATTACCAGAAGTTATTGGTATTTGTGTAAATCGGGTTGGGCTGGAGTTACCGTGATGCTGTTGGCCGTTTATTTTATTAAAGGTTCGGTAACCTGGCAATGGTGGTTCATTGCGATTTTAGGGGCAAATGCAAATATTGTACACCAATGGGCGCATAAGTTTCCAGACGAAAAGCCTAGACTCATACATTGGTTGCAGCAAATAAAAGTACTTCAGCGTCCACAAGATCATGCAAGACACCATACGAAACCTGAAACGCGCTCGTATTGCACATACACGCCATGGCTCAATCCTATTTTAGATCGAACGAGGTTCTGGTTCGCAGTGGAGCGGGTACTTTCATGGTTTAAAATCTACACGACGGATCGAGTTCATTAAGCGAATTAAATGATTTCCTTTCTAGCACGTATGGCATAGACAAGCGGGAAAAAGCCTTCCTTTCCTTTAATTTGGAATTGGCCGGGTGCTTTTTCGGTGTACTCGAATAGGGCATAAGGACTCCAATCACTTTCACCGAAGAAGGTCAAGGAACGCTCCGGGTGATCTGCGATGGGTAAGATGAGGTCACTGATACTGTGGTTCCAGGTATAATTTACCATCTGATCTGCTTCCGGGGCTGCATAACTACCTGCGCTATCTTCAATAATGACTCCAGTATTGAAATACGGATATTTAATCTCCTTAAATTCCTCATCAAGGATCCACAATACGGGATGGAAATCTACAAGAACGAGTGATCCACCCGGCTTTAAATAGGAAAATGCCGCATCCATCCAAGCTTTAGCCGAAGGATGCCATCCAACAACACCATAAGATGCATAGACGACATCAAAGGTGTTCTCTAAATGGGGAAGTATTTGTAAAACATCGGATTCAACAAAGGTGACCTGAGTGCCGCACGCTGAATTTAACTTTTCCGCTTGCCTGATCGCTTCTGGGCTAAAATCAAGACCTACAACGCGGGTTGCACCTAAGGTTGCTAGGCTGATGGTATCCTGTCCAAAGTGACATTGCAGGTGCAATACGCTTTTACCTTTTAAATTGGGCAATACATTCCGTTCAATAGAGTGGAGCGATTGCTGGTGCTCTATGAACGATGCGTTATTGTAGAAAGCGGATTGTGGGTGCAGACTTGCCCAATGATTCCAGAGCTCGCGATTCTTCTCAAGGTAAAATTTACGATCCATTAAGTTAACGTTTCAGGGACTCTTCGGTTTCTAATCGGGCCTTTTCTCTTTCGTATTCTTCGTAACAAAGAAGTAGTGAAACAAGGAATTGGTAATCGTTGAAGGTCCGTATCTGCGTTTCCGAATATTTGCAATAGAACATGAATGCCTCCATTTCTTCTTTCGGAATTCCGGTTAAATCTTCCAAAATGGTCCGATTATTTCCCTCCTCTAACTTTCTGCGGTAGTAATCTTCCTGCTGCAATTTTCTTAATGCGGCCAATTGCTGTGGTCGCTTCCCAAAGCTGTAATACAAAAAGTCTAAAGGGTTTGCGAGCGTGGGTGCAACTGCTTCAGGTATCCGGATATCCGCGTTTGATGGAACGCGAGGGCTACGCTGCGGCATGGTGCGAGGATTGTTTGAGGTGATCGCGTAAATACTTACTTCATCTAACAAGTAATTTCTAGGAATAAGTTTAAGCACTTGCTCTTCGCCTGCAGCAAGTGCGGCACATAGTACGCTATCTATGGGGATGTATTTAAATTGGTATCCGATGTTAGATAAAACTAGGGTATCGCCATCAGCAACTGGAATCTCGAAGTAACCTATTCCGTTCGAAACAGTACCCATGAAGGTCCTATTATTGACCACATGTGAATTAGGCAGTGCAAAAGTTGAATCTCTATCTACTACAGTCCCTTTCAATATGTAACTTTGAGCAGTTAGCGTAGTGCCGTTAAAAGCAAACAACGCAACAAGAATCAGTATTAAATTAGAAATTCGTTTATACATGTCAGACGACGGTCAGAAGGTCATTTTTTCGATGTCCAAAGTGAGCAAAGTCCTTCCTCACAACAACAAAGCTATTTTGAAGGATATTTATCTTTCTTTCTTCTATGGAGCCAAAATAGGAATCTTAGGTTTAAATGGCTCTGGTAAATCGACACTTTTAAAGATTATTGCTGGCGTAGAAAAAAGCTACCAAGGTGATGTAGTTTTTGCACACGGCTATACCGTTGGATATTTAGAGCAAGAGCCTCGGTTAGAAAACGGCAAGACTGTTTTAGATATCGTCAAAGAAGGCGCGGCTGAGACGGTAGCTGTTTTAGATGAATACAACAGCATCAATGATCAGTTTGGTTTGCCTGAGGTCTACGAAAACCCAGACAAGATGGAGCAGCTGATGGCCCGTCAAGCGGTCCTTCAGGATCAGATTGATGCGACGAATGCATGGGAATTAGAGACCATGTTGAATCGCGCTATGGATGCGTTGAATTGTCCGCCATCGGACCAATTAGTAGACCATCTCTCAGGAGGGGAAGCCCGCCGCGTAGCACTCTGCCGTCTTTTGTTACAACAACCCGACGTACTTTTATTGGATGAGCCTACCAACCATTTAGATGCAGAGAGTATTTTGTGGTTGGAGCAGCACTTGCAACAATACAAAGGGACAGTTATTGCGGTAACGCACGACCGTTATTTCCTAGACAATGTAGCTGGATGGATTTTAGAATTGGACCGCGGAGAGGGATTCCTTGGAAGGGGAATTACAGCTCTTGGCTCGATCAGAAAACTAAACGTATGGCGCAAGAAGAGAAGCAAGCTTCAAAACGCCGTAAAACCTTAGAGCGCGAGCTCGAGTGGGTGCGCATGAACCCAAAAGGACGTCAAAGCAAGAGCAAAGCACGTTTGAACAACTACGAAAGCATGTTGTCTCAGGAGCAGAAAGAGAAAGAAAGCAAGCTTGAAATCTTTATCCCGGCAGGGCCCAGATTAGGTACCAATGTCATTGATGCGAAAAATGTGAAAAAGGGATTTGGCGAGAAATTGCTTTATGACGATTTGAATTTCTCATTGCCGCCTGCAGGGATTGTTGGAATTATCGGTCCAAACGGTGCAGGTAAAACCACGATCTTTAAAATGATCATGGACCAGTTACAGCCTGATGCAGGTGCTTTCGATGTAGGAGAAACTGTTCAGATTTCTTATGTCGATCAAAGTCATGAAAAACTAGATTCTAATAAAACCATCTTCGAGGTGGTAGGAGAGGGAACAGAGGAAGTACTGCTGGGAGGGCAACGCGTAAATGCGCGTTCCTATTTGAGCCGATTCAATTTTGCCGGCGGCGATCAAAGCAAAAAAGTTGGGGTGCTCTCTGGAGGTGAACGCAACCGCCTTCACCTGGCTATGGCGCTTAAAGAAGGAGGTAATGTGTTACTTTTAGATGAGCCTACTAATGACTTGGATGTGAACACGTTAAGAGCATTAGAAGAGGCGCTCGAAAATTTTGCAGGGTGTGCAGTAATTATTTCGCACGACCGCTGGTTCTTAGATCGTGTTTGTACGCATATTTTAGCGTTTGAAGGTGATTCAGAGGTATACTCTTTTGAAGGTAGTTTCAGTGAATATGAAGAAAATAAATTGAAACGATTAGGGCGTACAGAACCTACTCGATTCAAATACAAGAAGTTGTTAAAAGATAGCTAGTCAAAATCGAATCGGATTAAAAAATATTGAAGCCCGCAAACACCACGCGGGCTTCTTTGTTATCTTACCAAACCTATCAACAGAAACCAATTTTATGAGAATTCAACTCAGTGATGAGCGCCAGGAAATGCTGGAAATGGTGCGTCAATCGGCCAAAGATTTTGCAGAGAAAAACATACGACCACATGTCATGGAGTGGGACGAAAGTCAACACTTTCCTGTTCCCTTGTTTAAGGAAATGGGTGCGTTGGGCTTCATGGGCGTGTTAGTTCCTGAAGCGTATGGTGGTGCTGGTCTCGGTTACCAGGAATACATTACTATAATAGATGAAATCGCACAAGTTTGTGGTTCAATTGGGCTATCCGTTGCTGCCCACAATTCCCTTTGTACCGGCCATATATTACAGTTTGGAACGGAAGAACAAAAGAAGAAATGGTTGCCTAAATTGGCTACGGCCGAATGGATAGGTGCCTGGGGGCTTACCGAAACCGGTACAGGTTCTGATGCAGGAGGTATGGATACCACTGCCGTTTTAGACGGAGATCATTACGTATTGAATGGTTCTAAGAATTGGATTACACATGCGATTAGTTCTGAGATTGCTGTGGTCATTGCACGGACAGGGGAAAAAGGCGATTCACACGGAATGACAGCGTTTGTCGTTGAAAAGAGCACGCCAGGTTTCACCGCTGGTCAAAAGGAAAATAAATTAGGTATGCGCGCCTCCGAGACGGCTTGTTTATTTTTTGATGATTGTCGCGTTCCAAAAGAAAATGTTTTAGGTAAGGTAGGAGAGGGCTTTATTCAATCCATGAAAATATTAGACGGTGGACGTATTTCGATTGCTGCACTTTCCGTTGGAATTGCACGCGGAGCAATGGATGCAGCTATCGGATATGCAGATGAAAGGGTTCAGTTTGGCAAAAAAATTCGCTCATTTCAAGGGGTGAGTTTTAAGCTCGCTGAAATGTCGACCAAGGTTTACGCTGCCGAATTAATGACCCGGCATGCGGGCGCCTTAAAGGAAGAGGGCAAACCTATGACACAGGAAAGTGCCATGGCAAAGCTCTACGCGTCTGAAATTTCTACAGAAGTTGCAAATGAAGCCGTTCAGGTCTTTGGCGGCTATGGCTATACGAAGGACTATCCTGTAGAGAAATTCTATCGTGATTGTAAGCTGTGTACCATTGGGGAGGGCACCTCTGAAATTCAAAAAGTAGTTATTTCCAGAAACCTATACCGATAATTTCGTTTTACTGCAGCGCTTACTGCAGTACTTTACGTTTTCCCAATCTCGCTCCCATTTTTTGCGCCATGTGAACGGTCTTCCGCACGTGGCGCAAACTTTTTCGGGCAGGTGTTGTTTCTTATGCATAAACTGTAAAACGATTGCACACATTGAAAGGTTCTGCCGTAGTGAAAAAACTTACCGAAAGAGAAGTAGATCGTATAGTCGAAATGGCTTGGGAAGATCGAACACCTTTTGATGCTATTACTGCCCAATTTGGTATTTCAGAAGCTGAAACCATTGCACTCATGCGCAATCAAATGAAGCCTAAATCATGGCGCATGTGGCGCGCTCGGGTTCAAGGGAGAGGAACAAAGCATATTGCAAAACGAGACTTTGAAGTAGGTCGTCATAAGTGCAGTCGCCAGCGCGCAATTTCCTTCAATAAGATATCTAAACGGTAGAATTGATCTTAAAGCCTAATAAAATCAACCATTTACCTCGTTTACTCATTGTTGGTAAGGAGTTGAGTCAATTGCTTTTTTCTCATTAAAAAATGCCCTATTTTCGAGGTTCAACCTGACTATTATGAAATTTAAACGTTTTCTGGCCATTGCAATATTTTCCTTGTTGTCATTTCAAGGGCATGCCACCCACCTTTTGGGAGGTGAGATTGTATGGAAATGTAAACCAAATGGTAAGTATCAGTTCACGTTGGTTCTTTACCGAGAGTGTGCTGGTATTTCGCTTCCAACCACGGCGCAATCATTAGCAACTAATGCCGGAGTTAGTATTTCGTGTGCTTTTATCAGCACAACGGATGTTGTCCCTTCGTGTTACACAGGAACTACATCATGTTCTGGCGCGGTCTCTGGAACGGGTAAGATGCAGAAATATGTTTACCGCTCCGGCGACATTACTCTAACCGGTACACCTCCAGCTGGAGGTTGGTACTTTACGTGGAGTAGCTGTTGTCGTCCAGGAAGTATTTCTAATGTTGTTAGTCCAGGAGGAGCAAGTTATCTTCTTCGAGCCGTCATGTATCCTTATACTCCACCGGGTGCTACAGCAGCACTTTCGGCAGGTACTACGGCAAACCCATCTTGTTATGACAGTTCACCAAACTTCCTTGAAGACCCGCAGGTGATTTCATGTACTGGGGTAGATGTTATTTACAATAACCTTGGTTACGATCCGGATTTGGATTCTCTGCACTACAACTGGTCATACCCATGGGATGCCTCGTCTTATTCTGCCAACCCAGCAAGTAACTCAGTTAACTTTGCTTCCGGATATACCTATAATAGCCCACTCCCCAGTGGCTCCAGCTCCACACCTGCTACAATAGATGGGGTAACGGGTGAAATTACGTTCAATTCAGATATCGCTGGTTCTTGGGCAACTTGTGTAGTTATCGAAGAATGGCGTTGTGGCCAAAAGATAGGAGAAATATATCGCGATATTCCTATTGTGACTTTAGCATGTACACCACCAACAGGCTTGTGTTCGTCCGCTTTTGTTGATGAGGCACCTGACATGTCATTGACTCCAGATAACTCACTGATGAATGCCACAGTATTGACACCTGTTACTAACACGGCGGGAGATACGATTTACTACTACACAGAAGCTTTTCCAGGCGATACGATTCGTTTTAAAATCACAGCATCGGATGCTTACCCAAATCCGAATTGTTCTTCTCAAGATATTCAGTTTAGTGCCTCCGGAGGTAACTTAAGTTCTGCAGCGAATTATGGAAATGCGAATTCTTGTCTTTTCAATCCTCCGTGTGCGACACTGACCTCATTAAACCCTGGTGGTGTCTTCACATACCCGGGTCTAAACGATGCTCAATTTAACTGGAATATTACCTGTGATCATCTATTCTACCAAGAATACCAATGTGGTCAGTTAAAATCAGAATATTCCTTTTACCTCCGTATGCAGGATGACCAGTGTCCAATTAATCGTTTTGCTTACAAGAAA
This sequence comes from Schleiferiaceae bacterium, assembly GCA_965204625.1. GTDB lineage: Bacteria > Bacteroidota > Bacteroidia > Flavobacteriales > Schleiferiaceae > UBA10364. The sequence continues at coordinate 767,170 of CBDBET010000006.1, forward strand.
GTAGTGATAAAGGTCAAAAACTACATGCCTGGTATGCCAAATGTCGAAAACACTTGTATCCAGCAAGATGATAATGGCGTGACTTTTGACTGGGTTAATAATCCTGATACAGGCTTTAATTGGGACTTTTATGTCATAAATCACATTGACACATTGGGGAATACCTCTGTGGTTGATACCATTTACGATTGGGCAACTCAGACATACACGCACACTGGAGCGGATCCAAATGCCGTAAACGGCTACACCATTCAAGTCGGCGGAGGTTGTGGACTTTTATCGGATCCTTCACCTGTTCTGCAAAACATTCGTGTAGGTCTACAAGCATTTCCTCCACCTCCAAATTCTTCTATTGCACAGATTGATTGGAATCCCTGGATGCGTGGAAATGATTCTACTTCTTATGATGTTTGGGTAGAAGCGCCGATAAGTTCAGGAAACTGGACTCAATTGGGGACCACAATGGATACTACCTGGACTGATACCGTTGCCTTTTGTGGGGAGTGGTTGAATTATGAAGTACGCTATGGCGCGTCATGTGTTAGTTCTTCGGATAGCGGATTCTTCTCGGATAAAACACCGCCGGCGCCTATTGTTTTTGACAGTGTTACAGTCGCTGGAGGCAATCTAGCTGCCATGTCGTGGGAAGCTTCTTCTGACAGTGATGTCGTCTATTACCGAATTTATAGAAGAGATAATTCAGGATTCTTGCAGCCTGTAGATTCTATTTTAGCCTCAGATTATGCGACCTCAATGCCTTACATATATCAGCTTTCAAATGCTGAAAATGAAAGTGAGGAATACGTTATTACAGCCATTGATAGCTGTGGTAATCAAAGTAGTGTTGGGAATACTATCCCCTCAAGTACAATGTATTTATTCTTAGGTATAGATCCTTGTGATGGTTACGCTCGAATACGCTGGAATACCTACAAAACCTGGACACAGACACAGCCGAAGGAGTATAATTTATATTGTGACATTACGGACCCTCTAGGAGGTGTAATCTCAGGCGTTCTCTTAAAAGGAGGTACGTTGGATACCACGTTTAACCACTACGGTATTATCAACGGTTATTCTTATTGTTATTATGTACGTGCAGTGGATACGACAGGAACTATAACGAGTACTTCGAACAAGATCTGTAACAGTTCAGCGGTAGTGCAGGGCTCGAAAGTTTTGTATTTAGGTAGAGCATCTGTAACGTCTCAAAACGGTATCGATCTTTACGCATACATCGATAAGGATGCGGATGTTATTGACTATCAAATCCAGCGTGCAGATGCTGAAATCGGACCGTATTTGACTATTGGTAACGTTGCGAAACCAGCATTGGGGCCGTGGGAAGTGAAATTCATCGACTACACGGCGGATCCAATGAACAGAAAGTATTTCTACCGTATTGCTTCTCGCGATTCTTGTGGTGCTCTAGATACGTTATCGAATCTGGGAACAAACATGCTTTTAGATGTTGAGGCCATAGGTAATCTGTCGAATACACTTACATGGACACATTACAGAGAATTTGACGCAGGTGTTGAGGAGTATAAGATTTACAGATCCATCGATGGAGGCTCTTCTTTTGCATTAGCAGCGACCACAACAGATTCGGTTTATAATGATGACATTAAGCCTTATTCGAACTCAAAAGGCAAATTCTGCTACTACATTAAAGCCATCGCTAAAGATGGCATCATTCCTTGGCGCGATGAATTTGGCGAGAAATTTAATGCACGTTCTAACGTATCGTGCGCGGTACACAAGGCGCGTTTATGGGTTCCTAGTGCGTTTAGTCCAAATTCAGACATTATTGAAAATAGAAAGTGGAAGCCACAAGGTGTTTTTGCAAGGCCAGATAGCTACACTTTATTCGTCATGAATCGTTGGGGACAAGAAGTATTTAGAACCAACGATCTCAATGAAAGTTGGGACGGTAAAGTTAACGGTGACCCTGCGGCAATTGGAATTTATACCTATTACATTAAGTACAGGAGTATAGAAGACGTGCCTGTTGAGGAGCGTGGAACCTTCACCTTACTTAACTAATTGTTAAAAGATTATGAAACTAAAGCGGGCGACCATCAGTCGCCCGCTTTAGTTCGTAGAAATTGCTTAATTTTGGGCGCAATTCAAATCGGAATTGCAATGGCTTACAATAACGACAAAGTCCTTGGTCTAGGACTTACTTACGACGACGTACTTTTAGTACCGAATTACTCTGAAGTTTTACCGCGTGACGTGGATTTATCTTCGCGTTTCTCCAAGAACATTGGGTTGAAAACTCCCATTGCAAGTGCTGCAATGGATACAGTTACCGAAAGTGCCATGGCAATAGCCATTGCTCAGGAAGGGGGTATCGGTGTAATTCATAAGAATATGAGCATTGAGCAACAAGCTGTTGAAGTTCGTAAGGTGAAACGTGCTGAAAGTGGGATGATTTTGGATCCAGTTACACTTACTAAAAATGCCACGGTTCGAGAAGCAAACGCAATGATGGCAGAGTTTCGCATTGGCGGTATTCCTGTGGTTAACGCAAACCGAGAGCTCATTGGTATAGTCACCAATCGTGATTTGCGTTTTGAAAAGGACAATGATCGTCTTATCTATGAGGTAATGACGAAAGAAAACCTCATTACGACCAAGCCAAATGGTAGCATGGACGAAGCAGAGTCTATGCTGCAAGAGCATAAAATCGAAAAACTACCCGTCGTTGACGATCAGAATAAACTCGTCGGCCTTATTACGTATCGTGATATCACGAAAATTAAGATCAAACCCAATGCAAATAAAGATCAATTCGGTCGTTTACGCGTTGCCGCAGCGGTAGGTGTTACACAGGATGTTGTAGATCGTGTAACGGCATTAAATGAGAGTGGCGTTGATGCTGTAATCATTGATACAGCGCACGGCCATACCAAAGGCGTTGTAGAAGCTTTACAGCGCGTCAAAGCAAAATTTCCAAATCTAGATGTTGTTGTGGGTAACATCGCAACTCCGGAGGCAGCATTGTATTTGATGGAAGCCGGAGCGGATGCTGTTAAGGTGGGAATTGGTCCAGGTTCTATTTGTACCACTCGTATCGTTGCGGGTGTTGGTTTTCCACAGTTGAGTGCCGTTATGGAAGTAGCAAAGGCCATTAACAATAGAATACCTGTTATTGCTGATGGCGGTATCCGCTTTACGGGCGATATTGTAAAGGCACTAGCAGCCGGTGCGGACTGTGTGATGTTGGGATCCATGTTTGCTGGGACCAAAGAAAGTCCTGGTGAAACAGTGATTTATGAAGGAAGAAAATACAAGACGTACAGAGGAATGGGAAGTGTCGAAGCGATGACCGACGGTTCTAAAGACCGCTATTTCCAGGATGTTGAAGATGATGTTAAGAAATTGGTTCCAGAAGGAATCGTAGGTCGCGTTCCCTACAAAGGTGAAGTCAATGAGGTGATGTATCAATTCATTGGTGGATTACGCGCCGGTATGGGATACTGTGGCTCCAACGATATCCCTACCTTAAAAGAAACGGCTGGATTTATTCAAATTACGGCGGCTGGTATGCAAGAAAGTCATCCACATAACGTAAGTATAACTAGAGAAGCACCTAATTACAGTAGAAGATAAAACAATGAGAAAATTAATATGGATTGCCCTAGTTTTTGTGGGCGCACAATTGAATGCACAGGAGGTATTGTTTACTGTTGGTAACCAAAGTATTACTACTGAAGAGTTCAAGGCCGTTTATGAAAAAAATAAGGGAGTTGGGGCTGCGTTAGATCCCCAAACACCCGAGCAATATCTAGAGTTATACGTCAACTTTAAACTTAAAATAGCAGAGGCGTATGCGCAGCAGCGCGATACAGCTACAGGTTTTAAAAATGAGTTCGGTGGGTATCGTGCCCAATTAGCAAAACCGTACTTAAGTGACCAAGGCGCTGAAGAAGAACTAATTAAGCAGGCCTTTTCGAGAATGCAAGAGGAAGTCCGTGCAGCTCATATTATGATCGCTTTGGAAGCGAATGCGCTACCTTCGGATACCTTGAAGGCGTACAAGCAATTGGTCGAATTACGCAAGTCAATTTTATCGGGAAAAACAAAATTTGAAAATGCCGCTCGCGAAACCAGCGCAGATACTTGGAGCGCAAAAAATGGGGGTGATTTAGGTTTCTTCACCGTATTTAATATGGTGTATCCATTTGAATCGGCAGCATATGAATTGGAAGTAGGTGAGTTATCCATGCCTGTAAGAAGTCAGTACGGCTATCACCTAGTGAAATTACTCGAGCGTCGTTCCGCCAGTGGTATTGTTCGTGTGCGTCATATTTTCTTCGCATCGAACGGGAAATCATCTTTACAAGAGCAGCAGCGTGCTGAACGTAGCGCCAATGAAATATACAGTCGACTTGAGGGAGGCGAAGACTTTATTTCGTTGCTAGAGTTTAGTGAAGATCGCAAGACAAAGGATGCCATGGGGGAACTACCTGAATTTGGTATCAATAATATGATGCCTGCATTTGAAGCAGCAGCTTTTGCTCTTGAAGCACCTGGTGAATATTCGACACCTGTGGAAACCAGTATCGGTTGGCATGTGATTCAACTCATTGAGAAAAAGCCATTGCCGACCTTTGATGAATTGAAGTCTGAGCTTAAAAAGAAAGTAAATCGTGATGTTAGGAGCAGAGTAGGTGCTACCCGTTTCATGAAGCGCTTAAAGTCGGAATACGACTTCGCTATCGATGAGCGTTGGTTAGGTAGAACCATGAATTTAGTGGATAAGAATGCTTTTGGAACAGGAGCATGGGAAATTCCTACGTTATCTCGTGATCGGGTTGTTGCCACTTTTGCTAATGAAAAGATTTACCAAAGTGAAGTATTGGAGTTTTGGTCAAAAAACCAGAATCAGAGTAGTGAAGCGGTTCGCGTAGAATTTCTTCGAGTGCTCTTCAATGCGTACTCCAATGATCGTTTGATTGCTTATGAAGACGGTCAGTTGGAAAAGAAGCATGCAGATTTCAGAAACTTAGTACGTGAGTATAAAGAAGGTATTCTCTTATTTGATTTAACGCAAGAAGCGGTTTGGAATAAAGCAGCACAGGATAGTGCTGGTATTGCAGCCCATTATGAATTAATCAAGGAAGATTACCGCTGGGAAGACCGTGTACGTGCCACCTATTGGGTTAGTACAGACGAAAAATTGGCTAGAAAAATTGCTAAATGGACGTCAAAAAATAAGGTCGAAAAGGTTCAGGAGCTATTGGAAAATGAAGACGCCTTAAGTGTCGCAATTCAGAATGGGACTTACGAGCAAGACGATAATTCAGTAATTCAAGCAGTTTGGCAGGAAGAGTCTGGAGTCTTTGGACCTGTTGAACTTGATAACGGTAGCTTCGTTGTGGTTCAGATTGATGAATTTATACCTTCAGCGCCAAAGGCCTTGAACGAAATCAAAGGTCTGGTAATTGCGAGTTACCAGGATGCTTTGGAGAAAGAGTGGGTTAATGCCTTAAAATCAAAATTTGAGGTAAATGTCAATGAAAATGCTAAATCCGCACTATTTCAGGAATTGCGTTAATGGTGAAGCCAATCTTCATAGGACTCATAGCTTTTGCATCTGTTGCCTGCGTCTCTAATGGAGATTTAGAACAAGATGTATTAGCGGAATTAAATAATAAAAAACTTCTTTTAGAAGATATTGCTGATCATTTACCCAAATCGGGACAGATGGATGCAGCAGATAGTATCTCTTTAGTCAATCGATTGGTTCGTCAATGGGCCGAAAATGAGTTACTTGTGGAGGCCGCGGAGTTTAATTTACAAACCGAATTGGCGGATTTTGATGAGTTGGTTACGCAGTACAGAAATGACTTACTGAAGCACGCATACATTGATGTCTATGTACGTCAGCATTTAGACACGACCATTACTACTGATCAAATAAAAGCCTACTACGAGCAGAATTTGAATAATTTCGAGCTTAAAGAGAGTATTATTCAAGCCTTTTATGCAGCAGCACCTGTCGAAGCGCAGAAAACTAAAGAGGCAAAACGATGGTTTTTATCTGACCGCTATCAAGATAAATATTTGGATTGGGCAGAAGTCTTCGTGAGTAAACAAAGTAATTATGGCGATTCTGTATGGATTCCAATGATGGATTTTCTCGAGGAAATTCCATTAGAATCGACTAATCCGTATAACTATTTAAATAGAAGAAAGAGATTTACCTGTGAAGACACTGCATTGGTGTATTTTGTACAAGTAAATGCCCTACGCATTAAGGACAGTTACAGTCCGCTTCCTTATGTAGAAGAGCGCATAAAGAAAGTACTGTTGAACAAGCGTAGACTGACGCTTATCGAGCAGATAGAAGAAAATATTATAAAACATGCAATTGAAGAAGGCACACTTATTATACACTAGCGTATTCACGCTACTCGCCGTTTTTGCGAGTGCTCAACCGCAAACCGTTGATGGAGTTACAGCCATTGTAGGGGGCGATGTCATTCTAAAAAGTGATATCGAGGAGCAATACGATGTGTTTAACCGTCAAAACTTCGGTAAACCGGTGACTTATTGTGAAGTTTTTGAAGAGTTATTATTTCAAAAGCTACTTATTCATCATGCTGCTATTGATTCTATTTCTGTAGGCGAAGAAGAGGTTGAGGCCAATATGGACCGTAGAATTCAACAGCTTATCATGCAAATGGGTGATCAAAAGAAACTGGAAGATTTCTACGAAAAATCGGTAGTGGAAATAAAGGAGGATATGCGTTCCCTCATTAAGGAGCAACTGACTGCACAACGAATGCAAATGACGGTTGTTGAAGGTATCGAGGTTACGCCTTCTGAGGTTCGCGAATACTATGAAAACTTACAAGAAGACAGCATTCCGCTCATTAGCGCAGAAGTAGAGTTGAGTCAAATTGTTAAATATCCGGAGTTATCTGAAGAAGCAGAGCAGGAAGTCATCACCAAACTCGAAGAGCTTAAAGACAGGATTGAAAATGGTACGTCTTTTTCATCAATGGCTATTCTTTACAGTGAGGATCCAGGTTCAAATAAGAAAGGTGGTGAATACCAAGGCATTCAGCGTGGTGTATTTGTAAAGGAATTTGAGGCTGTCGCATTTAATTTGCGCAAAGGAGAAATCAGCGATCCATTTAAAACTGAGTTTGGTTATCACATTGTACAGTTGCTTGAGAAGCGCGGTGAAGAATTGGATCTTCGTCATATCCTTATAAAGCCGAAGCTTACGCAAGAAAACTTGCAGGAAGCGAAAAATTTCCTAGACAGTGTTAGTGTAGCCATTGCCGATGGTAAAATGACATTCGAAGAAGCTTCTAGACGTTTTAGTGATGATGAACAAACTCGATTCAATGGTGGTCAGATGAGTAATTTCCAAAGTGGAAATAATAAATTCGAAGTATCCCAATTGGACAGAGGTCTGTTCGGCTTAATTAGTTCTCTTACAGAAGATGAGATTTCCGCAGCATCATTCTACAGGACAGAGGATCAGCGAGAAGCATTTCGTATTGTTCGTTTGGATGCGAACTACGAACCACATAGAGCAAATCTAGACCTCGATTTCACGCGTATCAAAGGTTTTGCCCTTCAACAAAAACAGGCAAAGACGGTTGAAGAGTGGAAGGAAGAGAAATTAGCAGATACTTTTGTTAAAATCAACGAAGGCTATTACGATTGCGATGATGAATTAAATTCCTGGAACAGTAATAATGACTAGCGAAGAAATTATATCGATTCTCGAGAGTGCTCCTGGTAAACTTCAGTCCTTTAAATCGGAAGTAGGTAAGGTTATTATTGGGCAGGAAGAAGCGGTTGATTTGATCACAATGTCTATTCTGTGCCAAGGTCATAGTCTATTAGTAGGTGTTCCAGGATTGGCAAAAACCTTATTGATAACATCTGTGAGCGAGGCGCTTGGTCTCGATTTTTCTCGCATCCAATTCACTCCAGATTTAATGCCTTCTGACATTACAGGTACGGAGGTATTGAATGCTCAAAGAGAATTCACTTTCCATAAGGGACCAATATTCTCTAACGTGGTACTGGCGGATGAGATCAATCGTACGCCTCCTAAAACCCAAGCAGCCTTGTTAGAGGCCATGCAAGAGAAAAAGGTTAGTGCTGCAGGTGAAACTATGAATTTGCCAAAGCCGTTTTTTGTTTTAGCTACTCAAAACCCAATAGAGCAAGAGGGTACTTATCCATTGCCAGAAGCGCAGTTGGACCGATTCTTATTTAATATTTACGTCGATTATCCGGCCTTCGATGAAGAACGAGCAGTAGTGCGTGCTACAACCATTGGAGAAAGTAAAAAGGTGAACCCCGTACTTTCTTCGAAGGAAGTGCTCGACCTTCAGTTTGCACTACGTGCCATGCCGGTAACCGATGCAGTAGTAGATTACGCTGTGACATTAGCACGCATGACGCGACCAGGTAAAGAAGGCGGCAGTAGCATCGCGGAAAACTATTTCTCTTGGGGCGCAGGACCGCGTGCCTCACAGAATCTTGTTTTTGCAGCAAAGGCATTGGCCATGATGAAAGGCGAAGGAACGCCAAGCACCGCACATGTGAAACAAATCGCTCCTGCTGTACTGCGCCATCGTGTAGTTATAAATTATAAAGCGAAAGGTGAGGGGTTGACTGTAGATGACCTCATCGGTCAGTTGCTCTGATCCGTTCTTCTGTTAAGACGCGTTAAACTTCTAATACATCCCGTTAGATAGTTCTATTTTCGTGCTATGTTCAATCAATTCATTAGAAAAATTCGAAAACATGCATTGACGGCAGTACTTACTGCGGCAGTGCTTGGTGCCTTATTGCTGCAATTGAATTTACTTTCTGGCGAATTGGAATTACAGAAACAACAGTTTGATTCTGATGTTAGCGCTACTGCATCTAGTATTAACGAGCGGGTGCGACTTTTCGTGAAAAGAAAGAGTACAGGTGCACTTAAACGCAGTACTTCCAATGACTCAACCGTAACCATCAATACACCAATGGGAACAACAACCTTACGTTGGTCTGCTACTCAAGGTGCGGTTCCTTATGGTTCGGGATTCGGTATGGACACTACTATGATTTCTGGATTTCTTGACGATTTTCAAAGTTCTTTGCCATGGGAAACGCTTATTTCATCATCAGAAATGGACAGCTTATTGCAAAGCGAATTACGCGTTCATGGCATCCGTACCGTACCTAAATGGGCCATCGTCGAGAATGGGTATTTAAACAGTTTACTCAGTGATGCTTTTTCCACGGATAAAGTTGCTTACAACTTTGTTTTAGCCGAGAGCTTTTTTGGTCCTACGCGACAGTTGCTGATGTATTTCCCTTCGGGTAAGTTCTATTTAGCATCACGTGTTTATCTCAATCTTTTTGTGACATTGCTATTCTCCACGATCATTTTGTTCGCATTTTTCAGTGTGCAGCGTCAAGGGCGTAAACAAAAACGCTTAGCTGCAGTAAAAAGTGATTTCATTAGCAATATGTCGCACGAATTCAAAACTCCGCTAGCGACCATCAGTTTAGCTGTGGATGCCTTGTTACGTAATGGAGAGAAAATGAATGCAGAGCAAATGCAGCAGTATCTGGGCATTATTAAGAGCGAGAATAAGCGAATGAATGCTCAGATGGAGAGTGTATTACAAATGTCCATGATGGATAAAGAGGAATTGACCTTAACATTAGCTCCCATGAATTTAGAAGCTTGTTTACGCGAAGCGGTCGAGCATTTTAAGCTCACAGCTGAACAGCGACAGGGCTGGATAGATTTAAGCTGCGAGGTAGGCGAATACGATATGAATGGAGATTTGATTCAATTTAAAAGCGCATTAACCAACCTTATAGATAATGCCATAAAATACAGTATTGATGCGCCTGAAATCAGTGTCAAATTGGACCAAGGTATCGACGAATATAAAATTATGGTCAAGGATCGAGGCATAGGAATGGATGAGATCACTAAGCGACAAGTATTTGATCGGTTTTATCGCGCAACGAAAGGAAACATTCATGATGTGAAAGGGCACGGTTTAGGTCTTTCCTTCGTTAAAGATATCATAGAAAAACACGGTGGAACGATACAAGTAGATAGTGCTCCTAACGCCGGCACCACCTTTACATTAGTATTGCCAAAAACAACATAATTATGGAAAAGCAGCAAATCTTATTAGTGGAAGACGATGTGAACTTTGGCAACATGCTCAAAGACACACTGGATTTTAACGATTACGAGGTCACTCTTGAACGCGACGGTGTTCAGGGCTTGCGTGCATACAAACAGGGCACATATGAACTCTGCATCTTCGACATCATGATGCCAAAGAAGGATGGTTTGACCTTAGCCACTGAGGTAAAAGAAATCGATAATGGTCAGCCGCTGATTTTTTTAACCGCAAAAGGACAAAAGGAAGATATTATCGCTGGCTATAGCGCAGGGGCCGACGATTATTTAGTGAAGCCTTTCGATACCGATGTTTTACTTTATAAAATACAGGCCATAATCGGTCGAAAAGTATCTGAAATGGATGAAGAGCCCGATACCTTCAGTATAGGTAGTTTCATTTTGGAGCCAAAAATCCGTCAGTTAACTCGTGAAGGGGAATTGGTCCGATTGAGTCCTAAAGAAAGTGATCTATTAAAAATGCTCATTCAACATAAGAACCAATTGATGCCGCGCAGCAAGGCACTCTTGAAAATCTGGCGTGAGGACAACTACTTTACAGGACGTTCTATGGATGTTTATGTTGCGAAACTCCGTAAATATTTAAAAGTTGATGAGCGCATTCGCATAGATAACGTTCACGGAGAGGGGTTCCGGTTGGTCGAGGAAGCTTAAGATCTTTTAGGGTTCGGGTTGACCAGTTTCTCTAAGATAAGTTGAGCCTCCTTTTTAGAAGCTTTGGTCTTTTTGATGCTGTAGAGTTGGTCGCTTGCGTATTTTCTCGCGCGGGTAAGATCAACAATTGGGGCCTTCGGATAGCCTCCTGTATCCCATTGCTCCATTTCCCACATCATCGGCGGAATGGCCCATGGCTCATGCAAATGTGGTAAAGGCAGGTTCTTAAGCTCAGGCAGCCATTGCTTAATGAATTCACCCTTTGCGTCTTGATCATAGCTTTGTTTAATAGGGTTGTAAATACGGATGGTATTTACCCCGGTGTAGCCGCTTTGCATTTGAAACTGAGTATAGTGTATGCCCGGTTCAAAATCTGTAAAGGTGCTGGCGAGGTAACGCGCTCCAGCCTCCCAAGGCAACCAGAGGTATTGACTATAAAAGCTAACAACCATGGCACGCATCCTAAAATTCAGATAGCCTGTCGCAGCTACACAACGCATACACGCATCAACTAACGGTACACCGGTGGTGCCGTTTTTCCATGCCTCGAATTTCTCTTCGTCCCAAACTTTTGAGGCATCTACAGCCGCGTAGGCTCTATTGATAGGGTGGAATTCGTAGCTACAGGCGCTTTCAAATTTTTGTATGAAGTGTGCCTGCCAACGCAAACGATCAACAAATGCGCGTTGGTTTCGCTTACTGCCCGCAAGCTCTACGACCTCTGCCATATGCCATATTTGACGAATACTAAGATTCCCCCAGGCCAGATGCGGAGAAATACGACTACATCCTTTTCTACTGGCTAAAGGTTTTGAAATACTTTGGGCATAACCTTTAATACGTTCTGTTAGGAACGAATGCAAAACACGTTCCGCCCGTCGAGCGCCGCCTTTTTGAAAGTAGGGATGGGGTTCGTAGTTATTAGTATGTTGCCATGAATCAAAAATATTGGGTAGCGCTTGTTTACATACGGCAGCTAAATCAGTAGGCAGCGGCGCAACATCTACATAGTCGTACCAATCTTTAAGCCAGTTTTTACGGTGCTTAAGTCCTCTTTTTACGCCTCCGTAATCCCATTCATTCCATGATGTGTTGTAGCTTTTTAAAAGTCGTTTAACTGCTTTGTCTCGTTTAAAAGTCTTGTCTATGCCTGTCTCTCGGTGACTGTAGACCGCCTTCACATTAAAAGTTGATAGGCAGAATTTGAAGAAATCTATTGCTTCAACTTTTAGAAAATAGACTACTTCTTTACCCGCAACGTCATTAAGGTCTTTAATAGAATCCCAAATAAACCGTTCGTGCCGCGGATCGTACGGTTTTGCGCTCCAGAGCGATGGTTCGTAAAGCGCTACAAAAAGTACCCGTTCTCCTGCGGTTAATGCGCTTCGAATGGGAGCATGATCGTGCCATCTAAAATCGCGTTTGAACCAAACAATATGAATGGGTTGTTTAGTCGCCATTTTTAGTTGGTTTTACTTCAGGATAGGGGATGTGAGCTATCGATTCAGGTACAAAATAATGCTGCAGACCGAGCGCCAGCAAGGGAGGCGTATCAAAGTGTAATGTGCGATCTTCACGAACTACTGTCTTACCTAATCCAACTTGTTGAACACTCCCCACGGTATAGACACAATCGTTCTTCAGTTTAAAACTCTCATCAAATTCCAATTCTACTGCCCACAAGGCAGCAGTAGGTATGGGGTGCGTCCAACCCTCTAAGGTTTCGCAGCGCCCACCCAAATGTTCCCATTCAAAAATCCCTTCATCGTAAGAGGCACTGCAATCATGTAGACGCCGCATTTCTGCCTCTGGAAGCGCCACAAGTGTGATCCGTTTGTACGTCTTATAATTCGTTAAGGAATGTCTATTGCCATTATCCGGACGGAATAAGATACTCATGCATGCAGGATTCGCCCCTACATGGGTAATATTCGTAAAGACTCCAGCATTCCAGTTGCCTTGTGTTCCAGATATCGCCAGAAAAGCTGTGCGTATACCGGAAATAGCGTTAATTAATCCGGTACGTTCTCTACGCTCAAGACCGTCTAATGCTAATGCTGTAAACGATTCCTTCCACATGGTTAAAGTACGCTCTGTCCGCCGTCGATATGAACGATCTGACCCGTCATCCAACTGCTTTTGTCGCCCAGTAGGAATGCTGCCATTTCAGCGATATCACCGACTTCACCTACCCGCTTCATTGGGTTATTCGCCCCAATAGCCTCCTTCTTTTCCGAAGTGCTCAGTAGTTTTGAGGCTAGAGGAGTGTCCGTTAGGCTTGGCGCAATGCAGTTGATGCGTGCCTTCGGCGCCCATTCTGAGGCAATGGCGCGTGTCAAGCCCTCAATTGCGCCTTTAGATGTGCTTACTGTGGCGTGAAACGGCATTCCGCGCTGCACGGCAACGGTAGAGAACAAAACGCATGAGGCAATGCTGTCTTTATTAAAATTCTTTTGGGCTGCCTGTAAAGCTTTGATGGCACCCATTACTTGAAGTTGAAAATCTGCTTCGAATACTTCTGGTTTTAAACCTCGAAAGGGTTTAAGGTTGATGGATCCAACACTGTACATAAGACCGTCAATATTTTCCGGCATAAAGTCGTCCCATGAGTCGGTGAGTACATCAAATTCCTCCCATTCAATAGTATGCGCAGGTCCTTCATATGGAGTTCTACTAAAAACAGTGATTTGGTGTCCTTCTGCGGCCAGTAGTTCTGCCGTGGCTTTGCCGATACCTTTGCTTCCGCCAACGATTACGTAGTGTTTCATAGTTACTTCTTCTAAGATTCTAAACCCAATTTTGGCATCAAGGTTCGCAGTTGTGCGGTATTAAAGACGTTGTGGTGTATTTTGTGGTTCCTTAATCACAGCACATGAAACGACTAGAAATAGGAACAACACCACTATCTTATGTTGACTATCAGTCCATTGCGGACGGTTCAGTAGAAATTGCTCTTTCCGAAACTGCTCGAAAGAATATTTCAGCATCACGAAAATTCCTCGAAGAAAAATCAGCACGAAGTATTGCGCCAATTTATGGAGTGAACACAGGTTTTGGAAGTTTGTGTTCCATTGAAGTGGGTACGGAAGATTTGGGCAGTTTGCAAACAAACCTTGTACGGTCACATGCGTGTGGTACAGGTGATTATGTAGATCAGTCTATAGTCCGATTAATCATCGCTTTGAAATTAAAAAGTTTTGCCGTTGGTGTGAGCGGCGTTCGCCTTGAGGTATGTGAAAGTCTAGTTAAACTTTACAATAGCGGCGCGCTGCCGGTCATCTATGCGCAAGGTTCATTAGGCGCTAGTGGTGATTTAGCGCCGCTGGCTCATATGAGTCTTCCATTATTAGGGGAAGGAAGTCTATGGTTTAATGGGGGAATTTTAGAAACTCAAAAGGTGCTTGACCAATTAGGCACCAAAGCCTGGGCGACTCATACTCTGGCTTCGAAAGAGGGACTAGCGCTATTAAACGGCACACAATTTATGTCTGCGCACGGAATCTACGCGACACTACATGCACGCCGACTAGATTACTTTTCAGACTTTATCGGTGCACTATCAACAGCAGCGCACGACGGTAGGATAGAGGCCTTTTCTCCAGGTGTCCATGCGACTCGCCCGCAAAGAGGTCAAGTCCTTACTGCCAAGCGTTTGTTTCAATGGTTGAATGAAGCGCCCATCATGCACAATGAGAAAGTTCACGTGCAAGATCCCTACAGTTTTCGTTGTATGCCGCAGGTGCACGGGGCTTCTAAAAACGCCTTATGGCATGCTATGGAAGTGATCGAAACGGAAGTGAACTCCGCAACGGACAATCCTGTAGTATTAGAAGAAGAGGATGCTGTTGTGAGTGCAGGTAATTTTCACGGTCAGCCATTAGCGTTGGTTCTGGATTATATGGCATTGGCCCTGCATGAACTGGGTTCAATTTCTGAACGCCGAACCTACCAGTTAATTTCGGGTAGGAGAGGTTTACCACCCTTTCTAACGCCCAATCCGGGTTTGAATAGTGGGCTTATGATCGCGCAGTACACGGCGGCAGGAATCGTTAGCCAAAACAAGCAATATTGTACCCCAGCATCGGCAGATAGTATTGAGAGTTCAAATGGGCAAGAGGACCATGTAAGTATGGGGGCGAATGCGGCAACAAAATTGGTCAAAGTGGTAGATAATATGTACCAAATTTTAGGTATTGAGCTGCTAAACGCATCGCAAGCACTGCATCTTCGTAAAGCCGATGTTAGTCCTTTTATGCAAAGCTTTGTAGCGTCTTTTCAAGAGTTAGTTCCTGTGATTGATGAAGACCGCTATTTACATCCTGACCTTATCGCATCACGGGATTTTTTACGCTCGAAGTCTCTAGAAGATGATGTACTTTTGTCCCTCTAACCATAGAGTATCATGAGTAAAGACCCCTATGAAGGATTACGAACGCAGCTTGAGGATCGCGATTGGCCAGCTGTATTTCTATTTAAGTTTATTGTTCCCGCAGATAATCAAAAAGTTGCAGAGGTAGAGGCACTATTTGATGCTAAAGAGGCGCAAATAGAATTACGTCCTTCTAAGACCGGTAAATTTATTTCGATTAGTGCGAAAGAAATGATGATCGACGTTGATAGTATTATTGATCGTTATAAAAAGGCTACAAAAATTGAGGGCCTTATGGCACTCTAATCTATTTCCAACCTTCGTAGACGCCTAGGCCGAAAAGCGCATAATCTAGTCGTGCAGGATCAAGGGGTTCAATTTCACGAATAGATTGGTCCAATTCTAGTACGGATTTCCAGTCGTTTTGTTTCCGTTTCAACAGACCTAGACTCCTGGCTACTCGACCACTATGCACATCTAAAGGCAGGGACAAGAGGGCCGAATCTATATCCCAAAGACCAAAATCTATACCTTCTTTATTCGTTCGAACCATCCAACGAGTAAACATTATTAATCGCTTACATGCGCTACCCTTACTGGGGTCGCCAAAGTGTTTTCCCGCGCGTGAGGGAAGTCCATTATCTAATAAATATCCTTTGAATCCTTGAAACGCATGGCCCAAATGGGAATCCCCTTTACGCACATGTGTTTCGAAAAAAATACCTAAGCTTTCATGCTCTTGGTATAGTGTTCTAAGGCTGCGAGCGAGTCCTTTGATGTCTTCGGATTGGAACGTACGGTGCACAAACCCATTGAATGTTTTTAGATCGGACTCGCTCGCGCCACGAATAAATTCAGCCGGTGAACGGTCCATTCGGTCCATCAGGTCGTTGCTTTTTGCTATGATGGTTTTTCGATTTCCCCAAGAAAGCGTGGCGGCGATAAGACCGCTAATCTCAATATCCTCTGCGGTAGAGAAGGAATGAGGAATTTGAATGGGATCATCCTGTACGAAGCTGTATTTGGCGTATTGATCGGCCTTTTCAATTAAAAATTGAGCCAATTCTTCACGCGATAACTGCTTCATAAATATTGAAGGAATTAAGCCTTGAGCAGACCGTCGGTCATGACCCATTGTTTTTTACCCAATGCAGCGAGCTGGTCATTATGGGTAACAACAACGACTGTTTGACCAAATTCTTCGTTTAGTTGGACTAATAATTCATGAACGGCGCTCGCATTCGCACTATCCAGATTTCCTGTAGGCTCATCTGCGAGTAAAATGCTAGGGTTATTAATGAGCGCTCGCGCAATGGCAACACGTTGCTGCTCGCCACCGCTCAATTCATTTGGTAAATGGTGTGCTCTGTCGGCAATACCTAAAAAAGCTAATTTCTCTAGAGCATCTTTTTCAGCTGCGTCGTTTATTTTTTTACCGATCCACCTTGGGAGCAGTACATTTTCTAATGCGGTAAGCTCAGGGAGTAGGTTGTGAAATTGAAAGACCAAGCCAATCTTTTCATTACGCATCTGATTGAGCGCTGATTTATCTAAATCTTGAATGGCGCTGCCTTCGAAATCTATGCTGCCCTCTGTGGCAGCGTCCAAACCTGCAATAAGGTGAAGTAATGTGCTTTTACCCGCCCCAGATGGGCCGACAATACTCACAAAGTCACCTGTTGCGATGGTTGCGTCAATGCCGCGAAGAACCTCTGTGGTTCCGTACGATTTCTTTATTCCTTTTAGCGCGATCATAGGTTGCAAATTAGGCTATTTCAGTAACTCCGCATAATCTAAGAAGTATACTAGGCGTATCGAGAAGACCTGATCTGTTCCTGTTTGGCTGATGTCCTTCATATTGTTCCAATAATTTAGAGTTATCGCATCGTCTGCTCGAGCGAATGATGCACGATACAACAGATTGAGTTCACGTCCCGGCGCCATCCACCAAACGTATTTAAAGTCTACATTGAAGATGTTGATGCGTAAATCTTCATCGGTATACGCTGAAGAAGGAGTTAAGCCACCCTCAGGAGTGAGGTGAAACAGTTCTTGGGAGTCAATTCTATTCCAAGCATGTCGCGCATTTACAGTGAGGTAGGAATTTGGGCCAAACAAATATTGGCCTTCCAGACTTTGTGTAAATTCTTTACGCTCTCGCATCGCCATACCGATACTGTCGGTGGAGATTGTTTGTGCCCAGCCTACATTTCTGTGGTTGCCTAAGGATATTTCAGTTCTAAAGTTGAATTGGTCATTTACCCTGAATATCAAGAGAGAAGAACCATAGTAGCCGCGAGCACCCCAATCTGCCCAGCGCCATTGCCCACCTCGTAATTCGTAGGCAAAAGGTTTTCTGAAATCGGAGCTTACCCATGCGTTGTGCCAAAATGATGCAGGGTTTATGCGGTATCTACCCCAAACACGAGGGTCGTAAAAGTCGTACTCTTCAGGACGTGCCTCGATGTCATAGCCAAAGGCTAAGAAGCTTTTTGTTAAAGCGAAATAGCTGTATTCTAAATGTATTCTCTCGAATCTTTGAGGCTCAAACAACTGGCGGTACTGCAAGGTTACACGGTTTCTTCTGCTCAATAGTCGCTCGTTTGGGGCCTGCAATTGATGGCTGAATGAAAAATCTTGATGAATCTTATTTCCCCGACGTTGAAATCCTAAATCATTGGGGTCAAAATTCGGGGTGACTACTTCTAATTCGTGTTCCCAACGCCATGCTCCCGTTTGTTTTCCCATTTCCCAACTCCCAGCACCCCCACTGTAAGGGCTATCGAGATCGTAAACACTGCTTTGTGCGGCAGTAGCATTAAAAAAGTGACTATTCTTTAACAAGTTTAGATTCGCTGTTACCGCAGAAACGCGTGCATCACGGGTAGACCCGGAAGCATTGGAGCGAAGCACGTGGGTATTTATGAACCCTATGGAGTTATTGGTACCTATGCGCTGGTCCATCGCGAAGACATTATAATTGGTTAAGGGCTCTGTAAGTATCTCGACAGCGGCACCAGTGGAATCTTTACCAACAGCATAATTATTTGCAGTCAATGCATTGAGCAATCCTATACTGAGGTTCTTATCTGTAGTTCCGGAGACTTTCGTTGCATTTAACATACGTGTAAAACTCTGCGTCGTATTCTCGAGATCGCCCAGATTAGCATTGGTGAAGTTCTTGGGATTACCACCAATACGCCTGCTGTAGAAAAGTCCAGCTTTATTAAAGAGGTTGACACCCTCCGTAAAAAATTGACGGTTTTCATCGAAGCGTTGTTCGAAGGCTTCAAAGTTCACAAATTGCTCATCATAAGCTACTTGTGAAAAATCAGGGAGCAGCGTCATGTCTAGTGTAAAACTCTTGTTGAGACCAATTTTGATATCTGCTCCAGCGGCTCCTGTACTCGTCGTACTGCTAGCGCTGTTGCGCAAAACGGAACCTGTAAAATTGGGCCTTAAGCTGATGCGTTTAGGAGGATTTACTACCCGTATACCTTCTAATACTCCGCTTTGGAGGGATTCGTTGTCAAAATTTCTATCGATAGGGTTCCAGCTGTACAGGGTGCGCGTACTGCGAATGGATCTTTTAATATTAAACCCCCAGGGTTTTGGATCTTCACCCCCCTTTGTTTCCGGCATACGCAACACACGGTAGGGAATAAAAATTTCTGCCTTCCACGCATGTTCTGTTTTCACTACGGTACTATACCAGACGGCATTCCAACTTCCATCTTCATCATCGTCATTTGTAGCACGAGAATCACCTTGAACACCAGCGGCACTGAGGTAAAAGTTGAAATCATTGGATCCGTCGTTGAACGGGTTGATGATAATCTGCGCCCAGTCCGTGTTCGCATTCACTCGATCTCTAGGAGTCAGTTGACTCAGTATAGGTGCAGTATTATCGGTAAACGTAAAAGCGATATAAAGACCGTTCCCAGTATAGAATAAACGAACATCATCTGTAATCCCATCGGGGGTTACAGAAGGTTCAGGGAAGTAGCATTCTAGGGGCGCCAATTGCGCCGCAGCATCCCATTGCGGTTCTGACAAAACACCATCAACACGCATGCCTTCATCTAGCAATGCTGGAATAAACGCCGATTTTGACAAATTCTGGGCACCAAGGCCAAAGAATAAAGAAGCCAACAGGAGTATTAGGTAGGTTTTGGGCATGCGCAAATATCGGTAATCGATTGGATATATTGAATTAACAACTTTAGCGGTTAAAAAGGTTCATCGTTCAAAGGTTGTGCCCTAAATTTGTAAGCAAATCAAGGAACACTATGAACCTCCACGAATATCAAGGAAAAGAAATTTTAGCCGGTTACGGCGTTCGTATTCAACGCGGAAAAGTGGCTCAAACGCCAGCAGAAGCTGTTGAAGTAGCGAAACAACTCACTGAAGAAACCGGTACCTCTTGGTACGTTGTTAAGGCACAAGTTCATGCTGGTGGTCGCGGAAAAGGTGGTGGAGTGAAGCTTGCTAAAGGTATTGATAAGGTGGAAGAAGTAGCTGCTAGTATTGTAGGGATGCAATTGGTAACTCCTCAAACTTCAGCAGAAGGAAAAAAAGTACATCAAGTATTGGTGGCAGAGGATGTATACTATCCTGGGGAAAGCGAAACTTCAGAATTCTATATGTCGGTCTTACTTAACCGTTCTACTGGACGCAACATGATCATGTATTCCACCGAAGGTGGTATGGACATTGAGACGGTAGCGGAAGAGACACCGCATTTAATTTTCACTGAAGAGATTGATCCTAAGGTAGGGTTAACCGGATTCCAAGCGCGCAAGATTGCCTTCAATTTAGGACTTAGCGGTGCTGCTTTCAAGGACATGACGAAGTTCGTTACGGCGCTATACCGTGCCTACGAGGGTGCAGATGCTTCTCTATTTGAGATCAATCCAGTCTTAAAGACTTCCGACGATAAAATCTTAGCTGTAGATGCAAAGGTAACTATCGATGATAATGCATTGTACCGTCACAAAGACATCGCAGAAATGCGCGACACGCGTGAGGAAGAAGCTATAGAAGTAGAGGCAGGTGAAGCTGGTCTCAACTTTGTTAAGCTTGACGGAAATGTTGGTTGTATGGTAAATGGTGCAGGCCTCGCGATGGCTACCATGGATATTATAAAAATGGCAGGTGGTAATCCTGCAAATTTCTTGGATGTAGGTGGAACTGCTGATGCAGCTCGTGTAGAACAGGCATTCCGCATTATTCTTCGCGATCAAAATGTAAAAGCAATTTTAGTTAATATCTTCGGTGGTATCGTTCGTTGTGACCGTGTCGCTCAAGGTGTTGTTGATGCGTACAAAAACATGGGTAATATTAATGTGCCTATTATTGTTCGTCTCCAAGGAACGAATGCTGTAGAAGCAAAAAAATTAATCGATGAGAGTGGACTAGAAGTACACAGTGCGATTGCTTTGCAAGAGGCAGCGGACTTAGTACAAGAATTGGTCTAATCCTCGCAGATTCCATTTAAATTTGCCCCGAGCGAGAAGCTCGGGGTTTTTTTATGTCTATAGATATACTTTTAGAGTGGAGCGCGACGCTTCTAGGGTTGCTGTTCATTTATGGCTTAATCGAACGGAAGGTTTGGGCGTGGCCTTTTGGAACACTTTCCTCTGCACTTTCCGTGGCATTATTCCTACGAGCCGGCCTGTATGCGGAAAGTGGTCTTTATTTTGTCTACGTTCTCATGGGCTTTTACGGTTGGAGCCAATGGTATGCGCGCTCCTCTAGTGAGCGAGTTGCGTTGGTTTCGCTTCCAATAAAATTTCAATATCTGGCTTTGCTTGGAATTCCTGCGGCGCTCGGTTTAGGATATGCTCTGAATACATTGCCTGGTGTATCATACGCCTATTTTGACGCTTTTACTACCGTTTTTGGATTGTGGGCGACTTGGCAGGAAGCTAAAAGAATTCGTACTGCCTTCCATTACTGGATTCCTTTAAACATCGCTTCGGTTATTCTTTACGGTGTAAAGGGTCTATGGGTGTATGCAGCGCTCATGGTAATATATTCTGCAATGAGTGTAGTAGGATTTATACGATGGCGCAAATAATTCAGTTATTTTAGTGGCCAATTCGTAATTACACCAAGACATGAACGCACAAGAATATATTGACCTCGTAAAGACAACGCTCGACGCTCTAGACCCAACTCGCTTGGACGAATTGGTTGATGCTTTTCATACAACCTATGAAAAGGGAGGGAACATTTACACCATGGGAAATGGTGGATCTGGCGCTTCTGCCTCTCATGCCGCTGGTGATTTCTTAAAGGGTGCTAGTTATGGATTGGATAAACGATTCAAGATGATCTGTTTAAACGACAATCTTCCCTCAATGATGGCTATTGCCAATGATATCGGCTGGGAAAGCATTTTTATAGAGCCACTTAAAAATTTCTTACAGCCGCACGACTTAGTCATCGGTATTAGTGGATCCGGCAACAGTAAAAACGTAGTGGCTGCGATGGAATATGCGAATGAAAAAGGCGCTACGACGGTCGCATTAAGTGGCTTTAAAGGCGGCAAAATTGCACAAATCGCAACCATCAATGTGCACGCACCCGTCATGGATATGGAAGTCACGGAAGACGTACACATGGTTATTTTCAATATTGTGAAAAAGCAAATGATGGCACGCTTAATGGGCGACAACCCATCTATGGGATCTACGTACGACCAAAGAATAGGATAAATGAAGCGTTTCGCGCTTATAGGAGCAGCAGGATATATAGCTCCAAGACATCTAAAAGCAATAAAAGATGTAGGAGGGGAGTTGGTTGCAGCTTATGATCCCAGTGACAGTGTAGGGCATTTAGATGCCTATTTCCCTTTAGCGGCATTTTTCACAGAATTCGAGCGATTCGACAGGCATTTAAACAAGCTTTCGGAACGTGGACAGGGAGTAGATTATATCAGCATATGTTCTCCAAATTATCTTCATGATAGTCACATACGCTATGCACTCCGCATGAATGCGCATTGCATCTGCGAAAAGCCATTAACGCTAAGACCGTGGAATATAGATGGTTTAAGTTCGGTCAGTCAAAGCACTGATAAAAAGGTATTTACAATACTTCAGTTACGCTTGCATGAACGCGTTATTGCACTAAAGAAAGAAGTAGAAGACCAATTAAAATCGGACCCTACTCACATCTTTGACGTTGAACTGACCTATATTACCTCTCGCGGTAATTGGTATTATGCTTCTTGGAAAGGTGATGAAGAAAAAAGTGGTGGAATAGCTACAAATATCGGGGTACATTTCTTTGATATGTTGCATTGGATATTTGGTCCAGTACAGCATCAAAAAGTACATGTCCGTTCGCACGATCGAGCTTCAGGAGTCTTGTCGTTTAAAAACGCAAATGTTCGCTGGTTTCTCAGTATTAATGCGGCAACATTACCTGAAGCCGTTTTACAAAATGGGGGTAGAATTCATCGTAGTCTGCGTTTCGACCAATGGTCTTTCGATTTTACCGAAGGCTTTACGGAATTACATTCTCGTTCTTATGCCCACATTCTCAACGATGAAGGCTTTTCAGAACGTGACGCACAGGCTGCGATTGGTATGGTTCATGGCATGCGTGAATCGCAGATCAGCCCGTTAGATTCTATGGCGCATCCGTTGGCTTCTTTACCTCAAGATCCGCATCCTTTTCATCCCGTAAAAGAATCGTAATTTACTCTTTATTACTGTTTTAAGAAGTAGTCAATAGTTATTCACACTCCTATAGGAAGGCGCATAGTTTTGTTAGCTTTGAGAGTACCTCATTAGGACTTTACGCCTCTATGTTTTTAATATTTGATACTGAAACGACCGGTTTTCCAAAAAATTGGAATGCCCCCATTACGGACCTTGATAATTGGCCTCGTGTAGTTCAATTGGCATGGCAAATCCACGATGAGAATGGCGCGCTCGTGGAAGTTCAGGATCATATTATTTATCCGGACGGATTTGACATACCGTTTAATGCAACAAAAGTGCACGGGATCTCTACCGAACGCGCTAAGAGCGAAGGAAAACCACTCGGTGATGTTTTAGCGATTTTTGAGACGGCCCTTGAAAAGTGCGAATACCTTGTGGGTCACAATGTTAACTTTGACCTTAATGTGACCGGTTGTGAATACCACAGGGTCAAGGGTGTCAATCCATTGGACGCGAAAAAACCGTTGGATTCTTGTACGGAAACGACGGCTAAATTATGCGAATTACCAGGTGGACGAGGAGGTAAATTTAAACTGCCAAAACTTGAAGAACTTCACGTCCATTTGTTTGGAGAAGGATTTGCTGAGGCACATAATGCAGCCTTCGACGTCGAGGCAACCGCTCGTGTTTTTCTAGAGTTACTACGTCTAAAGGTTATTACACCAGAGGCCATAGGTAAACCTACTGGCTTTCTGGATGGATTCTATACTGCAAATACAGCTCCTATCAAGGCGATAGGTTTAGCTGTTGACGAAGCACGTAAAAAGAGGGCTAAAGGGTTAGCAGGAGAGGAAGCATCTGAGGTAACCACCACTTCTAACCTCCATGCTGCCGATGTTGATTTTGCACACTTACACAACCACAGTCAGTTTTCTATTTTACAGGCAACGACTGTAGTAAGTGAATTAGTGCGGGCTGCTGTGGAGAATGGTCATGCAGGAGTTGCATTGACTGATCTAGGCAATATCATGGGCGCGTTTCACTTTAACCGCGCGATTATGTCAGTTCCTGGAAACCGAGAGGCCTATGAGCACAATGAAAAAGTAAAAAGTGGAGCATCGACCGAGCCACTTCAAGAATATCCGTTTGTTGGTGTTATAGGTTGCGAATTCTTCGTTTGCGAAGACAGGCTCGATCGCAGTAAAAAAGACGATGGTTATCAAATCGTAATCCTAGCCAAAACGAAGAAAGGGTACCACAACCTTGCAAAGCTCAGTAGTGAAGGCATGTTGAACGGCTTTTACTATGTTCCGAGAATTGATAGATCGTTCCTTCTTGAAAATAAAGAAGATTTAATTGTTTTAAGCGGAGGCTTACGCGGAGAAATACAGCATCTCTACCTCAATGTGGGTGAAGTACAGGCACGAGAAGCTCTGGAATGGTGGCTGGATCAGTTTGGTGAGGATTTTTACTTGGAATTGAACCGTCACGGCCTTGATGAAGAGGATCATGTCAATCTACAATTACTTAAATACGCCAAAGAATACGGCATCAAATACATTGCTGCTAACAATACGTTCTACTTAACCCAGGAAAATGCGGAGGCGCACGACATCCTCCTCTGTGTAAAAGAGGGCGCACAAAAGAGTACCCCAATAGGCCGTGGTCGAGGCTTCCGCTACGGATTCCCTAATCAAGAGTTTTATTTCAAGAGTAAAGAGGAAATGGTTGAGCTGTTTTCCGATTTACCTGAAGCACTAAACACAACAAAAGAAATTTTAGATAAAATAGAGTTGTATCCTCTTGAGCGCGATGTATTGCTGCCTGAATTCGATATTCCCGAGCAATTCCAAGATCCTCAAGACAAGATTGATGGGGGACAACGTGGCGAAAATGCGTACTTACGACATTTGACTTACGAAGGTGCGAAAACACGCTATGAAGACTTATCAACGGAAATTAGCGAACGTTTAGACTTTGAGCTTGAGACCATTGCACGAACGGGTTATCCTGGGTATTTCTTGATTGTACAAGATTTTTGTGAAGCCGCCCGGCAAATGGGAGTTAGTGTGGGACCGGGGCGCGGTTCCGCAGCTGGCTCTGCAGTAGCGTATTGTACGGGAATTACAAATGTTGACCCTATTAAATATGATCTGCTGTTCGAGCGTTTTTTGAATCCGGAGCGTGTATCACTACCCGATATTGATATTGATTTTGACGATGAAGGTCGTGATAAGGTCATTCAGTATGTTATTGATAAATATGGCTCCTCTCAGGTTGCTCAAATCATTACTTACGGTACGATGGCAGCAAAGAGTTCGATACGCGATGCTGGAAGAGTACTAGAATTGCCATTACCGGATACCGATCGTATTGCAAAGCTAATTCCAGACATGACAAAGCTTAAAAAGCTCTGGGAATTAGATGACAAGCAACTGCGGAGTAAATTCGGATCTGAAGAAGCAGGTATGGTTCGACAGTTAAAATCACTTTCCGAAGGCGAATCGCTTGAGGCAACCACTATTAACCAAGCTCGTGTTTTGGAAGGTTCGGTTCGAAATACGGGAATTCATGCATGTGGAGTAATTATAACGCCTAGTGACATTCGAGAATTGGTTCCCGTGGCTCGTGCGAAGGATTCACAAATGTGGTGTACCCAGTTCGATAACTCTGTTGTAGAAGACGCAGGACTGCTTAAAATGGATTTCTTAGGCCTTCGTACGCTGACCATTATCAAGGAGGCCTGCCGTTTAGTCAAACAGCGTCACGATGTGGATTTAGACCCAGATAGTTTTCCGCTTGATGACACGAAAACCTACGAATTATTTCAGCGAGGAGAAACTGTTGGTATTTTCCAATACGAAAGTGCTGGAATGCAAAAATACCTCAAAGAGCTGAAGCCTACAGAGTTTGCAGATCTCATCGCAATGAACGCTTTGTATCGTCCAGGGCCGCTCGAATATATACCTGAATTTATCGATCGAAAACACGGCCGTAAGGAAATCGTTTACGATTTAGATGCTATGGAGGGCAAGCTCAAAGAAACATACGGGATAACCGTCTATCAGGAGCAAGTAATGTTGTTATCCCAGGAGTTGGCGGGTTTTTCAAAAGGTCAAGCCGATATGCTTCGCAAGGGTATGGGTAAGAAACAAAAACACATCATTGATAAGCTTAAGCCAATGTTCTTAGACGGCGGTGAAGAACGTGGTCACGATAGGGACGTGCTCGAAAAGGTTTGGAAGGATTGGGAGGCATTCGCTTCATATGCGTTTAATAAATCACATTCCACCTGTTACGCTTGGGTAGCCTATCAAACAGCTTATCTCAAAGCGCATTATCCTGCGGAATTTATGGCATCAGTATTGTCAAATAATATGTCGGATTTAAAGACGGTCACCTTCTTTATGGAAGAATGCCGCCGCATTGGTGTACAAGTATTGGGTCCTTCTGTGAATGAAAGTTTATTGCGTTTTGCGGTTAACCCAAAAGGTGCAGTCCGTTTTGGGATGGGCGGAATGAAGGGTGTAGGCGAAAATGCAGTCCGGGAAATCATCGCACAACGTGAAGATGGAGGACAATTCAAAAATCTCTTTAATTTATTAGAGCGCATTGATCTCCGCCAAGCGAATAGAAAAACGATTGAATGCCTCATTCTAGGGGGGGCTATGGATGATTTCGAAGGTACCCACCGTGCGATGTATTTCTCAGAGGAAGAGGGTGGACGCAGCTTTGTTGAAAAAGCAATCAAATACGTACAAGGCAAGAAAAACGATGCAGAAAGTGCACAGGCTTCACTTTTTGGTGAAGGATCAGGCGAAGAACTTCCCCCGCCCACTATGCCGGACGTACCTGAATGGCCATCAATCGTTGCTCTGAAGAAGGAAAAGGAGATTAATGGGGTATACCTCAGTTCTCATCCGCTTGATGACTTTAGAACAGAGATTAAGTATTTCTGTAACGCCTCTTTGAGCCGATTGAATAATGTTGAAAGTATATTAGGCCGAGATGTAACCGTTGCGGGTATAGTGACCGATGCGCAACACCGCATATCAAAAATGGGAAAAGGCTGGGGGATATTCCGTCTTGAGGATTTTCATGGGGATTATGAATTCAAACTCTTTGGCGAAGATTATCTAAAGTTTCGTCACTTCTTCGATAATGAACAACTACTCTATATAAGAGCACGCGGTAGAAAGTTTAATCAACGCCAAGGTGAAGGCTTTATAGAACGCTTGAGCGTTGATGTTGCGGAGGTGCGTTTACTGTCTGAAGTTTTGGAGGAAAGCAGTAAGAGTCTAGAAATTAAACTGGATTTACAACAACTGACCACACCATTGGTAGATGAACTTCATGAGCTTTTAGCGTTGTACCCTGGAAAAAAACGAGTAAAGCTGCATGTTATAGATCTAGAAGAAAAATTAGATATTAAACTGCCTGTAAAAGAATTCAAAGTCACTATTGCTAAGGACTTGTTGCAGGTATTAGAACAGCACCCTAAACTGCAACCTAAAGTTTTGAACTAGATGACAAAGTGGATTGGATGTATTTTGCTGGTGTTTACGACACCTCTTATAGCCCAGGTGAACTGTGTAACTACACCGGACCAGTTAGGACCCTATTTCATTGAAAATGCACCGATGATTACTAATGACACCCTTGCTCCCGGGGTTAATGACACGGCAAGAGCTTTACAGCTTACGTTTTATGTTTCATCGAATTGTGATACGCTAGATTTAGATACACTTGCGAGCACTTATATGGTGGAGTTGTGGCACGCAAATGCGCTGGGCGATTATAGCAATGTCGATGGCAATCCAAACGACTTTGCTTATCGAGGCAAATTAGAACTTTCAGGAAAATCTACGGTGTTTCACACTGAATTACCAGGTATTTATCCTAACCGTCCTTCGCACATTCATCTGAAGAGCTATCTAACAAGTGCATGGTTCACAGATACATTGGTGACTCAAGTTTATTTTGAAGGCGACTCACTCATTCCATTTGATGTCGCAAATACATTTCCAGAACGTTGGATTCGTCTAGACACTTCGGCAAACGGATTCACTGGTGGTTTTGCTTTTGGATTGGCGCTAACCATTGGTATGAATGAGCAAGAGGATAGACTTTGGTCGTGTTTCCCTAATCCTGCAAGTAATACGCTTACGCTAAAAACTGTAGCTCCTGTTTGTGCTATTCAAATTATTGATATGCGCGGCATCGTACACTTTGAGGGCGATTTATCTGATGGTGGCACCATCGATATTTCGGATTGGCCTCGTGGGAGTTATATCGTACGTAAAGATGATACAGCCCAGCTCTTGCTGGTTCAATAGGGTTTTTAACAGAATAGGGTCAATTCGTGTGAATAACATCAATGACCTCATAGGTGGAGCCTATAGGTTACAAGGCTAAATTGGTCCTACTTTTGAATTAAGAAAACGAAATACATTTTTATGGCACTCGAAATAACAGAAGCAAACTTTGAAGAAGTTGTAATGAAATCAGACAAACCCGTATTGGTTGACTTCTGGGCAGAATGGTGTGGCCCTTGCCGCATGGTTGGACCAGTTGTTGACGAATTAGCGGGTGATTACGAAGGCAAGGCAGTTGTAGGAAAGTTAAACGTAGATACAGACGGTGCCGTTGCACAGCAGTTCGGTGTACGTAACATCCCAACGCTATTGGTTTTCAAAAACGGTGAGATCGTAGATAAGCAAGTAGGAGCAACAAGCAAGCAAGTACTTGCGGCGAAGCTTGATGGCGCGATGTAAGTAACCGCAAAGCAAAATTTCAAAAGCCCCCAATCTGAGAAGATTGGGGGCTTTTTTTGTTCGCAACTTTAAGTTCTATACAAAAATTGACTTTCAGGGTTTCGCGTGCCAATTTGAATAGAAACCTCAAAAAACGCACGCTATGAAAGCAATACTACTACGGTTACTTTTTTGGATCATCTGTATCCATCTTCCATTTAAGGCTGACGCTCAATTACAAGATTCATTGGATTGGATCTATGAGAAACTTCCCACTCAAATATTCCCCACGGGATTATTACACGATGTTAGTTCGGTGCATTTGTTCACGCATGAAACGCCATTAGACCCTCATTTTCATAAGGGAGAGGTGCCCGGCAGAAGTGCCAACATTGAGCGGTTTCAGTATGTGTATATGGATCTGTATAAAAGTCAATTACGCGATTCAACGCATGCATTATGTGCACAAAACAGCCTGCGCCTTTTACCCTGGGATTCGTTGAAGTTAGAGGGAAAATACAGCGATCAGGTAGATGTCCCTCTAATGTTGCTTTGGGCAACCTTTAATGCTTTGGATTCTAACTCCTTGGTTAAAGGGTATTTAGATTTTCATGACGGCCATTTCGATTTAGTAGACGAATATATCTTCGTTGATGATAAAGGGCAATATCCTGTTTATCAAGGCAACCCTATAAAACTCGCGCAGCAAGCGGTCCGTAGCGACACAACTTTCATAGGAACTGTGCTGCATTCATCCGTATATAGTGAGACAAATACAGCACTAGTATCATTTAAACTTGCTCAAAGCGAGGTGTTTGAGAATATCGGCGGCATAGATAGTATTTCCGTAGACTTTGCCGATGGAAACGGGTTTCGAAAAATTTATACGAACCAATTGATTTCCATTAATTACCAATGTGCCACTTCCAACGTTGAAAATTTAGTTAAACAACTCCGGATACGTGGTTATAAAAATGGAAAGGCCGCTGAGAGTAGACTACAATTCAATATTGTATTTAATACCCCTGTAGCTCACAAAGAACTTCTAACAAATCAATTGCCATCTCCACCTTGTTTACCAACTGCGGATCCATCCGAAGGTGCATTGGTCACTGTTAAATATGCCAACCCTGGCGTGGGGCTTCAAAAACCAGTTTTAATAATTGAAGGTTTCGAATCCTCCATTCAGCCCTATGGAAATCTGACCTATAAAAGTATCAGTAGCGGTTACGTATTCAACGAAAATGGAGCGCGAATCTTCCAACACATGCATCTTTTAAGCTGGTTGTATGATTCCCTTACAAATGCAGGATTTGACATTGTACATCTGGATTTCAGAGAGGCAAAGTTATCGCTTAAAGAGAATGAGATCAATCTCCTGAGGACGATACAATGGATAAACGACGAAAATCCATCTGCTGAAATTACACTCATTGGTGCGTCAATGGGGGGACTCATCGCGAAGATGGCCATAAACGATCTTGCCGAAGCAGGTTGTTGTTACCCAATCGTAGGTTATGGATCTTATGATGTCCCTCATCGCGGTGCATTCATTCCCATAGGTCTGCAAGCAGCCAGTAAACATTACGCCGAATTGTTGCCATTTATACCCTTGGCAAGAAATCCTTGGACTCGGGTGTTAAATTCAGAGGCGGCACGAGAGCTATTAGTCACGCACTTTGATCCTACCGCACATAAGATGCATGAACAGCTATTTAGTAAAGCTGGAATACTGCCTTTAGGTATGCGTACATTCGCCATAGCTAATGGCAGTGACATGGGAATACCGCGAACATTGACGGACCCGTTTAGCCGTTACTTTATGCACGGTTTGATCTTACAGACTTGTGTAAAACATGCTGTTGGCAATCATCCAGACACCATTACCTTCAATCTTGATGGATATCGTGATTCACTTTTTGTATTTGGTATGGAGGCCGTTGCGCACAGCCATGCTGACTCGTATTTATTTCGGGCAACCTCATTTAGACAATTGCTAACGGCGCTTCAAATGAACTGGACTTCGAGGTGTTCTGCCCGAAAAGTCCAACTTATCGCTGCAGTAGGTCCACTGATTCCGGGCTTATCTAAAGCATTCCTCTCTAAGGCAATAATTAAGCGCCAGAAACGTACCAATAATGGATTAGCAAAAATGAAGCAGCGAATGACAAAAGGTGCATCTATGGTACCTCAGCATAAATTTCCTTTAAATTATGCTGAAGTACCAGGAGGCTGGACGGGGACAACGGCTGCATTTAAAATACCGATACTCAGTAGAATTTATAGCCCTACGCATTGCTTTATTCCATCCTTTAGTGCATTAGATGTCTCTGACAGCCTTGTGAACCAACCCTTAAGATATCTGCCAAACACCTCTTTTCACGGTTTTATTGCACCAGGAATAGTATACGATAATGCTGATCCCAATCAAGAGCACATTACCGTTGATTCAACAACAATTGCCTATGGATTAGCGCAGATTCGTTCCATTTATGATGAAAAGTTAAAAGACAGTTTAAAGACGGATTATAACGTCGCTCAGGAACACTCATATTTTGGCGCCGTACGAAGCGATCTAGGGAAGGTGCTAGTCCCTGAAAATATAACTTTAGGTCTGGCTGGCAACGGTTACAGTGGCGCTGCGAATTCTACCATTTTAGCTGCTTCGAAACAGAAAGTATATTGTTTAGTGGGACAGGGGTGCGCTCAAGATACTTTGCACATTTATGGGAGGCTTGAAATAGGCGACGGGTCAGATAGGATAGCAACATTACGGGTGAATAAATCCAGCGCTTTAGTACTCCATAAAGGAGCAACTCTAGCCATCGATATCGCTAGCCGATTAGAAATTGAAGATGGTGCTGCATTGATTATTGAAAAAGGTGTGTCCATAGTGATGGATAGTGGGGCAATGGTAATTAATGGAATGTTACTACTGGAATCAGAAGCAGAATTACAACCAAATGGACCTGGGCAATTTACTTTTGGAAAAAATGCAGCTGTTATGGCTGGTAAACAAACGGTAGTTCATTTTGAAGAGGCTAAAATTCGGTTGGAATCTATGCTTGAAATTCCTTTACAATTGGATAAGTTTAAGTTGAATCAATGTGAACTTAGCCTTGAATCACAGGCCACTTTGTATTTGAAATGCAACGCTCAACTATGGAATACGAAATTTGTTAAAACTGGGAAGAAACAAAATGCCTCAGTTGTAGCATCAAAAGGCACCGTTGATATTCAGCATTGCCATTTCCTAGGAGGTACACCCGCAATATCAATACGTGATTCTGTTGAATGGGATATGGCCAACACAACTGTTGCTAATGCATATTTGGGTTTACGCGCAACTACGGCGCCAAAACTGTTTTCAGCGAATACCTTTACGGGTAACACCACGGGAGGGCATATAATGAGTGGTGATTGCCTTATTGAACGATCGCTGTTCCATAATAATGATGTCGGATTACTACTTAGTGGTTCCAGTAAATGGACTCAGATAGAGTCTTGTAATTTCTCTTCAAATAGTACTGCTGGATTACAATCTTTGCAATCTAAACTTCATGTTTTGTGTAGTACGTTTTCTTTTAATACAATAGGTGTTAAGTCATCTAAAGGCCAATTAAAACTGGCAAAAAATGCTGGAAACACCTTCGAAAATAATACTGTAGGGGTGAGTTTTCAAAGTCTAGAAAAACTAGAATTACAGCAAGGGCACAATACTTTTAGTCAGCAAGTAATATTTGATTTGGTAGGTAGTTTTGTACCCTCTGCAAGTATCAGCTACAATGGTTCGTACCATTACTTGTACGCTGACAACACGAGTTTTTCTAATGCCAATAGTCACCTTTTAACCATGGGCAGAGACACTGTTTACCTCTTGTATACATCTAGTCAGCCAACAAGTGCATTGCTTTGTCCCGATAAAGGAGGTATGAAATCAGAAGATGTGAATGAATCACTGGCGGATTCAATACCTGAGTTGCTAGCTTTTCCAAACCCTGGAAACGATTGGGTCGAATTGGTCTTTCCAGCGACGACCAACGCCGCGGAATTATCCGTGTTTAATCCCCAAGGGGAGCAAATATTTTTAGAATATCTCCCTACGGGAACACAACGAAAGCAATTAAGTATATCGGGAACTGTAGGCTTGTATTTTATCCGATTGGTTGACGGGGAGAGAATAGCTCAATTGCGCTGGCTCAAGCTGGACTAGTTAATATTTTTTAACCTAATGGATTAACCCTATTTTGCAGTATAATTCTATGACGATGTCTAAGTCAATTCCAATGGTAGATTTACCCAAAATCCATGCGCCTTATCAAAGCGATTTGGATAAAGCTGTTCTCTCTGTAGTACACAGCGGAGGTTATATTGGAGGAACTGTAGTGCAAGATTTTGAAGCGAGAGCAGCGTCTTACTTAGGTGCACCTGTAATCGGAGTTGGAAACGGTACCGATGCGCTTCAAATAGCACTAATGGCTCTGGATATCAAGGCTGGGGACGAAGTAATAGTTCCGGCCTTTACCTATGCTGCGAGCGCCGAAGTGATCGGATTGTTAGGAGCCGTTGCGGTATGGTGTGATGTCAATGAATCAACCTTTACTATTGATCCAGATTCAGTCAAATCTGTACTTTCTGATAAAACTGCCGCCATTATAGCCGTGCATCTTTATGGACAATGCGCCGATATTGAGGCATTAGAAAACGTTGCTCCAGACATTCCCATTGTGGAGGATACGGCACAAGCATTTGGGGCAATCTTCACCAACGGTAAATATGCTGGTCGTAATGCGGGTACAGTAGGGTCCTTTGGGACATTTAGTTTCTTTCCGACGAAAAA
Source organism: Schleiferiaceae bacterium (assembly GCA_965204625.1). Lineage (GTDB taxonomy): Bacteria > Bacteroidota > Bacteroidia > Flavobacteriales > Schleiferiaceae > UBA10364. The sequence goes on from CBDBET010000006.1 coordinate 800,657, forward strand.
CCTTGGTGCGCTCGGGGATGGAGGCGCAATTGCCAGCACGAATGCTTCGTTGCTTGCAAAAGCAAAATCTATTTCCAGCCACGGACAAAGCAAAAAATACCATCACGATCAATTAGGAGTGAATTCAAGGTTAGATCCTATTCAAGCTGCAGCGCTCACGATTAAATTGAGTTACTTGCCGCAGGCATTAAAGGCGAAAATTCAAATTGCGGGACAGTATTTGAGTGCTTTTGAATCTTTGAATGGAGTCATACTTCCTTCTACGGCATCTTTTTCGAACCATACGTATCACCAATTTACGCTATGCGTTCCTGACGGAAAACGTGATGGTTTTGCTTCATTTATGAATGAACGTGGGATCGCCACAATGATTTATTACCCCATACCACTTCACAAACAGACGGCTTATGCACATTTCGAACCGAGAACTTCTCTATCTGTAAGCGAAAGTTTATCAAACTGCGTTATTAGTATTCCTGTGCATGAGGCGCTCGAACCAACTGAAGTTCTTGCGATAAAGACTGCCGTAACAACCTATTTTTCCTAATTATGGATGATTTTTTCGTACATGAAACAGCCGTTGTTGATACCGATGTTCAAATAGGCACAGGCTCTAAGATTTGGCATTTTAGCCACATTATGTCACATTGTTCGTTAGGCGATAATTGTATACTTGGCCAAAACGTATTTCTAGGCGACTCTGTTAGAGTTGGATCAGGAGTTAAAATTCAAAATAACGTCAGTGTATATAGCGGCGTTGAGATTGAGGATGATGTTTTTCTCGGCCCTTCCATGGTTTTTACCAATGTCAATGCACCGCGCAGTTTTATTGAGCAAAAGAATTACGCTAGAACTCTAGTTAAAAAAGGTGCTTCTATTGGTGCCAATGCTACAATAGTATGTGGAAATACGATTGGCGCTTATGCGTTTATTGGAGCAGGTTCTGTAGTCACTCATGAAGTACCTGATTTCGCTTTTATTTACGGGGTACCGGCCAAGCAACAGGGTTGGATTAGTAAGGCAGGTTCACGATTAAATTTTAATAACGGTACTACTGCAATCTGTGGAATGACCGGTGAGAAATATGAACTGCGCGATGGGATAGTCGCTACAATTTCTCAATAATATGAAGGTCATCACTATTGTTGGTGCGCGTCCCCAATTTATTAAAAGTGCTCCTGTAAGTAAGTTGCTGCAATCAAATGGTTATCAGGAGTATGTGATTCACACAGGACAGCATTACGATTCTGATATGAGTACCGTTTTCTTCAAAGAAATGGGTCTTCCAAAGCCTTATGCCACCTTAAACTGTGGTAATCTCAAAAGAGATGATATGCTCTCCCGGATGAAGAATGAATTGAAACCCATATTTGATTCTATTCAGCCAGATATCGCGCTTGTTTATGGTGATACGAATTCAACTTTGGCAGGAGCGCGTATGGCACAGGAGTGCAAGGTTCCGCTGGTTCATATTGAAGCAGGTCTGCGTTCCTATAATGATGAGATGCCTGAGGAACACAATAGAATTGAATCTGACCACATTGCAAAATGGCTATTCACACCGACGCAACAAGCCACAGAAAACTTGAGGCGAGAGGGTTTTAATGGCCGTGTTATAGAACAAGTTGGCGATGTGATGTTAGATGCATTACAGATGTTTCAGTCTAGTGCTGTACACACAGAAAAAATGGGGCCTATTTCATTTTTTCAAAAGCCATTTGCATTGGCAACCATGCACCGCTTTGAAAACATTAGTCGTCCGGAGCGACTGGCCTTTATCGTAGATCAGTTAAATACGTTTAACGATACGGTAATGCCTGTTTGGATGCCATTACATCCCGCGACTGCAGTTCGCTTAAAAGAATTTGGTTTGAACTTAACTGTACACGTTGCACCTCCTGTAGGATACCTCGAAATGCTTTGGGCGCTCAAACAAACATCATTGGTGTTAACGGATAGTGGAGGACTTCAGAAAGAGGCCTATTACTCCGATAAGCCTTCCGTTACGCTCAGGGGTGAAACCGAATGGGTCGAATTGATTGAAATGGGTGCGAGCGTCCTTTTTGATCCATCTAAAAAGGAACTCCTAGCGCCAAAAGCACGAAACATTCTTTCAGCCTTTAAGCCCGGGACAAAAGCACCTTATGGCGATGGTAAGGCTAGTCAGAATATTATCCAAGCCCTAGTCTAGGGTATTCTTGAGGAATTCCTGCAATTTTGCGATACAAGGCATATTTAGATTATGCCCCATTGCATATTCGTAGAAATTGTAATTGGGATTAGTAACGAATAATTTAGACGTGGCTTGGGCCCAATCGAATGGAATGACCGGGTCTTCCGTCCCATGCGACTGAAATACTGGTATTTGAGATTTAAACGAAGAGAGCAAATGCTGCCATTCGGGTAGGGCATAACCGCTTAAGAACACATATCCATCCGCTCTAAATCCACCAGCATATACTGCAATAGAGAGTATAGCGCCTTGTGAAAATCCCCCAAGAACCAATCGTCCACTAATTTGATTCGATGAGGTCCATTCATTGACGGCATCTAACACGAGAGACTGGGCAGAGGCTACTTCTTCACTGTTAATGATTTTAGCGCCATTATTCCAATCAATAGGATACCAAGCGTATCCGCCAGTTCCCATATCGATTGGGGCTTGAAAGCAAACGAGATTTATACCCTTGAAGTAGGGCTGGAGACCGAAAAGATCTTCCTTATTGCTACCGTATCCATGCAATAAGACAAGGGTTGGCGCCGTAGGCGATTCGATGTGATCGATGAATTCTAACATTAGTCGATGATGTCCCAGGTATGATCGGCCAATAATAAGACCTTATTCAAGAATTCGTAGGGACAGTTCCGCCATTCATGTGGGGCAATCATACTAAGGACGTTACCGTCTTCATCTTTCTTGTAGAGGTAATACGTATGATTGATTTCTGGTTTAAAGCCCATGTGTGCTGAATATATCTGCTCGCTAAGGGCTTTTCTGGCTTGTATTTTCCCGGCTTGTTGGGCCAATAACTCAATCTGTTGACGGATTTGATCGAGCTGCATATCCGTCTGCATTTCCATCGCATTTACATCAAGACTCTTGTTTTTAAGTGTATCAACAGCTTGAAATGCAGGTGCAGAAACAGAGGAACCGTACGGCAGTACATTCGCGTTTTCGGCGATCTTTTCAGGATCAATCGGATTAAATGTTCTCTTCTCTTCTGACATGACTCAAAAATATATGATTCCTTCTAAAGGGTTTCCAATGGCCTCTGCAATCCCGTTTTTATACTTTAAACAAGCGAATAGCGCCATTAATGCATCCCATTGGTGCCAATTCTTAACTGCGTCATCCAGCTGGGCATTATCTAGAAAGTCTACAAAATTCAACTCTTCGAGATAAGCTCCATCTTTTTTATAGCGCTTCATATCTAACCCGAGAGCGCCACAAACCATTTTAGGGTACGTTTCAATGACTGATTCTATTTTTAAAGCTTTCAGTTTCGCTGTCAATTGCATAGCGCGTGCGGTCAAGCCTCCTAAGAACATGGGACTCATTGCACCCGTAAGTCGGTCACACTCTCTGTAGTGGTAATTATTGAATAAGGTTGGATCTGTAAAGACTCCAGGAAGACTTAGGGGGGCGTCTATTGCGACATGTTTAGGATTTAATCCTTTAATTAAATCCATGAGCCAAGCATCTGCATCTTTGCCTTTTGTACTTTGAAATACCTGCACTACACCAGTAGAGGAATAGCTTGCTGCCGCCGTAAAACCTGAGGTTTTACTTCCGTAATCTATGCCTAATGCAACTATTTCCACTTCCCGAACAGCTCTTCAGTTTTCTTAAAACGATAATCAAATATTTCCTCGAGTTTAGGACGCACTATGATGGGGTGGGCAATTCTACCTAAAATTCCAAAGGGTACTTTGTAGTTTACACGATCCAGCATTTCTACTCCGCCCTCAATCGCTTTAAAGTGATGCTCATGATGCCATATACTGTATGGGCCTACTCGTTGATCGTCAACAAAATAGGTTGGCGCTTCGACATGGGTAATTTCTGTGGTCCAGCGCATCTTAATACCTAACAGCGGACTCACTTTATAATGAATAAATAACCCTGGGTACATTCCATCTGGTATTTCAGATAGAATATTGAAACCCATGTAATCTGGTGTAATAGCAGCTAAATTCTCTGGTGATTGGAAAAATTTCCAAGCCTCTTCGACACTTATCGGCAAACGTTGGGTGCGTTCTAGGGTGTACATTTGGTGTTGCGTTTAGTTCTGCTAACACCTGAATTCCCTATAAGTTCAAGGCTTCGCCTTAGATGCGTTTCATTTGTTGCTTGATGTACTTTGTTTGTTCGGCAAGGACATTTTTACTATCCAATCGCTTTACCTCAGTCAATAAAATCTGCGCTTCTTTCTTACGACGTTTCGTCAAGGCGATACCCGCTAGATTTAATTTAGCTAAAGCCTTGTCTTGGTCCATTCTTAAACCGGTATTCAACGCTTTTTTCAATAGTGTTTCGGCTTTACCCACTTTACGCTGGCTTTCAATCATCCCCATAAGAAGATAGTAATAGGCCAATTGACTTTTAATCAGGCTTTTTTCCGGATTGCGAATACGACCTAACATTTTTTCTGCTTTAGCGACATCACTCTTACGCATGTACCAAAGAGAGATGAGTATTCGTTCATTTCTGAAATAGGTCAATAAAACAAGCGCTGCTGGAAATAGTAAAGCAATGCCGTTACCTATTTCGCCATCTGCGAATTGGAATACAGACCAAACAAAAATTGCGGCAGTTACGCCTAATCGAATTATCTTACTGATCATCTCTATTATTTTTGACACGGCAAAGAAACGAAGAAATGAGCATAACTGATTGGATGACCTTAGATATAAGCGAGAAAAGAAAATTGTACAAAGAGCTATGCACTGGTTTGACTTCGCACAAGCAATCGTTGTTTAAGGAGAAGGTGGCGAATAGAACCCGACATTTTGCACTGGGGCTCGAAGACATGATGAAGACGCAAAATGCCTCTGCTTTAATGAGAACGGCGGATGCTTTTGGCGTTCATCGCGTAGATATCTACGATAAAAACGAAAGATTCAATGTCGCCTCGGGCATTTCTAAAGGGGTAGAGAAGTGGCTTGACACCTCCTTTTTTAACACATATAATGACGGTAATCAAGAGGAGTGGGCGCATCAATTAAAGGCCTCTGGGCGCAAACTTTACATCACAGCAGTTGATTCACGTGCGAGGCCGATTGAATCTCTTGATGCTTCAGTGAGCGCAACAGTTTGCTTCGGTAATGAGCACGAGGGGGCTTCTGATTTGCTACAGTCATTAGCTGATGAATTAATTTACATACCCATGCAAGGGTTTGTCGAGAGTTTCAATGTCTCCGTTAGTTGTGGCATTGTATTGCATCATTTAACGCATCATATGGAACTGGCAGGAGTTGAAAGGGGACTAGAGGAGGAGGATGAATTGAATACACTAATTCAATGGTCATTGCGGACGGTGTCAAATCCACACCAATACTTAGGTTAAAGACTATATCGGAAACCTTCTTGCGCTTCGTTCGACCAATTAATAACCTCCCATCGTATAAGTCGGGCTAAGATTTCAATCGTCTTGCTTCGATGCAACTGCATTACTTTCGAGGCTTTACTAACACTTACCTCTTCATAATCTTTTAGATATTGAATTAGCCGCTGCTCTCTCTCTGTGAATGCGACGGGGTGCTTAGATTCCTTTAATCGATCCTGTTTCCAGACTTCTTTTAAAACCGCATTTGCGACAAAATTTTGGTCGTTATCACGGTAATAAGCTTTTAAGCCGTCGATTTCATCTACTTGGTATGGTTTTTCCTTGCCTTCGGCAACTTCTATTTCCCAAACATTTTTTCCTTCAATCTCATGTGCCCATACTTCGAGCTTCAAAGCAGGTTTTAGAAAAATCTCAGAAGCACTTTCTAACATGTAGATATCATCTTCATCTTTTACTCCTGCTATACTGCCGTTATCTCTTACACCGACGAGCAGTCTACCGCCAGTTGTATTCGCAAAGGCGCTGAGTGTTCTTGCTATTTTACGTGCATCTGAGATTCGGTACTTAAAGTCTTGCTCACCATGCTCTCCCTCTCGAATAAGAGCATACAAGTCGTTTTCTGAAACTTTTTGATCGTAATCCTTAAACATTAAATTTTATGCTTAACTTTTATATGTGAATGACCTCAGATTAAATAATACCGACATTCTGTTCGTTGATGTTGCCAAAACTACAAACAGATTAATCGTGAGTAAGTTGTGTTTTTTGCATGCTTTTCAGGAAATCATTCGTGCTTTGCCTGAGCCTGTGCTAAAAAACAATAAGGAAGTACAAATCATTTGGGCCTTCAAACAAAACGGTTTTAATCTTGCTTTGCTTCAATCACATTCCGTTTATTTCTTTGAGACTTTTGGTTCCTCTGCACGACAGGTTCTTGATGCCCTAGAGCTCTATCGTTTAAGTTTGAATCTTATTGATGATGATTTTTTTGAGACTTGTTACGAGGAAGTAGCATGTTATTTAGAAGAACTTGAGGCTACCTATCTTCGCATTACAGATTACAAGGCACACTTTGATGGTTCATTACTCCACCTTTGCAACTAATCACTTCGTGACGTAGATAACGTCTACCATGGCTTGAACATCAGAGTTGCGACCAAACCAACGTGTTTTAAATTCTTCAGTGTAGATTCTAATGTTCGCGATTGTAACTGTATCCCCGTAGGCCTCCCGTGCTGCAGCTAACATCTTATCGTAGCTTATTAATCCATCATGCAACGATATCTCTCGAGTTTTTTCGGCTGCCGTGATTTTATCACTGTATATAATGTCTGGATATACCATGATTGTTCCTATATAGGTCCAATTCTGTCCGTATAAACTGTTCGCAGTATCGTAAAGGCTTCGGTTAGGACTGGCACATGAATTGAAGAGGACAGCAATGGTAGTTATGAGAAGCAGTCGTTTCATTGTGGCTTTATTTTGACCAAAAATAAGGCAAATAAATAGCCCTCGAAAGGGCTATTTATTACAAATTTCACATTGTTTTGAGACGTTCTCGCAACACTTTATCTGAGATTCGGATTCCCCGCTCCAGAAGATGATTCTTAACCTTTGGCAGGTCTCCTTTGAAAAGTTTAATGGCTTGGTTAATACTACATATGCGTTTCATGATGAACGTTTTTAGATTAACACTTTGAAATATACCATTAATATTTGAACGTTACCAATATATCTTATCAACTTAAAGTCTGTAATCCATATGTAAGCGTATCTCCTATATCTAGTGCGTTGAGCTAAAATTATCTTAGAAATTGACTCAGTTATAAACAATCATTTACGGCAGATATCCTGTTGAAAAAGGGTAAAGGATTACGGGAAACTTTTCGACTCAATCTTCAAGTGCCCTAGATTTTTTAATAACTTGTATTCGCCATACCAAACCAATACAAAAAGCCAATGCTTTCTCAAAAAGAGGTTGAAAGACTTCATTACGGGTTACTCTCCCATATTAAACTTCAAGGTGATGTTGAAGTCCAAGCGTTGAGCGATTTGAGCAGTAAATTCACAATGAGGAATGTTCCTAATGGTCATGCTCTATGGGATTTAAGTTCAAATAGTGGAGATCTTCACTTTATACTTGAAGGCACTTTTGCAGAATATCTACAGCGCGGTTCTCATTCGTTTATTCTTCGCTTTCATAGACCAGGTAAATTCGCGTTTTCTGAGGATTTACTGCTTTATTCCAAAAGTTCTGACACCTTTTCTAAGGCCTTGTCTCATTCTAAGGTGGCATCTTTACCTGCTGTTCACTTTCAGAATGCGCTACGACAAGGTGGGCTAGGAGCTAAACTGATGGAGGTCCTTATTAACCTCAGTATGACTGAATACCGCCACACTACCTATGAAATGCTTCAAACCTCCGGAACCAATAGAATTCATGCTGCTTTAGAGCAGTTTCCTGATTTACTGCACTTGATACCGAGAAGGGAACTTGCGGATTATCTGGGTATTTCGAGGGCTTCACTATTTAGATCTCTAAAAGAAATTGGTCATGAATAGTGGAGAAAAAGCAGCAATGCGTGAATATTTTAAGTCGCTACCCGTCTATTCTGAATATTTTGATGAAGCGATAGAGGCCCTAATTGCATCAATGGACTATGGTATTAGTGCAGAAAAAGGAAGAGTTTTAGTAGAGCTTGGTGCGACAAATAAGGATTTTTGGTTTTTAAAAGATGGATTTTTAAAGGAAATGTACCGTAGCCCGTATGCGAATGAAGATTCCTTATTCAACATGATTCCTCCCTCTTCTATATTTGTTAATGAGGATACTTTGTTTGCGAACCAAAGGCCGCAACATTATTTCACCGCTTACACGAGCGTGGAAATATTAAGGCTCAAGGAGGCTGATTATCTGTTATTGCTTCAGAAGTACCCAACAATAATGAATCTTATCTACCTGAGTGGAACTGCTGAAATTCAAAAGAGTCGGCGAGAACGTCTGAATATGCTACGCATGAATAAGACACCGGATCGTATTGAATGGGTCCAGCAGCAGCGACGGGAATTGTATCATGTTATGGATAGAATTACACTTGCTCAATACATTGGTGTAAGCAGGGCTAGCCTATATCGCGCCTTCGAAAAAAATAAAAAGTATCAATATTGATACATTACATTGGGTTTTTAAAAATAAAGCTGTCGAAATGACCGTTAAAATACTCGTATTTGAGAAAAAATCTGATTATGGGGATTTGCAGTTTGTTAGACTTTAGCAATGTTGAAAGACTAAATACAACGAACTATGAAAAATTTATTATTTGTTATTGCATTAACAATGAGCGCGTTCAGCGCAAATGCACAATCAAAGCCCTCTGTGGCTGTATTAGATTTTGATACACGTGGTTACAATGAAGTAGAACGCTACCAGATCATTCAAAAGCTGTCACTTGAGATGATTAACATGTCTGGTTATGAAGTAATGGATAACTACGACATCGAATACATTTCTGAGCGTGATGAAAAAGATTTTACTGGTTGTTTCTCAAGAATCTGTCTAAAAGAATACGGAGAGCAGTTAGAAGTTGATTTTATCTTGACAGGTTCCATGAATTTGCTCGGTGAAAAGGTGAGTACCACCGTACGATTATTTGACGTTACCGAAGGAAAATTTATTAAGAGTACTAATCGCAATTATGTCGACGTCCCTAAAAATGATCTCCTCATGGCAGAGCTAGCCCTTAAAGATATGTTGGGTGTAGAGGTAGATCCAGAGTTAGTTCGTCGCGTCACCGTAGCCAATGATTACGACAATATTCTCAACAACCCGTTTGACAGAACGTTGGTTGCAGAAGGTCCTCGTATGGGCTTCGGTTTCGTGACGGGTAACAATGCAAGAATTTTAGCGAAGCCATCTGCAGAAGGCGGATGGAATCAGCAAATTCCGTTGAACTCGCAATTCGGTTACCAGTTTGAGAAGGCATACATAACGACAGGTAATTGGCAAGCACTAGCGGAAATTGTACCAATGATTTCAGGTCTAGAGTCGAATAGATTCATCCCGAATCTGACCATTTTAAATGGATTACGTTCGAACAATACAGGCTGGGAGTTTGCTTTCGGTCCGACCATTGATGTTTCGAGGTCTCTTAACGGACAGTTAGACAGCCGCGGCGAAATCAGCTTTAGTACTGCACTAGTTTTTTCTGTAGGTAAGACTATAAAAAGTGGAGAAATGAACTTCCCAATAAATGCATTTCTGATTCCTCCTAAAGACGGTAGCTCTTACAGATTCGGTCTTTCTATGGGTTGGAACTCAGCAAAGAAAAAAAGATTGTTTGACTAAAACCAACAATGTTAAGCAACCCCCTCAGTGCATTAGCGCAGAGGGGGTTTTCTTTTTACCTTACATCCATGTTAAAACTGAACCTCAATCAAAGACTTTTAGTAATTCTAGCGCTGTTGTCTTTGTCCGAAAATAGTATAGGACAAAACGATACAAGCATTATTCTACAGCAAGTCACTGTGATTGATCAGGGAGACCCTGCAAAGTTTTTGATAAAGGCGCTTCGACAAAATTGGCGAACTCTCGAGCGTTCCGCACCGTCGAATCTAAAATATTACAGTAGAAAATATACGAGCACAAACAATGCTGTCAACTTCGAGCAAGTTGCTCATGTTTTCTTTGATGGATCAGCGACACGCCAAGAGGTTCAAGCGTATCGGGATTACAGTAAGTATATTCCAGATGATGGACGCTCAGTAAAGTTTGATGCAAGTTTTAACTTAAACCCATCTTTTGATTTTAATGCAGATCAGGATGCCGGGCTATTTGAAAAGTACCCAGAGATGTCTTTTGATCGTGCGTTTTTTTTTCCCTTCAATTCGAACGAATTACCAGACGCATCAGCGCGTACCATTTCCGGTCTTTTGGATTGGGATGGATTTAGTGTTTACCGGTTTCAGTGGCTCAAGGAATATCTGTTCGCTGGCGAGACCTTCGTTGAGTTAGGCTTTGAGCCAAAGCCAGGCAAGAGTGGCTGGTCGGGTAAATTATTGATCAATAGTACGCAATTGCGACCCGTATCTTTCAAGGGCACTGTTGGTAAACTTTCGCTCGAACAGACGTATACAAAAGGTTACTTATTTTCAAACGCGACTATCAAAATCAGTAATAGTGCAAATAATAGTGTGTTTGAATGGCAATTAGAAGGCATGGACTTACCGATTGTTCCTGCAGTTAAGCGAGCGATGCAGGTAGGTTCCTTGCCAGGCGAGCAGATGCTCGAAGTGAGTTATTGGGAGGAATACCGCCCAGAAAGCGAGGAATTGGATAAATGGACGCTGAGTCAAGACAGCTTGATTCGTTACTTAAATTCCGACGAGTATCTCGATAGTATGGACGCTGTGTACAACGCTTTTCATTGGTATGAACCGCTGGTTACTGGAGTAGGGTACCGAAAAAGAAGTAAAGGGACTAATTTTTATTTCAGTCCGTTGATCGGTCAATGGAACATTCTGGGGATAGGGGGGATGCGCTGGCGACCTACTGTAGTGTTGAGTAAGCGATTCAAAAAGGATAACGCCATCAACTTCTACGGGAATTTGAACTACGGTTTTAACAATCAAGACATGAAGGGCTCTGTAGATGTGGGTTACACATATGCACCATTGCATAACGGTTCTGTTCATTTCAAGGTTGGGGACACCTACGACCAAATAACTCAGAATGTAGATTTAACAGGATTGTTAGCACGCAGTAATTTCATTCAAAAGACTTTTGTAGAGAGTTATCATAAATACGAGTGGTTCAATGGGTTTTATACCCGATTTGGGATCGAATACAGCAAAAGACAAAGCATTGAAGAGCTAGAATTTGCAGATTGGTCAAACGACTTATTTGGTGCGCTTAACCAACCGGGTTATTTCGAAACGTATACTGTTGCTCAGCTGGGAGCTGAATTATTGATTCGGCCCTTTCAGCGCTATTATTTGAAGGGGCGACAAAAGATAGTTTTAAGTAGTCGCTGGCCCGATTTTAGATTGAGCGTGAAGCAAGGGATACCTAATATTTTTGGTTCTAATGTACGCTACACTAAATATGAATTCCAAGTTGAGGATATGGTGCGTTGGGGTGCGCCTGGAGAGAGTTTTTATAATTTAATCTCAGGCGGGTTTTTGAACGATCCCTCAACGGTACGTTTCATAGAGTACAAATGGTTTCGGGGTGGCGATTTCTTACTGTTTACGAATCCGCTGTTTACCATGCAGAGTCTACCGGAGACGTTTGCCTCGCCGGAAGTGTATATGCAGGCTTTTGGTATTCATCATTTTGATGGCTTTTTATTAGACAGAATTCCTGTATTGAATCGTTTAGGTTTTGGTTCGGCCGCGGGTTTTAGTGCTTTGTATTTGCCTTCAAGCAATATGTCGCATTTAGAAACCTATGTCGGACTTGAGCGTAAAGTGAGACTTTGGCAGACCCCGATGCGGTTTGGAGTTTATTATTTAACGAGCCCAACCGATGCTAATCCTGGTTTTCGTTTGAAAATAGGTATGGATGTAATGGATACTTTTAGAGATCGTTGGAATTTCTAGTCTCTTTTTCGAGAATAAATCAAAACAGCAGACATAATTGTGTTTGATTTAGACATATTTTTCTCAAAACATGGGTATATCTTTTTTACGACTCCGTAACTTGCCGATGTAATTTGCTTCGATGAAAAATATTTTAGGTTTTATTCGAGTCGTCGGTGTTTTTAGTGTCATCCTTATAGGAGTACTCAGTCTTGCTTTCTTATACCCTTTTGCGGGTAGAAAAGTAGCGCATCGTTTCTTTATCAATTTACGTTGGGTGTTGCTATGGATTGTTGGTGTCAAAGTGTCGGGCCCTCGATTTGATAGTATAGGCCCGGGTATTTTGATGTCAAATCATCGTTCTTATCTGGACGTCCTATTTGTTCCAACTAGTGATCTATTTACCATTGTTGGCAAAGCTGAAGTTAAAAGTTGGCCTCTCATAGGTTGGGCAGCCCGAGCTCTAGGTGTTTTGTGGGTCAAACGTGAAAGTAAAGAAAGTCGCACTAAGACACGCGAAGGTATTATTGAGGCTATTAAAGACGGTCAAACTGTTGTTTTATTTCCAGAAGGCACGTCATGGGAAGGTCCGCAAATGTTGCCGTTAAAACCAGGAATGTTTTACGAAAGTGCCAAATATGGATTTAATATCTACCAATGGAGCTTACATTTCGATTCTGCGAAGACCGGTTATCCAGTTGGCATCAATTTCATTTCACATTTATGGGCGGTATGTTGCGTGCGTAAAATTAATGCCTACGTGGATGTTCGTCCTGTACCTATCTCGAACCCAGACGCTGATGCATTGATGGATGATGCTCAAGAATGGTGGAAAAACAGTTTAGCGGGCTTAAGCGAAGCCTATCCAGCACGCCACAGTGGGTATTGGCCTGATAAACGTTTAACGGTCCAGGCTTAATACTCTTCAACAGAAAAAGGAAAGGCGAATCGGTCCATGTACGCGTACGTACTTCCTTTATTTTCAGTGCTTAATGATACGCGTTGTTTTAAAGGGATACTATCACTGATACGTTGAGTGAAAGCTACATTTCCTACTTTAAGCAATTGGTTCGATGCATCTAAGACTAGTGTTTTCACAGAAGCACTATTGAATCCTTCAATATTTAGTAATTCGTTCAAGCGTTTGGGCGTAGCAATAACTACATCTGCTCCGAAGTAGATATCCTCTTTTTGTTTTAATAACTGAGGCCCAGGGTACGCGGTCCATACACGAAGATCAGTATGCTTGCCCAAGGTTTCAAAGTATTGTGCGTATTCATCTGCGATTTCAGCGTTCTGTACTAGGATTAAAGCGCGTGCTACATCTTCGAAACTTTCCTTGAGTTGATGAATTATGGTCGCTGCTACCGCAATGCGCAAGGGAGCGAGATCCGCTGCGATGAGCCATTTGTTCTGACCACTTTTAAGTGTGCTGACTACGGCGCGTTGAGCGGTACTAAAATCTTGTAGTTCGGCACCTTCAAGGGCACTTATAACTTCCGCTTGTAATTTCAATTTTGCCATTTGCTCATCTTTTGTGCAAAACTAAGGGGTCTTTATCAAACATGAGGTGAAATCTCTAGCAGGTTGTACATTTAAAGAGTATTAGATATTACATCATGAAAAAGCTATTGATAAGTCTAGCGATTCTGTTGTGCTTTGGCGCACAGGGGCAGAGTTTGCATAAAATTGAACCCGAAAGCTGGTGGGTTGGAATGGAGATGAATACCGTAGAATTTATGGTCTACGGTAATGATATTTCTGAATTAATTGCAGAAAGTAAGACGCTTGAAGTCCTAAAAAGTGAAAGATTGGAAAGTCCAAACTATTTGTTTGTCACGGCTAAAATTCCTGCTGGTGCCAAAGTTGGTAATCACACCTTCGTTTTTCGCAATACAAAAGGTAAGAAAATTGGTCGTTTGATGGTGCGTATTGGAGCGCGCGAGGATGGCAGTGCAGTGCGTAAAGGATTTTCATCTGCGGATTTTATATACCTATTAACTCCAGACCGTTTTCGCAACGGTGATCCTAGCAATGACTGTGTTAAGGGAATGCTTGAGGCTCCTAATCGTGAGTTTCAAGGCGGTCGTCACGGAGGTGATTTAGCGGGCGTCATTGAAAGTTTAGACTATTTTAAGTATCTGGGAGTGAGTAGTTTATGGCTCAATCCGGTACTTGAAAATGATATGCCATCGTACAGTTATCACGGGTATGCGATGACGGATTTATACGCGGTGGATAAACGGTATGGCTCGAATGCACTGTATAAAGAATTGGCCGATAAGGCAAAGGAGAAGGGAATTGGTCTTATTATGGATCAAGTCGCAAATCATATCGGGAGTTCACATCCGTGGATGGCCGATTTACCGAGCAAAGATTGGGTTAATCAATGGCCTGAATTTACGCAGACGAATCATATGAAGGTGAGTCGGTTCGATCCGCATGCAGCGGACGTGGATCGCAAGATGTTTACCGATGGATGGTTTGTAGAAACGATGCCGGATTTGAACCAGCGCAATGAAAAATTGGCCCGTTACCTGATACAGAATTCAATTTGGTGGATTGAATATTTAGGGTTGCACGGTATTCGAATGGATACCTGGCCGTATCCAGAAAAGCAGTTTCTCGCAGACTGGACAAAAGCCATATTAGACGAATATCCCAACTTCAATATCGTAGGAGAAGAGTGGGTGAGTGATCCCGCTTTGATCAGCTATTGGCAAACGGGCACTGCGAAGATGGACAATTACACGACCTATTTGCCGAGTGTTATGGATTTTCCATTACAATCAGCACTTATAGAGGGGTTGAAAGGTGAATCGGGATGGAGAAGCAGCATGACAAAGATCTATGAAAGTCTTGCTAACGACTACATGTACGGGGATGTCAACAACATTATGATTTTCCCAGACAATCACGATATGAGTCGTATTTACACGCAATTGGACGAGGATTACGACAAATGGAAGATGGCGATGACATTTCTCTTTACTACGCGTGGTACGTTGCAGTTCTACTATGGTACGGAGATTCTTATGAGCAACCCAGGCACTGAAGACCATGGTATTATTCGATCAGATTTTCCCGGGGGATGGGAAGGCGACCCGGTCAATGCATTTACCGGAGAAGGGCTCACTGCTCAGCAGAAAGAGGCCTTTGCTTACATCCAGTCATTGGCTCAATTACGTCGTACGTCGTGTGCACTGAATATGGGGACACTCTTGCATTATATTCCGCAGAATGAGGTTTATGTGTATTTCAGAACGTTCCAGGACGAGCACAAAATGATTGTATTGAATCGTAATAGTGAGGCGGTTATGCTTGATTTAGGCCGATTCCAGCAAGGACTTGAAGGCTTCTCAGCGGCGATCGAGGTTTTGACGGGTGAAACTACTTCCCTTGAAGAAACACTCTCCATAGCGCCCATGGAAGCACTCATTTTCGATTTAAAATAGCCTATGAAACCCTACTTTTTGACCCTTTTTGTAGTCCTATCCTTGATGAGTTGCAGCAGTACTTCTACTCAAAGCGAGGCTACTGCAACGTTGCAATGGGATACCGTCAGCGGGGTATCTACCGGAACGTTATTGCGACTGGATAGCTCGCATACGAAAGGCACACTCAGTGCGCGACCGCTAGACATTTGGCTACCCAGTACTTACGATGGTAAGCGCAAACATGCCGTGCTCTACATGTATGATGGCCAGATGTTGTTTGATGCAAATTCGACCTGGAACCATCAAGAATGGCGTGTGGATGAAATCATGGACAGTCTTATTGTGACAAAAACAACTTTGCCGACCATTATTGTGGCATTGCATCATGGTGGTGTCACGCGAAACTTTGAATATTTCCCGCAGAAGCCTTTTAAAACACTGCGCGCGCAATTTTCAGATTCTACCATGGCGGAAATCGCTTCCCGGTATGGATCCGATACGGCGTTTCCTATCAAAAGCGATGCGTATTTACATTATATGGTAGACATTGTGAAACCTTTAGTCGATACAACATTTCAGGTTTATTCTGATAAAAGTGCAACGGCTGTAGCAGGGAGTTCTATGGGCGGTCTTATGAGTATGTATGCTATCGGAGAATACCCGGAGGTGTTCGGTACGGCCTTGTGCATGAGTACGCATTGGCCTGGTGGTTTTAGCCCGAATGAAGAAATACCTAATGCATTCCAGGCGTACATAGCTCATAACATTACACCAGAGCGTATTAAGAGAATTTACTTTGATTATGGTACAGAGACGCTCGACGCGATGTATGAGCCGTTTCAAAATCAAGTCAATTCCGTTTTAGAGTCCAATGGTTTTGTTTCAGGAGAACGTTGGGTTACCCAAAAGTTCCCGGGTGCGGCGCACGATGAGAGGAGCTGGGCCAAACGCTTGCACATACCACTGACCTTCGCCTTTGCGAAACAGCGTTAACCTGATCGTGCGCCGCACCCGCGGCCGCGATACGCGGTAAAAAGAAACCCGGCGCCATTGGCGCCGGGTTTTTCTTTTCATTTATGTTCCTTAGAGCTTAGAACGAATCAATGCATCTATTCAAAGTTTGAGACGGACGCATGATTGCCATGGCTTTATCATCGTTCATGAAATAATAGCCGCCAATATCTGCACCGTTGCCCTGAACTGCAATGAGCTCTTCTACAATGGTACTTTCATTTGCTGTTAGGGTTTCTGCGAATGAAGCAAAGGTTGCTTTTAGTTCGGCGTTGTCGTTTTGATTGGCCAATTCTTGCGCCCAATACAACGCTAAATAGAAGTGAGAACCGCGGTTATCTATCCCACCCAAACGTCTCGTAGGGCTCTTATCGGTATCTAAAAATTTAGACGTAGCATCGTCCAAAGTGCGTGATAGCACAGCAGCTTTCTCATTGCCATCTTTCTCTGCAAAATGCTCTAGACTTACGCCCAATGCAAGGAATTCTCCTAAGCTGTCCCAACGCAAGTAGTTCTCTTTGGTAAGTTGCTCCACGTGTTTTGGTGCAGATCCACCGGCACCCGTCTCAAATAATCCACCGCCGTTCATCAAAGGAACGATGGAGAGCATTTTAGCAGACGTACCTACCTCAAGTATAGGGAAGAGGTCAGTGAGGTAATCGCGCAATACGTTTCCTGTAACAGAAATGGTATCCAAACCTTGAACAATGCGCTCCAAACTAAAGGTAGTAGCTTCGATCGGCGACATAATGAATAGGTCTAAGCCGTCTGTATCGTGCTCTGGAAGGTATGCGCCTACTTTTTTGATCAACTCGCGGTCGTGCGCGCGTTCATCATCCAGCCAAAAAACGGCTGGCATTTGTGTCGCACGCGCACGACGTACTGCCAATCCTACCCAATCTTTAATAGGGGCGTCTTTAACCTGACACATGCGGAAAATATCACCGGCATTTACTTTTTGACTCAACACTACCTTATCTCCAACCACGACCTCTACGCGACCAGCATCTTGCATCTGGAAGGTTTTGTCGTGTGAACCGTATTCTTCTGCTTTCTGTGCCATTAAACCAACGTTGCTCACAGATCCCATCGTGGTGGGGTCGAGCGCACCATTTACCTTACAGAAATCGATGGTGGCTTGGTAAATTCCGCTGTAAGAACGGTCTGGAATGACTGCCTTTGTATCACTTGCTTTACCGTCCTTATCCCACATTCTTCCTGAAGTCCGAATCATCGCAGGCATTGATGCATCGATGATAACATCGCTCGGTACGTGAAGGTTGGTAATCCCTTTATCTGAATTGACCATCGCTAGGTCTGGGCCATTTGTAATGGCCGACTCTAGAGCCAATTCTATTTCTTGACGTTTAGCCTCTGGCAATTGGCCAATTTTTGCATAAATATCTCCCAATCCGTTGCGAACATCGACGCCTAAATCAGCAAAATCATTCGCATAACTTGAGAATACGTCTTTAAAAAACACCTCCACAGCCGCTCCGAACATGATCGGGTCACTGACCTTCATCATCGTAGCTTTCATATGCAAAGAAAACAATACGCCTTTGGCTTTTGCATCTGCTACTTGCTCGGTTAAAAATGCTTTCAGCTTCGCCATGTTCATTGTGGCTGTATCTATGATTTCTCCTGCGAGTAAGGGAAGAGATTCTTTTAGAATTTCAACTTCGCCAGTATTTTTTGTAAATCGAATTTCGGCAATACAATTCTCTTCGAGGGTGGTGCTGGTCTCTGTTCCGTAAAAATCGCCTTCAGACATGCTACTCACATGACTCGCACTTTCAGCAGACCACTCGCCCATACTGTGCGGATGTTTGCGTGCGTAATTTTTAACGGCTTTTGGGGCGCGGCGGTCACTATTTCCTTCTCTAAGAACAGGATTCACAGCAGAACCTTTGATTTTATCGTAGCGGCCTTTAATGTCTTTTTCCTCTGTAGTGGTAGTTTTTTCCGGGTAGTTCGGTACAGCGAAACCTGCAGCTTGAAGTTCAGCGATAACCGCCTTGAGTTGAGGAATAGAAGCACTGATATTGGGTAGCTTGATGATGTTTGCTTCCGGAGTTTTTGCTAATTCTCCCAATTCCACTAAATCATTGGCGATACGCTGCTCCTCATTTAAATGGTCAGGGAACGTTGCTAGAACTCTACCCGCTAAAGAGATATCTCTCGTTTCCACTTCAATCCCAGCCTTTGCGGTAAATGCTTTTACTATAGGTAAGAAGCTGTAGGTAGCTAGTGCTGGGGCTTCATCTGTTTTTGTGTACAGAATCTTAGACATATTCGACGTTTTAGAGTGTTCGATTAATCGGGCGCAAATATAGTGTTCAATACGCCTATTTCAAGGGAACTATCTGAACTTTGCAACCTTCTCCGCATTGCTTAGTTTTTCCCCACCCACATGGTACTGAACATTCAGCAGAAATTCTTTTGCGATCGTACTTTTTTGAAGTTTGCGAATTAAATCATTAACGGCATCGACATCACCTTCTACGCTAGTGCCAAAGGGGCCAACCTCATAGGAAACACTAGCGTGCTGAATCAAGGAAATAGCTTGATCTACTGCCGCCATAGCGTCTTCACTGTGTAAAGGGATGAATTGAATATTGGCGCTTAAGACATCCATTAAAAATGCGTTTTACTACTAGACTCACACAATCTATTCAGTGTTTGCAATTCATGCTTTTTCAAATCGCGCCAGGCACCGACCGGTAAATCCAGCTCTATATTCATGATTCGAACACGCTTGAGCTTTGTTACTCGATAATCCAAATACTCACTCATTCTGCGAATTTGTCGGTTTAGACCCTGAGTGAGGATAATTCTAAATGTTTTAGGACCGATCTGTTCAACGTGACATTTACGTGTTACCGTATCTAAAATGGGTACACCATTGCGCATGCGAGTGATGAATTCTTGTGTAATGGGCTTGTGCACGGTGACGACGTATTCCTTTTCGTGATTGTTCCTTGCACGCAGAATTTTATTGACAATATCTCCGTCACTGGTCATAAGAATGAGCCCTTCGGAAGGCTTGTCCAATCTTCCGATAGGGAAGATGCGCTGCGGATGTCCCACAAAGTCGACTATATTGTCTTTTTCTACTCGGCGGTCTGTTGTACAAACAATACCACGTGGTTTATTGACAGCGATATAGACATGTTTTTCGGTTCGTTCACCGACGACCTTACCGTCGACGGCAACCACATCGCCTTCTTGAACCTTTTCGCCTAATTCTGGGACCGCGCCATTGATGGTGATTCGCCCCTGTTCGAGCAACTTATCCGCACCCCTGCGCGAGCAGTGTCCGATCTCACTGAGGTATTTATTAATTCGTGTTGCCATGTGTCAAAGGTAGGGTTAAAGCCCTATTTGGACCCAACTTCCCACCAACGCGCTGAGCCCCATGGTAATGGTGCCCCAAACGGTGATACGAATTACAGCTTTCCAAGCATTACTGCCACCAATTCGTGCACTGATTCCACCTAGTAGCGCTAGAAACGAAATACTAAAGACGTATTCAGCCCAATACAATTGGTCCAGTGGAAAGAGGAAAATGAGCCCAAAAGGGAAGAGGCCGCCTATTAAAAAGCTCAATGCACTTGCTCCTGCTGCTTGTAAAGGTTGTGCGGTTGTTATTTCATTAATACCTAATTCATCCCGTGCATGCGCTTCGAGAGCATCGTGTTCGTGCAATTGACGTGCAACTTCAGCCGCAGTTTCTTCAGTAAGACCACGACTAACATAAATTTTTGCTAATTCACGCTCTTCAACTTCCGGCATCTCTTCGAGTTCCTTTTTCTCGCGTGCTAAATCTGCTTGTTCTATATCCGATTGGGAGCTAACGCTCACATATTCTCCTGCAGCCATGCTCAGTGCCCCAGCCACTAAACCGGCCAATGCAGCTATGACCACTGGGGCCTCGGATGTGCTTGCCGAAGCAACACCCACGGCAATACTAGAAACACTGAGTATTCCATCATTCGCACCTAAAACGGCGGCACGTATCCAGCTGGACCGATTGACATAATGTTTTTCCAGATCACTCATTCCCCAAATAATTAATAGTAAAGATAAGTGCTCTAGTTGATGTGTCTAAACTGGCTTGCCATTCGGTATCGCTGCGCCGACCTTCTGCTGTAAAAAGAGGTGCGTCCCAGTTAAAGTATTTTGCACTGTAGGATTTTAGTTCTTCAGAGTTCAGCAGTACTTCGAATTCCACGATACGCGTACTGTCGTTAAGTTGACAATACCTTCTTTTGATTTTTGGGACATCTATACCTGTACGTAATTCAATGTGGTCAATATTGAATTGGTCACAATCCATACTTTGATAAATGTTGTTAACCAGCGACTTACAACCCACCATAAAAAGCAGAGACAGTCCTATAATCACCCCGAGAAGAATGAGGATGGTTTTTATCTTAGTTGTTCTGTAAGGCATAAGCATTCAGAGTTATTGCAATACACAGCCACACCACATATGGTGCAAGTAACCAAGTCAATTGAGGTAAATAGGGTTTGGATTTCAAGGCCATAAAACCGATAACAAATACTAGTGTAATAATCTCAATGAGGGCGAATCCAGTCCAATGAAGATTGAAAAACAGCGGATTCCAGAGGATGTTTAGCACTAATTGGACTGCATAAATCCAAAGAATGCTCGTGCGTAATGAATCTATTTGTACGGCTTTATTCATGAAAATGCTCAAACACACCATGATCAATGTCCACGAGGCCCCAAATACCCAACCTGGTGGGGTCCAAGGCGCTTTATTCAAGTTTGTATACCAATTCCCAGTAGGACCTTCTCCCATAAGGTAGCTACCTAATGCCAAGGCACCAAAATTCAAAAGGAAGAAAAAAACGAGTCTCATAATACAGGATCATTAAAGCTGTTGCAAACTGGGTCGACAACGAAGGTGAAATTTTGATGCGAAGTCATTTTCTTCTCAGACAAAAAGCATAATTATAACCAGGATGATCCCTCCAAGAGTGAACCACAATCCTTTCTTGAAGATCAAAGAAGATTTAGCAAACATAAAGAAGCTAGAGATGGCTAAAAAGAGCAACGCTAGCCCGAAAATGATATTGAAATAATACAATGGATCTTCTGTGGTGGCCTTGTGCAGGTGGGTAAGTTTATCGAGCCAAACAGGTAATTCCTTTGCTGTATAATTCGTCTGACCCGTAACTAAATTATAGGCACCTCGCTCAAAAATTAAGGTTGTACCATCGGTATCAATAGTTTTGAGGTCACGAATTCTAAGCGCTCGGCCCAAAGCAGTAGCATCTAACCCTGGCTCGAGGACTAGTTCCTTATCAATGGAAACTTTAAAAGTGTCGGTTTTTCTGAATATTAGGGTAATTCCGCTTAAAGCGTAAACCATCATAATACCGGCTAAGAAATAGCCTAAATACCGATGTAAAATTCGAAATGACATATGTGGTGTGTTTAGGTAAGGTTAAATTACGCTAGAATTAGCGTAAGCCGTTCCATTCGGCATAAAATTGATCTAAATAGATCTCCATGAAGCGGTGACGCTCCGCTGCCATTTCCTTCCCGGTTTGGGTATTCATACGGTCTTTCAATAGCAACAGTTTTTCATAAAAATGATTAATTGTAGGGGCTGTAGACTTTTTGTATTCTTCTTTCGTCATATTCAGGTTAGGAGCGATATCCGGATCATAAATGGTCCGATTTTTAAATCCACCGTAGTTAAAAGTCCGCGCAATACCAATGGCTCCAATCGCATCTAATCTATCCGCATCTTGTACAATATCGAGCTCAATGCTTGAATGGTTTCGTTCATTGAGACCTCCTTTAAAGCTTACATTCTCAATAATAGCGATGATGTGTTTTAGTTTCTCTTCAGGGTATCCTATTGATGCAAGCCAGTTCCGTGCAACGCGCGGCCCTAAGGTTTCATCGCCTGAGTGAAATTTAGAATCTGCAATATCGTGCAGTAGGGCAGCTAAGGCTACTACTTCCTGATCGCATTGCTCTCCTTTTGCAATAGTCTCGGCATTTTTCCATACCCGTTCAATGTGAAACCAATCGTGTCCGCCTTCGGCATGAAGTAAAGTCTGCTGAACGAATCGTTTAGTCTCTTGTAGTATTTTCATTTCTTTTTTACTTCTATTCGATAACGTATTGATAATGAGAGCACTGATTTTTTCAGTGTCATCAAATTTAACTAGTTTAGTAAAAACAAAACCTTACTAATTATGCGTAAATTATTACTTAGTTTATTTTCTGTTATTGGAATGTCTCTAGGAGGTCAAACTCTAAACATGCCTACTTTACCTTCGGCGGCAGTAACTTATCCTCTTTCTACTAAAGCGGATACCGTGCCCCATTCTAGCCAAGGTAATTGGGATTTTTCAAATATCACGACGGATGCCTCGGGATCGGTTACATTTGAACCCATTTCATCAACGTCTTATTCCACGAATTATCCAAATGCCACACATGTAAAATATGAGGATGGAGGAATATTTTTTCTAGGATTTGACGCGACGCAGTATACGTTCCATGGTGAAATGTCCGTTATAACGACATCGTACACAAACCCACTGGTATTGCTTACTTATCCTTTCGCTGTGAGTAATACTAGTACCGATTCGGAGTTAAACATTTCATTCACATGTAATGGATGCCCCCCCAGCATGGAAAGAGATGATGCATCCTATTCAGAAGCATTGGCTTCTGGTACCCTGACCATGCCCGACGGGACAGTTCATAATAATGCTTTATTAGTTTACAATACACGGACTTGGAATGACGGACAAACTGGATCGCCCACTTGTAACTTATTTCTTGAGCAATGGCAATGGTGGGTTGGCGGATACCCAATGCCCGTTGCCCAAACAGTAGAATTATCAACAACTGGGCCGTGCCCCCCAAACGTTGGATACCGCCAATCCAAGTTTTTAGTAGGGAATCCTATAGGCATTAAAGAGGAGCAAATGAGACAAGTCAACGCTTATCCTAACCCGGCGACAGATAAATTATTCTTGAATGACCATGCTCTTGGTGGTTCGGTATTCAAAATTTACGATCCCGTTGGGAAGTTAGTGCAAGAGGGAACTGTTACAGAGGCATTAGATTATATTTCAATTTCTTCATTATCTCCTGGTCTCTACTTTCTGTTTGTAGAAAATCACCAACAATTGATTCGATTTATCAAGGAATAAATTCATCGAAATACAACCGAATAGTAAAGAACGCCTTGTGTTATTAATAGCGCAGGGCGTTTTTATGGTTTGGTCGATTTTTCCAGTAAAAAACAACTTTAAGTCGACGCTTTCCAATTACTTTTGAAACTCAATAAAGCAAAGTGGAACGGGGTAGGAGATTACAAGAGATTACCGAAAGCAAGTGGATGGACGTCATTGGGGTGCTCCTTGTTCTTGTTATATCCTTTGCACTGGGTTTTCATAAAACGATTCGCCAAGACTTACCCATAGGAATATTTTCAACCTTCGGTGCTGCTGGTTCTATGATGGTCACGCGTTTAGTGACAAAACGAAATAATATTGGTAATCTAATTGGTTTACTAACTGCAGTAAATTCGGCCTTTGTCGATTATTATTTAGGTAATGACGCAGCGTTCTTAACATACCCAATTTCCTTTTTAGGCGCAGGTATATCCTACCTGTATTGGAAAAGAAGAAAGGATCGCATACCTAGAAAAATCGATGCAATTTACTTTATTAACATTGGCTTTGCCTTTGTGCTGGGAATCGCTTTGAACTACATAGGATTTACGGACTTTTTACGTACACCTCTAGGCGATAACACGGCAAAATTCGCTATTACCGCAATCATCACAGGAATAACTTATTCGGGTATTTTAAATACCCCTAGAATGTATGCTGACTCATGGGCAAGCTGGCAGGTCTATAATATTCTAAAGCTTTATCAAAATGTACTTTTTGGCAACATAGCGTATGTCGCGAAGTATGCGTTCTATTTGCTCAATGCATCTCTAGCCTGGGTGGTTTGGCACAGAGTTAGGAAGGGGCGTGATTATTCTGAAAAAACCAATTAACGCACAAGTATTCCTTTATCCTTTAGCACAGGCAGGTCTTCTTTGATTGCAGCTTCGATGGTGTATGGACCGAAAATGAATTTGCGATCTTTTAATGTGTTTTCTTCAAAAAAGGTTACCCAGTATTCATTGAAAAGGTGGAATACTTCGGGCATAATAGGTTCCAATTTAGCTGCGGACTTTGCAGGTAGAAGGTTGATAACCTTTCTGAGTGTTGCAGTTTTCACACCTGATTTTTTATCTAAATCGCTGTAGCCACGACTTTGAATCATTACGTTTTCGAGCGGACTAGTGCTGTCGTTGATTAAATGAATCCACCATTGTTGATCACCCGTATCGTTAGTCATCAAAACTGCTGCTACGTAAACGTTTTTAACCTCTGGTATAAGAATATCTTTTTTCATGCCTTTTAATAGTAGGTTACTTCCCGATACAGAATTTACTGAAGATGTTTGCTAAAAGATCGTCCGTAGAAATGGTACCTGTAATCTCACCAAGCCCGTCGAGCGCAAGTCTCAGATCTTGAGCGAGTAAATCACCAGGAATGCTCAATTCTACGGCTTCAATGCTTTTTTGAAGTGCTTCCGCAGTTCGACGCAGCGCATCGGCATGTCGCGCATTAGTTACAATGGTTTGTGAGGACGAATTTGCAGACCAAGCAGTAGCGGTCTTCAATGCAGCTAGAAGCTCAGTGAGTCCTGTTTTATTTTTTGCAGCGATATCAAAGATTTCACAATCGATCTTGTTCAACCGTGCTTTTATCGGTGTTGTAGCGGCTTGATCTGATTTATTGATGCAAACGAACAAATGGGCTTGTGGTGCACTGGTTTTGAGATGTGCGAGTCTCAGCTCTAGGTCGTCCTCAGCTGCGGTTGCGTCAATAAGATAAAAGATAACATCCGCCTTTTCTGCCTGTTCGAATGCTTTTTGAATACCTATTTGCTCTACGTAATCTTCAGTATCACGAATTCCGGCGGTATCAATGAGTCGGTACGTAAGTCCACCAAAGTTAAAGGTGTCCTCAACCGTATCGCGCGTTGTGCCAGCAATAGCACTAACGATTGCTCTATCCTCACCAAGGAGTGCATTTAACAAGGTGGATTTACCCGCATTAGGTGCGCCTAATATGGCTGTCGCAATTCCTTTTTTAATGGCGTTTCCATATTTAAAACTGTCGATGAGTGTGCTTACTTTTTGGAGAAGATTGTGGAGCATTTTTAGCAATTGGTCTCGAGATGCAAATTCTACGTCTTCTTCACTAAAGTCCAATTCCAATTCAATCATGGAAGCGAAATGCACTAAATCCTCACGAAAGAGCGTAATTTCATTGGAGAGTCCACCTTTTAATTGGCGTAAAGCGACATCGTGCATGGTTTTATTCTCCGCATGGATCAGATCCGCAACCGCCTCTGCTTGTGCTAAGTCCATCTTGCCATTCATAAAAGCACGCATCGTATATTCTCCGGGATCCGCAAGACGAGCTCCTGCTTTTAATAAGCTTTCCATAATACGACCGATAATGTAAGGCGATCCGTGACTGCTGATTTCGAAACTTTCTTCACCAGTAAAGCTTTTTCCATCTTCAAAATAGGTGATGAGTACTTCATCGATGTGTTCACCGGCTATACTGTAGTCCCCAAAGTAGGCAACATGTGAGGTAAAACCTGATTTATTCACGCGCTTTGAATGGAAATAAGGAGAGAGGAGGTCTTTTGAATTGGCCCCGCTGACTCGAATGATGGCTAGTGCTCCCACACCTTGCGGTGTCGAAAGTGCACAGATGATGTCGTCTCTTAGCATCCTGCAAAGATACGTCGTTAAGTATTGAGCAAAGAAATTTGAGAAGAAGGGAAATCCATTGAAGCTTGGATAGTACATTTGTGGCAAACTCACAGAAAAACCATCTACATGAGCGTATTAGTCAACAAAGACTCGAACATTATTGTCCAAGGATTTACGGGTAAAGAAGGAACATTTCATGCTACTCAAATGATTGAGTATGGCACAAACGTTGTCGGTGGAGTAACTCCTGGAAAAGGGGGGATGACGCACCTTGATCGTCCTGTATTTAACACCGTAACTGAAGCGGTTGAAAAAGCTGCTGCGGATACTTCGATTATTTTCATTCCACCAGCTTTCGCCGCGGACGGTATTATGGAAGCTGCTGAAGCAGGAATCAAAGTGATTATTTGTATCACCGAAGGCATTCCCGTTGCGGATATGGTAAAGGTTAAAGAGTATTTGAGCGATAAAGATTGTACGCTTATTGGACCGAACTGTCCAGGTGTAATGACCGCTGGAGAAGCAAAAGTGGGTATCATGCCTGGTTTTATATTCAATAAGGGCACTGTAGGTATTGTAAGTAAGTCGGGTACTTTAACGTATGAAGCCGTTGATCAGTGTACTAAAGCAGGTCTAGGTCAGACTACAGCTATAGGTATAGGTGGTGATCCAATCATTGGGACAACTACAAAAGAAGCTGTTGAGCTATTAATGCACGACGATGAGACAGAAGGAATCATTATGATTGGCGAGATTGGTGGACAACTTGAAGCAGAGGCAGGTCTTTGGATTAAGGAGCACGGAACGAAGCCAGTAGTCGCGTTTATCGCAGGTGAAACAGCGCCGGCAGGACGTACCATGGGTCACGCAGGCGCTATTGTTGGCGGTGCAGAGGATACTGCGGCAGCTAAGAAAGCAATTTTGCGCGATTGTGGAATAACAGTAGTTGATTCACCAGCAGACTTAGGTACTGCGATGGCGAAGTTGTTAGGAAAATAAGATTCTTTATAAAGCATTAAGCCGCTTCCGTTGGAAGCGGCTTTTTTATTCCCGCTAACCACTACTACCTTTGTTAGAATGAAACAGGTAAAATGTCCTTCTTGTACGGTTTGGTATGGTGTTGAAGTTAGTGGCGATAAATACAGCCATACATGTTCTCATTGTAACGCGCCTTATGCGGTAAAAACAGAAGAACAGAAGATCCGTGAAGAGGGGATGAAAGAACCCGTAAGCAAACCGCCGTTAACTTGGAAGCGCTTTGGTGAGATTCATTGGGCTCTTGTCATTGTAAACAATATTGGATTTGTTATTCAGACCATTCTTTTTATGATTGGGACCATCATAGGAATCTTGGTCGCACCGCTGTAAAGCAACTTAATTTTTACGACCTTCGTCTCATTATGGAGTTTCTATCACCAAAAACTAAAGAGCGCATAGCGAAGCTAGAAGCAGACAATAAAAGTTTGCGTTCGCAGCTTGAGCAGCAGGATAATACGGGAAAAAGTCCCCGATGGCCTTTCATAGTAATGAGCCTATTGCTCGTGGCATTGGTTTTGGTTTGGAAATTTAGCAAGCCATCAGTAGAAGAATTGAGTGCTATAAAAGTAGATATTTGGAAAGACGGCTCCTTGAAGGATACCACGTTACAACCTTCCTTTGGTATTGAATATTCTATTCAGGTAGGAGCGTTTAATGAATTAGATTACAGTGAGTTGAGCTACGGATTCGGCGACCTGAAAGTGCAAGAAGACAATGGTGTTCAACGCATTCTCCTTGGTAGTTTCGCTAGTCTTCCTGAAGCGCAATTGTATTTAGATAGGGTGGTAAATATTGGCTTTGAAAACGCTTTTATTGTTGCATACAAAGAAGGAATTGCCGTAGGTTTGCTGCCGAATAAAACCGCTATTAAAGAATAATTATGGGTTTACTTTCTGGAAAGACCGCCATTATTACTGGTGCGTCAAAGGGAATTGGTAAAGGAATCGCAGAGACCTTTGCGAAGCAAGGTGCAAATGTTGCCTTCACGTTTTTAAGTTCAGTCGAAAAAGGACAAGCGTTAGAACAAGAATTACAGCAATATGGTACTAAGGTAAAAGGCTACCGTTCTGATGCTTCTAAAATGGAAGATGCTGAAGCATTAGTTGCTCAGGTAGTGGAAGACTTCGGCGGCGTACATGTCGTTGTAAATAACGCTGGAATTACAAAGGATACGTTATTGATGCGTATGACTGAAGAAGATTTTAATCGAGTAATTGAGGTGAATCTAAATTCAGTCTTCAATATGACAAAAGCGGTACAACGTACGTTCTTGAAGCAGCGTTCAGGTTCGATAGTAAATATTAGTTCTGTAGTGGGAGTGAAGGGTAATGCCGGTCAAGCGAATTATGCCGCCTCAAAAGCAGGAATCATTGGCTTTACAAAGTCAGTTGCTTTGGAGCTGGGCTCTAGAAACATTCGTTGTAATGCAATTGCACCAGGATTTATTGAGACCGAAATGACGGCTGTATTGGACGAAAAAACTGTCCAGCAATGGAGAGATGGTATCCCTTTAAAGCGCGGCGGTTCCGCAGAGGATGTTGCTAACGCATGTCTTTTCTTAGCTTCTGATATGAGCGGTTACATCACTGGTCAAGTGATGAACGTTTGTGGGGGAATGCTTACCTAATGAATCTTCTTACTGCTGCAATACTAGCTCTTGTTTTGGGTCTTGCTGTTGCGTGGTTTACGTATTTTTATAAAAGAAGGTCAACGCCCTATTGGGTGTTGGCCTTTTTTCGTTTCGGTTGGATTGGAATGCTTCTATTCGCATTTTTTGCACCTGAAAGAGAGGAGCAAACTATTATTGAGCAACCGCAACTCATTTCTCTCCGAATAGATTCCTCAGCATCGTTGAAATCACCGCTAAATGGGATTTTAGACCTACTGATTGAATTTGAAGAAAAAGCGCCCGTAAAATGGGTGCTATCCGATTTTAATTCCTCGCAAGAGCAAAACGATGATCTTCCTTGGATATATGTAGGAGATGGTCATATTGACGTTTCAGCAGGTACCGCTCCACTTGCTTCAGTTTTACTAGAGGCAAATACGCTATTGAGCCCACCGTTAATAAAGAACGTAATCGTGCCTGATAGGGTAGAAATAGGAGCTCGGTTTGATTACAGGGCAAGATTCACTGCAGAACCTGAGTCCATCCGTGCAACATTTAATGGTAAATCTCAAAACAAGAGTATAGCCACTTTTATCGCGCCAGATCAACCAGGAATATATGTGCTCACTCTCTCAGCAGAAAAAAATGGTGTTGAAGATGTTATTGAACGTACCATTGAGGTGGTGCCTTATTTTAATTCGATTCAAGTCGTATATCCTTATCCCCATCCCCATGTTGGGATGGTAACTCGATTGGCTCAAGAGTTAGGTTTTACCTACCATTTACTTTCATGGAAAGAGGTCAAGACCCAACTAAAACAACTCCCAACAGTTGCTATTGGCGGCGGAGCAGCAGTATTTGAACAGTTGGATGCTCAATTAGATAAGCCTATTCTATGGCTGGATTCGAGTAGCGATATTCCACAAGGCATCGCGGATAGAATTCGATCACCAGAGGCTTTAGTATCTATTGGCGCACCTGAATACTATACGATTAGAAAACGAGATAAGAAAAAGGTGAAGCTCGAGCGGATAGGACAGAACTGGAATGGACGAGGCATTAATTGGTTTCAAAATGGCTTAGCGTACTCCGAAACAGGAAGAGTATTCCGTACACTTATCGAAGGTTTATTGCGCGACTCAAGACCTGATGAACTGAGAGTGTCTGGCCCGGAGAGACTCTACCAAAGCCAGGAAGCGGAGTGGGTCGTTAGCGTGGTGAATAACCGATCGCTGGCACAGGCTGCAGCTGTTGAAATGAAAATCACCCGGGATGGTGAGATTTTTGATGTTCCACAGGCTTTAGCCATAGAAGGCAACGGTTATATTTTTTCTACCTCATTCTCAAAAGCCGGAACATACGCATTAGAAATAAAAGCAGAAGCTTCAAGTGATCAGTATAGCTGGCAGAATACAATATCTGTTTTACCGGCTTCTATCGAACAATACAGGCCTTTTAACAAAGCGATGTGGGACCGATATTCGAAGAATGAGTTGTTCCGTGCAACGGATGAGGGCACTTTGCAAATAGCCCTCGATAATTGGGAATTAGAGGGAAGATCGATGGTGCGGACAAAAAAAACTCCCCAACACAACCTATGGTGGTATTGGGGAGCATTCGCGTCTTTTGCTTTTGCAGAATGGCTGCTTAGAAGACGAAAAGGATTGTCTTAGAGATTATTCTCTAAAAATAATGCTAGGGCCTCAGGCTCCATGTTTTTTCCAACGATCACACCATTTTCGTCGATAAGTAAATTCTGTGGAATGAATTGGATTCCATAGAAAGTTGATATTTCATTCTGCCAGAATTGTAGATCGCTGACTTGTGGCCATTGTAGTCCGTCTTCAGCGATTCCTTTGATCCATGCCTCTTTATCGCGATCTAGACTAACACCTATGATATTAAATCCACGCTCTTTATAAGCATCGTACAGGCCTACTAAAGCTGGGTTTGCTGCACGACAAGGCTTACACCAAGACGCCCAAAAGTCCACCAGGACTAATTTACCCTCAACACTTCTTAAACTAAGCATTTCGCCTTCAGGTGTTGCCTGACTAAAATCTGTGAAGGTTGCACCTACCGCAGATTTTTCTAATGCCGTAATTTTCTCGGATAATTTTACGTAATCCGGTGAATCGTGGTATTCAGCGCTGATTTGATCGCGAACAGCTAGGAAATCTTCTAGATCATAACTGCTCGTATTTCCGCTTAAAACTATCGCTGCACCCAGTATGTCATTCTTCTTGGCAAAGTCTAGGGTCATTTTAGTTTGGCTGTCGATCAGGGTCATGGCTTCTTCTCGAATCTGTTCCGTAGCGAGCGTATCATTGAGTTGCATTGCATTCCGGAATTTATCTTCTAAGGTCATCATGGTCGCATCAAAGAAGGCACCCTTGTCACGGAAGGCGTCCGCAGAGTCGTTGAAAACACCTGCTTCAACCAGGATGCCTGCTACAGAATCCATAGTAATGTTTACATCTGCACCATCGTGGTAGTATACCGCTGGCATACCGAGCTCAGCAATTTCAACCATGGCATATTGATGGGGGAAATCATCGATATGAACGGTCAACTTACCTGCATTTAAGGTGCCTTCATAAAGCACCTCTTGGTTTTCAAGACTTAATTTGACAGGGCTATCTCCAGCAGATTGGGCATCTATAGTGAGATCAAAGCCAGTTTCAGGTGCACAGGAGGCTAAAATTGCCGCTGCTGCAACACTAAGCATTACTTTCTTCATTGCTATTGTTTAAGTTTACACTTCGCAAATTACATAGAAGAGATGAAGAAAATCGTTACCCTTATCACAATATTAGTTTTTAGTTTCCAATTGGTTGCTAAAGAAGGCATGTGGATCCCCATGCTACTTAACAATAACATCGCAGAAATGCAGGCTATGGGCTGCGAATTAAGCGCTGAAGATATTTATAGTGTAAATAACAGTTCTCTGAAAGACGCTATTGTGAGTTTTGGCGGTTTCTGTACGGGAGAGTTCATTTCTTCCAAAGGACTGGTCTTGACAAACCACCATTGTGGATACAGTCAAATCCAAAAACAGAGCTCTATGGAGCACAATTACCTAAAGGACGGCTTCTGGGCGCGTTCCATGGACGAGGAGTTGAAAAACCCTGGGTTGTTCGTGGAGCAATTGGTCTATATGGAAGATGTGACCAATTCCTTGGTGAACTCCGGCGCTAACTTCAAAGAAATAGAGGCGGCCTTGATTGAAGCTAAAGAATTGGACAATCCAAATCTCACATACAAAGTGGTCCCGTTTTTCGGTAATAACCAATTCTTCCTGTTGGCCACTATTAAATACAACGACGTACGCTTGGTAGGAGCGCCACCGAGCTCTATCGGTAAGTTCGGCGCAGATACGGACAACTGGGTGTTTCCGCGTCATACCGGAGATTTTAGCTTGTTCCGAGTATACGATGAGAACGGAAATGCTTTTACACCGGCCCAACACTTGAAGGTGAACATAGCGCCACGTACCCCTGGAGAATTCACTATGGTTTTCGGTTATCCTGGTCGCACTCAGGAATATTTGACGGCGGTTCAAATGGATCAATTGGTCAATGTAGAAAACGCCCGTCGCGTAGAAATTCGCGATGTTCTATTATCTATTATGGACGGAGAAATGCGCGCCGATGCAGAGGTACAGCTCAAGTATGCTTCAAAATACGCTCGTATTGCTAACGGATGGAAAAAATGGATCGGTCAGATTGAAGGTGTCCAATTTTCTAAAGGAATTGATCGTAAACGCAAGCTCGAAGCCGAATTTACTGCCCGCATTGCAGCAGATGCGAACCTCTGGGAGAAGTACAGCGGACTGTTGAATGAGATCGCGGTGAACAAGACGCAGATTGCTGAGGGCCAATTGAAGCGTAACGAGTTTATCGAAACCATCTACTACGGAATGGAGTGGTTCTCATTAATGAGCAAACTACAACGTGCCAAATCTGACGTTGATATGGATGTGGCGCTGGTTGAGTTCCATCAAAACTACAGCCGCACGGTTAGTGAAAAAACCACAGCATCTATGCTTTCCATGGCTTTGGAAACCTTTCCAGACCTGCTAGGGGATATGGACGAGGCTACGTTTGTTAGCACGGTTCATAAGGAGATCGACGCGCTCATAGAATTGGCTATTAAAGATGAGCCTATAGAGTTAGAAACAGTCGCCCCAACAGCGAGCAAGTTTAATACTTCGGCATTCCAAGCGTTTTACGCGGTTTCACCTGATAATGTTTTGTTGCAAAAGGCGACCGAACTATCGGCGGAATATATGCGTGCATTAATGGAGGTATTTCCTGAGCGCAACTTTTACCCAGATGCAAACAGTACGCTGCGTGTGACTTATGGAAAGCTTGAAGGGGTAAGTCCTCGTGATGCCGTATCGTACGGAACCACCACCTATTTAGATGGTGCCATGGCGAAATACAAGCCAGGGGATTACGAATTTGATATGCCTGCAAAACTTATAGAGTTGTACGACAACAAGGACTACGGCGACTATACAGAGAACGGCAAGCTTCCGGTGTGTAACATCGCTTCAAACCACACCACAGGAGGAAACAGTGGATCTCCCGTATTGAACGGCCGTGGCGAGCTTATTGGACTGAACTTTGACCGCATATGGGAAGGCACCATGAGCGATGTGAACTTTGATCCGAACATTTGTCGTAACATCATGGTGGATAGCCGTTACGTCTTATTCATTATCGAAAAGTTTGCAGGACAACGTTGGTTAATCGATGAAATGGAGCTGGTAAAATAAGTGAAGAAGTACGTATTCATTCTGGGTATACTTTTACTGGCGGCCTGTGGTCGAGTTGGTAACGGTGCCTATGAATTGGATGCAGCTTATACCTTTTTAGGGGCCGATTTTCCACTTGAGCCTCCCTTGGGTTATGGCAGCTCAGCACCGGATTATATCACCCGAGACAACCGCCTAAATGGAGATGTGGATGATCGTAAAGCGACCTTAGGTCGTGTACTGTTCTATGACAAACAACTCAGCCTGAACAACTCCATCGCCTGTGGTTCGTGCCACATTCAGTCGCACGCTTTTGGCGATACCTCTCAGCAAAGCGTGGGGTTGGATGGTGGATTGACGTCAAGACAAAGTATGCGGTTGGTAAACACAAGATTCGCGGCACTGCCAGCAATGTTTTGGGACCGTCGAGCGATAAACCTAAAAAATCAAGTCACTCAACCTATTCAAGACCATATAGAAATGGGCTTCAGTGGTACTGGTGATCAGCCTGGCATGGACAGTTTGTTCGCTAAATTGAAAGGACTACCTTATTATTCTGAACTCTTTGATTGGGCCTTCGAGCAAGAAGGAGTTACAATCAATAAGCAGCGTCTAGCACAAGCACTAGAACACTTTGTGAGCTCTATTGAGAGCTTTGACTCTAGGTTCGATGAAGGTTTTGCCGCGGCTGGTGATATTCAAGGGCAGTATTCGAATTTCACACCTGCAGAAAACAGAGGAAAGTTTCTCTTTAGAGTACCGCCTCAACTTGATAATCAGAATATACGCACCGCTGGAGGTGCTGGATGTGCAGGTTGTCACCGACCTCCAGAGTTTGATATCGATCCGATGAGTGGTAATAATGGCGTAGACCAAGAGGCAGGCAATCCAGCGGGTTTTGACACGACAAATACACGTTCACCTTCACTACGCGATATCTTTGGTCCTGATGGACAGATTAATACCCCTATGATGCACACCGGAAACTTCCTGGAGTTCACTACGATAGTAGAACATTACAATGAAGTCATTCCTGATGTTAATAATCGGACAGTAGACAGCCGATTAGTTCGCGGTTTAACCCCAGTTAAATTAGAGTTTACATCGACTGAACGTACGGATTTAGAGGCGTTTATTAAAACCCTCACGGGTCATAATGTCTACACAGACGAACGATGGTCGTCGCCGTTTTAATGTGTAAAACTTACTCATACTGATAATTGGGCGATTACGGGTGTTCGCCGTAATTTTACCATTCAACAATTGACGATGAGAGATACTACAATTTTCGACCTAATCGCAAAGGAACGCGAAAGACAAGTAAATGGAATTGAGCTGATTGCTTCAGAAAACTTTGCCTCTGAGCAGGTCATGGAAGCCCAGGGTTCGGTCCTCACCAACAAATACGCCGAAGGATATCCTGGTAAGCGGTATTATGGAGGGTGTGAGATTGTAGATATCGTTGAGGATTTAGCACGTGATCGTGCAAAGGAGCTCTATGGTGCAGCCTATGTCAACGTTCAGCCGCACTCTGGGTCACAGGCAAACGCTGCGGTGTATCTAGCAGTGATGAAGCCGGGAGATACGGTTTTAGGTTTTGATCTAAGCCACGGTGGACATCTTACTCACGGTTCACCAGTTAATTTCTCAGGAAAAACCTACCATGCGGAATTTTATGGCGTTGAAAAGGAAACTGGTTTATTGAATTATGAGGCCATTGAGGCGAAAGCGAAGGAATGTAAACCGCGCATGATTATCGCAGGTGCCTCAGCTTACAGTCGTGATATTGATTTCGCCCGATTCCGTGAAATCGCAGATGAAGTAGGTGCCATTCTTTTGGCAGATATATCGCACCCATCAGGTATGATTGCAAAGGGCATCCTTAATGACCCAATGCCCCATTGTCATATAGTCACAACGACTACACACAAAACGCTACGTGGACCTCGTGGGGGTATGATCATGATGGGAGAGGACTTTCTAAATCCATGGGGGGAAACCAACATGAAAGGAGAAGTGAAAATGATGTCTAATGTATTAGACATGGCAATCTTCCCGGGAATTCAAGGTGGACCTCTAGAGCACGTTATAGCAGCAAAAGCAGTTGCCTACGGTGAAGCTTTGAGCGACGGATTCTTTGAGTACCAGCTTCAAGTGAAGAAAAACGCTGCTGCTATGGCACAGTCTTTCGTAAACCGTGGTTACGACATCATTTCAGGTGGAACAGATAACCACTTGATGCTTATCGATCTTCGTAATAAAGGTGTAACGGGTAAGGCGACGGAGCAAGCTTTAGTAAGAGCGCACATTACTGCAAACAAGAACATGGTACCGTTTGACGATAAGAGTCCATTTACGACTTCTGGTATTCGTCTAGGTGCTCCTGCCATTACTACTCGCGGTTTGAAAGAGGAACACATGGATACGGTTGCAGATTTAATCGACCGTGTAGTCACTAACATTGATAATGAGAGCATTATCACTGAGGTAGGTAATGAGGTCGTAAAAATGATGCAAGACCGTCCATTATTTACATGGGAGTAGGTATCTTCGAAAGAACCAATAGCCTTTAAAAATGTACAAGAGTATCATAAAGCGCTGCGCCTCATTGGTTGCAGCGCTTCTTTTTTCGTCGCCTATTATGGCGCAGGTAGATTATGAAGTAGACAGGACAGTCAAAGAATCGCGCATCGGTATCATTCGAAATACGTTACTAACGATCGACGATGATGCTAAAGCCATTATTAATAGGCCGTTGAAGAATCCAAATCTTTCTGCCAATGGAGTCAAACTCTTCGCGATGATCGTAACCGATTACCAGACGACTAAATTCTTTCAGGAGAATGTAGAACCTCTTGATAGATATATTACCCCGTACTTATCGTTTCCTTCTATTTTGAATCAAACCAGTTTTTTGAGAAAAGCAACAGGAGGTCCGGACGGCTACATTTATTTTGGTTTTAGCGCAATGTATGGTGCAGGTCTATTAACGGGAAATGAAAAACTACAAGAGGCAAGCGTTTTAACTACAAAAGCGGTGATAGAATCCTATGTAGTTTCTCATTTAATTTTGAAGAGTATAGTTGGAAGACATCGGCCTCGAAGGCCTTTGGGCGAAGTTGGAGGTTCCGATCGCGAATCATCGTTCCCTTTCGTCGATAATCATCTAGATTTTTTCAATTGGCATCTAAACATATTGGGTTCGAAAGCTTACGGTACAGGTTTTCCATCTTATCATGCGACGATGTATTTTGCTGTTGCAAGCGTTACCAGTAGAGTTTTTGATAATTATTGGATTCCTCATGCAGCTATGACGCTGTTATGGTGTTATAATATAGAAGGCCATAATCATTGGGTTAGTGAAGTGGTTGCGGGTGCGGTAATTGGTGAGTTTATAGGTAAAGTAGTTTATGAGAATTACCATGAAAGAAGGAGCCATTCCAAGACTCTTAAAAAGAAGCGAAAATTCACGACTCAAATGGGTATTGGACAAAATTTTGGAGTCATTGGACCAACGCTGGCTGTTCGTTGGTAAAATCGGTCCGATTTTTGCTCCAGGTGCAATGAAATAGAGAAAATCAATGAGAAAAATAATATTGCTTTTACCCATCCTAGCGTTTTTAACATCATGTGAAACGGGATCAAGTGCTCAAACCGATACAGAACGATTCTATAAGGCTCCTTGGAGTGTAGCGTTGAATCGGTCGCACGGAGCAGTGGGACAGCTTTCTGCGGCGAATGAAGATCATAATGGGAATCTAACGTTAGCCAAATCTGGAAGTGCAACATTTGACATCTCGTTGATGAGTGATCACATGTATCAACAATGGAGTTACAGTTGGTCTACAGACGAATTTTATATGAATTGGGCTCCTTGTTTGGAATGGTACATTAATGAAGCCGAAGACAGTATGTACATCAATTATGATCACCAAGATTATGATCCCAATACCGGTAACAGCTTTTATTGGAATTATGATTTAATTCTAACGAGATAAAAAAAAGCGGGCATTGCCCGCTTTTTTTATGCTTCTAACTTTTTCTTCAAGTCCGCAATCTCTTTAGCAAGGTGATGCATAATGCGAAAGGAGATTACTATACTTCCTAATAGCCCTGCGGTAAGAAGATAAATAAGGGTATCCATAAGCTTTCAGTTGTTTAAGATTGAACATTGGTAGTCCGTAAAGGTTCACACTTCGCTGGGCTGAATAATTAATTGCTTTGTGATTAATGTCAAGTGTTTTTGTATTTGGTATTTCTATCCTTGTGTTACTAAATAAAAGAATGCGATATGAAAGTCCGTTTAAAGTCAATGGGTATTGTACTTGTAAGTATTTCTGTATTTACTGGTTGTTTCAAGTGGGGTTCAAGAGCATATGATCGTTTTCCAGAAACAATAGCCTTAGACAAAAATTACTTTTATGAAGGGAAAGTAATAATTGTAGGTGCGGGTGCATCAGGTCTCGCTGCGGCAAGAATACTGGAAAGAAACAATATTAATTATGAGATTCTAGAGGCCACAGATAGATACGGGGGAAGACTTCAAAAAGATACCCTGCTAGCTGATTTTCCGATAGATTTGGGAGCAGAATGGATTCATAATAAACCTGGGATATTAAATAAGTTAATTGGCCTACCAGGTGATTGGACAAGCGAAGAGCTACTTCCTTATAGTATTGATAGTGCCTTTAGTTGGGACGGAATAGATTATGTACAAACTGAAAAAGAGGAGCTAGATGCGTTTTTTAATTTTTTTCCCGAGTACAAGTTTAAAAGCTCTACCTGGTTCGATTATGTGGACGATAATTTCGCTCGCCATGTAAAGCATAAAATACGATTTAACACTCCTGTTTCAGAAATTGACTACTCTAGGAATAAAGTGATACTTAAGACTAAAGATGGAGGAGAGCATGTTGCAGATAAAGTACTGATCACCGTATCCATAGGCGTTCTCAAGGCTGATGTTATAAAATTTAATCCCGCATTAAGTAATAAAAAAATACGAGCCATAAACCGAGTTGAGTTTCTTCCCGGATTTAAGCTTGCTAT
The DNA here is from genome assembly GCA_965204625.1 of Schleiferiaceae bacterium. Classification (GTDB taxonomy): domain Bacteria; phylum Bacteroidota; class Bacteroidia; order Flavobacteriales; family Schleiferiaceae; genus UBA10364. The sequence continues at coordinate 839,551 of CBDBET010000006.1, forward strand.
GAAGTTTTCAGAGAAATTTTACCCTGATGCAATAACTTTCGATTTAGATATAGGAGATCATGGCTACTATGACATGGCATTTAAAAAACTATCTGAAGATAATATTCTAACCTTACTGTCAACAGGCGCTTCACCTGAGGAGTATTTTGGCGTTGAAACGAATGAAGAAATAGTTTCTGCCGCCTTGATTGAGTTAGATGAAATTTTCAATGGAACTGCATCAAGTACTTTCACGGGGGCATACAGCCTAAGGGACTGGGGTAGTGAAGAATATATTTTAGGGACGTGGACGAATGCAGCCTTAAATAAGAATTTTAATTTGAATGCATTAAATGAGCCACTTGATAATAGAGTGTATTTCGCTGGTGAGATAAATGATGCTCACCGTCAAATGGGAGTTCCCGGGGCAATTTTATCTGGATATTTTGCTATTAATGACCTTTTAATGAACGAATAATCTCTCGTCAATGGAAGACTGAACATATGACTATATTCATTGTATGATTGAAACAGAAGATAGTCGGAAGATTATGTCATATTTCGCAGGTTTAAGCGACGAGGTTTATGATGTATTCATGGATTTTGCCGTTAAAAAAGAGTATCCAAAGGGGGAAATACTCATTGAACACGGGAAAAAGAATGAATTTGTCTTCTTCTTGATTACGGGTAGTGCGAAGTCTTATAATTTTAAGGATTCCAAACAAAACTGTTTATGGTTTGCCTTTGAGAGCGATTGCATTGCGACGATACGCACCTTCGATGACTTGATTTCCCAAGAAACTGTGGAATTATTAGAAGACTCCGAATTAATTCAAATTAAGTTAGGAGACTTAATGACTCTCTCTAATCAATTTACTTCTATCAGTAGTTTGATGCTACAGCTACTAAAAGAGCATATTTTGTTTTTGGAATATAAATTGAATGGGTTGCAATTCATGACTAGTGAAGAGCGTTACAATAAGTTAATTCTAGATTATCCAGAAGTTCTTCAAAGAGTATCTCTCACGGATATAGCTTCTTACCTTGGCATAAGTCGAGAGACCTTAAGCCGAATTAGAAGAAAAATAACAAAGTAGAAATACCATACCCGTATTGCAAATCATTTGATTTTTTTTGGAGTGACTTATCAATCCAAAACCCCATTATCATTGAGCTAATATTAAGTATGTGACTAAACCAACGAGATACTTTAAACATCGTAAACTCATTTATGCTGATTAAAAAATGCAATGACTACGATGAATATAGACGGGATTAAAAGGTGTTTTGTTATGCCCCAAAATTTAGGTAATCATCTTAAACAATTCCTTTCAATTGGATTAGAGAAGATGTCACTTACTTTTTAAATGAGCTCAGAAGTAAAAGAGCTGGATGTTGAAGGTTTTCCAGAATTATAAGGTCATAATGAAACAGGAGGTCACTGTAGATTTATTATGTTTATTGTAAATCAATACACCTATGAAACTACTAACTACAATTGCAGCAGTACTGATATCTGTCTGTGCTTACAGCCAAGACTTAATTCTATTCAATAATGGAACCTTCTCACAGAATGGTGAGGAAATTTCATTAGAACAGGTTGCCAATATGACAATGACCTATAATGTTGGAAAAAAAAGACTTGCTAAAGCAGTTAAACTTAGATACGCAAGCTCTTCATTTGAGGGTCGGACGCAATCCAGTGCAAATATCGCAGCGGGTCTAGTTATTTTTGGTATTGGCTTTGCTATTTGGCAGCCTTGGAATCCAAATGATCAATACGGTTATATAGCTAATGAAGGGGATTTCGATATTTTCGGGATAGGTTTTGTTGCGGGTGGATCTGTATTATTAGCTACAGGAACTAAAAATTCGAGTCCGCTGAAAAAGGCTAATGAGCATTTTGGTTGGGTTGCTTGGGAATTGAACCAAGCCATAATAGCTGCCGAGCAACAAAACAATCGTTAAACTTAAATGAACAAGCAAATGAAAAGATTCCTACTACTGGTTTTAGTCTTACTTAGTTCTCCCACTTTCGCAGATACAATAACGATTGACGCAAAGACTTATGATGTTGATATTAAAAAAGTGACGAAATCTAAAGTGATTTTTGAATTAAACGGGGAACAGTACGCCGTTCCGTTTAAGAATTTTGAATCACTTTACTTAGGCCCTGATAACCAAAACTACACCGGCATAAAAGAGTCATTATTAACTTTGCTTAATGAAAGAAGCCCTTGTCTGGTTGGTACTATGGATGCTCAAAAAAGAGGTAAAACCGCTATATACTTTGCAGGTGGCTTCATAATGTTCGGTTACCCACAAGATGGTATGACTTATTTTCACCCTGCTAAGGATTTTACACACGTTACATTGAGAGGAAATGTGGATCTAATTACAGATGATAGGTATATAGCATGTTATAAGAGGCAAGCTAAAGCTAATGCAGTCTCCGCATATTGGAAAGGATTGGCAACATATGTGTCCATTTTTGGTACGGTCGCACTGTATTCGGCCTTAACGAGTCTGTGAATCTACTTACCGCAATCTAAACAGTACTGTTGTCAGCTAATTTTTACGGCATTAATTAATCACCGTCATAAGTGAACTGTTCTTTAAATATTTTGATTTGTAGTTGAATATAAATGCCAATATTTACTGCTTGTAAGAGCTGTATCTATTACTGGTAAGGGCTTTTTGAGATTATTCAAAAAATCACTTTCCTATTTCATTAGGCGCATTATATTTGCACCCCATTCAATGGCGAGGTAGCTCAGCTGGTTAGAGCGTCGGATTCATAACCCGGAGGTCGGGGGATCGTGCCCCCCTCTCGCTACAAGAAACCCTTTGAAGTATAGACTTCAGAGGGTTTTTTTATTCCTCATAGAAGTCCAAATCCCTACCAAACGTTTCTTGCAGTCCTGATATAGCCCAATACGTTATGAGCATTACTACGGCAGCAGTAACGATACCGGCGTTTACGTAAGTGAATTTTGCGTTGAGAGCTAAGAAGAGTGCTGTAATTCCATTGAGTGAACCCCTGACCATATTTGGGATGGAGGTAGCGGCGGTTGCTCTCAAATTAGTCCCGAAATTTTCTGCACCAATAGTTACAAATACGGCCCAGAATCCTGTTCCAAAGCCCATGATTCCGGTCGAAACGTACAATTGTAATGCAGTAGAAGCCGTAAAGAAAACGAGCATACCAATCATTGTTATGATATAAAACACGTGCATAGCCTGCTTACGCGATTTCAGTCTTTGTGATAAGAGTCCTATGGCTACATCTCCTAAAGCTATGGCACTATAACTAACCATTATACCAATGCCTGGGTCGATGGACTCAACTATGCCTAATTGGCGTGCGAATTCTGGGGAAAAGGAGATGAGGATTCCCACTACAAACCATGTGGGCAAACCGATCAAGATGCTTCTTAAATAACGCATGAAGCGTTCTTTAGTCGCGAATAACATTAAAAAATTGCCTTTTGAAACCTTAGTATTGGAGGCTAAGGATTTATACAGGCCACTTTCAAAAACGCTTAATCGAACAAAAAGAAGAAGTAATCCTAATCCTCCTCCTATAAAATAACACGTTCGCCAATCGAACCACTGGGCTATAAAAAAAGCAAGAACAGCGCCTGTAAGACCGACGCCAGCAACCAATGATGTCCCGATACCTCGCTTCTCTTTTGGTAATAATTCTGAGACTAAAGTTATACCTGCGCCCAATTCTCCCGCGAGGCCAATGCCAGCAAAGAATCGAATCCAAGCATATTGTGTACCATTCATGACGAAACCATTGGCAATATTACCGATAGAGTAGAGAGCGATAGAATAAAATAAGACTTTCGTACGGCCTAATTTATCGCCTAGCACGCCCCATAAGATTCCACCGAGTAGTAGGCCGAACATTTGGGTATTTAAGATGAGCATGCCGGCTTCTCCAAGATCGGCTACACCTAGATCTGTTAATGATGGAATCCGGATAATACTAAAAAGTAATAAGTCATAGATATCAACAAAATATCCAAGCGCTGCCACCCAAATTATGGGTTGACGAAAGATAGAAGCGGTAGGCTGCATGAGAGTCATAATTAGCATCATGAATATAAAGAATATGGGAGAACTATAGTTTTTTCAAGGGTTTTTGCACAAAGTGTTGCTTATTTCGTTTGACTTGTTATATTGCATCAATTAGATAGTTACCGCACATGGATAAAATAAAATTTGAGTTAGAAATTCCTCTTCGCGCCTCCCCAAAGATGCTGTTCCCATTTCTGAGCACACCTTCAGGACTGAGCGAGTGGTTTTGTGACGATGTTAACTCAAGAACTGAACTGTTTACCTTTTTCTGGGATGGCTCAGAAGAGCAAGCACGTCTTTTGAAAAAACAAATGGACAAAATGGTTCGTTTCCGCTGGCTTAGTGACGAAGAGGAGGGTTTAGACTCATACTTTGAGTTCAGAATCGAGGTAGATGCATTAACGAACGACACTTCGATTATAGTAACTGACTTTGCAGATGCCGATGAAGTAGAGGAAGCAAAGCAGCTTTGGGAGAGCCAGATTCATGAATTACAGCACATCATAGGTGCCTAATGAAGCACATCCCGTTTTATAGTATACCCGCAGTTCTGTTCATCATGTTCTGCGGGCTTTTTTTATCCATTTACCCGAATAAAATAGTCGCTCAGCTCGCCTTTCATCACGCGTGGTATAGCCCAGCAGGTTATTGGTGGATGGGAGTCGTTACAAGTTGGGGAGAGGCCCATTTGTTTGCGATTGTAATTATTGCCGTAGCATTACAAAAACGCTATCTGATGGCCATGGAGTTTCTAACGGCAGGTATCGTGTCAAGTATTGTCGTCCAATCCCTAAAACGCATGATATTCGCACCTTCACCTCGGCCTATGGCTGTAATCAAATGGTCTGAAACCTTATTGCCGGAAGGGCTCGAAGTACCGTTGCAATTTGCATTTCCGAGTGGCCACACCACTACGGCGTTCGTGTTTTTTACATTGCTTGCACTTCATTTTAAGAAGATATCAGTTCAAATTTTAGCTGCCATAGCGGTAATAGGAGTGGGGCTTTCTCGTGTATATTTAATGGCACACTGGATACCAGATGTAATGGCCGGTGCAGTATTAGGAATGATTCTAGCGCTACTAGTAAACCGGGCGTTTATAGCCATAAAAAAAAGCCGCACATCCTTACGATGAGCGGCTCTACTTAGGGTGTTTTAGATCTAGATTACAAACCTAATTTCTTTTTCATAGATTTCTCCAAAGAATCGCCGTGCATCATTACACTTATGGTTTTTAAGCGCACATAACTCTCGGAAGCATAGAGGTATCCTGGACGAAAATCGTTAGGAATATCGCCCCAAGAGTTTTTGACGATGTAGAAGATATTTCCTTCCTGATCTTTAACCATTCCTTGTATGACCATACCGTGGTCATCCTGTGTAAGGTAGTTGTCGTACTGCTCCTGACGTGCTTCTTGATCCACAGTGGCTTCTTCGTGTGGCCCAGCGTATATGGCTTGTGCTTCTTCTGTGCTCATATCGCTCCAGCTCTGGTTAGGCATTACAGCAATACCATTTTTAATAGAAAAGCCTTTATCGCTCACGTCACAAGCCCATGCGACTGGATACCCAGCCTCAAGTGATACATTAAGTGCCTCCATCATTTCGTCTATAGGAAGGTTGTAAGAAGTACCCCAGGTCCAGTTGTCAGGTACTTGAATTTGACAAGCGTCATAGAACGGGTGGTGTGTCCACGAGGTCAGCTGGACGTAGTCGTCCGGATCGATGCCAATGACTTCATCAGCGAAGCTTCTTGGGGTATAGGTCTTTCCATTGTAGCCGAATTGTGCGGGTTCCTCGCCTAAATAAGCATCTAAAGTTGCATCAAACGCCGTTCTCCATGAAGTAGACAGTTTCCCATTCTTATTGCCTTTCACAGCATCTAGAATGCCTTTTAAAGCACCTTCCATTTCGCCATGACGGTTTATTTCGGTGCCGTAGTTCAGACCGTTGTAAACCTCCTGTGGAACTGCGCCATATTTCTTTATGACATAAAGTACATCTGGAAGCGCACCACCTTGAGCAAAATTCAAGTAACCATGAAGTCGGATGTACTTTTCACCTTTGTCTTGATAGACTTTGCGAACGGTATACATTTCTGAAAGATCCACAGGCGTTTTACCCATACGCATCATTTCGCTTTCAACGAATGAGGTGGTGGCGTAGGACCAACATGTGCCTGAAGCACCTTGATTTTTAACTGGCGTTGCTTCTATGTCAACGATGGTTTCCCATTCGTATCCCAAGGGTGCATCAGCTCCATTATCTTTTACCTTGTTAATGAGGTCGACTTGTGCAAAAGCCTGAGAACTAAGCAGTGCTCCGGCAAGAAGTAAACGTAATTTCATAGTGTGATTATTTGAATTGTGAACTAACTGTAGCTTCTTTTATTCCGGCAGAATAATCGTAGAAGCCTTCTTTTGATTTAACGCCTAATTTTCCTGCAGTAACCATATTCACTAGAAGTGGGCAGGGCGCATATTTCGGATTCCCTAGACCATCGTGAAGTACATTGAGTATAGATAGGCATACATCGAGTCCAATAAAATCGGCCAGCTGCAGAGGCCCCATAGGATGGGCCATCCCTAGTTTCATGATAGAATCAATAGCTTGTACATCAGCGACACCTTCGTGCAAAGAAATGATGGCCTCATTGATCATAGGCATTAGGATTCTATTTGCCACAAAACCAGGGTAGTCATTACAGGCCACTGGAACTTTACCCAGCGCTTTGCTCATCTCGATGACAGCATCACAGACTTCATCAGAAGTGCTGTATCCACGAATAATCTCAACAAGACGCATCACCGGTACTGGATTCATGAAATGCATACCAATGACTTTATCAGGACGTGCAGTCTGTGCAGCAATCTTCGTAATGCTTATGGAAGAGGTATTGGACGCAAGAATACAGTGCGCTGGTGCATGCGCGTCAATGTCTTTAAAGAGCTGGAATTTTATAGCTGTGTTTTCTGTTGCTGCTTCTACTACTAAATCCGCTTTTGCTACAGCATTTTTAAGGTCTGTACCCGTCCCTAGTAGTGCCAAAGCGGCTTCCTTCTGTGATTCCGTCAATTTCTCTTTTGAGATTTGACGGTCCATATTTTTTGTGATGGTACTTAAGGCGCGTTCAAGAGCAGTATCACTGATATCAAAGAGGTGGACGTTGAATCCACTCTGTGCGAAGACGTGAGCAATTCCATTGCCCATAGTTCCTGCACCAATTACGGTAATGTTTTTCATGTAGGGTGATTTGTGGTTCTTTATTTGCCTCGCCCTTGCAAGACAGTGACTAAGGTATAGAACAGGATTTTGATATCGTTTACCAACGTTATATTTTCTGTGTAGATTAAATCGTATCGAGCGCGCTCAATCATTTCTTCCACATTTTCAGCATACCCAAATTTCACCATCCCCCAGGAAGTAATTCCGGGTTTCACTTTCAATAAATATCGGTATTGCGGTGCTGTTGAGATGATCTGATCAAAGAAAAACTGACGCTCGGGTCTTGGGCCGACAATGGCCATATCGCCTTTTAAAACATTCAAAAACTGTGGCAATTCATCCAAGCGAAACTTTCGCATGGTTCTGCCCCAGGGCGTAATTCGTGAATCGTTCTCACTACTCAGCTGAGGCCCTTTTGCTTCTGCATCTTGATACATGCTGCGAAGTTTTATGATCTTAAAAGTTTTGCCGTTTTTCCCCAATCGCTCTTGTGTGTAGAAAAAGGGCCCAGGGGATCCTACAGCAATCATTGCAATAGAAAACAAGATGAATGGTGCGGCTACTAAAAGCAGGAGTGAAGCGACTACGATATCAAACAATCTTTTAATGAATGCGACATGCGGCTTCACTAACTCGCGCTTTACTTCAATTAAAGCTCGTCCTAAACTTTCCATTTTTACCTGACCTGAAAGAATGCTGAACAGGTTAGGGAGAACGTGTATACGAACGTCTTTATCTTCTATGGAACTTACCATAATGGCAATTCGTTCAGAATTCCCACTAGGCAGTGCGATAATTACATCTTCAACAGTATTATCGTTTATGATATCGGATAACCGGTTGATATCGCCTAAGTACGGTATTGCATCCATACGTGCATCAGCGATATCTCCGGATATATTTAAATACCCCAAAAATGCATATCCCTTACTACGGTCCTTTTTGAAAGCATCGATAAGATCTGCCGCATCTTTTCCTCCTCCGACTAATAAGGTCGGAAACGTGAGTAATCCTTTGTCGATTTTATGCCTAACGATCGAACTCTGTGTAAACCTAAATACTCCGCTGAGTAGTACAAGGCTTCCCGTATACGTGCCCAATGTCATGTAGTAGTCGCTATACTCTTTAATATAGTCGTCTAAGAAGACTAAGAAGAAAAGTATTACCGCTGTAATTATTGTTCCTCCAAAAGTGTTGAATGCCTCTGCCAATCTGCTTTTACGGGTAAGATTACGGTAAATACCGCTTAGCGCACTAATGCCAATAAACAAGGTGGTCGTTGCAGCGGCCGCTAGCACATATGTTTGATCAAACTTCAACGGTATTTCCGTCCCGAATCGTTCAGGTTCTACGTAAAGTTTACGCACTAAATGAAGCGCGGTATATGCTCCCGTGCCGGCAAAAAGATCCAACACGATATAACGAATGAGTAGTTTGCGTTCTAACTTTTTGGAGGAACTCAATACAATAGCTTTATGTTGTCAATCAATACAGTGGCGGTATCGTCAGTGGTATTGATACTTCCAAAAAATAAATTATAATCTAAGGCATTGGGGTACCCACTTACTTCTGTAACGAGGTTGATATATACTTTATTCCATTGTTCGTTAGGAAATAGTGTGACTACAGGGGTCTTAGTGCTTTGTAGGATTTCGTTAGCCGTCACACCAAAGGTTAAAGCTACATCTGTTTTATAGTTTACCTCGAGCCAGACGTTTGCTGCATATTTTGGTAGATCGAAGGCTTGAAGTGTTTTGAATTCACCTAAGGTTACTGGCGGTAGTACGAATTTTCCACTTTTATTGGGTGTTTCACCAGGATAATAGAATACTTCGCTCGTATCTGAAGTGATTAGCAAATTCGTATCACTTTGAACCGTTCTATTGAAGTTCAGACCGATACCGTCAAAATCTTCGACAACTATTAAGTCGTACGAGGGGTTGTATTCAAAAGTTAAAAATTGCGGTGAGAGAACTCTGGTAGATCCTTCATTTAAGTTCCAATTTTTTTCAATGGGAGAGAGCATTTCATATTGGTTCCTTTGAGAATTAACACCGTTTAGAGTAATACCAGGTATAAATCGGAGCAATTGATTTTCTCCAGCGTACACTGGAATACGACACGGAGGCGAAAACGCGCCGATTTGTTGGCCATTCTGTTCGACCCAAATCGTGTTCAATTTTGAAGATGATGTCCCTTCATCTGACTTTGAAGCTACTCGAAGTTCCGATATCTCCAAATAAGCAAAGGCTGGAGCAGATTCATCCTGACACGAGTTGAAAAGAAAAATACTTCCGAACAGTACAATTAAAATGGTATTTCTGAACATGAGCACAAATGTAGTCATCCTAGTCTTTCAAATTGTTAAAAAGAAGCGTACATCAATAGACTACATCGTCTTTTCCCGATGTACTTTCAATTTATGCAAAACGAGGACAGCCCTTATTACCAAGGCCAACGGGCTATTATGTGTACTGAATTAAAAGCTAAGGGATTGGCTGGAGATACTGTGCTTGAGGCTATGAACAAAATTCCAAGACACCTTTTTCTTGAGAGCAGCTTCCATCAGCACGCTTATCAAGACAAAGCATTTCCCATAGCTGCTGACCAAACAATATCGCATCCCTCCACCGTAGCATGGCAATCTGAATTATTAGAGCTAGGACCAGGTATGAAAGTCCTAGAGATTGGAACAGGTAGTGGCTATCAAGCGGCAGTTTTGTGTCAACTCGGAGTGAAACTATTCAGTATTGAGCGTCAAAAAGCACTTTTCGATTTCGCGAAGAAAATGCTGAACTCTTTAGGCTATCGTGCAGAGTTAAAGTTTGGGGACGGATTTAAAGGGATGCCAATGTTTGCACCTTTTGATAGAATAATAGTCACTTGCGGAGCTCCTTTTGTGCCTAAGGCACTACTGGCCCAGCTCATTGAAGGAGGAGTAATGATCATCCCAGTTGGAGAGGGCACTCAGAAAATGGTAAAAATAACGAAGCAGTCGGATGGGAGCTTTGTTCAAAAGGTGTTAGGAGATGCGGCTTTCGTTCCTATGCTTAAAGACCGCGAGTAGCGTACCTTTGACTTGTGAAAACGGTAGAAATTAAAAATCGCAAGGCGAAGTTTGACTATGAATGGCTCGAGACATTTACTGCCGGTATGCAGTTGCAAGGAACTGAGGTAAAATCCATTCGTATGGGTAAAGCTTCCATTGCAGAGGCTTATTGTTATTTTGCAGGAGAAGAGTTATTCGTCAAGAACATGACCATATCTGAATGGTCGCACGGCAATATTTTTAATCACGATCCGTTGCGAGAACGTAAATTACTTTTGTCCAAAAGAGAATTGGATAAAATCCTAAAAGCCACCAAAGATGCGGGTATCACGGTTATTCCGACCAAAGTTTATCTCAGCGAAAAAGGCTGGATAAAGATGAATATCGCGGTAGCACGTGGGAAGAAAAATTACGACAAACGCCAGTCGCTTAAAGAGAAAGATGCTAAGCGTGATCTAGCACGACTAAAGAATCTATAGATGTACAAATCCATTATTCGTCCCTTACTTTTTACCCTTAATGCGGAACGGGCACATCATTTTACGTTCAAAACGTTGAAGATAGCCTTTAAGATTCCAGGGATAAGTAATCTCGTGAACGCTTTTTTCGGCCCATTAAAGGGGTATGAGAAAGAAGTGATGGGATTACATTTTAAGAATCCTGTGGGTTTAGCGGCTGGATTTGATAAGGATGCTAAGCTCTACAATGAGCTAAGTGCTTTTGGCTTCGGCTTTATAGAGATAGGTACACTGACTCCTAAGCCTCAAGCAGGGAATCCCAAACCGCGTTTATTTCGTCTAGTGGAGGATGAATCGGTGATCAATAGAATGGGTTTTAATAACGGTGGCCTCGATGAGGCGGTATTGCGTTTAGCAAGAAAGAAAACCGATATCATCATTGGTGGTAATATTGGCAAGAACAAAGTGACACCCAATGAGCAAGCAACTTCAGATTACCTTAAGGGAGTTGAAGCGTTGCACGGTGTTGTGGATTATTTTGTAGTTAATGTTAGTTCGCCGAATACCCCTAATTTGCGTGAATTACAAGAAAAAGCCCCCTTAATGGCATTACTTAGCGAGGTTAAAGCTTTGAATGATAATTTGGGCCGTAAGCCTCTGATGCTTAAGATTGCGCCAGATTTGTCAGAAGGTCAATTAGACGACATCATTTCCATAATAAACACGTTAAAGCTAGATGGTATAGTTGCCACGAATACAACGATATCTAGATCGGGACTCAAGACCTCAGCTCTAAAGGTAGAGGCCATGGGTGCGGGAGGTTTGAGCGGTAAAGTTCTAAAAGGACGAAGTACTGAAGTAGTCAAATATTTGCGTGAGAAATTGGATGATAACATCGCAATTATAGCGGTTGGAGGCGTGTTTACAGGCGAGGATGCTCGCGAAAAGTTAAATGCAGGTGCAGATTTGGTTCAAGTATGGTCAGGTTTCTTGTATGAAGGCCCTGCAATGGTACGCCGTATGCTCCGCAATTTGTAATTTAGAGGCGGAACCTATCTAACCCACTCTAATGACCACCATTTCAATCGTTGAATGTCCTCGAGACGCTTGGCAAGGATTTCATGATTTTATTCCTACATCGGAAAAAATCAAACACCTCAAAAACCTAATGCATTGCGGTTTTCATACTATTGATGCGGGGAGTTTTGTCAGCCCGAGAGCAATGCCACAGATGGCGGATGCGTATGCATTATTTGCTGCGTTGGAAGAGCCTCGGGAAAATTCGGACACAAAACTCTTAAGTATCGTTGCTAGTGAAGGAGGTGCTCGTCGTGCAGCTGAGTTCAGTCATATTGATTCCTGGGGTTATCCCTTTAGTGTTAGCGAAATATTTCAAGAGCGCAATAGCAGGAAGACGATACATAATGCTATTGATGATCTTAAACGTGTCAAAGATTTAGCGTTGAAATCTAATGTTGAATTGGTCGTTTACTTAAGCATGGCATTTGGGAACCCCTACGGTGAAGATTATCACACTGATCTAGTTTTGGAGCGTCTCGAACAAGCTTTATCATGTGGAGCTGACATTATTTCACTTAGTGACACTACTGGTCAAGGCAGCACGGATAAGGTTATTCGTTTATGCACGCTAATGAAAAACCACAGTTCAGTTCCATGGGGGGCGCACATGCACAGTACCTACGACACAGCTGGTGAGAAAGCCTTAGCCGCAATTAGCGCAGGGTGCGAGCGTATTGACACTGCCTTAAAAGGCTATGGAGGTTGTCCTTTTGCTTCCGACCAATTGATTGGTAATATGCCGACGGAAAAAGTTTTGAGTGCATTAACACGTACCGATATAGCGCATTCGTTGAATCCATTACAAATAGAAAGTGCATATAATAGTGCATTGGATGTTTTAGGCCGTTATTCTTAGTGTATCTTAGCTAAGTAGGTTGTGTGCGGGAACGTATACTTAAAAAGGAACCCGGTTGAAGTCCGGGGCTTTGCCAGAAGCTGTAACTCGTAATGAAACTATTCAAAAACCACTGCAAGTGCGGGAAGGAGAATAATGGAGCGGGAAGCCAGAAGACTTGGCCTACACTAACCTTAAATGGTGCTCTGGGTCAAGCACTGGTATGTAATGAAGAATCTGATCGTTTCAGTTTTACTGCTGCTGACGCCTGTGTTCCTTTATGGGCAGGCTGACACGCTTTGGACAGCGAATGTCTTGGGCGCAAATTTTCGTTCAATAGAAATCAAAACAAAGGCAGATTCATTAGTCGCTGGCGTAAGCAGTGCATCTGCTTATTTAACTAAGGACAGTCGTTTTATTTTAAAGCAGTACACCCCGGGAAGTGTGGTGACATCCTCTTTTGGTGGAGCATCATCGGAGCAAAGTCGGGTTTTATGGGACGGAATAGATATAAGCAGTATGGCTTCGGGTGTGCTCGATCTTAGTTTAGTCCCCGCTTCAATGTTGAGCAGTTCGGCTTTGTACGATGGTATTAATGGTGGTGCGATTGCACCCATGGGTTCAGTTGGAGCTTTAAACTTGACCGCTACTATTCCCAAAGGTCGTGGGACAAGCACTCTTTTTTCTGCATCAAGCATTGGTGATCGAGGTTTCTTTGGACATTCATGGGGCAACATTGGCAAAGTCCGGTATCATAGTTCTCTAAGAAGTACCTCGGGTGCGAACAACTATCCTTATACCCTAGGCAATTTAAGCGGTACACTCAGTGGAAATAGCTTCAATGATTTGACCTATCTACAGTCGTTTAAGGGTAAGTTATCAAAATGGGATTGGCAATCTACCCTCTGGTATACACAAAGCGAGAAGGATAATAGCGGCTCCGTTTTAACACCAAATTACATTAACCATCTCGAAGATGAGGTGTTGCGATTTAAATATGCACTTCGAAATCGATCGAATCAATGGCAAGTCTATCTAAGCAATGAGTGGCAGGCATACACAGATACCAATTCATCTTGGATTATTCAAGATACAAACAGGTATTCGCAGGCAACTCTGCAGTATTCGTATAGAACGGAAGATCAAGAGTTATTTATTACTGCAAATTACTTTAGTGCCGATGGATCTAACCGCAATGCATATGCCTTTTTACCACATGTTTTATACAACCTGAGGCTATCAAAGAAGGATAAAATGGTATTAAAAGGTGCGGGATATCAAAATAATGCACACGTTGGTGCCCATTATGTTCGGACCACCGCGAGGGGTGATTTTCAAAACCAATTTGCCCTGGGAACCTATTACCGTTTACCCACGCTTAATGAATTGTATTGGAATCCTGGGGGCAATCCTGCTCTTGATCCGGAACGTTCATACGGTATGAAGTATTCGATCTGTCGAGAAGGGAGTTTAAGGATTAATCTAACCACAGATCAGTTATATTATGATAGGATGATTCAGTGGACCCCAGGAGCATCCGGGAATTGGTCCCCGCAAAACTATTATTCTGTTTACACGAGCTCTACGACAATGACTTTAGCAAGGAATTGGGTAAAATTTAATGCAAACATGAACCTAACTCATCAATACTCTAGGGTTCTTGCAACAATGAATAATGATCCCGCGATTGTGGGCAAGTCACTCATATATCGCCCAGTTTTGCAGGCGGTGTATACCTCCGAATTTAAACTAGCAAGAGGTACGCTTCAGCTGAGAGGTTTTTATACGGGATTACGTCATACACTTCGCGATAATAGTCCAGTAGGAGAGATTTCGGCACAGTATTGGTGCGCATTGGCATATACCTTATCTGGGGCAAACAATCGTTGGAATTTATTGCTTCAAGTTGACAATGTATTTAATAATGAAAGACAGTATTACCAGTACTTCCCGATGCCCGGGCGGTCCTACCTTATAAATTTAAAACTCAATTCAAAACGATGAAAAAATTATCTCTATTAGCAGTAATAGCCGCTTGGACAAGCCTTACTGTAAGTTGTACTCCAGTAGAAACGCCATCAGGTGCGTCAGGGGTCTACACCGATTTACATCTGATTTTAAATGAAGGGCCTTTTGGCTCAGGGTCTGGTTCTATCACCGCCTACAGTGAAGACACCCTCATTCAAAATGCTTTTTCTATAGAAAATGGTTTTCCTTTAGGTAATGTTGCGCAGCATATGATCGAAGCAGATTCAATGCTGTATGTAGCTGTCAACAATAGCAATGTAATTCATGGAATCAATCGGAACACTCTAATTCATAACTGGTCTGCTAATGTTGAGCAGCCCCGTTATTTAGCTTCGGATGGAAATCGCTTATTCGTGTCGAATTGGAAAGATTCTTCCATCTATGTATTGGATAAAACGAATGGAAGTCTAGTCGATAGTATAGATATGGGGCATTACACAGAGCAATTGACCATTTTTAATAATAAACTATTTGCTGGGGTTGGGACCTATGAGGGGCCGTGGACATTGGCAGAAATTGATTTGGGAACATTCGATGTTAAGCATCATGCCATAGGGGATGTACCGAACTCGTTTGCTGTTATTGGAAATGAACTTTTTATTTTATGTAGCGGAGACGAGAACTTCGGTGTAGGTGGAGATACACCAGCGAGTATCTGGAAGTATCAAGGGTATTCAAACGGAGCTACTGAAGTTGCTGCACCTAGCAATACCAGCAAGCATGGAATAGGATTTTCTTCAGATGGTACAGACGCATATTTTCTAAATGCATCTTACGATGGTGCTATAGTGAAATGGACTCCAGGTCAAAATTGGCCTACATCAACCTTAACCTTGCCGGGAGGTTACAATTTAAATTTCCATAACGGGAATTTATACTTCTTTGACGCTAAAGACTACGCAAGTAGCGGCGAGGTGCGCACGTACTCCACAACAGGAAGTCTCATTGAGACCATACCAGCAGGAGTTATACCGAGACAAGTAATTTATTAAGCCTTAGCGGTCGCTACTAGTTTGATCTCTGCAGCATAGGCGATTGCGCTGAATAATGCTGTGGAGATCAATTCTGGTGCATAGAAGGGTAGGCCGGCTGCATAGGTGGCCGCTAATCCTGAGAATGTTCTGGGGAAAAGACTGAATTCGCTCAAAAATACCCCTAGGTTACTCAACAAGAAAAATCCTATAGAACCGACAATAAGAGCCACAATGCCTTTTGCCCCACTTTTTGAATAATGCCCCGCTACAGCATAAATTATGAATCCAGCATAAGTCCAAATCGAACCTTTATACATTAAGACGAACGTTCCTGATGGATACATGAAGTTATTGATGAATACGTCCGTGACCATAAGTACTCCAAAAGTCAATGCAATAATCTTGAAAAGACTTTTATTTCGATTTGCACCCATGAACGCTAGAGCGCCCATAGCAGTGAAATTAGGATAATGAGGCGCAATGCGCGAAACAAGCGCTGCGATAACGAGTCCGATTAATACCTTATTCTTTGCTGTCATATCTCTGTGAATTCTGCACAAATATACGTTGACTTACGCTTCTTTGGTATAGGTTTCCCATGTTCCATTGGGATTTAATACCAACAATTTCTGTTTTGTGACTTGAGAAGGGGTGGGGGGTGGTGCTGGTGCTTTGACAGATTTTACTGGAACCCCTTCGAGAGAGACGGGGTTATTCTTTTTCGAACGTTCTCCAGTGAGTATATAACGTAGGTCTAGCTTATCATCAAAAGCACATAACTTTTGAATCAGTTGGAGATTAGGTTTGTTCCTCCCGTTAAGAATATGTACGAGAGTAGATCGATTCATTTTAAGCGCATTTGCCATACTAGAAGATGTGTGACCTTCAAGCTCCATATAGGCTTTCAAACGTTGTACAATCTCCTCCATAGTTACAAATGTAATAAATTCGAAACTTATGGAACAAGGTGTTACAGTTGTATTTTCACGAAATTACTTTCAGAATATTGCAAGGAAGTCAATGAGAAGTTACACTTAAGATAAAGTTATTTAATATGCTGATATTGAGATATGTAAACTTAATAATTAGAGTGTTTCACGATGAGAAAACAGCACTGTTCCGTTTGAATCATAGAGCCCTGTTTTCAACTGTACTTCAGTTGCATTAACAAGTTTCAATTGTAACACTCCAAAATGTTGAGTATCCGTCGTCTTATCGTGTATTCGAGTACTGTTATTCTCGTCGTGGTGGGGATGTGCATTAGCCGTTAGTGGAGAGGCACATACTTCAATGATTGACTTTCCGTCAATCTGCATTTTATTTATTTCGCCGCTGTGACGATCGCCAGTTAATACAATAGGTGCTCCTGGCGATTTAGAGAGCCACTGCAGCAGTAAGTCACGTTCTTTGGGATAGTTACTCATATTCTCAAATACCTTGGCAGTATTTAACAGCTGTCCACCCATACAAATGACGTGCACTTTCGCTGTGGAATTGCTTAATGTGTTGTGAAACCAATTCAATTGTTCAACGCCAAAAACTGTAGCATTAGTTGAATCTTTGTGCGTTCTAAAGCTACGATTGTCAAGAAGATAGATGTCAACTAAACCTCTAGCAGTGCTGGTTTGACCGTAATAGCTGCTCGAGTTGGGCTGCGGATAATCTGGTTTCCAGAAGTCCTTAAATGCATGCATTGTAGTTGAAAATCCAGAAAAGGTAGATAGATCGCAATCGTTTGGGCCAGCATCATGATCGTCCCATATCGCTAAATGGTGACTTTTACTTAATAGGTCTTGAAATCCAGGCTGACCAAACACAGAATTATAACGGGCCATTGTGCTATCGTAGCTGTTCCATTGCCCATCAGTAAGGTAAATATTGTCTCCTAGCCAGATGAAATGATCTAGACTATCCAAAGCTTTGTTGAGGGTAGGTAGAAGATGTTCGGTTTGATTCGGCTCATTGCAGCTTCCGAAACCAATGGTCAACACCTGTTCTTCAGGAGTGCACGCTAAGTTGAGCATTAGCATAGTGAGGCAAGCAAATATGATTTTTTTCATAGCTGGTGTATTATAGATTGAGCAATTCGCGTTTGTGCGTTAACTTCACCTTTAAAATTACGGCAATGTTCCAAGCCTCCGATTCTAAATATTTGTCTGATAACCAGTGGTATATGCCGTACAACGAACTGTTGGCGGCGTTTAATTGGGAAATTATCGGCTATTCTTCTGAGGAACGTCCCATCTTGAATACAACGTTAGGTGCGGGTTCACGTAAAATCTGTATGTGGGCTGGCATGCATGGTAACGAGACTACAGGAGTATATATGTTGCTTTCGCTCATTGATCTCTATACTCGTAATAAAATTGATTTAAGTGACTACTCCATACATATCATACCGGTTATTAATCCGGATGCATACGTTCGGTTTACTCGTCGAAATGGACTCTCCATAGATTTGAATCGTGATTTTCGCGCTTTTCAAACCATTGAGAGCGCTAAGCTTATTGGTTGGATAAAGATGAACTCACCTGAGCTGTGTTTAAATCTTCACGATCAGCGATCAATTTTCCATGTAAATAATGAGCCTGCATACACATCATTTCTAGTTCCTTCTTCTAACGAATCGAGAGTAATTACACCCGTGCGTCGAGCATTGATGAATCGTGTTGGTAACGCCCTTAGTTCCTTGCAGGTTCCATTAAATGGTATTGGGCGCTATAGCGATGAATTTTACCCAACAGCAGTAGGAGATTACCTTATGGCTCAAGGAATACCTAATGTGCTATTCGAAAGCGGCGTTAGCTTTGATGATTTTGAGCGCGTGAAAGCACGTTTGTTTGGTTTGAATGCTATCATTGCATTGTTGAATGCGGACGACACACCGTCAGTAGTTTATGATGAATTACCTGAGAATAGAAAAGGCTTACTTGAGTGGGTCTTCACCGGTGTTTTATACGCTCGAATGCGTGTGGACATTGCTGTCAAAAGAGTCTATTATGTAAATGGTCATGCGCAAGGAATGTATTTTATGGTGGATGAATTAGGTGATTTAGCATCGCGTCCACGCATGAAGGAGACAGACGGTGCGGCTATGGCCTTATCTGCTCCATTAATTATAGGGCAGCCCATAACAGCGGTCTTGGGGCAAGTGGTTTTTGAAAATGGGTTAATTGAAGGGTAAACTCCCCAACACCTTTGCTGGGGAGTACAGCTTGGTTATGACTCGGTTGGCTTTTTGCTGAGCAGAAGTAGGTCCTTAGCTACCACCTCAGTAAAGTACTTTTTCTGTCCTTCCGTGTCTTCATAGCTGCGCGTAACCAATCTACCTGCGATACCCACTTTATCACCTTTTTTAAGGTATTCATTCATGGTTTGCGCTAGTTTACCCCATGCCACTACATTGTGCCAATCGGTCATAGTCTTTTTGGAGCCTTCAGCATCTTTATATACCGTATTCGTTGCCAGGCTGAAAGAGCAGCGGAGGGTGTTGTTGATTTGTTTGGACTCTGGTGCCATTCCTAGATTCCCAATTAATTGAACATGATTTTCCATAATTATGGTTTTAAAGATTAGTCCAATTAATCTGGTAAGCGCGCATCTTATTCGCAAATAATGTGAATAACAAAACGTTCTTTACAACGGCTTCTTGATCGTGTTAATTATCGCGAATGCAGCATTCACATCTTTGTTGTGCACAATGAAGGTAGCTTCATTAGTGGTAGAGATGATTTCCTTAATGGGAACACCTGCAGAGGCGATATGCTTAAAGAAAAAGTAATAGAGGCCGATCACCTCTGAGCTACTATTAGGTAAACGAAGAGTGATGGAGCTTAAATCGTTCGTTCGATCTATTAATTTTTCGCCGGTCATGGCTTTTTCTAGAGCAAGCGTGAAATCTTCACTAACGACTACCGTAGTTTCTTCCATACCGCCTGTAAAGCTGTGAAAACCATTAGGTAGTTCCGTTATATAGGATATGAATTGTGCCTGTTTCGAAGGTAGTGCAGGCGTTTTCTTATAGGTATAAGCCGCTAAATTTGAGCGAACTATGATATCTCCTAAGGTGCCGATAAAGTGCTGTAGTTTATGCTGCATTTTAAATTGAAGCCTCGGCTCACGTCTGCGAATTGCCATAACCACTGCACTTTCTTTGATTTCCTTACCAGTAAGATGCTCAATATCTCCCTTTATGATGCGGGCTAGCGAACTGAGATTGATCAATTCTTCGCTTAGTGCCTCCTCAATAAATGGACGCTTTCGTAGGCATTCCTCAAGTGCTTCTCTTAGGTTCATATTGTGGTTATTTTGTTTTCAAATGTAGCTAAATGTTATTTTTTAAACATCAATTTTATGCA
This sequence comes from Schleiferiaceae bacterium, assembly GCA_965204625.1. GTDB lineage: Bacteria > Bacteroidota > Bacteroidia > Flavobacteriales > Schleiferiaceae > UBA10364. The sequence goes on from CBDBET010000006.1 coordinate 859,623, forward strand.
TCACTTTATCGTAATTTTGAGATGTGTCAGAACAGGTAATAATTATTGGAGGCGGTGCTGCGGGATATTTCGCCGCCATAGCATGCGCAGAGGCGCAACCGGAGGCAAACATTGTTATTCTTGAAAAGGGAAAGGATGTTTTAGGTAAGGTATTGATCTCTGGCGGTGGCCGTTGTAATGTGACGAATGCTTGTTTTGATCCGCGTGAATTGGTTGCGCATTACCCTAGAGGTGAGAAAGAGTTGTTGGGGCCGTTTCATAAATTCCAGCCCGGCGATACCATGGAGTGGTTTGCCGATCGTGGGGTAGAGTTGAAAATTGAACCCGATAACCGCGTTTTTCCAGTTACAGATTCTTCTGCGACCATTGCGGATTGCCTCAAGGAGATTGCCGATGCTACTGGAATTAAGGTGCATACAAGTTCCGGTGTTAAGTCATTTACTCAGCGTGAAGATGAGCGCTGGGAAGTACTTACCACGCATGGACAGACTTATGTTGCGGACCAATTAATGATTGGAGCCGGATCTTCAAAATCTATTTGGGATACCTTGAAAAAATTAGGGCATAAAATCATCCCACCAGTACCTTCCTTATTCACGTTTAACAGCAAAGACGAACGCATTAAAGGGTTAAGTGGTATTAGTGTCCCGAATGCAACCGTTCAAGTTGCCGCTTCTGACCTTGAGGCATCTGGACCATTACTTATTACACATTGGGGGTTTTCTGGGCCAGCAATTTTACGTCTTAGCGCTTGGGGAGCGAGAGAGCTTAATGACCGTTTCTACCGTTTTCCAATTATGATCAATTGGATTGGTCGTGATGAAGATGAGGTGCTGGCAGATTTCAATGAAGAAAAGAAGCACAGCGGTAAAAAACGAATCGGCAACCATGCACATTATGGCATTCCCCTTCGTCTTTGGAAGTCGATGTTAGCGGGTGCTGGTATAAAGAGCACAGCGACTTGGGGCGATCTCTCAGGAAAAGACCTTAAGCATTTAGTTTCCGAGCTTTGTTGTGCAGTATTCCAAATTTCAGGTAAGAGTACATTTAAGGATGAATTTGTAACTGCTGGTGGGGTAGATCTCCGCGATGTCGACTTTAAGTCATTCAGTTCGCGGGTGTGTACAAACCTTTATTTTGCAGGTGAAACTTTAAATATCGATGGAATCACAGGTGGTTTCAATTTTCAAGCGGCTTGGACGGGCGGTTTTTTGGCAGGAAATGCAATGGCCGGTTACCCTTTAGATTAAGCCTTTTTTCTTTAGATCTTTTAGAATTTTGCCGCCTCTGTTTTTCATGCCGGTTGTGCCGTGTTCACAGGCTATTTCTATACTTTGGGCTAATTCTGGCGCGAGTTCTGGGTACTTTTTAACCATTCGATGTACAATACTCATCGCATGTACTCTGGGTGCAGCAGCTTGGTTTGGATTGATAATGGTATTGAAACTAAAATCGAGCAATTGACCTTCGCGATCGTCGTGCCGAGGCAGTTGGTATTTTGAATAATAGCGTAAGATGAATCTTGCTTCGGCATCAGTCTTCATTTGGTCCAATTGGGCTATCATTTTCCGCTCCTTCTTGTAAAAGAGTTCAGGCCTACTGTCGCTGATGTGGTGCAGTATCCAACAGCCGCGCATCCGTTCTTTCGTAGTGCCGTTAAAGGCTCGTTCAATAATAGCATTAAATGCTAGGGAATTTTCTAATCCTTCTGCTACTAGAGGCGCGTAATGCCATTCTTTAGCGCTATCGATTTCGTTTAAGGCATACTCTAAATCCACGTGCAAAAAAAATTAGCATCAGTAATGATGAAAATATTAGAATTCTAACTAAATTAGCATAGTCAATAAGAAACGCTCTATTGCTTTTCTTGACGTACTAAAGATACGGCCTTATGAACTACGTAAAAAACAATCTTAAGTTCCTTCGTAAGAAGGAGGCGCTTACACAGGAGCAGCTGGCTACTAAAATTGGTGTGAAACGCGCCATGATAGGAGCGTATGAAGAAGGTAGGGCAGAACCCCGTCTGCATACATTACAGCATCTAGCTGCTTACTTTCAGGTACGCTTAGACGATTTTGTTAATAAGGATCTTTCCGGATCGGGCAGTATTCCGAAAGCAGATATCAGCGGTGCTCAGTTACGTATATTACCTGTTGTAGTCGACGGTACAGACGAGAAAGAACTAGGAACGTTAGTTCCTGTAAAAGCTTCTGCAGGATACCTTAGTGGCTATGGTGATGCCGATTATATTGGTGCATTACCACGTTTTTCCATGCCCTTTCCTGAACTGCCTCAGGATCGCACTTACAGAGTATTTCAAATTAGAGGGGAGAGCATGCTTCCTATCAAACCTGGATCGTACGTCATTACAGAATATATCCAAGATTGGAAATCTATTCGTAATGATGAGTGTCATGTTTTGATTACGAAAGACGAAGGTGTTGTTTACAAGCGTGTCATTAATAACCTTCACATTGGTGAATTAATGCTGAAATCGGATAATCCACAGTTCGCACCTTATACTGTTCCTGTAGACCGCTTAGTAGAGGTCTGGAAAGCGGTTGGTTACACTAGCTTTGAACTCCCCGCAGCAGGTACAGGCCAGGAAATGTCTCAGATCATGCACATGATGGCAGACCTTAAAAAAGAGATGAATCATCTTAAGGATAACTAATTAACGCTTAGAAAGAACTTCATTCATTGTGTTTTTGAGCGGCCTTAGAGCCGCTTGAAGTGCCTGTGGTGGGTCCTTACGTAACTAAATAGATCTTAACATGGACCGCTCCATTCTACATATGGACCTTGATACGTTCTTCGTTTCCGTTGAACGTTTGATGGACAGCCGCCTGAACGGTAAGCCTATACTTATTGGTGGTACAGGCGACCGTGGGGTAGTTGCCGCTTGTAGTTATGAGGCGAGAAAGTTCGGGGTACATTCTGCCATGCCTATGCGTATGGCTCGTTCTCTCTGCCCTGAGGCCATTATCATTCGGGGGAATTCAGCAAACTATAGTAAATTCTCCAACTTAGTCACGGATGTCATTAAAGAGGAAGTACCCGTCTATGAGAAGACATCAGTAGATGAATTCTTTGTCGATCTCACAGGTATGGATCGTTTTTTTGGAAACTTCAAATTTGCTAGTGAACTAAGAGACCGTGTAATTAATGAAACAGGATTACCCATTAGTTTTGGTTTGTCCTTAAATAAAACGGTTAGTAAGGTCGCTACAGGTGAAGCAAAGCCAAACAACAAGATTTTCGTTCAAAAAGGACTGGAGCGCCCATTTCTAGCACCGCTATCGGTTCGTAAGATTCCGATGGTGGGTGAGAAGACCTACCAGACTCTTCGAAATCTGGGGGTACGTCGTATTCAAACGTTACAAGAAATGCCGTTGGAGATGATGCAAAGTGTCATGGGTAAGCACGGTGCTGTGATTTGGCATAAGGCTCAGGGCGTTGATCAAAGCCCGGTTGTCCCTTACCAAGAACGTAAGAGTATTTCAACAGAACGCACTTTTGCTAAGGATACTATCGATGTGGTTAAACTTGAAGGGATTATCGTTGCTATGACGGAGAATCTAGCCTATCAGTTACGTAGAGGCGATAAGTTAACTTCTTGCATTACCGTTAAAATTAGATACTCGGATTTCAACACGCATACGCTTCAGGCACGCATACCGTATACTGCGGCAGACCACCTTCTTATTCCTAAGGTCAAGGAGCTTTTTCAAAAGCTCTTTGAACGTAGACTGCTCGTGCGTTTGGTAGGTGTTCGCTTCTCTCATTTAGTAGGGGGAGGGTATCAGATGAATTTGTTTGAAGAGAGTGAGGAACTCAGTAAACTCTACAGCGCTATGGATCACATACGACAGCGGTTCGGTGATCGTTCAGTGTTGCGCGCCGTTTCTCTAGGTGCTAAAACTATAGGAAGGACAAATCCATTTAATGGTGAACCGCCGCCGCTTTTAGCAAATAGACATCAGTAAACGTAGACAAACAGAGAGGAGAATATGTGTGGTAGATATGTAGCTATTAGTAAAGTAAAGGCCGTAGAGAAGCGGTTCAGCGCGCTCGTAGAGCGTCCAGAACTCTTTACGCCGAATACTAATATTGGTATAGGAACATTAGCACCTGTGATTACACAGGAACATTCCGACCGTATAAAACATTACCAGTTTGGATTTACTCCGTATTGGGCGAAGAAACCATTTTACCTTTTTAATGCTCGTTCAGAGGGGGATCACAACAAGGAGAACAATCCTACGTATCGCGGTGCAAAGGGCATTACAGTGAAGCCGGCTTTTCGACAAAGCATTCGGTCTAAACGCTGCCTGGTACTGGCAGACGGATTTATAGAAGGACCACAAAAGGAACGTTTGTCAAAACCGTACGTCATTTACAAAAGGGATGGAGCTCCTTTCGCTTTTGCAGGATTATACGATACCTGGGTAAACCCAGATACCGGCGAGATGGTCGATAGTTTTGCTATTATAACAACGGTGAGCAATAAGATTACAGCTGCTATCGATCACCACCGGTCACCTGTAATTCTCAATGAAGAAGATGAATCTATTTGGTTAGATCCTACAACGCCATTAGCAGAAGTAACGGATTTACTTTTTCCATATCCTGCTGAAGAACTGAATGCTTATCCAATAGCAGCGGCAATAAAAAATCCTAGGAGTAATGGACCTGAATTACTTAGGCCCATAGGAGAACGTTTGGTTGCGGAATACGATTATGAAATTCACACCCACCTTGGCCTGCAAGGAATGGGGATGACTCAAGCACGTCAACGTAAGCTGGATCTAGGTTTCTAGAGGCTATAAAAAACAGAAGAGATGTTAGTGAACTCGCACAGTTATTACAGCTTGCGTTATGGGGTTCTTTCGCCCAAAGAGTGGCTGGCTTTCTTCGAAAGCCAGCCATGGCCCACGATGGCCATTACGGATATTAATAACACTTCGGCATGCATGACCGTGCTCTATCTTTTACGCAATCATGCTAAAAAGCGTGCGGTCATCGGAGTAGATTTCAGAAATGGAATAACGCCTTGTTATGTGGCATTGGCTAAAAATTGGGAAGGCTTTCGCCAAATCAATGATCACCTATCAGAACACCTACATCGAAAGCAGCGCTTTTCATCGCGCGCTCCGGTCGCAGCACTTAAAGACGCCTGGATCATTTATCCTTTAGAAAGTCTTCCGGCCGATGCGTCACTGGCATCAAACGAACTTATAGGAGTAGGGGCAGACCAGTTGCGCTTTCTACACCTTTCACCGCATGTTCATCGTCAGCATAAACTCATTGCGATGCCTACGGCAACTTTTAGGGGAAAGCGGGACCACAATGCACATCGCTTACTTCGTGCTATTGATGAAAACACCTTGCTGAGCAAACTCTCAAAGGACGAACAAGCGAAAGAAGACGATCGGTACCTGTCTAATGATGAATTAAAGAGTACCTATGTCGAAGTACCATATTTACTTCGCCAGGCCCAGCAGGTACTGGAGGACTGTAATGTCTTGTTGCCGGATGAAGCCTCACTGAACTTACAGACCTATACCGGTTCAAAACAGAAGGATTTACGCCTGCTAAAAAAATTGGCTTACGACGGTATACCTTATCGTTATCCAACAGTAGACTTCAAAGTAAAGGAGCGTATTGAGAAGGAGCTGGAACTGATTGCAAAGAAGAATTTTGTATCCTATTTCTTGATCAATTGGGATATTGTAAACTATGCTCAAAAACGTGGATATTTCTACGTTGGGCGTGGGAGTGGAGCAAATAGTATTGTCGCTTATTTGTTGAAAATCACAGATGTAGACCCCATTGAGTTGGATTTATATTTTGAGCGTTTCATCAATCTATACCGGACATCTCCTCCAGATTTTGATCTTGATTTTTCCTGGCGTGATCGAGACGATATTACCCAATACATCTTTAAACGCTTTCCGTACACCGCGCTACTAGCTACCTACAACACGTTTCAATACCGGGCGGTAGTTCGTGAACTAGGGAAGGTGTTTGGTTTGCCTAAACATGAGATAGATAAATTGAGTAGGGGGAAGTTTAGTAGCAATGAATTGGACCAATTAGGCCATCTCGTACTACGCTACAGTACTTATATCCAAGGTTTTCCAAGTCATTTAAGCATCCATGCTGGAGGGATTTTGATCGCTGAAAAGAGTATACATTACCATACTGGGACTTTTTTGCCGCCTAAAGGCTTTGCAACAACGCAATTTGACATGGTGGTAGCGGAAGATATAGGACTTCATAAATTCGATATCCTCAGTCAACGCGGGCTCTCTAAAATACAAGATGCGTTGCATATTGTCCGTAAGAATAAACCAGAAGACACACTATTAGACATCCGAAACTTACAGGCATTTAAGCAGGATGAGAAAATCAAATCTATTTTGCGCGACGGCAGGGCTATGGGCTGTTTTTACGTCGAATCGCCCGCGATGCGTATGCTGCTTAAGAAACTAAAGGTGGATACATACCTGGGTTTAGTAGCGGCAAGCTCCATTATTCGGCCAGGGGTTAGTAATAGTGGGATGATGCGCGAATACATACTGCGCTTTACAGATCCAGAGCGACGTCAAGATGCACATCCTGTATTACTTGATATCATGCCAGATACATTTGGGGTGATGGTGTACCAAGAAGATGTGATTAAAGTGGCCCATTATTTTGCCGGTTTGTCCTTGGGCGAAGCCGATGTATTGCGCCGTGGTATGTCTGGAAAATTCCGTTCAAGAGAGGAGTTTAAACGTGTTGAAAATCAATACTTTGAGAACTGCAAAGCGCGTGGGTATAGTCTAGAATTATCACAAGATATTTGGCGTCAAATAGAAAGTTTTGCAGGCTATGCTTTTGCTAAGGGACACAGTGCTTCATACGCTGTAGAGAGCTATCAAAGTCTCTATTTAAAGGCACATTATCCTCTGGAGTACATGGTGGCTGTAATCAATAACTTCGGCGGTTTTTACAGTACGGAGTTTTATGTACATGAGGCTAGGAAACTTGGTGGAACAGTGGAAGCTCCGTGTGTACAGCAGGGTGATTACCCTACAGTCATTCGCGGAACAACAATCTATTTAGGTTTTGTTTTGCTACACGGTTTAGATGAGACCGTAGGAGTGACCATAGGTCGCGAAAGACAGGAGGGAGGCCCCTTTAGTAATCTTACAGACTTTATAGACCGTGTTCCTATTGGTATTGAACAATTATCACTGCTGATCAGAATAGGTGCCTTTAGGTTTACAGGTATTGCTAAACAAACGTTATTGTGGGAAGCACACCACCTGTTAAAGGGACATAAACAGTCGGCTGTACCCGCTGCAGTGCCCAGTCTGTTTAAAGGAATGATCAGTTCACACGACTATAAGGTTCCGCTTTTAGAGCAATCGGCATTAGAGCGGGCTTTCGATGAAATAGAATTACTAGGATTCCCATTAGCCGATCCGTTTTTATTAGCAGATGAACCTATGGATCAGGGAACTACAGCCATAGAACTGCCAGAGAAGCTAGGACATTTTGTGATAAGCTACGGATACCTGGTTACGGTTAAGGATACAAAGACGCAAAAAGGGGACCGTATGAATTTTGCCACATTCGTAGATCAGAACGGTGATTTTCTTGATAGCGTACATTTTCCAAACATTGCCGCTCAATTTCCATTCCGCGGTAAAGGACTCTATAAGGTTCAAGGCCGTGTAGTTGAAGAATTTGGCTTTTACAGCATCGAGGCTTCAGCTTTGTATAAACTGGCTGTTATTCCGGATCCGCGTTACGAAGACCAGATGGCCCGGTCAAAGGATAATTACAGTAAGACTAAGGGCACAATGAAACGCGGCTCAAAACCTACAACGGGGTAGAGATCTTTACTTTACTAAAACACTATTTAACATAATATATATTATAACCTAAATGTATAAAGGGTAAAAGAAAACCCCAGTAGTCGATACTGGGGTCTTCATATATTTTTGTACGTCTGCGTTATTCGCCTGCTGACTCTATGACCGCTTTCATATCCATAGACTTCTGATAATCGCCGACCTTACGGTAAACCTCCATTAGTGCACGAACAATATCCATATCGTTAGGATTCATTTCGTATGACTTTTCGAAATACTGTAGACTTTCTTCAAAAACACCTTTTTGCTTGTCCTTTAACGCATTGTATTTACGCGTTTCATTCAAACCTAGGTTATTCATCTGTTCAGTGATTTCATTCGCACGATCGATGTATACTAAACCACACATGTACATTGCATCACTCAACGTCGAATCTAATTCAACTGCGCGCTTGTATTCCGTGAGTGCTGCATCTAAATCTTTCAACTCAGTTTGTAGGATATTACCTTTCACAAAGTGATAGATTCCTTTAGTAGGATTTTTTTCAATAGCTTCATCAAGGTTGGCTAATGCACCGTCATAATCCTTGTTGTCTAGGAAAGACTGCAACTGAATATCAAGTAAATCCTTATTCTCAGGGTAATTTGCTCTTGCTTCGCTCAAGGCTAGGCTATAATTCGCTTCATCTTCTAGCTTTTTATAAGCATTAATTAGGCTGATATACACACTAGGACGAACATCTTCACCAACTACAGGATCCGTAGCTAAACCAAGCTCTAAGTCCTTCTCCATTGCTGTCTTAGTTGGATATTGCTGAGGCGCACCGCTTGCTACGTAAGTAGCACTATAGGTAATACCCTTATATCCTAAGTCTAAACAGCTGCGAAACGCATCTACACTGGCTTCTAAGTTGCCCGATTGCCCAGCGATGATACCGGCGTTAAATAACAATCCTGTATCGAGGCTAGAAAACTCACCAAGAAGCTCATTTTTCTTTAGCTCAAAAGCACTCATGTAACCATTGTATGCGCCTTCATAATCTCCTGCCTCGTAGGCAGAGCTTGCCTCAATAAGGTAATTGTAAGCAATGTTTGGAATGTTTTGAATCGCATCATCAGTATAAGGCTGCTTTTTCGCTGAAGATTCAAACTTGATTAAATCCAAAATACTTTGCGCAGCTACATCATTTGCATTCTCGTCGAGTGCTTTAATCGTCGCATCAGGAGAAGCAGCGATTTTAGAGTAGATTAAAGATTTGTTGTAGTAAAACTTCGATAAGATTTTTTCTTTAATCTCTGCTTGGTTTTTACCAGCGATGATATCAGTTGCTTCATCGATAAAGCCTTTCGCTTCTACTAATTCATTGCCTCTTAATGCGATGATTGCACTGGTGACTTTAGGAGCCTCTTGAGCAGAAAGTCCTAAGGTTATGACCATCGATAAGGCGACGAGTACTTTTTTCATTGTCTTTAGTTTCAATTTTTTAATAAGGTCACAAATGTAAGTGTCTCATAAAGAACAAACACCGCGCCATTGTTCAAAATACTGGTATTAATCTTCGCTTTCAGTTGGAGCTTCCGGTGCCGTTGCACCCTCCTCTCCTTCTGGAGCTACAATTACATTTCCTTCCGCATCGAGCAGTTCTTCTTCCTCTTCAGAAGCTGGAACTTTCGCAATTGAAGCAATTTCGTCTCCTTTACGAAGATTGATTAATCGAACACCCTGTGTGGCACGACCCATTACTCTCAAAGTATTCACCCCCATACGGATCATGGTACCTTTCTTAGTAATAATCATCAAATCGTCGTCGTCCGTGACCGCTTTGAGCGAGACCAATTCACCAGTTTTTTCTGTCACAGTAATGGTTTTGACACCTTTACCGCCGCGGTTTGTAATACGGTAATCCTCTAGAGAAGAACGCTTGCCGTAGCCTGCTTCACTAACAACCATGACGTCAAATCCGTCGCCTTCTTTCACTACAATCATTCCGACAACTTCGTCGTTTTCATGATCTACAGTAATGGCCCTTACACCGGAAGCGCTTCGGCCCATAGAGCGAACCTTTGTCTCAGGGAAGCGAATGGCTTTACCGCTGCGTACGGCAAGCATAATATCTTGCTCACCATTGGTGAGTTTGGCTTCAAGCAAAGTATCCCCTTCACGTATGGTAATGGCATTAATACCATTTACACGCGGACGGCTGTACGCCTCTAAAGATGTTTTCTTTATAACACCCTTCTTGGTACACATCACAATATGGTGGTTGTTGATGTAGTCTTCATCCTTAAGGTTGAGTACGTTAATAAAGGCCAATACTTTATCGTCCTGCGGTAGATTGATCAAATTCTGAATAGCTCTTCCCTTGCTTTGACGGCTGCCTTCAGGAATTTCGTACACGCGCATCCAGAAACACCTTCCCTGCTCAGTGAAGAAGAGCATGTATTGATGGTTCGTCGCTACATAAACGTGCTCGATGAAGTCTTTATCACGGGTACTAGCGGCTTTCGCGCCCACTCCACCTCTATTCTGTTTTTTGTATTCAGTAAGTGGTGTACGCTTGATGTAACCTGCATGAGAAATAGTAATGACCACTTCAGAATCTGGAATCATGTCTTCGATACTCACATCACCACCTGCAAATTCAATCGCTGTTCTGCGCTCATCACCGTACTTTTCTTTGATTTCGAGAAGTTCGTTTTTGATGATTTCCATTCTCAAGACTTTATCGCCTAGGATACTTTTTAAGTATTCGATAGTCTTCATCAGGTCTTCATACTCTGCCTTGATCTTATCACGCTCTAGACCGGTCAGCTTTTGCAGACGCATCTCTAGGATTGCTTTCGCCTGAACATCTGAAAGTTTAAATTCAGTCATCAAGCCTGACTTAGCTTCATCTACTGTGGCAGATGCACGAATAAGCTTAATAACAGCATCGAGGTTATCTATTGCGATGAGTAAGCCTTCAAGAACGTGTGCACGCTTCTCTGCTTGACGAAGTTCATACTCTGTACGGCGAACAACTACTTCGTGACGGTGGGCCACAAAATGTTTCACCATATCTCTCAGATTCAACATTTCCGGACGACCATTGACCAATGCAATGTTGTTCACGGAGAAGGAGCTTTGTAGCTGAGTGAATTTGTAAAGTTTATTCAGTACTACGTTTGGTACGGCATCACGCTTCAATACGTAAACAACGCGCATACCTTTACGATCACTCTCGTCGCGGATGTCTGAAATTCCTTCGATTTTTTTATCATTGACCAAATCCGCGGTCTTCTTGATCATATCGGCCTTATTGACCTGGTATGGAATTTCCGTAACGATAATACATTCACGGCCACGGACTTCTTCAATCGTAGCTTTTCCACGAAGAACAATACGCCCTCTACCCGTGTGGAATGCATCTCTTACGCCTTCATAACCATAGATGGTTCCTCCGGTTGGGAAATCTGGTGCACTGATGTGTTTCATCAACTCATCAATCTCTATTGCATCGTTATCAATATATGCGTTGATAGCGTTGATACTCTCAGTAAGATTGTGCGGTGGCATATTCGTGGCCATACCCACAGCAATACCCGAAGCACCATTTACAAGCAAACCGGGGATACGCGTAGGTAGCACCGTTGGCTCCTTCAAAGAATCATCAAAGTTGAGCTGCCAGTCTACCGTATCTTTATCGATGTCACTAAGCATCTCCTCCGCAATCTTACGCATCCGGACCTCCGTATAACGCATTGCTGCTGGGCTATCGCCATCAACAGAGCCAAAGTTACCCTGGCCATCGACTAAGGTGTAACGTAAGGACCAGTCCTGTGCCATGCGCACCATCGTGTCGTATACAGAGCTATCTCCATGTGGATGGTACTTACCAAGCACATCCCCTACGATTCTTGCCGATTTTTTATATGATTTCGAGCTGGTAACACCCATATCATGCATTCCATATAACACGCGCCGGTGAACGGGTTTTAATCCATCACGCACGTCTGGAAGTGCACGAGAAACGATGACCGACATCGAATAATCGATGTAGGAGCTTTTCATTTGCTCCTCAATATTTACGGGAATAATGCGTTCTCCCTGCGCCATATTGTCAGTATTTAGTGCGGCCGAAGCCGGGTTTTTTCGTAATTTTCAAATATAGCTTTTTGAAGCCCCTAAAGTCCCATCGGCTCCCGGTTTACTTACAGCATTTATCCACATTCGAATGTTAACAAACCTTTGAATTGTACCCCGTGAACTGCCGAAAAGACCATTTAGATTTGAATAGAACCCTTTGGCACGTATTGTGTTCTAAAAGTAACGTACCAAAAAACAACAATTATGGAAGAGAACTTTAGCCCCAGAGTGAGAGATGTCATCACCTTTAGTAAGGAAGAAGCACTGCGTCTTGGCCATGATTATATAGGAACAGAGCATCTTTTGCTCGGTATATTGAGAGACGGCGATGGAACAGCCATTCAAATCCTAAAAGATTTGGGTTTAGACCTCAAACAAATACGTAGTAAAATTGAGCAGGTAGCCGCGCCATACGCTACAAACACTCAGGTTAGTGGAAAAAATCTTCCTTTAACACGTCAAGCAGAGAAAGCATTAAAAACTACATTTTTGGAAGCAAAATTGTTCCAAAGTCCTGTAATACGTACGCCACATTTATTATTGTGCATATTGCGTAACGACAACGACCCTATAAGCGGTATAATGGGCCAATTAGGCGCTAGCTACGATGCTGTCAAAAGTGAATATCAGAGCAACTATATCGAGACCGATCGCAGTGCGGATTCTGACGATACGGATCTGCCTTCTTCGTCAATGAGTTATGAAGGTGACGATTTGGATGATGCAAGTCGTGCCGGTGGAGCGCGGAAATCGCCCCAACGCGACAGAGGTAAAGAAAAAAGTAAAACGCCAGTCCTCGATAATTTCGGAAAGGACTTAACGAAATCTGCGGCGCTGGGGAAACTAGATCCTGTAGTGGGTCGTGAGAAAGAGATAGAGCGAGTTTCACAAATTTTGAGTAGACGCAAGAAGAATAATCCGCTATTGATTGGTGAGCCTGGCGTAGGTAAAAGTGCTATCGCTGAAGGATTAGCTTTACGTATCGTGGAAAAGCAAGTGAGTCGCGTTTTGTTCGACAAGCGAGTTGTGAGTTTAGATCTTGCGAGTTTAGTTGCGGGTACAAAATACCGCGGTCAGTTTGAAGAGCGCATGAAGGCGTTGATGAACGAATTAGAGAAGAACAACGACATCATCTTATTTATTGATGAATTACACACGATCGTTGGCGCCGGAGGAGCAACGGGAAGTTTAGACGCATCTAATATGTTTAAACCCGCTCTTGCTCGTGGTGAGATTCAATGTATCGGAGCGACAACGTTAGATGAATACCGCCAATTCATTGAAAAAGATGGTGCCCTGGAACGTCGATTCCAGAAAGTAACAGTGGATCCTACCTCACCTGAAGAGACCGTTCAAATTTTGAACAACATAAAGGATAAATATGAAGAGCATCACAACGTTATCTATACACCGGATGCTATTGAAGCATGTGTGCGTTTAACCCAACGCTACATAAGTGATCGTCACCTACCGGATAAAGCAATCGATGCGCTAGATGAAGCAGGATCACGTGTTCATATTACGAATATTGAAGTTCCGGACGACATTACTCAGCTTGAAGCAAAATTAGAGGCGATTAAGACTCAAAAAATCGCGGTTGTTAAAAGCCAGCGTTACGAAGAGGCTGCGCGTCTTCGGGACGACGAAAAGAAGATGGAAGCACAATTAGAAAGTGCGCGTGAAGCCTGGGAGGCCAGTATTAAGTTGAACAAAAAGACAGTGGATGAGCCAGAAGTAGCTGAAGTAGTCGCAATGATGACCGGTGTACCGGTTCAGCGTGTGGCGCAGCAAGAGCTGGAGAAACTTTCTCAAATGGAAGATCAATTGCGTTCAAACGTGATCGGTCAGGATGAAGCTGTAAAAAAGATAGTTCGTGCCATACAACGAAACAGAGCAGGTCTTAAAGACCCCAATAAACCGATAGGCTCATTCATATTTTTAGGTCCTACGGGCGTGGGTAAAACCCAACTCGCAAAAGAACTAACAAAACTGCTTTTTGATAGTGAGGACAACATGATTCGCATCGATATGAGCGAATACATGGAGAAATTTGCGATCAGTAGGTTGGTAGGAGCGCCTCCAGGGTATGTTGGATATGAAGAAGGTGGCCAATTAACGGAGAGAGTACGCCGTAAGCCTTATTCGGTAATACTATTAGATGAGATAGAAAAAGCGCATCCAGACGTATTCAATCTATTGCTACAAGCCTTAGACGATGGTCAAATCACCGATAGCCTTGGGCGCCGTGTTGATTTTAAGAACACAATCATCATCATGACTTCGAATTTAGGTAGTCGTCAGTTGAAAGATTTTGGTACTGGGGTTGGATTTGGCACCTCTGCGCGCGAACAACGCAAATCGGATCTTGAAAACAGTGTAATTCAAGGGGCTCTAAAGAAAGCCTTTGCTCCAGAATTCTTAAATAGGATTGACGATGTAGTCTTGTTCAACTCATTATCGAGAGATGACATTCATAGTATTATTGATATTGAATTACGCAGTCTGTTTGGGCGTATCCAAGACTTAGGTTACCACATCAACCTGAGCGATAAAGCGAAAGATTTTGTCGCTGATGATGGATTCGACGAAGCCTTTGGTGCTCGACCTTTAGCTCGTGCCCTTCAGAAGCTGATTGAGGACCCATTGGCGGAGAAGATTATATCTAAGGAAATTACTGAAGGAGATACCATTCACATTGATCTCAGCGGTGAGACTCTAGAATTTAAAATAGAAAAGGCACCGGAATTAGAACAGGCGGCAGCGGAAGAACTTCCTGAAGCTTCAACAGATGATACTTCAACTGTCGAGGAAGAATCTAAAGATTTGAAGGAATAATCTTACAATAAGAATACCTGGTCGGGATTTTGTTCGAGCAGTTTCATTCCGATAGCATTAATAGTGGGCGAAGGACTAACAGGTATGAAGTTGGCTCTCGCCCACTCTTCGTTTGTAAGGTAGTCGTCACCCGTGTAAATGCCGGTTATATTTCCACGCTCGATAAATAGCGCCCCGAGATCATCTGCTGGTAGAGCAAGAATGAGTCGTTGATTGTTGCTTTCTAATAATTGGTTTAGAGCTTCTCTTTGCGTCCATTCCATTTTACGGGCCAATTGCAAGTAGTCAGCCAACCACTGCTGTCCAGTCACATAGGAGCCAAATTTGCGTAGCGCTCCACTCCCAATTGCTTTTTGTACTACCCATTTCACCTCTCCTCTCCCATTCTCATAGCTGTAAAGACCGAACTTTAGAGCCTGCTTCTTCTGCGCTTTATTTAAAGGCGGCCAATGTTGTCGGATCAAATGGTCTTCGTAAATGAGGCTCAAAGTTTCATTCGGGAAAATCTCATAACCAATACTATGGCATTCCTTCATTAAGCGCTGGTATTTTGTTGCGCCTTGATCAGTGCTGAAGTGTTGGGTAATTCGACCTTTAATATTCTTCGCTTTACCAATGTATAGCGGCATACCGAAAGCATCCAAGAATTGGTATACGCCGGCCTCTTTGGGCAATTCGTCGTAGAAATGTGCAGGCATCAAGTCTGGGAGTTGAATGCGCTTTAGTAGACCTAATTTCGGATCATTCAACTTTTTATCATCGTAATCGGCGGTACAGCAGTGTATGAGTACTTCTGCGGCACACAGTGCATCACTTAGCGCGCGGTGCGGATTATCATTAGCAACGGATAAAGCCTGGGTGAGATGTGCTAGCGAATACCGACCAAATTCAGGAAACATGGCTTTTGCATATTTCACCGTACATAACTTCGGCATACGCCAATTAATCCCTGCTTCTTTGAATGCCCGTTCAATAAAGCTATAATCGAAATTTACCGAATGTGCTACGAATACCTCACCTTCTAATTCTTTAAGTAATTCGGGAGCTAAAGAAGTGAATGTTGGAGCATTAGCGACCATATCGTCTGTAATGCCTGTAAGCATCTGTATGTTGTACGGAATACTCCGGTCCGGCTTTACAAATGAAGACCAACTTCGTGTAATCTTATTGTGTTCTACATGTACAATACCTATTTCAGTAATATCGTTCCCGTTGGGTCTACCGCCGGTGGTTTCTATATCTACAACTACGTAATGCACCCTGTAAAGCTAGGGATACCTTACCTAATCCTTAGAGTGCAGTTCGTATATTTATCCAATGGATTTTCTCGTATGGATTTTATTGATTTCTGGTGTCATTGGCGCAGTGCTTCCTTTGTTACCAGGCCCCCTACTCTCCGCAGCCGGTTTGATACTTTTGGCGCAGTCTCATTCCATTTCCGCAGATACAGGAGTCTATTTTTACATATGGGCATTTGTAGGATTCTTATTTTTCTTGGCCGATTATCTTTTACCCGGTTTTATTGCGAAGCGGGGCGGTGGCTCAAAGGCCGCTTCTAGAGGAGCTACTATAGGTTTGCTGATCGGACTTGTAACGGGTCCTGGAATGTTCGTCGGTGCCTTTATAGGAGCCTTTATCGGGCAGTACAGTTCGAACAATAGCGTAGGCAAGAGTTTAAAAAGCGCATTACTGGCCACCTTAGGTATAACTCTTGGTATCATTGGAAAATTAATCTACACCTTGAGTGCAGTTGCGTTGGTATTGTTACTAGCTTCGATTTAATACCTATGGAAATACAACTCAGCTCATCCTACACACTTAGCTACCCGGAATTACACTTTCCCGACGGAATTACCGTCATCACGGGACCCTCTGGCGTAGGAAAAACAACTTTACTGCGGGCACTTCATGGTGAATTCAAATCCGAATTAGCTTCAATTATTAGTGCCCAGAAAACGGCCTTAATGCCTCAGCAACAGCAGTGGATTAGCTACATGACCATGAACGAGCAGTTGACAATGACCGTGGGGAAATCATGGGAGTCCGTAGCGATTAATTTGGGACTACAAGATCACTTTGAAAAACTACCTACGGAACTAAGCATAGGCCAACAACAACGGTTTTGGCTCGCTTGGGTATTAGCTGAAGATGCTCACTGGTTACTATTCGATGAGCCTACAAGCGCACTAGACGACGATTGGGCCGCTGCAGCAATCGAACTATTCGAGCAGTTTAAAATCGATTATCCGCGTAAAAAGTTAGTCATTGTAACGCACGATGTCCGTCTACTTCAAGCGGATATTCAGGACCACCTTATCGCCTTATGAAGCTAATATTTAAAATTTGGTGGTCACAGGTCCGAAAACGTTGGGTCGTTTTGGGCATTGCTTTGTTGCTCTCCCTACTTACCTCTATAGTATTGCATTTACCTGGTGCTGCACAGCGCTATATCTATCAGCGTTGGCAGGAAAGTGCTTCGCTGGTTGATGTTGTGATTGGGTACAAAGGTGCTCCTAGTCAGATCATAGCGAGCGCACTATACCGTATGGAGAACCCTACAGGCAATCTCCCTATTGAGAGCGCAGAATTTTGGCGCAAGCATCCCTTAGTACAGGAAGTTTGTCGCATTTCTCTAGGTGATAACATCGAAGGTGTCCCTGTTGTCGGCGTGGAATCAAATTATTTCGATTGGTTTGACATTCATTTCGAGCAAGGAAACAGGCCTTTAAATCCTAATGAAATCGCAGTAAGCGCAGCGTTAGCCGCTCAGCATAATTATGTTCTTGGTGCAATGGTTCACACCGCCCATGGCAGTGATTCGAGAGGTGAAGCGCATGCGCACCATGATCTATCGATATCAGGCATATTTACTGCTGATCGGGCTGCGGATGAACAGTCATACTTTGTGACAAACGAAGCTTATTCAGGTATGCATGATGCTGATAATTATGATTTTACATCATTACTAATGAAGTTAAAATCTAAGTCAGGTCTATTAATGCTTCCAGGTCTCATTTCGAAACGAGCAAATGAACAGGGCGCATTCCCAGTATTTATTTTCGGTCAATTGCAAAAACAATGGCAACCTACCTTGGATCAAGCAACATTTTACGGGAAGCTACTTTCTTTATTCGTTGCATTACTGTTCATTGCCTTCCTCTATTTCATCGGAATGACCGAAAATTCTACGGTGCAGCTTCTCCGAGTTAAAGGAATAAAAAGAACTAAAGCGTTTTTAGCGACCTACGGGCTCTATTTATTTGCCGGTCTTTTAGGATTATGGGGTGGAATTCAACTTTTCAATGTTTTTGACTTACCGCTAAGTTCCGAACAAGCGGCTATCGGCTTAATTCCGCTGGTGTTATCTGCTTTCCTGCTCTACTTAAAAATGAATAAGACATGAAAAAACTGCTAGTCACATTATTCATTAGTATCATCTCAATTCCTGTATTGGCGCAGAAAGTCGTCCCGTGGGAACTTCTTGCTGTTCCCTTTTCAACTACTCCGGATGGTCTTTACGAACCTCAATTCCCGTCGTATTTAGATCCTTACGAGCTACAAGAGGTAGTCCTTCAAGGATATCTCGTGCCAGTCGATGTAGAAGGAAGCCAATATGCATTGAGCCGATACGCATTTTCGAGTTGTTTTTTTTGTGGAAATGCAGCACCGAATACTGTGGTCGAATTGGTCTTTAAAGAACGACCTGATGCTTTAATTACCGATCAATTCGTAGTGGTAAAAGGTCTTTTAGTTCTCAATAAAAAGGATCCATACCGATTATTCTTTATCCTTAAAAACGTGGAATTCGCAGGATGAAAAAGCTAGTGCTGATCCTATTTATAAGCCTTTGTGTAACAGGTTACGCTCAAGAGCGTCTAACTTGGAATACCTTCGAGCGCTTGAAATTTGAGGAGGTTTACGAGCCCACCACTGCAAGTTGGGTACAAGTACCTGTATGGACTGAAGAGTTAAAACAATGGGATGGAAAATTAGTAAAGATTACCGGTTATATAATAGCCTTAGATGCGGTTAACTCACAATACGCCTTAAGCGCTTTTCCTTTTTCGAGCTGTTTCTTTTGTGGTGCAGCGGGTCCAGAAAGCGTTTTAGAATTGGATTTAAAACATCAAGAAGAATATCTTACAGATGAAGTAATCACCTTTAAAGGCGTTTTGGAGTTAAATGCAGATCCTTTAAAATTTCCACTCACTCTTAAATATGCCATAGAATGAAGGTTTTGAAGCGTGTATTATTGAGCTTTATTAGTTTGCTGTTTTTAGTTGCGGCATTTTATTATTCAGGCCCTACTACTGCTGCCCCTTCGTACGAGCTTTCATTACCCAAAGTAAATACCCCGCTTGATGCGATCAATGACAGTCTACGTCATTTCGAAACGGATATGAAAGCGGAACCTTGCGCTATTAGTACTGTGGACTGGTATGACAGCGTCAGGCAGACGGAATATGTCTTATTGTATTTACACGGTTTTAGTGCCTCCCAACACGAAGGTGATTCCGTTCGTTTTTGGACTGCTAAGAGATTAAAGGCGAATGCATATTACCCGCGTATAGCTGGTCACGGATTGGAGGAGGAAGACTCTGTCCGATACGCTACTTTCACTGCAACCGCTGCCTGGGAAAAGGCCAAAAAGGATTTTTCATTAGCTACTACATTGGGCAAGAAAGTGATCATTATGTCTTGTAGTACGGGTACTCCATTGGCGCTGAAATTGGCTGCTACTTACCCAAATAAAGTATACGCTTTGGTGAATTACAGTCCTAACATTCGGCTGCATGATCCATTAGCAGCACTAGTTAATGGCCCATGGGGACTTGAATTACTGAAGTGGACCTCAAGTCAAGAATTTCGTGACCTTTCACCCCGTGAAGATAGAATAGTTGAAGATTGTAAACACCGTTCATATTGTTGGGAAAGTGTCATTCAGATGCAATGGTTATTAGAGACAACGATGATAGAACCAACCTTTGAGGCGGTGAAGGCACCATCACTAACAATGATGTGGAATGAATCCGATGAAGTAAGAGACAGAATAGTTAGCGTTGAAAAAGCACAATGGATGCACCAAAAATTGGGGTCTTCTGTGAAGCAATGGACCAATTGTGCTTGTAAAGACCATGTCATACTAAACTATCAGACCAGTGAAGCGGCTGAATATGTCTTTGAAACGACTCATGCCTTTATAATGCAACTCGCTGAAGATGGTATTTGATTCACCACAATGGCTATGGGCCACTGCATTGGCACTTATCGTGCCCATCATTCACCTGTTAGGGCGACGTGCAATTAAGCCCATTGCAATTCCCTCCTTGATGTGGTTAGACCAGTTCAAAACACAAGATCGCAGGCGCAATAAATTGAAGGAATGGCTACTAGTTTTACTTCGAATGCTAGTCATCTCTTTGTTCTTCCTTTCTCTAGCTGAACCCAGAATTTCGAGTAAAAGCAAAATACTTCTCGTTGATAACGCTCCAGTATTTTGGTCTCAAAAGAAGTCTTGGCTGCCTGTGGCCCTAGAACGGTTGCCAAAAGAATTCTATACGCTTCGTGTTAGAGGCGGTATCTCCTTAGGAACGTTTCGCTACGATGAACTTGAGGATGCTCTTGAAAATTGGCCAGCCTCTTCCGCACCTTTACAGGACCTTGAGGAGACGACTCTCATATCTACAGGTTTCACCAGTCTTCCATCAGGGGCTTCTTATTATTACCTTCCTAAGCGTAAATCGCTGTTCAACAGTTCAATAGCCCTAGTTAGCGGAAATACACGAGAGCAGGCCTTTACCATCGTCAACGGTCCTCATAACGGTAAATGGGAGTTACGTGATTCGAGTAAATTGATAGTAGAAGAATTCGATAGTATCGTGACTATTCCCTGGGGGGCTATTGCTTCGGATGAACTGTTTTTGACCTATACAGGCGATTCTATCATTGAAGATAATCAGCAAAAGCTCTATCGTCCTAGCCGGTTGCCAATTATCGCAATGAATGCGAAGGGTTCGCCGAATCTCAGCGCATTGCCTATAGATCGAAATTTGACTTACACCGATGCGACAGACTTGACGCAATTGCCTTTAAAAGCAATATTGGTATTAAATGGCCTTTCCTTTATACCTGATATTGTTGCAAATGAAGCGTACATCATACTCCGTATGGCAGGTGCACAATCAGAAAATTTAGAGGACGAAGTATTGCCCGTATTAGATGAGAATTTTTATAAAGATCATTTTATTGGAGCTTCGGAGCAAAACCGTTGGCCCAATCCTAAACGCTGGAGTGGCGAGAATATGACTCATTTACAGCCCTTCTTGCGTACTACAGGTGGAATCGTTTTAGCAGGTTGGCAAAAGATTGCTGATGGTCCAACTATTTATGAGCAGTCCTTTCCTATTGAAGATTCAGATCATCCGTATTATAGAGCTCTTTTGCAGTGGGCGTCTAATCAACGATTACAGACGTATAAGTCCGAATTAATGAATTACGGAGAGGATAAATATGATGCTAATTTGAAAGGGTTAGACGAAGCTAGAGTGCAGTATTACAGCTGGTCTACCACCCCTGAGGATATAAATAAATCTGTCCTATTTTGGTCGGAAAGTAAAATAGCTTTGGCACTTGCATTGTTTTGCGCACTAATTGCCCTTATTTTTGCTAAAATTTAATCGAGATGCAACTCCTTTTCAAAAATGCCTACGTAGTTGACTTTCAAAGTCCTTACCATTTACAAACCGTAGATATTTTAGTTGAAGGATCTCAGATTACTTCTATAGGCGATCTCTCGTCTCTTTCATGTCCAAATATTGATTTAGCGGGTGCAACAGTAACTACTGGTTTTGCTGAATTGCATAGTGATTTAGGCGAGCCAGGGAACGAAGAATGTGAAACATTGGATACAGGTGCAGCTGCTGCGGCATCAGGTGGTTTTACGGCTGTCGGAGTTGTAAGTAACGGTACTCCAGGTATAGAAAACAAAACTGGTGTTGAATTCGTCCTTAGCAAAGGCGAAAGCACAGCAGTAAATCTAGTCCCAGTAGGTTCTGCAAGCAGAAACAGTCGTGGTCAGGAGATGAGTGATATGTTTGACATGTTTCAGCACGGTACCGTCTTGTTTGGCGATTATAAACGCGGCATACAGAATGCTAACCTCTTAAAAATAGCTCTCCTATACACTAAACCCTTTGGTCGTATTATGGTGCATCCCGAAGATTCAAATCTTGCTTCCAATGGCCAAATAAGTGAAGGTGTTACATCCACATACATTGGGCTTAAAGGCATTCCTGAATTAGCAGAGTCTGTCCAGATAGATCGCGATTTGAAACTATTAGAGTACACTCAAGGAAGCATGCATATCGCAAGCGTGAGCACTGAGGAAGGCATTGATGCTATTCGTCAAGCTAAATCGAAGGGCTTAAATCTTACTTGTAGTGTCAATATTCATCATCTTCTTTTCGACGAAACTGCCGTATCTACTTATGATACAAACTTTAAAGTTGCTCCACCCCTGCGCACGAAAAAAGATCAGCAAGCTCTTTGGTTGGCCATAGAAGACGGAACGGTAGACTGTTTAGCTGTAGACCACTTACCTAAAGATATCGAACAGAAAGCTTGTGAATTTGACAATGCTTCTTTTGGCATGGCTGGATTTGAGGGTGCTTTAGTACATCTTTTAGATACTCAGAGACTGGACTGGTCGATTCTTCAGCAACTATGTTCGTCTAACCCAAGAGCGCTATTAGGTTTACCAGAGCTTAAGATTATCGAAGGAGGTATAGCAGAATTTACCATACTTGATAAAAATGAATCTGATCTTACTGGTTTTGCCTCAAAGGCCTACAATAACCCATTTAAAGGGACGACAACAACGCACCGCGTTGTCGGTGTTTATGTAAATGGTAAATACCTCGGCAATTAGGCATTCACAGGTATCCTAAGACCATCGTAGCTCAGGTGTATCCCTTGTGGTAATTCGCGTTCAACCTCTTCATGTTTACCCATGTAATGACTCATATGGATGAAATAAGTATGCTTAGCATTGATTCGTTTCGCCCACGAAATGGCTTGATCAAGATTGAAATGACTATGATGCAGCTTTCTATGCAAGGCATCTAGAATTAAATAATTTAATCCATTAAGCTCCTGTTCAGCTTCATGTGGAATGTCGTTCACATCAGTTAAATAGGCAACATCCCCTATTCTGTAGCCAAGTATGGGTAAACTACCATGATTCAAACCGATTGCGGTAATTTGAATACCATTAATATTAAAGGACTTACCCGGTTCGATCGTTGTCGTCGCAAAACGGGGTGCACCTGGATAGGGGTGCGTCTCAAAGGCATAATGGAAGGCTTTCTTTATTCTATTTAATACCCGCTCCTGACCGTAAAGTGACAATTCTTTATTCACCCGAAAGATGATGGGGCGTACATCGTCTAAACCTGCTATATGGTCCTGATGCTCGTGTGTGAAAAGAACAGCATCTATATGCGTTAGCTTTTCGCGTAGCATTTGCAAGCGAAAATCTGGGCCTGTATCGATCTGTAGCGATAGCTCGGAAAAATGTATATGAACGGAGCTTCGAGTCCTGTTATCACGAGGATCTGCACTTTCGCAAACACTGCAATAGCAACCTATAACTGGAACGCCTTGTGAAGTTCCAGAACCTAAAACTATCAATTCCCCTTTTTGGCTCATTCTTTGTAGGTTATTTAGCGCGTTTTCATTCCGAAGGATGAAGACTAAATGTTACTTTTGTTTTAGTGATTAACCTATCAGCTATTCGCATGAAAGACCGCGTCATCTTAACCACCGCCCAAAAGGCACTTAAAATTAATCTAAACTCAGAGATTTACGGCACATTCGCTGAAATTGGAGCCGGTCAAGAGACAGTACGGGAGTTTTTCAGGGCTGGTGCAGCATCGGGCACCATTGCTAAGGCAATGAGCGCCTATGATAAGGCCTTCTCTGATGACATCTACGGAATAGAAGAGGATAACAGGTATGTTACCGAAAGTAGATTGCGTAAGATGCTAAAACATGAGTATAATCTCATTGAAAAGCGCTTAGATCGCAACCTTCACCCTAATAAGACGTATTTCGCCTACGCGAATACAGTAGCGACTGTAAACTTTGCAAAGACCTTCAAAGGTCACGGATGGATGGGAATTCGTTTCCAAACTGAGGCTTCAAAAGAAACGAATGACATCATTATTCACTTCCGACTCGGTGAAAACGAAGCTAAACACCAGCAAGAAACAGTTGGAAGACTAGGGACGAATCTGATATTCGGTGCTTACAACTACTATGAAGATCCAAAGTTCTTCTTGTCCACACTTTATGACAATATTGATAAGGATGCAATAGAAATTGACCTAATCAATTTCTCAGGTCCTGATTTTGATTCGGTCGATAACAGACTGATGTCTTTACAGTTGATTAAAAACGGCTACACAGAGGCGGTTATTTTTGGTCCCGAAGGAAATAATTTATTGCCAGCGGAATTACTTTATAAGAAACACGTGCTCGCAATGCGCGGTTCATTCCGTCCTGTAACTCGTGTGAATATGGATATGATTAAACGGGGATACGACCTTTTCGCTAATGATAAGAAGGTGAACCCTGACCGTACCGTTGTATTGTGGGAAATTACTTTGAATAACCTTCTGGCTGATGGAGAACTAGACGAACAAGACTTTCTTGACCGTGCTGAGATTCTTTGTAGTCTCGGTCAAACTGTACTTATCTCGAATTATCAGGAATACTATAAGCTCGTAGATTACTTTGGGCGTTTTTCTAAAAAACGCCAAGGATTGGTTATGGGGGTAAATAACTTGAGTGAGTTGTTTGATGAAAAATACTACCGCGATCTTCAAGGAGGAATTCTTGAGGCTTTTGGTAGAATTTTCTCAAAAGATTTAAAAATCCTGGTCTACCCTTTCCAAGAAAATGAAAACGCGAAGATTGCGAGAAAAGAAGATGCAGAAATACACCCTAGATTTAGACCCATTATCGATTATCTAAACTTCCATAATCGGATTGTGGACATTGAGGAATTCGATGAAGATGTCAAAAATATTTTCTCTCGTGAGGTTCTCCGTAAAATTCGATGCGGTGAAGAAGGTTGGGAAAATAGTCTGCCGCAATACGTTGACCGCGTTATCAAGGAAAAAGAACTTTTCGGTTACTCCCCTAAAAACCCTTAAGCATTCGATAATGCTTCCTTGTACGTAGCGAGGCAACGTTCTCTTGCCCATTTATGCTCGACAATAGGCTCTGGATATAGATGGGTATTTAATTCTGGTACCCATCTGTTCACATAGGATAAATCTTTATCGAATTTCTCCATTTGTGAGGTAGGATTGAAGACGCGAAAATAAGGTGCCGCATCTAAACCGCTACCACTCGCCCACTGCCATCCACCGATATTACTGGCTAAATCAAAATCTAGCAGTTTTGCTGCGAAATATGCTTCTCCCCAACGCCAATCGATTAATAAATGTTTCGTTAGAAAACTAGCTACAATCATACGAACACGATTATGCATGAAACCAGTGGCATTTAGCTCTCGCATTCCAGCATCTACAATGGGATAGCCAGTCTTGCCCTTGCACCACGCTTTGAAATGGTCTTCATTATTTGACCATGGAATGAGATCGTATTTTGGTTTTATGGCTTTCGTGCGACTCTCAGGAAAATTGTAAAGCGCCATTTGAAAGAAATCACGCCATATTAATTCATTCAAAAAGGTCTCATTCGTACCCTCACTTGCCCTTGCAAGAGCTCGTATACTAATGGTTCCAAATCTAAGATGAATACCTAATCTCGTTGTACCCCTTTTGAGACCAGGAAAGTTTCTTGTTCTGTCGTAGTTTGAGATTATATCATTCGATATACCAGGAGAAGGTGCGGCTATAGATGTAGATTCAAATCCCATAGCATCGAGTGTAATAAAACTACTCTTTGTGTCGGTCTGGAAAAAAGAATTAAAATAGGTTTGTGTTGGATATGCTTTGAAATGATCGGAAGTACAGTGTTTTTTCCAAGCTTTGGCATATGGACTGTAAACTAAATAGGGAGTGCCATTTGCTTTTACAACCTCGTTTTTTTCGAAGATAACGTGGTCTTTTGCGCCGACACAAGAGACATTTATCGTTTCTAAATACTCGTATACCGCTTTATCTCTTTCCCTCGCATAGGGCTCGTAATCGCGGTTAAAGAATAGATCGGTCACCTCATACTGTGAACACAACGATTCAAACACATTCAGTGGCTTATCATAAAAAACCAATAAGTCAGAACCTAGATCCTCTAATTGTGCTTTTAGTTCCCTAAGCCGCTCATGAAGAAAAGAAACTCTAGCATCATGTTTGTCCTCAAGCTTAGATAGAATGTTGGGGTCGAAAATGAAAATAGGCACTACGGGAACACCACCATTAAGTGCCTTCCAGAGTCCTGCGTTATCTTCTAGTCTTAAATCTCGTCTAAACCAAAAAAGGCTAACTTTTTGACTCATTTATTGAAGAGCGTTTAGAAAGTATTGACGCTGAAGTTCATCTTCAAAAGCTCCATGAAAGGCCATGGTAACCGTTGAACTGCCAGCATCCTCAATACCTCTGGTCTTTACACACATGTGATCTGCTTCAAGATAAACGGCAACGCTAGGTGTTCCTAATCCTTCCATAAGTGCTTCAGCGATTTGACGGGTAAGGCGCTCTTGCACTTGTGGACGCTTCGAATAATGACGTACAATTCTATTTAGTTTAGACAGACCAACTACCTGTCCATTAGGGATATATGCAATATGACAATTACCTAAAATGGGAACAAAATGATGCTCGCAATGTGAGTGAACCGTTATGTTCTTTTCGATAAGCATGTCCTTGTATTGATACTTATTATCGAACAGTTTCATCTCTGGTTTATTGCTCGGATTTAGGCCCGCAAATGCTTCTGAAACATACATCTTTGCAACTCTTAGTGGTGTTCCGCGTAAACTATCGTCAGTTAAGTCTAAGCCTAATATCTGCATGATGTCTTCGAATTTTTCTGCAATTTGAGAGATTTTTTCTTCATCACTTAGGTCAAACGCATCCGGGCGAAGCGGCGTATCTATAGAACTACCCATGTGATTGTCGAATAATTCGGCAAGTTCTTCCGTTGTGTATTTTTGGTCGTGCTTTGTCATAATAAATTTATTCTCCGCAGTACTCAACAAAGTTTCTGGGGGTTTCATATAAAGTAACCTTTAAATCGAACGATGTGTTCAATTTCACTCGTAATCTGTTCCAGATTACGTATGCAATGTGCTCTGCTGTTGGGTTTAGCGTTTTGAACTCTGCTACCTGTTCATTCAGATTTTTATGATCCATGTAGTCTTCAACCTCTGCTTTTATGACATCGGCTAAAACCTTCATATCAATAAGATATCCTGTTTTCGGATCTACCTCACCAGTGACGCCTACGATTAATTCGTAGTTGTGTCCATGGTAATACGGATTGTTGCATTTACCAAAGAGTTCCTCATTCTCTTTTTCAGTGAGATTGGGTTCGTGCAAACGATGTGCAGCATTAAAGTGCGCTTTTCTATAAACCGTGATCTTCATTGTTCCAATAGTTTAAAAATCGATCGTAAATGATTTTGAACCACTCTGTGTATCGATCAGGGTTGTTTTTCATATCATTCGCAACCCACTCTACCGATTTCCAGTCAAAAGAATCAACTTCATCAGGATTTACCTCAGGGTCATCATTCCAGCGTGCGATAAGTACATGATCTAGTTCATGTTCAGTAAGATCATTATCGAGCTCCGCTTTGTAGATAAAACTAAAGATGCGCTTAACATCGCACGTGAAGCCCATCTCCTCCATTAGTCTTCTTCTTGCAGCGCCTTCTACACTTTCACCGTCTCTCGGGTGCGAACAACATGTGTTTGTCCAGAGCCCTCCGCTGTGGTATTTATGCAGCGCTCTACGCTGCAGTAAAATTTCATTCTTGTCGTTCATGGCGAAAACAGAGAATGCACGATGCAATTTCGCCAATCGGTGCGCTTCCATTTTCTCCATCAGCCCTAGAGCATTGTCATGCTCGTCGACCAGGATAACTTGTTCAGCCATATTTTAGATCCAATTAATGGTATGCCTTACAAAACTACTTACGAATAGTCCGTATTTTCTTTTGTTTGAGATTCTCACACGTTGACTTAAAATGATGTCGCAATGTGTTTTCTTAATCTTTTTGAAGAGGCTGTAGTAATATACATAAGCGATATATACTCCAAAGCGCGCACCCTTTGGCAACTGTTTTATTCCTTCATATCCGGCAGTAAAATCGATATCGATATCTGCTTCAATCTCCGTTTTTACGTCCTCATTAAAATTATTTAAGTCTACACCTGGAAAGTAGGTTCGACCTAATTTCTTGTAATCGGCATGTAAATCGCGAAGGAAATTAATTTTCTGGAACGCACTTCCTAACTGCATAGCAGGCTTTTTTAACATTTGGTAGCGTTCTTCACTTCCATCAACAAATACCTTCAAACACATGAGTCCAACCACTTCTGCCGATCCTAATATGTATGCTTTATACCCTGCTTCGTCGTAATCATTCTTATAAAGGTCCATTTCCATAGACTTTAAGAATGTTTCAATCAAATCACGATCTATTTCGAAGGTATTTACAACTTGTTGAAAGCTATTTAATATTGGGTTTAAACTGATTTTTTCGTCTAAGGCTAAATAGGTGTCTTTCCAGAACCGTTCTAAGAGCTCTTTTTGGGGATAACCTTCAAAAGAGTCAACGATTTCATCAGCAAAACGTACAAACCCATAAATAGCATAGATCGGGTCGTGATATTTTTTGTCTAAACCTAAAATACCGAGTGAAAATGAGGTAGAATACGCCTTGGTGGTCATTCTACTTGCTCTAATACTTACGCTGTCGAATAATGCTTTCATACTGCTTTCTTTAAAGAATAATCCTTGACAATTTCACCACATACTACTTCCCCGCTTATCAGTGAAGGCGGAACTCCTGGTCCCGGTGTAGTTAATTGGCCAGCAAAATATAGGTTTGATACCTTCTTGCTTTTTAGCCTCGGTTTAAAGATTGCTGTTTGGTCTAACGTATTAGCTAATCCGTAAGCGTTGCCTTTAAAACTATTGTATTCACTTTTGAAATCACTGTAAGCGAAACTACGCTTAACGATGACTCGTTCTCTGATTGATTCGCCTGTGTACGCTTCAAGGCGATCCATCATTAGATTGTAATATTTCTCTCTAACTTCTTCACTATCACCTGCTAATCCTGGTGCAGTTGGCATTAGCAGAAACATGTTTTCGCAGCCATCAGGTGCTATAGAAGAATCCGTTTTGGAGGGAGCGCTAACATAAAATAATGGTTTCGTTGGCCACGATGGCTCGGTATAGATTTCATGAGCATGTTGATCCAATTCGTAATCAAAGAACAAATTATGATGTAACACATTTGACACCCTTCCTTTGATACCAAGATAAAACAATAGTGATGATGGTGCCATCTTACGTTTCTCCCAATATTGCGGAGAATATTCTCTATACTCGGGACTGCTTATATTTTGATCGATATGATGATAATCGGCCCCGCCTACCACGATATCAGCCGTGAAACTTCCACCTTTAGTTAAGACACTAATGATTTTGTCGTTTGCGTACTTAAAACCAGTTACTTCAGTGCTGGTTCTGAATTTAACGCCTTGTTCCTTCGCAACATTCACCATGCCTTCAATGATCTTGTTCATGCCACCCATAGGATACCAAGTACCTAGGGACATGTCGGCATAATTCATCAGACTGTAGAGTGCAGGTGTGTTTTGCGGTAATGCACCCAGAAACAATACTGGGAATTCGAGGATTGCTTTTAGTTTAGGATGCGTGCTTACTTCAGCAACGTGTTTTCGAATGTCCTTTAGCATATCCAATTGGAAAATGCCTTTGACAATTCTGAAATCCATGAATTCTGTAAGTGAGCGCCCTGGTTTAAAAACTAAGTCCTGAATACCTACTTTGTACTTGTATTCTGCCTGCTTAAGAAACTTGCGTAAGCGTAATCCTGATCCGGGATCAAGCTTATCGAACATGGCTTCAAGCTCGTCCATGTTAGGGCTCTGATCTTCCTCGTCGTTGGGTCCATAAACTACCCTGTATGAAGGATCTAACCGAACGAGATTATAAAGATCTGAAATCTTTTTGCCGAATGAGGCAAAGTATCTTTCGAAAACATCAGGCATCCAGTACCAGCTGGGGCCCATGTCAAATTTAAAACCATCTGTTTCCCAACAACGAGCTCTACCCCCGAGTTGATTATTTTTTTCAAGAATGGTAACATCATAACCTTCTTTGGCGAGAAAGGATGCTGCACTAAGCCCGGCAAAGCCGGAACCTATGACTATTACTGATTTCATTAGAACGATTTAGGCGGTTGTAGGTTAGTGACGCTGGTCAGCAAGCTTTTCCATCATCTTTTTACGGGCTAAGAAGATACGAGATTTAACGGTCCCAAGGGGAATGTTAAAATGTTCAGCAATCTCTTCGTATTTAAAGCCTTCATAATGCATGAAGAATGCTTCTGTGTAGTGCTTTTCAATGGTACCAATTTGATCCATTATATACTGGTTGTCAACGTTGGCATCAGTTAAGGTGGTTTTACCCGCCTCTCTCGAATTTAAAAAGAATTGTCCTTCCGTTTCGTCTACAAACGTGTTTTGTTGCTTCTTACGACGGTAGTTATTAATGAAAGTATTCTTCATTATGGTGTATAACCATCCTTTTAGATTAGTGCCGGTAGCAAACTTGTCTTTGTTCTTAAGGGCTTTGTAATACGTATCTTGAAGAAGATCGTCGGCATCATCGCGACGCTTGGTAAGCTTCATAGCTAATTGACTCAGGAAGTCGTGCTCGCGATCAATGAGTAATCCAAATTCAGCAGTTGACATAATACAATTGTTTAACGTTTGTTTGGTAAAGTTAAACAACGTGTTTGAACAATTTGTATAATCTTTTAAGAAATTTATTAAACAAAGTGAAGTTTTTATGACAACCCCGCGCTTAATTCCTTTAAAGTCCCGTAAATGTTGATGTTGGTGAATTCACGCTCGGGCATGAAATCTGAAAAAATGTACCCAGTTAAGTGGACTTGGATGCCTTTATGAACAATAAGTTCCTCCAATTCGTCAAGATAATTGGCTAATTCCGGCAATTCTGGATGTGTAGTAAAACTACTAATGAGGTGGTCTACTGGTTGGTTATCTAATAAATCGGTTAGATACTCCTTAGGTAGACTTTGTCCTAGATAATACACTTGCTCTCCTCTTTCTTTAAGAATGTACGCGAGATACAATACTCCAATCTCATGAAGTTCATTCGCGGGGAGAAAAATAGCATACTTACCATTGCTCTCGGTGGCAATGGCCGGAAGTGCATCAATGGCAGCGTAAATTTTTTGTCGTATTAGCGATGAAACAAAATGTTCTTGAGATATACCTACACTACCTGAAAGCCATAGCTTACCGAGCTCTTGGATATAATCTCCAATTACATCTCTATATGTAGCATGAACCCCGTATTTTTCTATACAATGGTCCATTATTGCTTCGAATCTCTTTATATCAAAACCTAAGGTGGCTAGCTTGAGCTCATTTAGCTCGTACGTAAAGTTACCCTCGTATGGACTAGCTTCTAGTGCGAGGTTCGCTAACTCATCTGGGGAGTGTTTTGATATCTTGCCAATCTTCCATCCAGCACCAAGAAGCACAGATGTATTGAGTATGACGCGTAAATCGTGATCACCGTAATAACGTATGTTCGTAGCAGTCCGTTTAGGCTCGATCAGCTTATATCTCTGCTCCCATGCGCGTATCGTGTGAGCTTTGATACCGCTTAGTTGCTCTAAATCCTTGATTGAATACTTACTTTCCACTATCTGCTAACCTCAGAAAAGATATATTGTTTAACAAAATCAGCGCGAGTATAATAAATAACCACTAAAACCTCGAAGAATCCTTTGGTATATTTGCCGTTCAAAAATCTGAACATGTCCTTCGAGAAAGAAATTAGAAAGCGCAGAACCTTCGGCATCATCTCCCATCCGGATGCTGGGAAGACTACTTTAACGGAAAAACTATTGCTTTTTGGAGGTGCAATCCAGGAAGCTGGTGCCGTGAAAAGTAATAAGGTTAAAAAGGCAGCTACCTCGGATTTCATGGAGATTGAAAAACAACGTGGTATATCCGTTGCAACCTCTGTTATGGGATTTTTCTATAAGGACAAGAAAATCAATATTCTTGATACACCGGGACACCAGGACTTTGCTGAAGATACGTACCGCACCCTCACAGCTTGTGACAGCGTTATTGTTGTTATTGATGTGGCGAAAGGTGTGGAAGCACAAACGGAAAAATTGGTAAAGGTTTGTCGTATGCGCGACACTCCTATTATCGTATTTATAAATAAGCTTGACCGTGAGGGGAAAGACGGTTTTGATCTTATTGATGAGGTTGAGCAAAAATTAGGGTTAACCTTGTGTCCACTTTCTTGGCCAGTTGGAATGGGTCAACGCTTTCAGGGGGTATATAATATGTGGGAGAAGAATCTTCATTTGTACTCAGGAGATAATAAACAAAAGATTTCCGAGGGTACATCTGTAGAAGACCTTAACGATCCTTTACTAGAACAGCGCGTTGGCGATGAAGCTGCGCTGGAGCTTAGAAATGATCTTGAGTTACTCGAGGCCGTATATCCAAAGTTTGATCATGATGCCTATTTAAAGGGAGCACAATGTCCTGTGTTTTTCGGTTCTGCCTTGAACAACTTTGGTGTTCGAGAACTTTTAGATTGTTTTCAAGAAATTGCACCCGAACCTCAAGCGAAGGAAGCCGAAGAACGAATTGTGGAGCCTAATGAAAACCAATTTTCAGGTTTTGTATTTAAGATTCACGCCAATATTGATCCCAATCATCGCAACAGGATTGCCTTCTTAAAAGTAGTTAGCGGGAAATTTGAGCGAAATAAAACCTACGTACATACTAGAACGGGTAAAACCTTTAGAGTTAGTGCTCCTACTGCATTCATGGCATCCAAGAAGAGTACAATAGAGGAAGCGTTTCCTGGAGACATTATTGGTATTCCTGATAATGGCTCGTTTAGGATAGGCGACACTGTGTCAGAAAAGGAGTCTTTACATTATATGGGGATTCCTTCATTCTCCCCTGAACACTTCAGATTCATCAATAATGCCGACCCTTTAAAGGCTAAACAACTGAATAAAGGGGTTGACCAATTAATGGACGAAGGTGTTGCGCAGCTTTTTACTTTGAAACAGAATAATCGAAAAATTATTGGTACCGTAGGTGCTCTTCAATATGAAGTGATTCAATACCGTCTAGAACACGAATACAACGCCAAATGTACCTATGAGAATTTCCCTGCCTTTAAAGCATGTTGGATCGAGAGTCACGACGATGCACAACTTCAGGAGTTTAGCACTCTAAAACAGCGCTACCTCGCTGAAGATAAATTCGGTCGGCTTGTTTTTTTAGCGGATTCTCAATTCTCGCTTCAAATGGCTCAGGATAAATTTGACAAGATCACCTTCCATTTAAAGAGCGAGTTTTAAATGAGTCACATCATTAATTACCGGTTGAACCAGTTTTCTTGGGCCATAGCGGCAGTTCTCCTATTGCCTTTACTCTTCACCCAAGGAATGTTTTTCGATGGATTAACCTTTGCAGCTATTGCGAGAAATTTAAACGAAGGTGTCGGTCAGTTTTGGTCACCTCAATATACTCCATATGTTCATCCTGAATACTTTGAACATCCCCCCTTCTCATTTGCAATACATTCTGTTTTTTACAGATTGTTCGGAGATCAAGCGTGGGTAGATCGCTTCTACGCTTACACCCTTTACGGACTCAGTATTTTAATGATACGCCGAATCTGGGCCTTACTTATACCATCCGCACATCGAAGTTGGATACCGCAGTTGCTTTGGACCCTTACACCTACAGTATTATGGGTACACCAAAACAACCTCTTGGAAGCACCACTAAACGCTGCCGTTTTGGCTGTCGTATGGCTCCTCATTGAAGGTACATGGAAAAAGAATTACCTCTGGAGCGCTTTGGCCGGGGTATTGTTCTTCCTTGCTTTGGGTATTAAAGGACCTGTGGCACTGTTTCCGCTAATCGTTCTCCCTCTTGTCGCAGTATTATTCAAAGAATTTAGGGGGAATGCACTGATTTCAATGGTTGTAATGGTTTTGAGTAGCAGCGTTCTCTTTAGTTATTTCTACACGTATGAGCCGGACTTTGCTAAATTCTTTGAAGGTTACTTGAATCAACAGCTACTGCCCTCTTTACGCGGACTTAGAGGCTCTGAGAGTTCTGTGCTTTTGAGTTTAGCTGAATTAGCAAAACAACTGGCCCTTCCAGTGCTAGTTTTAATTCTATTGGCTTGGAGACGCGGCAGAAGCTATCCTTTACGCAGGGAAAGCATATTAATGTTCTGTATCGCTATATGTGCAACCCTTCCCTTTTTGTTCTTACACCGCCAAGAGCACTATTATTTCATGCCTTCCATGGCATTTTGGATGCTTGCCTTCGGTATGCTTTATGAGCAAGCCCCATGGCCGTGGGGAATTAATCGTAAGTGGTGGGTGAAGTATATTTCATGGATAAATCTGGGACTATGGTCTATTGCCATAATTCTCACCCTCTATTTCAGTAAGTCGCCATCACGAGATAAGGACACCATTAAGGCCTATAGAAGTATTGCGAACGACTATGATTTACAGGTTATTCAGGTATATGATTTAAAAGAATTCTGGAAGGATAATGCGATTGCATCTAGATACCATAAGCTTTATCTAACTGAAAATGAGCAACCCTATCTGCTCACTCGTTTAAACCAATCAGTTCCTGAAGGTTTTACTGTGGAGACGGTATTTCAAAAGGCAGAACTTGTGCTCTACAAAAAAGCCACCCCTAATTAGGAGTGGCTTTTACTTTCTAATTAACCAGTTGTATTTATTCTTCTGGTTCTCCTTCCATGAATTGGGCCATCACTAGGTCGCTAACACCCATGTTTGAGAAGCCTCCATCATTGTATAAATTCTGCATTGTTACACGCTTCGTAAGATCAGAGAACATTGCTACGATGTAGTTCGCACAATCTTCAGCAGTTGCGTTGCCTAGCGGCGACATTTTCTCTGCATAGGCTATAAATCCTCCAAAGCCTTTCACACCCGACCCCGCTGTAGTTGGGGTTGGGCTCTGCGAAATTGTATTAACGCGAACATTCTTACGAACACCCCAGTGGTAACCAAAGCTGCGTGCAATACTTTCAAGGTAGCTTTTGTTGTCGGCCATATCGTTGTAGTCAGGGAACGTGCGTTGCGCAGCCATATAAGTCAAACCTAAAATGGAACCCCATTCGCTCATTGCATCGTGGTTCCAAGCACTTTGCATCACTTTGTGGAAACTGACAGCGCTCACGTCCCAGCCTTTTTGAAGCCAATCGTAGTTCAATTCTGTGTAGTGTTTGCCTTTACGAACGTTAACACTCATCCCAATACTGTGGAGGATAAAATCGATTTTTCCTCCGAAATGTTCCATAGCACCAGTGATTAACTTATCTAAGTCTTCCATACTGGTAGCATCGGCAGCTATTACAGGAGCGTCAATTGCTTCTGCTAGATTATTTAATTCACCCATGCGCATAGCGATAGGTGCATTAGTCAACACTACCTTACCACCTTGCGCGTGGATAGATTCTGCTGCTTTCCAAGCAATTGAGTCTGCATTTAAAGCGCCAAATACAATACCGCATTTGCCACTGAGTAATCCGTTTGACATATTCATGTGTTTGTTATAGACTGCTAAAATAGGTTTTACCTTGCTTTCAACAAGGCTTCTGCCTGATTCTTCGCCGCTTGAGTAATTTTTGCACCACTGAGCATACGAGCAAGCTCATCCACACGTGCTTCATCAGTAAGTACATTTACGCTACTTTCTGTGGTCGTTTCCGTTGATGTCTTAGAAATAAGCCAATGCGTGGCGCCTTTTGACGCTACTTGAGGTAAGTGAGTGATTGTTATAATTTGCTGTCTTTCAGCTAATTCAGACATAAGGTTACCCACCTTTTCTGCGGAAGCACCACTTATCCCTGTATCTATTTCATCAAAAACCTGACAACTCAAGGTAATGTGTTTACCTAAGGCTGCTTTCAGCGCTAATTTTACTCTACTCTGTTCTCCGCCAGAGGCCACTTTATTCAATGGTTCGAGCGGGCTACCAGGGTTAGCACTAAACATGAATAAAGGCTTGTAAAGACCTATCGATGTTGGGGCCTGCTCCTGCCACATCAACTCAATCTTCGCCTTTGGCAAGTCTACATCGCTTAGATAACCAATGAGTGCACTTTGGATGAATTGGGTTGATTCCAGTCGCTTGGCATGCAGTTTAGTCCCGGCAGTTTTTAATGAGCCTTCAAGCTTTATTTGCTCGGATTTTAATTGCTTGAGTAAGTAATCTTTATCCTTAATAGATTTTATCTGAGCACCAAGCGCATCAAATTTAAGGACCAAAGCTTCCGCATCTAAAACACGGTGTTTACGTATTAGACCGTCTATTTGATGTTTTCGATCGATCAATGCATCGACATCTACAGTAATTTCTGCTGCTGCTATGCGGTCTAGAATTTCACGTTCGATGGATTGCGTCTCTGAAATGATTTCGAGCAATTTCTCTAATAACGGCTCTATCGAAGATTCGTTTGTTGCTAGGCGAGCCATCTTAGACTCTACGGTAAACAATTGATCTAATAGTTGCTCATTACCTCCAATGCGTTCTGCTAACTCATTGTATTGTTCGTTGTAATCGCTGGCATTTCTATTTAAACGAACTAATTCTTCAATCTCCTCGTACTCCCCTGGTTTGACATTCGCCTTATCGAGTTCGTGGTATAAAAACTCGAGGTAATCCAAATCACTGGTATCGGCTTGTTCGATAAGCAACTTTTGCTCAATAAGGACTGCGCTTAGAGCAGTGTAAATCTTGCTGTACTCCGCACGCTCCTTATCAGCTGTTACAAAAGAATCGATCAATTGAATTTGTTTTGCCACATCGGTAAGTAAACCAGAATCACTTTGGCTGTTGATATCGATAAATTGGCCTGCGAAATAGGTTAAATCGCTACTTTTTACAGGTGTATCGTTAATAAATGCCCTCGACTTACCGTTTGGCAATAATTCACGGCGAAACACACTATGAGTATCATAATCGATATCCTTTGATCGAAATTCAGCTTCTAGATAATCCGGTAAGACCAATTCTAGTTCAATAATTGCTTTAGCGCTTTTGTCTTTCAATACAGCTTTTGCAGAAAGCCTTCGACCCAATGCAGCTTCTAACGCCCCCAATAAAATACTTTTACCTGCACCTGTCTCACCAGTCATTGCCGTCATTCCTGAAAGAATAGGCAAGTCCAACTGATCAATGAGTATAAAGTTTTGTATTCTAAGTCGCTTTAGCATTACTTTCCTCCTAATTCACTGTAGCTACTCGCATGTGTGCGGTCCAATTCTTCTAAAGTAGTCTGTAGCGTTTTTGTATCTACGCCGAGCGCAGCAGCTTCCGAATAGAGGGATACTATCTCAGTATTCTTTGCATCGAAGAATAGGTTCAATAAGTAGCTATTCGGGCGCTTTTGATTGGGTCCTTCCAATGCTTTTAAACTCGAAGCAATCGTCTCTAAAGATTGCTTGTGATTCTCTGCCAGGTACATAAGATCTAAACCCTGTCTGTGATACATATATAGAGTGGTTTTTACAGGTTCAAAAACCGGACTCATCAGGGCATCTGTAATCCAGAACCTGTTTTTAGTGCCATCAAAACTTTTCCATCCGCTTGCACCACCACTGCTTTGAGCAGTAGTAACGATGTTCTGTGCAATAGCAAATTCAGCATCTCCGCCGTTTGCTTTAAACGTACAACGGTCCAGACCGATGATGGTGTAGGCATAAAAAGCCAATATAGAGCTGAGATTAGTAGTATAGGTGTTCTGTTGAAAGTCTATGGGTTCATTTTCCTGGTAGCTAAAGACGACGTCTTTATCTAGTACTTTTAATACAGGAGAGTTATAATTGCTATTGTAGATAGGTCTCGAATACTGTACTTGTATTGTAGCATCGAACCTGTTTCCGCTCAAACTATTAACGGTCATTATATAGTTGCATTCGATACGCTCTTCATCACTGTATTTATGATCAGTGAAGGCATAACCATTGAGAAAATTCTCCATGGATGTTTCGAGAGTTTGGAAAATATCTTTGTTGGTCGCCTGTACTTCTGGGCTTAGCACTTTAACTGTAGCACGAAGCTCCTGTCCCCTAATTTGCAGGGAGAATAGAGTAAAAACAACAAGGGTGAAGATGCTCTTTTTCATGTCTATTCAAATTTTTTGAGCACTGCATTAAGCAGTTGTCGACCCAATTCAGTTTTGTCTGCGAGTGGAAAGAATTGTTGTGTTCCATCTTGATAAAATACTTCTACGGCATTGGTGTTTGATTCGAATCCAGTAGTCGTACTTAAGGTATTTAATACAATCGCATCTGCATTTTTCTTCACCAGCTTATCTTTCGCATACCCAATTCCATCGTTGGTTTCTAGAGCAAAACCTATCAGTTTTTGATCTATTCTCTTCGTCTTTCCTAAGGTTGCGAGTATATCTGTAGTTTCTTCAAGGTCTATGGTCATGGTCCCCTTCATCGCGGTCTTCTTTAGTTTCTTGTTGGCGGCAGTCTTTGGGACAAAATCGCTCACGGCCGCTGTACATATAGTTAAAACGGAAGAAGGGTAATATTCTTGCATGGCTGTTAACATCTCTTTTGCACTAACGACACTAATCACTTGTAGCCCATTTAAGTCTAATGGGTACTGTGTGGGACCCAGAACTAGAGTGACATCAGCACCTAAAGATCGAGCCGCACGGGCTAAAGCAACACCCATTTGACCTGTGCTATTGTTTCCTATGTACCGAACCGGATCAATGTGCTCGTGGGTAGGGCCGGCATTAATAAGCACTTTTTTACCATGTAAGGGAAGCTGACTCAAAAGGTGCGCTGAAATATATTCACAAATCGCCTCAGGTTCTGCCATCCGTCCCTGGCCTACCAAACCACTGGCTAATTCACCGTGCGCTGCAGGTATAACGGTCACGCCTCTCGCCGTTAACTCTTCAAGGTTGGTGCGAGTAGCTTCATTTTTGTACATATCCAGGTCCATAGCCGGTGCCACAAAGACAGGACATTTTGCACTCATGTAAACAGCAGAAAGCAAATCGTCACAAGCACCTGTGACCAATTTTGAAAGTGTATTGCTCGAAGCAGGTGCGATAACCATGAGGTCAGCCCATAAACCGAGATCGACATGGTTGTTCCATACCCCATATTTCTCCTCTTCTTCGTGAAGAAAAGTGCTATAAACCGGTCGAGTACTTAGGGTAGAAAGCGTTAATGGGGTGATGAAATCCTTAGCAGCAGTGGTCATCACTACTTGGACTTCAGCACCCCATTTTATGAGTTCACGGACTAGAAAGGCACTCTTGTAGGCTGCAATGCTGCCGGATACACCAAGCAGCACCTTTCGCTGGTACAAAGGCCCAAATTCCACGTTCTATTTCTCTTCTTCGTTTTCTTTGCGGTAGTAGATACGATCTTCTAACCACTCTTGAAGGGCCATAGCAGTTGGCTTTGGCAAACTTTCGTAGAACTTACTCACTTCAATCTGCTCCTTATTTTCAAAAATCTCTTCTAGAGATTCTGTAGAAGAAGCGAACTCCTGAAGTTTTGCGTGCAACTCTTCGCGGGTAATATCATTGATTTGTTCTGCACGCTTTGAGATAATAGTCAACGCTTCGTAGATATTATCCGTAGGTGCATCAATCGCATTGGTGTTGTGCGTGCGGGTATTTTTATCCGCTTGCATTTTTTTATAATCCATAGGATCAGGAATTTAAGGTATCAATTTACGTAAATCTTCGAGGCGATCGCTATTCGGAAACGCTTCTTCAAAATCATTTAATGCAGTCTTTGCTTCTGTAAATCGTTCGTTTTGAAGCGATTCTAAGCTATTGTTTGCCAATTTAAAGGCGGATAATGTCTTGTAAAACAGTGCGTCTTCACGGTAGGGTGTATCCGGATATTCACTTACTGTAGTTGTAAACGCTGTCATTGCAGCCTTGTACTGTCGGGTCTTGAAGTATTGATAAGCTATTTCAAAACTCTTAAGTTCCA
Source organism: Schleiferiaceae bacterium (assembly GCA_965204625.1). GTDB lineage: Bacteria > Bacteroidota > Bacteroidia > Flavobacteriales > Schleiferiaceae > UBA10364. The sequence continues at coordinate 899,782 of CBDBET010000006.1, forward strand.
ACTTACTTCTTAATTCCTCCATGTACGTATTGCAGTCATCAAGCTTGTCCGAATTAGGATGCGTATTGATATATAACTGTATTTCGTTGATGGCTTTAAAAGTATAGGCTTGATCAAGACTGTGTTTAGGTGCCTCTAAATAATAGCAATATGCCGTGAGGTATGCAGCTTCATCTGCTTGTTCATTCTGAGGGAACGTTTTGTAAAAATTCTTGAAATGGTAACCAGCGAGTATATAATTCTTCTGTAAATACAATGTGTGTGCATAATAGAAATAAACCTCCTGCGCCTTGTGTGTACCACGGTATAGTGCGATTAGTTCATCAAAGATTGGGTACGCCTTGTTATACTCTCCTGCGTCGTAATACTCCACGGCTTTCGAGAATTTATAATCAAGATCTTTGCTCTTGAGAACCTCCTGGTATTCGCCACAACTCGTGTAAAAATAGAGCGAACAGTATGTATGTAGCTAGTCTAATTAATTTCATGGACGGGCAAAGATACGATTTTTAGTGAAGCCTGAGAGCGGAAATATTGTCCAAAGTCCTACCTTTTTTAGTGTTGTCTAAAATAGTCTGCACACGATCGTTTAACAGCGTTTTCTGATTGAAAATAGACCTCGAATACTCGAAAAGTCGTTTTATTCAAACCTTTGAAAACCAGATGCCTTAGTAAAACTGACCTACGTTTAAGCGTAAGACCTTAATGAACTGTGAATTAGGTCAGATTAAGGATTTTCAAACTTGCAGCTAATGCATTCTTAAGATTGTCCGTAGCTTCTACTAGAGGCAGGCGGACGGTTGCCTGGGTGATGCCTCTGGTCTCCAATAATGATTTAATACCTACGGGGTTGCCTTCCTCAAACAATTGGTTCGTTAAATCGTAAATACTTAAATGAGCAGCACGAGCTTGAATCCAGCGTCCCTCACTCATGTGTTCAACCATGGCACAAAACACTTCAGGAATCCCCTGTCCACTTACCGAAATAACGCCCTCAGCACCTAAAGCCATCATAGCAAACGTGAGGTTGTCATCACCAGATAACACTTGGAAGCCTTCAGGTCTTTCGAGCAATATCTCCGTGATTTGATCCAGATTTCCGCTGGCCTCCTTAATAGCGACGATATTGCCAAAGTCCTTGGCAAGGCGAATCGTGGTCTGCGCACTGATATTGCTACTAGTTCTTCCAGGAACGTTATACACTATCAAAGGCAAAGGGCTCGCCGTGCTTAGTGCTGCATAGTGTTGGTAAATACCTTCTTGAGAAGGTTTGTTGTAATATGGACTTGCACTGAGAATTGCAGAAACACCTTCGGTATCGAACGCGTTTAACTCTTCAACTAAGGCATTGGTATTGTTTCCACCAATACCGAAAACAACAGGAATTCTGCCTGCTGTAACACTTAGCACAAATTGCAGAATACGTTGCTTTTCTTCGGTGGTTAAAACAGGGTTCTCAGCAGTAGTGCCATTAACGACGAAGTAGTTCACTCCATTAGCAATACAGTGTTCTAATAAACGTTCAAGCGAAGCGTAGTCTACACTTTGACTATCATCACGAAGAAAAGGTGTAATCAGTGCAACACCGACACCAGAAAGATCTATATTATTCATTTGTAGTCATCACTTTTAGCATGTTTTTAAGCATTTCTAATTGTTCATTAAGGGATACATTAGAATTAGCTATACTCAAATCAGCGTTGTCATAGGTTCCACACAAATCTACCCTAATGTCGTAGCTTCTAGCATACCAATACCAAGTTAAATTTGCAGGATTTTGTTCAAGGTTTAACAAAAGGTGGTTATCACCGGGCTCAGGGATGAATCGCTTCGGTTCCCCTTTAAAATTAAAATCATCACGGTATAAATAAAAAGTCCTAGTTACTTCACCTTTTGGTCTTTTCATGTTTTCGAAATAAACAAAATCTACGGCAGAGAAGTGTTCTTTTACCAAAGCAATATGATCCATATCTCCAGTTAGAACGGTTACCTTTGGAGCAGCGTTCTTAAGTAAGCATTTACTTGCAGCGGCATTCTTTAGTCCACGACGCCAATAGAATTCTTTGATCCGTCTCATAAATTAAGTAAAGTGTGAACCTCTGTTTCATTTAATATAGGCACATTGAGATTGGTCGCTTTTTTAAGCTTTGCCGGTCCCATCCCCTCACCCGCGAAAACATAATCTGTTTTACTACTGATGCTGCTTACGTTGAGACCTCCTAGTGATTCGATGCGTGCTTTAAGTTCATTTCTGCTAATGCTGTTAAAGACGCCACTTACTACAATTTTTTTTCCGGTTATCTGCGAATCTATTACCTGCTCTTGAATATCAGCCTCGAAATTGAGACCATACCATCGTAGTCGCTGAATTTCAGAATGCCGTTCTGGTCTTTGAAAGGTAGATAACAATTGGTCTGCAATGACTTCGCCTATTTCTTCAGCGGCTAGCAACTCCTCTTTATCCGCTGCCATGATTGCATCCATGGTTTTAAAGTGACGAACAAGCTTCTTTGCTACGGTAGCTCCTACATGACGAATACCTATGGCAAATAAAATACGCTCAAAAGGCTGCTGCTTCGATGCTTCAATACCCTCGAGAATATTCAATACGCTCTTTTCTTTGAATCCATCCAATTGGATAAGATCATCAAAGGTTAGTTCGTAAAGATCAGCAGGCGTTTTGACCAATTCTTTATTCACTAGTAATGCTACTGTTTCAGAGCCCATACCCATTATATCCATGGCCTTACGAGAAATGAAATGGTCTATTCTACCACTAATCTGGGGCTCGCAACCGCTCTCGTTAAGGCAATAATGCTGTGCCTCTCCTTCTAGTCTTGAAAGCTGCGAATGACATTCCGGACAATTCGAAATGAAAACCACACGTTGGGCAGTTTCTTCTCTTTGTTCGACATCTACGCCTACTACCTTAGGGATAATCTCTCCACCTTTCTCAACGTAAACTGTATCCCCGATATGCAAATCTAAAGCTGCAATCTGGTCTTCATTATGCAAAGAAGCCCTTTTTACGGTAGTACCACCTAACCAAACCGGTTTAAGGTTTGCTACCGGTGTAATGGCGCCCGTTCTACCAACTTGATACGTAACAGATTCAAGAATAGTTGACATTCGCTCAGCCTTGAATTTAAAGGCGGTAGCCCAACGGGGACTTTTCGCTGTAAAACCCAAATCTTCTTGTGCCTTGTAGCTATTTACTTTAATTACTACACCGTCAATGTCAAACGGAAGATCTTTACGCGCAGTATCCCAGTATTCCACAAAGCTCATTATGCTTTCAATACCGTCACAATTAGCAATGAACCGATCCTCTACCTTAGGGATTTTAAAACCTAATTTCCCGGCAATGGCTATACTTTCGCTGTGGTTTGAAGCTAGTATTCCCTCAGGTAAAACATAATAGAGGTACGCATCTAATCCTCTTTTGGCAACCTCACCGCTATCTTGAAGCTTCAAAGTACCTGACGCACAATTTCTTGGGTTAGCAAAGGGCGTAAGTCCTTCTTGTTGTCGCTGCATATTTAATGCCTCAAAACGGACATGAGGAAGTACAATTTCGCCTCGAATTTCGAAATCTTCCGGAAACGGTGGGTTAAGCTGTAATGGAATACTCTTTATCGTACGTACGTTCGTCGTGATATCATCTCCTTGAGTACCGTCTCCCCTAGTTACAGCGCGGGTTAATGCACCATTAACGTACTGAATACCTATGGCTACACCATCATATTTTAATTCGCAAACAAAGGTTGCTTCAGGGGCCAATTTTTGAACGCGAAGGATCCACTCTTGCAATTCCTCTAAATTATATGTATTTCCTAGCGATAGCATAGGAAAGCGATGGTTCACGGTTTCAAAATTCTTAGTCACTGATCCACCGACCCGAACTGTAGGACTGTTTGGATCGAAAAATTCCGGATGGGCAGCCTCTAATTGCTCTAGTTTTTTGAGTAATTGATCAAAATCGTAATCACTTATTACTGGAGCATCAAGGGTATAGTACCTATGGTTGTGCTCGTGTAATTCAGTGCGCAGGCGTTCTAATTCAAGTTGTACGTCCATATCTAGCTAATAGCATTCGGTCTTTGCCCTGCAAATCCTGTATTAATTTAACTTCTTTTGCGCAATATTTGATACCAAGTTGCTGCATTTCTTCACCAAAGAGATGGTGTATTTCAAAAACCATCCACCCCACACGATTTGAGAGTATTTCCTTACCTAAAGCAAAAATAGCGTCGTAGAATAAAAGCGGCTGTTCATCCGGAACAAAGAGGGCGCCTTCAGGTTCATGCGCTATCACATGTTCCTCCATATTTTCACATTCGGAAGTAGGGATATAAGGAGGATTGCTGACGATGATATCGGCCGAATCAAAAGAATAGTTAAAAAGATCGGCAACAATAAAGTTTACATGTAAGCCAAGGGTTTCTGCATTTCTTCTTGCTTGATCAATAGCATCAGAATTATTGTCGAATCCTACTACTTCAACGTCAGGACGAATACTTTTTATGGCCAAGGCTATACAACCACTACCTGTACCCAAATCAATAATGCGCTTTGCTTGCGTGGCATCAATTAATTTGACCACTTCATTGACCAATTCCTCGGTTTCAGGCCTGGGTATTAAGGTGGACGAATTCAACCCTATTTCAAGTCCGTGGAAATAAGCGTGTCCTACAACATATTGAATGGGTTTTCTGTCCGTAAGTTCTTTTAAATCTGCTTCGTACGAATCAAATAGAAACACCTCCTCTGCCTTTAAAAATTGATCCATACGGCTCAAGCCTAGGCGTGCTTCTATCCAATAATTGACAATATTGGCAGATTCACGAGCACCATAAATCGTAGAAAGAAGTGCGAGCGCATTTTGTTTATAATCAGACAGCGTTTTCATCTCTGCCGAAAATACGACTTGCACCACTACCTTTGTACTATGTCGCACGCCAAGTTTCTCACACGTTGCTTACAATTGGCTAACTATGCCAAAGGCCGTACCGCACCTAATCCAATGGTTGGGGCGGTCATCGTGCACAACGGTGTGATAATTGGTGAAGGATACCACCACAAAGCTGGTGAACCCCACGCAGAAGTCATGGCTATTAAAAGTGTGAAAGATTCATCACTCCTTGCCGGTAGCACTTTGTATTGCAGTTTAGAACCCTGTGCTCACTATGGAAAAACACCTCCTTGTAGCTTATTGATAACCAACAGTCGTATACCTAGAGTGGTCATAGGCTGCTCCGATAGTAATGTACTCGTAAATGGCAGAGGAGTCGAACACCTTCAATCCCACGGCGTAGAAGTATTGTTTTCCGAGAACCCCACTCCCTTTCGAGAATTGAATCAAGTCTTCTTTTGTAATAAGGAACTCAAAAGACCTTTTGTTACTCTAAAGTGGGCGCAATCCTTTGACGGGTATTTGGATAGAAACCGTACAATAAATGATCAGGCTTCTTTGATTTCCGGCCCTTTAGCAGCTGTCAGGTCCCATCAGTTACGTTCAGATGTTGATGGCATCCTCATTTCCGCAAAAACTTTAAACTGGGATCGGCCTTCGCTTTCAACGCGAAATTACCACGGTGCAAATCCGCGACCCATTATATTGGTAAATGATCTCTTGCCGGATTCATCTGCACTGAAAAATTTAGCCGTCGCTCCGCTCTTTATCGGTAAAGTATCTGATCTGGATGGAGAGAAAATCATATGCGACCCCTACAAGATCGAGCATTGGCTTCCGAAACTTTTAGACCATGGAATATATCATGTTCTAGTTGAAGGCGGAGGAAGGGTGCTACAATCGTTTATTGATTCGGGCGTTGTCGATCAGTGGCACCGTTTTACTTCCACAGACTCTTTTAATGAGGGAATTCCCGCGCCGAAGCTACATGCAGCCCAAAAATCCTACGAGCTAGGAACAGATCGTTATGAGCGAGGATAGCGATCTATTTTACAGTGTTGAACTACCGTCTAAAGGTGTTTTTAAATCAAAGGGCAGCAAATTCTTCGCATACCTCTTTCATTGTGAGGATGAAGAAAGCTTCAAAGTCCAATTGGATTTTATTAAAACGCAAGAACCTAGTGCCCGCCACTATTGCTGGGCCCTTCGTATACACCCAGAGACTTTAATGGAACGCAGTTCTGACGACGGCGAACCTGCGCATACTGCAGGAACGCCTATCCTACGTGCATTACTTAGTCATGAATTAGTTAACATAGGATGTGTCGTTGTACGTTACTTCGGCGGCACGAAACTTGGAGTACCTGGACTGATAGAAGCTTATGGATCAGCAGCAGAGGACGCCATACGTGAAAACATCAGAGTAGAAAAATGGTTGACTAAGCGATTTAAACTGCAATTTTCTTACGATCAATTGTCCTTTGTGGAGCGAATAGTTAAACAAGCCGAACTCCATGTGGTTGAAAGAAAACAAGGATTATCTTTAGCGTATACCCTAGAGGTGGTGCAAAGTCAATATGAAGAAATCAAGGACCAATTTGAAAAGAATCATCACATTACTCTTCTTTCTGGCAGTTAACGTTGCTTTAAGTCAAGAGCTCAATACGCAATCGTTCTTTAAGACGACAACGCCTCATGCTACCTATGAACGTTTCCATTACCGCCTGGACGGACATTTACTCTTAGAAGAACAATTATTACAAGTAAGAGATGAATCTGGAAAACTATTAAAGTCACATTCTACCTTAGATTTTAATAAACGCACAAGATTGCCGGATGAAGTCAACTCTTCTTTGATTTATCATGACGAGAATTGGTTCGCAGTTGTACCAGACACACTTTTAGAAGGTGCGCGCCATGCAATCCGCTACATGACTCCTGAGGGTACACTACTACTGGAGCGAGACCTAACTGTGCACTTCAATGACACGACAGTTCCGGTAAGAGTTTTTAGCCCGGATCCGCTCACTCCCTACAATTTAACCTATGGAGGTATTTATAAAGACCTTAACGATGCGAACGGCACTGTACTAGATTCGTTAACCATTATCGACACGCTAACTGTTGATCATATTGCAGATACAACCTTTCTGCGCAATGAGTACATAGAGATCGTAGATTTTGATGCACCCTATATTTTGCCAAGCACCTCGCCTCAAGATTGGACGGGTGGAAGATCGGCGCCTGAATTTGAACAAGTAATGTGCGTATATCACGTTTCAGCGCTTTCGAGGTACTTGAATACCTTAGGGTATGGCACTATCATGACCTACACAATCCATGCAGATGCACAAGCTCTGAATGGACAAGACAACAGCATGTTTAATTACGGTTATTCCCCGCCTCGTCTGTATTTTGGTGAAGGCGGTGTTGATGATGCTGAAGATGCCGATGTCATTATTCATGAATTCGGTCACGCCCTATCCCACGGTGCCGCACCGGGGACAAATTTAGGAATGCAGCGAAGAAGTTTTGATGAAGCCTTTGGGGATTATTTGGCAGAACGACATGGCAGACGCATGGGTATATCGAGTACGCGAGTATTTGATTGGGACGGTAATAATGAATTTTGGAACGGCAGAAGCGTATCCTATGATGGTGTGAAGAACTACAATCAACTTGTTTTTAGCTCCATCTACCAGCACACAGATATTATGTCTAGTGCAATGTTAGAGTTTAGTGCAAATCCAAATGTAGGTGGAAGCGTTGCTGATAAAATTATTTTAGAAGGTGTTCATTCCATAATGCCGAATCAAACGTTAAGGCAAATCGCGCAAAATTTCCTTTGGGCCGATTCTTTACTTTACAATGGATCACACTATAATGCCTTTACTTTGGCCTTTGGTGCCCCGAAAAACATTCTCGCCGCTACGGCATTAGCCGAATCTACCACTTCTGCTAAAAAGGAGCATATTACTTGTAGCGAATTTGGTAGTGTTTTAAAAACTATTGAAGGTAAACCAGCTATGATTCATTGTTTTAATTGGGCTGGACAGCTGTTATGGTCGAAAGAAACAACGGGTGTTCTAAAGCTTCCAAAACGTACATCAGGCATGTTAGAAATTCAGTACAGAACAGGCGAACGCGTCCTAATTAGGGTAAATTAGGAAATAACGAAGCAAGTTCTTTTGGACAGCTTTTTGGTTTGAATGTGATTTTATCGACGAACACAAGTACTACTTTACCCGAAACTAAAGTCTTACCTTCATTATCTTTTAAGACGTGGTAAAATGATATCTTCCTCGTGGGAATTTCATTTATAACGGTCTCTAAATGGACTTCTTCATCGTATTTTGCACCTCTTTTGAAATCGATACTCATGTGAACTACAGGAAGCATCGTTCCATCCACTTCAAGCTGTGCATACGAAATTCCCAATTTGCGTAATAATTCGACTCGACCTACCTCGAAATAAGCAGCGTAATTTCCATAATATACTACGCCCATTTGATCTGTCTCAGAATACCTCGGCCGAAATGTATATGTATCTTTAATTTCTATCTGTTTCATAGTCACTAAATTAGATTGCATAGTTTTGTTAACGCAGTGTAAACGTAGCTCGACATTGAGATTTTTGAACAATTAGGGAGATGGATGGTAATTTATACTCAAATTTTTTGGGCATTTATACTAGGCCCTGTAAATCAACATGTTACACCTCCCCTTAAGCAAAACTTTTTATTAACACAATAGCAAATAAATTTTTTTCAATCAGAATTTATGAACACATTTGCTATGCAGTCAACAAGATGATTACACTCTTCGATTGCCGCCCGAAAAGTTTACTAATACACACAACACTATCCTAAGTTTGAACAGCCTTGGGATACGAGAATTTTTGACCATGGAGAAAAGCGTTAATGATGTCTGGAATGAAGCCTTGCAATTTATTCAAGACAACGTTGATGACCAGTGCTACAGCACCTGGTTTGAACCTATAAAACCAGTAAAACTTCAAACAAACATTATCACTGTTCAAGTACCTTCAAAATTCTTTTACGAATATCTCGAAGAGCACTATATACAACTGTTGAAAGCTGCCATTACTAAATCATTAAGTCCAGATGCAAAATTAGTATACAGCATCGTGCTTGAAAATGCATACGGTAACGCTCAAGCACCAACAATGAAACTACCGAGCAGTGGTCGTAAAAAACACCCCCGTCAAAGCGTTAACATGCCGATGAAGATTGGGAATGATAAGGAAATTAAAAATCCTTTCGTCATCCCTGGTTTACAAAAACTGAATATTGATTCCCAATTAAATCCTAACTACAGCTTTGAAAACTTCATTGAGGGAGATTGCAATAGACTTGCTAGATCTGCTGGTTACGCCGTGAGTAAGAATCCAGGTGGCACTTCATTTAACCCGCTCATGCTCTACGGAGGAGTTGGTCTAGGAAAAACACATCTAGCGCATTCCATAGGAGTAGAAATTAAAGACAATTACCCAGAGAAGACAGTCCTCTATGTAAGTGCCGAAAAATTTACACAGCAGTTCATCGATAGTATTCGAAACAATACCAAAAATGATTTCGTCCATTTCTATCAGATGATAGATGTACTAGTTATTGACGATGTTCAAAGCTTTTCCGGTAAAGAGAAAACGCAAGATGTATTCTTCGAGATATTTAACCACCTCCATCAAAATGGTAAGCAGATCATATTAACTTCAGATCGTGCACCAGTTGAGCTGCAGGGTATGGAACAACGCTTATTAAGTCGCTTCAAGTGGGGTTTAAGTGCCGACCTTCAAAAGCCTGGTCTAGAGACGCGTGTTGCTATTCTAGGCAAGAAACTTTTCAACGATGGTATTGAGATCGAACAAGATATTGTCGAATACATCGCCTACTCTATCAACTCCAACATCAGAGAACTCGAAGGTGCACTTATAAGTATACTTGCTCAAAGTAGCTTGAATAAAAAGCAGATTACCATGGAGTTAGTTAAATCCATGGTCGACAAATTTGTTAAAAGTACAACACGTGAAATCTCGATTGATTTTATTCAAAAGGTGGTCTGCGATTACTTCGATATGCCACTAGAATTACTAAAATCAAAGACGCGTAAACGTGAAATTGTGCAAGCGAGACAGCTCAGTATGTATTTCTCTAAGCAGCTCACGAAAAACAGTCTTGCCAGTATCGGTCAACAGTGTGGCAATAAAGATCATGCCACCGTCCTTCACGCGTGTAGAACAGTGAATAATTTGAAAGAGACAGATAAACGTTTCCGCACGTATGTTGACGATTTACAAAAACGTCTCACACTCGCTTAAAAAAACAGTTTAACGAATGTTTTAGAGTCAGTATCTTAGGGTACTGACTTTTTTATTTATGAAAATACTCATGGTTTGTTTAGGCAATATTTGCCGCTCTCCCCTCGCCCAAGGCATAATGGAAAAGTATGCCCCAAATGAATGGACCATAGATTCAGCAGGGACGTCGGGATGGCATGCTTCTGAACGACCAGATACAAGAAGTATTTTGATTGCTAAAGAGCGTGGGATTACTATTGACCAGCAACGTTCGAGACAAGTAACCGCAGAGGATTTCGAAATCTTTGACATCATCTTTGCCATGGACAGTTCTAATCATTCGAATCTTATTCAATTAGCTCCGGATGAATCAGTGAAAAATAAAGTCCGTTTAATTTTGAACGAGTCATATCCCGGTGAAAATCGTCAAGTGCCCGATCCCTACACTGGAGGTCAAGAAGGGTTTTCTCATGTTTACGAGCTTCTCGAAGAAGCTATTCAATCTTTTTTAAGAGCGCACTAATGGCAGCTATATACTTACTCCCTAATACACTCGGGCAAGATAATTTTGATTCAATCCTACCAAAAGATGTAGTAGCTATCATCAATAGTCTAACCTACTTTATTGTTGAAAATGAAAAAACTGCTCGTGCATATATCAAGCATTTATTACCTGATAAAGACCAGCGCGAGTTGAGACTAGAAATTCTTGATAAGCAGACGGATCCTTTAGATTTACCAGGATTTTTAGATCCTGTAAATAATGGACATTCCATTGGAATTCTTTCAGAAGCGGGAGTTCCTTGCGTCGCAGACCCCGGTGCGACGATTGTTAGCATTGCACATCGTAAAGGAATCGAAGTTCGACCATGTGTAGGCCCTTCTTCCATTCTCTTAGCGTTAATGGCGAGTGGCTTTAATGGTCAACAATTTGCCTTCAGAGGCTATTTACCGCACGATCGACCTATTCGTAAGCGAGTATTCCAAGCCATGCAAAAAGATATACGAGACGGGATTACACAGATTTTCATGGAAACGCCTTATCGCAATGGAAAACTATTGGAAGAGTTGATTAACACCTTACATCCGGAAACAAAACTTTGTATTGCTGTAGATATTACTTTAGATAGTGAGAATATTAAGACTAAAACAGTGGCGCAATGGAGTTTAGAATTACCTGATTTGCATAAGCGCCCCGCGATGTTTTTGATAGACTAAGTCGATATGACTACCAACGAGGATAAGGATAATAAGCTAGTAGAAAGTGTATTCAATGACCTGTTAAACAGTATTGAATACAAAACAGATGACGCTGATCAAAAATTGATTAAGCGTGCATTCTCATTGGCTAAAGATGCTCATAAAGGTGTGCATCGCAAGAGCGGTGAGCCTTACATCACGCATCCTATTTCTGTGGCACAGATTGTGGCTACAGAAATAGGTCTAGGTCCTACAAGTATAGCCACCGCCTTAATGCACGATGTAGTAGAAGATTCGGACTATTCACTCGTGGATATTGAAGGTATGTTTAGTCCTAGTATAGCTAGACTCATTGACGGCCTTACCAAAATCTCAGGTGTAGTCAGCATGGAAAGTAGTATGCAGCTTGAAAATTACAGAAAGATGTTACTCACTATATCTGATGATGTGAGGGTAATATTAATCAAACTAGCAGACCGACTTCATAACATGCGTACTATGTCGGGTATGCCGGCACATAAGCAGCTGAAAATAGCATCGGAAACACTATTTATTTATGCACCGCTGGCCCATCGATTAGGGTTGTTTAGCATAAAAACAGAATTAGAGGATATTTCTTTAAAGTACACTGAACCTGAGATATTTGACGAGATCAATAGTCGAATGGAAAGTTTACAGCGCGAAGATTTTTCTTATCTAAATAAATTCGAGAGCAAAGTTTTCGAAGAACTTTCTAAAGCGAATTTAACGTTCGATATAAAGAAGCGAACAAAGAGCATCTATTCCATTCGACGTAAAATGAAAAACCAGAACGTTCGCTTTGAACAGGTGTATGATAAATATGCGATTCGCATCATTCTTGAGACAGAAGAAGACAAAGAAAAAGCCACATGTTGGCAGGCTTACTCAATAGTAACGGAGAACTTCAGCCCAAACCCTGCTCGTTTACGAGACTGGATTAGTTCCCCTAAAAGTAATGGGTATGAATCGTTGCACACCACCGTAATGGGTCCTGATGGACACTGGATCGAAGTTCAGATAAGGACGAGACGTATGGATGATATTGCTGAGAATGGCTTCGCGGCGCATTGGAAATACAAGGAAGACAGCTCCGGTAGCAACCAATTAGATCGTTGGCTGCTCCGCATACGAGAATTTCTCGATGACCCTGAGAACGATAGCGAGGATTTTATCGATAACTTCAAGATGAATCTTTTTTCATCTGAAATTTTCGTGTTTACGCCGAAAGGTGAAATGCTTACTCTTCCTAAGGGAGCAACTGCACTAGATTTTGCTTTTGACATCCATACAGAGGTTGGGGCACATTGTCTAGGTACTAAGGTTAATGGGAAACTAATTCCTTTAAGTACTCCTCTTAAATCTGGGGATCAAATAGAGGTTTTGACCTCTATAAAGCAAGAACCAAAAGAAGATTGGCTGAGCTTTGTGAAAACAAGTAAAGCGAAACAACGCATTAAGCAAAGCCTGAAGAAAGAAAAGCAATTGATCACAGGTCAGGGGCAATTCATTCTAGAACGCAAACTGAAAGTTCTCAAGCTAAAAGCTACACACAGTAATATTCATAAACTCGTCAATTTCTTTGGCTTAAAGAATCCTGAAGAATTATACTATAAAGTCGGTCTTGGTGTTATCGATAACGGAAAACTGCGAGAATATGCGCGAGAAACCTCAGGTTTGGTCAACTATTTTAGGCAGCGCATAGTTAAGAGCAACTATGCGAAGACGAAGCTGGGTAATAACACCAGGAATCCTTCGTCTGATCATTTAATGCTCGTCTTTGATACGGATGAGCATGAAATGGACTACACGCTTGCAAAATGTTGTAATCCATTACCGGGGGATAGAGTTTTTGGTTTTGTAACCACTGCTGATGGACTAAAGGTGCACAGAGATGACTGTCCGAATGCTGTTTTACTCCAAAGTAGATTTGCGAATAGAACCTTAAAAGCGAAATGGATAGATCGTAAAGGCGCATTTTCAACCATCAACCTACTTATCAATGGGATGGATCGAATAGGCATCGTGAACGACGTTACAAAAGTGGTTTCGGACGAGCTTAGTATTAATATCAAAGCAATCTCTTTCAGCGTAGATGACGGGTTATTCACAGGCAAGTTAACCATTGAAGTCGCGGATAAATTGGGGTTAACGGACACTATTAACAATATCAAGAATTTAGAAGGGATTAGTAGTGTCTCTCGTGTAGGTAAATTCAATTGATACAACGTATTTTAGCGTTTTACTTCTCATGAGTACACAAGAAGCATACAATAAGGTAAAAGACGTTTTTGGCCGCTATTTGGAAGAGCATAATCAACGCAAAACTCCAGAGCGGTTTGCCATTTTAAAGGAAATCTACGAAAATGATGACCACTTTGATGTGGAAACCTTGTACCTGAGTATGAAGAATAAAAACTATCGGGTTTCACGGGCAACCTTATACAATACCATAGAACTGCTACTAACTTGTGGATTAGTGAGTAAGCACCAGTTTGGTCAGAATCAAAGTTTTTATGAGAAGTCTTATTTCAATAAACAACACGATCATGTCATCTTAACGGATACCGGTGAGGTTTTCGAATTTTGCGATCCACGCATTCAAAATATTAAACAAACAATCGAAGAAGTTTTCGGTGTAGAAGTAGAAAGCCACAGCCTTTACTTCTATGCTAAAAGAAAAGAGTCGAGTAAGAATTAATTATGGCAGTAGATGTGCTTTTAGGTCTCCAATGGGGAGATGAAGGAAAAGGTAAAATAGTCGATGTATTGACACGTAAGTACAATATTATCGCTCGATTTCAAGGTGGTCCTAACGCCGGACACACTTTAGAATTTGAAGGCAAAAAGCACGTATTACATACCATTCCCTCTGGAGTATTTCACGAGGATGTGATGAATGTTGTTGGTAATGGTGTTGTTATTGACCCCGTGATCTTTAAAGTGGAATTAGATAAGCTTATAGATCAGGAGCCACACGTCTTGAGTAGATTAAAAATTAGTCGTAAAGCGCACCTAATTCTACCAACACACCGTTTATTGGATGCAGCAAGTGAAGCGGCAAAGGGCAAGAAGAAAATTGGCTCTACATTAAAAGGCATTGGTCCGACCTATATGGATAAAACAGGGCGTAACGGTCTTCGCGTTGGTGATATTCAGTTAGACAACTTCAGTGATTTATACAACGCATTAGTCACCAAACATAAGCAGTTACTTGCTGGTTATGAAGGTTTTGAATACGATCTCGAGTCGCTCGAACCGAAATGGATGGAGGCCCTGGACTACTTAAGATCTTTAGATATTATAGATAGTGAGCCCTATTTCCACGATGCCATTTCGGAAGGTCAAACCATCTTAGCTGAAGGTGCGCAAGGAACGCTACTAGATATTGACTTTGGTACCTATCCTTTTGTAACATCTTCTAATACCACCTGTGCAGGAGCATGTACCGGTATGGGTATTGCACCCAATACAATCAAAAATGTTTACGGCATTTTCAAAGCGTATTGTACCCGAGTAGGTTCGGGCCCCTTCCCCACAGAACTATTTGAAGAAGTTGGCGCCACTATACAAAAGAATGGTCATGAGTTTGGTGCAACAACAGGGCGTCCTAGGAGATGCGGTTGGTTAGATTTACCTGCTTTGAAATACGCAATTAATGTTAATGGCGTTACAGAGTTGATGATGATGAAAGGTGATGTTTTAAGTGGAATAGGTCCAATCAAAGTTTGTACTGCGTACAAGTATAAGGGCGCGGTTATAAAGCACTTACCTTACAAACTACAGGAAGACCTCATTGAACCTATTTTCACGGAACTTCCGGGTTGGGATGAGGATCTTATGCAGATGACTTCTGAAGATGTCTTTCCGCAAAGCTTTAAAGACTACATTTCTTTTATAGAAGCGGAAGTTGGAGTTCCAATAACGCTAGTAAGCGTAGGGCCAGATCGTGCCCAAACGATAATTAGAGACTAATGAAAAAGGCCATACTTATTTGTGTGGCTCTTTTTTTCTCTACCCCTCAGTCGGGGTGGGGTCAAACGAAAATTCAAATTATTCGAAGCGATACGACCGATTTTATCAAAGGTGATAACGGTGCACGAACGTTTTACTTAAAGGGTAATGTGACACTAAAGCAGGACGTGGCATTAATGTATTGCGATTCTGCGGTTTTGTATCGCCCACAAAACACTTTTGAAGCATTTGGTAACGTAAGAGTAAGACAAGCGGATACCGTACTCATTACAGGAGAAGAATTAACATACGAGGGCGATAAACGAACCTTTACTATTACTGATAATGTGGTTCTAGTAACTCCGTCATCTAAACTCGCTACAAAAGTCTTGAAGTACGATAGAAATACGTCTACGGCATATTATCTCACAAGATCCACGCTGGAACGAAAAGAACTACAAATAACATCTGATCTTGGAAATTACAACACAGAATACGAAGTGGTTCGGTTACGAGGAAATGTCATAGCCGTTGACTCTGCCTTTAAGATGACCACCGATACCTTATTGTATAGTCCTAAGAAAAATCAATACTCTTTCGCCGGACCTACAAAACTTATTAGGGATAGCACACAACTGTACTGCTCTCAAGGAACATACTCCGCCGACTCCACCCTACTAGAACTGTATGATGGTGCAAAAATGATGGCCCCGAATCAGTATATAGAGGCAGACAGTCTGTATTACTTTTTGAACTCGGAAGATGGGACATTGCACGGTAACGCAATGGTAGCGGACTCTGTAGAAGGGTTCGTGCTGAGCAGTAATTTTATAGATTATAAAAAGAGTCCAGTCTATGTAGATGCATATCACCCTGTTTTTTATAAGCAAAGCATGGATAATGATACGATTTATGCGAAGGGCGATAGCTTGGCCATACGGTCTCAATTAGACTCGAATAAGATTGTTCATTTATACGGTGAAACGTCTTTTTTTAGTTCCGATTTTCAAGGCATCAGCCCTAACTTTCTCTTTCAAGAGGCTAAAGAAGAATTAGCGCTCTACCCCGCTCCTACCTTGTGGAGTGGGAATAGTGAATTTGGAGCCGATTCAACAGCATTGAAATTAAAGGCAGACGCTCTAGATAGTTTATTTATGGTAGATGAAGTGACCATAACTACATCAACAAAGGATTCGCTATTCTTTGATCAAACCACAGGGACGAGGCTGAAAGGGTACTTTATCGATAATGCTTTGAAAAGCGTCCGTATTGATGGAAATGCGCAGGCACTGCTTCATAATGTGAGTGAAGAAGGAATCATTGAAGGATTGAACAAGAGCAGTTGTTCCTGGATGAAAATTGTTTTTCAAGAAGATACATTAAAGCGAATAAGGATGGCTCGCGATGTGGAGGCCACATACACTCCCAAAAAGTCAGCTGTCCCCGAATGGTTACCCGGATGTCAGCCTGATTTTGACCTTCGACCTATTAAATCGTCCCTTACTTCGCCTATTACTCCTGCTCGAGAATAGCCTTAATATTAGGTTTGAAGTAGGAAGGACCCTTCATCACCTTACCGTCTGCTCTATAAATAGGTTTGCCATCTGCCCCTAGCTTACTCATGTTGCTTGCTTGAATTTCTTCAAAAACCTCTTCAATGATGTGCTGCATACCGTGACTTAATATAGTCCCACAAAGGATGTACATCATATCACCTAAGGCATCCGCAACTTCCACTGAATCTCCTTCCAACGCCGCCTCAAGGTATTCCTCGTTTTCTTCAGCCATTAAGCGGTGTCTCAAAGCGATAGTCTCCTTGGATACGTCTGCTTTTGGAGCATATTCATTAGGTATTCCGAAGGTATCGTGGAACTTTTCTACATGTTTTATCTGTTTCTGCATGTCATGCTTATTTTGAACGATTGCATTGTAAATTTACAACATGGAAAACATTACAACAGGCCACTGGATATTTGCGGGAATATTTGCAATTACATTTTTGATTTACCTCTTCATTAGTTACCGCAAAGACCTGCAGCTGCACAAGATTCACTATAAGAGTGGCGGTATTCAGGTCTTGCTACTTATCGTCATCACCCTGTTCGTTTTGTTTGTCTTCAAGCGTCTGATGTAGCACCGATTCTGTCGTATATTTGCAAAGAGTTTAACTCAACCCTATCGCATGACAGAAAAGCAGAAGAAAGAAATCAGTTACCAGGAGTACAAGACCGAAGTACTCCAAGACTATAAAACCGCAGTTTTATCTCGTGAATGCTCCTTAATGGGCCGTCGCGAAGTACTTACAGGTAAGGCTAAGTTTGGAATATTTGGTGCTGGAAAAGAATTGGCCCAAATAGCATGGGCTAAGGCCTTCGAGAAAGGTGATTTTAGGAGCGGTTATTACAGGGACCAAACATTTATGATGGCATTAGGTGAAATGGATGCTAAACGCTTCTTCACCTCCCTTTACGCGGTAACTGACATCAAAGAAGAACCTATGGCAGGTGGTCGTCAAATGAACGGTCATTTTGCAACTAGATCGCTAGATGAAAACGGCGACTGGGTCAATCTTACTGAACAATACAACAGCTCCTCTGACATAAGCCCAACTGCCGGACAAATGCCACGTCTATTAGGTTTAGCGCAAGCCTCAAAAGTGTATAAGGATGTTTCTTTTGAGGGTAGTGATAAATTTTCTAAGAATGGAACGGAAGTCGCGTGGGGAACCATTGGAAACGCTTCGACTTCTGAAGGTCTATTTTTTGAAACTATAAATGCCGCAGGAGTTTTACAGGTTCCCATGGTTATCTCTGTCTGGGACGACGAATACGGAATTTCGGTCGGCGCGGAATATCAAACCACTAAGCAAGACATAAGCGAGATTCTTAAAGGATTCCAGCGTGATGAAAAAGGTAATGGCTATGATATTTTTGTAGTCGAAGCCTGGGACTACCCGGCCCTTATTAATACATTTTTACATGCCGGACGTGTGGCTCGTGAAGAGCATGTACCAGTAATGATTCACGTAAAAGGTATGACACAGCCGCAAGGACACAGTACCTCTGGATCACACGAACGCTATAAAAGTACAGAGCGTTTACAGTGGGAGAAAGATTTCGACTGTATCCTAAAATTCGGCGAATGGATCATAGCACACGAGGTAGCCAATCAAGAAGAATTGGACGTAATAACGAAAGAAGCTAAGAAGCTTGCTCGTGAGGGCAAGAAAGAGGCTTGGAGCATTTACCAAAGCCATCCTATTCGTTTAAAGAATGAAGTTTTACCTCTTTTAAAGGCCATTCAAACCCAAGGAGAGAAAGGAATCTTTATAACGAATACAATCAAGGAACTGGAATCCCACGAGGATTTAGAGGTTGCACATTCGTTTAAAGCAGTACGCAAAGCACTTCGAACCGTTATGGGAGATAGTAATATAGATGTTACGCCTCTTAAAAGCTGGTTAACGAAAGAAGACGTTGTACAACGCGAACGCTACTCTTCTCATCTCTACAGCGTTCAATCTGAGGCGGCATTGCTCGATCATACGCCAGCTGAGTACTCAACTCATGATATGGTTGATGCGCGTATTGTACTTAGAGATAATTTTGATGCATTATTTGCGAAGTATCCTGAAGCCATGGTCTTCGGGGAAGACTCAGGTAAAATTGGCGACGTCAATCAAGGCCTGGAAGGCATGCAGGTAAAATATGGCGAGACGAGAGTGCAGGATGCTGGGATTCGTGAGGCAACCATCATGGGGCAAGGCATTGGTTTAGCTATGCGCGGATTACGTCCTATTGCTGAAATTCAGTATTTAGACTATTTACTTTATGCCCTTCAAATCATGTCTGATGATTTAGCAACTGTCCACTACCGTACCGTAGGTGGTCAGAAGGCACCAACCATTGTTCGTACGCGTGGACACAGACTAGAAGGCATCTGGCATTCTGGTTCCCCCATGGGCACCATAATTAATACAATTAAGGGAATGTATGTGCTCGTCCCAAGAAACATGACTAAAGCAGCCGGCTTTTACAATAAGTTAATGCAGCTCGATAATCCCGCTATTGTCATTGAATGTTTAAATGGATACAGAAGAAAAGAGGCATTACCTTCTAACTTAGGTGAATATACAGTACCTATTGGAGAAGTTGAAATCATGCAAGAAGGAACCGACATTACGCTGGTTACTTATGGTTCGAACTGTACGATAGCCGCCGCCGCGGTACAGGAGCTGTCAACTATGGGGATAAGTGTTGAATTAATTGATATTCAGTCTCTTATTCCTTTTGACCTAAATCATAATGTAGTTAAAAGTTTAGTAAAAACTAATACTTTAGTGATACTTGATGAAGATGTTCGTGGTGGTGCCTCAGCATTTTTACTACAGCACATTTTAGAGGATCAGAAAGGGTACCAATATTTGGACGGCGCTCCGGTAACCATTACCTCTAAAGACCACCGTCCGGCCTTTGCTTCTGATGGCGATTACTTTTCTAAACCGTCACATGACGATATAGTAGAACAGTTATATGCTGTAATGCATGAAAAGAACCCTGAGCTATATCCTTCTATTTGATGGCAACACCTAAGCTTTTTCCAAATATAGTTGCAGGAGTATTAGAAGCACTTGAAATGTCATTTGGTAAAGGTCTCTATGCAGATAAGGTTGTAGAACGCTTGTTGCGGCAAAATAAAAAGTGGGGCTCACGTGACCGCAGTTTTGTTGCGGAACATACTTATGAAATGGTTCGCTGGTGGGCATTGCTTTGGGGTCTTTTGGAACAGGAGCCCTCTACGAAACGTAAAGATCTTCAAAAACTTTTTGGTGTATACTGGCTTTGGCGAGGGTTTGACCTTCCAGATTGGCCTAAGTTTGACGCTGTGCGCGGTATTGATATCGAAGAACGTTTAGGTGCCTTAAGCGGAACAGCGACACTAGAAAGTTATGCCCATTGGTTTGATGAGGAGGCTCGAAAACAGTTAGGTGCTAAATGGGATACGATAGCACGGGCAATGAATATTCCGAATTCGGTAAATCTCCGTGTAAACACCTTGAAATCTAGTGAGGAAAATGTACTTATCGAGCTAAGAAATGCAGGATTAGAGGTACAACCGCATCCTGTCTTTGACAAAGCTTTAGTTTTAAAAGGAAGGCCCCGCCTTAATAACCTTGAAGGGTTTAAAACCGGTAGATTCGAAGTACAAGACGCTGGCTCTCAATCAATAGCTCCTTTTCTAAATCCTGAATCAGGATCTACTGTAATAGATGCATGTGCAGGTGCAGGTGGCAAGACACTCCATCTCGGTGCATTGATGAAAAACGATGGAAAGCTAATTGCCATGGATGTGGAGGGCCGTAAGTTAGGAGAGCTTTTAAAAAGAACCCAACGCAGCGGATTAACTATAGTTAAAACTAGAGCATGGGAAGAACCTGGTGTTTTAGAGGAATTATCGAACAGCGCAGATTATCTGTTGTTGGACGTGCCTTGTTCTGGATCTGGCGTGATTAAACGTGAGCCGGATACAAAATGGAAGCTACAGCCTGAACATTTAGATCGATTAGAATCGGTCCAATTCAGTATAATTCGTGACTATTCCCGCTTACTAAAACCAGACGGAATCATGGTTTATGCCACTTGTAGTATACTCCCAAAAGAAAACCGACAGCAGGTAGATGCCTTTCTAGCCCATACTGCCGGCGCTCAATTCGAGTTACTCGAAGAGCGTACCGTAGATCCATCTCATCATAATGATGGCTTTTACATGGCCAGGATAAGAAAACTTGCATGAAAACCACTGAATCCAACTCTCTTTACGACGGCCTTGAGCAAATGAGTGCCTTAGAATTGGCTCAAGGAATAAATGCGGAGGATGCAAAAGTCGCAGCTGCTGTCGCCTCCAAGCTATCAGAAATCAGTTCGTTTGTGGAGGCCCTCGTTGATCGCATGATAGATGGAGGTCGCTTATTTTACATAGGTGCTGGTACGTCTGGCAGATTGGGTATATTGGATGCAAGTGAGTGTCCACCCACCTTTGGAGTTGACCACGAAACAGTGATCGGTCTTATAGCTGGAGGGGATTCAGCCATTCGTAAGGCCGTTGAGCATGCCGAAGATGATTGGGACGGTTCCTGGAAAGATTTAGCGCCCTATGGGTTAACAGAAAAAGATACGCTTGTAGGCATTGCTGCCAGTGGGACTACTCCTTACGTGATTGGCGGAGTGAAACGAGCGCGACAAGAAGGGTTACTAACTGCTTGTATAACTTGTAATACGGAATCTTCTCTAGCGCAAGCCGTAGAACATCCTATAGAGGTCGTAGTTGGACCTGAATTTGTTACGGGTTCTACCCGTATGAAGAGCGGCACCGCTCAGAAGATGGTGTTAAACATGATTTCTACGAGTGCTATGGTTTTATTGGGCAAGGTGGAAGGAAATAAAATGGTAGATATGCAGCTTTCCAATGCCAAACTAATTGAACGAGGCACTCGAATGATTGCAGAATCTACTCAGGTTACACCAAAATATGCTGAAACAATGCTGATAAAGTATGGAAGTGTTCGGGCAGCCGTACATGCAATACAATCTACTAATGAGCAAGAGTAATCAAGATTATATCGTTGCAGGCTTATTTAAAATGGCTTGGTCTTTTCCCTTCATTTTCGCAGGTCCAGCTTTATTTATAGGAAAAGGAACATCAGGAGCATGGTACTGGATGGCATTATCCATGGTTTTGATGCTGAGTGGTATAAGTCTTGTGGTATTAGGCTTGCGTCAAATTCTTCGCGGATTCTTCGGAGACTAATTACAGTAGTTTAATGACACGTTGCATTTGAGTGCGACCGCCTCTTTCAATATATAGGATATACACACCCGCAGCAATATTATCGCCTGGCGCCCAAAGCGCTTTGTAACGTTTAGATTCTAGCGTAGTAGCGGCTACTGTCCGCTGGTTGAGATCTCTTAATTCTAAATGAATGTCTAATGCTTCCCCATCCGGTAGAAAGAGAGAGATGTAATCCGGAAATGGATTGGGATATACTACTATTTCTGAAAACTTTCCCGCTACCAATGAAGAAAGATAACGGCGTGCAAATCCTAGATTTGGAATGCCATACCCTATACGAGGATTGTGTTGGTAATAATGTGATGCACTTATTTCTAGCGCCTCTATGACCTCTTGTGCTGTAGCATCCGGCACTGTGCTCCATAAGCATGCGGCGGCGCCAGCCATTATCGGGGAACTGAAGCTCGTACCATTTGCGTAGGCTAGTGTGCCGTCGGGACGATAAACCACAGCACCTTCACCCCTAGCGCATACATTGGGTTTTACTCGTCCATCCACCGTATACCCGCGGGAACTAAAACTACTCGCTACGCCGTACTGGTTGACACTGCCAACGGTGAGTATACTGTCTGCATCTGCAGGGAAAGTGAGTTTATCCCAACTACTGCCACCCGCATTTCCTGCGCTTGTTACCACCAGCATACCAGTGCGCGCTGCAGCCAAGGCACCCAACGAGATGATACTGGTCCTTCCATCAAGATCTGTAACTGAATAATCGTCCGCCGGGTCGTCAAAAGTGCTGTAACCAAGAGAAGAATTAATGATATCTGCACCCATTGAATCGGCATATTCTGCGCCAGCAATCCAATTCAACATTTCTTCTGGAGTTTCACTCAATTCTTTTTCAGTCTTGATTAAAGCATAAGACGCCTGAGGCGCGGTTCCCATGTATTGTGCATTCTGAGTAGCCATCGTACTCAATACGCTGAAACCATGCGACGAGCCTTGGTAGACGTTACTACCTCCTTCTACGAAGTTTTTTGTTGCTGTAGTATTTAATTGGTCGTTAATAACAACGGTATTAGCGCCAACGAATCCTGCATCAAGCACTGCGATTAGCATACCCTCGCCCAAAGCGACTGTTTCGTCATAACCGTTAACCGAATGTATATGCAGGCTGTGCAAAGAAATTTGCTTCGTCTGACTTTCTGAAAATCCATATGAAAACTCTGATGTCTCCAGTTTCGTCATACCACCTCTCAAAGGAACAACGCGTTCTACGCACTGTAAAGACTGAATACGTTGAAGTTCACCTGGAGTAGCCTCTACGTAGATTAAATTCAACCACTTACTAGTTACTCCAGTATATCTTGCAATAGACTTTATTGCTTTGATATGCGCTTTAGAAACAGGTACATCTGCAGTAGAAAAGGTGATGCCGTGTCGAGCACGTCTGTCCAGCGCTCTTTGGGATAAACACGAACTGAAGTTGAGGGTGTCGAGAGTGACAGATTTCGCAGAGAAGTATACAGCGTGAGGAGAAGCACTCACCTGTGCTAACAATCCTTTCACACTGAAAAGAAATAGAACAATTGCTATGTAGAAGGATTTTCTCATTCAGATATGGTTCCAGAACCGATCAATTCTTCTCCACTATACCAAGCCGCAAATTGTCCCGGGGTGATGGCCTTTTCAGGAGAATTAAATACTATATATGCACCCTCCTCCATTCGGTGCACTGTGGCTTTCACCAAAGGTTGACGGTAACGAATACGCACATGATAGGTAGAAGATTCGCCAGTGGATAAGGTTAAATCTTTTCGAACCCAGTGTAGTTCAGATGCTTTAATAAACAATGCATCGCGGTACAACCCTGGATGATCTTCTCCCTGACCTACAAAGATCGCGTTGTAGGCTGTATTAACTTCTAAAATAAATAACGGCAATGGACTTCCACCGATGCTTAATCCTTTGCGCTGACCTGTCGTATAATAATGCGCGCCATTGTGCTTGCCACGCTTAAAGCCATGCTTTGGATGAAAGTTAAAGGGCGCCGCTTTTTCAGCTAGAGTTGTTCTAGGTAAAGACAGAACATCCGCATCTCGCGGAATTTCCCAAACAGTTCCAGATTTAGGCTCTAATTTTTGTTGGAGAAAGTCAGGCAATCGGACTTTTCCAATGAAGCAAAGTCCTTGAGAGTCCTTTTTTTCCGCAGTTACTAGTCCAGCCGTTTTAGCAATTTCTCTTACTTCTGATTTTTGAAGATGTCCTATAGGAAAAAGTGCTTTGGCTAGTTGGTCCTGAGATAATTGGCACAGAAAGTAGCTCTGATCTTTGTTGGAATCTAAGCCACTTAAGAGATGGTGCACTTCAGTCCCAGCTATCGTTGAGGTCGATTTTCTCACGTAATGTCCAGTAGCGACATAATCTGCACCAATAGACACGGCGGTTTTCAGAAAGAGATCAAACTTAATCTCACGATTGCAAAGTACATCTGGATTCGGTGTTCGTCCACGTTCATATTCGCTGAACATGTAGTCTACAATACGTTCTTGATACGCCGCACTCATGTCAATCACCTGAAATGGAATACCTAATTTATCCGCAACCTGCATGGCATCATTACTATCCTCTACCCACGGGCATTCGTCATGAATAGTGACCGATTCATCCACCCAATTGCGCATGAATAATCCTATGACATTATACCCTTCTTCTTTGAGTAAATGTGCCGTTACAGAACTGTCAACACCGCCACTAAGACCAACTACAACGGTAGTTTTACTCTTTTCCTTCTGCGTCATACGTGGTTTCACTTTCCAATTGTCCGTATCTGTACTCCTCTTTACGTATTACTTTATTCTCCTCGAAATAATACCAAGTCCCATGCTTCTTGTCATTTTTATAAGACCCTTTTGCCAGTAGTTTTCCGGACTCATCATAATATGTGCATTCACCGTTTAGCTTATCGCTTTCATACAGACCCTTTGTACGCAAGGTTCCATCTTCCCATTTCCTAAGCCAAATGCCTTCCTGTGCACCGCTTTGAAAAGTCTTCTTTTCTGCCAATTTTCCGTTCTCGTAATACGTCACTTGCGCTCCTTGTAAAACACCCGCAGCATACTCTTCACTTTGAGTGAGCACGCCTTGTTTGTCGTAATAGCGCCAAGTACTGTCTCGCAATTGATTTTTATACAGCCCTTCAGCCTGCATAATCCCATTCGTATGATACGCTTTTGCAAAGCCTGAACCGGTTTCGCCGCGGTACACAATTTCTGACATGATGCCTCCCTCTCGCTCGAAGTAGTAGGTAAAAGTTCCTACTGGTATGTTGTTTTTGAAGTAACCTTCATAGCGTTTCTTTCCAGATTCATACGTTTTCACCCATTTCCCCTGCTTTAGGCCTTTCTGGTCAGTATGATTCACTTGAGCTACAGCAGTAAAACCTGTGAAAAGTGCGAAGAGTAATAAAAGTTTTTTCATAGTACAAATTTAGGCACTTACCACAACTGAACAGGCAAGGATTGAATTAGTTCCACACCAATGTATACCGGTTGGTACGTACCTCCTGGGAAATATTTCCGTCTTAGGTTTAATTTCAATGCAGATAATGAGCCAATTTTACTTTCCACCTGTAGTCCCGGTGCAATCATTAGGCCAGAACCAACCTCAATTCCTCCACCCCCCGCAATTCCTGTGGTCAAATCCACACCGTATTTAAAAGTCTCGCTGTTTTTCATAAAGGCTGCACTAAACAACCCCTCTGCATAGGCACCGTAACCTCCACTGGCCGCCCACAACGTATGACCATAGGCATCTAACGAATATTTTTGATTGCTCCAGGCCTCAATTCCTAGCCCCATGGATATACCTGACATTGGATTGTATGGAGAACCGTTTCTATCTATTCCAGGAGAACGCTGTTGTCCCACTCCAGTCAAGACTTTTAAGGCTACCTCGCGTGAGTCTTTATAAGTGCTTTCCGCACCTCCATAATGAAAACCTAAAGAGCTCTTGAAATCTATATGTCGGCTGTAGGAAACGAAGGGAATAGAAGCTTCATCGCTTAGCGCCGTCCATTGTCCTACGCTGAATTGATGTCCACCAAACTGAGCTCCAGCACATACCATAGTGGATATACCCCCACCTGTGTACACACCGCCACCGCCACCGGATCCTAGGTGGGTACGAAAGAATAGTCGTTGTGAAGGGGTATTAAAGCGTAACCCCATGGAGTAATTCATATAACCGTCAATATTACCCAATGCACCTGCCCCTAGTTGCAGTTCAGCTCCAACGGTATGAATGGTGTTCAAATACTGCCCAACACGCACACCTGCATAAGCACTTTGCACGGGTTCACTGTTGCGGGAAGCATCTTCCGGCCCTAAGAACCAAAGACCAGTGACTAATTCGAAGTAGGTTGGATAATAGCTGTTGTGGCCGCTATATTCTATTCGATAAGGCAATACATATGTGTAGCCGATGGATATATGATTCGAGGTAATAGCTCCTGAAGGAAAATTAATGTGATTGTAGGCTACATCCACAATCCCGTATTTACTCTTAGTAGCAGTTATTCCCGCATACCCACGGTACATTAATCCATCGCCGTCCGGGGCACCTGCACCTCCTCCTGAGGCTATAGATCCGCCTATATGAGCGAATACCCATGGACGTAAATATTGATAAACACCTCCTGTAAATCCGAAGGCATAGAATCCACCATAATTACCCAAAATGGCACTTTGGGTCTCTAACCCCCCAGAGATCGAGGTTTTTGTCTTCGTATAATCCTTGACTAACTCGAAGCGCTGAGTCACCCACATCATGTCATTAGAAGATTCCAATGGCTCAAACATAAGAGTCATGGAAGTCCCTTGACCCATAACGTATTGATGGGCTATAACGAAAAGGAGGAGCAACAACCTGCGCATCAGAATTGGGTATTAAAAGGGATATTAAAGGTCATGCCCAATTGCCACCCGTAGGTAGGAAATGCCTGAGAGGAATATACGTTGTAGATACCGCGACCTGTAACATCCCAATAATCGTTTACAGGTATTTCAAAACCCGCATTGACAAAGGCTAGGGCGGCAGCGCCCCATAGGTTAATTCCACCCCCTGCTCCAGCGCCCACCTGCGTCTCGACAAACCAAATATTTGGCTGAAGGCGCAGGCCAAACAAACCTTCTGCATAGGCACCTCTCCCGTCCGTAAATGCCCAATAGCTCTCGCCTCGTAATTGGAGTATACCATGCTTATATAATCTAAAAGCCACTCCTAGATTTGAAAATCCAGATGCGCCTATGTAGGTGCGAATACCATTTTCTATGCTAAGATTCATCGGTAAAAATCCATTCTCGTTTTGTGAAGAAGTGTAATTAAAGTCTATTCCTGCATGTACACCGGTAAAACCAAAGTAAAATGGCCCATCAACCCATTTTAGAACGCCTGAACTGAGCCCAATGAATTTTCCATTATGATGCCATTGCAACTCTCCTTGTAACCCTGTTAAAACGCCGCCTCCTGCAGGAGCACGTCCACCACCACCCGTTCCTAAGTTGATTTCTGCTAATGCTCTGAATTTCCAGAGATCTTGATATAACCCATAACCGCCATAAACATCCATATAGCCGCCTAAGTCAGTAACAGCGGCCGTTAGATAAACACTTTTGTACGTACGGTTATCAAAGAGCCTACCACCAACACCTACGAATCCAGTATTTCTATCGTGCTCGTTCCAAACTGAATACAATGCATTGGTAAAAATTTGAGCCTCAGCTATCGTGTGCGGCTTGCGACTAAAATCTTGCCGAAAACTTATGCTCACCATAGGGCTCCACCCTTGAATGATGCCTGTACTAACGTAGCTGTATTGTCCCCCGAAACCTAAATTGAACTGGTCCATAGCATAATCTAACAGCAGTGCAGTGGTTAAAAATCCACCGGATCCATCGTTACTTTCAGCGCCACCACCAGTAGTTAACATCAGTTTAGGATGTAGGCTAAGAGATTCCGATACTAAAAGTCGAGTTCCGGCTTGATACCCAAAGGTGTAATACCCTGCTCTACTACCCACGGCAGCATTGTTCAATCGAATTCCAAAATAGGAAGAACCTCCACCTATGTGATAGTTAGCTGCTGTACCTAAAAAACCGATGGGGCCTTTAGGCGCCTCTACCACTTGTAAATAATCAAAATCAATACTTGTTGTTTGAGAGAATCCTGTCAAAAATTCGCAGGCAAAAAACAGAATGAATAGTTTTGCTCGTATGAAGTTTCGAAGAATCATAGGGGTATTGGTCTTGCTTAGTATAATGAGCTATAAAGTTAATGCGCAAGAGGCTAGCGATTCCGCTGTTGTGGAAGAAATCGTCGTTTTCTCTACTCGGGGTATCAATCCATCTGGTGCAAGATATCACGTGGACGGCTGTAGGTATTTGAAAAATGGCCAAATCAAGATCGATGAGCGCCAAGCACTTAACAGGGGCCTCCTGCCCTGTTCCGTCTGTTTACCAGACCGCGCAAGTGCCCTGCCGTTCCTACGCACCAAAAGTGTTGAATCTAGACCAAAAGCTTTTCGGAAATGTGTTTTCAAAACAAAGACTGGAGCGAAGTGTGAACGAGAAGCGTTGGCGGACCATCGCTATTGTGAGTTGCACAAGAGCCGAGGAAATAAACCGAAAAGAAAACGATGAACGATTATCAAGTAAAAAGAAAAGCCCTTAGAGCGATGCTCTAGGGGCTTTTTTCTGTTGGCGATCCGGACGAGACTCGAACTCGCGACCCCAAGCGTGACAGGCTTGTATTCTAACCAACTGAACTACCGGACCGTGTTCCTCAATGGGTTGCAAATGTAATAGCGTTTTTGAAATCTACAACACCTTTGAGCAAAAAAAACTTGTCTTTTCGAAACTTTCTGAATCTTTCGAAAAAAGCCCAATGTAGTTTCTTAGGTTTGAGGCAAATATGACAAAATGAAAACAGCCGTAATTCTTGCTGGAGGAAAGGGAACTCGACTTGCAGAGATCAGATCAGATGTGCCTAAGCCTATGATGCCTGTCTTAGACAAGCCACTTTTAGCCTATCAGATAGAATTATTAAAGGAACATGGCTTTACTAAGGTATGGCTCATTGTGAACCACCTATACGAGCACATAGAGGCCTATTTCGCTAACGGTGAGGACTTAGGGATTGAAATCAATTATTATATCGAGCAACAGCCCTTAGGAACTGTTGGCGGCGTGAAAGCCATAGAGCAGCATCTACAAGATCCCTTTTTAGTACTCTATGGCGATGTTATGATGAATATGGATCTCAATCGTCTTATTACCTTCCATAAAGACAAGAACGCAGATGCCACTTTAGTGGTGCATCCTAATGATCACCCGTACGACAGCGATTTATTAGCAGTCGATGGGGAGGATCGGGTAACCGCTTTCTATGCTAAACCGCATCCAGAAGGTTTACGCTACAGAAATCTCGTGAATGCGGCGGCGTACGTTTTCAACCCTGTTGTGCTTGAACATCTGGAACCGGGGGTAAAAGCGGACTTTGGAAAAGACATCTTCCCTACCCTTCATGCAAAATTAAATGTGTTCGCGTACAATACACCTGAGTACCTAAAAGACATGGGTACGCCGGACCGATTAAAAAAGGTTGAAGAAGCCTTAAAAAGTGGTAAGGTTGCCGCACGAAACCTAAATAATAAGCAACGTTGCGTTTTTCTAGATCGCGATGGGGTAATAAACATCGACACTGACCTTATTGACCGTCCGGAAGATCTGGAATTGTACCCCTATGCAGCTTCAAGCATCCGAAGATTGAATAAAATGGGCTTCTTAGTCGTAGTAGTTACTAATCAAAGTGTGATTGCGAGAGGACTTTGTACTATCGCTACGCTGGATGAAATCCATAAAAAAATGGAGACAGAATTAGGACAAGAAGGCGCATTTGTTGAGGCCATATATTATTGCCCACATCACCCGCACAGCGGCTATGAAGGTGAGGTTAAAGAGTATAAGGTAGAATGCAGTTGTCGCAAACCTAAGCCAGGAATGCTCCTCGAAGCTGCGGACAGATTCAATATTGATTTGACCAAAAGTTACCTTGTGGGTGATAGCGCTAGAGATATAGAGGCCGGAGCTCGTGCAGGCGTGGAAACTATTCGAGTCAAAACAGGTCATGGCCTAAAGCCGCATACTGAGGTACCAATGCACTACGTTGCGGATTTAGTAGCCGCCGTTGACCTTATTGAAGGTCTGTCTTAGAAGATTTCATTAGACGATCAAAATCCTTTTTGAATTGGATACCGACCCCCTGCGTGTAAGGACCTGTGGTCTGGAGTAAAGGGTCATTTCTATTACTTCTGTTGAACGCTTTAAGTACAACGGTACCTTGTTTCGATAGGTCTAAGGATACTTCTGTGTCGCCGAGCAATAAAGTCGAAGCCTGCTCTTGTCCTATCGGGACGTCAAAGGAAGACTTCAATTTTAATTTACCGTCGAAGAAGTTCTTTGATACGCCTAGATTTAGATTGTCACCTTGATTACCGAAATTGGCAATCGGATTGGCTCCTGTGGTATAATCAAAATCTACGGTCACATAATCCCCTATGCCTGCGGCTAACCAGCTGCCGAACTCACTAACCAATAATTCCGATGTAGTATTCCCTAGGGAGGATTCGAAGTTAATACTCTCTTGAATACCTAAGTTTTGCTGAAAGAAATCACCCAACATGAGCAAGGAAAACGCCTGATAATGCAAGGCCTCTTCATTTAAAAAGTGGCGGTTCAATTCTTGTTGATAGGATGCGTTACTTTCTGGTAAATCAATGGCAAAACCTATCTCAGGGGCGAGAAGCGGACCAGTCAGCGAAATTATAAGATCTACTGGGACCTTTTCGTTGTTGTAGTTTGCACTGTTGACTAAACCTGTAAGATCCGTTTGAACACGGTATACGGCCTTTAAATCAAGCTCGGCTTGGTATACGTCGCCACTCCATGCGATCGTTCCACCGGGGACTAGATTGAACTGCTTATTAATAATGTTTTGGAGGGTAAATAGGTAATCTCCTTCTTCAACGGTGTAGACCCCATAAAGCTCAACACTTTCATCTTCTAGAATTTTTAGTCGCATGGAACCGCTTCCCTGTGCATGAATGATATCCCCGAGTACTTCATCTAAGACCAATTCAATTTTAGCTGCTGGTGTTACCTCTATTCCTAAATCCGCACCGAAATAATCATGTTCATTTTCCATCGATTCCACGGTTACTCGCGGCAATTCGGAATCAACAAATCGAATAAACCCAGGTAGTTCAACAGCTGTGGGATTATCAAGCGGTATTTTAAGTAGTGTACCTTCTTTCGTGGTTGTTTGAACCGTTAATTGCAGTTGTTCCACTGGTCCCGTCAAATGCATTTCACCCGCCGCCACAGCGGTACCGTAGAACATATCTTCCACGTTTCGTTCCTTATTCATGGCGAGTAAACTATCCGTAGATAATCGAATATCTAGACCAAAATCTTTCAATTGGTAATGCTCAATGACCCCCCAAGACACTGCCTGAGTCTCATCTTCCTGCGAAATGAGTTCTATTGAATCCAGTTCAAATCCTTTCTCTGAGAGGTTGATTAGAGACTGTTCAGCCACAGAAAATTGGGCACCTAAAAGCGGGATTTCTATGGTGCCGTTATTCCAGTAAACCTCACCACGCGCGTTCCATTCGTTCAACGGACCGTAAATCTGCACACCACCTTCTAAACGACCCTCGAGACCGGCTATAGCTTCGTGAAAGAATGGATTTAATGATGCTACGTTCAATGCATCCACATTCAGACTCAGATCTAAATCATCTAGCGCTGTGTTGTAATGACCACGCGTGTTCGCATATGATTGTGATTCATCGAATAAGGTACCTGATATGAACACATCCGATTGTTTAGGGGCATAACTCATTTGACCTTTGAATGAACCATAAGGTGTACCGTTAAGCGATAGCCCTGTGATTGATGTCGCTGCAGTCCAATCCAATCCTCCATTGTCGTTGAACTGAATATCTACTGCATATAATCCTCCGAGAACAGCCTCAGGTGTTCGCAAGAAGTAATTTAAAGGTTGTGCAGTCAATTCTGCGCTAAAGATACCTTTGTGTTTAAGCGCTTCGTTAATTGATAAACGTCCTGCCAGATGTAGTGCCCCTGCGCTTCCGTTGAATTCCAATGCATCGGTTTGAACGTAGTGCTTATTCCATTCAACAGGTTCGCTGGAAACAAGCGAGAATGTATCTAAGCCAATGTTGAAGCTGGCATTTTCGATAAGAGCACGACCAGGCATGTAATTAAATTTACCTACTACTGCAGTAGGTATGCTATCGACCAAAGACCCTGTAAAACGTACATCTCGAACCATATCGCTTCCGTGCGACTCTGCTTTAAATGTACGCACTTCGGTTTGTCCGATTTGAGCATGTTCCACCGAAACCAAAGCATCGAAGTATATATCCTGGTGGTCAATAGAAAGGTCTATACCTGTTAAAGCATATGGACCATAAGTACCTGAACGAATGGCACTTTCAATGGCCCATTTTTTTCCTATCTTATTGTAGTTCCATTTTAAAGTACTTCCTGGCGCAACAACTAACGGCAGATGGAAAAGGTCCGCCAACCAATTCACTTCTCCTATTCTTAGGTGCCCTTCGAGTTCAGCTTTTGGCCATGATTTTACCGTTCCATCATCATATGAAGAGGAAATCATTACCTCCATAATATTCGGTAACGATTTAAATTCCCAATCACCGACTAGCCCACCATTTGCTACATCACTTTGAATAACAAAAGTTCTAACACCTTCTCTGAGACTATGCTCAGCAATCAATGAGTCCAAGAAAACGGAATCATTAGGGCGTTGCAGTAATAGATCTTGAACTTCAATTTTACCGGTAGAATTAGACCTAAAATCTACAGCAAACGAACCGCTAATTACCTGGCCCGTATCTAATGGATCGAAAAGGTCTAAACCTATTGCGTTCAAATCTAGTACCGAGGTATAGTCTTCGCCATTCTTTAGGACATATCCTTCGAGATCTAGCAGTGTATCTAAGCACGTCAACCAAACTGAGTCCTTACTCCCGCCGTGGTGAAGATCGAAACTTAAACCCTTACTCGTGTGGGTGGAGAATTGAAGCTTTGGAAAGACCCCTGTTGCATTCCAACCCTCTGAAAAAACCGAGGCAATAGTTGGCTTTATGGCCGTCCTAACTTCGAATGCTTCTAAGTTCTGGAAATTCGGATTTAGTATTGAAGCGTTGATGTATGCAGGTGATTCTAAATCATTGAAATTCAAACTGTAAATAGCAGTATTAGACTCAGCCGTGATACGAACATCATTGCTTATCCAATCGTCTATACGCCCCGTCACATTGAGACTATTGGGCACTAATTCTATTGGAATTTCTATGGGTACATATTTATGCATTGGATCGAGAAGGTTAAGATTCAATTCAACAGCCAATGCTTGATTTAATCGACCTATGCATGACATATCACCTTCAATTGTGGGACTCTTAAATGCAATCGAACTTTTAATGGAGTCAAGTTCATGGCAAAAGAAATTGACATCATAAATAAGTGGTAATTCGTATCCTCTAATTTGAGGCGGGAGCATTTGACTATTTGCATTTAGTCTGAGCCGTGCCTTAACGTTAATGTCTTTAGGTGCACCTGATATAGCTCCTTCTAATTGGCCTAAGTTCAATACATCAATGTTAAATGAACCACTCGTAAAAGATTCACTGTAACCTATATGCTGCCCACTAAACAAGAAGGGTATCGTATCCCACTGTGCCTTTAAATCGATACTGTCAATAGTAAGCGCGCCATCATACTGTAAACCGTCACAATTCAATTGTAACTCAGATAAAAGGGTATCTCCTTTCAACTTCAACGTTGGTACTCGTAATTCACTAACGAGCAACCTAAAATCTTGAGAATTGCCAGTAGCTTCTTGTTTATTAATGAACGTTTGTAAAGCAGGAACATTAATTTCCAACCCTAACGATTTCAAACTCGCTAGCCTCCAACCTTTTGAAAACGACAGTTCAGCTAATTCTATTTCTTTACTGGTAACAAGGGTGTCTTCTTCTGTGTAGAATAGAAGCGGATTAAATTCTATAGAATTTGGAAAATTATATTTAAATCCTTGAAAATCAGACATTAAACCGATATTAGCAAGTCGTGGATCTACAAAATTTCGCCAAAGACTTCTTTGAACAGTTGAAGAATTTAATAGCAGGATTATAGGTAAAACGATCAACAATAGAATCAGCAGAAGACCTAACCGGATATTTTTACCCCGTCCACGTAATCTTTGCTGTATTTTTGACTCATTCATGCAAAATGCACCTTACATATTAGCGATCGAAAGTTCTTGCGACGACACCAGTGCTTCAATCCTTTTAGGCACTAAAGTATTGTCTAATGAAGTGGCCTCTCAAGCAGTGCATGAAGCGTTCGGAGGAGTGGTTCCAGAATTAGCTTCCAGGGCACACCAACAGAACATCGTACCGGTCATTGATCGCGCACTAAAGGTAGCAAATATCAGTCCTCAAGAACTGAACGCTATAGCTTTTACTAACGGTCCCGGACTCTTGGGTAGTTTACTTGTTGGAACTTCCTTCGCAAAGAGTATGGCATTGGCATTAGACATTCCACTTATACCCGTCCACCACATGCATGCGCATGTTTTGGCGCATCTAATAGAAGACGCACATCCAAGCCCCATTGGGTTCCCCTATCTCTGTTTAACTGTGAGCGGAGGGCATACGCAACTCATAGAGGTACTTTCACCGAAAGAAATGAACGTATTGGGTGAAACTATAGATGATGCTGTTGGCGAAGCATTTGATAAGGCAGCTAAAATTTTAGGACTACCCTACCCAGGCGGTCCTCATATTGACCGGTTAAGTGCAAAAGGCAATCCAACGTTCATGTTGTTTAATGAAAGTAACCTACCGGATTATAACTTTAGTTTTTCCGGTATGAAAACCAGCTTTCTTTACGCCTTACAGAAAGAAATGAAGGCCAACCCTAGTTTTATCAAGAATCATCTGAACGACATCTGTGCAAGTTACCAGGCAGCCCTTATAAAAGTCTTGATGAAAAAGGTAAAAGCTGCTCAGAAATCTACGGGCATTAAGAATGTCGCTATTGCAGGCGGTGTTAGTGCAAATAGCGGATTAAGAGCGGCATTGACGCAATGGGGAGCACAAGCAGATATTTCCATCTATCTCCCACCTTTTCAATACACTACGGATAATGCCGCGATGATTGGAATCGCTGGTTATTTTCAATATCTAGACGGTGTAAACGCACCGTTAACGACGAGTGCTAAAGCTAAAATATCATTTTGATGCAGCTCTTTTATGGACATATAATCGAAGATCGATTCCAATTGCACGAAAGTGAAGTCAATCATTGTGTGCGTGTTCTTAGAAAGAATGCAGGTGATACTATACACTTCATAACTGGTGACGGAAATTTATATTCTGGAACTATTGAAATCGCTTCGAAACGTGAGGTAGCAGGAACCTATCAACTTAAGGAGAAGCATTGGGGTAACGTTCCTTATGACCTTACTATTGCAGTTGCGCCTACCAAAAACATGGATCGTTTCGAATGGTTTCTTGAAAAGTCAATCGAATTAGGCGTGTCCCGTATCATTCCACTGCGCTGCGATCGCAGTGAACGAAAGATTATCAAAGGCGAACGCCTATTTAAGGTAGCATTAAGCGCTACTAAACAAAGTTTGAAAGGGCGCCTTCCTGTAATCGATCCCCTAACTTCGTTTGAGGACTTTGTTGCAGGGGATTTAGAAGGTGCCCGTTGTATCGCTCATTGCGAGGATACTGAGCGAACGGCTTTCACAGAAATTGCTGCATCAGAATCCTTGATTGTTCTTATAGGACCTGAAGGTGATTTCACGCCGGATGAAGTTCAATTGGCCCAACAATCGGGTTTTACACCCATTCATCTGGGGCAGAGCCGTCTTCGTACCGAAACTGCTGCGTTGACTGCGGTTTCGATGGTCTATGGTGCACACCTTTAACTTCTTCGTAGTCTAGTTCCCTATCCATTGGATCTTTCCAGTCCTCCCAAGTTACCTCCTCGTGTTGAATGGGCTCATCACGTAACGCCTCAATAGGTTCAATCTTGCGATAGTAGAGTGCTAAGAAGAGTCCAGTGATTGCACCACTTAGATGTCCTTCCCAGCTTATGGTGGGATCGTGCGGCATTACCCCCCAAACAAATGAACCGTAGAGAAATACCATCAACATGCTTTGCGCAAGTAGTTTAACGTGGAATCTAAGTATACCACTGAAAAATATAAAACTCACCAAAGCATACAGCCAGGCACTAGCACCGATATGAAAATTAGGTCTTCCGATAAACCAAAGACCTATGCCTGGCAACAGAAATGCAAGCATCCAAACACGATCAAAGATTTTAGGAAAAGAATAACGCAGTAATGTGCCTACGAAGAATAGACTGATCGTGTTAGAGAATAAGTGATTAAAATCACCATGAATTAACGGAAAAGTAAAAATATGCCATGCACCCGAAAGTTGACCAGGATAGAGACCGAGCGCAGCGAAATTGGTCTGCATGAGTTGTTCTAAGCCATAAACAAATGCGGTAAGGGCAACCCAAATAGTCGGCCATAAAAACAGCCCTTTGTGAATTCCATATTTTGACCAACCTGACATAGCGAAAAGATAGTTACTTTCGAATAATGAAACCGCTTGCAGAACAGCTCCGACCACAAACGTTAGACCAATATCTAGGCCAAGACCATTTAGTAGGTCAAAATGGCGCTTTACGCAAAAGTCTAGAGGTTGGAAGACTACCATCTATAGTACTTTGGGGTCCTCCTGGAGTAGGGAAAACCACTTTAGCATTGCTCTTAGCGAAAGAATTAGAAGCGCCGTTATATCAATTGAGCGCAGTGAATGCAGGTGTTAAGGATGTTCGTGAAGTGCTGGCTACGGCCGAAAAGAAGAATCTCTTTGACAGCAAACGTCCTATCTTATTTATAGACGAAATACATCGCTTTAATAAAGGACAACAAGACAGTCTGTTGCATGCTGTGGAACGCGGCTGGATTACATTGATCGGTGCAACAACTGAAAACCCTTCGTTTGAAATCAATGCTGCCCTACTCTCTCGAATGCAGGTATATGTGTTGAATTCGCATGCGAAAAAGGACTTGTCAAAAATGATCGATCTGGCGAATGGGACGGAATTCGCAACAAAAAAACAGTTGAAAATAACCGCTCACGAGTTCCTCATCCGTCAAAGTATGGGGGATGCGAGAAAGCTCTACAATCTTATTGAGCTCTGTTTTCAACAGGGAAAATCAGATGTTCCTATCGATGAAGAATTTGCTCAAAGCGTACTTACAAATGCCCAGATTCGTTACGACAAGGGAGGTGATGAGCACTACAATATCATATCCGCGTTCATAAAATCTATTCGTGGGTCAGATCCACAAGCGGCCGTGTATTATTTGGCACGTATGATTGAAGGTGGCGAAGATGTGAAGTTTATTGCGCGCCGATTAATTATTTCAGCCTCTGAAGATATAGGGTTAGCGAATCCAAACGCGTTAATGCTGGCAAATGAAACCTTTAGCGCTGTTGAACGCGTCGGCTGGCCTGAAAGCAGAATCATTTTAAGCCAGTGTGTGATTTACCTAGCTACCTCACCAAAGTCAAGCAGTGCCTATGCAGCCATTGGTGCAGCTCAAAATTTAGTACAACAAACGGGGAATTTAGAAACTCCAGACCATTTGAAAAACGCGTCAAGTGCATTGGCCCGTGATTTAGGCCATGGTAAAGGCTACCTCTATCCGCACGATTACCCAAACAACTTTGTCGAACAGGAATATTTACCTAAGGAGATTTCTGGCACTACTTTATGGAAGGCTTCTGGCAACCCTAAGGAACAGCAGCTCAGCGCTAATCAAAATGCGCTTTGGAAAGCGAAGTACGAGAATTAACGCAATAGCACTTCTGTTCGTCGATTCAGTGCTCTACCCCATTCCGTATCGTTTGAAGCAATTGGCTCATCCATACCACGGCCTTCTGATTGCAACCTTGTCAAGGGTATTCCGCGCGTCACCAACCATTGAACAACGGCCTCTGCCCGAGCCTCGCTGAGCCATTGATTGTACGAACGAGCCCCTTGATTGTCCGTGTGGCCAATAATAGTCGCTTGTAGTTCAGGTTCATCCGTTAACATTCTAAGGAGCGAGGTCAATTCTTTTTCACTCTCTACCAACAACGTGCTTTCGTCCAGTTCGAACAATATATTCTTTAACGCGAACCTTCCTCCGGTTTTGATAGGCACCAACTTTATATATGCAGTTTTTGGGCCGTGCAGTGGTCTTGCGATGTAATCTAAGCCAGAAATACCTCCAGAATAAGGAACATAGCCTTTTTTGTAGGCGGTAATCCTGATGGGCGAACCATCCGTCATGAGTCGCACCATACCTGTGTTTTGGCTACTGATGCCATTGAAAAATTGGACACCTTCATCATTGTACAGCTGTACAGTAGCTTTTCCGATGGCTCTATTACTCAAGCTATCTACAATAACAATATCATAATTCTCGCGGGCTTCGGGTTGTAAATGATCAGGCAATTCAAATCTGTAAAGATCCAGTGCGGTCATAGTGGTGTAATCCGGTAAAATCTCATTCCCCCGATCGGAAGCTAGGTAACCAAAGCTACCGGACTTATCGATGACCATTGAAAATTCATCTCCAAAACTGTTTAACGGGAATCCTAGATTCACAGCCTCAGACCAGGTAGAATCGGTCAGACGAGTACACTTAAAAAAATCAGAACCGCCTAAAGATGGGCTACGTTCCGATCTAAAATAAAGGGTTTTACCGTCAAAATGAATGAAAGGGCTACTCTCGCGGTCCGAAGAATTAATCGATTCTGGTAATTTTTTTCCTTTACTCCAATTTCCATCCGTTCCCATAGTAGATATGAATATGTCCATATCCGCACTCATGTTGTTCTCACCACGAACAAAATAAATCGTTTGCCCATCCGGTCCTAAACTGGGCTGACTCTCCCATCTTCCTGTGTTGATATTACCTGGTAATGGCTTAGGAACTTCCCAACCATAATTTGGATTCCAATGACTGTAATACAAATCGCATTTGCCTTTACCGTCGGGACGATTACAGACCGTAAGCACCATGAATTGGCCATCTGCACTAATACTTGCAGCGCCTTCATTCAAAACTGAATTTAAATTTCCTTCTAAAGGCTGTCCGTTTCGAGCGGTTCCATCAAGGGTACCCATAAATAGGTTTTCATCTATTGGCCTGCTACCACTGATATCTCTATGAGTATAAATGAGATACTCCGAATCTCCCGGAATAGTCGGAAAATATTCGAGTTCGTCTGTTGAAAAACTTAATTTTTGAATATTGTAATTAAAGTTCTGCGCTATGTATGCCTCGTATTCTCCCTGCGTAAACTTTAGATTACCCAATTCTTTTTGAGCCTGTGCCATTCGGTTTCGAGATAATCGTGCGGTATTGATATAAAGTTCCATCGAACGAAGACTCTGCTCCCATTGAAAGAGGTATTTATAAACAATACTCATTTTTAAATGAATGCTCGAAAGCTCTTGTATGTCTAAGGCTTCTTTATAATACCCAAGCGCGGAAATGTATGCTCCATTTCGAAACGATTGATCTCCAGCATAGATATAAGGCTGGTAATAAATGTCTTTCCCTTTGCTCATACTTTTATTCAAATGTTTCCATCCTTGGTCTGGAGCTCCGTTCCTGAATGCCTCTTGAGCTTTTTGAAATTGTTGAATTGCTGCTCTACTTTGTCCGTTTGTGGAAAAGCTTAGAAGAATAAGTGGCAACAAGACGAAAAGAATTCGGCGCATTAGAAGTATTTTTGAGGTTCTACGAAGATATCTCAATCCTATTGAAAACGAAGAGAATTGCAATAACGGGTGCGCCCGCTACAGGAAAAACAACACTTAGTGCGGCTTTGGAGTCATTGGGCTACCCTGTTTTTCATGAACAGGCGCGGGAGATCATTCAACAAAGTCTCGATGAAGGCACAGATATTTTGCCATGGAAAGACTTAAATGCCTTCACCGAGGTCGTTTGGCAGTTGCGCAATCAACAATATTCAAGCGCTGTGTTAGGAAAAATTAATTTCTACGATCGTACGAACCTCGATGCATACGCGTATCTTATTAAAGGCGAAACGCAGTTGACAAAAAAATGGTCGGAGGAATTGGAGCAAACGCATTTTGAT
Source organism: Schleiferiaceae bacterium (assembly GCA_965204625.1). GTDB lineage: Bacteria > Bacteroidota > Bacteroidia > Flavobacteriales > Schleiferiaceae > UBA10364. The sequence goes on from CBDBET010000006.1 coordinate 940,330, forward strand.
GCAGTGTTCTTTTTACCGGTTTGGCCTGAGATTCATAGCCTGGATAAGCAGCGTATGGAAACATTAGAAGATTGTATTGAAGTGGACGGTTATTTAAAACAAGCCTACCGTGAAAAAGGATACGATTTGATTGAAGTTCCCATGCTCAGTGTCGAGGAGCGTGTCGCCTTTATTGAGGCACATTTATGAGTAAACAAAAAGCACTTGATGTACTTAAGACGTATTGGGGTTATCCTGGGTTTAGAGGCTTGCAAGAAAATATCATTGCGCAGGTATTAAGCGGTCATGATACTATTGGTCTGTTACCAACGGGTGGTGGAAAGTCTATTTGTTATCAAGTTCCGGGCTTAATACTTCCTGGCGTCACTCTCGTGATTAGCCCATTGGTGGCTCTTATGAGTGATCAACAAAAGGGTCTTGAAGACCGCGGTATTAAAAGTTATCATTTTAAAGGTTCCTACACACCACGTAAACTAGACGAAGCTTTTAGAAACATACGGTTTGGAGAGTATAAGTTTGCTTTTGTTGCACCCGAAAGACTAAATAGTGAATTGTTCCAGGAATACATTAAGCATGCAGATATAGGCTTGATTGCCATTGATGAAGCGCATTGTATTTCGCAATGGGGTTTCGATTTTCGACCGTCATATCTAAACGTACATGTTCTAAGGACGTTGAAGCCTGATGTTCCGGTTTTGGCCTTAACTGCCTCCGCTACTCCCAGAGTAAAAAAAGATTTAGCAGAAGCTTTGCTGATACCAAATGCGAAGGTGTTTGAGGACTCTATTCGAAGGGCCAATCTTCATTTACACATAAAGTTCACACCCAATAAAGAGCGTCAACTGTTTCGACTTCTAAAGCGTTTAGAAGGCACCGGAATCATTTATGCTAAAACCAGACGCAGTTGCGAGTCATTAGCAGAACTGCTGGAGAACAATGGTTATTCTGCAGATTACTATCATGCTGGATTATTACCCGACCAAAAAGAACAACGACAAGAAGCTTGGCTTTCGAATGAACTTAGAATGATCGTTAGTACTACGGCTTTCGGAATGGGAATCGATAAAAGCGATGTCAACTGGGTCGTACATTGGGACGTACCCGATACATTAGAAGGGTATTACCAGGAGGTGGGTCGAGGTGGTCGAGGTGGTCAAGAAGCTTCAGCCTACCTACTCTTCCATCAGCAAGATGTAGCAAGAATACAAAAAGGAATAACGGACTTACCTGATCCCATTAAAGCCCTAGAATTCTATAGTAGATTTTGCAGCAGATTTCAAATTGCAGTAGGCACTGGTGAGGGCACTACTTATCCTTTTAGTATCGTCGCACTGGCAAATGATTTTAGTATGAGTGTACCAGTGGCGTTATCCTACATGAAACTACTTCAACAGAGGGGCTATTGGCAATTTCAAGAAAGTAGTCAAATTTGGCCAGCATTGGAGTTTACTAGCAAACCCCTGCAATGGGAAAAACTGAAACGAGAAGAGGAAGAACTACTCATACAACTGCTGCGCTTATATCCGCACGCCATCCACCAACCTGCTCGTATTCATCTTAAGAAATGTGCCGCTATAGCTATGCTAACCCCTGCACAATTTGAACTGAGGCTTTCTTACTTTGAAGAGAAAGGTCTTTTAACGTACATCCCTGAAACATCCGGTAGCTCAATAACCTTAATGGATCCGAGGCCCCATAAGAAATACCTGTATTTTCCAAAATCATTTTTAGACAGTTGGATTCAAAGTAAAGTAGAAAGAGCACAAGCTATGCTGTCATTATTGAAAAGCGAAGAATGCATCTTTATTGAATTATCAAAGTATTTTGGACAGGATTCTAATTTGCAACCTTGCGGGAAATGCAGTAGGTGTTTACACGACCATTATCCCGATGAGGACAAAGTAAAACAGCTTCTTTCTAAAGGGAGTACAATTGACGATATTTGGTTTGATTTAAATTGTTCAGTAGATGAGCTCAGAAAATTTGGGTAAGAGCGTAATATATATGGGGACGCCGGAATTCGCGGTAGCCCCGTTGAAAGCATTGATTCAAGCCAACGTCTCTGTGGTTGCTGTAGTGACCGTAGCTGATAAACCGGCAGGGCGCGGGAGAAAACTACATGAAAGTGCCGTTAAAAAAGCGGCGATTGAATTTGGTATTCCAGTACTGCAACCCACATCATTGAAGGATGCGACTTTTCTTGCTGAATTAGCTGCATTTAATGCAGACCTATTTGTTGTAGTTGCATTCAGGATGTTGCCGGAAGTCGTTTGGAATATGCCTCCATTAGGTACGTTTAACCTACATGGATCACTGCTGCCTGCTTACAGAGGGGCCGCTCCTATTAATTGGGCCATAATTAATGGAGATACAAAATCCGGTGTAACCACCTTTTTCTTAGACAAGGATATAGATACTGGTTCTATCATCAAACAATCAGAAATACATATAAATGACGAATGGACGGCAGGAGAACTTCACGACGCGATGATGCCGCTAGGAGCCAACTTAGTTTTGGATACAGTTCATTCTGTTTTTAAGGGACAATGTACACTTCAACCCCAAAGTAGTGAACTGGCCACACACGCTCCAAAATTAAATAAGGAAAACTGTCGTTTAGACTTCACCAAAGCCCCAAATCAAATTATCAGTCAAATTAGAGGTTTGAGTCCATTTCCAGGTGCCTATTTTGGCGATTATAAATTTATAAATGCGGCATTATGTAGAGCCGTGACAACCAGTAGTAATCCTATATTATTTCGATTAAAGGGCGGTTTGTTCCTTAAATATTCCAAAGGAACCATCGAAATCACATCAATTAAAGCTGCTGGAAAGCGCCAAATGTCGGGTAAAGACTTTGCGAACGGCATGAAAACGGATGAATTACGGCTTAATTAGTGAGTATTTAATCTTAGTTTTTGGTGAAATGTGAATAATTTTGCTTAGTTATTAACTTTTTTTAGCTGAAGGCCCGAAAACACTTGCATAGAAGCAATTTTCATCTATATTTGAGAAGCATTCGTTAAAATGATTAATAATTAAAACTAATTGCAATGAACAAAGCACAATTGATCGACGCAATGGCAGCAGACGCTGGCATCTCTAAAGCACAAGCTAAAGCGGCTTTAGACTCATTTACTGGTAACGTAGGTTCAACACTAGCAGGTGGTGGCCGTATCTCTTTAGTAGGTTTCGGTTCTTTCTCTGTTTCTGAGCGTGCAGCTCGTGATGGCCGTAACCCACAAACTGGTGCAGTTATTAAAATTGCTGCTAAGAAAGTAGCTAAGTTTAAAGCTGGCGCTGACCTAAACGGTAAGCTCTAATCTTAAGACTTATACCTTATCAAAATGCCTTCCTTAGGGAAGGCATTTTTTTTGTCCGTAAATTATGGTTGTAATCGTTTAGTAACCCATTCCCCGTCATTAATCGTGTAGATAATCCTGTCGTGAAGCCTACCAGACCTACCCTGCCAAAACTCAAAAGTTTTTGGGGAAATCAGGAGTCCACCCCAAGATTCAGGCTTAGGAACAATACTTCCCTCTGGGTAATTTTGCTGAAATTCATTGAACTTCGCTTCGAGCGCATTCCTATCTCCTATCGGTTTGCTTTGGTCAGACGCTGCCGCACCGATTTGACTCAGCCAGGGTCTTGTCTTGAAATACTTCTCATTCTCGAGTTCATCAAGTTTACTTACTGTTCCTGTAATGCGTATTTGACGTTCTTGTTCGCGCCAATAGAAAAGCGAACTGATGCTTGGATTCTCATTAAGTTGTTGCCCCTTATTTGAAGCGTAATTCGTATAAAATACTAAACCATTCTCACGCACTTCTTTCAACAATACGATTCTGTTTTGAGGCATTCCGTTTGCATCAACAGTAGCAATTGCCATAGCATTAGAATCTTTCACTCTTAACAGTTGATAACTCTCAAACCAATCTTTAAATTGGTCATAAGGGTTTTTATGTAGATTCGCTTCAAGCAACGAATCGAACTTATAATCTTCGCGAACGTTATGTAAATCCATGATGCTAAATTAGTGTAATGCAAAATAAAAACCGCCCTCAGAAAGGCGTACTCTTAATTTCTAAACCGCTTATCGGCGATGGGTTTTTTGAGCAGTCGGTTGTTTACCTAACATCTCACGACAAAGACGGTTCGCTCGGATTTACGCTCAATAAGAACTCTTCCCTCCTAGCACAAGACTTTATGAATAATCTTCCTGGTGAAGACCCTATATATTATGGAGGACCTGTAGAGCAAGATGCGCTCTTCTATTTGCATACGATGGATACGCTCAGTGGCGCCATGCACGCCGGTAATGGCTTGTACTTAGGCGGTGATTACACTGTATTGCAAGAGGCCATTAGAACTGCTCGTGAATTGAATATTGAGGCAGTACGGTGCAAGTTCTTCCTAGGTTATAGTGGCTGGGCAGCTGGTCAGCTTGAGGAAGAAATTAGTCAAGGGACTTGGATTGTACTTAAACATCCTTTTGAAATAGAGCCATTAGAGCTCACTAGTGAGGCATGGCGAATATACATGAAGACACTGGGTGGCGAGTTCGCACTATGGGCCAATGCGCCGGAAGATCCTTTTATGAATTAAAGCGCACCTAGGACATTGAGCTTACGGTTGATCATGTCTATCATCTCGTTCGCTTTCGCTGCGCCAAATGTCTTTTTCCGGTACTGCTCAACCCACTGAATACCGCGAATTGTATTTGTAATCCAAACCTCATCTGCCTTTTGCAAATCAAATGGGTTAATTGAGGCTTCCTGTACTTCGAGTCCTATGTCTTTCGCCCAATCGAGCACATTCTTTCTGAAAACACCTCGTAATGCACCATCTTCTAGTGGGGCTGTACGTAGAATGTTGCCTTGAACAAGAAAAACATTACCATAATTGGCCTCGACTAGTTGTTTGGAGTCATTGACTAAAAGAACAGCATCGTATTGATTCTCTTGAGCGTAAATGCTTCCTAATACATAAGGCAAGGCATTGCTACTTTTCAATGTAGATAGTAGCCCTGGTTGTATGTAATGATCCTTGAAGAGCTCTACTTTCAAACCATCCTTGTTCAAAATGTATTCCTTAGTCTCGAGCGGTTCCAACTCCATCCACCAATCAATCGCGTTACTATTAGGTGTATAGGTATCGCCACCACGACGAACGATCTGTAATCGCAAGCGACCGTTTTCAAAACCGCGCTCCTCTGCAAGCCTCAATGATTGATCCACTATAAATTCTGGAGTAAACTCCATAGGAATCGCCATGCGCAGAATACGCATGCTAGCCATCAATCGGAAATAGTGATCTTCTATGAAGAGTAATTTACCTTCACGCATCCTGATGGTCTCAAAGACACCATCACCATAACGTGCTGCACGCTCTAAAGCAGTAATAGGTAGTTTCTCGAGTGCTTGAAGTTCCGTATTGAAATTAATCATTTGGTTTTCCTTTATCGTGGCAAATCTATGGCAAAAAAAAGTCCCCATACGTTCGTATGAGGACTCTATTAACATTAAGCGCGGTCGATTAGTTTACAACAATACGTTTGACTTGGACACCATTTTCGGTTGCTATCTGCACCAAATAGATTCCATTATTCCAATTCGAAACATCAATGCTTAAACTGTTGCCAGTGGCATCCGATGCGTACACTACTCTACCGGTAATGTCGAAAGCTTGCACACTTGTAAACATACTGCCATTCGTTCCTTTGATAGCCACTAGGTCAGAGGCTGGGTTTGGATAAACCTTGAACGATTGCGCCGTTTCAACTATACCTGCCGGTACTCCTTCCGCTTGCAACACAGTAGCTATACGCGGTACTATGAATGACATAACTGTATCCATCCAAGCTATTGAAGTACTCTTCACATTTGGATTTGCATCAGTTGATGTAATATTCGGATCATTTGGATCATACCAATTCCAAGGAGAAGTATGAACAATCCATGGAGTTGCTGCTTGGGCTGGAGGAATTTCAACAGTATATAAACACTCTTCACCTGTAGGATTAGTTGCTTGTTGGTCTACCCAAACTGCATCGGTATAGTTTTCGTTTAAGAAAATATCATTGTTCCCTAATGCGTTAGCCGCTTTAATCGCGCCATATGATCCAGTAACACTAACTACTGCAAAGAATTGTGCACCGATTGGTACATAAACCATACCTGTATCATAGGGTGCAAAGAAATCGAACTTACTATGAATACTCAACATCGGAACATCGCCTTGTTCCAACCAAGCACCATCTCCAAGAGCACCTCCCATATTGATGGTCATAAGAATATCATCAGGCATACCCGGATGATTTATGTAGTTCCGACCAGGAGAGCTGTAGTCCATTGTTGGTAAACCTAATGTATTCTGACCAGTGACTACTACCTCTGCACCAAAGCCGTCGATATCACCGACGATGGACGTATCTACATACGGGTCGCCAGGGAGTACAGGCTGACCAAAGATACCAGTTGAATCCTGGTACTTAAATTTATTTGGCGCTGTGACTTCTGAATGTTTGTCTATAGTCGCGTATGCAAATGTTAAATAACCACCTGAACCTTGTCCTACCATAATGGTATTACTTGCATTAATTCCGTAAGGGTTACCTGCACCCATTTGGGTTAAGTTCAAATAGCGTACAAGCGCTTTCGCATCTTGGATAGAATAGTAGACCGCTTGTAAGTTACTACCACGACGTACATCTAGATTGGTACTGTTTGCCAACCAACCTAAACGGTATGAAGCTGCAATACTTACATAACCCATTTTTGCGAAACGATGACACATCTCGACAACTGCGCTGTCTTGACGTGTACCTAACGGTGAACCGTTCACTCCTTTCGGAAGGAATGAGCCGGTGTGCCAAACAATAACTACCGGTCGGTTCGATGTGGTATCTACTGTTGGGGATGGCATGTAGAAATCGGCTTGCAACGGTTGTAGGTTTGTTCCACCCAAAAGTGCAGAATCCACATAGGGATTGAAATTAACACCGTAACTCACATCGGACATTACGGCGATTTCACTGTCGTTGTATATCTCCGTAGTATAGCGTTGTGCAAATACACTGGATGATACGAGCAACGAGCAGATTAAAAATGTAATCTTTTTCATAGGCATGTTCTTTTTGAGAGATTAATTAATTTGAATACTTAGGTAGGCCAACCTCCCAACTAAAGGCCCCCCAAATACTTGATATACTTTATTATTAAGGACATTACTCGCTCCTAACTTATAAGTAATGGTGCGCTTATTATCCGATTTTTCTTTGATTCTTGTCAATGAAATCTGCGCATCACAAAGTCCGTAAGACGGAATGGAACCGGTGAATTGCGGTGATCCTTCAAATACGAAACCTTGTACCCATTTGTAATTTACACCAGCACCAATTAGTTTTGAATTGTCGTTCTTCCACGGATAATTTCGAATATTCCATCCTATGTTAAACTTGTGCTCTGGTGTATTGAATGCTGGAACTATGGGGTCCGTCACTGCAGAGGTAAGTTTATTCCAACTGTAGTTACCAGTTAGCGTTTGATAGTCCCCAACAAATGTGTTCATACCGATGCTAAAACCTTGTGTAGTTACTTGTTCCGTCGCATTCGCTGCTACACGATAAACCTGTAATGATTTCAATCGGTCAATAGCTGTTGTACCCTCTTCTATTTCAGCTCCGATAATGTATCCTATAAAGTCATCATAAAGGCTGTAGTAGTAATTCGCATCTACAAAAACACGAGTTCCTATGGTAGCGCGGTAACCCGCCTCAGCTGTTTTTACTTTTTCAGGTCGTATGGCGTCCACGTTGAAATAACCAAAATCATGTGAAAGCCTTTCATTCGCCGGTTTACCTAAATAATCCACAATATTGTCTAATGTCACTAGGGAATCAAAGCCGCCAAGGTTACCGAGAAGCACCGCTCTACCGACATTGTAGTTTAGATATTGATCAGCTAATGTTGGGTTGCGAATAGCGCTTGAGAAACTTAAGCGGAAGGTTTGATTTTCAGTGGCCTTGTAAACAGAAGAAACTGCCGGAGAAACCAACGCTTTAAAATTCTGATTTTTATCGACCCTTCCCGTAGCACTTAATTTGAGTCGCTCATCCAAAAAGGATTGTTCCCATCCACCATATATACCCGCTTCTCTATTGGTAATTATGGTACCCGCTGTATCTGAGAATATGGTTCCTGCGGATTTTGGAGTGTACAAGCGGAAGTTTCCGCCTACTCTTACCACTGCACCATTGTCGTATGTAAAGGTGCGCTCAGCTTGTGTATGATACAAGGCTGATTTATCGTAAAACCTGCTGCCCCCTTCTGTGAAAAGAGTCGAAGTAATGTGGTTTTTCAAGTTGTTAAACTCCGGTGTACCGGGAATTAGTTGATTTGCAAAACTTTCTAGTTCCTCAATCGTAACTGCACCTAAGGCGTCAGATGCTGTAGCTATCGATACATTATTTCTGTTGTCTTCGTGTAGTTGGTTGAAAAAATCCGGGTTACTTGCTATCAATGAATCCATTATAGACTGATACTGACTCATAGGAAGGCTGTTTGCCGGAGCCCCAGGCATGGCACGAACTTTTGGTTTATTAAATATATTCCAAAGGCCCGTGTAATACAGATTGTAGGATTGATTCGATACTACGCTGTCTTGCATTCTTAGCGCTGTAAAGTAAGCGTCGTAGCTATTGCCAGCATCTTCATGAGTGGAATAGGCTCGCCAAAACCACTTGTCCTTCTTTTGTAGCTCTATCCTATTCTGAAGGAATAATATGTCTTTGAGACTGTATCTGTTATCTCCTTGATATACAGTCGTACCTGAACCGAAGTTGACAGCATAAATTGCTGTTAAATCTTCTTTGATCTTATAGTGTAATGCAGTGGTCAACTTAAGGTTTTCGGTATCATAATCTACTAGATGCTTCTCTTCAATACCGGGACGATAAAATCTTCCTAGTCCAGGGAATGTTTTTGAATCGCCGCCATCATCCCACCAATCTTCATCTCCGTAGCGATTCACCGCATCATAGCCACCAGGGTTTGTAGCATCGTCTCTACTCACATCCGTAGGGTCCATATTGCTTGCCTCCCAATCATCCGCCTTAAGTGCAAATACATTGATTTTATAAGCAAATTTCTCATTTACTTTCGCCGCCCAACGTAACGAAAATTCAGTAAGATTACGCTCTCCGGCCTTCAAGCTTGCGCTCAATCCAGTAAACTGAAAAGGATCTTTCGTTTGCATGGCAATCACTCCGTTGAATGCACTGGGTCCATAAAATGCGGTACTGGCCCCAGCTATTACATCAACAGTTACGATATCTAAATCTGGTGCACCTAGGAAATTACCTAAACTGAAATTCAAGCCTGGACTTTGATTGTCCACTCCATCTATAAGTTGAAGTGACCTTACGGGAGAAGTACTATTGAAACCTCTCGTATTAATGATCTTAAATCCTATACTCGCGCTGGTCAAATCGACACCTTTAAGCGTACCTAAATGATCGTAAAAACTGACACTGGGGCTTTCTTTAATGGCCAACGCATCCATACTTTCTACGGTAAGGGCACTTTTTTCTTGCTGCGCACTCAAACGCTGTTGCACCACACTGACCTCTTTAAGCAGGTTTTGATCCGGTTGTAAAACGATTCTATTGCCGGTCGTTCCTGTTGTTTTAAAATCTAATGACTGAAACCCCATGCTTTGAACGCGAACGGCCGCGCTCTCAGCATTCTTTCCATAGATATTTAAGGACCAATTCCCGTCAAAATCAGTTACTGTGCCAATGTTTGTGGGTGTTGATTGATTCAACAATAATACGCTGGCTCCTACAATAGGCTCACCACGAGGATCAACAACTGTTCCGCTAAGTTGAGCATACACTGAACTGCCGCACAAAAGTGCTAGAAAAAGAAGGGTTTTGTTCATACCCTTAAAATAGAAAGATTTTCGATTAAAAAAGGTGCCTAAACCTCTTATTCTAACTTATTTGTTAGCAGCACGTTGAAGACGGTCATTCACAGCTCGACCTAAACCGTATTCAGGCAATAAGTGAACATAGATATTTGTTACTGGAGCACCACCTAATAATCGCAATCCTTTAAATAGATTACAAGCCGCTTCCGAATCAGATTGTCGCTCGCTCAAATTGAAGCTACAGCTATGGGCTATCGTTTCACCCCAATAAAGAATTCCTATTCCATTTGGATTGCTATTTGAATTGAAAGCATCCAAAAGCGCTTCTCTATCAGCGAACAACTGGACAGGTACTCCAGGGTTATAGTGAGAGGTAAGCATTCCAGGGGCGCTTGGATTAGAAGAACTTAACTCCGTAGTAATGGGACCAAGAACTCGTTGTAGTTGTTCCAATGCCATTCCTCCCAATCGCAGGACCTTCGGTACATCCGAACTCATATCGACAATGGTACTTTCAATACCAACGCTGCAAGGCCCCCCATCTACTACGCCTGAAATCATGGAACCTAATTGATCTAATACGTGCTTGGCTGTTGTAGGAGATGCAAAACCAAACGGATTTGCGCTTGGCGCAGCAATGTAAAGACCACTTGATTGCAGAACGTTTAACATCACAGGGTGCGCCGGAATTCTTACTGCAACGGTATTATGTCCACTCGTTACGAGATCTGGAATCGTTTTCTTTTTTGGTAGAACTATGGTTAACGGACCTGGACTGAAAGCAAGGAAAAGCTGTTCCGCATCATTGGATAATTCCGCAATCTCTCTAACGGCTGCTAGAGAAGGAACATGAACAATCAGCGGATCAAAAATCGGTCTGTTCTTAGCCTTAAAAACTTTAGCTATTGCTTCCTCATTGGTAGCATCAGCACCTAAACCGTAAACAGTCTCTGTAGGTAAACCTACAATTTGCCCTTGAAGCAAAACATCAACCGCTTCTGTTACTGATAGTACCTTAGCCATAATTTAAGGAATGTGCATGTATTTATGGGTCTGCAAACTCACCTTCCACTTTGGGTTGGTCATCACATAATCAACGATATAAGGCATCATTTCATCACGTTTACTCCATTCAGGTTGCAAAAACAATTGACAGCCATCATGCATCTTGGCAGCGTGCTCCTCTGCCCACTTAAAGTCGTTTTGATTGTAAACGATCACCTTTAACTCATGCGCAGCTCTGTAGTAAGCTTCCATAGGTTTGGCTGTTTTCTTGGGACTGAGACAAATCCAGTCCCAATCGCCAGTGAGTTTGTAAGCTCCAGAAGTTTCGACATAAACCTGCATACCTTGCGATTTTAGTGAAGAAACTAATGGCTCCATGTTCCACGTCAATGGCTCCCCTCCGGTGATGACTACAGTAGAACTGTATTTCTTTGCATTGACCACAATGGCCTCGATGGGTGTTGGTGGATGACTATCTGGATTCCAACTTTCTTTCACATCGCACCAGTGGCAGCCTACATCACACCCACCTATTCTAATAAAATAAGCGGCTTTACCGGTATGAAAGCCTTCCCCCTGTATAGTATAGAACTCTTCCATTAGAGGCACGACTAATCCGTCTCTAATGTCCGATTGCTGATAGCTCGATGACGTTTGGATATCTTTCACTTAGGCCTCTAGCTCTGTTACCTTCATGGTATTCATCATCAAGGCAGCTCTAGTCATTGGACCCACTCCTCCTGGAACAGGCGTTATAAAACTGCATTTCGGTGCCACCGCATCATAGTCAACATCACCAAGCAATCGAAAGCCGCTTCTTTTGCTACTATCGTCTACTCTCGTAATCCCTACATCAATGACACATGCACCTTCCTTAACCATGTCCGCCGTTACAAACCCTGGTCGACCCAGTGCTGCAACGATAATATCTGCATTTCGGCAAATTTCCTCAAGGTTTTGAGTACGACTGTGGCAAAGTGTTACTGTACAATTTCCGGGGTAATTATGCTGACTCAATAAAATGGACATAGGAGAACCTACAATGTGCGAGCGACCAATTACGACACAATTCTTACCCTCAGTAGGAACTTCATAGCGACGTAATAATTCCACAATTCCTTGCGGTGTGGCAGGAATATATGTGGGAAGATTCAGTGTCATTTTACCAACATTTTGCGGATGAAATCCATCCACATCTTTTTTTGGATCTACGGCTAACAATACTTTAGTTTCATCGATATGCTTAGGTAATGGGAGTTGAACAATATACCCGTCAATGTCCTCGTCTTTATTTAGCTTACCTATGGCCTTCAGAAGCTCAGCCTCTGTAGTTTCTGCTGGAAGCTTAATCAACGTCGAACCGAAACCAACCTCTTCACAATCGCGTACTTTGGCATTTACATAAGTTCTAGAAGCCCCATCTTCTCCTACTAAAATTGCCGCTAGATGTGGGATCTTTTTCCCTCGTTCCTTTAAATCTTTGACCTCAATGGCCAATTCTTGTCTGATTTTGGCTGAGGTTACCTTACCGTCTAAAACTACCATACCTTATTCTTTAGCGCATTCCACGCATCATATTCATCATTCCACGTTTACCACCGCCACTTTGCATCATCTTCATGACTTTACGCATGTCTGTAAACTGCTTTAATAAGTTGTTTACATCCTGAACAGTTCGACCAGAACCGGAAGCAATACGTTTTCTGCGTGATCCGTTAATGGTATCTGGCTGCTGTCGTTCTGCAGGAGTCATGGAATTAATCATTGCTTCAATATGCTTGAAGGCGTCATCGTCTATATCCACATTTTTTAAGGCTTTTCCCATTCCTGGAATCATCCCCATTAAATCTTTCATATTCCCCATCTTCTTGATTTGCTGGATTTGCTCCATAAAATCATCGAAACCGAATGCATCCTGAGAGATTTTTTTGCTCATTTTCCGAGCACTTTCTTCATCAAATTGTTCCTGCGCTTTCTCCACAAGACTCACTACATCCCCCATTCCTAGGATACGGTCAGCCATACGGTCCGGATGGAAGACGTCTAAAGCCTCCATTTTCTCGCCAGTACCAATAAACTTGATCGGTTTATTGACTACCGATTTAATAGTTAACGCTGCACCTCCTCTAGTATCGCCGTCGAGTTTTGTTAGAATTACGCCTTCAAAATCTAAAACATCGTTAAATGCTTTGGCAGTATTCACAGCATCTTGACCCGTCATTGCATCCACTACAAACAAGGTTTCTTGAGGAGCTACGGCTTTGTGTATCTGGCCTATTTCATCCATCATTGCAGTATCAACAGCCAAGCGACCCGCAGTATCTACGATGACCGTGTTGTAACCTTTGCTTTTGGCGTGCTTTACCGCGTTCTCTGCGATACTAACGGGATCCTGATTTCCAACTTCAGCGTAGACCTCTATGCCTAGTTGCTCTCCCAATACCTGCAATTGATTGATTGCAGCAGGTCTATAGACATCACAAGCTACCAACAGTGGCTTACGTGATTTCTTGCGTAGTAAATAATTGGCTAATTTCGCACTGTGCGTCGTCTTACCAGATCCCTGAAGACCCGCCATGAGTATAATCGAAGGTGATGCAGTAAGGTTCAAACCTTCTGCCTGACCGCCCATCAATTCTGCCATCTCATCACGAACAATCTTCACCATAGCTTGACCTGGCTTGACCGCAGTAATAACGCCTTGACCTAGGGCTTTTGCTTTAACCGTATTGGTAAAGTCTTTTGCAATTTTAAAACTAACATCAGCCTCTACTAAAGCACGACGGATTTGCTTTACACTATCCGCGATGTTTAATTCAGTTATCTTATTGTTCCCTTTGAGAATATCAAAGGCACCTTGTAAACGGTCACTTAAACTTTCAAACATGTGCTTAAACGTTTGGTATATTTTCTAAAGTCGCTAAAAAGAACTTCCAACTCTTCTGAACTGAACTGATCTGGCATTTTTCGTCCGGCGAATGTGCTCCACGAATATTTGGACCGAATGAAATCAGTTCCATTTCAGGATAGTTGGTTCCTAAAATTCCACATTCTAGTCCAGCATGACATGCTTGAATTTTAGGTTCATCCTTAAAGAGCTCACGGTACAACCCGCTCATGGTGGTAAGAATATTGCTTTTAGGATTCGGTGCCCAACCCGGGTAATCACCGCTTAAATCAACAGCACATCCTACAGTTTCAAAAATCCGCTGTATTCCACGTGCCAGATCCATCTTCTCGGTCTCTACTGCACTTCGCGTAAGACACATCACCGTAAAATCACCATCCTTTAAAGCTACTCGAGCGAGATTATTCGACGTCTGAACTAAACCGGCTATATCTGGAGACATGCGATAAATCCCATTTGGGCAAGCATAAATTGCACTAATGATTGATTGGGTTGCCTCCATAGAAAGCGCCGCTTCTGGACGGTCTATGGATTCGCAACTGATCTCAATATCTGAATCTGTGGTGGCGTGTTCATCTATAAATTCTTCTCCAACTCGGGTAATTACCTCTTCGAAAGAATCTTCACTACCGTTCCATAAAACATGAGCAATACTCTCTCTTGGAATAGCATTGCGCAGGCTTCCTCCATCTAAGGCAATCAATTGGATCTCATCGCCCAAACGATCAAGCAAACGGTTCATTAGTTTATTTGCATTACCCAATCCTTTATGAATGTCCATTCCACTGTGTCCTCCATTCAGCCCCTTGATAGTAATCTCATAAGCAGTCGCATCAGTTTGTATGGGTTCCATGTCAAACGTATGTGTAGCAGTAACATCTATACCACCTGCACAACCAATGGTCAATTCGTCGTCGTCCTCAGTATCGATGTTCAATAGAATCTTGCCGTTTAACATTCCTCCTTTGAGCTCCAATGCTCCAGTCATTCCTGTTTCTTCGTCTATCGTAAAGAGAGCGTCAATAGCCGGATGTGCGATGTTATCTGAAGATAATACTGCCATTATAAAGGCCACACCCATACCATTATCAGATCCAAGAGTTGTACCTTGTGCTTTTACCCAATCACCTTCGACCAACATCTTAATCCCTTCCGTATCAAAGTCAAATATGGTGTCATTATTCTTTTGATGAACCATATCAAGATGGGCCTGTAATACCACCGGAGTCTTGTCTTCCATTCCAACAGACGCCGGCTTACGAATGAATACATTTCCAATATGATCCACCTCAGTGGGTAGGTTGAGTTTGTGGCCGAAATCGACCATGAACTGAATCACACGCTCTTCCTTTTTAGACGGACGCGGAACTGCATTTAAATCTGCAAAGTGATTCCAAACGTTATTTGGCGCTAAGGCCCTTACTTCATTACTCATCTTACATTCTATTTGGCACTTGGATACCCAAGCAATTCATCGAAGCCTTAATCACTTCACCTACTTTCTCACTCAACAACAAACGGAAGACTATGCTTTGTTCGGTTTCCGCTTTTAAAATGCTATTATTTTGATAAAATCCATTGTATTTCTTGACCAATTCATAAGTATAGTTAGCTAAAACTGCCGGAGAAAAGTTTCTAGCCGCCTGGTCAACTACATCTGGATATTGAAGTAGCGCTTTAATTACTATAGTTTCATCCTCGTTCGGGGTCAAAGCTGTCCAATCCAATACTATGCCTTGCGGTGCCTTGCGCTGGAGGCTTTGAATTCGTGCATGTGCGTACTGTATAAAGGGACCTGTATGTCCGTTAAAGTCTATGCTTTCAGCAGGGTTGAAAAGCATGCGCTTTTTTGGATCGACTTTTAAAATAAAGTATTTTAATGCACCTAAGCCCAGTGTGGTAAAAAGCTCTTGTTGTTCCGCTTCCTCGAGACCGTCTAATTTGCCTAATTCTTTTGAAATACTTTCGGCATCCGCCACCATTCCATCGATTAAATCATCGGCATCCACTACGGTACCTTCTCTACTTTTCATTTTACCTGAAGGAAGATCGACCATACCATAGCTTAAATGATGCAGTTGCTCCGCCCATGCATAGCCCAGTTTCGATAATATCAAAAAGAGCACTTTAAAATGATAATCCTGCTCATTTCCAACGACATAGGTCATCCCCTTTGCCTGGAAATCCTTGAATCGCTGAATGGCCGTACCGATGTCCTGCGTCATGTAAACGCTAGTACCGTCACTTCGAAGGACCAATTTGTGATCTAAACCATCACTCTCAAGATCAATCCAAACAGATCCATCTTCTTTCTTATAGAAGACGCCCGATTCCAGTCCCTTGGCGACATCGTCTTTACCAAGGACATAGGTTTGGCTTTCGTAATAGTTCTTATCAAAGTCTACTCCCAATTTCGCGTATGTGGTATTAAAACCGCTATACACCCATTCGTTCATAGTTCTCCAAAGCGCTACTATATCAGTATCTCCTTGCTCCCATTTCAAAAGCATCTCTTGTGCTTTTAATAGTGATGGTGCTTGTTTTTTAGCTTCCTCTTCAGTTCTACCTTCAGCTATTAGTGCCTTGATCTCTTTTTTATAAACCTGATCAAATTTGACGTAGTATTTGCCCACCAAATGATCTCCTTTCAATCCTGAGGAATCCGGTGTTTCGCCATTACCATATTCTTGCCAAGCCAGCATAGACTTACAAATATGAATGCCTCGGTCATTGATAATCTGTACCTTAGATACATCAATACCATTGGCCTTTAAAATCTCAGCAACAGAATAGCCTAGAAGATTATTTCGAATATGCCCCAGGTGCAGAGGTTTATTTGTATTCGGCGAACTGTATTCCACAATATATGATCCTTTTGATCCCGGGTCAGGGAGGCCAAAACGAGGATCTGATGCAAAGGTTTTGAATTGGTCTACATATACCCCGCGATCTAAACTTAAGTTTAAGAACCCTTTTACTACGTTGTAACCAGCCACAGCAGACATTTCTAACAGCTTCACCCCCAATTCTTCTGCTACTTCTTCAGGTTTCTTTTTAGCCGCACGAACGAATGGGAAAACTACCAGAGTAACATCACCATCGAATTCTTTTCGCGTTTCTTGAAGCTCCGGCTGTACCTGAACACCATAGAGCTCATTGAGCGCTTTACTTATGTTTTGTTCTAAACTCATTTATGCCGTTTTTGTCAAATATATTTCAGCCAACATGCAACGTGCACTGCCTCCACCAAGCGTTTCAATGGTATGCAAATCGCTGTTAAGGATGGTGTGGTATTGCTGTATAAAGTCAATTTGTTCTGCAGTTAGTGAGCTGTAAGCACTTGAACTCATCACTAAAATTAGTTGGTTCGCAGTTCCTTTGACAAGCAGCATGTTTCCGGCAAAATTACTTTTTTGTGCCACGCTTATTTCTAGAACCTGTTTTCCGCTATTACGTATGGCAGTCTCTACTCCAGCCCGCTCAATTGAATCATGAATAGTATCCAAACAAACCAATACATATTTGTCCGTTACGCACATCATCACATTCGTATGATAGATCTTCCCTATACCATCCGGAGTATTTTGATATGCAGTAAAGACAACGGGTGTGTAGTCAAAGTCCGCACAAAATGTTCGGAATAATCCTTCATCTGCGCGCTGTGACTTCGCTAAGTAGGCAATTTTAGCATCGTGATCCAGCACCATAGAACCGGTACCTTCTAAGTAAATATCTTCGCTCTCCGATGATGTATAATCTACGGTCGAGCCAATTTTATATCCCCGACGTTTCAGTTCCTCAAAAATATCAGGTCTCCGCTCCAGTCTTCTGTTTTCTGCTTTCATTGGGTACAAGGCGATACGCCCATCCTCGTGCATACTGATCCAATTGTTTGGAAAAATACTGTCGGGTGTATGCGGAATTAACGTGTCTTCTAAGACTTCGACCAAAACACCCTGAGCCCGTAAATTTTTGACGAATCCATCAAACTCCTCACAGGCCAGTTTTTGAGCATTTTGTTCGCTGGTTCCCTTCTTTTGATAGAAGTTGTCTACGGCCGTTTGTTCATTCAAAGCGAACGCAACGGGTCGTACCATCAACAATGTATTTGTCGCATTTTTTGTCATTTACACGCGCTTTAAAGGCATGGTTGTACATCTTAGTAAACCACCCATTTTAACTATTTCATCGTACACAATACTGTGCACATTTAATCCTCGTTCCCTCAACCAGTATTGTATGGCCTCACATTTTTCCGATACTATAATATCCTTTTGACTAAAGCTAAATACATTAGTAGCGAGCGAGTAGGCCTCTTCAGGCGAACAACAGTATACATTCGTTTCCCCATATCGTTCAATTAACCACTTTACATCCGATTCGTTTTTAAACAAATGCGGTGCGATAAGCGCTCCACCACCAATGGGCTGAAAGGCACAATCTAAATGCAAGGACCCCTTCAGAGGATCACGATCGTCCTTGTGCAGCTCAAACCCTTTGAAATCTTTAGCCGGAAATTCATCTGCTAAATAATCCATTCCCCTAAAATTCGTCCGTGCCGTTTTAAAGCGGTCGAACGTTTCATCGTTACTTACTCCGACAAATACATGGTCATTATCCACAATAATATCTCCGCCCTCTGCAAAGCAACCGCTTGGCATCATGATAATATTCCACGACGGAATGTTTTCTTCAATTTCAGCCATCGCATCGCGCTCCTTGGTCCGGTCAGCAATGACATTGGGAATAATATATTGATCCTCAATAACGAAAGCAATATCTCTTGAAAATACTTGATTCAATGAATGAATCAATGAGGGGTATATGACTTTTACTCCGTTTTTTTCCAGGATAGTAATCAAACTCTTTAGCTGCGAACTACATGACTCTTCTTTTGGGAACATGCCCAACTTGACAGACTCATAACTGCGTGCATCATAGCATTCCTCCAATCCCGGAACACCACCCATTTTTGATGCCAAACCAACAACTACAGTGTCTAAACGCCCGTATTCGTTTTGAATTTCTGGTAGAATTTGCATGAAAAACTGTTTGAAATGCGAAAATAAGGCTTTAATGTGTTGATAACGCTATTGAAAGGCCCGAGTTTACTAACCACTACAAGCTTATTTTTGAAAGTACAACACACCGACACCCATGGCAAAAAAATCCACTAAGAAGACACGAAAAGAACCGTCAAAGTTCTCTGTTCAATTCAAGCAGCTAACTGCTGATACTAAGGAAATTACAGATGATCCCACAACGAAAATTTTCGGCTCTCTCTTAGTAGTGATGATTGGTTTTTTTACCGGTATTGCAATTCTTAGTTATTACCAAAATTGGGCACAAGACTTTAGTTTGTCCACAACTTCAAGTGGAACCTTCACTAATCCAGGCTATGTAGGGAACATTTTTGGAAGACTTGGAAACGCGGTTGGGACGCTCCTGGTTCTTAAAGGTTTTGGTCTAACTGGGTTACTCCTTCCGCTTTGGTTAATGCTTTATGGCCTTAAACATGCCTTCGCCCTAAAACGTATCCGACCATGGGTACTCTTTAACCACTTCTTAGTCAATACCCTGCTGATTTCTATATTCTTAGGATGGCTAGCAAACGAACACCCCACGCTCCTATCTGGATTGTCCGGCTTTTATCTTTATTTAAAACTTGCTCTTTATTTGGGCCGAATGGGCGTACTTCTCGTACTCTTTACAGTTGCAATTCTTTATATCGTTGTTGCACTTAAAATAAGATCGCTCACTTTTGATTGGCGTGCTCCCAAGCCGATGCAATCAACCGAAGACGAGCTTATCGAAACCAATCAGGATGCTTCCGGTGAAATTACTCCAGAACCTGAAACATATTTAGCAAGTGAAAGCCTAAAATTGGCCCCAGAACCAGAAGAAGAAAAACTTCCTGAACCAGCACTTGCTTCGCAGCCAACTGTAACGCCGAAAGCAACACCGGATGAAGAGAAGAATGCGGATTCTACTGCGCTTGACGTAGTAGTTGCTGTGAATCAAGAAGCCATCGAAGACGACAAGTCGATTAATAAGAAAGTCAAGGATTTCGGGGAATACGACCCTACTCTAGATCTGAGTAAGTTTCAATTGCCTAAAATTGATCTGTTACAACCTTACGGAGACGGGAAAATCACATTTGATAAAGAAGAAATTGAGGCCAATAAAAATCGAATTGTTGATACCCTAAAGAACTACAATATTGAGATTAAGGAAATTAAAGCTACCATTGGTCCAACCGTTACACTCTATGAAATAGTGCCGGCAGCAGGTATTCGTATTTCGAAAATCAAAAATCTTGAAGACGACATTGCATTAAGTTTAGCCGCACTGGGTATTCGAATAATTGCACCCATTCCGGGCAAAGGAACCATAGGAATAGAGGTACCTAACGCAAATCCACAAGTCGTAAGTATGCGACAGGTTATTGCTAGCAAGAAATTCCAGGAATCTAACATGGAACTGCCAGTAGCGATGGGGCGGACCATTACTAATGAAAATTTCATTTTTGACTTGGCAAAAATGCCGCACCTTTTAATGGCAGGTGCTACCGGTCAAGGTAAATCTGTTGGTTTAAACGCCATCTTAACCTCGCTCTTATACAAGAAGCATCCTAGCCAGTTAAAGTTTGTTTTGGTCGATCCCAAAAAAGTAGAACTAACACTCTACAATAAAATTGAACGTCATTATCTCGCCGTACTTCCGGATACCGATGAAGCTATAATAACTGATACCGCCAAAGTGATTAACACGCTCAATTCATTGTGTATTGAAATGGACAACAGGTATGAGCTCTTGAAGTCTGCAATGGTTAGAAACATCAAGGAATACAATGCTAAATTCATCTCACGGCGCCTAAATCCTGAAGAAGGACATAAATTTTTGCCCTACATCGTTTTGGTGATTGACGAATTTGCGGATCTTATCATGACTGCCGGTAAAGAAGTTGAAATGCCCATTGCTCGCTTAGCACAACTTGCCAGAGCCATTGGAATCCACTTAATCGTAGCAACACAGCGTCCTTCTGTAAATGTGATTACGGGTATCATAAAAGCAAACTTTCCTGCAAGAGCAGCCTTCAGGGTGACCTCTAAAATAGATTCCCGAACCATTCTTGATGCTGGGGGTGCGGATCAGCTTATAGGTAAGGGAGATATGTTATTTTCTCAGGGTTCAGACTTAGTTCGACTTCAATGTGCTTTTGTAGATACTCCTGAAGTTGAAGAAATATGCGATTTCATAGGCAATCAACAGGCATATCCTACAGCATATCAATTGCCTGAATATGTCGGTGAAGAAGGTGGTGGTGTTGGAGATATCGATCCTTCTGACCGTGATTCGTTATTCATGGACGCAGCTCGATTAGTCGTTCAAACGCAACAAGGATCGACCTCTATGATTCAAAGAAAGTTAAAGTTAGGCTACAATAGAGCAGGTCGTATAGTTGACCAATTAGAGGCTGCGGGAATCTTGGGACCTTTTGAAGGATCGAAAGCCCGACAAGTTTTAGTACCCGATGAAATCGCTTTGGAACAGAAATTGAAAGGAGATGCGTAAATTCGCCGATATGAAATTATTCGCTCTACTTCTTTTTCCCTTTTTAGTTCAGGCTCAAACGCACAATACTGCAAAGGATTTGCTCAATGAGGTTTACGAGCACACCCTTACGCTCGAAACGCAACATATCGCTTTTACCAATACTATTGGTGCACCAAGCAATGGCGGCATGAAAGAGCGTTCTTCTAAGGGCGAGCTGTTCGCTATGGGAGAGAAAGTACGAGTTAAGACTGACGCCTTTGAATTCCTATCTGACGCATCAAAAGCATATTTAATCTATCCTGAAGATGAAGAAATTGAAACCACAGCTTCGGATGAAGAAACCTCACTAAGTCCTGCTGATATCCTTAAAAACTATCAAAGCGGTTACAGCTATAAAATGGCCGGTAAAGAAGTTGGAAATAATGGCAGAACCATACAATATGTTGCTCTTCGTCCCGTTGCTAGTGAAGAAGTAAAAGAAATACTCATTGGTATCGACGTTAAAAGTCTCCTCCTAGAAAACTATACGCAGTACGGCACTAACGGCGTTAAAACAGTGTTTAGTGTTGACTCCTACGAGATAGACGTTCCTTTAGATAAAGAGATGTTTAATATCAATTCCAGTGAATTTGAAGGCTTTTATCGTCTGTAAAAACGAATGAAAAAACTAGACCTTTACGTCTTAAGAAGTTTCATCAGACCATTGATACCTACGCTAGGCATCATGGTCTTTTTCTTTTTGATGCAAATGGTTTGGAAATATGTAGATGACCTAGCGGGAAAAGGAATCGAATGGTACGTTTTACTCGAACTATTGTTTTACTGGGCAGCTAGCGTCGTACCATTTGCACTCCCGGTAAGCGTGTTGTTCGCGTCGCTTCTAACGTTTGGAAACTTTGGCGAGCATTATGAGCTCGCGGCAATGAAAAGTTCAGGTATTTCTCTTTTTCGTGGCATACGTTCGCTGATTATACTAAACATTGCAATTGCCTTTGGAGCGTTTTATTTCTACAATAACGTGATACCCGTTGCTAATCTAAAAGGTCAAAGCCTCCTGATCAATATTTCTAAGAGTAAGCCGGCGTTTCACATTACACCAGGCATCTTTTACAACGGGTTTCAAGGCTATAGTATCAAAATAGGTAGTAAAGAAGGTGAAGGAGAGCAATTGCTTAACGACATCTATATCTATGATCACAAGGAAGCCAAGAAAGGAAATCTAAAGGTACTGACTGCTGCCACTGGAATGATGCGTCCAATCGCTGACGATCAATATCTCGAAATTGAACTCCACAACGGCGCTACCTACGAGGACATTGATAAGAAATTTCGTGAAGAGCGGCAGAAAATGCCTTGGGCACGAAGCGCCTTCGACACAGCTTACCTCCGTTTCCCTCTCACTAACTTCAGCAATGCCGACTTATATAAGACCCGCCGCAAAGATTTTATGATGATGAATACCCTGCAGTTGAAAGAAACTGCGGATACTCTCGCTCTACAGATTGTAGAACGTCAGCAAAACTTCACTAAAAATTTGAAAGGAAAATATAAATTCGATTACATCGATGTGGCTAGTGGCGTATCCACAGATATTACAAAGGACAATGTTATGGGCAACTTACTTAGTGGTATGCGACTCAGAGCCTCTCAAAATGCCATAAGGCTTGCACGAAGTAATCTTGATTACTTAAAGCAAATGCAGCGCGAGATGAATTGGCGTAGAGAAACGAGAGTACGTCATTACCTCGAATACTACAAGAAATTTGCACTTGGCGCTAGTGTCTTGATTATGTTCTTCATTGGAGCTCCACTTGGCAGTATTATTCGCAAAGGCGGGATCGGCTTACCTTTAGTTATATCCACTATCGCCTTCTTAATATTTCACATTTTAAATACCACATTTGAAAAAATGGGTAGAGAGCTTTTGCTAGATCCTGCTATAGCCATTTGGTTACCCTCTCTAATTCTCGCTCCTATCGCGCTTTGGCTTACGCAAAGTGCTTCGAGCGATACTGCCCTTGTCTCTGGCGAATGGTTCAGTAAAATAATGGCTCGATTAAACTCTAAAAAATCATAGTGAAGAAGCTTCTAATACTTTCAAATAAGGTGCCATATCCGTCTCAAGACGGCAGCTCTATTGCCATGGCAAGACTTCTCGAAGATGTATTAGCGTTACAGACTTTTGAAATCACTTATGGTGCATTGAATACTAAAAAACATTTTAAAGACCCAAAGGATATTCCTATTGACATCGCGAGAGCCATCGACTTTAAAATTTTTAATGTGAATACCTCTCCCACGATTTATTCGGCATTAAACAATCTTTTCTTCTCACGTGCACCCTACCATTCTATCCGATTCTTCGTAAAGCCCATGATTGATTGGTTGCGTGGTTTTGAAAAGAATCAATTCGACTTTGTTCTTTTAGAAGGTGCTTTTATGGGCTATTACTTAAACGATGCAAAAAGAATAGGAAATCATTGCACTTTGCGGGCGCATAATTTAGAACACAAAATCTGGGAGAGAACCAGTGAAGCCGGTCTAAATCCCGTAAAAAATTGGTATTTGACGCTTCAAAGTAAGCGGTTAAAGAAATTTGAAATTGGATTGGTTGAAAATATAAATTCTGTCTGGAGCATTAGCGAGGAAGACAAAAAGTGGTTTGAGAAGTTTAACCGAAAAACTACTGCTATAACCGTTTCCATACAGCAACAAGAACCAGTATCAAATTTAATCCCTTTGGCTTGCTTTCACCTCGGCGCATTGGACTGGGAACCCAATCTGCAAGGTTTAAATTGGTTTTTAACTTCGGTATGGCCTACTGTTCTCGAAAAAATTCCGAATGCTACATTTCACATTGCAGGCAACAATCCACCGCAACACCTCCAAAGCGAAGAAAGAAAGAACTACATAGTGCACGGCCGGGTGCCCGATGCAGAAGAATTTGCTAAAACTCACGGCGTTGCAATTATACCGCTATTAGCCGGTTCTGGCATTCGAATCAAAATGATAATGAATGCTTCCTGGGCCATTCCAATGGTGAGCACACGAATTGGTGCTGAAGGACTTTTCAACGAAAGCAGTCAGGGTGTGTTACTCGCAGATTCTGCAGAAGAATTTGCTTCTGCACTTATCGAGCTCTTGACCAATCCAGAGAATGCAACAGCACTTGGCATGGAAGCTAATCGACATATACTAAGTAGTTTTGGTCCAAAGTCTATCCAGGAAAACATAACATCGGCATGGTCAATATAGCAGTTATAATTTCCCTCTCAGCCCTAGGCTTGATCGCGTTGACTTATGTTGTTTATCCGGTGTGGCAATTAATCTTTCCGGGAAAGCCTGTGGATTTCACCGGCGAATTCACTCCTCCTTCAGTTAGTGTTGTCTTTGCTGCATACAATGAATCAGCAATTATTGAGGCTAAGATTCGGAGTATCTATCGTACCAACTACCCTATTGGTCTGCTTTCAGTTTGGATAGGTAGTGACTTGAGTAATGACGGAACTGATGACATCATACGTAATTTACAAAGTGAGTTCCCACAGCTTAATCTTCATGTTAACGACATTCGTTCAGGTAAATCGGCAACTATCAATCTATTAGTTGAACGGACTACTGCTGAGGTAATCATCGCTACGGATGCGAATATTTTATTCAAAGAGACCACTATTGAGGAGCTCGTTCGCCCAATCGCGCTTCAAAAAGCAACAGCCGTTGCAGGCACGCTGGTCTATGAAGCAGGCGGTGTCACTAACAGCACAGCGTCCACTGAGAAAGCATACTTATCGCTTGAAAATGCCATTCGTCGTGCCGAAAGCAGAAAACACGGCATTTGCTTTGGAATGGAAGGTGGGCTTTACAGTATGAAAAAATCCTTTTGGAAGCCTATTCCTCCTAATACTTTCATGGAAGATTTCTTTCAAACCGTACAGCTTATAGCACGGGATCAAAAGGTATTGTTTAATGAAGCTGCCATTGGATTAGAGGATGTAAGCTCGTCGTTAGGTGAAGAGTACAAGAGAAAGATTCGTATCAGTATTGGAAATTGGCAGAATTTAATTCGATTCTACCCATTGCTATTCAAGCGCCCCTACCCTTTTGGAGTTCTTTTTCTAATGCATAAGGTATTGCGCTGGTTGACCCCGCATCTTTACCTTATCGCTCTTATCGTAGGACTCTTTACTTCACATTGGCTGATTCTAAGTATCGTACTCATTGGTCTTCCAATTTCGCAGTTTATTCTAATGTCCTTCGGATTGGCAACACCTTTAGCGTATTTTTACGCGATGAATGCAGCGCTTTTTATTGGCTTCCTTAGGTATTTGAAAGGAGTAAAATCAAGTGTTTGGCAACCCACAAAGAGAAATCAGCATGAGTCTTAATAGCATAGAAGAAGCATTAGAAGATATTGCCAAAGGCAAAGTTGTTATTGTCGTTGATGATGAAGACCGTGAAAATGAAGGCGATTTCGTTGCAGCGGCAGAATTGGTCTCCCCAGAAATGATAAATTTCATGGCTACTGAAGGTCGAGGATTGATTTGCACACCTATTTTGAGGGGAAGGGCGAATGAACTGGACCTACCTCCAATGGTATCAAACAATACCGATCCAAACAATACGGCTTTTACAGTGAGTATAGACCGCATAGGTGCAGGTTGTACCACTGGTATAAGCGCTTATGATCGTTACATGACTGTAAAGGCATTGGTAGATCCTGCAATAACTCCAGACCAATTAGCAAGACCAGGACACATATTCCCGCTCATTGCTAAAGACGGTGGTGTACTACGTCGCGTGGGACACACTGAAGCAGCTGTAGACTTAGCAAGACTTGCTGGTTTAGCACCTGCAGGTGTGATTGTTGAGATCATGAATGAAGACGGAACTATGGCCCGACTGCCACAACTCAAACAAATCGCGGTTAAACACGATCTGAAGATTATCACTATTGAAGATCTTGTCGCCTATCGAATGTCTAAAGAGAGTCTTATTGAACCGGAAGAAAAGGTCCAAATAAGTACCCCACATGGGGAATTTACGCTTCATGCATTTGAACAAAAAACGAACCATCAAGTCCATATTGCACTTACCATGGGTGAATGGGAGCTCGAAGATGTCGTGCCTGTTCGCATTCACAGTGCAGGTGTTGCAAATGATATTTTCCACCTACTTACTAGCAATGAAAGTTCGCGGTTAGAAAAGGCATTAAAAGGCATTGCTTTGAAGAAACGCGGTGCGATAATTTACATGAATCAAGAGCCAAATGGTGACCGCTTATTAAATAGAATTCGTTCCTTCAAAAAGGTTACAGATAGCACAAAACCTAGCTTTACTAAGGACACTCGTGACTTTGGTATAGGAGCTCAAATCATTCATTATCTAGGTATCAGAAAGGTCGACTTACTAACGAACAACCCAATCAAACGAATAGGTGTTAGTGGTTACGGTATTGAAATTGTAAAAAATTCCAATTTGGAATGATTAACTCAAACAGCATAGCCCTAGCGGTAAAGTTTTATCGTCAACGAAAGAATATACCTTCGTTGGGATGGGTACTTGCTATAACTGGAATCAGCGGCATCCTCGAAACGCTTCCTATTCTTCTATCACTTCCACTAATCAGAACCTTATTTTTAGGAAGTGGGCATGTTGCCCTCGGCAATACAAAAGTTGACTTGGGGCACTATGTTATTGCCTTAATGCTTCTTCTGCTGATTCGATTGCTTATTGGAATCTATAGTCAATACGTTAACGCATCAACACGCATACGCTTGTTAGCGGATTTTAGAGTAAATTCCACTGACTCTGAGCGAGAGAAGATGAAGACTGTCTTTGGCAAAAGTGTCCAGAGCATCAATTTTTTACTCGTCGGTTGGTCACAGCTACTGCCTGGCATCCTATTTACCCTAGCCGGTATCGCGCTGTTTCCTTCGTTCGGAATCATTATACTCAGTATTTTACTCCTTTGGCTCTTTCCCATGCGTATTCTTAAAAAGCAACAGGATGCTTCGCATGAAAAAGTCAGTGCGCTTCAAGCAAACCTTGAAGAAAATGCGACTACAACAACACAATGGCGAGATGCGCGCTTTAAAGCAGCCAAGCTAGATAGTTTTAATAAAAATCTCAGAGAATTCATCATCGTCAGTACCCTTATCATCGCTTTATTTGTTGCACATGCCTTGGGTTTATCCTTTGAAGGCAATTCTCTTTTAGTTATATTAATGTTATTGAGAGGCTTACAGCAATTATTCACAGGTTACATTATGGCCCAACAAGTCGCTGCGCTAAAAGGTTATTTGACTGAATTATTACCCTAGCCTTTTCACGCCGCAATGGTAATTCTTATCTTGCACAGAATTTATAAACCCAACCAATGAAAAACCTATTTGTATCCGCGTTTTTGGCCATGATGGCCTTAAGCAGCTGTCAATCGGACGTAGTTGACCCTACAGCCATTGACATCACTGCTGCACCCGTTGTCGCCTTGCCATTAGGGGAGATTGGTCTAACTATGGATCATTTACTGATCCCTGATAGTTCACTCATTTTTGATGACAATACCACCTATAAAGTCATAGTAGCGCAGGACAGTGTTTTTGGTATCGACGTTAATGACCTTATAAGTCTACCGGCACAATCCCCGTCCAATAGTAGTATATCGATGGGTACGATCGCAGTTACTAATGTTTCATTGACTCAAGATATCGCATTAGGTGCGGTTGCCGCAGATGCCGGTTTATCAGCTATTTCATCCGCTCATGGTAGCAATTCACTTTTTCCACCGTTGAGTGAAACAAATGTTGGTACGTATGGCGGTAGTGGATTTGGAACTTTCACAAGTGCATCATTTTCAAATGGAACATTAACCTTAGGCTTAACCAATGACTGGCCCGTCCCTGTCAGTATGGGTATCGATTTGGTTAACTCATCTACTGGAGCGACCATTTTAACGTACGCGATAAATAATATCGCTGCAAATGGCGGTACCGGTAGCGATACGGAATCATTGGTAAACATTACCCTACCAAACAGTATCGGCTTTAAAATAACGTCACTTACCTCTCCCGGATCAGGAACGAGTCTAGTTGCAATTGATACTACGGATAATTTAGAACTGGCCATTTCTTCTGCGGATCTAGAAGTATACAATGCTGTTACACAAATCAGTACGCAAGACATTAGCGCTGATACGCAATATGTCGACTTGAGTACAGGCGGTTCTGAAGAATTAAGGGAATTAATGTTTAGCACTGCGAGCTTCGATTATGAATTCGTTTCGACGCTAGCAGAGGACTTAGAATTAAATT
This sequence comes from Schleiferiaceae bacterium, assembly GCA_965204625.1. GTDB lineage: Bacteria > Bacteroidota > Bacteroidia > Flavobacteriales > Schleiferiaceae > UBA10364. Next base: position 969,037 of record CBDBET010000006.1, read on the forward strand.
TAAATTTCCCAGGTTCAGATCAGAACGGTACGGAAGTCGATACTACTATTACGATCGCCGCAGGTGCCACTACAACGGGATCTATTAACCTAAATGGTACGATCCTTGACTTAACTCAAGACCCTAGTCAGAATCACAGTAAACTTCCAATCGCTGTGGCTGCCACTCTTGTGGGATCTGGTAACCTAGTCAATATTGATAGTTCAGATGCATTAGATATGACATTCGAAATGACCAACTTACAGTTTGGTCACATTAAGGGATATTTCGGTTCACAACAGATTAACATCGAACCAGGAGCTGTAGATTTAGCAATAGATTTCTTAGAAAATTTTGATGGCGAAATTTCTTTCGCTGAGCCTAGTATAGCTATGGCAATCACAAATTCTATTGGTCTACCTATTCAACTTGTTTTGGATTTCAATAGTTACAAAGACGGAACGGCTTATAGTCTAAACGGTCCCGATTATGTGCTACCCTACCCCACTACATTAGGCAATACATCCACTGGGACATTATCTTATGACAATACTAATTCAAGTATCGTTGACATATTTACCTTACCCAAAGATTCCATTACCTACGGGGGTTCTGTTAATATTAATCACGATACTGCAATGTATGGTACGGACAACTTTGTGACCAATTCTAGTAGTATTTCTGGAGACCTATTAATGGAGATGCCTTTCTTTTTCACGGCTACCGGTCTAGGTTTTTACGATACACTTGCAACGAATCAAACAAATTCAGATATTCTTCCAGACGGTGCTGAAATTGAATCAGCCACGGTATTATTACAGACTACGAGCACGTTACCGCTTGATGCTTCTTTAACGTTGTCTTTTTATGACGCAAATTGGAATACGTTACTTGTCAAGAATTTGGGTTTAATGGAAAGCGGCGTACCCGATGCTAATGGTATAGTGGTTGCGCCAAACACTTTGGATACAGAGCTCGAATTAGATGCCACTGACGCGAAAGCAGTACTCGATGCAGTCCACATTACCGCAGAAGCAACAATGGCCACATACAATGCAGGGTCTGACCCTGTAAAACTTAGAACAGACGCGACGCTTAAATTAAATCTAGGCGCGCAGTTCAAAGTAAATGTTATCCTTTAATCGCTCAGTTATCATGAAAAAGACACTTACATTCTTCTTTGCTTTGGTTACTGTTTGCAGTACCGCACAAGATTTTTCAACTTTCGGATTGGCAGCTAACCCAGGGAATCTCGCTCAGAATGCGGGTGCAGATCCTTTGACCAAATTTCACTTGCAATATTTCGGTGTACAGAACACCCTAAATATGAGTGAAACTGCAGGTAACCTTTTAGCGAGCAGTGATATTTTACAGAATTTCCACAACCTCTCATCGGATATTTTTTCACTCGGTAATGAAACACAAATCGATGCTCTTCAGGTTGGTATTAAAATCGGTGATAATTTTTTATTTGCGGGAAATTCTACAAACATTGGAATGGAATTTACGCTGGATAATGATCTTGCTAGTTTTGTTAAAAATGGTATGGCCGATGCAAATGGTGACTTAGATCTAAATTATTCAGGCAACTTTGATGCGTTAGCCATGCGTTTTCAATTAACAAACACTACTTACTTTGGTCTTCAACGCAGCATCATAGAAGATAAGCTTCGTGTCGGTGTTACCTACCATAGAAATAGTTTTGTAGCAGGTGCTAATCTATTAACCGACGCCTTCAGTATTGCAAGTGCGGAGAATACAGGTACTGGAATGAATACGCTAAGCCTAGATTATGACTTTGCTTTAGCGGCAACGGGTGTGTTTAGCGCAGGGACACCGCTGGATAGTGTAAATCAGTTATCGGTTGACAACATTACACCTTATTCTCTACTGAAAGACGGCGATATCGGCGGCATAGTAAACTACGCGACATCTGGAACTACATCTAATGGAACCATCGGATTTGGATTAACATTCAGTCCTATTAAGCAATTGGACTTGCAACTTTCTATGAGCGGTTTGGCTGCAACCGATATGAATATTACTAGTGCCGTAGGGAAACGTCTTTCCGGAAATGCCAACATAGACGGATTTACATACAATAGTGCGGCAGGAGATACATTAGGAAGTGCCGTCTCCGCATCCATCGATGATTACACAGAAGCGATTCAAGGCGGTATAAGCACTGCTTTATTAGATGCTTCTCAATCGTTAACGTACCGTACTCCTCAGGTGACTAATGTCGCCCTTAATTATAATTTTACTAAGTACAGCTATTTAGGCGTACACTATGTAGAGCGCAAGAACTCTTGGAACGATTATACCTACCTGGGTTTCAATACGATGCTTTGGCTTGGTCGTAATGTACAGCTGAAGGGTGGTTACTATATGGCCATAGATGAACTCCATGACGATCGAGTTAATGCAGCAGTACAGTTTAGGTTAACCCCCGTAGTTCAATTTTATATAGGAACGACAACGGTTGGCGATTTGGCAACTATATCGAAAGAGCTAATATATGGTCGTATGGGAGTAGGAGCTTCTACGAACTCAATAAATATAAGCACCGGGGTTAGCATGGCCTTTTTTGACAATCGTTTCAAAAAGAACGATAAAGTAAAAAAAGTGGAAGCCATTCAATCATTGTCACCTGCAGATAAAGAAAAAGTTGATGCTGCGCACAAAAATAGCCAGACAACGAAAGACAATAAATAATTTCTTACCGTATACAAGGGGCTCAGCTAAACGCTGGGCCTTTTTTTATGCTAATAATTCTCTTAATAGATACATAGGCTCGTGACTTGCATCAAGTATCTTACAATTCAAATTAAGATTTCTACTTAAAGTGATAGCGTGCTCTTTTTGCGCTTCAACGAAGGAGACATATCTCTTTGCATCATTTTGATTGATATATGCTTTTGAACCCGTCTCACTGTCAATAACCTTCCTACCCGCAAAATATTCTTCGTTCTGTTCCAATATTGCATGCGATATAAAAGTACATCGTACCGAATGTCCTTCGAACGCCAACAATGCCGCCGAATTAAGAATTTCCTCTAAGTTTTCTTGGAATAGATCGATAAACAATATGACTTGGCTCCGGCGTGGTATTTTGGACATCAGTGCTTCTATTTCAAAAGCAATATTTGCGTTTTTCTTCGTTTCTCCGTCTTTGTTGGACAAATGGCTAAGCATTAGCTTAATCCATTCGCTCGTGGCTTTTGACTCATAGAAATGACTCCCCGTTTCATTAATCTCAAGCATTCCCATGCCATCGCGTTGCTTTTGGAGTATGGTTCCGATAAGAGTTAGCAATTGAACGAGTGTGCTCCATTTCGAGTCGGGTAATGGCAAATGCATACTAGAGCTAGAGTCCACCACGAAATAGGTTCTTAGGTTCGATTCTGCCTCGTATTGTTTAAGCAAGTATTTGTCTGTTTTAGCTAAAACAGACCAATCTATATGTTTAGGGGGATCTCCAGGCACGTAAGCTCTGTGTTGAGCGAATTCAACACTGTATCCAAAATCCGGGCTTTTATGCAAACCTGTCATAAATCCTCGGACTCTTTCCTCTGCCCACCAAACCAGCGATGCTATCTCATGCTCATTCACAATACCTGCCTATGTATGGGTTAACTTCTGTCTTGCCCAATTCGAAAGGTTAAGATAATCCAATGGCACTTCGCTGCGAAACAACTCTAGCATTAAAACCAATTTCATTTTTAACAACTCAATACGCGCAATAAGTTCTTCCGGAAATCCGCCGCGAATCATATGAACTCGATTCGCTATTCTTATATGATCGAGCAGTGTATCCGATTCTTTCAGCGCTTTCGTATAGTATTCTTCGAAGGTATGTTCAAATCGTGCACTTACCCCCATATCTAGTAGATTACAAATGTTAATTATATCGTCCTTAATCTTAAAGGCAAGATTGAACGTACCATTACTATAGTATCCTTTGGTTATTGATTGTATGTTTCGGTTAATTGCTAATGCCTCTTGATAAATAGGCTGACTTACTTTTGCATCCATGTTTAATTGGGTTTACAATTCGCGTTAATTTGAATAAGGTGTACTTCCTTTCGAGTTAGTTCTTGGAGTAAATCGAAATACAACTGTTTTACTCCTTCAACCATCTCTTCTAATCCAGGTAGATAAATCTCTTTGGGCCATTGACTAAGCAAACTCCATAATTCAGCTACTCTGAGGACAAAGTTTTTGTACATCGCTATCTGCTCGTGAATGGAGAATGTATCTTGATAATTAACAATGGTTTCAGATAAATGGTAGTTGCACCTTTGCATTGCTGCATGCAAGTAAGGTCTCCGGCGTTGATCTAAAAGCTTTAGGGCATTGTGCGTTAGTTGCTGAACTTCGAATGAATGTTTGCTCTGAATGATACTTTTTGACTCATACATGAGGCGATAATTTTTAGGGTTAACGGTAATAGTCCATTTTTATAGGATTGTCGCTCTCAATACTAATGGACAGGATAGGTCGTTGTAAGCGAAGTAGAATTAATAAAAGGTCATAGGATTCAATTGGTTTTCTTCATAATGTTTTAAATCTACGCTCAAAACATGTCATTATTGTTTATTCTTGATAACTCTACTTTATCAACATTAGCTACTTTAGGCGCATGATTATTACAAAGACCCCTTTTAGAATTTCATTTGTTGGCGGAGGTAGCGACCTTCCGGCTTATTTCGAAAAGCAGCACGGTGCAGTACTGAGCACGAGTATCGATAAGTACATGTATATCAGTACCCACGCTTTTTTTGAAAAGAATAAAATCCGTTGTAAATACTCTCAAACAGAAACGGTCGATGATGTGAAAAATCTAAAGCATCCAATCTTGCGCACTGTATTAGAAGACTTCAATCTGAATGGTATTGAAGTTAGTTCTATTGCTGATATACCAGGTGGAACAGGTATGGGAAGTAGTTCGAGTTTTACGGTAGGTTTACTTCACAATCTAAGCGCCTATACGGAACGTTCGTATAGTAAAGCAGAATTGGGAGCTGGCGCATGCCGTGTAGAAATAGAATTGCTGAAAGAACCCATAGGAAAGCAAGATCAATATGCTGCGGCCTTTGGAGGCTTAAATGTTATCGAGTTTAACCCTGATGGCTCAGTAGCTGTGCATCCGGTCAATATTTCGAACAAAACGAGAGATACATTAAATACAAATTTAAAGCTCTATTATCTAGGCAATCAAAGATCTGCAAGCGCAATTTTAGCGGAACAAAAAGAAAATACCTCGCAAGAGTCTAAGTTTCAGGCATTGACTACGATGGTGAGTTTGGTTTATAAATTACGTGATGCATTGGAAGCAGGTAATCTCGATGATTTCGGTTCGTTATTACACGAAAATTGGCTTTTGAAACAGCAACTAGCCTCCGGAATCACCAATCCTAGGATTACTGAGGCATATGCTGCTGGTCGAGAAGCGGGTGCGCTGGGAGGCAAACTTCTAGGCGCTGGCGGGGGTGGATTTATGCTATTCTACGCCCCTACTGCTGCACACGCATTGTTAGATGAGACTATGAAGAAAATTGAAGCTGAGCCTTTTCACTTTAATATGGAGACAGAAGGGTCTAAAATCATTCACATCGAAAGATAAATTGACAGGAATACAACATATCGATTAATTCGCTACTTTTGCGCCTCAATTATTCATTAATTAACGGGGTTTCGGACCCTTTTAAAACAATTAATTATGTCAACTAAGATTCGTTTGCAAAGAGGAGGTCGTAAAGGTCGTCCAGTTTATTCTATCGTTGTAGCAGATGCTCGCGCAAAGCGTGATGGTCGTTTCATCGAGAAATTGGGTACTTACAACCCGAATACAAATCCAGCAACAATCGATTTGAACTTCGACTCTACTTTATCTTGGGTCATGAAGGGTGCTCAGCCAACTGATACTGCGCGTGCTATTTTATCTTACCGTGGTGTGATGATGAAAAAACACTTGCTAGAAGGTGTTCGCAAAGGTGCTTTGACGGAAGAGCAAGCAGAGGCTAAATTTGAAGCTTGGGTTTCTGAAAAAGAGAACAAAATCGAAGGAAAAGTTCAGTTATTAAATGAAGCCGCACAGGCAAGCAGATCTGCGCGTCTTGCTGCTGAAGCTGAAGTAAACAATGCACGTAAAGCGGCTATTGAGGCAGCTAATGCTCCTGTTGTTGAAGAAGCTCCAGCTGAAGAGGCAACAGAAGATGCTCCTGCTGCTGAAGCGACAGAAGAAGTTCCGGCTGAGGAGGCAACAGAAGAAGCTCCAGCTACTGAAGCAACAGAAGAAGCTCCAGCTGCAGAAGCTACAGAAGAAGCTCCAGCGGAAGAAAGCGCAGAGTAATTGTGCATAAGGAGCAGTGTTTTTCACTCGGTAAAATCACGAAACTCCACGGGTATAAAGGAGCTGTGGTTCTCCACATAGACTCTTCTACTCCGCAATACTTTAAAGAATTGGAATCAGTTCTCCTGGAAATTAACCAGGAACTGGTTCCTTTTTTTGTTTCATCACGAGGTGCATTAAATGGGAAAAAGTTGGTGCTCTCTTTTGAGGATATAGGTCCTAGTGAAGCCCAAAGAATAGTAAATGCATCTGTTTATCTCCCCAACAGTATGCTGCCTGAACCGGAACAAGACCATAGCTTCTACGATAAAGCTATAGAAGGTTTTACTGCGATTCATCGAGGCGAAAATATTGGACAGGTTACTGAAATTATCGAGCAAGCGGCGCAGAATCTATTCCTTATTCAATCGGACGATAATCAGTATTTGATTCCGGTTGTTGATCCGTTCATAGAACGTATAGATCACAAGAAAAAATTCATTTATTTTGATTTACCCGAAGGTTTATTAGACCTTTAAATCAAGATGAAAAAGCCACTTCCTTACGATCCTAGGTCATTGCACCTGATCTATTCATCCCTATTGCTTCTGCAATTGGTTGTGACTTCCGTGGTTCTGTATGCAGCTCAAGAAAATGCAGTTATAACTTTCGATATTCAGCGCTTGACTAACACTGCCGCCCCTGTAGTTGCTGGTTTAAATGCTTTCTTCGGAAAGTGGATATGGACAAGAGGAATGCAGCAATTGAGTACCGAAGAGGAATTAGAAGATAAGCTTCGAACCTTAACGAAGATGCATATATGGCAATGGGTTGTTGTCCAATTCGCAACAATTCTCCTGCTCTCATATACGCTAATCGAAGCCAATTTCTTTTACTTCATTTTTGCTTTGGTGAATATTATCTATTTCATCACCTTGCGGCCTAAGATTTTTACTTTTAACGAAGGCATATGAATTATACGAAGCCTTTTAAAATGAAGGAGTTTGAAGTAGCCCACGATCAATGTGCTATGCGTGTAAACACAGACGGTTGTTTATTAGGCGCCTTGGCTGCTTCAAGCGCAGCTGTTAACGATATTCAACGGGTGTTGGACATAGGTACAGGTAGCGGAGTCATTGCCCTTCAACTGGCGCAGCGCTTCACAAGCGCTTTTGTAGACGGAATTGAAATTCATGGCCCTAGCGCGAAACAGGCGATGGATAATTTCAGGAACAGCCCTTATCATTCTAGAATGGTCTGTTATCATCAGCCTATTCAGGAATTTGAGATGAATACCTATTACGATATCATCGTTTCTAACCCGCCCTATTTCGAAGAAGGACCTACTAAAAGTGATCATGGAGTTGCTGCGGCTAGACATGCACTTACGTTAGACTTTAAGAGTTTAGTGATGAGTGTTTCTGGGCTTTTAAAGCCAAATGGTAGTTTTTGGGCTATTCTTCCGTGTGACAGAAAAGATAGATTCCTTGACGCCGCATTAGATGAAGGATTATTCCTTAACGAGGTTATTCATATCAAACCGAAGGAGACACGAGACGCGAACCGGTGTATTTTCGGCTTAAGCAAGAGTAATACTGGAGAAGCACAGCATAGAACCATTACTATCTATGCCGATGATCAGTCTTATACTTCTGAAACACATGAAGTTTTAAGCCCATTCTACGATAGCCTCTAATAACCTTTGTAGGGAATCGCTTTCTCGTGAAAATTCACGTTAAAATCATTGGCTAATTCGTCTAAGATAGGATTGTACCATTGTGCGGTTATAGGCATTTGAACTCCGGTTTCTATACTCTTTCCCGTAAGAATAAGCTTGGTGGCAATTCCTAAAGGCAAGCCCACTGTAGAAGCCATGGCAGTTTGACTCGCACTCTTTCCTTCTACTCCCATTGAACTCTCTATCATGCCGAATTGGTCTCCATTTTTCCAACCAATCTTATGATACATTACAATCAGGTCGCGGTCATCTTCATTCAGCGTCCAAACCTGTTTTAATATATACTCTAAACATTGAGCGGGGGTCCCTGAGTAAAATGGAAAGACTTGATCTGAAAATAATCCAGCCCATTCAAGCTTCGTGAAAATGTCTGAATCTTGAGGAATACCTAAATAATACTTTAATTTAAGCTCCACAGAGTCGTGCGGATTGTATGCTAAGAAAAGATTTGTAAACTCTCTAAAAGACATCTTATCTGTATTTTCAATGCTGTAGGAGTCATCTGTCATCCCTAGTTTTACAAAACTGTCCCAAGCTCTTGCGAACCCCGGGCGTCTTAATGTACCTCTGTAAAGCGTAGCAGCATTTCCAAGATTATAAGCATTACGGTATTTTAAACTATCCCGATTTGCTAGACCTTCGAATCGTCCATAACCCTCAACATTCATGAATTCGGTGCGGCGAAATACCATATGTGAGGGTATGTACTTATACTTTCCTTCTTGAATAAATTTAACCGCTCCTCCCTGACCAGCGAGAACTACGTTTCTAGGGTTCCATGTGAATTTATAGCGCCATGGGTTATTGCCTTCAGAATCAGGACTCAATAAGCCTCCTGTAAAACTTTCAAATAAGACTATTTCACCACCATCACCTCGAATACCATCCAGTAATCGCGCCGCGCTCATGTGATCGATACCCGGATCGAGTCCGCATTCGTTCAAGAATACTAAACCGTGCGCTCGTGCCTCATTATCCAAAGCTCGCATTTCCGGCGTTAAATAACTGGCAGTTACTAAATGTGCTTTATGCTTTATACAAGCCTTCGCTACATTTAAGTGCATGTGTGCAGGTACCATTGATATTACAAGATGTGCTTTACTCAGCGCTGAATCTAAAGCAGCACTGTCTGTGATATCTAAACCGCCTGCAGTGCAGCGAGAATTTGTCTCGCCCAATCTCTGGACAGCTACAGCAGCGCTTCTGTCTAAAACGTTTAAATTCCAGTCGTACTCATCAAGTTTTGATTTCAAATACGGAACTAAACTTTGTGTGCTCAATCCAGCACCGATAAGTATGATTTGCTTTGTCATTTGTTGATTTTGAAGATGTTTTAAAAATAACAATAGTTATGGTATAGTTATAATAATAACAGCAAGAAGTTGCTTCGAAGGGTGTATTTTTAATCCATGAAATATCTCATTGCATTTTTCGGCGCAACTGCCGTACTATTAGGGGCCCTGGGCGCACATACTTTAGCACCATTCATGGAGGATTCTGCATTGAATTCTTTTAAAACAGGGGTTCTATACCAATTAGTCCATACTGTAGCACTTTTTGCTTCATTAAAGAGTTCCGTTCCTAATTGGACACGCTACAGCTGGTGCATAGGTATTATACTTTTTAGCTTTAGTATCTATTTGCTTTCGACGGACGACTTGTTAGGACTTAATCTTAGTTTTTTAGGCCCCGTAACTCCTTTGGGTGGGCTCGCTTTCGTCGCCGGATGGGTCGGAGTAGCCTTTGATAATCGTCTTTAAATCAGAATTTTGAGGATTAAGTGTTAATAAGAAGGTTATTTTTTTACAATTCGGAGGGCTCAATTCAATAGCATTTCTACTTTTGTAAGACCTATTATAGAACCAACCACTTTTTGATATGAACCACCAGGAACACCTAAGCTTTTTGAGCATAGGGCCTAAGACTCTTTTTAGCAACCTTGACCCGGATGCATTAGAGCAACACAGTCTTTCAAAGAATATGGCCGTGCGGACATCACACGGAGCCATAGCTCTGAATACCGGGAAATTTACTGGACGTTCCCCTGAAGATCGCTTTATTGTTAAAGATTCATTGACAAGCGACGCCGTATGGTGGGGGCCTATCAATAAGCCCTTTGATGCTGGTAAATTTCAACAGCTCAAGAAGAGAATGTGTACTTACCTCGATGGAAAAGATATCTATGTAAGGGATGCATTCGCTGGGGCCCATACTGAATACCGTATCAATGTTCGAGTGATCAATGAATATCCTTGGTCAAATCAGTTCGCTTATAATATGTTCCTGCGTCCATCTGAGGTGGAATTGAGCCAATTCAAACACGAATGGATCATTATCAATGCTCCTGGTTTTTTAGCCGATCCAGAAATCGATGGAACACGTCAGGAAAACTTCGCAATTCTAGATTTTACGGATAAAACCATATTGATTGGTGGCACAGGTTATACCGGTGAGATTAAAAAGGGAATTTTCAGTGCACTGAACTTCATTCTTCCTTTTGAAAAGGATGTTTTGAGCATGCATTGTTCAGCTAATGTCGGTAAAGATGGGGATACTGCGATATTCTTTGGTCTATCCGGAACAGGGAAAACTACACTGAGCGCTGACCCGATGCGTAAGTTGATCGGTGATGATGAACACGGATGGTGCAATGACGATACCATCTTTAATTTTGAAGGGGGTTGCTATGCGAAAGTAATTGACTTAAGCCCTGAAAAAGAACCTGATATCTACAATGCCATAAAGCCACACGCTATCCTAGAAAATGTGATTCTTAACGCAGACGGTAGTGTCAATTTTGCAGATACATCCATTACTCAAAATACGCGTGTAAGTTATCCAATAGATCACATAGAAGGTATTCAACCCGGTTCTTTAGCAGGTAACCCTAAGAATATTTTCTTTCTTACGGCCGATGCATATGGTGTACTCCCTCCTATTTCGAAACTAACACCGGCACAAGCTGCATACCATTTCATAAGTGGGTATACCGCAAAGGTTGCCGGTACTGAAGAAGGCGTTACAGAACCGAAAGCAGTGTTTTCAGCATGTTTTGGAGCTCCATTTATGCCATTGCACCCCACAGCCTATGCAAATATGCTCGCTCAAAAAATGAAAGCGGCAGACACCAATGTATGGTTGATCAATACCGGCTGGTCCGGCGGTGCATATGGAGTCGGAAAACGGATGAAATTAAGTTATACCCGCGCTATGATTACGGCGGCTATGGACGGCCATCTGGACACTTCAAGTTTTAAAGAACATCCATTGTTCGGTTTAGCGATGCCTACAGCTGTTCCAGGGGTTCCTTCGGGGCTATTGAATCCTGTCTCTGCCTGGAAGAGCGAAGAAGAATATGATAAGACCGCTTTGGTTTTAGCGCATAAGTTCATTGCCAATTTTAAAGAATTCGCTGATCAAGCCAGCGACGAAGTACGCTCTGCTGCGCCTAGAGTGTATTCGAATGCGCGTTAGTGCAAAGTTTGAATTGATGTGTGTAAAAGAGCGGCTTAACGGCCGCTCTTTTCGTTTCTATGAAGGGGATTGCGCGGATATCAACAAAGCGCGGTTAAAAACTTCGCGCAAGGTTAAGCTCAGAGGCACATCTATACTGCTCTTATAGAGTATTTTAATGGGACTAATCTATGAAATCTATATGGCTGCTAAAAACAAAGCGCAAAAACCACGTAAGATCTTCGTTCTTGATACTTCCGTAATTCTTTATGACCACAATGCGATTCATTGTTTTGACGAACACGATGTGGTTTTACCCATATCAGTCCTCGAAGAATTGGACGAATTCAAAAAAGGACACGATTCGAAGAATTATGAAGCGCGTGAATTCATTAGAACCCTCGATAAAATAACTGAAGGCAAGGATTTTACCAATTGGATCCCGTTAAATGGAGAAGAAACGGGTTCAATCAAGGTAATCATGGATACTGATAGAACAGGCGTCGATGCTGAGCGAGTTCTAGGCCGAAAAATGGATCATAAAATCATAAATGCCGCTCTAAATATTCGTGAGGAAGCTCCGGATCGCAATACAATCCTGGTGACGAAGGATATTAATCTTCGATTAAAAGCAAAAGCGCTTGATCTAGCATCTGAGGATTACTTAACGGGGAAAGTGAAAGATGTTGACTCTTTATTTCGTGGAAAAGCCACGGTTGATAATTTCAGCGCTACAACGTTGGGGAGATTATATGAGAAAAAGGCGCTAGACATTGACGACGTACTTGAAGAAAATCCAGAATTCAGCCCCTTCCCTAATACATTTTATATTTTAAAGAGTGATAATAGCAGTGGCCTCGCCTTCTATAACGTGGCGAATCAAACGTTAGACCACGTGGAGAAGCGCAGTGTTTATGGCATAAAACCTAGAAACGCCGAGCAAGCATTTGCCATTCACGCAGTCCTTAACCCGGATATTAAATTAGTCAGTTTAACGGGAGTTGCAGGTACCGGAAAAACGCTAATAGCGTTGGCGGCATCTCTGGAGCAGCGTCGTGATTTTAAGCAGGTTTATCTCGCACGCCCTATCGTTCCTTTATCCAATAAAGATCTCGGGTATCTTCCAGGTGATGCTAAAGAAAAGATCAACCCTTACATGCAGCCCCTTTGGGATAATCTGAAATTAATTAAAAACACATTCAGTGATCGAGACAAAGAATACAAGCAATTGGATGAGATGGTTGAAAAAGAAAAAATTGTCATAACCCCTTTAGCTTATATACGCGGAAGGTCGCTTGCAAACATCATTTTCATTGTCGATGAAAGCCAAAACCTCACACCTCACGAAGTAAAAACGATTATTACTCGGGCTGGCGACGGTGCAAAATTCATTTTTACCGGGGATGTCAAGCAAATTGACTCTCCTTATCTAGACGAGCAAAGTAATGGTTTAAGCTATTTAATTGATCGCGTAAAAGGTCATGATATGTATGCGCATATCACATTAGAAAAAGGTGAGCGTTCGGCTTTAGCAAATTTGGCAAACGATTTGCTATAGAACTTATATATCTAAAAATCACCAACCATGCCAAAAGCCATCCTCTACACTGCAGTAACTCTTGACGGTTACATTGCCGATACCAATGGCGGAATTGATTTCCTAGACCACCCATTATTTCGACTTCCAGATGAAGACTATGGATATAATGCATTCTATGAAAGCATCGATGCTATTATCATGGGACACAATACCTTTGAAAAAATTAAATCATTCGAAGGTACCTACCCATACCCTGATAAGCATTCGGTTATATTAAGCAGTAAAGAAACGTTGGCCGATGGAGTCTCTGAGGTGATTCAAGTAAGTAGTGACCCTGCAGAAGTTGCTTTGGCGAACCTAACATCAAGATTTGAAACCGTTTGGATCGTTGGCGGAGGTGCAACGAATGCCAAACTACATCATGCAGGGCTCATCGATGAAATGATTCTCACCTACATCCCAACTACTTTGGGAGCTGGGGTTCCTTTATTCCGATCGAATGAAAGCATGTCCAATTGGAAAAATATTGCGACTAAGACCTATCCGAACGGATTGGTTCAAATGCATTTAGCCAAAGCTTGATCTAAAGATATTTTCAATGTTTCTAGAGAACCTGAATTATCAATGATTACGGAGCTACTGTTGCGACGTTGGACGTCTGTAAGCTGATGTCTAAACGAGCCTGAATATCCTCATTAGACCAATCTGGATTGCGCTGTTTTACGCGCTGAAAACGCGTTTTTACGGGACAATCGACTAGGAAAACAGTTGTACAGCTATTGTCACCTGTTTCGAGGGTGAGTGCACTTTCTTTAAATACTACGTCTCCCTTCGCTTGCTTAATCCACTGTTCAAAATCTGTCCGAACGGCAGGATGCACGATGGCTTCCAAATCGCTCTTTTTTTCTGGGTGCGTGAAGATTTGATCAGCGAGAAACTGCCTGTTTAATATTCCATTATTCAAATAAGCCGATGGACCTAATAGATGTTCGATTTGACCACGCACAGGTTCTAAAATCATCAGTTCTTTAGCTCGGACATCACTGTTGTAAACAGCAAAACCCGCTTCCAAAAGAAAACGCGCAACGGTGCTTTTTCCGGAACCCATTCCACCTGTTATGCAAACAATCTTTTTCATTATTGTGAATGTACCAAAATCTTAGGGCTATAAGACAAAACCGTTACAAGCGGACTTTTCGAATCCACATCTAAGCCTACGCCTTCTTCAACCGCATGAAGAGCTAAATTCACATATTGCCCCCACTCTTCTGGCTTAAGCAACGTAAATGGTCCGCTTAGCCACACCTGTACATCGTGTTTACGACCATCCCATTCCACCTCAGTAGTAAATCTATCTTCTACCCATAAATCCGAATGTGCTGTTATCACTGTCTTATTTGCGGATTGCGTCAAGCGAGTTCCGAACACCTGTAGTCGAATATTTTCTCTTTTACGACCTTTCCATTCTGTCTGTGGGACATCTAATCCTATTGAACCAGCAGGAATCGCCCATTCCGGACCTGTGATTTCAATTTCTGTCGGAGAAATTGCTGGGGGTGAGATCCATCTGTAACCTTCCGGTAGCTTCACACTTTGTGGTTCAAAATTGATAGGTAAGCTTTTAGTAATCAATGCCGAAGTAGAAAAATAAAAGGTATCGGACTGTGCAGAAAAACTAAAATCATAATCACCACCGAATCGCTCGACAAGAATTCTATCGATATCATCGGGCAGCATGAAAAGCCCTGTCCTATTTGCTCGAATTGAGTTCCTAGCTGAAAATGTTAATTCAAGCCCGTTGAACTGACGCATAAATAATGCACTTAGCCCTTTCGAACGAACCGTAACCTGGGTAGTTAATGTGCTGTCTTGCATCCAGTAAGAGTCAACAACGGAAGCGTCAGCAGTAAAATTCATGGTATACTGCCGCTCGATCGTAGTCGCAGACACCGTCATGACGAACCATATCAGAGCGGCAAAAACTAAGAATAGCAATGCTTCTATACGGATATGTTGCAACAGTTTACGCATAAAAAAACCGGCTTAAGCCGGTTTCTAAATTACTTCTCAGCAGCGGAATACTGTGCACTTAGCTCCTTGCTTATTGCACTTTTATCCAATTTTAATCTACTGTTTTCAGATTCTAGAATGATGTAGTTCTCGGCAACTTCAAGTATTTTTCCATGAATACCACTCGTGGTCACTACACGACTACCTTTTTTAACTTCGCTTCTAAATAATTTCTCTTCCTTCTGCCTCTTCATTTGTGGTCGGAAGAAGAAAAGATACATGACCGAAACGATCATAATCAATGGCAAGAAACCCATTAGTTCGCTGCCCGCGGATGTTTGTAAGAATAGATTCATCATTTGTTTTCGCTAGATAATACGGTTGATGTAATATTTAAAACCTTCGTCTGTGGGACGGCATTTGTGGTCAATGTTACGCGTTTGTCTTGACGACCGGCGCGACCTTTGCTATTAAAACTCACTTTAATTACTCCAGTTGCTCCTGGTGCTATCGGATTGCGAGGCCAATCAGGCACAGTACAACCGCAAGAACCTTGGGCATTGGAAATAATTAATGGCCCCTCTCCTTCATTTTTAAAGGTAAACGTGTGCTCCGCAACGATGCCCTCTTGAATTTCACCAAAATCATGAAAGTCTGATTCAAAATCAATGGTGGGTAGAGCCTCCATCATTGATTCTTCAGAGGAAACCTCATTAGACGATTCAATTCGACTGGTAGCGTCATTACACGCGGTGGCAAAAAACAATACAGATACTAGAAGTACTACTTTTTTCATATTTATTCTTTTGTTATTCAATCATTCCGCGGCCGACTTTATTAATCAAGCCTTCCTCCCGCAAATTAGCAACGATTTTATCAAGTACGCCATTGATGAACGAAGAACTTTTCGGCGTGCTGTATTCTTTCGCTAAATCTAAACACTCATTTAGACTTACTTTCACTGGAATTTCATCAAAACCGCGCCATTCCGCAATGCAGAGTTTCATTAGCAATACATCCATTTTTGCTATTCGATCGCTTTCCCAGTTTTTACTTTTTTCTTCAATACGACGGATGCTATCACCGTTAAATTCGAAGTATTTACGAACCAGCAACGGCCCAAATAAAGCATCACTTTCATCTTTAAAAAGCTTTGGTATGATGAGTTCCGTATCTCCTTCTTTCCAACTGGAAAGGACTTTAGCAGTCATCATCTGAGCAGCGTCTAAATCATCACTCCATTGGGCGTGCTGGTCTTCGTAGAGATCATGAATGAACTCGTTCTCTGCAATATGCTGCTGGTACATTTCTCGTAGGAATCTTTTCTCCCCTGCATGCGTCGGCTTCTGAGAAAGAAACTCCTCATAACGCTCTGAAGCATAAATGGACTCCCAGAGGCTTCGAAAATGATGAGAATAATCGGTCCAATTCACGTGAGAACCTTCGATTAATGCTTTAAGTGCACTGCTCTGTTCACATTTTGCAAAAAAGGAAATACTCGTAAAACGTGCAATACGGTCTAAAACGGCCTGATCAGGTGATGAGCGCTGTTCAATACGCTCATAGTGCGCTTGTGCTTCTCTAGTCAAACGTAAAAAGGCACTGATATCCCATGCGAAGAGATCGTGAACTTCGTCTAGAGATTTATCCAGATTCCGTAAAAGCACTGCTGCACCCATGTCTAAATCTGTAGATTGGGCATATAGGTGGTGCATCACCTTAATTCTGATGTGACGTCTAGTTATCATAAGTGGTATAAGATTGTATGCGGATGACTCTTTTCGAGAACCGAATTCACTAAAGAGGTGTTATTTTTGTCAAACCGCATGCAAAGGACTTTTTATCTGCGGCAAATATACAGCGGTACAGACGCTCTTCAACCTATGAATGCATTAAAAAAACTAAACCCCTATTTTCTTAAGCATAAATGGCTATTGCTGACTGGCGGTGCCTTTGTGATTGTATCGGTGGTTTTTAAGCTTTTTCCGGCGCTAATGATTCGAAACAGTTTCGATACCATAGCGCGTGTAATCGAGGAGTATAAGAACGGTGCGGTTAAAGACGAAGCGGTGCGGTGGGAATTGATTCGTTACGGCTTATTGATCATCGCTTCGGCAATGCTTCAAGGTATTTTTATGTACTTCATGCGCCAAACCATTATTGTGATGTCACGCCACATTGAATATGACCTGAAAAATGTTGTTTTTGACCACTATCAGCGATTAACGCAACGCTTTTTCAAAAAGAATAATACTGGAGATTTAATGAATCGAATTTCCGAAGATGTTAGTAAAGTCCGGATGTATGTAGGACCAGCAATCATGTATACGCTCAACACCGGATTTACTATTATTCTGGTCATTTCGATTATGATTAGCGTGAGTCCGAAATTGACTTTATTAACGCTTGTACCTCTGCCCTTCTTAGCGTATTTAATTTATCGAGTTGCCAACTTAATTCAAGCACGATCACACGCAGTGCAGGCGCAGCTGTCTAATCTCAGTACCTTTGCGCAAGAATCTTTCTCGGGTACGCGTGTTATAAAATCGTATCATAAAACCCCGTGGTTCTTCAAGAAATTTAAAGAGCAAGCCTTAGAATATCGTAGTGTCAATGAAAGATTGTTTCGCGTAAACGCAGTGTTTCAACCCTTAATGATTTTCATGGTTGGACTCAGTACTTTGATTACCATTTTTGTAGGCGGAAAACTATATATGGCGGGGGAAGTTAGTGCCGGAAATATTACTGAATTCATTTACTACGTGAATCTGCTGACATGGCCCATTGCATCCATCGGGTGGGTGACAGCTTTAGTACAAAGTGCTTCGGCTTCAATGGAGCGGCTTGATGAATTCTTAAATGAAACACCCGACTTTGAAGGTGGCCTATTCACTCCTACTGAATTTCAAGGTCATATTGTTTTTGACAAGGTATCCTTCACGTATCCCAACAGCAGCGTGCAAGCCTTAAATGAAGTCAGCTTTGAGCTTAAATCGGGACAAAGCATAGGTATTTTGGGCAAAACAGGAGCTGGAAAAAGTACCATCGCTTCACTGATTGTGCGTCAGTATGATCCAACCTCAGGATCCATTTCTATTGATGGTGTAGATTTAAAAGAATGGAATCTACCTGCTCTTAAAGCCCACCTTGGCTGGGTACCACAAGAAGCATTTTTATTCAGCGACACTATTGCCAATAACATTGCCTTCGGAATGGACCACACGGAATCAAACGATGTGGTTGCTGCAGCACAATCTGCGGGTGTACATGAAAATATTGTTGAATTTCCTGAGGGTTACGACACGCGTGTAGGTGAACGCGGCGTGACGCTATCAGGCGGCCAAAAACAACGAGTAAGTATTGCTCGAGCGTTAATAAAGAAGCCCGAAATCATGATTTTTGATGATTGCTTGAGTGCCGTAGATACGGAAACAGAAGAAGTTATCTTGAAGAACATTAAGGCGGCTACGCAGGATGTTTCCTCGTTAATTATTGCGCATAGAATTTCCTCTGTAAAGCACTGTGATCAGATTATATGTCTTGAAGATGGATCTGTTATTGAGCGAGGTACCGCTGAGGAACTAGAACAAGCCGGTGGTCACTTTGCGGAATTGGTCGCCTTACAATTGGACCCTACTGTAGAAGAAAATTAAGAACAATCTGTTCATTACTTTTTTAGCATTTCGCAACGCGTTCGCTTACATTTGAAGTACAATGTAACGCACCAGATATGTCACGAGTAATAGCCATTGCCAATCAAAAAGGCGGTGTGGGGAAAACCACAACCGCGGTGAATCTTAGCGCCGCATTAGGCGCACTAGAAAAAAATGTTTTGTTGATAGATGCTGATCCTCAGGCGAATGCAACAAGCGGCTTGGGCTTACAGCCTGAAGAGGCTGGTGAAGGGACGTACGAATTGATTGAAGGTGCTAAGAAAGCGGAAGAATTAGTACAAGTAACCAGTACGTCTGGGGTATCAATTATTCCAGCACATCTGGATCTTGTTGCTGTGGAGTTAGAAATTATTGACCAGCCGAAACGAGAGTTTTTCTTAGCGAAAGCATTGGAAGATGTTAGGAATTCGTATGACTATATTATTATCGACTGTGCTCCTTCTCTGGGCTTGATTACATTAAACGCGCTCACTGCCGCTGATGCCGTTTTAGTCCCTATTCAGTGCGAATACTATGCATTAGAGGGATTAGGAAAATTGCTTAATACGATCAAAAAAGTACAAGAATTGCACAACGAAAACCTTGATGTAGAGGGGCTATTACTTACCATGTTTGACGGTCGATTGAGACTTTCTAACCAGGTTGCGGATGAAGTACGCAGTCATTTCGAAGGTCTTGTGTTTGAGACGGTAATTCACAGGAATGTCAAGCTGAGTGAGGCGCCTAGCCATGGAGAGAACATTATTGCTTACGATGCAGGGAGTAAAGGCGCAGAGAATTATCTTACTTTAGCACAGGAGTTAATCGCAAAAGCAAGCTAGAATATGGCAAAAAGAGCAATGGGAAAAGGTTTGTCAGCCATTTTAGGGGACGAGGCTGCAAAGGTAAATAAGGTTACGGATCGCGGGGCTGAGAAGCTCGTTGGCTCCGTTGCGATGATTCCTTTGAGCAGCATCACGACAAATCCATTTCAACCCCGCTCGAATTTTGATAATGATGCGTTAGTGGAACTCGCACAGAGTATCAGTGAAGTTGGCATCATTCAACCCATAACCGTTCGCAAGAATGGCATGCAATTCGAACTCATCAGCGGTGAACGTAGATTTCGGGCGTCTCAAATTGCCGGTCTAGAAGAAATTCCTGCATACGTTCGATTGGCTGACGATCGACACATGTTGGAGTTGGCCATTGTTGAGAATTTACAACGTGAGGATTTAGATCCCATAGAAATGGCCTATTCATGCAAGCGCATGATGGATGAGTTAGGACTCACACAAGAGGAGGTTGCAAGCAGACTTGGAAAAGGTCGCTCGACCATTACAAATTTCTTACGCCTGTTAAAATTACCCGCTATCATTCAGGCCGAACTTCGAGATTTAAATCGAAACGAAAGTCACGACGAAAATGCCGATGGCGTCTCAACTGTAGTCTTTACTATGGGTCATGCACGAGCGCTGCTTAATTTGCCAGGTGAAAACGAACAGATTGAACTGTATAAACGTATCTTAAAGAATGGACTAAGCGTACGTCAAACCGAGGCCTTTGCAAAAGAAATAAAACAGCCAAAGGAAAGACAGCCAAAACAAAAGCAAGCAGAAGTTGTAGACTTAGAAGCGCAACTTGGGGGTTATTTCGAGGCACCTGTTGCCATTCAACTCAACGGTAAGGGAAAAGGGAAAATTCAAATTTCTTTTGGTTCCGATGAGGATCTACAGCGTATAATCTCTAAGCTCAATGATTAAGACGACGCTCATAGCGTTGTTTCTCTTCTTCTCTGTTAGTTCTAAAGCACAGGTAAAGGATACTTTGATACACAGCCATAGTGAAGTAGCTGCACATAATATTAAATTGGCCACTACCCTAGCATTAATACCTGGAGCAGGCCAGATTTATAATAGGAAATACTGGAAAGCGCCATTAGTTTGGGGCGCTTTGGGTGGAGTCACTTATTACTACGTCGACCTGACTCAAGATTTCAATAATTACGAATCCGTCCTTCAACTTATCATCGATGAGCCGTCGTTACAGACTAGGACGGAACTAGAAGGTTTTGCACCAGAGTTGTTTGATGTTTTACCTGCGCCGTTTTATCAAAATTCAGTAAGTGGTGTAGCTCAAGAAGCCATGGGGTATATGGAAGCATTAAGAACCCAACGCGAATATGCATTGTTCGGTCTTTTGGGGGTCTATCTATTGAATATTTTAGATGCGAACATCGACGCTCATTTGTTTGATTTTGACGTAAGTGATGATTTGTCATTACATCCCTCATTGAATACTAATACTTTTGCCAATCGGCCAGCAGAATTGGCCCCTGGTTTCACCCTAGTTCTTGCACTTTAATGAATATAGCACTCATAGGTTATGGTAGAATGGGTAAAACCATTGAACGCATCGCAAAAGATCGAAGGCATGCTATTGTATACATCAATAATGGCGGCATCCTGGATATAGAGCAAGCAAAGTTGGCTGACGTAGCCATTGAGTTTACGCAACCCGATGCTGCCGCAAATAATATTGCAAAACTTCTAACCGCAGGAGTACCGGTCGTCTCCGGGACAACAGGATGGCTAGATGCTAAATCTGAGATCGATAACATCGCTTCATCACGTTCTGTAGGTTTTATCTATGCATCTAATTTTTCACTCGGTGTAAATTTGTTTTTCGCGTTCAATGAAAAATTAGCCAGCATGATGAATGAGTATAAGGATTATCAGCCTCATATTCATGAAATTCATCACACGGGCAAGAAAGACGAACCTTCCGGTACTGCAATTACCACGGCTGAAGGCATTTTAAAAGCGTATCCCTCCCTTAAGCGCTGGACCATGGATTCAGAGTCAGAAGGACTGCATATTAGTGCAGAACGTATGGACCCTTACTTTGGGACGCATATTGTTTCATACGATAGTTCTATTGACACTATAGAATTAAAGCATGAAGCGCGCAGTAGGGACGGCTTTGCTTTAGGCGCGGTGATCGCCGCAGAATGGTTACCTGGCAAACAAGGCCCACATAGCATGAAGGACGTTTTAGGCCTTTAAATTTCACATTACACTAACTTTTCAGCAGCGAATAATTAAGTAGTTTCCCCAAATGGAGTTTATCATTTTCACCTTAGTACAAGCGCTGTGGTTCGGCGTTATATCATGGAAGTTTTATGTTGCCGCAGAGCGCAAGGCTTGGGAAGCATTTGTACCTGTTTACAATACCTACGTATTAGTAAAAATAGCCAACCGTCCTAAGTATTGGGTATTGTTGTATTGTATCCCCGTAGTTGGAGTTGTTATGGGTATCATTATGATTTACGAACTGCTTCACGTATTTAAGTTTCGTAAAACTTGGCAGACCGCAGCCGTTATGGGTAGTTTAGGACTCTATTTAGGTTACCTGAACTACAAAGAAAAACTCAAATACTGGGGACGCGACGATGCCTATATAAAAAAGAACTTAGGCGAGGGTGTTAACAGCATTTTCTTTGCGATAGTCGTTGCAACGGTTATTCGTTCTACCACATTTGAGGCATATACCATTCCTACGAGTTCGATGGAGAAAAGTCTCATGGTCGGTGATTTCTTGTTTGTCTCTAAAATGCAGTATGGCGTTCGTGTACCAATGACTCAGCTCAGTCTTCCTTTAGTACACAATCGTATTCCCTTCCTGGGCACTCCATCCTATGTGAGTTGGCCGCAGATTCCTTATCTGCGTTTACCAGCTTTAGAAAAGGTAAAGGCAGGTGATCCAGTAGTCTTTAACTACCCTATGGATGCCATGCCGGTGGATAAAAAAGAAAACTACGTCAAGCGTTGTGTAGGTACTCCTGGCGATACGTTGACCATCGTGGACCGAACCGTATTTCTAAACGGCAATGCCTTTAAATTTCCGGATAACAGCTATCCACAATTCCTATATTACCTTAAGACCGATGGAACGAGCTTTAATAAAGATTGGCTAAAGAAGAAGTTTGACATCAATTATTTGACTTCGGATGAGCAACGAAAATATCCAACGGATCAAGATGTTTATCAACGTAGTCAAAATGAATACATCATGTTCCTTCAAGAGCGTCATGTGGAAGCCATAAAATCATTACCAGCTGTTAAATCCCTTTGGCCGATCAGTGCTGAACGACCTGGCACGGCTGTAGACAGTACTTTGCCACCGGGGCTTGCACAAATACAAGCCGGTCAAGCAGAGGAAATTTTATTTCCCAACCCAGACACTGGACATGGTGAACGTCCTTACAATGATACTTGGGACAACTTTGGGCCTATCTACATTCCACAAGCAGGTGCGACCATTGAATTGACCGAGAAGAACCTGCATAGTTACAGACGTGTAATCGCAGAGTACGAAGGACACGATCTGAAAATCACTAAAGACCTAAAAGTCTATATAGATGGTAATGAGTCAACTACGTATACGTTTGAGAAAGACTATTACTGGATGATGGGAGACAACAGACACAATTCATTAGACAGTCGTAAATGGGGGTACGTTCCTTCTGATCACATCGTAGGAAAGCCTGTATTTATTTGGATGAGCTATGATAAGCATGGTGAAGGACTTTCGAAGATTCGAACCGATCGTGTATTCACTCTCGTGAATGCAAATGGCGAGCGTACCAGCTATTTTTGGTATTTCGTTGCCTTTGTTGTGCTCTATCAAATCGTTGTTTCGGTTCGAAGAAAGCGTAAATCTGCTTAATGCACGTTCTGCTTAGCACAGCCTACTTCCCTCCTATTGAATGGATGGCTTATGCCGTTCAATCTAACGGCGTTGTGCTTGAGGCAAATGAGCATTTCCAGAAACAGTCGTATCGATCGCGCACTCATATTGCTGGCCCTAACGGTCTGCAAAAACTGAGTGTACCTGTAGAGCGCAAATCGAAAGTCATCAAAGATGTTCCCATTAGCTACAGCGAAAATTGGATCAAGGACCATATCAAGGCGATTGAAAGCGCTTATGCAAATGCGGCTTACTTTGAAGTGCTTTACCCCGATGTAAAGACACTTTTAAACCAACGCTTCGAAACACTTTGGGAATTAAATGCAGCAAGTATCGCATTGTTCTCACAGTGGCTTGAATTAGACCTGCTGAAGCGAGAAACTTCAGAATATGCTGTTATTACTGGATTGAAGGACCTCAGAGGCATCCACCCAAAGACGCAAACTGACATGAATTTTCCGTCATATGGACAAGTTTTTCAGCATAAAATTGGTTTTCAAAACAACTTGAGTGCCTTAGATCTGTTCTTTAACTTAGGGCGTAGTAGTTGGGATTACCTCAAAATGCTCAAATAACGATCACAGCAGTAAGAACCACAGCAACCTATGGACTTGACCTATAACAAAAATGAAGACGCCTTAAAACTCTTACTGAGTGAAGTAAAGCGTCGCGAAGCGATCTTAGCCAAAGGCGGTGGTGAGAAAAAGCTTCAAAAACAGCGTGATCAAGGTAAACTGACCGCTAGAGAACGCGTGGAAGCGCTTGTCGATACTAAGAAACCGTGTTTAGAGCTCGGTATTTTCGCTGGCGACGGTATGTACGAAGAATACGGCGGTTGTCCTGCAGGCGGCGTCGTAGTCGTATTAGCTTACGTCAAGGGAACCCAATGCATTATTGTCGCTAATGATGCTACTGTTAAAGCGGGAGCATGGTTTCCAATTACTGGGAAGAAAAACTTACGAGCGCAACAAATCGCTCTAGAAAACCATACACCCATTATCTATTTAGTGGATAGCGCAGGTGTATTCCTTCCTTTACAAGATGAAATTTTTCCGGATCGTGAGCACTTTGGTCGCATTTTCCGGAACAATGCAGTAATGAGTAGTTTAGGGATTCCACAAATCTCAGCCATCATGGGGAGTTGCGTGGCTGGTGGTGCCTATTTACCCATCATGAGCGACGAAAGTTTGATTGTCAAAGGCACAGGAAGTATTTTCCTCGCTGGATCTTATTTAGTGAAGGCGGCTATTGGAGAGTCTGTAGATAATGAAACCCTAGGCGGTGCCGATACACATTGTGATATAAGTGGCGTGACGGATTACAAATGTGAAGACGATCAGGAAGCCATAACTACAATTCGAGGATTAGTCGATAAAATGGGGGCCTTTCCTAAAGCCGGCTTCGATCGTTCCACTCCTCTAGCGCCTGAACACGCAATCACTGATATTTATGGTTATGTTCCGAGAGACGGGAAACCCTTTGAAAGCCTTCGAATTATTGAATGTGTTGTAGATAAAGAGAGTTGGCAGCCTTATAAAGAAACTTACGGACAGACCATTTTATGCGGATATGCTAGAATAGATGGATGGGCGGTAGGCATCGTGGCCAACAATAGAGCTATTGTGAAAAATGCAAAGGGTGAAATGCAATTTGGCGGGGTTATTTACTCCGATAGTGCTGATAAAGCAGCCCGCTTTGTAGCCAACTGCAATCAAAAGCGTATTCCGCTCGTTTTCCTTCAAGATGTCACTGGCTTTATGGTCGGCAGTAAGAGTGAACATGGCGGCATCATTAAGGACGGCGCAAAAATGGTCAATGCAGTGGCAAATTCTGTAGTTCCTAAATTCACTGTTATTGTAGGTAACAGCTTTGGTGCGGGGAACTACGCAATGAATGGAACGGCTTACGACCCACGTTTGATTGTAGCTTGGCCAAATGCTAAATTAGCCGTTATGGGTGGACAGCAAGCGGCGAAGGTGTTGCTTCAAATAGAAAAGTCACGCCTAAAAGGCAGTGGAAAAGAATTGACTCCCGCGGAATTAGATGCTTTACAGAAAGACATCGAGGAACGCTATGAACGTCAAACTAGCCCCTATTATGCTGCATCTCGATTATGGGTCGATGCAATCATTGATCCTGCGAAAACTCGTGAATGGCTTAGTTACGGTATAGAAATGTCGAATAATAATCCGGAAATGAAACGTTACAATCCGGGCGTAATACAGACCTAATGAAGAATTGGATTTTTGTTT
Organism: Schleiferiaceae bacterium; assembly: GCA_965204625.1. Lineage (GTDB taxonomy): Bacteria > Bacteroidota > Bacteroidia > Flavobacteriales > Schleiferiaceae > UBA10364. Next base: position 994,745 of record CBDBET010000006.1, read on the forward strand.
TACTAGTTGCGACCACCTCGGCTTTTGGTCAGGAATTTATGCAGAAGACGGTTGCAGCAAACTATGAGGGTACGTTTGACCCAAAGTCCGCACAAACCGAAGTCCTATCTTTTCTCTACCCCACAGGAGCTCCGGTGCCCGGTGGAGACCAGTATAAAAGTTTTTTAGCGGAACAGAAACTCCGTCAGGATCATAGGAATTTCCCACAAGCGAATCAAACTAAGAAAACCACAACGGCACCTGACCCAGTTGCAGGTTTCGGAACTTCAATCTATCGTCTAACGCCACAAGGCAATCCCTTTGATTTTACAGGCGGAATACCCAACGACAATGCCATGGCCATTAGTAAAAATGGAATTCTCTGCGCAGCTGTGAACAGCGTGTTCTGGGCCATGGACACTAAGACAGGTGAACTCATCATGCCTTCTCCGGTAGGACTTTTCAGTTTGCAACAAATGGCAAACGGATCGAGCTTTTCGAATTATTACGATCCAAAACTTATTTATGATCCCACTACGGACCGATTTGTTCTTGTATTCCTAAAGGATAATGACGCTGCAAATAGTCGAATTATCGTTTGTTTCTCCTCCACAAATGATCCAACAGATCCTTGGAATATCTACAGTTTAACAGGTAATCCACTCAATAACAACCGCTGGACTGATTTTCCTGCAATTGCGCTTAGCGAAACGGGTTTAGTAATTACCGCTAACCTAATCATTCCAAATGTCAGTTGGCAGGTAGGTTTTGATGGTTCCGTTATTTGGCACCTCAATAAAAGTGAGGGTTTCGCCGGTGGCGATGTGGATGCTACCGTTTACACTCAAATCTCTCATAATGGGAAATTCGTCCGTAACCTCCACCCCGTTCGTGGGCATGACAACATTAGCGATCAACTTCAGTTTATTAGCAACAGAAACTTCGACCTTCAAAACGATACGATATTCTTGATCACATTAACCGAAGATACTTCAGACACTACAATCACGGCACAAGCCTTACTAAGCAATATACCCTACGGTGTGCCACCCAATGGAAAGCAAGGCGATACAGACACTGCAGATGCTACGAAGGGGCTGCAAACGAACGACGGCAGAGTTTTGGGTGCAATACAAAAAGACGACTGGATTCAGTTTGTAAGCACGACAGCGCACGGTTCGAACGCTAATGCTGGTGTCTATCACGGTTTTATTTCGAATGCGCAAAGTGCTACGCCAAAAGTGACCGCTCGAGTTTTTGCGCATCCAGTACGTGATTATGGATATCCAAACATCACCTGGAGTGGCGTACATCCAGAGCAAATTCAATGTTTGATTGGATTCAACTTTACTTCCATCGATGGGCACCCAGGTATGGGCGCGGTGCAACTCGGAAATGATACGACCTTTTCCAACCCACTAGACCTTATTAACGGTACGACTCATGTTGATCGTCATAGCGATAGCTACGAACGCTGGGGAGATTATTTTGCAGTTCAACCCATGTTCGATGAAAATGGGATGTTAATTCCATCAGAAGCTTGGATGGCCGGTTTTTATGGAGACGGTCCACAGCAAAATAGAACCTTCATTTCGCAGGTCTTTAGTACAGATACGGTAGTTCCTCTACATGCAAACGGCGGCCAATTGTACCCCAACCCCGCCTATGATCAAGACATGGTAACTATCACCTTTAATCTCGATCAAGATCAGCGCGTAGAAGCGAGACTTTATGATATCAGTGGTGCCCTAGTGCAAGAACTCACCGGGAGAGATCTACCCGCCGGACCTGCGGAACTATATATACATCTTGGAACGCTGGCTGCAGGGAATTACATCGTTCGACTCGAAGGAAATGCAGGTTTCTCAAAGACGGAGCGTCTGGTCAAACTCTAACTTATAATTGTTAATAAAGGGTGAATTTTTGTTGAAAACTCGAACTCTTTGGATATAATTGGTATATTTATACCATTACCAAACCTAAAAGTTATGTTTAACAAAGAATTACTGCGTGAGCATCCTATCACGATTATCGAAGGATTGCCCCACACACAACTCGAAGAGGCTACAGACACTCAGGTGGAAGAGCTGTTCACTTAAACCGAATAAGGCCCGAAAGGGTCTTTTTTTGTCCCTCTACTCTACCGAACCCTTATTCTTACGGAAGAAAAAGCTAATGCCGTATACAATGGATGAAGTACCGATGCTCACAAAGGCAATGGCTGGATTTATTTTACCTTGAGCAGACATCATGTAGATGCTCACACTAAGCGACACAACAGTCATGATCAATAGCGACCAAACAACGCTACGTTTATCGTGCTTACCTGCCCAATCGTAAAAGATTACTGGTGCAATTCCTATTCCTAAGGCTTTAAACGTCACTACAATATCTTCGATACGTTGGAAAAAGAGAGCGATAAGTAAAGCAAAGAATCCCACGCCGACGAGTGCCCATCGAATACGTCTGATACCCTCACCCGCTGTTTCAGATTTCTTTGGAAATAGGTCGTTAGTTACGTTCAAACTAAGTAAGAATAGATATGTGTCTGAGGTACTTAAAATAGCAGCGAAAAATGCAATGAGTACCGCCACTTGAAATTCAGGCGGCACCAATTCCGTAAAGGTGCGTAAGACCATCATTTCCGCATGTTCATTGCTTACACCTGAGCCCGCTGGAAACTGGCCACGGGCAATGAGCCCTACATAGGTTAATGCTACGGTAAGCAATACATTCACACCTGCACCAACACCAAAGCTTTTCTTGACAACCTTCTCGTTCTTCATAGAAAAGACTTTCTGCCAATAATCCTGAGTCGCAAAAGGTGTCAGTATGCCCAGCAGTAGGAATGCGATAATATTTGTAGCCCCGGCATTAAATGGCGAATACATTTCCGGAGGTACATCTCCACCTTTACTTAAAGTAAGTGTGACGAGAATGAGTACAAGAAAAATCACCATAAATTGAAACATATCAGTTTTTACGACCGATCCAAATCCACCAACTAAGAGGTATACCATGACAGACAGCAGCATACCTAATTTGGCCCAATTCACATCAATACCACCTAACTCATTCAACAGATTAGACCCAACCAACAACTGTGTACTCAGTAAGCCTACATACCAGACAAATATGACGCCAATCACCCAACGTGCTGTTTTTCGTCCGTATCTGAAAACGAAATAGTCCGTGAGTGTGAAAAATTTATGTTCTATACTAAGTCTATATAGCTTTAATGCAAAAGGTATAAACAGAAGAAAACCAAGCGTATATCCAATAAATATCCAAGCCGCAGAGATACCGTAGATGTAGACAAAACTTGTATAAACCATCAAGGTAACTGCACTAACGAAAGTACCACTTAAGGTCATTAAAGAAGGAAAAAAGCCCAATGACCTTCCGCCCAAAGCAAAATCATCGACACTATCCTTCGATGTCATTCTACCAAGAATAATTCCGAGCAATGTAAATCCTACTAGAACTCCTATTAGAGTTGTTGATTCAATCATGAAATACAGTTTGGATGAAAGATAGGACAGAAAGAATAAATGTTAATCATTAGATGCGTTTAATAGTTAGGACTACCGCCTTACACATTTAGATCTGAACAGGCGGTTTATATCTGTATATTACACTAACAAAGTATTAAAAGGTATCTTGTATAGCGTACCATTGGTATTCATAACGCTTGAACAAATACATATCCTATGTCTATTAAATCAGCACACCTGGAACACATTTTCTCCTGGCTAGAAAAAAAGACACAACTATCCTCTACGTTAAAAGCAGATATTCAAAAAATAGCTAGACTGAAACATATCGAAAAAGGAGAATTACTTTTTGAGCAGGGAAAAAATATAACGGACGTTTTTTACGTTGTGTCCGGCTGCATGCGTGCATTTCAAACTGATGAAAAGGGCAAAGAACATACGATGAGCTTCAACACACAATTCTTTTGGCTATGCGATTATAAGGGGCTTTATCTAGAATCTACGGGATCTATTTCTTCGGATGCTCTTGAAGATTCAGATGTTTTAGCATTTAATATGCTGGATTTGGAGCGCCTTTATGTTAATCATCCTGAATTAGCAACTGTCGGAAGAGGATTTCTTCAAAGACATGTTGCAACGCTCCATGATAGAATACTTGACCAGCTTAGGCTAACAGCTAAAGAGAGGTATGATTTATTTCTTAAAAAGTATGCATATATTGAACAAATTGCGGCTAATCGTTACATCGCCTCATATCTCGGTATTACCCAACAGAGTTTAAGTAGGTTACGGGCCACCTAGGAAAGCGTTTAGCATTCTACCGCTATGCTTGGAATTTAACATTTGGTAAGTGATGTCAAACTTTTATTTCATTTTTTTGTTTAACTATTTTGACAAAACGTTAAACAATAATGATTTCATTCCGAGTAATTAAGCAATTCCTTTTGGCTTTAATGTTAGGGCTAAACTTCGGCGCAACTTCGCAGTGTAGCTATACCCTTACGCTCCTAGATTCTTACGGAGACGGATGGAATGGCAATTCCATGTATGTCCAAACCTCTGGATATAGTCCTAGTAATCTCACACTTTCTACGGGGTCTTCTATTTCTTACCAGATTTCAATAACTACAGGAGATACTTTATCCTTTGGATGGTTAGGAGGTGGACAATGGCAAAGTGAATGCTCTTTCACCGTAACAGATAATACTACTGGAACTGTGGTTTATTCTTCTCCCGCTGGCAATTTAATGTCTACCACATCGCCCCAATACACCGTAGTCTGCACCTTAACATCAAATTCAACGCCTTGTCTCTACAACACGCCTTACACTGAATCATTCTCTGGTGCCGGGGGCGGTTGGGTTGCTCCAACGAGTCAGTTTAATATCGGATCAATCAATGGTTGTTGGGACCGTGGAGTATACACCACGTATAATTGGATCAAAGCGCCCTCTCCTTCTTCCTCATTAGCGAATGCCACAGGACCATCCGGAGATCATACGAATGGAGGTTCTGGCTATCTTAGTTGTGATCCCTATTTCTTCGCTGCAGCCTCCGATTCGTCAACGCTGATTACACCTTATATTTCATTGGCTAACGATTCCGCCCCACAGGTATCATTTTGGTACCACCTCTTTGGTTCTGATATTAAAAGATTGGAAGTAGCAGTTACTACGGATACAGCAAGTAATTGGACGGTTATTGACTCCTTATTCCCAAATACAGGTGCTTTCGTTTCTTCGAGCAGTCCATGGCACCAAGCCATCTATTCCATAGCCGATTATATTGATGATACCGTTGCTTTTAAATTCACAGCATTCCGTGATTTAGCCGGCTTGAACCAAGGTAGTAACTCTCGAATCAGTATTGATGATTTTGCCATCACCGAAGATTCCCTTAGTTGTAAAAAACCAATCAAAGTTCGCCTCACTGCCCTAAGTCTTGGAAATGCTCAAATCACCTGGGATACCACCGGTGCAACATATTACCAAGTTCAATGGTCACAGGGGACAACAGCGCCGAATACTGGTAATATCGCATTAGTCACCAACAATCAATATAACTTAAATGGGCTTGCGCCAAATTCCTCTTACACCCTTCGAGTTCGTTCCTTGTGCGGGACTAGTGATACATCCGCTTGGTCAGAGTTCATTACAATCGAAACGCTATGTGGCTATTTTACAGCTCCCTGGTCCGAAGACTTTGAAGGGAATGATTGGGTCGCACCTTTAAGTTGGTTTGATCAAGGAGACTTTGGTGACTGTTTTTTGGATTCGGGAAGTTTAGGTTTTTATTGGAAAGTCGCACGTGGTCCAAAGAGTACAGATGAGGGGCCAAATACCGACCATACACCTACGGGAAACGGGAAATTTCTAGCCACCAACTACCGCTATGGATCTACAGCCCCAGATAATCTTTCCTTTACCACGCCGTGGATTACATTAAATTTATTGACCAATCCTGAACTTAAATTCTGGTTACACGCCTTCTCTAATGCGCAACCCACTAATGGGTTTCCTGTCCAATTCGGAAAATTCACAGCTACTGTAGAGCAACTTAATGGATCTAAAATTGCCGTATTTGATACGAGTGGTGCACTTCAGGGTTCGCAGACTTCCCCTTGGAAAGAAATAGTGATACCCCTTAGCTACAGCTCTAGTGATACCATTCGCATCACTTTTTCCTACGACGGCGTATCGCTCGTACAAGGACAACCATTCTCTATTGATGATATCTCTGTAGCATCCGCTCCCAGTTGCCCTAGACCTAGGTTTCCAAAGGTACTTTCAGTGAGTACTGCAGATGCACTTTTAAAATGGAATACAGGTGGAGCTAACAACCATCAATTAAGATACAAAAAAGTAAATGCCAACAATTGGAATGTTGTAAGTGCTTTAAATACACAATTCCTATTGACGGCCTTAGACCCAAACACAAAATACCGTTGGGAAGTTAGAGACAGCTGCAGCAGTACTGACAAAAGCGTCTGGGTTAAAGGTCCGTCCTTCTTTACAAGTTGTTCCATTTTCACTGCTCCCTACACTAATAGCTTTAGCAACAATCAATGGCAAGGTCCCTCCTCTTTCAGGCCTTCAGGACAAATCGGAAATTGTTTTACCCGGTTCGAAAATGATAATGACGGCTACTTTTGGACTGGAGCGCGGTCCGGTTTCGATCACTTTGCATTCACAGGACCCCAAACTGATCATACAGGAGGTTCTAGTGGTTATTTATTTGCCAGAGCAAACAGCGCTACGTCAGACACCGCCAATATTGAATTACCACCAGTTTTTCTAGGGCAATTACTTAGTCCCGAATTTTCGTTCTGGTACCATATGTATGGCAACAGCATCGGAGGATTAAATGTGTATGCAAGAAGTCCTGGGGGAAGCGACACTTTGATAAGCTCGTTCACTGGTGCGCAACAATCCGGAGGCGCTGCTTGGCTTAAAAATACAACTTCACTTTCTACTTTTTTAGGTGATACCGTCGTAATAACACTTCAGGCAATTAAGGCATCAGGAAGTTCGTTCTTTACCTATTCCTCCGCCATTTGTATCGACGATATCGCTTTTGAAGGAACCCTGAACTGTCCTGCGCCAACGCTTTTAACAGCATCTAGCATCACTACTAATACAGCAACATTGACTTGGCAGGGTACTTCTTCTATCAGTATTATCGAATATGGACCTACAGGATTTACCTTAGGTACAGGTCAACTCATTAATCCGGCAACATCACCCTACACACTCACTGGTCTAATTCCAAACACCTCCTACAGCGTATTTGTCAAGGACAGTTGTGGCGTTAATCTGCTCAGTTCGAATGCAACACTTAACTTTAATACACCCAACTGTCCGGCAGTCACTGCACAAGGAAGCGTAACGCTTAACGGGAGCACGGTAAGTGCTCTAAACACAGGCAGTCCGTCAGATTCTATTCTATGGTTATGGGGAAATGGAGCTAACAGTACCGGAAGTTCCCCGATCTATACGTACCCGACACCTGGCATTTATACGGTGCAACAAGTCGCATCAAATTATTGTGGAAACTCAGATACTATAACATTTACTTTGACCGTATGTGGATCAGTAGTAAGCCAATTTGCAGTTGCGGGCAACGGACAAACTAGGGTATTCAATGCAGGGGCCTCTATTGGGGCTGGATTAAGCTACAGTTGGAGTTTCGGTGATGGTTTTACGGCATCTGGCAGCAATCCTACACATTCTTTTGCTAATCCAGGAGTATATGTTGTTAACCTAGTTGTGACAGATGCCTGTGGCATTACGGCGAGCTCAAGTCAAAATGTTTCCATTTGTAATACCGTTCAACCAAGTTTTACGAGCAGCACAACTAGTGCGCTTTCATTTAATTTCTCTGCGCAACCTACAGGGCTAAGCTCTTACTCTTGGGATTTTGGAGATGGTACTACAGCTATTGGTGCAATGACTTCGCATACGTATGGATCGGCAGGTACTTTTGCCGTTACCCTAACCTGCACCGATACCTGTGGCGGTTTCTATACCTTCGTGGATACTGTATCTACTTGCCCTGCGCTCACCGCTAATTTCACGTTCAATATAGCCTCATCTGGTGCAAACGGAATGTTGGTCCAATTCTTCGCCAATGTATCCGGTAGTCTGGGGCTAATATGGGACTGGGGCGATGGTTCACAAACCAGTACACAAGCTTCCAGTATTTCGCATCAATATGCCACTGTTAACCTTAATTACAGCATTACTTTGAAGGCGTATAACGAATGTGGAGATACCGTTGAGGTAATGAAAAGTCTCAATGAGGTGGGGCTTTCCGAACAGAGCACTTTAAAATATAAAACCTACCCTAACCCTGTATCAGGATCTTTGACGATAGAGTTTACCAGGCCCTTAAACGGCACTTATTATCTGTATGATGTTACAGGGAGGTTAGTTCGTAGCGAACGTTTTGCTGAGAGTGCTTTTGCGATCTTTTCAACTTCTGACTTATCTAGCGGGTCTTATATATTGAAAGTTAAGAGTGATGAGAGCGTTACTAGTTCGATCGTCTTCAAACAATAGTAATTTTCATTATCGAATCAATGTTTTGATATCCCTATTATTTGTCTTAAGAACAGAAATGTTATAGGCTTCTACCGCTGTTTCTATTTTCCTTTTTCGAATAGACTCTCTCACGGCTATAACTGGTCCAGTGACAATCACTATCCAGGGTACAGGTACCGTAACAATTCCATAGAACGTATTCCATCCCCGGAGTCTTTGTGCTGCCGCGAAGTGACGGTACGCTGTGAAATTTTGGTTCATAGCTATTAGTTTCGCCTCCTTCACAGAGAGCGTATCAGTGCGGTAGATCACCCCTTTTCTTTTGTAAGCGCGCATCTGATCTACTTTTTTGAAGCTACTATCACTTTCTGTATTTATCATGCCACTTGCCTCAACGTCAGAGTTATTCATAGTGATTGTATTTGCTACGACGACTAATTCTGATGTGTCGAGATCATCCGAAAGTTTAGTCCAATTCGTAGAATCTTTGTCAACGCTTTCTACACCTTCTTTGTCGAGTGCTGGGGTTATTTCCACACTCGATAGAGGCGGTTCTTTAGTATCAACTAACTCTTCTTCTACTTTCTGGTCAACTGCATTTGAGACTAATTCATTAGAAGTACCTGGATTAAGACTACTCACCTTAGGTTTCGAAGTTTTTGGAAGATTTCCTCCATTCCTACGAATAAAATTTCTCAAGTTTCTTAACTCTTCTTCAGTTAACTCCCAATCAATTGTCTTAGGATAAGAAGCAAAACATGCCGAATAATCCTCATCATATTTGAAGTTTAATCGGTAACCGTTATATAAAACAGATAATTCATGAAACTGCGCGGGTGTTATGCGTCGAACGATGCGAGCTTCTTTATAGAACGTAGAAGTTACCTGCCCGTAAACAGTATTATTACTAACTAACTCTTGAGCGTTCGCTGTAATACTGAATAGAAGAATGAAGAGATAATACCGTGTTTTCATGTGTGAGGTCGTTTACTCCAAATTTATATATTTCATAGTGCATGCATCTTGTCTTAATTCTCATAAAGTAACCAGATGACCATATAATATATCATTTTATCATCCTACTCCATAGATATATTTCATTTTTGAGACTGTTAAAAACACCTCCGTGGCATTGTATTTTTTGCACAACAAAAATCCCCTTCACTACAAAAGTAATAAAGGGGATATCGTAGTTTGGGCAATAACTGCCTAGATCGCTTACTTTAAATCCTCGTTTAAAAGCATAGGAGCCGATCCATCGGTGAAAATCAATTTAGCATTTGGTGAATTCGATAAATTTTCAAAAACCTCTAAACTTCTCCACTTAATGATCTCATCGGTAAGTCCTTCCGCAAGAACCTTCTGTGCGTCTCTAGTGCCTTCTGCTTCAATCTTTTTACGCTTTGCTTCCAACCGTTCTTGTTCGAGCTCAAATTCCATACGTTGCGCAATCTGCTCTGCCTCTAGTTTACTCTCAATAGCATCGTACAGCCCTGGAGGTAACTTAATACTCTTCATAAGAACCGATTCTATTACAAACCCACGATCAATTAACAGACTATCCATATGATTACTAATAGCCATCTCAATCTCAGCCCTTTGACCACTATGCATGTCTTTCGCCATATATCGTGAACAAACATTAGCAGCTGCAGATCTAAACACACTGAGGATCATGACCTGCTCATAATTCTCCCCAACTGTTTGTATTACGTTAGGTGCTTGAAAGGCCTCGATGTGGTATAATATTGAAATTTCAGCCAAAACATTTAATCCCTCTTTAGAAGGAAGGTATAAAGGGACCTCAAGGTTTACAGTCCTTGTTGGAACCGTAATGACTCGGGTGGTAAGCGGGTTCACCCCTACTATACCCGGCTGAATAACTTTATTACCTAGTTTACCGAGTTTGTTTTTCACTCCAACAGTTCCTGGAGCAACTACTACACACGATGTAAAAAGTGTTGCAGTTAATACGAAAATGATTGACTTTAAGTTCATTGCGACTATATTTTAGAATACTAATTAGGACAAATTATGTGCCAAATCACGAACTAGGTTACTGGTTGTATTGCCTATTCGTTGAGAATGCACTGCTCACCTAATTTAACAAAAAAAGGCCCCCAATTTCTTGGAAGCCTTGCTATTATTGAGTCGGGATGACAAGACTTGAACTTGCGACCTCACGCCCCCCAGACGTGCACTCTACCACCTGAGCTACATCCCGAATTGGGGCCAAATATACTACGAAATGGAGTTTTGAATGAAGGCTAATGACGAATAAAGTCTAGAACTACTCTAGACCACTCCTCATCTCCTATATCCCAACGTAACCCGTGTTCGGCGCCATCATATAACGCTTCTTGGTAGTAGCTCCCGTTGTGCTTTTGCATGGCAGCTTCGGCAGTTTCAATAGGTGCAACTGCATCTTCTGTGCCGTGCATCCAAAGTAATTCGCCAGTATAATCTTCCATATTTTGACCAATATCGAATTTATAGCTTGTTATCATTGAAGCAGGTAAACTTAGTCCGGTAGCGTTTTGCATGATAACATTAGCGGTGCTTTGAGGCGTCTCCATCACTAGCTTATTAATGGGAATACCTGAGCCACCGGCTGCGGCTGGACCGGCTGCCAATGAGCCCAATGAACTTCCTACAACGACTAAACGATCGCTAGTCAGGCCTTGGCTTTGCAAGTAACTCACGACGGCGTCATAATCAGCTGCCATAGACTCTTCTCCCGTACTGCGACCAGTACTTTTACCAAAGCCCCGGTAATCGTACATCATGAATCCAAAATGATGGGATCCCCCAAGATTTGCGAACAACCCCGCAGTTTCCCAAAATTGATCCATGGATTTTGCATTCCCATGTAAGTAAAGAATGATGGTATCCGTGCCAATTTGAGCAATATCACCAAGATATAGACTATAAACGGTATCATCATCGGATTGGAAATCCATTAAATGAATCTTGGTTTCGTCTACATGGTACTGTGGATCCAACCATTCATTTTTGAAGTCGTAGGTACCATCGCCGCCGGCCAACATGGCCGCACTGACGTCCGCGCATGATTGCAATACTAAACTGGCGATTAAAAGTGTAAATAATAGTCTCATGGCTAGAAATTTAAAGCAATTCCCAAATACATTCCTCTACCTCCAAGACCAAAAGTATCAGGGATTATATTTTGCGGGATTTGCAGCTTACGCGTTGGATTTAATACTTTATACTCTACTTGAGCTTCGAACCATTTATAACGAAGACGGTAGCCTGCGCTGAAGGAAGGCGCTAACAATTGTCCTCGACCGAAATCGGTCATGAACCAAGTGGGATCTAACCATGTATTGGCAGATACATTTAAAATGTGAGGCCCATTTTGAAGGTATGCATTCAATCCAGCTTCAGGATAAAAACGAAAGGCGTAATCTCGTGTACTAAGGAACGATTGCGCTCCGTAGCTGTACGAAATTCCTGGCTTTAGACCATCATGAGGAATAAGTGAGACAACACTTCCCCCTTCTAGCTGAACAGCACCTAAAAGCAGACTAGAAAATTGAATTCCACCATAATTTGTTTTAGTAGAAGAAACACCTTTTGCCGCATAAGCACCAAGGACTGGCAAATAATCTTCGTTAACTTGAGGTCGACCTTGCGTAACACCGATCTGCCATTGGCCTTCTTGCAATGGGACCACTACCTTCGATGGCGTACAACTGGCAGCTAATATCACAGCTCCTAGCCCTGCGAAAAACTTGATTTTCATCATCGTTTATAACTCATTAAAAAACTCTATCTGAGAATAGGTTTAGGTAATAAAAAATTGTGTCAATTCACCCTACATTTGGAAATCTAAACACAGAGATAATGGAACAACACGATTGTATCATCATTGGTTCAGGGCCGGCAGGATATACGGCAGCAATTTACGCTGCGCGTGCCGATTTAAAACCCATTATGTATATGGGTCTTCAACCAGGTGGACAGCTTACGACAACCACAGAGGTGGATAACTTCCCAGGCTATCCAAAGGGTACTGATGGTAATGCTATGATGGAAGATTTAAAAAATCAGGCAGAACGGTTTGGTACAGAAGTGCGGTTCGGATTAGTAAGTAAAACGGAACTGGCAACAGAAGTGGGTGGATACCATACGTTGACTGTTGACGATAGTATTCAAATTCAAGCTAGAACAATCATAATATCTACAGGTGCATCTGCTAAATATTTAGGACTTCCGGCGGAAGAAAAATACATGGGCTTCGGCGTGAGCGCATGTGCAGTCTGTGATGGGTTCTTTTATAAAGGGCAAGAAGTGGTTGTAGTTGGCGCTGGTGACACCGCCGCTGAAGAAGCTACTTATCTTGCTAAACTGTGTCCAAAGGTGACGATGTTGGTTCGTAAGGACAGTATGCGTGCCTCGAAGGCGATGCAGAACCGTGTAATGGCAACTCCAAATATTGAAGTTCTTTGGAACACCGAAACCGTAGATCTTGAAGGTGATGATAAAGGACTCACTGGTGTGCGTGTCAAAAACAATAAAACTGGAGAAGAGCAATCTATAAGTGCAACAGGTTTCTTTGTTGCAATTGGCCACAAACCAAATACCGATATTTTTAAAGGTCAGATTGATATGGATGAAACAGGATACATCCATACCGTAGCAGACTCAACCGCTACGAATCTTCCGGGTGTATTTTGTTCAGGAGATGCTCAGGATAAAATTTATCGTCAAGCCATTACAGCCGCTGGTACAGGATGTATGGCTGCGTTGGAAAGTGAACGCTATCTAAGTGCCCTAGGCCATTAGTATTCCGCGAATTAAATAGATAAAAAAACCGGCCTCATTGGGCCGGTTTTTTTTATAATCAAAATCCAAAATATCCTTTTGCTATAAAGTATGGCAACAATATGTAGAGGAATCCATCTCTGATCAAATAAAATACGAAAATGGCAATTACAGCGCGCCATCCCAGCATTTTCAATCCTGCTTTAAAACCATTTTCTTTAAAAACCTGTACCCATTTTTGAATGAATCCAGGGGTAATCTTTTGTCTAAATCCCAAAGCCGTTTTACTAAAGTTCTCTTTATAACGCGCAACTTTACTTCAAGTTCAAACCTTAGACGATATAAGCCGGATTCTGTCCCCTTGCGGGTCCTTATCATTTATCTAGGCGTATCCTCACGAATACGCTCCATCTGCCTACCCCTCGTGCAGTAAACTCCAAGCGGGTCGCCTGGTCCGTAAGGAACACGATATACATGACATTTCAGCGTATGAGGTTTACCTTGCCAATTCAGTCACCTGAATCGCGGTGGGCTCTTACCCCACCCTTTCACCCTTACCCGAGGGCGGTTTACTCTCTGTTGCACTAGCTGTCCATGCAAAGCATGGCCTTCCTGTTAGGAAGCATACTACCCTATACTGTCCGGACTTTCCTCTTCTTGCGAAGCGATAAGGCTCGTCTAATGTTTAAACTTAAAATGTAAAGAACGGCTGCAAAGTTACTGCAGACGATTCAAAATACGAACTTCAGTTGCACCATATCCACCTTCACTGAAATCGGCATAATAAAATTCACAGCCGCCCATTTTTTTAAGCAGTTCATGAACCTCGCCTTGCAATCTACCACTGCCCTTACCGTGAATAATTAGCACTTTAGAAATACCCCTGCGACGAGCTTCGCGTACAGTAGCACTCGCTTTATCCAATTGGTGATTTAAAATTTCATATCGAGTCATTCCACTCGTTGATCCCAATAGTTCATGAGAGTGCAAATCAATAGACAGACGATCTATTTGTTGTGCTGCTGGCGCAGCATTTTCTTTACGCTTATCCTTGCGTTCAACTGCTCCTACCCGCCATTCTACTACGGGTAAAAGTTCACGAATATGATAGGTATTCTCGAATCCGAAATCGTCAGAAATATATACCACATCACCTTCAATGCGGATGATCGTTCCCGTTCCACCTGCGTCCTTAAACTTTACAACTTGACCTTTCTCGAACATCATATAAATAAAAAACCCTGGCCTTAATGGCCAGGGTTTAAAGGTATCGCTTATAGCTTTAAAACTATTCTACAGTAATACGTTCCGTAAGAACGCCTTCTTCAGTAGTAAACTTAATAAAGTATACGCCAGCCGACTCATCGCTGAGATCGAATTGGTTGTTGTACAATCCATTAACACTTACCACTTCATTAGAAATTACCTGTCCTACCATATTCACGATGCTGATTTCAACATTCGTAGCTGTTGCTGTTGCAAACTCTACGTTGAATAGACCGCGCGTTGGATTCGGGTAAATACTTAGTGTTCCGTTTAAGAAGTCCTCGTCAACACTGATCTGATTCACATCGAAGGTGAACGTAGCAGTATCTGAAGAACACGGTCCAAACGCAATTACAGTAACTGTTTCACCAGCGTTATTTGCAGTGAAGGTCACTGTACCTGAAGTATCGTTTGAAGATGTTCCGTTAGAGAACTCAACGTAAATACTATCAGCACCAGTTGTACCTGAAGTACTCCAGTTCGCCATCCAATCCGTAGCAGAGATAGTCGCGTTAGCATCATCTACAGATATTGCAGCAACTGGATCTGGATGAATGCCTACTGTGAATGTAGAATCTTCACGCTCACATCCGCCTACAGTCACTACCCAATCGTAGAAGAAGTAGTGGTAATTAGTCAATGAACCTTGCGTTATACTAACCTCACCACCTGATGTAGAGAACGGATAGCCAGATACACCAAACTCACGGTATAAACCACCTGTAGTCGATGATACACCAACCATACGGTAAGATCCAGGCGTTACAGTTGCACCCAAGTACACTTGTTCCGCTGTATTACCAGTAGCCGTCGTACTTGCGGTACCTGTCCAAACAGTAGCACCAGTTGCAACATCCTGAATAGCGATGTTCGTTGTTCCTGCGGCGTTCGGGTAAAGAGTAACAGAATCGATGATAGCCGATTTAGTTACGGAGAATAACACCCCTGTAGTACCGAAGAAGTTGTAGTTACCACCACCAGTACCAATACCACGAACATTACCTGTAGTGTCAGAATAAGATACCGCACTAACAGTAATGGTTGTATCAGAAGTAATGTTTGTCAAGGTCAAAGATGAATCCGCAGCAAGAACGCCTAGGGTATCATTACCTGATGTCCACAACATATTTCCTTGTGTTGGAATAGTAACACTCAAAGTGATATCGTCGCCTGCACAAATCATATCTGGATAAACCGGAGATACCTGCTGTGCGTCACTCACTTCAATACTTGTCGATAAAGTATCATTGTTTGAACGACCGTCATTGGTTAATACGGTGTATGCTGTAACAGCATATATACCACCAACATAATTACTGATGTAACCTAATTCAACAGTGTCTTTTCCACCGAACGGTATACCTAAATTTGTTGGCGTGGCAGTCATCGTTGTTCCGAAGATATCTACGCTTACTGATAAGGTATTAAGTGTGTTCTGACCATAGTTGGCAATCTCAACACTAACCATTAAACTATCGCCGCCACATACGCCGTCAGAAGGCCCTAGCAACGCTGTCAACGCAGCATCATCACCTACAACATCGTACTCATCAGCACCGATATCTACAGTAGTCGAACCTGACATAGGACGTGCATCGCCGTCGATATCCTCAGTAACACCAACAGTATTATCACCAGCATCATTAGCTAAAGGACCGAAAACGTGAAGGTCACCTGGGCCTGCGAATATTGGATCTCCTTCTATTGAACTCATGTGCATGGTCGTATCTAAACTCTGTAGTTCACCTACAGAATCAACATACGTTAGCGCATAAGGACTACTTACATAATGGTAACCTAAGTAGGTACCTGTGCTGTAGTATAGGTTGTAGTCACCAAAGGCATCAGAATTATATGCATAGAATGCATAAAGACTTCCTTCGAAAATGTTATTGCGCATATTTACGTTCGCATCATTATAATAGTCACGTAAACCGTACGATCCACGCGCAGTATTATGGAATACGTTAACACTATCTCCATAGTACACCGTTAAACCGTAGTTACCTGCGTCTAACATGTTGTTAGAAATTTCAGAAGTAAACGAAGCAGCAGCTGTCGTGGACGTGTAGTACGCCCAAATACCATAATTGACATCCGTTACATGATTTTTGCTCACCTTCAATCCATCAACTTGATATGGATAAATACCGTAGGCGAAGTTGTTTCTGAAGTCTGAAAGATCATTTTCACTGATTTCAACATCTGTACCGTAATAAGCATATATACCGTAGTAATATTGCTCCGTTAATGTATTTCCAGAGATTACTACATTTTCATTTCTTGCTGCTGAAGAACCGTAGAAACGTATACCGTAGTAACCACCAATAATATCATTATCACTAATGGTAATGTTCTTCTCGCCTATAGTTGTAGAGAATATCGAGGTCGAGCTATTTGACGCTACAATACCGTTGTATAACGATGACGTTGACGTCGTTGAACTCATTATCGTATTACCAGAGATGGCAATGTCGCTAGCCCCGTTTAGGCGGAAGCCTTTACTGTTAGGAGTATAGATAAACAGATCTTCAAAGTTCATGTACTTTGCTCCTTCTAAGACGAAGGCAGCATCAGTACCTGCGGTGATTGTATCACTTACAGTTGCTCCTCCCTTGAATGTAATAGTATTCGAAGAAGAAGATCCATTGATCTCACCTACATAAGACGATGTAGAGAATGAACCGCTCTGGAATTCGAAGGTAACTGCACCACCGATACCACAAACGTTCAATACACTCATCACACTGTCTAACGTAGCGAAGTCACCAGTAGGCCCTACTGAATACGTACCCGCTGCTAGAGGACCTGTACATTCAGTAGTGAATGTAAATGGACCTTCCCATGTATTGTTACAACAGTTCTGCACATAGAAGTCATACGCTGTGTTCGGCGACAAACCAGTTAAACTGTAAGGCGCAGTTACGTTCGTATCCACTGTACCTGACAATGCACCAACACCTGTACCCTGAATAAATCCTGTAGGACCGTATTCAACATTGAAACAGTTTGTGCCTGTGTAATCCCAAGTTAAATCAGCAGACGAACTGGTAATGCTGCTCGCCATTTGATTGTAGTTGATACATGCAGGGATTGCTTCAATCTCGACACTGTCTAAATAAACGTAGTCGTACGTAGACGGTTTGCCATAGAATCTGAAACCTACTCTCTTATCTCCTGCTTGTACCGCACTTGAATCAAGGTAAACTTGGAATTGCTGGTACGACGTGTTACCGTTTAAAGAGATGTTTTGTACTGTACGAGCAGTCTCATAGTTACCCATTGCGTCTGTCATTACAACATCAAAACCACCTGGGTATGAGGTTGAACTGGAACGCGCCCAGAACTTAACCATTAATCCACCTTGATCGATATCTTCTATCATTGGTGCACTAACCACATTAGTATCTTGGCCACCAGTGTACATGTATGCTCTTAAAGAATAGCTACCGGAATAAGCATAGAAGGAATAACCATATGCCATCGTGTAAGATATACCGCCATCGGTGTCGTATACCCAACAGCTCGGTAAGTTGGGATTAGAAGCATTACCAGAGTAGCCTGGAGCATTTTCAAAACCATCAGCCCAAGGAGCAGTGGTCGGAGAACACGGTACAGTAATAGATAGTGGACCAACCCACGGTGACATAGAACCATTCGTCGACATACAGTTCGACTGAATGTAGAAATCGTAAGTCGTTGCATCGTCAAGCGTATTGATTGACCATGAAGTACCTGTTACAGTATCCGTTGGAGCACCTGTTCCTTGCGTAAAGCCTGATGGCCCCCACTCAATAATATAGTTAGTTGCTAAAGTGCTATCTACCCAAGAAAGAGATACAGATGAATCAGAGGTCGCTAAGCCACTAAAGTCAGCAGCAACTGGACAATTCGGGATATCGCGAATCTCAATTTTGTCGAAATAAGCACCATTGTATCCGTAAGTATATCCTGTGTTTGAACCTCCAAATGCGATTAGTACAACGTGAGCAGCATCAGAAGCGACATTGTCTAGATCTAATAGGTAATCCGAATACGTAGTACTCGTGATCTGTACAGTATCAACTATAGATAAAGAAGCTAAACTCTTATTCGAGTCAATTGTGGCAATGGCGATATCACTCAAATAAGCAGCAGATGTGCTTACAGAACGCGCATTGAACAAAATTTGCTGTGTTCCATTCTCTAAACCTGTGATACGTGGAAGAATCATCATGTTCGTATCACCCAAAGCAGTCTGTGTGCTAAATTGGCTGTAATAAGTTCTTAAGTAAGCGTAAGCAGAATCTGTAGCCGTATTCCCGTAGAAATAGTATTTATCTACATAACAGTAGTTAAATGTATAAGCAGATAGGTTCTGGTGTTCCCAACAATCCGGTAAATCTGGATTGGCCGTGCTACCTGTACCATCAGAATAACCAAAGTCTTCAGAATATGGAGATACAAATGCACCACACTCTGTTTTGAAGGTGAACGGCCCTACCCAGTTCGACGTACCGTCACCCGTAGATGTACAGTTTGCCATAACGTAAGCGTCGTAGTACGTATTTTGAGTTAGACCCGTTGCAGTATAAGAGGTTGTCGTACTGGTATACGAAGTTCCCGTTCCTTGAGTGAAACCCATTGGACCTACCTCAATATTAAAGGCAGATGAGCTTGAAGACCAAGCAATTGTTGCTGATGACTGAGTTGAGTTAGTCAAAGATAAACCTATCGGCTCTGGACACGGAGGAATATCAGTAACAGAAACATCATCGATACAGATGTAGTCATAAACACCAATTTCTCTTCTTAACATAAATGCAATACGTGCATCACCCGTTGTTGCACCATCTAAATAAATAGTGAATTTATTATACGCAGTTGCTGTAGCGTAAACCGTATCAACAATGGTCAATGAACTTGGCGTACCAGCAGCATCAATCAACCCAACAAGTACCTCACCCGGACGACCCACTGAAGTAGTTCTCGCGTAAAATTCTAATTGCTTCGTCGCTGAATCAAGACCTTGGATCTCGGGGGTGATGATTAGCGTAGTATCTGCATACGTTGAAGATGTGCTCGAGCTAGAAGATCTGTATCCGTACAAGAAGTTCGAACCTGAGTTTGCGTAGAACGAATAGTTACGATTGTAGAAATATGGGTAATAAGAAGAGCTCGTAGTGTTAACGTAAAAATCCCAACAAACCGGTAATGACGGGTTGAAAGCCGAACCTGTTGTTGAGTTGTCAAAATTCTCTGTGTAAGGTGTAGTAACCTGAGCACATGGAGTTAGGAACGTAATAGGTCCTAACGTATCAGAGAAAGAAGAAGTACCACAGCTTGTAACTGCATATGCATCGTATGTACTTGACGATACAAGCGATGTTAGTGAAGCTGTACCGCCGGAGACCGTTGCTGAAGTACCTGCGGATGACGGGTTAAAACCTGCCAATCCATAAATTACAGTGGTAGTTGCGCTAGAGTTACAACCTAAAGCAACCGTAGCTGTTGCAGAACCACCGGATACTGTACCAACTGTTATTGCAGTCGGCGCAGCACAATTAGAGAATCCTGTAGGTAATTCTTGAACTTTAATATCATCAACGATAATATCATTGTAAAAAGATGCAGCGCCATTAAATTTACTTACCGTAAATCTCAGAGCGATGTCATTTGGCGTACTGATACATGAAACATCAACTTGTACTTTACGCCAGCCTGCTGAATCAGTACTACCAGACCATACTGGATGGTAAGACTGACCGTCAAAAACTTCGACAGTTAAAGTATTGTTTCCGACATAAGAAGCGCTCGTATTGTTCTTAAACCAGTAAAACTCTAGAGAAGGATTCGTCAATGTACTTACATCGATTGAATCTGTTGTGATACTAACGTCACAAGGATATGGAGATGAGCCATCAACCCACATCGCGTATGAACCTGTTACACCTGTATTATCGGTGTACCCAGATGCGCCATAACCAGGGTTAGATGTAGTTAACTTCCAAGAGGCATTTGTTGAAGTACTGCTGCAGGAATTGGCTTGAACCCAAGTAGATGGAATACTACTGAATGTTTGAGTCATTACCTGCGCGGAAAGCGAGCCAAAGGAAAATAGCGCCGCTACCAGCAAGGAATAAATTTTCTTCATTGTGATTTTTTTTGTTCCCCACGATAATAAACAATATTAGATGACCTCACAAGAATTGACAGGGTCATTTAGTTACGACGGTTCAATTTGTAACGAATAAGACTACTTGTTGAGTGTTTTAAACAAAAAAAGCCCCGACCAATGGTCGGGGCTTGAAGTATGAAAATAGAATGTGTTATTCTACTGTGATACGTTCTGTAAGAACTCCTTCATCAGTTGTAAACTTGATGAAGTACACACCAGCCGACTCATCGCTGAGATCGAATTGGTTGTTGTATAGTCCGTTAACAGTAACTACCTCATTAGAGATCACCTGTCCTACCATATTCACGATGCTGATTTCAACATTCGTAGCTGTTGCAGTTGCAAATTCTACGTTGAACAGACCGCGCGTTGGATTCGGGTAAATACTCAATGTTCCGTTCAGGAAGTCTTCATCTACACTAATCTGGTTCACATCGAATGTGAACGTAGCAGTATCAGAAGAACACGGTCCGAACGCTATAACAGTTACTGTTTCGCCAGCGTTGTTTGCAGTGAAGGTCACCGTACCTGAAGTATCGTTTGAAGACGTTCCGTTAGAGAACTCAACGTAAATACTATCAGCACCTGTTGTACCTGCAGTACTCCAGTTCGCCATCCAATCCGTAGCACTGATCGTAGCGTTAGCATCATCTACAGTTATTGCAGCAACTGGATCTGGATGTACCATAATAGTAACTGTAGAATCTGGACGCTCACATCCACCAACAGTAACTACCCAATTATAGAAGAAGTAGTGGTAATTGGTCAATGATCCTTGAGTAATACTAACCTCGTTACCAGAAGTGGAGAATGGATAACCAGTTACACCAAACTCACGATAAAGCCCACCACAAGTCGAGGCGCTAGCCGTCATTGTATAGGATCCAGGTTGCATACTAGCACCCAAGTAAACCTGCTCTGCAGTATTACCAGTAGCTGTCGTACTAACAGATGAACTCCAAACAATTGCGCCAGTCGCATCCTTTATATCTATGGTAGTGCTACCAGCAGCATTAGGGTAAAGAGTTACACTGTCAATGATCGACGATTGATTAACCGTGAACTGAAGACCTGGTCCCATAAAGTTATAGTTACCACCACCAGAACCAATACCACGAACATTGCCTGTTGTATCCATTGAGGCAACAGCAGAAAGAGTGAGTGTTGTATCCTGAGTTAAGGTTAATGTCATCGTTGAATCGGCATCTACAACTCCTAATGTATCGCCATTCGAGCTCCACATCAATGTTCCATCCAATGGATGCGTAATTTCAAGATCTATAACATCCCCTGCACAGGCAAATTCAGGTAGATTCATGGATACCTGTTGAGCATCTAAAAGCTCAACTGTTGCTGAAAGTAAATCATTATTAGCTCTTGTATCACCAGTTAAATCGACTTCAGCATCTAACGTGTAAAAACCTCCAACTCGCTGATTGACATAACCTATTACAATAGCTTCACTTTCTCCTAAAGCAAGCGTGTCTACTGCATACGTACCGGTAATAGTCTGACCTGCAAAATTGACAGTAGCGTCAACTGATGTCATCAAGCTAACACCAAGATTAGTAACCTCGATTATAACCTCTACACTATCACCACCACATGCAGCACCAGAAGGACTTACAATTGCGGTGATTGCCGCGTCATTATAAACTACATCAAATTCGTCAGCACCGATATCCACGGTTGATGCAATTAAAGATGGACGAACATCACCATCAATATCATGGGTTACACCTACTGAATTATCACCGGCATCATTCGCTAAAAGACCGACAACGTGCAGGTCATTTTGAGAAAGGAATACTGGATCACCTTCAACCGCATTGATATTGTTCAAGGAATCAAGCGTTTGCCATTCACCCAAAGAATCGATTAATGTAGTTGTGTAGGCTAAGTATGTTCCATTTGAATTATAAACATTGTAGTCGAATTCATTATTAGATCCAAACCTAGCGTATACCGCATATGTATTACCGATGAAAATATTATTTCTTGCATCAGTGTTGCTGCTGTAGTAATTATAGAACCCATAATTACCCCGAACAGTGTTATGATGTATAGCAACGCTATCACTGAAGTAGCTATAAATACCGTAGACATTGGCATCAAGCATATTATTAACTAGCTGGTTGTCTGTACCATTGACTTGATAGACATACATACCGTAGTTAACACCACTGATATGGTTTTCTTGCGCCTCTACGTTATTCGAGTAGTAGAATCGCGCACCATAGGCACTAGATGACCTGAAACCATTAACGGTATTAGTGTTAAAGGTAACTCCATCAGTATAGCTTAAGTTAACACCATAGTAGTATTGTAAGCTGAATGTGTTATCTGTTACAGTAACATTAGATGAACGATTCATTGAAGATCCATATAAGGAAATTCCATAATACCCTCCGATTAATTCGTTATTCACAATAGTCAAGTTACTCTCTGAAGATCCATTGTAGTAATATTGACCACTACGAGAAGCAATCGGCATACCAGCCAATGTTGAAGTAGATGTCGTAGTAACCTGAATTGTAGAATTCATTATCGTTACGTTATCAGTTTCGTTAAGTACAACTCCGTCACTACTCATATTATATATGAATAGGTCATCCAGAATAACATTTGACGCACCAGATAAAGATATCTGAACAAGAGTATCGGAAGCACCTGAAGCTCCGGTGAAAGTAATTGTATTTGCAGTACTTGAACCGTTTACAGACCCTAAGGAATTACCTGCAACAAAAGTTCCAGTTTGTAATTCAAAAGTCACTGCACCAGCAATACCACAAACATTCAACGTACTAAACACACTGTCTAACGAAGCGAAGTTACCTGTAGAACCAACGGTGTATGTTCCAGCTGCTAAAGGACCTGTACATTCAGTGGAGAATGTAAATGGCCCTTCCCATGTACCAGGGCTACAACAATTTTCTACGTAGAAATCGTACGAAGTGTTAGGGTTCAAACCGGACATCACGTAATTACTTGTAATGTTCGAATCAATCGTACCCGATTGAGAACCAACACCCGTGCCTTGAATAAAGCCGGCTAAACCGTACTCAATAGTGAAACAATCATTTCCAAAGTAGTCCCAAGATAAATCTGCAGAGGTATCTGTTATACTTCCAATCATGTGATTATAAGTGCCACACGAAGGTAGATCAGCAATGGTTACACTGTCAATACGTAAATCATTCCATTGTCCGTTACCTTCAGGTAATATGAATGCTACCCTTGAATCGCCCGACTGAACAAAATTAGTATCGAGGTATACACTGTATTTCTGCCATGAAGTATTCAATGTAACACCAGCGGCAGCTCTTGCCGAAGTTAACGAACCTGAAACTCCTGAAGTTCCGACTTCCAACTCTCCATAATAGCTAGCAGAATTTAGATATCCATAGAATGTTACCTCTGCCCCTTCTGAAGCTAAATTTTCAATAGGTGGTGAGGATAATAGTACAGTATCGCTATTCATAGCTAAACCCCAAAACTCCATATAACCACTACCGTAGCTAGTTCCATAGGTATTTGACATACCTCTGACATATGATGCACTGATTCCACGGTCCTGAACCCAACAATCGGCAAGATTTGGATCAGTAACAGAACCAAATGTCGAAGTTAAATTCTCAAAACCTTCAATGTATGTTTTAGCAGTAGGTAAACAAGGAGTTGTTACGGTAATTGGACCAACCCACGGTGACATAGAACCGTTTGTGGACATACAATTCGACTGGATGTAGAAATCGTAAGTCGTTGCATCATCAAGCGTATTGATTGACCAAGAAGTACCTGTAACAGTATCCGTTGGAGCACCTGTACCTTGCGTAAAGCCTGATGGGCCCCACTCTATGATGTAGTTCGTAACAGCCGAGCTGTCTACCCACGTAAGTGTCGCAGAAGAATCTGAGGTAGCACTACCTGCAGCGTTAGCAGCGATAGGACAGTTTGGAATATCACGAATCTCTATATCATCCACATATGCATATGCGTATGAGTAAGAGTAATTCGGCACAAATTCAGGTATAATCATAAACACAACGCGCGATGCATTTGCAGCAACATTGTCTAAATCAACAGTATACTCAGTATATGTAGACGTATAGTTGACTGTATCTATAATATTTATTGAACCTAAAGATGCATTTGAATCTGCCGTGGCAATAATCATCTTTGTCGTGTAATAAGCAACACCTGCGGATGTTCTGAGATTAAAAAGTACTTGTTTATCATTACCTGATAAACCCGCTATTTTAGGTGAGAACGCTGCGAGAGTATCGCCATCTGCACTGTTTGCAGATGTTTGACTTGAATAACCGTAGAAACGAAGCGAGTTAGTTCCATTATTACTGTAGAAAGTCGAATTATAAACATATGCGTAGAAAGAGGTTGAGGTACCTGTCTTAGCATATGCCCAACAATCTGGTAAATCTGGATTCCCTGTATTACCCCCTGCCTGAAGCTCAAAACCAGTAGTGTAAGGTGCAACTTGATCACCACACTCCGTTTTGAACGTAAATGGACCAACCCAGTTCGACGTACCGTCACCTGTTGAAGTACAGTTTGACATCACATATGCATCATAGTACGTGTTTTGGGTAAGACCCGTAGCAGTATAAGATGTAGTAGTAGACGTGTAAGAAGTACCCGTTCCTTGCGTGAAGCCCATAGGACCTACCTCAATGTTGAAGGCTGAAGAACTCGATGACCAAGAGATTGTACCCGTAGTTTGAGTTGCCCCTGTCAATGAAAGACTTATTGGCTCAGGACACGGAGGAATATCAGAAATACTTACATCATCAATACAGATGTAATCAAATACACTATTGTGTCTTAAGAAAAATGCAACACGAGCATCACCTGAAACGGCATTATCTAAATAAATGGTAAATTCCGAATACGACGTTGAAGGCGCATAAACCGTATCTACTATTCTCAATGAACTTGGCGTACCAGCAGCATCAGTATAGCCAATCATGACTTCACCTGGACGACCCACAGAAGTAGTTCTAGCGTAGAACTTCAGTTGTTTCGTAGCCGAGTCTAGACCCTGAATTTCTGGCATAACAACCATAGTTGTATCTGCATACTGTGTAGCTGTACTCGTGCTAGACGACCTGTACGCATACAAGAAGTTTGTACCTGAATTTGCGTAGAACGAATAATTACGATTGTAGATGTATGGATACCAGAAAGTACCTGGAGCACTAGTATAGAAATCCCAACATTGAGGTAGAGAAGGGTTGAAAGCCGAACCTGTTGTAGAATTATCAAAGTTCTCACTCCAAGGTGTTGCAATAGCAGCACATTGTGTGAATTGACCCAAGCTCGCTGTTGCTGCTGAAGAATCAGTAGTTGAACATAGCGTGGTTACAAAGAAGTCATACGACGTTGCAGGATCTAATCCTGTGATGTACGCAGTATCTGAATAGACCCACATCGTATCACCTGTTCCCGGTGTGAAGCCAGCTGTATCGTATTCTACCAAATGGTAAGCATATGCTGATGCACCTGCATCCCATGATACTGCTGCATCATAAGCACCTGTCGTAACTGATAAGTTTGTTGGCGCAATACAACTCGCAAGTGAATTACACTGAGCAGAGTACTGCGTTGCACCTGCAGTCATCAAACCACCATTAGGCGAAGAATAAAGCGTAGTACCGTAAGCATCCTTTACAATGTACGTACACTCACTAGCGTAAGAACCACCAGCTTGCCATATGAAATGAGCGGTGTCCTGGTAAGCAATAGTTAATGTGTAAGAAATGAAACTACCACTCGACATACCATAAGTAGTTGTACCACTACTGGTCACTACGTCCATGTCGTTTCCGTTCCATCCGTCACCGTAAGAATCGTATAATTCTAATGTAACGGTTCCACAAACTTGAGGAACTGGTGCAGTTGCACAATACGCCGTGTATTGCGTTGAACCGGCAGTCATCACATTACCCGTTGGTGAAGAATACAAAACTGTACCAGAGGCATCAGTAATTTTGTACGTACACTCACTGGTATACGAACCACCAGCTTGCCATGCAAACTGAGCTGTATCCAAATAATTTACCGATAACGGTATTGAAATAAAGCTACCCGATGATAGGGTATACGTAGAATCACCTCCTGTGAATTTTACGTCAATCTCGTTGCCGTTCCAACCGTCACCATAAGAATCGTACAATTCTAAGTTAACAGTACCACAAACCTGCGTTTGTGCTAAAAGCGTACTTCCTGAAAAGAAGAGCGCTACTAACAGCAACGAACGAGTTAGTAATTGTTTTTTCATAAGCTTTCTAAGCATTTAAGTTAAGCGAGCCCCTTAAATAAAAAGGCGATTAAAATGAACTTGGTATTATTCAATACGATATTAGTGAAAATCAACGCCTTAAGCAAAAAAACGTGTTAATATTCATTCTTTATCTCTTTTTATCAACACAAAAAGCTTCTTATTCTTAAGGCAAAAAAAAAGCCCCGACCATTGGTCGGGGCTTGAAGTATGAAAATAGAATGTGTTATTCTACTGTGATACGTTCTGTAAGAACTCCTTCATCAGTTGTAAACTTGATGAAGTACACACCAGCCGACTCATCGCTGAGATCGAATTGGTTGTTGTATAGTCCGTTAACAGTAATTACCTCATTAGAGATTACCTGTCCTACCATATTCACGATGCTGATTTCAACATTCGTAGCAGATGCAGTTGCAAATTCTACGTTGAAGAGACCACGCGTTGGATTCGGGTAAATACTCAATGTTCCGTTCAGGAAGTCTTCATCTACACTAATCTGGTTCACATCGAATGTGAACGTAGCAGTATCAGAAGAACACGGTCCGAACGCAATTACAGTAACTGTTTCGCCTGCGTTGTTCGCATTGAAGGTCACTGTACCTGACGTATCGTTTGAAGACGTTCCGTTAGAGAACTCAACGTAAATACTATCAGCATTAGCAGTACCTGCAGTACTCCAGTTCGCCATCCAATCCGTAGCACTGATCGTAGCGTTCGCTGTATCTACAGAGATCGCTGCTACTGCATCCGGATGAACGCTTACAGTGAATGTAGAATCTTCACGCTCACAACCACCAACTGTCACTTTCCAGTCGTAGAAGTATTCATACCAACTACTACCGCCATTGCGATCACCTGTAATAACTACAGAGCTATCACCTGACCAATATGGATAAGTAGCACTTAAGTTGTCGTAAAGACCACCAGTAGTCGTTCCATTCAACCAAATCTTGTATGATCCACTCGGTAAAGAAGCTCCTAAGTACACTTGTTCAGCAGTGTATCCAGTTGCTGAAGTAGTGACAGGAATACTGTACAACTGCGTACCTGAAGCATCTTCAATTACAATAGTCGATGTTCCAGCACCAGATGGGAATAATGTGACACTATCTAGTGACATACCGCTGTAAGCTGTAAAGCTCAAACCATATGCACCTGTGTAGCTGTAACCAGAACCAGGAGATAATTGACCAACACTTTCTGTGTAGTTGATAGAACTAACAGTGATTGTTGTATCCATCATTACACTTGTTAAGCATAATTGTAGAATCTGCGTCGACAACTGCAATAGTATCGTTACCTGAAGCCCACATTACTTTTCCTTGTGTAGGATTTGTCACTGAAAGGTTTACGTCATCACCTGCACAAATAAACTCAGGATAAACTGGAGTAACTTGTTGTGCATCTGTAACATCAACACTTAATGAAAGAGTATCGTTTCCAGGGCGTCCATCACCCGTAAGTTGAGTGAAAGCAACTACAGAGTAAGTACCTCCAACAAAATTACTGATGTAACCTAATTCAACAGTGTCTTTTCCGCCGAATGGGACAGATAGGCCTGTCGGAGAGGCAGTCATGGTAGTTCCGAAAATGTCAACACTTACCGTCAATGAGGTTAGTGTATTTTGACCATTGTTGGCGATTTGAACACTCACCATCAAACTATCATCACCACAAATACCGCTAGCTGGGTTTAACAATGCAGTTAACGCAGCATCATCGCCGATTACATCGTACTCATCCGCACCAATATCAACAGTTGTTGAACCTGACATTGGACGAGCATCGCCGTCGATATCCACTGTCACACCTACGGTGTTATCACCAGCATCATTAGCTAAAGGACCGTAAACATGTAGATCAGTTGCAGTAGCGAAGATTGGGTCGCCTTCAACAGAATTCATGTGCATTGTTGAGTCCATACTCTGTAGTTGACCTAAAGAGTCAATGTATGTGACAGCATAAGGGCTACTCACATAACTATACCCTAAAGAGGTACCAGTACTGTAGTAAAGGTTGTAGTCACCAAATGCGCTCGTGTTGTAGTTGTACAATGCATATGTACCACCCGTAAAGATGTTGTTACGGAAGTTTACGTTTGCAGCATTATAGTAATCACGAACACCCGCGTATCCACCAACAGCAGTGTTGTGATATACACCTACACTATCAGAATACAAGACATTTAAGCCATAGTATCCAGCGTTTATCATGTTGTTAGTGATCTCACTCGGAGCATTAGCTGTACTTGTACTAGACAAGTAATAGCCGTAAATACCGTAGTACAAATCGCTGATGTGATTACCAGTGATTTGACAACCGTTTACTTGGTATGGGTAAACACCGTAAGCAAAGTTTGAACGGAAACCAGAAAGTTCGTTATCACTGATTTCGACATTATCGCCGTAGTAAACGTAAATACCGTAATAGTATTGATCTGTCATGGTATTTCCTGAAATAACTATATCGCCATTTCTAGCAGCCATGCTACCATAGAAACGGATTCCATAGTATCCACCCATGATATCATTATTCTCAATTGTAATGTTTTGCTCACCAGCTGTAGTTGAGAAAGCAGAGGTTGCACTTGCAGAAGCAATAATAGCATTTATCACACTTGAGGTTGAAGTCGTATTACTCATTATAGTGTTACCTGTAATAGAGATATCACTAGAACCATTCAAACGGAAACTACTATTGTTCGGCGTGTAGATGAACAGATCTTCAAAGTTCATATACTTCGCTCCTTCAAGAACAAAGGCGGCATCAGTACCGGCAATGATTGTATCATTAGCGGAGGCACTTCCTTTAAAGGTAATAGTATTCGTCATTGACGAACCATTGATTTCTCCGAGGTACGATGACGTTGAGAATGAACCGCTTTGGAATTCGAAGGTAACTGCACCACCGATACCACAAACATTCAACGTACTAGTTACACTATCTAACGTAGCAAAGTCACCAGTAGAACCTACTGAATACGTACCTGCTGCTAGAGGACCTGTACATTCCGTCTGGAACGTAAATGGACCTTCCCAAATGTTGTTACAACAGTTCTGCACGTAGAATTCGTAACTCGTATTAGGATTTAAACCTGTTAAGCTGTACGGAGCCGTAACGTTAGTGTCTAACGTTCCTGATAATGCACCAACACCTGTACCCTGAATAAATCCTGCAGGACCATATTCTACATTGAAGCAGTTCGTTCCCGTGTAACTCCAAGTTAAATCAGCAGATGAGCTTGTAATGTTACTCGCCATTTGATTGTAGTTGATACATGCAGGGATAGCTTCAACTTCTACACTATCAAGATAGATGTAGTTGTAAGAACCCGACGCACTGTAGAACAAGAATGCCGGTCTACGAGAGTCGCTAGTTACAACACTTGAATCTAAGTAAACAGAATACTGCTGGTAAGACGTTGAACCTACGTTCATGTTTTTCGCAACAACCGCAGAAGTATAGTTTCCTGATGCATCCGTTGTAGCAACTGACATCTGTCCAGGATATGTTGTCGAACTCGTACGAGCCCAGAATTTAAGCTGTAAACCACCCTGATTTAAATCTTCAATCATCGGTAATGAAACAACAACTGTATCACCAGCTACGTTTGATTGACGGTTGTACACATAACCTGTTCCAGAGTAAGACGAGAACGAAGAAGTAGACGCGTATGAATACGAGTTTCCTGGGTTTGAATTCACAGAATAAGTCCAACAATCCGGTAAGTTTGGATTGATGCTATTTCCATAAGCAGCTGGCTTATTCTCAAATCCATCAGCAAATGGTGCTGCAGTAGGTGAACATGGTACATCTACTGTGATTGGACCTACCCAAGGTGACATAGAACCGTTCGTTGACATACAGTTGGACTGGATGTAGAAATCGTAAGTCGTTGCATCGTCTAAAGTGTTGATCGACCACGAAGTACCTGTTACAGTATCCGTCGGTGCACCTGTTCCTTGAGTAAAGCCTGATGGCCCCCACTCTATGATGTAGTTCGTAACTGCTGAACTGTCTACCCACGTTAATGTCGCAGAAGAATCAGAATTAGCCATACCCATTGCATTTACAGCAATAGGACAGTTAGGAATATCACGTATCTCTACATCATCAATGTATGCGTAGTTATATCCATACGTATAACCTGAAGGGAATTCAGGAATCATTAGGAATACGACACGCGATGCCGTTGTCGGCACATTATCCAAGTCAATTGTATAATCACCATATGTAGTTCCCGTGAATGCAACAGTATCTACTATATGAAGTGACCCTAATGAAGCATTAGTATCTGCAGTCGCTATGATGATCTGATTCACATAAGATGCGCTCGTTGATCCACCACGACCACTAAAGATTACTTGCTTGTCGTTTCCACCTAAACCGGCAATTCTTGGAGAATAAACTGCTAATGTATCTCCGTCAGAACTGTTGGCTGACGTGGTACTTACGTATCCATAGAAACGTACAGCGTTGATACCGGTATTAGCATAGAAACTGTAATCCCAGTTGTACGCGTAGAACGAAGAAGACGTTCCTGTTTTAGCATACGCCCAACAATCCGGTAAATCTGGATTTGAAGTGCTTCCATCAGTATAACCTTCGAAGCTCGTTGAATAAGGAACTGCTTGATCACCACATTCCGTTTGGAATGTGAATGGACCTACCCAGTTTGATGTTCCGTCACCTGTTGAAGTACAGTTTGACATTACATACGCATCATAGTACGTGTTTTGGGTAAGACCCGTAGCAGTATAAGATGTAGTAGTAGATGTGTAAGAAGTACCCGTTCCTTGAGTGAAGCCCATAGGACCTACCTCAATATTGAACGCAGCTGAACTTGATGACCAAGTAATTGTGCCGGTAGTCTGAGTCGCTCCCGCAAGTGCAAGACCGATAGGCTCCGGACATGGTGGGATATCTGTTATAGAAACGTCATCAATACAGATGTAATCGTAAGTACCAATTGTTCTTCTTAACATAAAGGCAACACGTGCGTCTCCAGTTGTAGCGTTATCTAAATAAACCGTGAATTTGCTGTAAGAGGTAGAAGGGGCATAGATAGTATCAACTATAGTTAAAGAACCTGGTGTTCCTGCAGCATCCGTTAGACCAATAAGAACTTCACCAGGACGACCTACAGAAGTAGTTCTAGCGTAAAACTCAAGTTGCTTCGTTGCTGAGTCTAATCCTTGAATCTCCGGGGTTATAATCATGGTCGTGTCGCCATAATTAGCTCCTGTACTCGTGCTTGAAGATCTGTATCCGTATAAGAAGTTCGATCCAGAGTTCGCGTAGAATGAGTAGTTACGATTATAGAAATATGGGTAATAAAATGAACCAACTGCATCAGTGTAGAAATCCCAACATTGCGGTAAAGACGGGTTGAAAGCCGAACCTGTTGTAGAATTATCAAAGTTCTCACTCCAAGGTGTTGCAATAGCCGCACATTGTGTGAATTGACCCAAACTCGCTGTTGCTGCTGAAGAATCAGTAGTTGAACATAGCGTGGTTACAAAGAAGTCATACGACGTTGCAGGATCTAATCCTGTGATGTACGCAGTATCTGAATAGACCCACATCGTATCACCTGTTCCCGGTGTGAAGCCAGCTGTATCGTATTCTACCAAATGGTAAGCATATGCTGATGCACCTGCATCCCATGATACTGCTGCATCATAAGCACCTGTCGTAACTGATAAGTTTGTTGGCGCAATACAACTCGCAAGTGAATTACACTGAGCAGAGTACTGCGTTGCACCTGCAGTCATCAAACCACCATTAGGCGAAGAATAAAGCGTAGTACCGTAAGCATCCTTTACAATGTACGTACACTCACTAGCGTAAGAACCACCAGCTTGCCATATGAAATGAGCGGTGTCCTGGTAAGCAATAGTTAATGTGTAAGAAATGAAACTACCACTCGACATACCATAAGTAGTTGTAC
Source organism: Schleiferiaceae bacterium (assembly GCA_965204625.1). Classification (GTDB taxonomy): domain Bacteria; phylum Bacteroidota; class Bacteroidia; order Flavobacteriales; family Schleiferiaceae; genus UBA10364. The sequence goes on from CBDBET010000006.1 coordinate 1,027,713, forward strand.
CACTACTGGTCACTACGTCCATGTCGTTTCCGTTCCATCCGTCACCGTAAGAATCGTATAATTCTAATGTAACGGTTCCACAAACTTGAGGAACTGGTGCAGTTGCACAATACGCCGTGTATTGCGTTGAACCGGCAGTCATCACATTACCCGTTGGTGAAGAATACAAAACTGTACCAGAGGCATCAGTAATTTTGTACGTACACTCACTGGTATACGAACCACCAGCTTGCCATGCAAACTGAGCTGTATCCAAATAATTTACCGATAACGGTATTGAAATAAAGCTACCCGATGATAGGGTATACGTAGAATCACCTCCTGTGAATTTTACGTCAATCTCGTTGCCGTTCCAACCGTCACCATAAGAATCGTACAATTCTAAGTTAACAGTACCACAAACCTGCGTTTGTGCTAAAAGCGTACTTCCTGAAAAGAAGAGCGCTACTAACAGCAACGAACGAGTTAGTAATTGTTTTTTCATAAGCTTTCTAAGCATTTAAGTTAAGCGAGCCCTAAGTTCATAAATAGGTTAGCGAAAGACAAGAAAATGCTCAAGGAATTTAAGCGGTTTGAATCCAACGAATAAATACCTGCTAAATCCTCAATAACCACTACATAAAACTAGGATACCCCTAATCCTGCAAGGCGCCTGAAAAGTTATTCACATTTCGAACGCAATGTGTTTGTATTGAGAGGATTATCAAAGATGCTGCTGTTATCACAAGAGATTTTTCGCTGATTATTTTCGCTTTTTCAAAAAGCTTCAATATCTGTCAACAGCATGAGCTAAACAATTGCTGTTATATTCTGTTTGGACCGATTTATTGGATTTTTTTTTCTCGAATCTATTCGCGGTTCCAAAATATCGACTTATTTCAATCAGTCAAAAACTTGTTTTAACTTGATTAAAGCGTAAGAAAACTGACAGTTAAAAGTCTGTTTCGCTATGAACTCCTCGATCAACAGAAACGAAATAATACTATAAAAAACATCGAATTCGAGTGCGTCCGAGGATGCACTTTCTTGTGTACCCGTAAAGATTACGCACTGATTTTAAACAGAGAGCAATGGTAAGTAAGCTGCTACCCTACTCATCGACATCGCTAAAGATTGTGCTTTTCTATTTACCCGCTCCACACTCGTACTAACTTAATGTTGGTGCACAAATAAAAAACCCCAGAACGCAATGCGTTCTGGGGTTTGCTTTTCTCGTGAACCCGACAGGATTCGAACCTGTGACCGTCTGCTTAGAAGGCAGATGCTCTATCCAGCTGAGCTACGAGTCCTCACCATACCTTGGTAAAGGTATTCTCAATTGCAGTAGCCGAAACAGAATCCCGAAGGATTCTGCTCGGGCTTAGTCGGGAAGACAGGACTCGAACCTGCGACCCTCTGGTCCCAAACCAGATGCGCTACCACCTGCGCCACTTCCCGAACTTGCAATATCAATGAACGTTTGTTCTTTGCGGAAAGACAGGGACTCGAACCCTGGGATCACTTACGCGATCACAGCTTAGCAGGCTGTTGCATTACCACTCTGCCATCTTTCCGTTAGGGAGCGCAAATTTATACCGAAATTCGGTTTGCGCAAGGGTTTAATGCGAATTTGTGTGGTGTTGATTCAAATTAATTCAAATTCGCCTTTAGAATCTTGACACTCCCCACTATGAGCATGAAATATTCTCTATGTGTACCGCTTTGATTACGAAGCGCTTTGCACTGTTTTTACCTCCTCAGGATATGAGATACGTACGTGATAAACGCCGCGCATAAATTTCTTGAAAGCTTCACGAATGGCATTAATTTCTTTCAGGGTGATCGCAGCATTGTCTAATTGGCCTGTAGTCAACTGGTGATCAATGACCTTATCAATCATTGTACTTAACGCTTCCTGTGACTTTTCAGGTAAAGAGCGCGTAGAGGCCTCAACGGCATCTGACATCATCACAATGGCAGTTTCCTTTGAGAACGGTTTAGGTCCAGGATATTGAAAGGAATCAAATTTTTCAGAATCCGGATGATCTTCCTTGTACTTTCTGTAGAAATATTCAACTCTTGAGGTCCCGTGGTGGGTGCGAATGAAATCAATCACGATATCGGGGAGTCGATGTTTTTTGGCCAATTCTATCCCATCGTTAATGTGTCCTATAATGATTTTCGCGCTTTCCGTATAACTCAATTCATCATGCGGAGAGGCTGAAGAGCTTTGATTTTCCGTGAAGTACTGCGCATTAGGTATCTTACCAATATCGTGATATAAAGCTCCGGTTCTCACGAGTAAGGTGTTCCCTCCTACCAACTCAGTGGCATGCTCTGCGAGATTAGCGACTTGCATGGTGTGCTGGAAAGGTTCCTGGTGCTTCTTTTGATAAGCGTTTGAGTAATGGATTATTCGTATCCGATAGCTCGAGAAGGGTGAGATCCGAAACTACACCAAAGGTGCGTTCGAAGAAGTAAATCAACGGAAATATAAAAAGAAGGACCAATGTGCCAATAAGTGATGAACCAAGAGGAATAGCAGCTTCCGCGTTCCACTCCATTTGTCTGATAAGATGAATAGAAAGATGAACTAGAAGCAGGATACCCATGATTTTAAAGGTGCTTTGGAACAATTGACTCCTCTTGTAGATGCCGCGGATGTTGAATAGGGTGATGAGGCCAGCAGCGAATTGGACCGCAATAAAATGTACAGCACCACTAATAAATGGTGCAACGGCCAAGAGTAAAAAAACATGAGAAATCAAGGCCAATCGGTCATTAAAGAAACTTCTCACGAGGACGGGAAGTAATACCAATGGAACCAAGAATACATTTAATACAGAAATCGAAGAGGCCCATAATGTCGCCATACCAGCACCTGAAATAGAAAACAACAAGAGATTCAGACTCGAACTGTGTGCAATGATTTGAACGTCGTACGCGTTTAAATAAAGTGCCAGACCAAGGAACACAAGAATTAGATAGAGTAATGCACCCGCTCTACCCTGCCAATTAAGATCATTTGCGATGCCATCAAAATTCGCTTCCAGCGCTCTGAGCATTTCGAATTTTTCGGGGGTGACTGTTGCGCCCCGTAGAACGATAGGTGTTCCTTTTGTAATGACGCCTCTAAAGGTTGTAAGCGCATTTAATTTTGCAGTTAATGCACTATCTGTCAACGCAGCATTAACAGTGAAAGTTGGACTTAATTCTATACTATCCGGCAGTGCGTATTTTGCTCGTAGATACTCTGGTGACAGACTGTTTTTTAGACTTATAGGAGTGCCATCAGAAAGCAATACTTTATGATTTTCTGAGGGATGTATTAAAACGACACCACGACGCTGCCATTCTATGAATTCTGCATCGGGTATGAGTATGGAATCGATCGTTGAACGCCAATTATCAATCTGAACACTGTAATTGTAGTATAAATCCTTGTCAGTGATTAATTTTTGTCGATCCTCCTCTAATTTCTCTGTAGATTTTGGCAATGCAAAGTCTGTTGGCGCTATTAAATCGTCTTCGAGCCATACCTGACCTAAACGATAGTCATATTGAAATTGAGCTTTGAAAGGAATGCTAACAAACAGCAAAGCGATGCATAAAGTGCTTACTATACTGAAATAGACCCACTTCTGTTGTTGCTGTATCCAATTCGATGCTTTCATACCAAATACCTTCGTTTCTAGAGCACCAATTTAGTAGTTTAGTGGGGTCTTTTTGACACGAACCTAAATAACATTACAGAAGATGAAAGAAGTTGTGATCGTAAGCGCTGTCAGAACCCCTATGGGCAGCTTTGGCGGAGCACTAAGTAGCGTCCCTGCCCCGGCACTAGGTGCTGCCGCAATAAGTGGCGCTTTAGAAAAAGCTGGTTTACCTGCAGATGCCGTACAAGAAGTGTACATGGGCAACGTTTTGCAAGCGAATGTAGGTCAAGCACCTGCGCGTCAGGCGGCGATGGCCGCAGGAATTGGCAACCAAGTACCATGTACCACTATTAACAAAGTATGTTCCTCTGGCATGAAAGCCATCATGATGGGGGCTCAAGCGATTAAAGCTGGAGATGTCGATATAATCGTAGCTGGCGGAATGGAAAACATGAGTGCTGTACCCCACTATTTACCAACGGGTAGAACTGGAGTAAAATTGGGCGACATATCGCTCATTGACGGACTCGTTAAAGACGGGCTGACCGACGTCTACAACGCACAACACATGGGCGTTTGCGCAGAATTATGTGCAGAAGAACACCACTTTACTCGCGAAGATCAGGATGCATTTGCGCTAGAAAGCTACCGCAGAAGTGCTGCTGCATGGGAGGATGGGAAGTTTGCAAATGAAGTGGTACCCGTCGCTGTTCCACAACGTCGCGGCGATGCGATTGTCGTCGATACCGATGAAGAATTTACAAAAGTGAATACGGCCAAAGTACCTCAATTACGTCCTGTATTTAAGAAGGACGGAACAGTTACAGCTGCAAATGCCTCGACATTAAACGATGGTGCCTCAGCCGTTGTTCTCATGAGTGCCTCTAAAGCGGCGGAATTAGGACTGAAGCCTATTGCAAGAATCACAGGATATGCAGATACAGCGCAAGAACCAGAATGGTTTACAACGGCGCCTGCGAAAGCATTGCCAAAAGCCTTAGCCAAAGCGGGCCTCTCTATGGATGCTGTAGATTTTTTCGAATTTAACGAGGCATTCTCTGTGGTCGGATTGGCGAATATGAAATTACTAGGCCTTGATGCGGCAAATGTGAATGTACATGGTGGCGCAGTCAGCCTAGGGCACCCCCTAGGTGCATCAGGAGCGCGTATCATTACTACATTGATCGGTGTACTGCAACAAAACGGAGGAAAAACAGGTGCAGCGGCCATTTGTAATGGCGGTGGCGGTGCTTCTGCTTTAGTACTAGAATTGATTTAAGCCAAATAGCCCTTCTTGTCTTTTATGGTGAGAGGGGCTGTTTATAAAATTGACTCATTTTTAACGTTATGCTTTGATTAGCCCGTAAATTGTGACCTGTGAGCGAATTTGACAAAGGCATAGCGTTTCTCAGTGTGGTCCCCATGCGTGGAGAACCATCAGATGCTTCGGAGCAGGTAAATGTTTTGCTGTTCGGAGAGAGCTTTAGCATCCTCGAAGAACAACCCAAATGGGTCCGAATCCAGCTGGATCATGACGGCTATGAAGGTTGGATCGACCGCTTACAGTACCAGCCCATCTCCCCTTCTTACTTTGAATTACTGGCTACGACTCCGCTAAGAGTAAGTTTAGATCCCGTCCAATTATTACAGGGAACAGGACCAACAGACTATCCTTTGATCGTGCAAGGTGCGTATTTGCCTTTTCTTGATGCCGGTACAATACGTCTCGAGCAGCAATCGTATTCTTTCGAAGGTGTCTTCACTACGGGAAAAAAAGATCGCAATGAGTTGGTAGACTTTGCTTTTTCATACTTGAATGCTCCCTATCAGTGGGGCGGACGTACACCCTTTGGCATCGACTGTAGCGGATTTACTCAAATGGTTTACCGTTTAGCGGGCCATTACCTTCCACGCGATGCCTCCCAGCAAGCCAAGAAAGGAACGACACTTAGTTTTTTAGAAGAATGCCAGCCTGGGGATCTCGCATTTTTTGATAATGCAGAAGGCGCCATTACTCATGTGGGTATTGTACTTGATGATTTTCACATTATCCACGCCAGCGGCCGTGTTCGTGTAGATGGTTTAGATCACAGTGGGATTTACAATGCAGAATTGGGACGTCACACACATAAACTTAGAGTTCTGAAACGGATGATTGATTAGCGGGCCAATCCCTTCACAATATCTCCCGCAGTTTCCCAGAAAGCATCTAAACCGAGCAAATTCAACTCAAACCAATTGAGAATCGCAGTCCATTGTTCTTTATCGTAGAAATAGGCATTTTCCAGCGTAATGGAGATTCTTGATACTTCTAGGCCACTCTCCAAATAGTGTGATTGTTCATAGTTCACTCCGTCACCCCATTCTGCTTCCAAAAGCCGTCGCAACTCAACGAATTGATCGTATAGCAATGCTCTAATCTCCGGATCTTTTTGCTGAATATCTATTGCTATTCCGACAACTGGCGCCGTTAACATCCGAAAATAGAGACCTTTTACACCCGTTTTATAGGATTCCCACCGTCCTCCTCCGCCGCCTTTGCTATGATGACGAGACATGTGACGAACGAATTGATTAAAAAAGGCAGTATTCAGTGATTTCTTTTCTTCTCTCGAAAACATTTTTAAACTTTAAGGTCTATGACGCAATATCGTAAACTTGATGGTACACCTGTAGAAAATAGCGCAGCTTATGTTAAGGCATACATGCAACAATATCCAGAGGCTCTTTTAAGCGTAGGATCCGATTCCCAAAACATAGGTGGACACAGCTTATATGCAACAGTTATAGCCTTTCGTCATCCAGGAAAAGGAGTGCATTATATACTTACCAAACGCCGCGAACAGATCATAAGAGACATGATCACACGCCTTTTCAAAGAAGCGGAAGACAGTATTAACACTGCAGAGTATTTGCGGGGAGAAGGGATCGATATACCCATAACAATTGATGTTGACTACAATGAAGATGAAAACCATGCTTCGCACAAAGTGATTCCGATGGTCAAGGGCTGGATATTAGGATTAGGCTATGACATGAGCACGAAACAAAATATTCAAGTAGCGTCGGTAGCAGCGGATCATTTGCTGTAGCCCTTGCACTCCGTGTTGCAAGAGCGTTTACGGAGTTGCCTAACGACATCCAAAATATCTTCAAAAACTTACAAGAATCTGTGCTCTCCCTAAACACATGACTAGCCCGTGCGTTGTACCTTTGATTAAACTCTAACAACACATGCATAAAGCTCTATCCTACCTAACCGCCGCACTCTTATTTACCGCTACTGCCTTAGCACAGAATATAGGAACAATAGAAGGTGAAGCGTTAGATGCGCTTAATTTAAGTCCCCTGTCAGGTTGGGAAGTAGATGTCATACAAGGTGATTTCCAGCTCGAAACGAAAGTAGATAAATCCGGTAAGTTTTCTTTTAAAAAACTGCCCACAGGTCTCTATAATGTTCGCGCAAAAAGTCCAAAAGGTCAGATTCAAACGCTACATGAAGTTCAGGTACGTTCGACTAAACCTAGTTTCGTGAGTTTATTGGTTGAACGAATCACTTCATTAGACGAAGTTGCCGTTAGAGCAGATGCGTTTCACCGCACGCCAGAGACACCCCTCAGTATCAAAAATATCAACCGCAGTGAAATGATGAGGATGCCGGGGGCGGTTTTAGATCTTAGTAAAGTGATTCAAAGTTTCCCCGGCGTTTTACCCAAACCGTCTTTTGGATATGCTATTGCCATGCGCGGTGGCGCGCCGAACGAAAATCGGTATTTATTAGATGGTATTTCACTACCCACTGTAAATCACTTTAGTATTCAAGGTGCTTCGGGTGGGGCCGTAAGCTTAATCAATCTAGACCATATTCAAGGTATGGACCTCATTACCGGAGGGTTTCCCGCGGAAGTCGATGATGCGCTTTCTGGCGTCTTATTGCTCGAAGGTAGAAATGCAAGGACCGACCGTTGGGGTATTCGCGCGACACAAGGCGGAACGGATTACGGCATCACCTTTGAAGGACCGTTGGGAAAAAACACAGCGGTTACTTTGAGCGGAAGAAACAGCTTCTCGCAGCATTATTTTAGGTTGTTCAATATACCTGTGCTTCCTGCTTATCAGGATGCGCAGCTCCGCATTAACCACCGCTTCTCAAAGAATAAAGATTTAACCATCATCGGAGTTGGCGGTTGGGATCAATACCGATTATACAAAGACGGTCGAGGAAGCGATGCCTTGCTTTACAATGTTGGTTACATTCCTGAAGGGAATCAGCAAACAGAGGTTATTGGTGCCCGCTACCGAATATTCAAAGACAACGGTCGATGGGAATACGTTTTAAGCCGCGATCATGTGGGAAATCAAGCCGAAAAATACATCGGGAATACTGGGGTTATTGAAGATCGCCAATTGGACTACACTTCTTCAGAAACCAACACCAGAGCTAACCTAACCCATTACGTGGTCTCTGAACAATGGCAATGGAAATACGGATTAAACTTTGTACACCGAGACTACGATCTCGACATGACAAGCGTGCGATACAATAATGACGAAATGATGCAACGTATCGATACCGCAGATTACACCTCTGCCCTTTCGTTTCAAAGTTTGGGTGCTTTCACGCACGCGACCAGAAATTACCTCGAAAACAGACTCAGTACGAGTGCTGGTTTGCGTATCGACATGCACAACGTTAATCTAAATTCTTTGTTACGGATTTCTCCGCGCGCGAGTGCTCAGTATCATCTAAATGAATCTTGGGCGGTACAGAGTAATCTGGGCTGGTACAATCAACTTCCTCCTGCGATAGTAATGTTGGCAAATGAAGCTAATAATTGGACCACGTACGGGACCGGCCCCGGTTCGGTTGCACAAGCTGCTACAGGTGTTGAATTCCAGAATGGCGAGACGTATCGTTTTTCATTAGAAGCATATTACAAATATTATGGTGGCATGCCTTATTTATGGGATGATGAGCAATCGTTGTCACAAGCTATTGGAGCCTATGTAGCCGTAGGCGATCAAACGAGTTCTGCGGACGCCGAAGGCCGTTCTTATGGTTTCGAACTCTTTTTACAACAAAAACTCAAGGGTACCTATTGGTGGACTTTGAGCTATAATTATGGACATAGCGATACACGATTAAATGACTCAAAACCCTGGCTACCAACAGTTTGGGATAATCGACATAATGTAAATTTTGTGCTGGGCAAAGTATGGGGAAAAGGTTGGCAGATTGGTGCTAAATACCGTTGGGCCACTGGCACACCGTACACACCCTTTGACTCAGATCTGAGTGCCATTCGTACCAATTGGGATGTACTTCAACGAGGCATATTTGACAGTCAAAATATAATGGGCGAACGCCTTCCCAGCTACAGCGTTATTGATGTTCGTTTAGACAAAACGTACAACAAGAAAAACTACAGTTTAACGTGGTTCTTAGACCTTCAAAACTTCACTAGTTCCGCGATTCCATTGATGCCTTATTTGACTGTCGAAAGAGACGATAATGGCGCACCTCTTGTGGACCCTGTAAATGCTGATGCGTATTCAGTAAAAACCATATCTAGTGATACTGGGCGATTGCTACCAACCATAGGCCTCATTTTAGAGATTTAAACCCTATTGACCTACCTTTGCCTTCCTAATCATGAACCATGCTTAAATCAATCCTTCGCAAGCTCCCACTGTTTTTAGCGAATTCAGTAATCGCATTAACACTGCTGTGTTTATTCAGTTGGCTCGTGCGTGAGACCACAAAAGGAAAACAATGGGTACCGCATAATGTCAGCCGTACAGTAACCTACTTCTCTACGCTTCCAGATCGTTTACTTGTAGCAAAAGCGGCCGTTGAACGGTTGCCTTTAGTTTATATCCCTTCCCCTGAGGACTTTGAGCCGGTGAATACCTTAGAAGAAGATGTAAAGGTGCTCATAAGCTATGCCACGGCGAATTGGAAGCGTAAAATCGTTATCAAAAATCTGAAAACAGGTGAAGAGCTAAAAAGCTGGAACGTGGACCGATTAGCAAATCCACACAATAGGATCATGCATTCACTCATGCTCCCGGACAGCAGCCTTATCTATTCACTGAACGGTGTTACCGGAATCATTAAGATTGATAAAAACAGTGAGCGCCTTTGGAAACAAGACTCTATTGCACATCATCATGCCATCAACATGGGTGCGAACAACACATTTTGGGCAAATACGTACAACAAAGACAAAGGAGAGCACATTTATTATGGTGCCCAGTTCAGTATCGACGGCCGCGAATTCCCTTTTATAGACAACACCATAACCCAGTTTGATGCTACGACCGGGCGTATTCTATTTCATAAAAGCGTAACCGAAATTCTGATTGAAAACAACTTAACACATGTATTAATCAAATCAGATTCACCAGGAGATCCGCTTCACATCAATGATATACAGCCTGTGTTAGAAGATGGTCCATTTATGAAAAAGGGCGATGTTTTCATCTCATCACGAACAAGCTCATGGATCATGCACTACCGCCCCTCGACCGGTGAAGTTGTTGAATTAATCGAAGGTCCCTTTATATCTCAGCACGATGTTGATATCGAATCTGATTCAACGATCATCTTCTTTAACAACGGCGGTCAAACGCTCAAAGGTGAAAGACCCGATGCACATAGATTAGCAAATGAGCTCTTAGTAGTCAACGAGCAATATTCCGGCGTACAACGCTATTACCTGAAGAGTGGACGTTTTGAACGTATTTATCCCGAATTATTCACTGAAAACGAGATTTTCTCATTCACTGAGAGCCTAGTGGATGCATTACCTGGCGGAGGTTACTACATAGAGGAGCAAAACTCGAGTGTTTTATGGATCTTAAAAGACGGAGAAGTCAAATACAAGAACATTTTACCTTCGCAGCATGAAGGGCACCATCATTTAGCCAATTGGGGCAGAGTAATGCCTTAAAGACCTAAACTATGACCTTTGATCAAATCATTCAATTTAGACGCTCTAATAGAAAATTCGACCCCAACCAGCCAATTCCTGCTGATGTTGTAGAAAAGGCCTTAGAGCATGCTACATTGGCTCCTAACAGCAGTAATATGCAGCTCTGGGAGTTTCATTGGGTACGCGATGAGGAAAAGAAAAAGAAATTGATTCATGCTTGTCTCAATCAAAGTGCAGCTAAAACTGCGCAAGAATTGGTCGTGATTGTTACCCGAAGAGATAAATGGCGTCAAAGAGTAAAGTGGCATAAAAACCTCATTCTAAAAGATGCCGAACGCGTTGGTCGTGATGCGAAATCCATTAAAATGAGACTGGTTTATTACACGAAACTAATGCCATTCTCGTACATGAATGACGGTTTAGGCATTTTAGGTTTGTACAGAAGACTCCTCTCCTTTTCTATAGGCTTATTTAGACCTATTTATCGAGCAGAAGGGCACGCACAACAAAGAATAACCGTTCATAAGAGTGCTGCGCTCGCAGCAGAGAATTTCATGTTAAGCATGGCTTCGGAAGAATTCCACACCTGTCCTATGGAAGGGTTTGATGCAAATAGAGTAAAGAAGATTCTAGGTCTACCTCTCCGTGCGGAAATTAACATGGTCATTGGATGCGGCAAAGGCGAGGAGCACGGTTTTTGGGGACCGCGCCGAAGACTTCCAGCCGAGGAGGTTATCATTAAACATTGATTTTACCTGTTCCTATTGCTAGTGTTCATTTGGGTAGAATTTTCACTTTCCACAGAATCGTATAGAATTTCGACGGCGACCTCATTGCGTCTGTTAAATATCTCGTATGGTGGATTGTAACCAAAAACGAAGAATTTATTCTCATGTTGAATCCCTTCATTACTTAGCGCTTCCGTCAACCGCGATTTATATTTTGCGATTTTCTTATCGCCTGCCCAACCACCGAAAGTCACGACAGCTAATGTCTTTTTAGGTTCCAATATAAAGTCAATTAACCTGTCATTAGGCAGCGGCATATCATCTCTTTCTAATGAGTTAGGAATCATGAACATTACACGCATATTATCCTCCAAAGTCATGGTCACCGGACTGGTCATTGCAATTCTTTGCTTTCGATCATTTCCTCCAAAAATATAATTCGCTAAAATCGAAAAGCCTTTGCTAGAACCTTGTTTATAAGAAGTACTATTCAAACGTATTGATGAAAAAAGAGCCTCTTCATAGCGTCTAATCTCAAAGCTTTGATATGCATTAATTACTTCATAAGGGTATTCTTCAATTCGCTGATTAGAAGCCATAGACTTGGAATAATAGATTAGACATACAGATACTAAACTAAGGAGCAATACTGCTAAAACAATTCTTCGCATACCTAGAATGTAGTTTAAGATCTAGAAAGTACACCTTATCTAGTCCACAATTACCGCGTTAAGATAAACGGAAAGGTATTATCATAAAAAAAGCCCCGCTATGCGGGGCTTTTCATTTTAGTAGAGCACTAATTATGGACTAACTAAGTTTACACTCACATTCACGTAGAATGGATTTGTAAGGCCATTCATCTGTGCATATGCTGGAGTGCCGTCAATAAGACCAAAGGCACGATAGATATCTGGACCAGATACCAAGCGATCTACATCGTAACGGTAGTTGATACGGTACCCTGCCTGAATAGACATCCAAATAAAGTTCTTCAGCGAGAACTCGTAAACCGCTCGCACGCGGATCTCACCACGACGGATTTCCAAATCTTCATCACGAAGATCGAAACCTGGTAGATTCTCGTACATACGGAACGACTGTCCTTGCAGCTCGTATCCTAAGAACACCATGTTACGAGGATTGATTGTTCTTCTTACGTGAACACGTGCCGGAAACAATGCTTCTGTCCCCCATTTGTTGTTGGCGCTCGTCTTGTTGTAAAGAATCACCGGGATATAGTTCAACTCACCTACACGGTAGGTACGTGCCAAACCAACACCCCATTGCTTCTTTTCCGTAGGACGTTTACCCCACAAAGCCGCAGCAGAATACTTCAAGTACTGCGCTGGCATCGCTGATGCACCGTAAGTACCGCTCATATCCGCAGAACCTTGGAACAAGATAAACTGTGTATCGTCCAACGGCTTGTAGATCGTTGTACTGATACCAGAAGTACGCAGTCCGTGCTCTGAAAGCGACTGGTGCAATGGGTTGTCTGAAGAAGCTGGTGCTTCAGAGTAGTTGTACGAAGTGTTCCAATAATTGGCACCCATCTGCCAAACAAGATTGTTTTGGCTAATTACAGGAAGATTGAATCCTGCACGGATACCAGCAGTAGAGTTCACTTGCATCGCATCACCACCTTCTACAGTAGTTCCGTCCGCCATTGTAAGCTCCCCTGGTGCAATCGAATAAGGACCTTGGAAGTCGTAGCCAATAGAAATCAATTTAGCTGGGGATAAACCCTCAATCTTAGCATTGGCATAACGCTTCATACTCTCGTCCTCAAAACCGAGGTCTTCGTACAAGCTCCAATCTATATCGTCATCTGCAGTCCCGTCAGTTTGAGCGAAGACTGGTGTTGAAGCAAGGACGAATACTGCCGTCGTTAACTTCAAAAAGTTGCGCATCATGGATTACTTCTTCTTCTTTCTAGAAGGCATTTTCAAGCGCTTCCAAACATCTGTACGGCCGATAGCCTCTACACCAATGTATCCGCGCATATCCAACGTATTCATATCACGCATTGTGATGGTACCTTGGTAAGTTGAGCCGTTGTTCGGATCGTATAAAGTACCCTCAGACCACTGGTCGTCGCCTTGGAATACGAAATCCTTACACATACGGAAGCCCCTTAACGGTACGTTGCGCAAGTCTGGATTAGGATTATTAATATCTGTTCTTGGGTTACCATCGGCATCATTCGGCTCGATAAGCCATACTACACGACCGTAGTACTTATTACCAATGCGGTCAATTTTGATACGTGAACGTCCGTTAGACGGTTCCCAGATACCTACTAGACGATCGCCTGGATCTTCTGATTTTTGTGGTAGGTCGAAACTTAATGTTCCAAATGCAATGACAGCTGAAACTGCCAAGAATGTTAATTTGCGAAGCATGGTCTTCTATTTTATGGTTAATTCAAGTGTAAAATTCAATTTGAAGTCACGGTTACCGTCCCAATAATCTTCTGCGAGGTCCGCATCTAATACTACGTATACTTTACCGTCCTCCATGATTTCACCGAGTTCGGCCTCAGCAGCTACATCCAATATGGCTTCAGCGGCACCCTCTTCTAATGGATTTTTGACCGCTGCCTCTTGCATTGATACATCCTCATTATCGCTAGCGAAGGCTACTACGAAGGCGTTAATTTGAGAAAAACCCAAGCTGTCATGAGGAAAGACAGTAGCTGTTTTCAAACGCGCATCACTGATTCTCATTCCTTCTTCATAGGTGTCACCTAGAATATTGGCTAAATCAATTGAAATCTCAGTTTGTGCGCCGTTTGGACCTGCAAACAAAGGACCTTCAAGGGTAAACTCGAGATCATTTACCGCGTATTCATGAACTTCTCCAGGGCCAGAGCAGCTTGTGGTCATCAAAACTGAAACTGCAACGATTGCAGCTGTTTTTAGAAATTTATACATAATCGATCTTTTTAAGAATTTGGAAATATAAAACAATAAAAAGTGCGGTATCGCCCTACACACTATTTTTTGCTCATCAGCTGCCCAGGTTTACGTTAAGACGGATTTCTCTCTCCATACTTGTTCAGGAAATATGTTTCCTTCTGTTTCAGGAAAGCGTCAACCTTGACGCCCTAACTAATACTGTACTGGGCAAATCGTCGCATTTACTCATGAAATGAGAATTTCCTTGTTCTAGTTTAACGAAGGTCATCAACTATTTTGTTTAGACCAATCGTTTGAATACATGAGTGCGACTTTCATTCCCTTTTTAGTACCACTAGGATTACTTTTATTTCTATTAGAAATCTATTTTCTAAGAAAGAATCAAATTAAAATCACTCTTGAGCAGACTGCTTTGAATATTTCGTTAGGATTTCTTGAACGCCTATTAGGACTTTACTTAACTGAAAAATCAATCCTGCTAGTGAACAAATCACTAGATTTTGCATTCTTTGAGACACTTCCAGAAACATGGTGGGTACTTGCCATAACTTTCATCGCTTTAGACCTCATATGGTACATATTTCATTTAGCAGGGCATAGAATTTCTCTTATGTGGGGTATACACTTAGTACACCACCATAGCGAGGAATTCAATCTAAGTGTGAATTTCGCACTAAGTCCATTAGGGTTTATCCTAAGAAGTTTTATGTATTGTTCCTTAGTCATTTTCGGCCTACCTGTTGAATATGTCATTCTTAGTAGTTATTTGAATGCATTTTATCAATATTACCTGCATACTCAGTTTATCAATACCATTCCCTACCTAGAAAAAGTTTTTGTCATGCCTGCGCATCATCAGGTGCATCATGGCTCTAATGAATTGTATTTAGATAAAAACTTTGGAGGGGTATTTATATTTTGGGATCGACTGTTCAGAACATACCAGCCATTAGTTGAACCCGTAAATTATGGGCTAACTGCTGCTCTGCCACATAGGGACTTTTTTAACTTACAAACGTTTTTTTTCAAGAAACTCCTAGCTAACTTTAAATCAATGGGGTTCAAAGATGGAATTCGTTTGCTTTTCGTAGGCCCGGAAAATCAATCATCGGAGATCCCTTCAGTATTACCCTTAGAAACCAACACCTCTAAAACGAAGTTAATTATCGGAGTTTTGATATATGTTCTTGCTTATCAAGCATTGATACAAATTGAAAACCTAGTTTGGTTCATCATAGTTTTCTTGTTGAATTTTATTGCCATCATAATCATCAATGGTATTAACTTCTCAAAAATCATAAACAAAACACCTGATATAAATGAGCACTGATGGGCTCAATATTTATTGTCAATAATGCGTAAAAGGTAATTGGCTGGGTAATTCTTTCTAATCGAAGCCTTTACTACCTTGCTATTCTAAAGGAATATAGCAAGTGCACGTAAACAACCCCTTTGATTCAAATTATAAATTTTCCCTATTGGTAAATGCCGTTCCTGAACTAGAAGCATTCATTATACCAGGGAAGTTTGCGAGAAAGAGCATAGATTTCAGTGATCCCGAGGCGATTTATGTGTTAAATAAAGCACTGTTAAAGTGGCGTTTTAACGTGAATTGGACCTTAAAAGAAGGGCACCTCTGCCCTGCTGTTCCCGGACGATTTGACTATTTACTTCATGCAAACGATCTACTGTCTAAAATCGAAGGAAGAAGAGCACGAATGCTGGATATCGGCACAGGTGCATCGCTCATTTATCCGCTTCTGGGAACTGCTGCATTCAACTGGGAATGTGTTGGATCAGAGGTGGACAAAGAAGCTATTTCTTATGCGAAGGGACTGATTCGAATGAATGCAAGCATGCTCGGTACAAAAATTAGACGGCAAGAGTTTAAGAGTCATATTCTTCCAGGCATTATCGAAAAAAAGGAACAATTTGACCTCTTAGTCTGCAACCCCCCTTTCTACAAGAATAAGAGTGAGGCGTTGGCCGCTAATGCTCGTAAAAACAAAAACCTACACGGTAAGGAGAAGACGCATTATAACTTTGGGGGCAGTGCAAATGAGCTCTGGTATAAAGGCGGAGAAGAGGCATTCTTAAAAAAGCTTGCGCTAGAGAGCGCCGAATATGGATCGCAAATTCATTGGTTCACCTGCTTGGTTTCAAAAAAAGAACATGTACGCACCTTTAAGAGATTCATACGTAAAGGGAATCCAACAGATTTAAAAGTTATTGAAATGACTCATGGGAATAAGTCCAGTCAATTCGTTGCTTGGACGTTTCAAAATGGAGATAATGAGTCAGCAAAATAATCCCCTTCACGGTGTAAAGCTTCAGCATATGGTAGAAGCGTTGGTTGCATATTATGGTTGGGAGCAATTGGCAATAAGGATTCCCGTACGTTGCTTTACGTTCGATCCTTCAATTAAATCTTCCTTGAAATTCTTACGTAAAACGCCGTGGGCGCGTGAAAAAATAGAACAACTCTACATCGACACCTTTCCAAACGGAGTAGAAGAAAAGCTTTAATTACGCCGTCTCAGTCATTAATTGTAACTTAAGCATTCTCATAAATGCTCATTTCTATGAAAAAGCCCATATTCTTATCGCTGCTTCTAACGCTTTTATTCACTTTTAGCGGTAAAGCGACTCACCTGATGGGAGGAGAAATCGTCGCTCAACAGATTAATGGATCGCAGTATCAGATTGTAATGACTGTTTATAGAGATACTGCTGGTATCCCAATGCAAACCACAGCACAATTTGATATTACGGATTCGGCGGGAACAAACGTAACTACTTTAACTACTCCTTATGATTCTGTATTAAGTGGAAATACGTTACCCATGTATCCATATGGGGTTGAAGTTTACTTCTTTATAGACACGGTAACTTTCTCAAATAGTGGCACTTATACAATAGGATGGAGTAATTGCTGTAGGAATGGAGCAATACAAAATATTTCAACACCGCTAAGCCAAAGTATGTTCCTGCAGACGAGTGTTACAGTATTTGATAGCACTTCTAATTCCACGCCATGGTTCCTTGTCCCAGCATCAATTTTTTTACCGTCAAACACGCCTTGGCAATACAATCCTCTGCCGTTTGACCCGGATGGTGATTCGCTGTTTTGGAGCTTATCGCAACCGCTCAAATCACTCAATACCGCTTGTCCTGGCTATACATTGCCGCCCGGCACAGTGGCTAATCCTATGACCATTAATCCAATCACTGGAACTATCACGTGGACTGCAACAATGCTAGGGAATTTTGTCACGTCAGTATTAGTAGAAGAATTTAGAAACGGTCAAAAAATAGGTGAGATACGCAGGGATATGCAATTTATTGTTGTTCAAACGAGTATTACTAGTCCTATATGGAATGCGGGTAATCTGCCCGTAGACAGCTTAGGCAATGTGTATGTTAACTTGATTCAGAATTCATCATTTTCATTATCTGTTTCTGGCTATTCACCTAATGGTTCTATCTTATACGCCGACGCATTTGGCGAGCCCTTTTTCACATCTCCTAATCCAGCCCAGTGGACGAGTACGGGATCAGGATCAAATGACACTATAGAAGGAAATATTCTCTGGGCGCCAAGCACCGCTCAAACTAGAAGTACTCCATACATTCTAGCTTTGCGACTTACAGATGGATTTTTAGCGCAAGACTTATCCATAATATTTCAAGTCTCATCTGGGATTGGATTGAAAGAAGAGGAAACTAACTATCTCACGTATCCCAATCCTGCTTTGGACGGAATTACCATTACTCCAGAACCATTTAAGGTTTACCTATACAATAGTGTAGGTCAACAATGGGAGCTTAGTCAGACCCAAGCGAATGGTCGATGGGACGTGAGCAGAATCCCAAAAGGTTCATACGTTCTACGGTGTTTCGATGCTACTGGAAAACCCCGGGGCACAACTCAATTAGTGATACAATAAACTTTGAAGCCGGCTTTTATTGCCGGCTTTTTTTTGCTGCTATCGGCTGTAGTATCAGGTACATTTCTGTAGTATCTTACAGTTCTAATTACCCATATACAGATGAAAAAAAACATATTCCTAGGAGCTGCAGCTGCACTAGTCTTGAGCTCCTGTAACTCAAAAGAAGAAATGCATTCCGAAACTGCACACACCGACTTTCAGTGGCAAATAGACCGCTTTGCAGATATCAAAGTTTTACGCTACCAAATCCCTTCCTGGGATGATCTCAAACCACAACAACGTATTTATGCCTATCACCTCTCTCAAGCGGGATTGGCAGGACGTGACATTATGTGGGATTGTAATTACCGCCATAATTTAGAAATCCGAAGAGCGCTCGAGGCTATCCTATCAAACGATGTCGTTGTTGATCACGAAAGTCAGCAATACAAGGATTTTGAGGTTTATGCAAAACGTGTATTCTTCGCAAATGGTATTCACCACCATTACAGTAACAAGAAATTCGCTGCAGATTTTGATCAGGCTTGGTTCCTTTCTGCGTTACAAACGCTCGGAGTTACACTTTCTGAAGAAGCGCAACGCGCCATTTTCGATCCCGAATTTGATGCAAAAAAAGTGAATCGCGCTGATGGCGTAGATCTATTGCTGGCTTCTGCAGTTAATTTTTATGCCCCGGACATCACACAAGCTGAAGCTGAAGCTTTTTACGCTGCGAAAGTCGATGCCGACCCGGACCGTCCAGTTAGTCATGGGCTAAATAGCCGTCTTTCGCGTGACGAAAATGGCAAGATTTACGAAGAAGTGTTCAGTGCACGTGGACGTTACGCCAATAGCATTAAAGAAATAATTGGTCACCTAGAGAAGGCAAAAGATGTTGCAGAAAATACTGACCAAGCGGCGGCATTGAAACTTTTGATTGAATACTACGAAACAGGGGATCTCACGAAATGGGACGACTACAATATTGCTTGGGTCAAAACTACAGGCGGTGATGTAGATTACATCAATGGCTTCGTGGAAGTATACAATGACCCGATGGGTTACCGCGGTTCGTATGAAACTGTTGTTCAAGTCAAAGACTTTGATGCGAGTGCTAGAATGGCTGTCGTTGCAGATAATGTGCAATGGTTCGAGGATAATAGTACCATCATGGATGATCACAAGAAAGAAAGTGTTGTGGGTGTGAGCTACAAGATTGTTACCGTTGCCGGTGAAGCAGGCGATGCTTCTCCCTCTACGCCTATTGGTGTGAATCTTCCTAATGCGAACTGGATTCGTGTTGAGCACGGCTCTAAATCTGTTTCATTAGGTAATATTGAGGATGCATACCATTCAAGCGCCGGTAAAGGCATGGCTCAAGAATTTGGGTTTTCTGCAATGCACAACGAGCGCGCAGAAAAGTATGGAGAATTAGGCTCTAAGATGCATACAGCACTTCATGAGGTTGTGGGACATGCTTCTGGAAAGATCAATCCAGGAGTTGGTACTCCAAAACAGACGATGAAAAATTATAGCTCTACACTAGAAGAGGCAAGAGCAGATCTCGTTGCACTCTATTTCATCCTGGACGATAAAATGCAAGAGATTGGTTTAATGGAAAACAAAGAGCCGGGCTATGCTGAGTACGATAACTACATGTCCAACGGGATGATGCTCCAATTACGTCGTATACTTCCGGGTGATGATATCGAGGAAGACCACATGCGTAATCGTCAATTAGTCGCCGCCTGGGCTTTCGAGCGAGGACGTGAGGAGAATGTCGTTGAACGTAAAGTGATCGATGGCAAGACGTATTTCGTAGTGAACGACTATGAGAAGTTACGCGGATATTTTGGTGAATTATTACGTGAAATTCAGCGTATTAAAAGTGAAGGTGATTTTGAAGCCGGCAGAAAGCTGGTGGAGACCTATGGTGTCAAAGTAGACCAACAGCTGCATGCGGAAGTTTTGAGACGCTCAGAGCCGCTAAATCTCGCGCCTTACAGTGGATTTGTGAATCCTGAGATGAAACCGGTCGTCGAAGGGGATAGTATCGTGGATATTACCGTTGAATATCCAATGGACTTTCTAGGTCAAATGTTGCGTTACGGAACTACTTACAGCTTTGAATAAGAGTTAGATCAAATCATTGAAAAGGGCATCCCATGGGGTGCCCTTTTATTTTTGAGCTAAACACGAGCTCAAATTATTGAATAAAAAGTAACTTGTAAAAGACCTAAAACACCTTAAGATGAAGCATAAAATAACCCTTCATTACAGAACCTATGAGAATTGGCGTAATACTTCGGTCTTTTCTAAAGAGATTACCGAACGACTCGAATCACTTTTAAAAACGGCACATGCCCCCTACTCGAATTATCCTGTATCAAGCGTCGTAGTAATGCAATCAGGTGCAATGATTGTAGGCACGAATCAGGAGAATGCTGCCTTCCCTTCAGGCCTATGTGCCGAACGTGTAGCGGTTTTAGCCGCGAAAGCTGCCCATCCACATGAAGCTATTCAAACGGTTTACATCATGACCGGAGAATCCGAGCGTGAGCCTGCAGCACCCTGTGGATCATGCAGGCAAGTGCTTCATGAAACCGAACTGAGACAAACGGAGCCTTTTGAATTGATCTTACTGAATAAAACGCACAATGCTTTGGCATTCACTGGCGTCAAGGGTCTACTGCCTTTTAGTTTCACCCTACCTAGATAATGCGTTTAAAGCGACTCTAAAAATGCGACCAAATGGCCTTTCTCTGCAATAGATAAACCCAATGGTTCAATTCTAGAATCCTTATAAGAATGATTTACCCCTCCAGTACTGTATTGCTCTACAACATCAGCAAGTGAGGCTACTGAGCCATCGTGCATATAGGGTGATGTAGAAAGTACGGAACGAAGCGATGGGGTTTTAAAGACATATCTATCACTGCTTTCATTCGTCAATAATTCACGACCATAATCACTAGAATCGACAATGGCTGTTCCATTGTTTGCAAATCCGTAGTCTGTGAGTAAAACTCCGGAATGACATTGAACGCAGGCCGCCTTCCCATAAAATAATTTACCTCCCTTGATGGCCTCGTTGCTCAATGCACCAGCATCGCCCTGAATAAAGTGATCAAAAGGAGCAGAAAAATCAACGAGGGTACGTTCGTAATTCGCTAATGCTCGAACTAAAAAATATGGCGAGGCAGTATCGCCATAGACCGTGAGAAATTCGTTTCTATAGTTTGTATTTCGATTCAACCGTCGCACAGCGTCAACCACATTATGTGCCATTTCAGTCGCGTCACCTAGTGGAACTAATACTTGCATCTCTAGAGACGGCACCCCGCCTTCACGCATGAAATAGGGCTGAAAACCAATATTCATTAAAGATGGACTGTTACGCTTACCTAATACTCCATCGACCCCTGGTGTCACCCTATCGTTGGTTGCGAAGTCCAGTTCAGGCTTGTGACAAGAACCACAGCTTATACTCGAATCTAAACTTAATATAGGGTCAAAAAAAAGTCGTTCTCCCAAGGTTGCAGCGGCAGGATTTTCTGGATTATCTGCGGGATACTCTAAAGCAGGATAGGTAACATTGAGCCCCTCAAAGACTATGTCTTCAGGAACGCAAGAAACCATCAAAAGTGCTATGAGTACACTAAAAGCACCGTATTTGTTATCGCCTCTATCGAACATGGATCTTTTGAACAGTCACGGTCCTATCTAAAGAGCACATGCGTAACAAAAACATTCCTCTTGCCGTCAAGTTCACTTCAGTCAAACCTTCACTGAAATTCCCTTCAATTATTTTTCGTCCTAAAACGTCAAGAATCTCGTAAGTACCGGCTTTGGATGATTCGATAGTAAAAATACCATTCGAAGGGTTAGGATAAACGCCAGTAACAGATGTATTCTCCGTTAAGCCCATAGCTGCGTTACCCTCGCTGGAAGTGAAAACATAATTACTCATGTTATGTAGCGTTTGTGCAGCTCCCCCTGTCTCCCCATGGCTTATAGGACCCGAACCCAAATTAATACCTCTAAACAGTTCATTGTAATCTGCTGTAATAGTGATCATCAAGGTATCAGAACCTACAAGCGTTCCTGAGGTAGGCAGTGTCAAATGCGCATAGTTCCCATCACCTAGTCCGTGAAATTCAAAAATTTGGCTAAAAGTGCTACCGCTTAAACCCTCAGCGGCTATGAAGCGGTACCCTGAAGTCCAACCCCAGTGCATGCTTGGGCTTTTAGGAGCTAACGGATGACTTGGATTGTAAGTCGTGGGATCAAGATGGTTTAATGATGCATTTACACCAACTGCAAAGCGAAGACTTTCTAGAGAGTCAAGTGTAAACATTCCTAAATTTATACTGGTCACATTAAATCCATCAACTAAAGTGAGGGCGTCGGCAGTATCAATTGAACCACCGTCGTGAATAAGGATTATCTCATCTACGTAATACTGTATTCGATTAAGCTTAAATGGATTACCTAGATTATTAATGCCCTCAATTCCAACCGTGCTCGTGTCAGTTCCTACCCTGTGTTCTATATGCAAAACAACCGCTTTCGACTGTGCACCAAGAATATTAGCACTTAAAACGAAGCCCAGGATAAAAATTATATTTCTCATTAGAATATTGGATTTGATTCTCAAAAGTACAAAAACCGTACCTTTAGCCTTCAAGGGGAAGGTTCTCATACCCTTGAGACATTCCTCTTCTAAACCTATTTCGAAATGAAAACAAAAGAAGAGATTGTAACCAATTGGCTCGTTCGCTACACAGGCGTCCCATTAGACGAATTCGGAGCCTATATTCTACTTACGAACTTCCAGCACTACGTTGATATTTTCGCCTCTCTAACAGGTGCTGAAATTCAGGGCAGAGGAAAAAGCATGACAAGCGCTACGCATGAAGGGATAACAATTATAAACTTTGGCATGGGTTCGCCAAATGCAGCTACAGTAATGGATCTACTTAGTGCTATAGAGACAAAATCAGTTTTATTTTTAGGTAAGTGCGGCGGACTCAAGAAAAGAAACAATATCGGTGATTTAATCCTCCCCATAGGTGCGATCAGAGGAGAAGGAACATCGAACGACTATTTCCCTCCAGAGGTTCCTGCAATGCCTTCATTCGCGCTTCAAAAAGCGGTAAGCACTACCATTCGTGATAATAACATTAATTATTGGACTGGGACCGTATACACAACGAACCGGAGAGTTTGGGAGTTTGATAGTAAATTCAAAAAATACCTTAAAAAGGTTCGTGCCTATGCGATAGACATGGAAACAGCAACCTTATTTACGGTCGGATTTCATAATAAAATACCAACAGGAGCACTTTTGTTAGTAACAGATCAGCCTATGGTCCCTGATGGAGTAAAAACTATGGAAAAAGACGCTGTCAATTCTAAACTTCACGACGAACGCCATGTGCAGATAGGCATAGATTCGCTTAAGCAACTCATGAATAACGGCGAAACGATCAGACACTTAGTCTTCTAAGAGCTAGCACAAGCACTACAAGCGCCTTTTGCTGAAATATTTATTTCTTGAAAGGGAAGATGCGAGAGACTAGATTTTAATTGATCTGATATTTCCACACATTCTACACCTCCGCAAGAAGAACATTTTAGATGAAGGTGCTCATGGCTATGGGCGCTCACAGAACAACCAAAACAACGAGCATAATAGGAGTCTCCGTTTTCCTCATATGCCTTGTGTATTAAGCCTTTCTCATTAAATACTAAAAGGGTACGATAGAGGGTTGTACGATCATATTGACTCAACATTCTTTGAAGAGATCCGTATGAAACTGCTCCAGAAGCCTCCGTAAGCGCCTCTAGAACTGCGACACGAATCTTCGTATTTCGTAATTTAAAATGTTTTAAAGTATCGATTGTATCCATTTAAAAATGTTGAATCCAACTTATCGTAAAATTGCGGCCTAATGCATCTGCAAAATAACGCTGTCTGTTTAAATAATCGCGATACGATGTGTTCAAAATATTCACTACCCCGACTCTAAATTTAGGCTTGCTTTTGATTGCATCAAATGTTCCTCCAATGTGAAAGTTAAACAGATTATAACTACCAGGCGGTTCTACAAAGTCGAGAGTAGAATCCCAATGCCATTGCTTTCCAGTGTAGCTGTGCTCTAGCTCAGCTTTCAATCCGGACCAATTCTTCAATTCAGAAATTTCATAGCTCAGTACATGCCTTCCATTTAGAGGTGGCATATAGTTCAATGGAAGAGTGTCAGTAAGATTACTTCCATGTACGTAGGCCCAACTCGTACTAAGATTCCAACGCTTCGATAAATTTAATTTAAATACAATATCCCCTCCAACTAAACGAGCATCGCATTGCTCATATTTAAAGACCGGAAATGCCCCACGAATCGTTAAACGCGGCTCCTGAAGTGGTAACAAATATATAAATCCATCGAAAAAATGAGCATAAGCCCGCACATCTACATGAAATGCCTTGGTTAATTTGCCTCGTAGATGCATTGTTGACTTAATACCCGATTCTTTCTTTAAATTGATGTTTCCTTCTTCAATGCCACTAACTCCTTGATGCAATCCAAAAGAATAAAGCTCATTAATCTCCGGCGGTCTTTGCCTCAAAGCTATTTCACTCATGAACTGCCACTTTGTCGATAATCTCGACTGAATACGGCCTAAAAAACTAAAATTGCTGAATTCATCTTTATAGTAGAGAGGCAATCGGGGAACAGTATTAGACAGCTTAGCTACGTTTCTGAAAGTGTAATCATAACGCCCAGCCAACTCTACCCCGAAATTAACGAAATCTCGATCATAGGTGATAAAGAGGCCGTTCGTGAAAGCCGTATAGTTCGGTAAAAGCGGCGTAATTCCTGTTTCTAACACGTTCCAATTATTCTTACCAAGGAACTGATAGCCCGCTTCGATATATTTCTTGTCCGTCCAAAATAGCTCATTCTGAACACTATACTGTAACAAACTGAGGGCTGGTATATCACTGCGCCCGCTTCTTCTCACATCATACTCGCGACGTTGATTTCGTTGTATTGCGGTATGCCACTCAATTTCACCTTCTGCGATTTTCCTAGAGAATTTCGACTTGAATTGATGATGCCTTACCCATTGCCGTGGTGCATCTAAAGCAGTCGAATATGATGAATCTGTATAAAAAGGGATTGCGCGGCTGTATGCACTTTCTAAATCTGTTAGGTTTCCTATATGACTGCCTCGCAATATTCCATATTGAGCACTGAAGTAGTTGTACTTAACATCCCAATTCAACTTGTTTTGCCATTGTCGGTGAAACTCAGCATTAGCATGCGCCTGCCTGGTACCTGTATTTTTTAAATAGTAAGTCGGAGTATGTCTATCCCCAAAATATTTTAATGTTGAGCCTATGCGCCATTGTGACGACCCTCCTCCCTGATAAAGCTGAATATTAGTGGTATTTCCGCGACCATTAAATTCTACCGTTGACCCTACTTTACCATGGATATGGGGATCAGAGGGGATTTTCCCTGATTCTAAAATTAAAATCCCGCCCATGTGCGTACCTGGATAACGTAAACCCGCTGCACCACTGACTAAAGTTATCTCGCCTGCACTATTTAAGTCTATTTCAGGACTATGATCGGCACCCCACTGCTGACCGGAATGAACCACGCCATTATTAATTATTGTCAATCTATTGCCTGAGAGCCCATGTATGACGGGTAATCCTATATCTGCTCCATTTGATATTGAACTTACTCCGGCAATGGAAGATATCGACGAGGCCACTGATTTGTGGGAGTTTTCCTCAAGTGCTATTATTCCAACCTTTTCTTCGTAGAATGGATGGTCATGTTTGTCATGAATATCTACTTCGTGAAGCATGTTCACGTGATGCTCTAGGGACAATTGAAGTGTGGTATCGCCGGTAAGATTTAGTAAGATTCGCTCTGGTGGACAACCGACATGTTGTATTATCAAATGATAGGTATTGGGGCAGAGTCCCTTGAATAAAAAACCACCCTTCTTATCTGTCCAATTTTCCTTTCCTAATTCAACTATATAAGCTTCTACATCTTCCATCGGACTACCACTATGTAAATCAGAAACGGAGCCAGCTAAGGTTATAAAGCAATTTTGGGCAGCCACAGTAAGTGACCACCCAAAACTTAGAAAGAATATGTAATAAAGTTTATTCAATAGTAACGTCAAAGACGACTTCAATATCTGTTTCACCACCTGCATTCGTAATGTCACCTTGACTTACGCCTGTTGCGCTTTTATTAGGCTCGTGACGCAGTGTGATCGTGTAACTCTCACTACCAGCGTCCCCAGTAGTCAAGTCAAAGGTAAGTCCCACGGGATTACCATCGTCATCTTGATCGGTATATGCGAAAGACGATGCCCCGGTAGAAGCAAAAAAGAATTGATGATCAAGAGCTTCATCAAATATTTCGGGGGTTATCTCTTCTGCGGGATCCTCACTTTCATTGAAAAGTGTTAATGAGCCAGAGTAAGTCTGATTTGCTTCAAGTTTATCCACAGTAATAACTGGGTCGTCGCCACCATCGCCGTCAAGATCTTGAAAAGACAACGTTAATGTTGAACTGACTCCTTGAAGTTCTACGTTCAAGGTCGTGATAACTTCTTCGTCGTTGGGATCAACTGGATCATTTGGCTCACAAGAGTAAAGGCCTACGGCAAGAATAGTTAGAGGTAATGCTTTCGAAATTTTCATAAGTTTTATTTTTGCCAAATATAATCGTTTATACCGATATTGCAACAGTGTTGCATTAACAACTTCAAACGAAACAAACATTTTATCGCACAAAATATACAGCTCTCCAACTTCTCTCAATATTATCTAATATTTAAACGTCTAGTTATTACCCACATGAATATCACAAGTACTATTTACACGTCGATCCTGATTTCGCTTTTAGCACCCTTTCTTTCTGCTCAAGAGGTTCGTGTGGCGTCATGGAACATCGAACACCTTGCAGAGCATAACGGAGCTGGATGTGTACCACGTTCTACATTAGACTATGAACAACTTCGAGACTTTTCTCAACTCTTAAATGCAGATATCATTGCGCTCCAAGAAGTTGAGAACACCGCTGCTGTAGAAAGGATATTTCCAAAATCAGAATGGAACATAGTGTTATCCGATCGTCCTAATTCTACGACTTATCGCTGTAGAGGAAACGACCAGGAGAGTACTCAACAAAGAGTAGCTGTGGTCTTGCGCAAGGGCATTAAATATCAAATCAACAAATCATTCAGGGAATTGGGTTTAAAAATGGAAGGACTTCGGTACGGCGTCGTAGTTGAAGTTTTTGGCGATCGTGATACAATTAACCTAATGGCCGTGCACTTAAAGAGTGGATGCTTTGTGGATGATTACAGTACTTCGAAATTACGTGCTTGCGAAGTTTTAGGAACGCAGATAGAGACTCTAGATGACTGGATTGAAAATTCCATTAGAGGTAATAAGAAATTCATAGTGCTTGGCGACTTTAACAGCCGTTTAACCCGGGAGAATAGTATGTTCTGGAATAAATTAGTTGAAATGAATAATAGGCCAATTGGCATTAAAAACGGTATGCAGAATTTAACAGGCTGTCATCCTAGATACCCAGACTTGATTGATCATATTATTTTGGGTCCTCAAACCTCAAAACTGCATGTTCAAAATAGTCAAATGGTGCATTTTTATTCATCTACCGATGAGCAGATGGCGGAGGACGACATGTTAAGCGATCATTGCCCGATAAGCCTAATGCTGAGATTATGATGAACGCATCACTAATTCAACGTTGAGAAGTCGACGTGATTTTAGCTTATTGGAAGCGTCCTTTCCACTGGCCAATCATCATCATAGCCTTCTTGCCATTTAATGGAGTCTATTTCTTGTGATGTACTAAGGTATGCGACCCAAAATATCAAATACTCTAGATCGTATGGAAATCATATGTAGAAAATAATTTTCTGTATGGTTTATGCAACAGCACTGCAAATACAACCATGGTTATCCGTACTGCATAATTATTATGCTGAACAAAAAAATATTGACAAAAGTGCACGGTTCAAAGCTGAGTTAGGTAGACTTACTTCCACCCACTTGAAAAAGATGGGTTGGCTGTAAAGAGAAAAAACCAGCGCAAGGCGCTGGTTTAGAGAATTATTGCAGAGAGGAAGGGATTCGAACCCTCGATAGAGTTGCCCCTATACCAGCTTTCCAGGCGGGCCCTTTCAACCACTCAGGCACCTCTCTATAGCGGGACAAAAGTACTTGAAAACTCTCGAATGACAAGTTTTAATATTGTGACAATTATCACATGATACAATCGCATCCAGTCACGTTCTTTGGATTCTTTCCTTGCCATATAAATATGGCGTAACTATTGTATTAAAGAGGTTAACTCACCGCGTTTGAGTGGTGTTCAAAAGAACCCTAAAAGGCCAATAACCAATAATGATATATAATGTACCTTTGGTAAGTGTACAAATGACACTTTTATCGTGAGTCTAAGAGCTTTATTTACTTACTCCATTTTACTCCTCACTGCGCATCTCAAGGGTCAAAGTGATACCTATTTCGTATTGCCCCCACTCTACGAATGGGAAGCAGGCGATCACGATATCTATTTGTACATCAGCACCAATGCACCCAATGCTTCTGTGTGGATTTACAATAGCGACACTTCCTATTCACAGACCCTAACGGTAACCTCTAGTAGCGTCGGAACGGTCAGTTTAACCAATCCTGTCACCGCTTTAATGAGCACGTACGGTGCACGTGAATTGAATTGGTCCAATTCAAAACGTTACAAAGACGCTTTATTTGTTGAGTCCTCCGCACCCGTAACAGTTACCGAACAAATCGTTGAACCATTTAATCAAGACATAATAACGGCGAAAGGACGTAATGCGCTTGGAAAAGAGTTTTATGTTGCCTCTCAGACGCTCATTACAACCACCGTAAGTGGTGCGTTTTTAGGGTATCATGGGATGCATTATATAAGCGTAGTTGCGACTGAGGATAATACTCAGGTTAAGTTTCAAGCACCCACCGGTAGTATTTTTGATAATGGTTTAGATAGTGTTGTGTTCACACTAGACAAGGGACAAAGTTGGGTTTCCACTATGGAAGACGACGATGCTTTACTAGGTACCTACATCACAGCGAGTAAACCCATAGCCGTTACGGCTGGCGGCAATCACTTAAAAAATTCAAGTGCTAATCATGGCGACGCAGGAATTGATCAGGTTACTCCGGTTGAACACTTAGGTACAAAACATGTAGTCTTGAGAGGACTGGCAAATTATCCTAACGATTACTTCATGTACATCGCAACTAAAAACGGCACGAACATAACGGTCGATGGTATTACCATTCTAAATAATGCAAATGCAGGAAGATCAGGGACCTTCAGTATGCAGGGAAACTCGAATCAACCGGGTAAGCCTTTTGTAATTGAAAGTAACCACCCTATTTATATTTTTCAAGTAACCACTGGGGCAATCACACACGAACCAGAGCAGGGAATGGCACAAATTCCCCAAGTCGAATGTACTGGATCAACCTACATACGCTACAATAGAGCTTCTGGCCTATCAACAGCCGCACTTGTAACTATCCCTAGTGATGCGGTAAATGATTTAGAATACAATGGTATCAGCGTAACACAAAATTTAAATATAGCCGTTCAGCAAAGTACCTATGACCCTTCTTGGTCCGGAGTATACATTCCATCATCGATACTAACGAATAACTTCACTCTCGAATGCCCCACAGCTTTCCACGTAGGAATACTCGCAGGGCAAGGTAATACGACCGGATTGTTTGGGTATATCAGTGGCTTCGACGATAATTTAAAATTGCTGGATCCAACCTCTGCATCTTCGGTATCTGCCATCGATTTAGGCGATCAATGCGGTGATTCAATACCTTTAGTATTTTCCTTTACTTCTTGCACCGATAGTATTTCTGTAGTTGGAGCGACCATACTGGAGGGAACCGGAACAATCGCAGATCCTAATGTCAACGACTCTATTCTCTACCTTCTGCCCGATGGGAATTATTCAGGTCCGTTTGAGGTTCAAATTACGGTCGCTGACAATCAAGGTGCAACAGATTCATTGACCTTTATTCTGAATTATTTAGGTGCTGATTATGACCCTATTACTGTACCTAATTTCATAACGCCTAATGCAGACTACATCAACGACAACTGGTCCATTGTGACCTCTGAAAGTTTAGAAATATTTAATCTGGATATCTACAATCGTTGGGGTACCCTCATTTACACTACTGACATTCCTTCTTTTGAATGGAACGGGAGAACACAGGCTGGTAATCGAGCTGCTCCGGGCGTTTATTTTTACGCCATTCAAACCACTTTCAAATGTGGTACCTTGAATAAAGCTGGCGCATTACACCTGATCGATTAATGATGGCCCCCTATCACATCAATAAAAATTCAATAAGCCCCCCTCTACTAGAGCGTTTTAGCGCCTTATTGATAATGTGTGTTTTTTCCTTTACGCTGCAGGCGCAGAGTGATACTTATTTTGCGTTACCGCCGCTTTATGAATGGCAGGGCGGACAACATACCATCGATTTACAATTCAGCGCCTCTTCTTCAACTTCGAACGTATGGATTTACAATAGTGACACCAGTTACTCGCAAAATCTAGTGGTTACTCCAGGTGCATTAGTAACCACATCTTTAACGAATGTGATTGGCGGTTTATCAAGCACATATGGAGCGAGGGAGTTAACGTGGTCTAACTCGAAAAGATATAAAGACGCATTGTTCATTGAAGCTTCTCAGCCTGTAACGGTCACTGAACGTGTCAAACATCAGTTCAATCAGGACATTATAACCGGTAAGGGTACAAACGGAATTGGGACAGATTTTTATGTTGCCTCTCAAACCTTAATTCTTAGTACCGTAACAGGAAGCTATACCGGTTATTACGGTAAGCACTATGTAAGTATTGTGGCATTAGAAGACAGTACGGCAGTTTTAATTAAAGCTCGACCGGGAAATGTATTTGATAACGGGAATGATTCTGTTGCCTTTATACTGGATCAAGGACAGAGTTGGGTAAGTACAATGGCAGATGATGATGAATTGCTTGGTACACGAATTACATCTTCTAAACCTATTGCAGTAACCGCAGGCGGAAATCACCTCAAAAACTCAAGCGGGAATCCCGGGGATGGAGGTATTGATCAAGTCACCCCGGTTGAACACCTAGGTCTAAAGCATGTCGTACTTCGAGGACGAAGTACTTATCCTCAGGATTACTTTATGTACATCGCTACAGAAGACAACACCAACATAACCGTTGATGGTGTCTCCGTGCTTACTAATGGTTCAAAAGGCGCTTCAGGCACGTACAGCTTACCAGGCAATGCAAACCCCGGTAAACCCTACGTTGTCGAAAGTAACTTACCCATTTATGTTTTTCAAGTCACCACTGGTGTTGCAAATGGAAGTCCTGAACAGGGTATGGCACAATTACCACATATTGATTGCACAGGCTCTACCTTTATACGTTACAGTCGAGCCTCGGGATTAACGACTTCTGCGCTGGTTACTATACCTTCTAATGCCGTTGCCAATCTTAATTATAATGGTGCACCAATAACATCAAATACGAGCATTACCGTACAGCAAAGCACATATGACCCCAGTTGGAGCGGAGTTTATATTGGGTCGAACGTTCTCTCAAACAACTTCACACTAGATTGCATTACGCCGTTTCATCTTGGAATTCTGGCTGGACAAGGATCAAGCACCGGACTTTATGGATACATCAGCGGATTTGATGATGATTTCAAATTATTAGATCCATTTACCGCACTACCCGTAAATGACGTGCCGCTTGGAAATTTATGTGCTACTCCAATACCTCTGTACTTCAAATATCTATCTTGTGTGGATAGTATTAATGTAATTTCAGCCTCGTTAATTCAAGGCCCAGGTACTGTTGTTGATTCGAATGCTAATGATACTATTCTGCACGTCATTATGGATCCTGCGTATACCGGTACAGTGCGAGTCAAAGTAATCGTAGAAGACGGTAGAGGTTATTCGGATTCCATTTTCTATAATTTTGAATACTACGGAACCTCGTACGAACCCATATTACTAGATACTGGTGTAGTTTGTAATACACAACCCATAGTATTGGCTGTGGAGAACAATGGATCTACAGCTGGAGTAAGTTTTCTTTGGTCAAATGGAGATACAACAAGCACAACTACGGCTTATAACCCAGGTTGGGTGTGGGTAACAGTCGATTTAGGCGCTTGCCAATTCGCGGATAGTATTTATCTCGAAAGCGGCTCTCTTTATGAGGCACCCTATAGCGACACCGCTTATTGTGATTCGTTATTCGTTGACTTTAATAATCCCTTAGTTTCACAAATCTACTGGACAACGTTAGATAGCATTACATCCGAATTGTGGCTTGATTCAACAGGAATTTACCCGTATGTAGCTACTGACATCAATGGCTGTGAGTCTCAAGACACTTTAAATTTTAGACTTATACCCGAACCTTATATTGACGAAGGATTTGGATGCCCGAATTATACGTTAACCGCTATAGGATATACCGCATTTATTGCCATGGAATTAGGAGACATCACCTATTCTACTCCTCAGATTGATACCCTATTCCCTTTTGCAGGATCGCACAACCTAACATTGATTGCTTTAGACAGTTGTAATAATCTTGATACCATTTCGCGCGTTCTTGAAGTAGATTGTTTAGATAATATGCTCATGTATGTACCCACAGCCTTTTCACCTAACGGCGATGGTATAAATGACACCTATTGTATATCGAGTTCGCTACCGACGCGTACTACCTATTCAATTTTCGATAGGTGGGGCAATGAATTGTTCTCAGCTCGAGCCGACGAATGCTGGGACCCCAGCGCGTTAGGACAAGAGCTGTTTACTAGTACGCTTTCCATGCGTACTTTTACAAGACTCCCTTCAAACGAGCTCCATATCGACGAATTCACGATTCATGTGCTCCCGTAAAGAATTGCTTTTTCCGGTACGATACGGTTTAACATTATTCATACATCGCAGAGCAACGAGTGTTAAAAAGACCGACCTAACGTAAGGCTAACATTTCGCTAATTAGTGTATTTTTGATTTGTTCTGAAACAAACACATGTCACACCTAGATACCGCTATAGTTATTGCTTGGCCCGAATGCACCGCGCGCGCGGATGAAAGCCTTGTAATCTTTCTTAAAAAGACAGGGGTAATTAAAAACCTAAATATGCGGGTAGGCCATGCTGCAATTTGCCTTATTAATCCGCAATCAAATGAGGTCCTTTATTACGACTTTGGTCGTTACATCACTCCCCGCGGGTTCGGTAGAGCGAGAAATAAATATACTGATCCTGATTTAGCGCTTCA
Organism: Schleiferiaceae bacterium; assembly: GCA_965204625.1. Lineage (GTDB taxonomy): Bacteria > Bacteroidota > Bacteroidia > Flavobacteriales > Schleiferiaceae > UBA10364. The sequence goes on from CBDBET010000006.1 coordinate 1,061,316, forward strand.
TACAAAAGCTGTATTCGACGATCAGGGTGACTTGCAAAATGTTGAAGAGATTGCGGCAGAATTGGACAGTAAATCACAATTTACCCACGGTTACGGACCTCTTGTGTTTTCCGTTAGTAAGACTATAAACTTTATCAAAGCGAAGTCATACGCAGATGAAATGATTCAGAAAGGGCATTTCCCCTATAACGGACTCTACAAATCTGCGAGCAATTGCGCACGTTACGTTACTGAAACCATGAAAGCGGCTAATGAAGACGGCACAGTTGGAACTAAATTAAAATATCCTCTCACGGTTCGTCCTACCCCATTATTTAATGTTGTAGCAGCAAAATCGGAAGATACTATTTACAGTTTTGAAGGTGGCACCCTTCAATATTTAGATAAATCCCGTCGCCACAGTATTTCTGATTTGAGCGCTGGGTTATTGGAAAGTGCCTTGACGAAATATACAGATACGCGTCCCGATGATGAAGTGCATGGCGATATAGAAGAGCCACCACGAGCTGTTCAGCTAGCGGCTCATGCGCAGTGGCTAGGTGGCTTGGGTGAGGGTGCATGGTTTGTTGTAGATGCAATAGATGCACACAGCTTTAAAGGCACTAAATATGCGAAAGATGGTGGGCTCGAACACGAGGCTATTTACGTAAATGAACACATAACACTTCCTAAAAATCCCGAGGTAGCCTATACCTCCCACTACGGTTTCTTCTCGATCACTATAGATTCAGTGGTGCACAGGTTCTACCGTCAGAAATAATAGCTCTGAGTACATAAAAAAAGCCGCGCAAAATTTGCGCGGCTTTTTTATTTCTGATCAGTGATTTTAAAAATCAACTTTGTAGTAGAACACGGGGAATAAACCAAGCTGGTAATTTTCCTGAACCCTGTCGCCTTCATCTCTTTCAGGAATGTAGGTCAGCGTTAGTATGTTCTTATTATCTGTGATGTTTGAGATATCCAAAGCGAACTCATGCGAAAGCTTAGCATAATTCCATTTATACCCCACTTTCAAATCCAATCTGAAATACGCATTATACTGTTCCGTATTGAAAGTAGCATCGTTCACATACTCTATTTCTGACATTTCAGTAGACTTCTCTTCATCGACCGTACCAAACCATCTACCGCCAATGGTGCTCACCTTCGTTCCTAAATTTAGGATACCGTAATCCCCGACAGGAATATTACGTGCCAAAACCAGATTCATCGCATAACGTCCGTTAAATAGTGTATTCACCCATACGTCGTCTGCACTTCCTGGCAGTGCATCTAGGTTCTGCGAACCTTTATATTTCGCATCAAAAATAGAACCCGTTAATAATCCATAAAAGCCGTTTCTATAGTAATGCTCCATGGTGAATTCAAGACCGTAATTACGCCCCAACCCTCTGTTTTCCAAAGGCTCTGCCCATAATCTTCCAAAACCTGAACCGCCATTCACTAACGAAAAATAGCTAGCTTGTTGTTCAACCGGGATATTCCATAGATATTGGTAATACGCCTCAAGTTTTAAACGAATAGGGTATTCAAAATTATGCTCCCAACCAGCAACGGCATGTGCACTCTTCGTTAAGCCCATTTCCTTGTTGTAGGTAGTTCCCAATACTGTAGAATCATCCATTGCCTGAGAACCTTCGTAATAATAGAGGTAGCTGCTCTGCATTTGCGTATGATATCCAGCGCCTGTAAAAAACTTATTATGCTTATCCATATCATAATTAAAGCCTAAGCGTGGCTCAAATAAACTAGTGCTGTTGCTGTTGATTGTACTGTGGAACGCCGTGGCACCAGCAGTCATAGTTAAAGCATCAGTCAAGCGATGTTTATACGAAAGAAAAGGTTGGATATTTGCATACGAATCATCGCTGTTCCATGGCATCTCCCAATCATAAACTACGTTGGTGATTCCATTGACGATGCGCGTTGAGTCGTGGTAACTCCCCATGATATAATCCACGTTGACACCAACTTTTAAAGAGCGACGTGCATCAAACTTTTTTGTGTAATTATAGTAGGAATGTATTTTATCCTCAACATAACTATAGTCTAATATTTTTTCAGTGCGATCTACGCTGTAAACTAGGTTATCCACATCGCTTGAATCGATGCTTCTCCAAACCTTATTGTTAACAGAATTAATCTTAGCTCGAGATGCTGCTACTCCCATTTTCGCATAACTCATTTTGCTGAGACGTTTGCTGTATGTCGCTCCTACAGTAGCCATATGTGTGTCAAAATATTGATCGCGATCGACGGAACCGTAGCTTTCAAACTCTCCAGTAAATGGATCTCCATCAGTACCAGAAACGTCAATGGTTAAGTCCGAAGTACCACCAATGCCCCAAAAACTTAATTTAGAACCGTCCTTTTGCGGGAAAGAGAAACGAAAAGCGCCATCGGCGTACAAGGGCACGGCTGTCGTACCGAGTGGTATACCTAAAGCATCAGCCATTCCCAACGTGCTGTAACGTCCTAATAAGAGGTATGAAGGTGCATTTGGCTTGTCCTCACCTATTCGACCTTCCGCCATCAGCTCCACCCCTAGTAAACCAAACTGAAAGGACCCTTCGAATGGCGTTGCGTTGTTTCCATCGCGCATCTCAAGGTCAAAAACACCGGAAATAGCATTTCCATATTCGCCGGGCCAAGCTCCAGTATAGAAATCGCCACTTTGAATGTATTTATTGTTCAATATCGTTACTGGACCACCACCTGTTCCTGGAATGGCAAAGTGGTTTGGATTAGGAATATTAATTCCTTCAAATCGGTATAAGATCCCCGCAGGCGTATTACCGCGAACGACAATATCATTCCTAGAGTCATCAGAGCCCTGTACTCCAGCAAAATTCGTAGCCATCCTTGCGGGTTCACCTCTGGACCCTGCATATAAATTAGTCTCTTCAACAGAAAACTTACGGGCAGAAACCAATGCCATTTCATTTTTTACCTCACCTCTAGGTGCAGCAACAACTTGCACTTCATCAAGCTTAACGGTGCTCTCGGTTAGGTCTACACGTATAACGGCTTGCTTTGCAGAATTCAGCTCTACTATGGTACTCTTGGGCTCGTAACCAAACAATTGAACCGCAACAACCTTGCGACCAATCTCAACTTCAAAAGAAAATTGACCATACTCATCAGTGAAGGCTTGACTTGCATCACAAACGACCATGGCATCTGCTAACGGAAATTTGGATTCAGAATCGACCACAGTACCACGTATGGTCTGGGTTAAGGTTTGTGCCGATAGCATAGCACTAAACAACAGAAGGAAACTTAGTATAATTCGTCTCATTATAAATGGTTTTGTTAAATACAATTTAAGACAACTTTATTAAGCACCGTATTAATTCAATATCAACTTTGAACCAAAACGTCGTCGAACATGAGGAAACACAGTGATCTACAAATGAAATATCTCGTTATAGAGATTTACTTTGCGTAAGTTACGCGGCCAACACACTCGAAGATTAGAACTAGAATGCTAAAAAAAGTCTGTAAAACGCTTCTGACTCTTACCGTAGTAATGCCAAACCACCGATTTAGGGTAGGTTCCCTTTAAATCACGGAAACGTTTAAAAGGGTATTTAGCCGTTCGTGCTCTAGCGCGTTGAATACCTGTGAATTTACTGTAGAAAGCAAAGTGAGCGCTGATGATGGCGAGGGTATGCTTTGGTTTGCCCGCCAATAAGAACTGTATACCGGCAAGACCATCCAGGATTAATCGAATGAAGATCACCCTTAAAGCCGCGAAATGAGGCAAATTCTTCATCACGATGATCAGATTGTTTCTGAAATTTAGAAAGGTCTTTTTAGGGTTATCTGCACTTAATGTGGCGCCGCCCAAATGATAAACGGTGCTTTCCGGTTGCACCCAAACCTCGTAACCCGCTCGTTGAAGTCGCCAGCACAAATCGATTTCTTCCATATGAGCGAAAAGCATAGGGTCCAATCCTCCTACAGCTTTAAACACTTCTGTACGGACTGCTAAACAAGCTCCTGTAGCCCAAAATATTTCTCTAGGCGTGTTGTATTGACCTATATCGTTCTCTAGCGTTCCAAATACTCTTCCACGGCAGAAAGGATAAGCCCAACGATCAATAAAACCACCGGAGGCACCTGCATACTCAAATTGCTCAGGAGAGCGATCCCAACGAATTTTTGGTTGCAGCGCTGCACATTGTGAATGATTTTCAAAATGCTCTCGTATTGGGTTAAGCCATCCAGGGGTGGTACGAACATCACTATTTAATAGTATTGTAATGGGTTCCTGTATGGTTTTTAGCCCTTCATTGTATCCGCCAGCATAGCCTAAATTTTCACCAGTCTGAATGACTAAAACTTCTGGATGATGTTCCGCTAAATAGGCCAGACTTTCATCTGAACTGTCGTTATCAATAACGTAGACTTTATGCGGTGCACTGTCCTTAATTACCCCCGGTAAATAAGTCTGGAGTAAGGATTTTCCATTCCAGTTTAAAACGGCGACAGCGATGGTAGTATTCATCTATTAATTGTTGAATTGATCAAACCAAGTCCCTTGGTTCCCAATGATGAGGGAATTAGAAATACGCTCTCCAAAGTTATCTCTACTGTATTGGGTGGAAGTAGCATCAATGTCTGGCCCAGTATTCGAATGGCGAGATAAATGAAACTGCCATTTATGATCTTTTACTTCACCCATAGCGCTACTATGGATCAAAGTGTATTGACGACCGACCAACTCCTGATCAACAAACACAAAAACCTGGTTTTGTTGTGTTGGAGTGCTTGAACTCACTAATCGGTCGTATTGCCAAATTTGATAAGGATAGTTCTTTCCGTCAAAAGGACGTTCTTCTACCAAAGACGGTGCACCGTATTGTAAAAAGACGCGACCCATTTGAGTTCTGTATCCCGCTAGAGTTTTAGATCCAAATTCAGAATCCACTTGATCCACTACCCTTTTATAGCCTTTCCATGATTCTAACGCTTGATCTGGCGACTTCTCTTGCCAAAAACGCGTCAGGTAAAATGCAGCTCGGGCCGTGTCCATCGATTCCTTAAGATTCATTAATAAGCGACGCTCTGCTAATGTGGCTAGGGGAGCAATCATACTCAGGTATTCTGGAACGTCTTCCCAACTTCCCCAAGATTTTTCAAAATTCGCTCTAGTTGCAACTCCCTCCAACAATGAGGGGTCCAGTAATAGTTCATCGTTGTACCACATCAAGGACTCTGAAGCGGTGTTCAATATTGAACCGTCTGCATCTAAAAGTTCAGTTTGAATGGCAAAAGCGCCACTATTTTGACCCGACATTCCGTAGCTAATTCGAATGGGATTAATACCATTCTGCAGTCTTTTAAAACCCTGTGTACCTGCAATAGCTTCACCTGAAGCATTTTGCAGCTCATATCTCAGTACGTACTGACCGCTCTTAATGTAAACCTCTGAATACCACTCAATGGGGACATTTTCAAAAACTGGCATACCTAAAGATGGCTTCGGAATCACTACACTGCCAGATTTACGGTAAACCACATTATCTGTATTTATGGTATCAAGAGCAATAGGGTTAGACAAATAAATGAATTCATCCCCATTAAGTCGGAGTGTATCTTCAAATTCCATGAATTCTCCAGTATGGTCATCTTTGATTACAATCTTAACGGCTTGATTGGTCCAATTTTCAAATGCAAACGTACTTTTTTGAAGCAATAATGGTGCTCCTGATGCACTATCTCGCTGGGCATAGTTAAACGTAAAGGCATCTAACTTACCGCTGGTTTGCACGACTACTTTAAATGAAGTAACCCAATTGCTATCCGAATCTAATTTATAACCTATTGTGCTGGCGTCTAAGGTTGTATATAAATCAACGTAAGGTTTACCTTGAGCCGATACGTAGATGTTAGGATCAAGCGATATGCGCATATTCTGACCCTGCACTATGGAAGTCGTCACAGCGATAACAAGCGCAATTTTAAGTTTTACAAGCATACCTCAAATATAATTGCTTATTTATCCTTGCAAACAATCAATTCCTGTTTAAATTTGCCGCCCACTCGAGAAGGTTATTCTTCTCATCGGAGAGATGGCAGAGTGGTCGAATGCACTGGTCTTGAAAACCAGCGTACCGCGAGGTACCGGGGGTTCGAATCCCTCTCTCTCCGCCAAAACACCTGAAAACCAGCGCTTTACGCTGGTTTTTTTTTGTGCCCATACGCGAACGAAGCTCGCTTTAGTGAGCGGGAAGGGTATAAAAAAATACAGAACGCCAAAGGCGGACTGGTTTTCAAATGTTTTTGGTACGGCTCCCCCTCAAGGGATCTTTTGAGCGAAGCGAAAAAAATCCCAGCCACCAAAGCGACTGGGATTAAGTTTATTCTTGGCTGCTCTCCTTCAAACACGAAGATGTATCACTACAAGAACAGTTTGTACAACCTGAATTACGGTTCATTTTGAGACGTTTCTCTGCACCATCCTTTAATGCGGACTTTTCATCAAACCAACCTGATCTTCTCAACATAACTTCACGAGGTGTGTAAATACCCAGCTGGGAATGCGGTCTATCCATATACGCATTAATGGTTTGCTCTAACAACGCATTGAGCTCCTCAAAATCAGCAGCATAAAGAATATACTTATATTCATTTTTCATGGTGTGGAAAACTCGCTCAATCATAGAATTAGAAGAACGAATATTCTTCCACGCCACAAGATGGTTCACCGCAAAGGTCACTTTACTATCTATCCTTTTATTCTCTGAACCTCCATCAGTCATATAATTAAGGGTAGCTTGCTCTTCCATGCCGTTGTCAATTTTCACAATCGGCTGTGTGGGTTTCGAATCTACAAATGCCTTTTCTAACACCTCCACTGATATCGCATTATCTATTTTATCCGCTAGCCGCCATGCGAGTACGGCTCTACTGTAATTATCCATCACACAATATAAATAGTGCTTTACTCCATCAAGCGTCTTTATAATACTGATATCTGCGTGCCAGATTTCGTGTAATCTTTCAGCGCGAACCAAATTAGGTTTCCTAGGTGCCTTCCTTTTTTGATATTCTGTTAGTAATCCTCTCGTGTATTTATAGAATGTAGTCAAGCTCAATTTCAATTTTCCCTTTTTGAAATTATCTGCCCATATGGCAAATTTATTTGGCCCACCCTTTTCTACAATTTCTTCAACAAATGCTCTTTCTTTTTGTGTAAGCTGTCGTGGACGTCGTTTAATACAAACATTATCTGCACTAGATAAACAATGGATATTCGCCTCGAGCTCCCACCCACAAAATCTTGTTATACTTACGTTGGTGACCTTCAAGAAACGCTTTCGAGATATGATTTTAGGCAGTGACTCAACATAGTCAACATATTTAAGTCGATGTTTTGTCAAAAATTTATCGAACGCCTTTTGACCCATTGATTCTATGATAAAGTCAATAAAAGCCATGTAGGTACCAAGCATTTCCTTTTCTCGTTTCTTATTTGATAATTGACGATTAAAAAGCTTTATCAAATCCTTTTGCTTCTCTGTTTCAAGCATTTGATGATAAAAGAAATCAGGTGTTTTCCTTCGCCATTCCGAAAGTGTCGTTCTTGGAATTTTCAGTAGCTCTTCTCTTGAGTATAACTGTTTTTCTTCGCCTAGACTGACCGCTAACTTAAGCTCTAGCGGATAACGTGAATTTTTGTGATTCATTTTTCTATTGTTTAAATGATTATAAAAATCACTCCTCACCAACAGATCATTTAAAGAATAGAATACATGAAGATTGAATGATTCATTCAGATATATATCAAAAGACATAAGTACCCTAAAACCTAGAAACTACTTAAAGTTTCTAAATTCATGCAACAAATCACACATAGAGAAATGTTCCCCTTTAATCTCCACGTACCAAGAGCTTTAAAAGCGAATTGGCTTAGAGTCAAAAAGAGGTAGGTCTAAAGAAACCTGAAAAATTTATTCAATAAGGCAAGAGTTGAACTCCCTAATTCCGCACTGAAAGATAAGAAGAAATTTGTACGGTAAATACCGTACATGGCTTGCGCGATTGCCAGAGATGTCACCGAGCATAGTATCATTAATACGGATTCAATAAATGCGTGTACGATGAGACAAAACGAAAAATAAAAATTGTTAAACTCGCTGAAACACCCTATTTTAGATGGATAAGAGTTAGTTTTAATTGTAACCAATTAGTTCAATTCGGTAAGGTACCGAGGGTTCGAATCCCTCTCTCTCCGAGGCGGACTGGTTTTCATGTGTTTTTGGAACGGTTCCCTCCTCTAGGGATCTTTTGAGCGAAGCGAAAAAAATCCCAGCCACCGTGGCGACTGGGACCTCGCTAGTTAATAGATCTGCTCCATAACACCAACGTCCTCGCTACAGCGCTCTTCTACCGAGCACGAACAGTTTTCGCAGCGAGCAACCTTATTTGCTGCGACCCTCTCCTTTTTGGCATCAGCAATGACTTTCTTCACATCAAGCCAGTTATCTCTACCTTCAAGAACCTCTAAAGGAGTGTAAATTCCATGGGCGGAATGTGGCCGATTCATGTAAGCTTCGATCGTCGAACTGAGAATCTGCTTTAACTGTAGTCCGTCTTTAGCGATGTGAACAGAACCAAATTCATTCTTCAAAGTGTGAAACACTCGCTCTATCATAGAATTTGAGGCCATTACACTCTTCCCTGCAATCCAATGTGTCACTTTAAAATACATATAAAGCAGATCAGTCTCCATAATTTTCTTGTTCTCACTACCGCCATCTGTCATGTAAATGAGCTTATCTGCATTATGCTTTAAAAACGCTTCTCTCAACACATCTGCTGATGTAGACTTCCTAAGAGTATTGGTTAATCGCCAATTCACAATACCTCTAGACTTATTATCTACTATGCAATACAAATACCACTTTTCACCATGGACGGTTTTAATAATTGAAACATCAGCATGCCAGATATCATGAACATTTTTAGCTCGGATCTTAATAGGCTGTGGCTTGTAGGTTTTCATTTGCTTCGTCGTGGTTAAATCTTGCACGATGTTATAGAATGAACCTCGCCCCATAGCTATTTGGCCCTTTCGAATGGCATGCGCATAAATAACATTCTTATTCTCACCACCGGCTATCACTAGCTGCCGACACAACTGTCGTTCAGCATCCCTTATTTTATTTGGGGTTCTTCGAGCGCAGATTTTATCAGCCGTTAGGGAACAATTCATCTCCAGAATACTCTTCCATCCCCAATATCTATTTCTGGAAATACCAGCATGCTCAAGAAAATACTGTTGTGCGACCAACCCTTCAAGCCCCTCAACCACTTCCACGAATCTTTCCTTATTCTCACTTAACATTCGAGTAAATGGCTTGACTCCTATAGCATCCTTTATGAAACTTACGAACGTCATATAGGAGTCTATAGCTTGCTTACTACGCTCCAATTCGTCATTGCGTCGAGATAGATATTTAATCACCGTTGGATGCTCTGCTCCATTTTCGAATTGGTTAACAAATTTTGAAATGGGTGTCTTTCGCCATTCAGAAAGCGTTGCTCTTGGGATTTTGCGAATGTCACTTTTTGAAAAGTGCGTCAGCTCCTCACCGCAACAAACGGCAAATTTGAGCTCTAATGGATACTTTGAATTACCATGCATCATATTTAGAATTTAAAAGTTCAAATTCAAACATGAAGGCCTATTACCGAAAGACAAAATGTTCGGTATTTACCGAACACACGTTTGGAATTACGTGTAATTCCAACACTTATGAGGTTCATTCAATACCTAATAATCGGTAAAAACCAGGTGTTCGGTAAATAATTAACCAACCAAAAAATTGCACATATAATCGTTAAGCCCTATGTTTATAAAGCTTTGAGAGAAGGACTAAAAACTCATGACAACGGTAAAATACAAAATCTCCGAGGGTTCGGTTCCCGCCAGCTCCAAGGTTTAACTCCAAGGAGTTTGATGCGGAGACGGGCATGAATTACTACGGGGCTAGGTATCATCATCCAAAACTGAGTGTGTGGATGAGTGTGGATCCGTTGGCGCATAAATATATAGGACATACTCCATTTGGTTTTCTGGGATGCAATCCTATAATAATGGTTGACCCTGACGGACGAGGTCACTTTATTAATGAAAAAGGGAAAGTAATCGGCAATGATGGCAAAGATGATGGAAAAATTTATCTTTTAAAGACCAGTAGAAACTATGGGGATGAAGAAAATCCCACCAATGCCATCGATTATAAAGAACAACGTCAAACTATTAAATTCATTAAAGAAAATAGCGGAAATTCAGAAGCTTTTGGGGAAGACAACATTGCTCATCAAAATTCAGTTGAATTGGTAAGCGATTCACAAGCGAGAAAGCAAATGTCCACAATCGTGAAACAAGATGATGGTAAAGGCGGTACCGAAGATAAAAACAATAGAGAGTATGGTGGTGTTGTAAGAGGCAATGAGGTGATTGAGTCCCCAGCGGGTGCAGTAGCTAGCCCTAAGGATGACTCAAAAGCCACAATATCACATCCAGATGTACAAAGCGGTGATATTGTTTTTCACTCTCATCCAAGCGGGTCAATTATAGAGGAGCCAGAAAAGTCATCCATTTCATCTAATGTTTTTGGCGGTGAGACAAGAACATACTCATTTGGACAGCTTCCAAGCGCTTTTGACTTAAACAATGCAAAAGGCGTTGAATATGTATTCGCGAGAGGTGACAATATGGTATACATATATTCAAAAGGCCAAATTCTTGGAGTTATGAAAATGAAACATTTTGAAAACATATCAGTGGAATGAGAAAAACATCTTATACAATAATAGGTATATGTGCGGCTTTAGTGGTGTTTGGTCAACCGAATGATTCAAACTGTAAGTTAATAGAAGATGCGAGAATTAATATTTCCGATAGTCTTCCACATGTCAGTTCAATCCCGATTTTATTGGATAATATAGATTTGAATCTTGATTCATGCGGGTTGTATTTATTCAACATCAATTCATATTCGAAAGCTGAATTAAGGAAGGGAATAAGAACGTTGAGATTACTTCCGATAATTGAAGAAGAGAAAACTCGAACTATAGTTTTTGTGAACACAGAGTATAAGCGAATTGGAAAAAGAGTATCATTAGTTAGATCAGATTCATATAGGGTTAAATTCAGGAGAGATGAAAATGATCAATGGGTTTATTTCAGTTTTGAAATACAACCATTATAGGGATAATCTCGGGTTTGGTTAACATAAGGTTTATTATGAGTAATTTTGGTCAAATCACTGATAACGAGAGCTTTAACTCTATCGCTCCGATAGAGAGCCTCTATCCTGATTTGACTCAAAACGCTGTCTCAAACGCGACTACCGATGGACTGAATCCGGAGCCATCCGTGAGCACTCGCATCATCTACTGGTATCACCCCGATTATGTAGGGAATGTAGACCTGGTTACGGACCTAAATCAAGAAGCCTACGAGTTCTATCTATACAACCCCTGGGGTGAGAGTCTCTACCATTGGGAAAGTGGTTCATCCAGTTGGAATTCACCGTACAGATTCAACTCCAAGGAGTTTGATGCTGAAACGGGAATGCACTACTACGGGGCTAGATATCATCATCCTAAGCTTAGTGTGTGGATGAGTGTGGATCCGTTGGTAAGCAAAACATTGGATTCTTACGCATTCACAGGTAACAGTCCCATAATCTTAATTGACACGGATGGCTTAGAAGTTATTATCGCGTCCAATATTCCTACCGCTGGAACAAACGTGATTGATAAATTGCAAAAAACAGGAGTTTTTAAAGCATTTTCTCGAAGGTATCAACTTAATCATGCTGACCTTACTATAAAGTATGATGCAAAAACTACAGGAGCTTATGCGTACGCTCCAGATGCAAATACCATGTATTTAGGAGCTGCAATGATCAAAAATGATCAACTAGTAGTGGACCCAGCATTTGCAGCAAAAGTCATCTTACATGAGCTTCTTCACAATAAATACCACTTGATTGAAGAAGAAGGGACGCGGTCACATTATCCTACACTAGACCGACACATGAAGAAAGAAGAGTCCGGGCTATACCCCAATGGTGCTGGAACCCCTGAAGGTTACCACGGCCAACATGAAACAATGGCTGAAGGCAATATTGAATTATTTGTTAGGGGAATGAAACAGTTTGACAGTGAAAATGGAACTACGCATTCACAGGATTGGTATATGGCCATGGCATGGATGGGCTCATTAGAGGCAAAGACTAATGCATGGAACAATCTACCAACAGCTGATAAGCTTCGCTATGAAAAAATCATTATCAACGAAAGCTACTACAACCTATACTTAACAGCTCAGGCTGAAGGAAATGTAAAGTCGGCAAACTTCTATTTTAGTAAAATAGATCAAAAACTATTTAATGAAACACGATGTAAATAAAACCAGATTGACATTTCTAGGACTGTTGGTGCTTGGTTTAACTATGGCGTTGAGTAGCTCTGGAAATGATACTAAAGACATGAATTCTCATGACGCCTCCATTTGGGTTCTAGATAGCTTGTATAGTTATTCTGGAATTAGCTACAATGTTGACAGGATTATTTTTGAAGGAAAAAATCTAGACTCAATGTCTTTTTTACCAGAGAAAAAAACTAGGTGTTCATACAGCAAGTGTGATGACATTGGGTTGATTGGAGAATACGCCTTTTTTACTCCATTATGTATGAATGACTTAAGAATGCAACAGTTGTATTTCTGTCTTTTGAAAGACTCTTCAATATTTGTTACTGATCGTGAGCATTTTGACGCCTACTATTCACACTCTAGTGGGCTTATACCTGTGCAGCTGATAGATAAAAAGAAGTAATGTTGTAAGAATCTGGGGAGAGGATTTACGTGTGATTTTCGTATCTTATAGGATACCAAATCATCAACGTAAACCTTCATGATGTCCACTAAATCAGTATGTTACAATCAAAATCATCTGTTTAAGGGTGTCTCGGGTTTGGTTAACATAAGGTTTATTATGACTAATTTCGGTCAAATCGCTGATAACGAGAGCTTTAACTCTATCGCCCCGATAGAGAGCCTCTATCCTGATTTGACTCAAAACGCTGTCTCAAACGCGACTACCGATGGACTGAATCCGGAGCCATCCGTGAGCACCCGTATCATCTATTGGTACCACCCCGATTATGTTGGGAATGTAGACCTGGTTACAGACCTTAATCAAGAAGCCTACGAGTTCTATCTATACAACCCCTGGGGTGAGAGTCTCTACCATTGGGAAAGTGGTTCATCCAGTTGGAATTCACCGTACAGGTTTAACTCCAAGGAGTTTGATGCGGAGACGGGTATGCATTACTACGGAGCTAGGTATCATCATCCTAAGCTCAGTGTGTGGATGAGTGTGGATCCTTTAGTTGAACAGACAATGGAGTCCTACATATATAGTGGAAACAATGCCATTACCTTATTAGATCCAGATGGGAAATGGCCCGGTCTACCAGCAATGGTTAAACACTTCAAGTATCTGTTCCACGAAACAGCTAAAAGTATGGCAGAGGCAGATTATGATGTTATAAGAGAAGAGGCTGAAAGTTATGCAAGTAGAAGTTGGACTTCAGAATATTTCACTCCCACTAGAAGAAAGATAAAACCCAATGTTGAAGTGAAATTAGCTGGAGATGGGATAAAAGATGTTTATTTTGGTAACGAAGTAAAAGGAAATGCTGATTTGAATATTGAAGGCATAAAAGTTTCAGGCAGTTTTTATGGGCACCTGAAGTCTGCAATGCGATACTATAATGTTCATTCCATTGAGTTTGACGCTGGCTCTCAAGGTACAGGACAAGCTAGCACTACTAGCGGTGAAAGCGGGTTTGTTGTTGAAATGATTGGCGGTAAAAATGATGATGTTGTATTCCACTTTGTTATTCAAGATAAGTCAATTTTTAATCAGCTAAAAGCTCTGCATAATTCCAAAGTAAATCGAGAATATGATAGATTAGTAAACTCTGATCCGCTAGTGAAAGACTATATGGCGCTTAGAAGAGCTTATAACGAATACAGATCATACTATGATAAATTACACAACGGTGAAAACGAAATAACCGAAATACAAAAAAAGAAGCTTGAAGGGCTTAAGAACACCTATAATGAATTGGTGAAAAAATTCTTTGAAAAACATGGATCATGAAATATATATGCATACTAATTCTGGTAACGGCCTGTAGTACACCAAAAGAAGAAAACTCATCAGAGCAATCCATGCTTCATTATGCGTCAAGCTATATAATTTCATACCACCAGATTCACGAAAGATTACCAAAAGATGTTGGTGAACTATCTAAATGGATGGAAAACAGAGGGAATGGATTTATACAATTTCCAGAGAATATTAAATGGTATATGGACAGCTGCACCCTAAAAGTCCTGAATGCTAATTCATTGGTCAGTAAGGAGCTAAATCTAAGGCCGAAATATTATGGAGACACTAATCAATATTACCCCAATTATGAACCTGACTTCATTGAGGCCATTGTAACTTCTATTGAGAACAATAATAAACTCAATACTCTGAATCAAGAGTTAGTAATTCAGGTTTTGGATACAGCAATATTGGTACATGTTGACTTGAAAAGGATTTATTTAAATGACCCATTAGTACTTGAACAATTGGGATTTAGCCCGAAATATCACAATGGAAACGTGGATTCGATTTACTGTCCACCGTGCTGGACGATTAAAAGTAAATCGCATTTGTACAATATTAAGGACTGAGTTGAAACTTTTTTAAGTTAACATAAGGTCTGATTTCCAGTTGTGGAATCCCAAAGTTTGAGGACTATAGATGTATTTCAAAAAGCGCTATAGTCATACTCAAATTTATCATTTTGCACGATTACTAAAATTTTATCCGTTTTCAAAATTGAGGATAATTTGCCGATTAACCTCGCATTTGGCTTCCTTTTCGTTTCAATGATTAATGTGTTACAGGTTAATCTTCCTTCATGAAATATCATTCGTCTAAGCATCCTCCTGTTTATTTTCAAACTGCAGTTAGTAAGACGAATGGTTTCAACGTATATTTCTTCATTAAACATTCCTTTGTCTTTCCAAAGGTCCCTTAGTTTTCCATTAACAATAACTAGAGAATCTAGCAAAATATGATTCTGTATTATTTCTGGAATGTATCGGGCTTTATTTCCATGAACTTCTAGTGTTCCAATTGCTTTTACATTACTTGGGATAGTTACGAATTGATCCAGATGCTCTTGAAAGACAATTCTATTGACTGTATCGCATTCATTCTCATAAGCATACACAGGTAAGTCTACTAATATCAAAACTAGTAGAGCAAAAGACCATTTAAATTTTACCACCATCTTTTAAACCTTTTTCCTTTGTGTTCTTCAAACCAAAGCTTTTCCCTTAATTGAGGAAAGCTCTCATTGCTAGGACTTGGTTGAGTTGCTCTATAATCATCATCTCTATCCCTCCAGGCACCCGACTCAACCAATCCGTGGGTTGACTCGTGAATTGCGATTCTAGCAACAAATTCTAATATACGTTCTTTATATGGTTTGTAGGACTTATAACCTCTCTCTCCACCAGGTATGAAATTATACTCCTTGAAAAAACTTCTTCTCCATGCCTTATCCTTTCCATTCAAATTTGAATATGCATTTTCTCTATAATCTTCCATTCTTTCAAACCTAGCCCCTCCATTAGCCATCATTCTTAGGACACTGTGCAAATACTTTGAATCTATTTGAGAAATATCCTTGTTATGGCGTTTTTCAGTTCTTCTAATAGCCCTTCTAGAGCCTAGATATATTACATGAAGCATTGTGCATGGGTCATCAGCCGCTACATCCTGAAAGCCTCCAATTAATCCATATTCTTTTGTCTTTTCATCGTATGAAATCCCAACGGCCCGTCTCAATACAAATTGATAAGTATATTCTTTATCAGCCATCATAGCCTTTAGATTCTCACGTCCTGTTTTCGTAAACATCATACTGAATCCAACAATTATTCCATCGAGGTTCCACTTTACCTTCGTGCCATCAGGATCAATTGCTGAAATAGCATTGTTACCTGTATATTGATAGGATTCTCTAGTCCGGTGGGATAAAGGATCCACACTCATCCATACACTGAGCTTAGGATGATGATACCTAGCTCCGTAGTAATGCATACCCGTCTCCGCATCAAACTCCTTGGAGTTAAACCTGTACGGTGAATTCCAACTGGACGAACCACTTTCCCAATGGTAGAGACTCTCGCCCCAAGGGTTGTAGAGGTAGAACTCATAGGCTTCTTGATTTAGGTCCGTAACCAGGTCTACATTCCCAACATAATCAGGGTGGTACCAGTAGATGATGCGCGTGCTCACGGATGGCTCCGGATTCAGCGCATCGGCAGTTGCATTTGAGACAGTGTTTTGGGCCAAATCGGGATAGAGGCTCTCTATCGGAGCGATAGAGTTAAAGCTCTCGTTATCAGTGATTTGACCGAAATTACTCATAATAAACCTTATGTTAACTAAGTCCGAGACACCCTTAAACGGGTAAATCTGACTGTAACATGCTGATTTAGTGAGCGTCATGATGACCTATATTGGAAATTTGGTACGCAATAAGATACAAAATTCCCCCATAAATCCCCTCCCCTACCCTAGGGTAGAATTAAAAATTGAAGGCAATTTTAAATTCCAAAAACAATGATTAGGTCATTTCAACTCTAGTATCACCTTGGGTTAGGCACGCGGCACGGTATATATATACACGTGCCGCGTGCCAACCCTACAGAGATATGATATTCCACTGATTTACAGTGATTTGAAAAATTCAGCAGTTTCATAATGGCAAAATCAAAAAACAATTGTCAGAGAAATGTCGTTTAAAGTCAGAAAAACGTACCTTGACATTATCGGACAGTTCATGACAAAACGATGACAAACTCTGGTCGTGCAGCATCGTGGACAATCCGTGGCCAAAGTATGACACTAGGCTCACAAGAAATTGAATATCAGCATATTGGAGCATAGGGTTCGGGACCCGCCAGCTCCAGCGCTCCTTTTGATATTAAACTTTCGTCTTACCATCCAGGCCGAATAGGAGAATTCTCGTTCTATAATGGTAGACTTGTCAGATATGACGATTATGGCAATATGCTATACGGAGCATGTGGCACAGCATTCGGATTTGGACAGAGTAGATTACTCTTAGCTGCAAATGTCAATCAAATAATGAAATTAGGTTTCGATGATGCCCACGATGTATTTAATATTAAACGTGGAATACAGATATATAATAATAGATAAAATATGAAAAGGTTCATTATTCGAGTATCGTATTATTTATTCATATCTACGCTAATAGTCATCTTTAGTGCTGGTAGCCTGGACAGGTTTTTTGAAAATTCAATGTTATTGATTGTAATATTTTTCATATTAGAGATTATCAGCATATCTATCAAGAAGATATTTAATGTAAGTGTTTATGCATCCTGTTTTATTACTTATTTGATTCTATATACATATGCAAGTTTTGTGTTTTTTAAAATTGAATTTCGTTCAATAGCAATATTGTTCCTTCTTCACTTCGTATTTACATTAACTGAAGATATTATCGCAAAATCAAAACATTGAACTTGATATCTCTTGGCATCACATAAAGTAACTAGAGCCAGGCGAATGGAAACCAGAAATCTTGCTCTCCATTATCACAATCACCATTAAAATCAACCTTCTATTGTTGCTGATTAATGAGGAGAGGACAATTTCAACTATGGCATCACCTTGGGTTAGGCACGCGGCACGGTATATATATACACGTGCCGCGTGCCAACCCTACAGAGATATGATATTCAACTGATTTACAGCGGATTAAAAAACACAGCTATTTCATCGAAGCAAAATCAGAAAACTATTGTCAGAGAAATGTCGTGTAAAGTCAGAAAAACGTACCTTGACACTATCGGACAGTTCATGACAAAACGATGACAAACTCTGGTCGTGCAGCATCGTGGACAATCCGTGGCCAAAGTATGACACTAGGCTCACAAGAAATTGAATATCAGCATATTGGAGCATAGGGTTCGGGACCCGCCGACTCCACTGGGGAATCAGAAATGAATATCCAAACAATAGCTAATACGGCAGATGAAACATGGTGGGGACAAACGTACACTTCATTAACAATGTATGGAATGAACTCTAACAATGGTAAAATTGATCAGATACCAATTGTCCAAAATGCATCGTTTTCATTAATAGTGGAATTTGATGAAAACAGTTGCGTTCCTCCTTCTTCAGGATGCTGGACTTGGTATTATGAGTCAGATTATCCAGCTGTGGAAGATCCTCTACCTTGTTCATTATCAAGTAATCATTCCATCAACTTCGCTGCGAATCAACCTATGATCGGTGGTTGCATTTAACAATAATTTTTAAACATTGAAAAAATGAAAAAGATTTCAATTATAGCATTGTCAACTATTGTTGCTATAGCATGTTCAAAGGAGAACATTGAACAAGTAAACACTGAATTTAGTCATCAACTTGCTCAATTAGCAATTGCCGCCTCGAATTACAATCTTACACCTCAATCTGAAGCAATTGCTGACGATATGACTACAGCTGATTTAGAATTCAGTGTTATCCATACCAGTAACTACGGTGAAACGGTAGCTATAAAAGCTGGTGGCGTAGTTCCAAATGAATCAAGTGTCACGTTGAATGGTTTAACACTTACGCCATATTCGAACAGATCGTATTTAAACCATGATATGCCATTAAATTGGTTTAACGGAACCGTGACACTTTCAGACCCAAGTTCAAATGTATTGGCAAGTATTCATGCTCCTAAAATCATACAGGCCAATTTTTTAGGGTCAAAAATTTTGGATGCATCGGTGCCTCAAGAATTAACGTGGGTATACGATGATTCTAACCCAACGGGTCAGGTGGCGGTTTACATCAGATACTACGATTCAGAAATCGGACGAACCCCGCCGTTCACTTCAAAACTATATATAGTAAACGATAAAGACGAAGCTTTTGACCTAACTTCAAACTTACCAGCCGGAACGGTTAAAATCAACGTTAGCTTAACACGGGGAAATGCCGTCAACTTTGTTAACGGATCAACAGAAGAGGTTTTCTTTAATGTGAGAAGCAGTGATCACCATGAATACATTCTGCAATAAGAAGCATCATTTCATTGAAAGCTAAGAGCCCCAATAGGGGCTCTTTATTTTTTTTCATAATCTCGATCTTATAATTGCAGGATGTACTAGTACAATCTGAAACATAAGCTGAAAATACCCTTCATCTGATAGGATCCCCCGCAGAGTCTGACAACCGAATCCACTACCCCTCTTTTCTTTGAGATCCCAACTTTGTTTTGACCCAAACCTGAAAATACTGAAAACATTGGGATGATGAAATCACACGTGATTCCAAACGTGTGTTCGGAATATTCCGAACACTACTTCCGCGATTACCAAAGCGTAATCCCAAAAAGCACTTACCCTATCGCTTGGAGTTATTATAATTTTTTATCTTCACATTGGTTGGCAATTTGGTGCATCTTCCGGAGAAGCCCTCTGTCGGAGGAGAACTATCCAAATCGTAACCCGCAGAGTATGGCAACTGAATCCACTACCCCTCTTTACTTTGACATCTAAACTTTGTATTGACCCAAACCTGAAGGTACTGAAAACATTGGGATTCTGGAATTACACGTGATTCCAAACGTGTGTTCGGAATATTCCGAACAAAACTAACGCGATCAAAGGAGGCGTCATCTGATCAAAAGGAGCTTCATAGATGTATTTCAACAGTACTAATAGACATCACGATACATTCCTGAGGAGGGAATTGAACCCCAAGTCAAAAAAGCCTATATTTGATTAGCTATGTCAGCGCTATTGGGCGAAATGCCCTCCGCGGAGGAAGCGTTTAGAATATGTACCTTTGTAAGTAAGAGGAATTGATTATGACTATTTCACAGAGATTAGATAAAATACAAATGTTGCTCAAGACTGCGGACGCAAGTGTGCTTGAGAAGATTGAGCGTATGCTTGAACGAAGCACTGCTGAGGTAGATAACTCTTCTTTGACCACCGAGCAAAAAGAGATTCTCGATGTTCGATTGGCCAATCACGATTCCAACCCGAGTTTAGGAAGGAATTGGAAGGATATCAAGACAGAGTTATCGGCTAGGTATGGGGTATAAGTTGGTAGTTAAGCCAGAAGCTGAAAGGGATTTACTAGATGCTTTGGCTTGGTACGAGGAGCAGAAATCTGGATTAGATACGGAACTCTATATTGAAATTTCCAATCTGCTAGATGATATCACTCTGCATCCAGAGCATTTTCAAGAACGATATAGAAATGTAAGAATTCGATTTACACGCAAGTTTAAATACGGGGTTCACTACACAATAGAAAGAAAGACGGTTTACGTTCATGCGATTTTCCACACGAGTAGGATGCCAAGAAAGTAATCACAAAACTATAAAGAGAAAAAGCGGGTTCACACCAAGTAAGCCTGCTTTTTTCGTTAATTAGAGGCGCAGTGGAGAATAAGGGATCCGAACCCACGACTTCTTGACTGCCTGTAAGGTATTCTAATGTCATTCATAAATGATTCGGTTTAGCTAAAGGTAAGTAAAATCGGGCATTGAATGGGTTTACCTTTATTCCGGCAATCGCGCAAGCCATGTACGGTATTTACAGTCCATAAACTATTCACTGCATCAGCGTTTTTAACGGTATCAATTTCGCTCTTAAGTCATCGCGATTCTTGAATTATTCATCATTCCAAACGTCTGTTCGGAATATTCCGAACAACACTTCCGCGATTGCCAGAGACGCATCTCAAAAGCACCTACTCTATCGCTTAACCTTAATATATTTTCTTACCTTCACATGGGTTGGCAATTTGGCGCATCTTCCGGAGAAGCCCTCTGTCGGAGGAGAACTATCCAAATCGTAACCCCGCTTGGAAACAAGCATTGTTAATTATTGATTTTCAAGGGCTTACAAGAAAAGGTTCTAGTACCTCTCTCTCCGCCAAAAACACCTGAAAACCAGCGTTTTACGCTGGTTTTTTTTATACCCATACGCGAACGAAGCTCGCTTCAGTGAGCAGGATGCGTATAAAAAACACAGGACGCCGAAGGCGAACTGGTTTTCAGGTGTTTTTGGAACGGCTCCCCGGCGCTTTGATCCATAGCGGATGGCTCAAAGGTTTCATCAATAATTTCGCCGATGGCTGTTTGCTCTTCGTTAGCTGCAGGGCGAAATGCCCTCCGCGGCCGATTGGGTTGCTTAGCGGGTTGACTTAGCGAAAAGAGTTCTCGTAAATAGCTGATATTGAGCATATTGGAGAGTTAGGTTCAAAACCCTCCCTCTCCGGGTTAAGGATTGAAATCAAGAGCGTTTTGGTTCTTTCGTTCGAAAGGATGGGTTGAGATTAAAGTGGTGTGACAAATCAATGAGTCATTTGTAGCGATTTGCGAAATTTCCTCTGAAGCACCGTTATTATCAGATTCAGTTGGAGGAGAACATGCAATACAAACAGAAAGAATCAATATGTATATAAATGTTTTCATTCTCAATTTTGCACAATCTTGTATATAACCTCGTATCAGCAGAAGTCGTTTTGGTTTCCTTCAAGATAACCAAAAGGACGATGCGCCCGGATATGAGTTATATACGTTGTTAGCCCACGTTGAGCATTCCAAGTAGTTAGCTCCAGTCTCTAATCGTTTGGATCGATTCTTCGTTCAAATCCTTCACCATAATGTTGCCAACTTTCTTTTTTTGGTCTGATTCTAAAGCAATCCAACGCTGGCCGAGCTTCTTTCTAAAACTGACCTTGGAAATTTGGATCGATTTAAATATCCCCAGAAATATCAGTTGGTCTCCCTCTTGCAAAACCAACAAAGGACGGAATAACCGAACGCATTCTTGAATAATGGACAAACCTAAAATAGACGTTATTGTAAGAAGCACCCAGTTCATGACTCCTAAATTTTGCAACTCAGTGCCAGAAAGGAACATACCAATCAAGAACACTCTTCCCGCGATGTCATTGAGAATTGCTGGTTTACGTTTGAATATTTTAGTTTCCATAATGTGGGCTAAAGGTTCGTGTATGGTGCGTATCCCAAAGGGTATGCACCATACACATTGTTGTGTTTACGTTTTTATTCGGTACCAAAGACTTTTCCATTTAACGTATGAGTACAACAGTTACAAAATGGCTTCATGTCCTTTGCAGTCAGCTCCGGATTGACAAATTGCAACACTCCCCTGCCGTCCACAAATAAACCTGAGAAATAAGTCGATTCTCCTGTGCGAACATATTCTCTCTTATCATTTTCATTTATTGCAACTATCCAATAAATCGGATCTTTCCTGTCTAACCGAGATATTGCCTCATGTAGTGTCTCTTCAAAATCTTTCCCAACTTTTGATATCAAAAACTTAAATAATGGCGTATAATCTAATCCTCTTTTATTCTTTCCATGCATTGAACCTCTGACTTGTTCAATCGTTTCTCGTTTCTTATTTCTTGAATTACTAAAGTCTCCACCAAAGCTGTGAGCAACACCTCTAGCTCTAGTGTTCACTTTTCTAAACAATGGCTTTTCATCTCTTTTCATCTAGTAGTTCTCAAATGAAACACAAATCTTGTATATAACCTCGTATCAGCAGAGGTCGTTTTGGTTTCCTTTAAGATAACCAAAAGGACGATGCGCCCGGATATGAGTTATATACGTTGTTGGCGCTAGTTTTTTCTTATTCTTAATTGTTCCATTTCGTATTCTAATCTTTTTTTTTCGGTGTTTTCATAATTCACCATTCTTTGTTTATCAACCTTCGGGTCAGGTTTAGACTCTGGAAGTGGCGGTGGTGGCGGTGGATACAAGTACGGTTTGTCAAACATTCTTGTCGGACTGCAAATACTTGCAAAAAACTCATTAGTTCTTACTGTGCCGTAGAACAAGGCAAACCCCTTTTGTCCAAAGTGATAGCTACAACTATGTCCTTCAAATCCAGTCTTTAGAAGCTGATCTTGTGTTAGGTCTCCCTTGAAAACTTCCGTTACTTCAATCCAAAGCTCGTTATCTATTTCAATTATTTCACCAATAAAAATTTGATCGTAGTAATTAAAACTGGATTCAATTAGCTTATCGTGGTCTTTAATGGGAGAACAGTCACAGGCAAATCCAAAAACTGACTGAAGAATGAAAATGGTTGTCAATATTTTCGTTAGTCCTGTCATATTAAATTAGCGCCAACAACTTTTATGAAGACGTTTATTGAACATAACAAGGTTCTCAAAACGTAAATTGTACATAAAAGTGGTGTTTTAAATTAATTAATATTCTATTGTCTCTGAGTTCAAGATAAACATAATTGGGGTAAAATCTTCTTGATCAATAGTTTTACCATTGCTCACCACAATATACAATCTTTAGCAATCGCTTGCCACTGCTGACCATCTTTAGGTTTTAGCGCCGCAGAGTATGGCAACCAAATCCTTGACCCTTCTTTAAATTGAGAATGAAATCCTATTTTGATCCATTAGTGAAGATACTGAAGACACTAGGATTATAGATTTATACGTGGTTCCAAACGTCTGTTCGGAATATTCCGAACAATGAATACGTAACAGAAGCTGGCTATGGAGAATAAGGGATACGAACCTACGACCTCTTGACTGCCAGTCAGGTATTCTAATATAACTCATAAATGATTCGGTTTAGCTAAAGGTAAGTAAAATAGGGCATTGAATGGGTTTACCGTTATTCCGGCAATCGCGCAAGCCATGTATGGTATTTACCGTACACAAACTATTCACTGCATCAGCGTTATTAACGGTATCAATTTCGCTCTGAAGAGATCGCGATTCTTGAATTAAGCATCATTCCAAACGTCTGTTCGGAATATTCCGAACAACACTTCCGCGATTGCCAGAGACGCATCTCAAAAGCATCTACTCTATCGCTTACCTTAATATATTTTCTTACCTTCACATTGGTTGGCAATTTGGCGCATCTTCCGGAGAAGCCCTCTGTCGGAGGAGAAGTATCCAAATCGTAACCCCGCTTGGAAGCAAGCGCTGTTAATTATTGATTTTCAAGGCAATACAAGAAAAGGTTCTAGTACCTCTCTCTCCTAATAAAATAATATACTTATTAGTTAGTTCATTACTGATTAACGTGACAGTGCATATGATTATTCTATTACTATCATCTATTGTATAAACTTGATCATTAGCAATACTGACTAGTACCAACTTCCGACTTACACTTTTTAAGGAATTAATAGTCATACTCTGCATCCTGAACTTGATTGCTCTTCAGGAATCGTTGAACTATATAGCTGTTGAAGAAGTCATCTTTAACTGAAATCATCACTGTTTCAGAATTTGTTGTGGTGTCTTCAATGATGGCTAGTTCAAATAGTCCATTTAGCTACAGGTCGCAGAGTCTGGCGGCCGAATCCATTACCTTTCTTTACTTTGAGATCGAATTTCTATTTTGATTCTATAACGAAAATACTAAAAACATTGAGGTTTTAGAATTATTCGTTGGTTCCAAACGTGCGTTCGGAATATTCCGAACAATACTAACGCGATCACTGGAGGCGTAAATCAGATCAAAATGCGCTTCATAGATGTATATCAGCAGTGCCAATGAACATCACGATATAGTCCTGAGGTGGGAATTGAACCTTCGGTTAAAAAAGCCTATATTTGACTAGCTATGTCAGCGCTATTGGGCGATAAGCCCTCGAAGCCGATTGGGTTGCTTAGCGGGTTGACTTAGATTCAAAAGCGTTCTCTTAATTGATTGAAAACGAGCAATTGCGAGCGTTAGGTTCAAAACCCTCTCTCTCTTGAGGAACGTTTAATGAGGTTGGGTGGCTGCGGCATTGGTAGCCATTGTCGGAAGAATCCTTGAAAATGGTAACGCTTAACCGTGATCTATTCCAACGTCGACTTTCAAGGCAATACAAGTCTTGAAACTCTAGTATCTCTTTTCCAGGTTATTGAAAGCCCTAAATCCCGGCCCGGAGACTTTCGAACCGATTTATCCACCTCAATAAGAACGTTCTTGGCCCCTTTTGTCACTCCTGTTAACCAAACATCATTTCCGTTAAGATAAAGTCAGGAAATGTATAGTATTTCCCCGTGACATTATTTGGCTCAAAAACAAATTTAGAAATCCGTATTAAATGTTGACTTTCATTTTTGTCATTCTTGTTAGGTTCAAGAGACCCTCATTCCGCAAAAGCAAGCTGATGCTATGTAAATTCGTGATAACTATATATTTGTATACCAATTGCAAATCATCCAAATCCTATTCCAATTATTTAAGTACCTCCGACTTACACCATCCTGTTTCAAATATTATCCAAGGTCAAATTAGGATATACTCGTAGCTTTTCCCCATGTACACCGTGCCTGAGCTTTGCTAGATTGCGTAAGTGTCCTTAACCGATTCCACATACAAGCCTGGGTCAGAGTAAGGTAGAAATTGTCTAACATAGTCTAACTTTAAAACATAAGTTGTATTGCCTGACTTGGAGCTCGTAGTTAGCGATGTTGTCAGATATACAACTTGGCCCAGAATTACCACTGAATTCCGTTGCAAACTATCTTTGCCTCCAAATAGAAGCTCCCTGAAGCGGACTCGCGCGGCAGGGCTCGAACCTGCGACCACCTGATTATGAGTCAGGCGTCCATTTCTTGTTAAAGTCATATTGTTCATCCTTCCTAAATATTAGTAATTACAGGTGATAACCGATGTTAGTCTTATTTCTGGCAATCGCGCAAGCCATGTACGGTATTTACCGTACACAAAAATACTGTTCAAAATCTTCCCCTATATCATTGACAGAGTTGAAAATAACTATCCCAGCTCCACTTTTCATGTGTTAGCGATAATACCTTTTTTTGAGTCGAGCGGCCACCTTTACTAGAAGAATAAGCGCAGGAACTTCCACCAAAGGACCTATGACTCCAGTAAAGGCTTGACCTGAATTAAGTCCAAAGACGGCGATGGCAACTGCAATTGCTAATTCGAAGTTATTACCTGCGGCGGTGAAAGCGATAGCAGCATTCTTGTCATACTCTGCGCCCACAGCTTTACTCACGAAAAAGCCTATCAAGAACATTACCACGAAATAGATCAATAGCGGTATAGCAATCCTAACCACATCCATGGGTATCTCAACAATCAATTCCCCCTTTAAAGAGAACATCACGACAATTGTAAACAAAAGTGCTATCAATGTCATTGGTGAAATAGTGGGTATAAACGTATTTCGATACCATTCTTCTCCTTTCACACTAACCAATACAATACGGCTGAGTAGCCCCATTAGAAAGGGAATACCCAAATAGATGGCTACACTTTCTGCTATGGTAGCAATGGAAATATCCACGATAGCACCTTCAAAGCCAAAATAGGGAGGTAAAACGGTAATAAATAACCAAGCGTAAAAGCTGTAGGCAAATACTTGGAATATACTGTTCAAAGCCACCAGGCCAGCACCATATTCACTACTTCCCTCTGCTAAATCATTCCATACGAGCACCATGGCAATGCATCGTGCCAGCCCAATCAAGATGAGACCCACCATATATTCTGGGTAGTCCTGTAAAAATAAAAGCGCCAATACGAACATAAGTACGGGACCGATAATCCAGTTTAGGAGTAGAGAAACGGACAATACTTTTACGTTACGAAAGACCTTAGGAAGAAGTCTGTAATCTACTTTCGCCAGCGGAGGGTACATCATCAAGATCAGTCCTACAGCGATAGGAATATTCGTACTTCCAGAGCTTAAAGTATTTATAAAAGCTGCACTTGAGGGAATGAAGTACCCAACTCCCACTCCTATTACCATGGCTAAAAATATCCATAACGTAAGGTAGCTATCTAGGAACCCTAGTTTTTTAGTATTTGACATTATTGTTTATTGAGTGTTTATGATGGAAATTGATCCAAAGCAGTAGCCAAATATACACACATAAAGAAGAGCTTAAATCAAAATGCACGTTACGGTTTCTTTAAGTCAACAATCGTCTAGGTTAATAAACACTGCCACTTAATCACAAATTGAAGAACTAATTTTGTGATCCTTCGTTTCCTTTATGTAACTACCTAAAAACGCATGGAACAAAAGACAACTGTCCATATTATCGGAGCCGGGGTAAGCGGGCTCATTGCAGCATATGAACTAGAGCAAGCAGGTTATCACCCTGTGGTCTTCGAGAAACAAGGGATTTGCGGTGGACGAATACAAACGGTTACAGTTGCAGATTATGAGCTTGACCTTGGGTTTCAAGTACTATTAAGTGCTTATCCGCTTGCCAAAAAATATCTAGACTTAGAAGCGCTCAGCCTCCGAAAACTTCAATCCGGTGCACAAATTTTAGTGGATGGAAAGCGATTTTTGATTGGTGATCCATTGCGAGATTGGAAAGTTCTTCTACCCACCTTGTTTTCAGAAATAGGCTCTTTAACAGATAAATTAAGAGTTCTAAAGCTAAACCTCCTGTTAAGAAAAAAAAGTCTTGATGACATCTTCAGCACTCCAGAAGTCAGCACCTTAGAGTATCTAAAGAGATTCGGTTTTTCAAATAAAATTATCACCCGATTCTTTCAACCTTTCTTTGCCGGAATTTTTCTAGAAACGGGACTACAAACCTCTAGCCGTATGTTCGAGTTCGTATATAAAATGTTCGGTGAGGGGCATGCTATGATTCCTCAACGCGGTATTGGCGCCATAAGTGAGCAGCTTAAAGCGAAATTGGTTCAAACTACCTTTAAATTCAATTGCGAAGTACAAGCCCTAACAGATACGACTATTACTCTTACAAACGGAGAGAAAATTTCTCATCAGGGCGTTATTGTCACTTCCAACGCGGCTACACTCATACCCAATTTATATGATGCAGAGACGAAATGGAAATCTTGTATGTGTCTCTATTTCGAAGTAGATAAAACATCTATACCACACGAAACTATAGCGCTGATAGCCGATACGGGTCAACTAAGCAACAACCTATACGCCTACAAAGATTCTAAAGGAAGAACCATCTTATCTGTAACTACCCTAAAACATCAAGGCCTTAGTGAAGAAGAAATCGTGGCAAGGGTATCCCATGAAATTCGAACGTATTGTAATCCGGTTAGTCTAGCGCACATCTCAAATTTCACCATTCAGCAGGCGCTCCCTCAACTAACGAATCTAAAATACACCAGCGAACCTAGTGCGAGTCAAGTCACAGATCACATATTCCTTGCAGGTGACGCCTTGTTCAACGGATCATTGAATGCAGCAATGGAAAGCGGGCGACTGGCCGCAGCAGGCTTGATTGAAAAGAAGAGCGGTTGGTTTAGTTAGACTCTTCAGGAATGCATAACTTCTCCTGGATTTTTCAGACTTAAATTAAATGAAGTACTTCCTTCTTAGCATAGCCTTGAGTGGCGCCACGTTATTAAAGGCTCAAAATCGGCCTTACTTTGAAAATGGTGAAGCACAGATTGTTCCTGCTTTCACATCTCCAAAAAGTTGGATCCGTGAAGATCTATGGGTGGAAACAGAATTTGATACTGACGGAGACGGAAAATTAGATCGAATGCACGTAGATGTTACGCGCCCGGAAGAGACTAACAACGGTCTTAAACTTCCTGTAATTTTCGAATCAAGTCCCTATTATGCTGGGACCGCAGGTAACGATGATGATTTATTCTGGAATGTAAAACATGAATTAGGACATGTACCAGAGCCTCCTAAACACGTTGAAGTAAAGCAACGTAGCCGAAGACCCATAATATCGAATTCTCAAGTTAAAACATGGGTGCCGAGAGGCTACATCGTCGTTCATTCCTGCTCCCCGGGAACCGGACTTTCTGACGGATCCCCAACAGTCGGAGGTACGAATGAGTCGTTAGCTCCAAAAGCCGTTATCGAATGGCTCACGGGTAAAGACAACGGCTATACTTCACGCGAGGGTATTGAAAAAGTTAGCGCGTTTTGGAGTACAGGAAATATAGGAATGACTGGCACCTCTTACAACGGGACTCTACCT
Organism: Schleiferiaceae bacterium; assembly: GCA_965204625.1. Classification (GTDB taxonomy): domain Bacteria; phylum Bacteroidota; class Bacteroidia; order Flavobacteriales; family Schleiferiaceae; genus UBA10364. The sequence goes on from CBDBET010000006.1 coordinate 1,090,446, forward strand.
CTTGCAGCAGCAACAACAGGCGTTGAAGGATTAAAGGCAATTATTCCCGTTGCACCAAACACATCCTATTACCATTATTATCGCTCGAACGGATTAGTTAGAAGTCCCGGAGGTTATCTAGGAGAAGATATTGATGTACTCTATGAATTCATCCATAGCGGTAACCCTGAAAAGCGTGCTTTCGGCAATAGAACCATCCGAGACGATCTTATGAGGGCGAGTATGGACCGTGCAACTGGCGATTACAACGAATTCTGGGCAAGTAGAGATTATTTAAATCAAATGGCACCCATGAAAGCGGCATTGCTCATGTCACACGGTTTTAACGACTGGAACGTAATGCCTGAGCACAGTTACAGGATTTATAATAAAGCGAGAGCGATGGGGATACCTACACAGATCTATTACCACCAAGACGGTCATGGTGGGCCTCCGCCCGTTGAGATGATGAATAGATGGTTTACGAAGTATTTATTTGAAATAGAAAACGGCGTCGAAAATGATGCAAAAGCTTGGATTGTTAGGGAGCGAGACTCCCAAGACCAGCCTACCGCCTATGCAGACTTTCCTAACCCATCTGCGGAATCAGTAATACTCTTTCCACAAAAAGGGGGTAACGACGCAGGAATACTCAGCAGTAAGAGAAGTAGCAAGGAAAAAGAATCACTTATCGATAACGCGAATTATTCGGGCGAATACCTCGCAAGGGCAAAAAGTTCCAATCACCGCTTATTGTATACTACACCAATCCTGTCAAAGGATCTGCATCTTTCCGGTACTGCATCGATCGAAATCAAAATGGCAAGTTCGAAACCTGCCGCAAATCTTTCTGTTTGGCTCGTTGCCTTACCTTGGGAAGACCATAAAAATGCTGAGATTTACGATAATATCATTACTCGAGGATGGGCTGACCCTCAAAATTCAAAATCGCTCACCGATAGTAAACCTCTTGATCCAGGGAACTTTTATACCCTTAGTTTTGACTTACAACCGGACGACCAAATCATTCCAGCAGGCCAACAAATAGGTCTAATGATTTTCTCCAGCGACCAAGAATTCACACTGCACCCTGAGCCTGGCACTGTACTCACCTTAGATCTTAAAGACACAAAAATCATACTCCCCATAGTGGGTGGAGTTAGTGCCTTGCGAAAAGCACTAGAATAATATACCTGTACATAGTAATCGATATGAGACAACTACCTACGCTACCTATCCGTAGATTTCTGAGCACTGCCTTTATTATCATTTTGATTGTGCTGAGCTCACCATGCGCTGTAAGGAGTCATTTAAAGTGCTTCCTTGAAAGTAAGCAAATGGAAGTGTTTAATGGTTCCAAAACCGATGTAGACGCAATCACAAAGCGTCCTAGACATACCTGAATATGATAAATTCAATATTAATCCACCACTCTAGTCCAATTCAATAAATGGTGGTATCCTTCATGATGAGAGGGCAACACCCCCTTAAACAACAGACTGTCTTGTCTAAATACCCACAACAGACCAGGATTTTGTTCCTCAATAAGTACATCACCATTAGGTAATAGCTCGAATAAACCCTCTGTAAAAGAGTACACGCCATGTTGCGCATAGACCTCTTTGTTTGGAGCGGTGAATGTATTAGAGAGAAGGTCGTAATATTTGATATGTGAAGAATACGCCGGGTATTTTAGAAGAGCCGGCTCCTTGCTTCGTCCTCCATCCTCTTTAAATCTTTTAGTTGGTGCATTATTATTAAAAAATGCGATGGTTTGTCCGTCAATAATGTCCACATCGTGCTGACTTGTAAAAGAACCTTCTATTACACGAACGATACTGTCATTTGACGGCCGGTAATGCAGAATGACGGAAGAAGTTCTAAAACTTAAAAATACATCCCCCGCCAACATATATTCACTTGATTCCAAAACTGGCTCTACATCATTCAAGTGAATGGGATCATCAACCACTACACTTTTAATAATGAGGTGTTCTAATCCATGTTCTAGAAGCAGTTCGGCCATCGAGCGCTTAAAAAGTAACGCGCCTGTTTCCGTATCTAACTGAGCTATATAGTTGTCTAAAAAGTGGTATTTCACTCCTCCCATTTCATACTCAACACCATTCGATGGGTGAGAAGATTTTGATAAATCATAAGCGCAAACCCACATAGTTTCGCCAATGCCCGCATTCATTGAATGATGGTGTCCAATTTCCTTTTGATGCCAAAGTTGCTCACCCACAGCATTCATGCAATAAATACCGTCATACCCATTTGTAGCGTAAGCAATGCGGTCATTTGAGAGCAAAAGTGGATGCATGACTCGATGGTGCGGCTTTAAGCCACCTTTGACTTCCCAGGACTTTTTAACGTCCTGTGTCTTTAAATTACGAATCTCTATTGCTCTATTGCCGTCCTCGTTCGAATAGCTAACCAATACATTGATATCGTAATCTAATCGATTTACTGGCTCAAATGCAGGATGCGTAGGCACGAAGGTGCCTGGTAACTTTTCCACTTCCTCCGCGGCCTGGGTGACTAAGTCTGGGAAAGAAGTAAGCGTGACTAAAAACTTTCCCCATAATCCCTGGGATTTACCCGGGGTTCCGTGCTTTCGGACGCTCCAACCATAAAAGGAAAGTAAGGCAAGAACGATTATTGCGGAGGTGATGCTGTTTAGCAGTTTAGATCTCATGCATTCTTATTTCGTGAAGGATAAGCTTTACCTTATCAAATGTATGGCCTTTCGTTGCATTATAGGTCGGCTACTAGTGTAAAGGTTTGATGCTTCGACTTCTAAGAAATATACACCTGCAGCAGCAGGTTTGCCATTAACTTTTCCATCCCAAAATAGGTCGGGTTGAGCCGTTTCAAAGATCAATTGGCCCCAGCGGTTATATACTCGTTGCACCAATCGCTCAGTATTAGTCGACTGAATCTCCAATGCATCATTAATCATGTCCCCGTTCGGGGTGAAAAAATTAGGAACCGTTATGGTAGGGTAAAATGTGATCTGCTGGCAAAGTGAATCAACGCAGCCATCTGCGGTGTATAAATAAACACAGACCGTCTGCGGCTCTTGGGAAAGGGAGACCGGGTTCCAACCATGCGCCAGTTGGGAAGGTAGTATACCGGGCTCATTCAGGTTTCCAGAGCTGTAAGAAATGTACAAACTATCCAAACCTCGAGAACCTGCATACGATTCAAAGTGCGCACCCAATCCAATAACTTCGTTAGGATCTAATACTAAAATGCCATTTGCAAAATACTTTCCATCGTTACTAATAACCAAGCTATCAAGCTTTCTCGAATATCCAACACGCATTGCTGGTAATGCTACACTATCTGTACATCCTTCGTTTGAAGAGGTCAAAAGATATCCGGAGTAGTCGCCTGAATCACTCAAGCAATGCGAAAATGTATTAGTGGTATCCACAATTCCGTTACTAAGAACCCATTGGTAATTTAATAGTCCAGACGAATCCATAGTATTATTCATCGTGAAACATAGACTATCACAAGCAAATAGTGAAGACGTATCCAATAGAATCTGTGCATCACTTTTTGGTGCAACCCACACTGTATCATAGGATTCGCAGGTATATTGGAAACTGATATCATCAATACCGAAATCATTTCCAGACAATACAGCACTGGTCGTTACTAGATTTAGTATGGCACTCCCAGATGCAGGAACAGTAAAAGTTCTAGAGGTTTGTGACCAGACTCCTGAGGAGTTAGGGGTGCTCGCTCCATTTCCAATATTTGTTCCAGCAAGCTTGAGTTGCAATAATCCCGCAGGCGTTACAAAAGTTAGCATCCACCATTTTACTGTTACCTGAACCCCAGGGGGAAAGCTTACATTCTGCCGCCATAAAATTTTATTACCACCTGTAGAGCCATTGACAAGCATGTAGTTACCAGAACCAGTAGTATGGTCGCCCCAACTACCAAAGTTAGGATGTACGGCGTTAGGATTAGGCCCTACAGCATAGGTACCTTCGTTCCATATTGATGTCGCATTGTAGGTGTAATTCGTAAGAAAACCGCTATTGCCATTAGAGAAATTTCCATTCGTTGCCATTTGGGAAACTTGGCTTATACCTTTAACTAAAATATAAGATGACGTATCGGAGAGTATAACATATGGTGAAGCACAAGTATCACAGCTTAAAGTAGCATCGTGCGACCATTCATAGGTGTTCGTCCCGTTTGCCGATAAGAATATAGTATCACCAATACAGGCCGTCAGTGTATCTGCATTTGCACTTACCGAACAGTTTTGTCCCTCAGCGGCAAGAAACAGCAGGAGTAAAACAAGAATAAGCCTAGTCTTCAACATATTGTGAAAATTACAAATTCTAAAGTGATATAAAATGTAATATTTCGCGAGCACCATAGGATTTTCAAAACTCTAAAAAAATAATCTCAATGTCCCTTGTTTAGAATGATTCTAAACAATATGTTTGTGCTCTTATTTATATTCATTCTAAATAGCGAGCCGTGCTAAACTCCTTACTTTTTACAATTCTTTTAACCCCAACAGATTCCATATTACCCGTCCCTATAGAACTCGAAAGCATTACTATTACGGCTCAATCCAAAACAGAAAAAGATCACATAAGTGGCGCCGGCATACTACTGAATCAAAAAGAAATTCTAGCTTTCGACCAATCCGATGCGAATACGATTCTTCAAAATGAACCCGGTATATATGGGCAACAGGAAGACGGTTGGGGGCTTCGAATGAATATCGGGATTCGCGGTACTGGAACACTTCGTTCGTCAAGGATTACGCTAATGGAAGACGGTATTCTAACAGCTCCTGCCGCCTATAGTGCACCAGATGCCTATTATACACCAGTTATTTGGAAATACTCACATATTGAAGTTTTAAAAGGTGCTGCTCAGATTGTAACTGGGCCGCAAAGTACAGGTGGGGCATTGAATTTCATCACCCCTGTTGGCGACGAAAAATCAGATATCAAATTCACGTTAGCAAGAGGTGCTTTTGATCAAATCAAAGGAGCGATTTCAGGAGAAGTTCTTCCTTCGGAACGCACACAGCTACTTTTTGGTTTTTTCCATCATGAAGCCAGCGGTTTCCATACAATCGGAGACAATCAAGGCGGTGGTTTCAATCTTGATGATGGGTATTTAAAACTCATTCATCACCTCGACGACAAGGATGTGCATCACCTAGAAGTGCTCGTTGCAGGAAGTTCTGAACGGTCTGAACAAACCTATCTCGGGACCACCCTTTCAACAGCCTTAAGTACACCGAACGAGCGCTATTTCTCATCCAGTAACGATGAAATGACCATGGACCGTTTAATGACGCGGCTCGGCTACACTATTAATCTCAAACAGGGTTTCATACGTGCAGATGTTTATCGACAATACGTTCATCGCAATTGGTATAAACTAAATAAAATAGATGCAGGAAACGGCGGCGTATCCATTGCTTCGATATTAAACGACCACTTAGACTATCCTAATGAATTTAAAGCTATGAAAGGCGAAAATTCAGATACGGCCTTTGCAGAACTCAAAGCAAATAATAGATATTACCTCAGTCAAGGGGTGCAATTCCGTGCTCAATTCACCCAAAGATTCCAGAACATTCTTCTGAAGCACGAAGCCGGTTTGCGCTTCCACTACGATCATGCCGATCGTTTCCAACATTCTGATCGTTACTTTATTGGCCCTAATATCTTTAGTTTGACACAAACAGGAATGGCAGGTGCAGCAGGGAATAGAACAGACTACACCACTGCTCAAAGTGGCTACCATAGAAGTACGCTTTCCTATAAAAAATTAAATATCCAAGCTGGATATAGAACTGAAAACATTCAAGCCTTTAGAATGGACTACGGTGCTAACGACGCCACCCGAAGCGGTGAAAATATAAAAGCACGCACCAACAGTAGCCTTGTCTTTTTACCTGGTTTCAGTTTAAATTATTCTACCCGGAAGTGGCACAGCTTCGCAGGAATACATAGAGGTTTTACCCCTGCGGGTTCAAAAGAGGGTGTTCTGCCAGAACTCAGTTTAAGCAGTGAGGCGGGTATACAACATTTGAAGCTGCCCATTAACCTCACCCTTTTTCATAGCACATACGACCGTTTACTGGGTTCTGATGCAGCGAGCGCTGGCGGCAGTGGATCGGGTGAAATGTTTAATGGTGGGGCTGCGGAAATTTACGGTCTCGAAGGACAGCTAGGTAAATCGTTTAAGAATCAAGAAATTCGTGCTACGATAACCGCAACTCAGGCATATTTCATAGAATCATTTTCCAGCGAATTTGACGGTTGGGGCGAAGTATCTGCTGGAGATTTGATGCCTTACATACCGAAGCTACAATGCGCATTTCAGCATAAATGGGAGAAAAAAAGATGGACTATTAGCAGTCAATTGCAATACCTCAGCCCCCGAAAATCCGCTTCCGATATGGATGACTACGACTTACCCAAATCTTTGGTTATTAATGAGGCTGTGCGTTATGCACTTACGGAGAATATAACATTGAAATTGTCGCTCCAAAACGCGACCAATACAAGACATGTAGTTGCTGCTCGACCTGCAGGTTATAGAACCTTTGCACCTCGAATGGCTCTATTAAGTATTAACGCGAGCCTCTAACCAGTTTTAACGTCACCGGAGAAGAAGCCTCGAGTACGGCGAACGCGCTACAATACTTTTCTTTGGTTAGCGTGGCAGCGCGCTCCAAAACAGCATCTGGCGCATCAGTATCAACGGTAATAACCATGTTAATTGATGAGAAAATTCGAGGCAATTCATCACGACGTTCGGCTTCAACCTGAGCAGCATAGCTATGAATAACATGCTTGCCTTTATTTAGAATATGGACTATATCTATTGCACTACAACCCGCTAATGAAATAAGCATTAACTCCATAGGGCGAAATCCCTGATCGTTGCCACCAATCTCAGGGGCAGTATCTAATATCATTTCGTGGTTACCTGCAAGTGCCTTAAAGCCAAAATTTTCGTCGAAGCGTTCTAAGGTTATTTTCATAGTTATTTGTTTTTTGTCAAGTCATACGCCATACCTAGGCCCGTGACTAGTGGATTATAACTCATAGCGTACCTTCCAGCGTTCTGAAAGTAAAATGTCTGCAGTAGCATTCGCGCCTAAAAGGACTCCTCCCTCCTCGCCTTCTATTGGTAATAAGGTTGGATTTTGAAGATCCGTTACCGCATGATAACCAGAAATGAATCCTCCTTGAATGGCTAATTGCATCCAATCCACTGGACGGTATATGAACTCTGCACCCCACATAAAAGACAATTGACGCCAACTGTTAATGGTAACACTTTGGAGAAGAGCAACCTCAAGATAATTTGTTGAGTTTGAGCTTAGACGATAGCGCGTGTTGATAAATGGAAGGTGGTGATTAAAAGCATAATACCACGAGGTATCTCTGAAAGTAAAGGCGTATTGGCTTTGACCGTCGTAATTAGATGGGGCTGACCATGTTCCAGGAACCAGTATCCAATCCTTCTTAGTAATACCTAAGTCCTCATGAAAAGCATAGAGATAACCTAACTCCGCACGAAAACGCGGCGATTCCTGCCCTACACATTCATTAGGCAAAATGAATAGCTGCACTAACAGTCCCAAAAACAACACATACTTTAAACGCATGTGTTCTAAGTTACTTCTTTTTAAAGAGCTTGGCGACTTTAGAAGTGGTTGCACGCGGCTTTTGCAATACCTGTTCTTCGAAGTCGGCCATCGGAGTTTCACTAACTGTAGCCTCAAAACCTATTAACTCCAACGTGATATCCTTTGTGGCCGCATTGATCTGGAACTCTTCTATAATTTCGTTCACATCAGGATGCATGCGTAAAGTCTGAGAAGCATCTAGGACTACGCTCGTGTTTGGAGGAATGGTATCTAAAGTCTGTTGTATACTGGCTTTATTTAAAAAGCTGACTACTTCCGAGAACTCAATTTTTATTGGGTCACCTGCTTTATAGTCACGGATATCAAATTTGTAAGGCACCTTAAAGTTGTCCCAAAGAATAGAAACAATGGCTACGACTAAACCCAAGGCAATACCCATTAATAAATCAGTCAACACAATTCCTAAAACCGTTACAGCAAATGGTATGAACTCATTACTACCTTTTTTCCACATACCAAGAATCATGCTTGGCTTTGCGAGTTTGTAGCCCACTATCAATAATACTGCAGCTAAGGCAGCTAGAGGTATTAAGTTCAATACCGCTGGTATTGCAAATGCTGAAATAAGCAGCAGTGCTCCATGTAAAGTAGCAGATGCTTTTGTACGTCCACCACTTTGAATATTTGCCGATGAACGAACAATGACCTGAGTAATAGGCAATCCACCCACTAATCCACTGACTATGTTACCTGTTCCTTGAGCCAACAGTTCACGATTTGTTGGTGTAACTCTCTTGTAAGGATCCAATTTATCTGTCGCCTCAACACATAGGAGTGTTTCTAGAGAAGCGACAACTGCCATGGTTATACCAATCGTATATATAGCAGGATTAAGAAAAGCACTAAAATCAGGCGTAGTAAACTGTCCTATGAATCCACTTAATCCTTCCGTTTCCGGAATAGAAACTAACTGATCTCCTACAAGTGCCCAACCTTCTATACCATCAAAATAGAGCTTCAAAACAATTCCCGTTACCACAACTACTAGCGGTCCCTGTATGATCGTAGTGAACGACATTTTTTTCATAAAAGGACGTTCCCACAAAATAAGAATTCCTAAGCCCAACATAGATATAAGTGCTGCGGAAGGAGTAATTGCGTCTAAATAATTTCCGGCTTCAAGAGAACTATCGTACCCAAAAGCGTGAGGAATCTGCTTTAGGAAAATAATAATACCAATACCGCTCAGCATTCCCTTTATCACAGAGGATGGGAAATAATAACCTATAACACCCGCTTTTAAGACACCTAGAAGTACTTGAACGATCCCAGCTACAATAACTGCAGCTAAAAAGGTAGGATACGCACCCAACTCTTCGATGGCACCATAAACTATAACTGCTAAACCAGCTGCCGGACCACTCACCCCGAGCGGGCTACCGCTTAAAGGAGCTACAATCAATCCACCTATAATCCCCGCAATTAATCCGGAAAAAAGTGGTGCTCCCGAAGCGAGCGCTATACCTAAACATAAGGGTAATGCTACTAAAAATACAACTAAAGAACTGGGAGCGTCTTGCTTTAGATTGGCAAATGGATTCTGATTAATCATGAGTAGATTATGATAGTTATTATTGAAGCGTGAACATAATAAAACTGCCTCACACTGAACAGCCTTTGCAGATAATGTGTTTCATTTGTATTATGCTTAGTTATAGTATCCATAAAAACGCACAAGATTTACCATGGGTTACCTTCGTCCACGGCGCTGGAGGCTCTAGTACTATATGGTATAAACAACTAAAAGAATTCTCATCAAACTTTAATGTGCTGCTTATTGACCTTCGAGGACATGGCCGAAGTAAAGCTCCCATTTACGAACGCATTAAAAACTACAACTTCTCTACCATAGGTGATGAGGTATTGGAAGTATTAGATCATTTAAAAATAAAGAGTACACATTGGATTGGAATATCACTAGGAACCATCATCATACGTGATATAACGGAACGTCACCCACAACGCTCGCTAAGCATGATCATGGGAGGAGCTGTAATGAAACTCAACAAAAGAGGACAGATTTTAATGAGAACCGGAGCTGCTTTTAAAAGCGTTATTCCATACATGGTGCTGTACAAGTTCTTTGCATGGGTGATTATGCCAAAAAAAACGCATCAGGAGGCCCGTAACTTGTTCGTAAGGGAGGCTCGTAAACTATACCAAAGAGAGTTCAAACGTTGGTTTACCCTCGTGGCAGAAGTGAATCCTTTATTGAAGTTTTTCCGATTCAAAGACAGTAATGTACCTACCCTCTATATCATGGGTAGCGAGGACCACATGTTTTTACCGAGCATTCGCAAAATTGTAGAAGACCATCGCAGCGCATTGCTACACGTTATTGAAAACTGCGGTCACGTGGTGAATGTAGAACAACCTGAGATCTTCAATGTAGAAGCAATTAAATTCCTCAAATCAATAGACGAGAAGCGCAAAAAAACATGCTAAAGAACCCGTATACTCGATTCAAATGGGTCGCCTTTTTTGAAGGAACCTCCTTCCTTATTCTTCTATTTATTTGCATGCCACTGAAGTATGGCTTTGACATACCTTATCCCAATAAGGTTTTTGGCATGCTGCACGGACTGTTAACCGTACTGTATCTTTTAACCTTGATTGAATTTACAGTAAACTACAAGGTGCATTGGTTAAAGGCAGTTCTGTTCCTTATAGCTTCGCTAGTGCCTTTTGGGACATTTTATGCAGAGAAAAAATGGTTGCGCCCTATCGGGGCACTAAACGGGGAGCTCTAGTCTTCTAGTGCATCGATTCTATTCAGTACTTCCTGAGCTTGCGCTTGTACCTTATCGCTTTCCGCTCTATTGCTGTGGCTTAACTCGTAGCTCTTCTTAATGAGTGCATCGTATTGCGCTTCAAGCTTTTCTTTTTCCGATTTCTTTTTAAACAGTCCAAACATTTTTTACCTTTTCGGAACTAACAACAGATGTAATGACTTGTTCTTCGAGGCTATTAGTAATTACCATTCTATTCGGAATGTTCTCTTGTCGACCAGAAGTCCCCGGAATTGCGACCGGAAGTCCGTTGCCTCTGCGCGGTACTGATTTTAGCCAATTGCCAAAAATAGAGGCAGAAGGTTATGTTTTCGCCGATAAAGACGGTAATCAAAAAGACGCGCTAGCAATTTTGCACGAGGCGGGACTAAATATTGTTAGACTCAAAGTATGGAACAACTCAACAGGAGACGGTTCATTGCAAGAGCTAATCCCCTACGTCTCAAGGCTACGAGATTTAGATTTACAAATCATGCTCACGTTCCACTACAGCGATACCTGGGCCGATCCTGGTTCACAAGACCTACCCGATCAATGGGCAAATCTTGATTTTAGTGTACTCTGCGACAGCGTGGAAGCTATGACCTTCAAAACAGTACAAAAATTGGCGCCTGACTATGTACAAATAGGCAATGAAATCAATCACGGCTTAATGCACCCTTTTGGTTTACGTGATGGAGATGGCGAATTCCAGAAGCTTTTACAGGCGGGATGTACAGGTGCAAAAGCAGCAGATAGTAGCGTGGTCACCATTCTGCATTATGCCGGTTATTCTGGTGCGAAAAGTTTTTATCAAACGGTTGACTCCGTAGATTATGATTGGATCGGTTTATCCTATTATCCCAAGTGGCACGGTACGGATGTAGGTGTTTTATCTGCTACCTGTTTCGAATTACAAGATACCTTTCATCGGCCGGTCGCACTTGTAGAGACTTCATATCCATTTACTTTGAATTGGAACGATTGGACTAATAATCACATTGGTGACACGAGTCAATTACATCCTGATTTCCCTGCCACAGAAGAAGGTCAGCGCGCCTTCCTAGCTTCGCTTCGCGCACTAACCGATTCACTCGGAACTGGACTTGTTTATTGGGGTGGCGAATTGGTCGCCTTTAAAGGCCCTCAAGCTCAAGATGGTAGTCCCTACGAGAACCAAGCTTTATTTGATTTTACAGGAAAAGCAGTTCCCGCGCTTTACGAATTAGGGAGCCACTAGTGTTTGCTACAATCTTTTTAGACAATTATAGATTTTCCAATTATCCTTTTTCTCTAATCAACCTTTCTAGTTAAACCTTAAATGATTATCAAAGCCGCTACGATTCCCGAATATATTGATCAGATTCCTGAAGACCGCAAAGTAGTTTTTAAGGAATTATTAGCCACGCTAAGAACCCATCTACCCGAAGGTTTTGAAGAATGCCTCAGTTATGGCATGCCGGCTTTCTCTGTTCCACACAGTCTGTATCCTTCCGGTTATCATGTTTCTCCACAAGTTGCGCTGCCCTTCATTAGTATCGCTTCGCAAAAAAACTTTATCGCTTTTTACCACATGGGCCTGTATGCAACACCTGAACTCATTTCGTGGTGGCGAGAGGAATATCCGAAGCATTCTAAAAGAAAGTTGGATATGGGAAAAAGCTGTGTGCGTTTTAAGCAAATGGATGATATCCCCTTCCCACTCATTAAAGAGTTGGCTCAGAAAATTACGCCAGAGCAATGGATAGCGACCTACGAAAAGCAACTAAAGAAATAGGAATTCACTATTTTTGCCTATCACTATTAAGAAATGACCGAAAAGCAAACCAAAACGCCAGAGAAATTCATCGATATCGATGGAGTAATTAAGGATAGAAATCCTTCACTATACCGTGTTATTCCACGTTTTATCATCCGCTACTTCAGTGAAAACATCTTCCGGGAGAGCGACTTGAATACGCTGTTGATTGATCTAAAAGACCTAAATAACTTCGAATTTTGCTCTGCCTTATGTAAACGCTACAACGTAACCGTTCAAAGCGTAGGTACTGAAAACATCCCTATTACGGGAGGTGCTATATTCGCTGCAAACCATCCGTTAGGTGGAATGGACGCCATGGCAATCATGGAAAGCATATCGCACCACCGCCATGATGTAAAGTTTTTAGTGAATGACCTTCTGATGTCTCTTAAGAGTCTTCGCGGTATTTTTGTAGGTGTAAATAAGTTTGGGTCTACACCAAGAGATAATATTCGTCGTGTAGATGAATTATTCGCTAGTGATAATGCCGTTTTCATATTCCCCGCTGGTCTTGTTAGCCGAATGACACAACACAAAGTGATCCGAGATTTAGATTGGAAGAAGACTTTTATCGCAAAATCGAAACGACATAAAAAACCGATTGTACCCGTTCACATAAGCGGACGACTTTCTTCTAAATTCTACAGGGTAGCGAAATTTCGTAAGTTCTTTGGCATTAAAATCAACATAGAGATGCTTTTGCTTTTCCAAGAAATTTTGAAACAAAGCAATAAAACCATCACTATTACCTACGGAGAGCCTATTTATCCTGAGTCCCTAGATAAGTCTAAGAGCGACGATGAATGGGCCTATGAGGTGAAGACGAAGGTATATAATCTCGTTAAATAAGTCGCGTAAAACCGACGTTTACAAGGTATATTTGCGAGTATGATAGATTTGAGTTACATCAGGCCGGCGGTGCCGGTAAAGGATATTAAAAAAGAGTTGACTCAGGAACGATTTGTTCGCTTTACTTCTAAACTCAATAATGAAATCTACATTGTAAATGTCCAGAATTCGCCTCAAACGGTGCAAGAAGTGGGTCGTTTACGTGAATTGACTTTTGCAAGTGCCGATGGCGGCACAGGCAATCCCGTTGATTTAGACGAACTCGATCTCAGTGATAATCCCTATGAACAGCTGATTGTTTGGAATCCGGAAGAAGAAGAGATTGTCGGTGGCTACCGTTTCATTGATGGTGCTACTGTCCTGAGCAGTAAAGGAGATCCACAAAACGATCTCAGTATGGGGCATTATTTTAAGTTTTCAAAGCAGTTTATTGACGACTACCTTCCTTATTCTATTGAACTGGGGCGTAGTTGGGTACAACCGAAATATCAGCCAGCGGTAGATCCTAGAAAAGGGATGTTTGCACTTGATAATATTTGGGATGGTCTAGGCGCTATTGTATTGAAGTACGAAAACATGCGTCACTTTTACGGTAAGGTCACTATGTACCCCACCTATCAACACGATGCCAGGAATTGGGTACTTAATTTTTTAAAACATTACTTCCCGGATGAAGAAGGCCTAATGGCACCCATTGTCCAGGCAAAAATGCCTTTGTTACCGAAGTTAGATCAGCACTTCCCCATTGATGAGGGTGATTTTTCGACCAGTTTTAAAAAGGGGTTACGCAACTTAGGAAAAATCACTGCTGAGTTTGGTGAAAGCGTACCACCGTTAATCAAGCAATACATGGTGTTAAGTCCTAAAATGAAAACCTTTGGAACTTTCGTAAACTCCGATTTTGGTAATGTAGAAGAGACCGGTATTCTAATCTCAGTAGATACCATTTACGAAGAGAAGCGCACACGTTACATCACTTTGTAAACACCACGATCCATTTGTGGTTAAGTCATATATCAAAGTACACAAATGAATAATTTCAACTTATACAATCCTGTTAATCTTTGTTTCGGAAAAGACGAACATCGAAAATTAACTTCTCTAATTCCTAAAGACGCAAAGGTGCTCATAACCTATGGCGGTGGATCCATTAAGCAAAATGGGGTCTACGAAAAAGTCATGGGGGCGCTTAAAGACCATAAAGTAGTAGAATTCGGAGGCATTGAACCCAATCCACAATACAGCACATTAATTCAAGCATTGGCCATTATAAAGGCTGAAAAAATTGACTTTTTACTCGCTGTTGGTGGAGGTTCCGTCATAGATGGAACAAAATTTCTAGCGTCCGCTGCGCTCTACGAAGCTGGTGAACCCTGGGATATCCTTGCAAAAGGTATAAGAACTACAAAAGCATTGCCTTTTGGGACCGTATTAACCTTGCCTGCTACAGGTTCTGAGATGAATAGTGGCGCAGTAGTAAGCCGCAAAGAGATCGGACAAAAGCGTGGGATGGGCGGTCCAGGGTTATTTCCTCAGTTTTCCATTTCGGATCCTACTGTAGTAGCCTCAATACCGCAACGCCAGCTTGCCAATGGTATCGTAGATGCTTTCACCCACGTGATGGAACAATACATGACCTACCCTACTTCTGCGACCTTACAAGACAGAATTTCAGAAGGTATTCTTTCAACACTGATAGAAATTGCTCCAAAACTTATGGATAACCCGTCAGACTATGGAACAGCAGCTAACTTTATGTGGAGCTGTAATATGGCACTCAATGGACTGATTCAAAAAGGAGTACCAACCGACTGGAGCATACACGCTATAGGTCATGAAATCACAGCTGCCTACAATGTAGACCATGCAAGAACCCTCGCCATTGTTTTACCGAGTCTCTATAGATTTAAATTTGAACAAAAACAAGAAAAACTGGCCCAGTACGGACGGCGAGTGCTGTCTTTAGAAGGAACTGATTTTGACGTGGCGCAAGAAGCCATTGACCGTACAGAAGCTTTTTTCCATTCCTTGGGAATTGAGACAAAATTAAGTGCCTACACACCCGATCCCACCTCTTTTCCTGAACGCGCCGCCGCACAACTTGAAAGTTATGGCGCCACACGCTTAGGGGAACACAAAGACATTACCCCAACCGAGGTTGTCACAATATTAAACGCATCACTTTAATGTCTCAAGAAGTTTTAAAAAGTCTTTTCAGTGCTACTCCGAGCGTGGCACGTTTGGAGGAATTGGACGCTCTAGCCGCCTTATTTAACGCTAATTCCGAAGATGGGTTGGCAGTTAACTTTATCTGCACACATAATAGCCGTAGAAGCCATTTTTCTGAAGTTCTTTTCAGAACTGCGGCAAAGTATTATGGTCATGAAAATGTAGAAACCTTTAGTGGAGGTACCGAAGGCACTGCTTTATATCCTGAGGTAGCCGAAAGTTTCAAGCGACATGGATTTACTGCAGTAAAGGATCTCGCAACGCATAATCCACACTGGCAAATCTTTCATGCGCTACTGGAAAACGAGCATAATACCCCTTTCTTATTCTCAAAGGCTTACCATGAAGCGCCAAATCCCGCTAAAGGCTATATAGCGGTAATGGTCTGCGATAGCGCTAATGAAGCATGCCCTATAGTTGTAGGTGCAGCAGTGCGTTTCCCATTAACTTTTGTAGACCCAAAACGCAGTGACGGGACGCCTGAATGCAGTGCGGTTTACGATGCGACCTTGAAAGAAATAGCTGCTGAAATGGGTTATTTAGCCCGCCAATTGACTTAATATCCCTTCAACGGCAAGACGATAAGAATCTAGACCAAAGCCACTTACGGTTGCGATACATTTTTGACCTATCAAACTAGTATGTCGAAAATCTTCGCGTGCTAGAGGGTTTGAAATGTGTACTTCATATACAGGAACGGCAATGCCTGCTATACAGTCCATAAGTGCTACAGAGGTATGGGTATATCCTCCGGCATTCAGTATAACAGCATCATAAGTCCCATCGGCTTCCTGCAATAAATCGATCAGTGCGCCCTCTACATTGCTTTGCTCATGGCGGAACGACGCTACATCATCATACACTGCAGTAAGCTCTTCGTAGAAGGACTGAAAACCTTGATCGCCGTAAATCCCGGGCTCTCTTTTTCCTAAAAGATTGAGATTGGGTCCGTTGAGAATTAAAATTTGCATAGTGTAAAGTTAGCGCATCAATAGCGAAATTAGGAGCATGAATTGGACCGATTCCATTACGGGTTATCTAGAGCACCTCAAATTTGAGCGTGGACTCAGCGACAACACCATTAGTGCCTATAAAAGGGATCTCAACCAATTGGCTAATTTCAGTGACCAGAAGCCGAAACAAATTAAGGCAAAACAGATTTCCGCATATCTCCAACACCTCCATTCCATCGGCTACTCCCCCCGCTCTCAAGGACGTGTACTCAGTGCGCTACGTGGATTTTTCAACTGGATGATTGATGAAGAACACCTCAGTGAACATCCTGTGGTTTTGTTTGAAAATCCAAAGACGGGACGCAAACTACCAGTAGTTCTGAGCGTACAAGAAGTGGTTCGTTTGCTTGAAGCCATTCCGATGAATGAAGACTTTGCGTCCCGCGACAGGGCCATCATCGAGCTGCTCTACGCCTGTGGATTGCGTGTTTCTGAAGCCTGTACACTGAAGCGTTCACTACTTCGCTTAGAGGAAGGCTACATCATTGTCACTGGTAAAGGAAACAAGCAACGGTTGGTCCCCATACATAAAGAGGCCGTAAAACATCTCGAATTGTATTTAGAATATGAACGCCCACATCAAAAATGTCAGCCGAAACATTCGGATACCGTCTTTTTAAGCAATAGAGGCGCAGCCCTCTCGCGACAGAGCATCTTTTTGAAGATCAAAAAATTTGCGGCTTCTGCCGGAATCAAAAAAGCAATTAGCCCGCACACCATGCGCCACAGCTTCGCAACACATTTGATGGAACGCGGTGCGGATTTGAGAATTGTACAGCAACTTTTAGGACATGAAAGTATTACGACCACCGAGATTTATACTCATATAAGCGCCCAGCAATTGAGCGATAAAATCGCAGATTTCCATCCCTTAAACCATTTGTAATGAAGCGTTATTTATTTGTGCTTTTAGCAGCAATTTCTCTAAGCTGCACTAAAAACACTACTGACTACAGCGAAGTCATTTCAGAAATGCATTCGTGCCATGACACGGCACAATGGACCGCATCGGACTTATTTTATGCTCTTCCTGGCACCTACGATTGGCGGTATGTGCAAGCGCGGGGATGGGGTGGACCCTATGAGAGTGAGACAGATTATGCAGGTTGGACGCTGACGATGAATTCCGACAGTACATACAGCGTAAATGGAGCTGATACTGTATGGTATGAAGGAAATTGGTCCTTAGAGAACAGTTGGTACTCTTTTACGTTAAACTTAGACACCTCCGTAAGCACGTCTTGGGGTCAAATAGTGTATTGTCCTCCCTATTTAATGTTTTACAACAGCCCTGTTGACGGCCCGGACCATTTGTACGAAAAACGATGAACCTAGATCAACTTATCGACCTGCAACGAGCTAATGCTCCGGCACAAGCTAGAACCAGTTTAAAATACCGTCTACATAAATTAGACCAGTTGCGACTTGCGCTGCAAGGTCCGTGGCAAGAGAAATTGTCCAAAGCCCTCCACGAGGATTTTGGTAAAAGCCCGGTGGAAGTTGGTTTAACAGAGATTTTCCCAACATTGGACAATCTAAAGATTATTCGCAAAAACTTAAAACGTTGGTCTGCACCAGAGAAAGTAAAAACGCCGCTACCGCTCTTTGGGTCCACATCTTATACACAAGCTGAACCCAAAGGCAGTACCCTGGTCATTGCACCATGGAATTACCCTATCTTCTTATCGCTTCATCCTTTATGCACCTCATTTGCCGCAGGGAATACCGTTCTTTTAAAACCATCTGAGCATACCCCAAAAACCTCTGCGGCTTTAGCGGAATTAGTGGCAGAGATATTCAAACCGGAAGAAGCGAGCGTAGTTACAGGGGGTATAGATGTATCGACCGCTTTACTAAAAGAACGCTTCGACCATATCTTTTTTACCGGCTCAACAGCTGTAGGTAAAATAGTGATGGAAGCGGCAAGCAAACACCTGTGTAGTGTGACCTTAGAATTGGGCGGAAAAAGTCCAACGATTGTAGATGATACGGCCAATGCATTTGAAGCTGGACAGCGTGTTGCATGGGCTAAATTCACAAATGCAGGACAAATCTGTATTGCCCCGGATCACGTCTATGTGCATGCGCAGAAACTGGAAGAGTTTAAGCGCGGTGTCGCTAAAGTCATTACCCAACAATACGGAGATGACCCAACCCTAAGCAAGGACTATGTGCGAGTAGTGAACGATCAGCATTTTGAACGACTCTCCAATATGCTCCGAGAAGCTACCGAAGAAGCTGGCACTCCTTTTATCGGAGGTGGTACCAATGCGGGACAACGCAAGATTTCTCCGGCCGTCTTTATCAACCCTTCGAAGGAAGGTGCATTAATGAAAGAAGAAATCTTTGGCCCGCTCCTACCTGTATTTAGTTACACGGACCTAAGGCAGCCATTGTTGGAAATCAATTCTCGAGAACACCCTTTGGTGGTTTACATCTACAGCAAGAGTAAACGAAACATTAGGGCTATACAACAGGGAACGCGCGCAGGTGCAACCGCGGTGAACATGAGTTTACTGCAAATCGCAAATAATTATCTGCCATTCGGAGGCACTGGACATAGCGGTATTGGAAAAACCAATGGACACGCAGGCTTTTTAGAATTCACCAACACACGAAGCGCATTTTACCAGTGGGGATTCCCGGTCAATAAAATTTTAGCCCCACCCTACACAAGTAGAAAGGCAAAATTGGTACAACGCTTGATTAAAAACCTCTTCTAGGAGCACGTCGTTTTAACAAAGTAAAAACCAAAAAAAAACCACCCCGCGGCAAAGCCTTGGGGTGGTCTGTTTTATAGATACAGTAGGCGCTTAGCCGACTTTTACTAACTCTACTTTAAAGATGAGCGTCGCATTTGGTGGGATAACACCGCCTGCACCTGAAGCACCATATCCTAATTCCGAAGGAACGATCAAAGTTGCTTTAGAACCTTCATTCAATAACATAATTCCTTCATCCCATCCCGGAATAACTTTACCTACACCAATAGGTATTTGAAGTGGTGTTCCACGACTAAATGAAGAATCCACTACCATACCGTCCGCCAATTTTAGTTCATAGTGAACATCAACCTGTTGTCCAGCCGTAGGCTTCGGTCCATTACCTTCTTCTTCAAGGATGTACATCAATCCACTTTCTGTAGTTTCTGCTTGATCTTTAAGACCCTGAATGGCTGCATCTGCGGCTTCCTGAGCTGCCTTAGCAGCCTCCTCGGCCTTACTTCTTGCCGTGGTAAACATTGAACTTGCATCCCAACTTTGAGCTTCTTCACCAACGCGAACAATTTCAACTTTTTCCATGGTATCCCCCTGGGCAACAGCATCCACTACATCCTGACCTTCGATCACGTAACCGAACACGGTATGCTTGCCATCTAACCAATCCGTTGCGCCGTGTGTAATGAAAAATTGAGAACCGTTTGTTCCAGGACCGGCATTTGCCATAGACAACGTTCCAGGTCTGCTGTGCGTTAATTCTGGGTGTATTTCATCTTCGAACTGGTAACCTGGGCCACCGGCGCCTGTTCCTGTAGGATCGCCGCCCTGAACCATGAAATCTGCAATAACTCTATGGAAGGTAAGACCATCATAGTATGGCGTTCCCATTTCCGTCACGTTGTTTTCAAGTGTACCTTCTGCTAAACCCACAAAATTCGCCACCGTCATCGGTGTTTTTTCGTGTTCTAGTTTGATTGTTATCGCTCCTTTGGGTGTAGCGATTTTGGCGTAAATACCGTTTTCCATGCTGATATATTAAAAAAAGATGAGGCCCCGCCGTGCGGGGCCCTTGATTTATTTTTCGATTGAAACTACTTCGACGTCAAAGACGAGACTAGAATTTGGAGGAATGGCACCTCCAGCACCACGTGCGCCATAGCCGAGGTAGGGAGGAATGATGAGTTTCGCTTTACCTCCTACATTTAACAATTGGATACCTTCCTTCCAGCCTTCGATCACTCGAGCCATAGGACCGTACTGCAATGGGAATGGCTCATAAGGCTCTCTACGCTCATCATATTTACCGTTCGCTTGCGCTACAGCTTTTATCGAACTATCAAACAAAGTACCATCCATCAAATATCCAGCGTAATGTACGCGAACCATTTGACCAATTTCTGGCTTAGGACCGTCACCTACAGACTTAATAATGTAACGTAATCCAGTTTCAGATTTCGTTGCTTCAGGGTATGCTTCATCAATCTCATTTTCGATTGCCGCTGCCGCTGCCGCTTTAGCATCTGCTACAGCTGATTTCCCAGCAGTAAATGCCGCCGGCGCGTCCCAGTTCTTCGCTAAGTTGCCGACGCGAATAATCTGAACATTCTGAAGAACTACTTTTTCCACTGGACGATCTGCAGCCATAGTTTCTACTTCGCCCATAGCCGCAACAACTTCTTGTCCGCTTAAAACCTGAGCGAAAATATTGTACCCGCCATCAAGATGCGGCGTAGGATTGTGTGTGATAAAAAATTGCGAACCATTTGTACCTGGACCCGCATTCGCCATACTTACGACACCCGCTTTATCGTGGCGTAACTCTTCGTTGATTTCTTGGGGGAACGCATAACCTGGACCACCAGATCCTGTTCCGTCTGGATCACCACCTTGAATCATAAAGTTTTTGATCACACGGTGGAATAAGGTTCCATTGTAATACAGCTTACCCTCATATTTTTCAGCTACTTCGGGGTGATTACCCTCAGCTAGTGCAATAAAATTAGCAGCCGTCATTGGCACTAAATCTTCATGAAAATCAATGAGAATGTCTCCCATCGTTGTTTCCAGTTTTGCGTAAATCCCATCTTCTAATGTGATGGTCTCATCGTTGACAGTGACTTTATTGCCTCCGCAACTTGACAATGTAATGGCAGCAACAGCTGCAAATAAATAGGTTCTGATCATTTGAATGACGTTTAAATTCAAGAAGGTCAAAGGTACTATTCCTTATGCTATTCAAAAGCCGACGAGGACCAATTATGAAAACTTTCACAAGCATAAGAGCACTCTTCGTGATTAGCTTCCAAAGTCACACTTAAAATACAATGTAAATCAGCGGTTTACCTGGATAAGTCTCAAATCATAACGAAGCGGACTTTGAGGAGGTACTTTGTCTAAATCACCCGCCAATCCACGAGCTAAAAACGAGGGGATAAGAACGAGTTTCTTTTCCCCTTCTTTCATTCCTGAAATAGCCTCATGCAGCCCGATATCTATCTGGCTATAACCCAACTCCACGGTATCTGTATACTGGCCTACACCACTATCATCAAGCAGATAGACCGTAGCTTGGTAAATGACTTCATCACCCATCTCTGCGCTCATACCTGTTCCAGGGACCATGGATAAGGAATACATACCATAACCATCACGGACGATACCGATCAATTCATGCGTATCAATATAGTTTTTGAGTATTTCGCGCTCCTGAGCTAAATACATTCTATTACGCTCAACTGCATTCATTTGCGGTGCTTCCACTGCCGGTTCCGCGCGTTCTGCACAACCGGATAAGAGCACGGCGATTCCGATGACTCCTGCTTTTAATCCCATGCGAATACCTTCTTAGCGTAAGCCAAAGCTTCAGGCAATGCCATTTCTAGCTTCCCTCCTGCTGCATTTTTATGCCCACCACCATTAAACGAGGCACGTGCAATTTCATTCACATCGATTATTCCTTTGCTGCGAAGCGACAATTTCACACCACCTTCTTCTTCGCGCATAAATAGCGTCATCTGTGCACCTTCTATGCTCAATCCATAATTCACAAAACCCTCCGAAATTCCTTTTTCATAACCCAGCGATTTGCATTGCGACTGACTGAGATACAATAGAACAATAGTGCCGGATGCATTCGTTTCCAATTGATCAAGCATGGCTCCCAGCAGGCGCAGTCGTGCAATAGGTTGCGCATCGAAAATACTGTTTTGAACTGCTTGACTTTCCACACCTAAATCTAACAGCTTACCCGCTACTTCGTGCGTTCTAGAGGATGTTGCGCTGTACTTAAAGCTGCCTGTATCTGTAACTATACCTGTATACAAACATTCCGCACTGCCTTTGTCCAAATGTCCGGTCCAATCATACATTTCACAGAACTCATAAATCATTTGACATGTCGAACTCATAGAAGTATCGCTATACATAAAGTCAGGCCAATCTTCAGGCTGCTGGTGGTGATCAATCATCACCTTTTTACCCGATGCATTCCTTAACGCCTCTTCCATATCTGCAGCTCGGCCGTAAGCGTTGTAATCTAAATGAAAGAGCATATGCGCCTCTTCAATCTTTTGGTTGGCCGATTTTTTCCCGTTGCTGTATATCATGACGGCATCGTTGCCTTGCAAGTGCCACAAAAACTTCGGGTATGGATTAGGAACAATCACGCTCACGTTTTTTCCCAAACCTTTCAATACATGAGCTAAAGCGAGTGCACTGCCCATAGCGTCTCCATCAGGATTAGTATGGTTGGTGATCACAATATTGCTACTATCTGCCAATGCTTCGGTAAAACCGTCCAGTCGAATTTCTTTCATAGTAATGTAAGTCTACAACAAAGGTGCAAGAAAAGTGTACCTTTGCGGTCCAAAATTTAGAAAAACTCAAATAAAATGGCAGGAACTAAGACCCTAACAATGATTAAGCCGGATGCTGTACGCGACGGTCACATTGGAGCAATCTTAAACCAAATCAACGAAGCTGGATTCCGTATTTCAGCGATGAAATTAACGCAATTGTCTCAAGCCGATGCTGAAGCCTTTTACGCGGTTCACAGCGAGCGTCCGTTTTTCGGAGAGCTTGTTGCATTCATGACTTCAGGTCCTATCGTTGCAGCAATTCTTGAAAAAGAGAACGCAGTTGAAGATTTCCGTAAGCTTATCGGCGCTACCAATCCTGCTGAAGCTGCAGAAGGTACTATTCGTGCACGCTTTGCGAAAAGCATCGGTGAAAACGCTGTACACGGTTCTGACAGTGACGAAAACGCGCAAATCGAGGGTGATTTCCACTTTGCAGGTCGCGAGCAGTTTTAATCAGAAATTATTTACTAATTTCGCCGTCCCGAAAGGGACTGAGTGTCAACCTCTGGCAAGAGTTGTGAATGTTGGCCCACGGTAATAGTTAATTTATATACTCATGGATTTAGTCCAGTTTGTACAAGACGAATTCGTAGGCAAAAAAGACCTTCCAGAATTTGCAGCAGGTGATACCATTACGGTATACTACAAGATCACCGAAGGTGAAAAAACACGTACACAGTTCTTCCGCGGTGTTGTTTTACAGCGCAGAGGTTCAGGCGTTACTGAAACTTTTACTATTCGTAAAATGAGCGGTAACGTAGGTGTTGAGCGTATTTTCCCAGTGAATCTTCCTGCGATAGAGAAAATCGAAATCAACAAGAAAGGTAAAGTGCGTCGTGCGCGTATCTTCTACCAACGTGAGCTTACTGGTAAAGCTGCTCGTATTAAAGAGCGTCGTTACTAGATCGACCACTGAAAACATTGAAATCCCTAATTGCAGCCGCAGTTGGGGATTTTTTTTTGGCACCTACCTCGTTTTATAATGCGGTAACGACAAAGACTGTTCTTCTATTCTGGGACCTACCCTCTTCAGAGTCATTGCTAGACACTGGCCTGGTTTCGCCATAACCGCGATACGTAATTCGATTCGCGCTTACACCAAGGTCAATTATGGTCTCCGCCACCCGTTTTGCGCGGCGTTGCGATAAATCAAGATTTGCACCCGAATCACCGACATTGTCCGTATGGCCTTGTATCTGGACACGGAGACTAGGTGCTCCCAAAAGATATTCTGCGAAGGAAGCAATCAATAATTCACTCTGCGCATCCAATCGATCAGAGGCAGTTTCAAAAAGTATGTGCGGTATAGGATACGCCTCACCGGATTCCAAATCTTTGTGCTCTAATTCAATAGTCAATTCATTCTGGAGTGCACCTTCCACATCAAGATTAGGAGACAAACGAAGTGGTGCTGCGCTAAAAGCGGCCTTTTTCGCCTCTACCTGAAGTAAGACTTGCTCTGCTTCCTCCTTCTTAACTACAGCCACAAAACTATTATCATCGCGACTTAGCTGCAGTTGTTGGCTTTCGCCCGTCACACTATTTTTCAATAGGACTTTAGGATCTTCGTCAGAAGCAAATTGGTCAATTTTTAATTGGCCCTTAACTAAGACCACTTCTTCTGGTTGAATGGCTTCATACAAATCAAAAAAGTAAATGTCCCAGCCGTTGGATTGATTGATCTTGTTAGAGGCAAAATAGGCTTTCTGCCCATCCAGCGTCACCATTAATCCAATCTCATCGCTTTCCGTATTTATAGGATAGCCAAGATTCGTTGGCTTACCCCATAGGGCGCTACCCTGCGCAATTTGAATTTTAAAAAGGTCGTACCCTCCCATTCCAGGATGGCCGTCAGAAGCAAAATATAGACTTTCGCTATCTGGGTGTATGAAAGGACTTTTCTCATTTTTCTTCGTATTCACAGCAGATCCTAGGTTTTCTGGTACGCCCCAGTCTCCATTGGCATCTCTGGTGCTGCGATACAGGTCTAAACCACCGTATCCACCTTTACGATCGCTCGTGAAATACAAAACATCGCCGTTAGGACTTATAGAAGGTTGACTTTCCCAACTTCCAGGTCGATTAATCTCCTGCGGCATAGGACGAATTCCATTCCACACGCCATATTCATAGGTAGTGTAATACAAATCGCAATTCTGCGCCCCGGTTTTAGGATTTCGTTCGCAAATGGTAAACACCATGAATCTATTATCCGCTGTTAAAGAAGGACCACCTTCATTATACTGCGAATTGAATGGTGCTTCTAGAGCAGCCCCTTCTTCAAAAGCGGGCATACCTTGATGCTCACCTGTGGACATAGCACTACTAAATTCTTCAACACTTCTGAGCTGCGCACCCGGTCCGTCGTATTTATTCTTCTTCTTGCTGCGGCGGGTAAAATACATGGTAGATCCGTCTGGAGTTAATGTTGCCAGATACTCATCCCATCTTGTATTTAAATTGCGGGCGGGTTTTGGGTCAAATGGCACGGGAGACGCGAGGAAGTGCTCTTTTAAGTTTATTTCTGATAGCATTTTTTCAGCTTCTTTCTCATAGCCTAGTTCTCTATCGTCTCTTTGAAACCATTGTTCCAGATAGCGCTCTGCCTCTTCAGGTCTACCTGCTTCAATAGCTAATGTGGCAATGAAAAAAAGTAAATCAGGTTTGTAACCGGGGCAACGCTTTGTTAATCGCTTCCAACTGCCTTCGGCAATGGGAAATTTACCCGTTCGCATGGCCCACTCACCTCTCAAATACAGCGCGTGTTGGTCCGCTTCGTTTTGACGCAAAGCCGCACCAATGTAAACTCCAGCGTTGGGATAATCGCCCTTATTTAAGGCTTGTAAACCCTTTTGAATTTGACGTGAGGGACTGGCATGATCGTCACCACAATAGTCCCCTAATTCTACCTTGCCCAGCTGGGCTGAAAGTGATGAACTCGCCAGAATAATGAGTAATAAAAGTACCTTACGCATTACAGTTCCTCTTGGTCGACTATCTTAAATTTATCTTCAGATATCGCGATGATGGTACTTACTGAGGCATCCCCAGTGAGATTCAATACCGTACGCACCATATCTATAATACGGTCGACCGGGAAAATGATTGCGATCCACGCTGGATTTAGACCCACACTCTCCAGAATTGGGATGAGCATGATCATTCCCGCAGAAGGTACAGAAGCAGCACCGATAGAGCCCAATGTTGCCATGAGAATGATGGTAGCTTGCTGCCCGAGGCTGAGATCGATCATGTGGAATTGGGCCATGAAAATTACAGCCACAGTCTGATACAAGGCCGTTCCGTCCATGTTAATGGTCGCTCCTACGGGCAAAACAAAAGAGCCTATTTCTTCATCTACACCAAGATTATCACGAACACAATCCATAGTTACGGGAAGCGTTGCCGCCGTTGAACTCGTTGAAAAAGCAAGCAACTGAGCAGGACGAATTCCACGCATAAAGTAACCCCAGCTTTTCCAATAACCCATATTCGTTTTACGATGGACTAGAAATGCAATAACCGCCGGATAAAGCAACAGAATCATGATGAGCAGTCCTAGTATGGTGTAGCCAGTGTAGGCACCGAGTGCTTTAAATATTTCAACCAATCGGCCAGGTTCATCCCCAGCCATTTCTGCAAGTTTGCCGGCAAGTAGGGCAAAAACGAAGAACGGTGCGCCCTTCATAACCACATCCACCATCTTAATAAAGATGTCTGAGAATCCATTGATAATGGCTGCGACCGGTTGCATTTGGGCATTAGGTAGCATGACCATAACAATACCAAAGAAGATGGCGAAGAAGATGACTTGAAGCATCAGGCTGTCGTTGAAGGAAAGAAAAATATTCGAAGGCACCATATCTACGAAGAATTGGAGCGGCCCCGTCTCTTTCTTATTCTTCAATACGGACATTTTAGCATTGAGCTCTTCGTTGCTTTGCTGCTCCGCTAAGGCGCTTTGTGCATCGGTAAGATAGGCGGCCATGGTCGGATCATTCAATAATCGGATATCATCAAAATATTCGACGCCTTCGCTATCATTTACCCACAATTCATAAGCAAGTCGGTTGATCTTTAATTGCTCCTCAGATGCCTGCTTTCCTGGGTTAAACGTATTCGCAATAAACATTCCCATGGCTGCAGCGAGCACCGTAGAGCCTATGTATAAGGCTAAAGTTTTAACTCCCATACGACCCAATGTTGCTGTATCACTCAGATTCCCTATACCCGCGATGATTGAGAACAATACCAAAGGAATGGCAATGAGTTTCAATAGGTTGATAAAAATAGTCCCAAAGGGTGCGATCCAGTCTATAGTGAAATCGCTCCAGCCCATTGAAGAGCTCAGTAATGCCCAAAGAATTCCTAAGACGAGACCTATTATGATTTGTACAGGTAGTGACGGTTTTTTCATCGAGTGTATTTCAAGTTTCTTAAGTAGTGATCAGCAAGGACCAATTTTATCATGGCCTCCACAATGGGAACCGCACGTGGAACCACACAAGGATCGTGTCGACCTTTGGCAGCAAGAGCAACTGATTTCCCATCGCTATTCACTGTGTTTTGTTCTTTACCTATGGTTGCAACAGGTTTGAAAGCAACCCGCAATTCTAGAGGCGCGCCATTACTCAAACCGCCTACAATTCCTCCGGCATTATTTGTTTTCGTCTCAAAATTGGCGCCGATTTCATCGTTGTGCTGAGACCCTAGCATCTCTGCAGCGGCGAAACCAGAACCTATTTCGAAGCCTTTCACCGCATTTATCCCCATTAACGCTTTAGCAAGATCTGCTTGCAGTTTATCAAAGACGGGTTCTCCCCACCCTACCGCAAGACCAGTGGAAACGGCTGAGATTACACCTCCTGTACTGTCTTTTTCATCACGAACATGGGCAATATATGCGGCCATTTCGTCAGCTACTCCAGCGTCAGGGCATCGCGTAGGATGAGCATCTACTGCAGCGAGATCTAAATGTTGCCAATTCGTTTTCAATTCGACCGGGCCTACAGCAGAAGTCCAGGCCCGCACTGTAACATCAGGAATGACTAAACCTGCCAATGCGCCGGCAACTACTCTGCAAGCTGTTTCACGCGCTGAAGACCGCCCGCCACCTCTATGGTCACGGTGTCCGTACTTCGCGTCGTACACATAATCTGCATGGGAAGGGCGATACACTTTTTCAAGCGCACCATAATCCTTACTGCGCTGATCTTTGTTTAAGATGGAGAAAGCAATGGGAGTGCCCGTTGTTTTTCCTTCAAAAATACCACTGTGAAAGCGGACCAGATCCTGTTCTGTACGCTCTGTAGTAAGCGAACTTTGACCGGGTTTCCTGCGGTCCAATTCCCGCTGAACTTCCGCTGTATCCACCGCAATTCCTGATGGCATGCCATCTAAAATACCCCCGATTTGATCACCATGGCTTTCGCCATAAGTAGTGAGGACTAATGATTTTCCAAATGTGTTTCCGGACATGCCACTAATGTAGGAAACACAAAGCATTCTTCGTAACATTGAGGTATGAACCTTAGACTCATAAATATTAAGCAGCTCGGTGGCGTGCACCCGCTGAATACAAAAGCCTTACGAGGTAAATCACTGGACCAATTTCCTTTGATTGAAAATGCGTTTTTAACCCTACGCAACGGAAAAATCGAGGAATTTGGCCCAATGAGTGATTGTCCCCAAGACGAAACGCCCACCCAAGACCTTACCGGCAGATGTGTTCTACCTGCATTTGTTGATTCGCACAGTCACCTCGTTTACGCAGGAACAAGAGAACAAGAATTCAATCTTCGACTCAAGGGTGCTAGCTATGAAGAGATTGCAGCAGCAGGTGGTGGTATTTTAAACAGTGCCGGACGTGTGGCAGCGACAGCACAGGAAGAAATGCAACGTCAGAGTTCGCTACGACTAAATAGATTGATTGCAAACGGCACAGGTACACTTGAAATTAAAAGCGGATACGGTTTAGATCCTGAGAACGAACTCAAGATGCTCCGTACCATCAAAGCGCTTAACGAAGCTTCAAATGCAACCTTAGTCCCGACATTTCTGGCCGCACATGCGCTGCCTTCCTGGGCGAAGAAGAAGGGCATGAACGACGCTACGTACACAAAGTACATGCTTGACGCATGTTTACCCTTAATAAAAGCAGAAGGTTTGGCCCAATTCCTTGACGGATTCATCGAACGGGATTATTTCAAACTTACCGCACTAGAACACCTGATCGAAGCGAGCGCTGCGAGCGGCTTACCGCTGAAAATTCATGTCAACCAGTTTTATGACATCGGCGCCATTCAAATGGCCGTTCAAGCTGAAGCGCTAAGTGTCGATCATTTAGAGGTAATGTCTCCCGAGGCCTTAAAATCTTTGCATGGCAGCGATACTATTGCGACACTTTTACCTTCCTGCAGCTACTTTTTAGGCATACCCTATGCACCGGCACGACAACTCATTGAGGAAGACACACTGGTTGCGTTGGCTACGGACTACAACCCAGGTTCTTCACCGGGGGGCAACATGCAATTGGTCTGTAATATGGCCTGTGCAAAAATGAAAATGACTCCGGCAGAGGCATTGAACGCCGCAACGCTCAATGGTGCAGCAGCCCTCAACCTTAGCGATCGTAAAGGCAGTATTGCTGTTGGAAAAGATGCGGACATTTTAATTACCAAAGAAATCCCTTCCCTCGAATACATCTGTTACGATTTCGGGACCAATCATATCGAACAAACCCTTTTAGCTGGCCTGCCCTCATGAGTACCGTATTAGAATTCTATTCATCAAAGGACCTCTTGCACCGCACCAGCGTGCGTGAAGGTGAAACGAAGCTGGGTCAAATTTTATCCACCATCAGTGAAGCCGATTTTAATGCAGATGAGCCGTTAAACTATCGTTTCGTTATTGTTGGAATTGAAGAAGATTATGGGGTTCGTGCGAACTTAGGACGAGGTGGGGCTGATAAAGCATTTCAAGCATTTCTTCAACACTTCTGCAACCTTCAAGACAACCGCTTTTTCCCTTCACATTCGACAGCAATCCTTGGCGCAGTCATCCCCACGCAAAGTATTGACGATGATAACGTGGAGGCGCTTCGTGAGGCCACCAGGGCAGCGGATGCTACCGTGCAGTCCGTAGTTGAACGTATTCGAAGCGGAGGCGCCATTCCTATTGTCATTGGAGGTGGTCACAACAACAGCTACGGCTGTCTTAAAGGCGCGGCTCAAGCGCATGGAAACGCTGTGAATTGCCTGAATATCGACGCACATTCCGACCTACGTGCACTGGAGGGACGTCACAGCGGCAATGGGTTTTCATATGCTAAAAAAGAAGGAGCCTTAGGGGCCTACTTTATGTGGGGACTGCAAGAGAATTATACGCCAGAATACATATGGCAGTATATGGAGGATCACGATGAAGTGGAATACCTCAGCTATGAAGATTACCTCTCGGGCGAAGAAACCATGGAAGCGACGCTTATTCGTGTCGAATCGCTGCTCGGGGGACGTTACGGAATTGAATTGGATGTCGATGTGATTGCCCAATTCCCTTCGAGTGCCCAAAGTAGTAGTGGATTTACTCTGGAATACGTACGAAGCCTCTTGTACAGATTAGATACGGAGCCATTGTATTTCCACCTTTGCGAAGGCCGGATCGCGAATCCAATAGATCATGCTCATGCCGGACGTGCCTTAGCGCTGCTTACCACAGACTTCATAAAAGCCTTCATTTTTGAAGAATGACCGAAAACTACCGCATAGAATGTATTCCGAATGTCAGTACAGCGGACCCCGATGTGCTGGAAAAAATCTGTGCGGCCATCCATGCTGTACCCGAAGTAGATTTGCGGTTCGTCGATACCGGATTGAGTGCAAATAGAACCGTATTCACCTACATAGGGCCGGTACACGCAGTCTTCGAAGCCACAGAGAAAATGATTGATACGGCCCTTGCCTACATCGATATGCGGAAGCATAGTGGCGTGCACCCACGAATGGGCGCTGTAGATGTCTGTCCGTTTGTGCTCCTGGATGATGAGAAATTTCAAGCAGTTTTCTTGAAAGCTGTGGACCAATTCATTGAACACATGGGTACTAAAGGACTGCCTATCTACGCCTACGAACACAGTGCCCGTAAACCGTCAAGAAGAAATCTAGCGCACGTGCGCAAGGGCGAATACGAACAACTCCCCTCTCGGTTTGCTCAAGGCGACATTCCCGATGTCGGACCTAAAATTTGGAAAGACGCAGCCGCAAAAAGTGGCGCCACAGCAATGGGCGCTCGTCCACTCATGGTTGCTTTTAATGTGAATCTATCCGGTGGAAGTAAAAACGAATTACTCGTTGCAGCTAAGAAAATCGCTCGTACCATCCGTGAACGCGACGGAGGCTTACCCGGGGTCAAATCCATAGGTTGGTATATTCCGGACCTTGATGTTGTCCAAGTCAGCTGTAATCTTACTAAACCCCTCGAAACCGGCGTTTGTGAAGTTTTTCAAACGGTGCAGCAGCTGGCTTTGGCAATGGGCTATTTAGCGCCGGATAGTGAATTAATCGGTTGTATTCCAGAGCGTCAATTTAACGTTTGTACGCCATCCATTTTGGGGCTTGGCAGGTTTAAACCTATGATACCAGATAGAATACTACCCTACTAGTAACAAGAATGAACTATTGGTCCAATTATTGGTGTATCCCTCACAACACTACTACTATGAAGAATCTTTTTATACTCGCTTTCGTATTAGGCTCACTTTCAAGCTTTGCACAAAACCGATTCACCATTAGCGGCTACATTAGCGATGATGCAAACGGTGAAGCTTTAGTAGCAGCTAATATCTGGTCACCGGATGCACGTGTTGGAACATCAACGAATGGTTATGGTTTTTTTTCATTGACCCTTCCCTCTGGCAAGCACATTATTCAACTTCAATACTTAGGCTACGCCACGCAAAATTTTGAAGTTAATCTGCAGTCAAATAAAGATATGAACTTCCAAATGATTGCCGCGGAGAATGTACTTAATGAGGTGGATGTAATCGCTAGCGGTAGCGTCAAAATAGAGGACCAAGTACAAATGTCGAAGATGGAGGTTCCCATCAAGCAACTTAAATCACTACCCGCCATCATGGGCGAAGTCGACATCATGAAAACCTTGCAGCTTCTGCCAGGTGTGCAAAGCGGCGGTGAGGGTACTTCTGGACTCTACGTGCGCGGAGGTTCACCCGATCAAAACCTTATTCTTTTAGACGGCGTTCCATTGTATAATGTCAACCATTTATTTGGATTTTTCTCTGTTTTTAATGCCGATGCAATCTCAAATGTAAGCATCACAAAAGGCGGTTTTCCAGCTCGTTACGGTGGAAGACTTTCTTCAGTTCTTGAAGTAAATATGAAGGAAGGAAATATGAAAGAATTCCATGGCGACGCCACCGTTAGCTTGATCGCTTCAAAAATGACGGTAGAAGGTCCATTGATTCAAGACAAATCGAGCTTTATGCTTTCGGCTAGACGCACCTATATAGATTTACTTGCGAAGCCTTTTATCACCAACCTCAACAATCAAGATCCTAATTTTAATGTTTCGCCACGTTACTATTTCTATGATATGAACGGTAAAGTGAACTATAAATTAGGACAGTACGATCGCTTCTACCTTAGTCACTTCCAAGGCAAAGATGACTTTGGCTTAAGATCTAGAGATACCTACGAAAACGGGACGGAACGTTACGAAAGCAGTATAGACTTCGGACTGGATTGGCGTAACAGTATTACGGCAGCGCGGTGGAATCACCAATGGTCGCCTAAACTTTTCTCTAATGTCACTGCGACCCGAAGTCAATATGTATTTAACACAAGAGCTATAAGTGAAGAACTGGCCTATCCCAACTTTCCCGACACAACAGGCATGAGCGACGAGCGTTTTGCCGGACTTTATTTTTCCGGTATTGAAGATTATGGCGCTAGGATTGATTTCGACTTCGCCTTGAATCCTCGTCATTACATAAGGTATGGAGCAAACTACACCAACCATACCTTCTCCCCTGGTGCAACCAATCTCGAATTTCAGTCGGGTGGCTTCAATTTAGACACAACCATTGGTGGTGATGCTGTCTTCTCCGATGAAGTCTACGCCTTTATAGAAGACGAATGGAAAGTAAATGAGAACCTCAAGATGAATGGTGGATTGCATTTCGCAAATCTGTTTGTGCAAGGTGAAAGTTACCACAGCTTGCAGCCTAGATTTGGGATGAATTATAGTCTGCCCGGAGGGTTAGCATTCAAAACGTCCTATGCTGAGATGATGCAATTTGTTAATCTACTGACGAATGAAGGAATTGGGCTTCCCACTGATTTATGGGTACCGTCAACTGCGAACATAAAGCCTCAGACTTCCCAACAAATTGCTGCAGGCCTTGCGAAAAGCATTGGACCGTATGAATTCAGTGTGGAAGGCTATTACAAAACCATGGATAATCTCGTGAGCTACAAAGAAGGAGCATCGTTTTTGTTCTCTTTGGATAACGATACGTGGGAGGATAAAATTAGTCAAGGTTCAGGTGAGAGCTATGGTATGGAACTTTTTGCGCAACGTAAAAGCGGCAGGACCACGGGATGGATTGGTTATACATTAAGTTGGAGTTACCGTCAATTTGATGATATCAATGGTGGCGAGCGCTATTTCTTCACCTACGACCGTCGACACGATATATCCGTCGTAGCGAGCCATGACTTCACAGATAATATCAGCTTCAGCGGTGCATGGGTATACGGTACCGGACGTGCCGTTACCCTTCCAGAATACTCTTATTATACGGGCTTACCGGACGGACTTTCTTGGTGGGACGGCGCGCGCGTGCACTTGTAGACCGCCCGTCCGACAAAAATGCCTACAGAATGAGTCCGTATCAACGACTCGATATCAGTTTAAGTTTTAAGAAAAAGAAATTGAAATACGAACGCTGGTGGGTATTTAGCACCTACAACACGTATAATAATTTGAATCCATTCTTTATTGAAACCGCAACGGACGATAATGGAAACCCTGGCCTTCGAGA
Source organism: Schleiferiaceae bacterium (assembly GCA_965204625.1). Classification (GTDB taxonomy): domain Bacteria; phylum Bacteroidota; class Bacteroidia; order Flavobacteriales; family Schleiferiaceae; genus UBA10364. Next base: position 1,124,435 of record CBDBET010000006.1, read on the forward strand.
GTACGGCTTGTTTCCGCTTATTCCCAGTGTTGCTTACCGCATAAAATTTTAAGCCATGAGAGCATTACTACTTCTTTTTTCGGCCACACTCCTTCTCACAAGTTGCGATGATTTAGTCAATGGCGTGGTACGTGATATTGATCTACCACCGCACGAAAGCCAGCTGGCCGCAAGTCTATTCTTAGATTCTCGAGACAGCAATATCACTGCCATTGTTTCCTCATCGAAAGGCATCTATGATACAGTTCAAAGTAAGAGTGTCTTTAATGCAGAATGTGTTTTAAATGTTGGCACAACGGACTATAATTGGTCTACAATGGATCAATACGAACGCTATACGGAACTATTACCAGACCGTTTCGGCGCACCTACCGATTCGCTAGTTTTCACCGTTAATCACTCCGATTTTACTTCTGTTAGTGGAACGCAGGTATTTCCATCGGCTCCCCAAGTCTCGCTTGAATTAAACTATGGCGCAACTCAACTTTATGGGGAGATTTCCGATGAACTTATTGTTACACTCGAAGATATCCCTGGTGTAAATCAACATTACATTGTATCCATTGATGTTCACTTCAGGACTGCACTAACGGGACAAGACACCTCTGTATATTACGATCTGTACTGGGAAACTGATTACCCAAATAGTACACCTCTTTATGGTAATGAAATTGCCTTACTCCTCTCTGAAGAGGGTCTAGATAGAAACATCAAGTTTTCAGCAGCCACGGGCGTAAACCCAATCGACTTTGCCATGCTTCATGAATATCGTGTGAAAGTCAGTGCATTAAGTGAAGAAATGTATTTATTCTATAAAAGCTATGCTGCCTACGAGAACGCGAACGGCAATCCATTTGCTGAGCCCGTTGTATTGTATTCCAACATGAGCAACAATATGGGCTGCTTTGGTGTAAGTACGACCAAACGCTTTTATAAGTAACTAGTACGTCAGTAAAACAGATCCCCAAGTAAATCCTGCTCCGAAGGCTGCTAAACATACCGTATCACCGCGTTTTACAGCGCCTTCATCTACCGCCTCTGAAAGTGCTATAGCAATCGACGCACCAGTAGTATTACCGTACTTCTGAATATTGTTAAACACTTGATCGTCGCGCAGTCCCATGCGCTTTTGTATGAATTGAGCGATACGAAGATTGGCTTGGTGAGGGATAAGACAATCTATTTTATCAGGGGTTAAGCCGTTTTGTTTGAGCGCTTCTCCAATCACCTCGCCAAACCGAACCACTGCATTCTTGAAAACGAAATTACCGTTCATCTGAGGGTAATGAATCTGTGGATCCACACCATTTTCGAGCAATTCACCGACCCAATGCTGCGTTCCGAACCCTTTCATCGTCAACTCTTCTTTGTGTTTACCTTCACTGTGCATGTGGCAACTTTTAATACCCGCTTCATCCGCTTTGGCGCGAGAGAGTACAACTGCTCCTGCTCCATCGCCGAAAATGACCGTTACCCCTCGCCCTTCTGTAGATTTATCTAGGAAAGGACTTTGCAGCTCTGATGCCACTACTAATACGTGTTCATACATTCCGGTTTGAACAAAAGCATTCCCAACACTCACGGCATAAATAAACCCAGAACAAGCATTACGAACGTCTGTCGCTCCAGCTGTATGAATGCCTAGGGCTTCCTGCACTTGTACACCACATCCTGGAAAGTAGTAATCTGGGGAAATGGTCGCAAATACGATGTGTCCAATATCAGATGCCTCGAGTCCCGCCGCTTTAATAGCATTGCGCGCCGCTTTAATGCCCATAGTGGCAGCAGTATTACCATCACCCTCTTCTACCCAGCGACGTTCTCTAATTCCTGTTCTTTCAGTGATCCATTCGTCATTGGTATCCATTAGAGTACTGAGGTAATCATTGGTTACCACACGTTCTGGTACGTAATGTCCGGTGCCTGATATTTTTGCTGTATACATGATAGGTTGTCTTAGTGAGCAATTAATACATCAAAAGATAAAGTAAAATTGGCACCTATCTTGACACGTTGTCACATTATGTAGTTTGACAGACAGATGGCACGAGTGTTGAAGTAAGGAAGAAAACAAAATTGATTAAAAAATGGCAAAAGGATCTATAAACGTAACCGCTCAGAACATCTTTCCTATCATTAAGAAGTTCTTATACAGCGACCAAGAGATTTTTCTTCGTGAATTAGTTTCTAACGCAGTGGATGCCACGCAGAAGCTGAAAACATTGACCAATTTAGGTGAAGCCAAAGGTGAGCTCGGTGATTTGACCATTCACGTTAAATTGGACAAAAAAGCGAAAACCTTGAGCATCATCGATCGTGGTATCGGTATGACGGCAGAGGAAATTGATAAATACATCAACCAGGTTGCCTTCTCAGGCGCAGAGGAATTCGTAAAAGAGTATGAAGGTAAAATGGAAGGTGCCGATTTAATTGGACACTTCGGACTGGGCTTCTACTCTGCCTTTATGGTAGCTAAGAAGGTTGAAATCCTGACAAAGTCGCACAAAGATGCGGCTGCAGTGCAATGGATATGTGATGGTAATCCAGAGTTTGAGCTGAATACCATTGAAAAAGAAGACCGCGGTACGGAGATTAAACTCCATATAGCAGGCGATAGCGAAGATTTTTTAGAGGAAAGTAAAATCAACGAACTGCTCAGCAAATACGCGAAGTTCATGCCGATCTCAATTGAGTTTGGCGAAAAGGACGAGAGCTACAACGCCGCGGCCGAAGGTGAAGATGCAAAATGGGAGACTCGCAAAGTCCCGAATACCATTAACAACCCTAATCCAGCATGGGTACGCAAACCAGCGGACTTAACAGATGAAGACTACAAGTCTTTCTATAAAGAGCTTTACCCTACAAGCTTTGAGGAACCCTTATTCAATATCCATTTGAATGTAGATTTTCCTTTTGATTTAACTGGGGTATTGTACTTCCCTAAAATCAAACCAAACGTTGAACCACAACGCAATAAAATTCAACTCTTCCAGAAGCAAGTATTTGTCACGGATAGTGTAGAAGGTATTGTACCCGATTTCTTGACACTCCTACACGGTGTCATTGATTCACCAGATATTCCGCTTAATGTTAGTAGATCGTACTTGCAAGCGGACGGTAATGTAAAGAAGATTGCTTCTCATATTACTAAGAAAGTTGCTGATAAACTCGATGAAATGTTCCGTAAGGACCGTGCCGATTTTGAGTCGAAATGGAACGACATGAAAATCATCATCGAATACGGGATGTTGACGGAGGATAAATTCTTCGAGAAGGCGAAGAAATTCGCGATGTATGCAGATACCGACGGTGGACTTCATACGTTTGAAGCGTACCTAGAATCCATCAAAGAGCACCAAACAGATAAGGATAAAAAGACGGTCGTTCTTTATGCATCAAACAAAGATGCACAACACAGCTACATCCAAAATGCAAAGGCAAAAGGATACAGCGTTTTACTTCTAGACTCGCCGTTAACAAGCCACTTGCTCCAGAAATTAGAGCAAGAGCATGAAAACACCACGTTTGCCCGCGTAGATTCTGATTTGATTGACAACCTCATCAAAAAGGATGAAACTCGTGTTGCAAAGTTGAGCGACAAGCAAAAAGAAGAATTGAAAACGCGCCTAGAGACGATCGTGCCTAAGGAGAAATTCACCTTAAAACTGGAGGATATGGATTCAACCGAGGCGCCTCTCATCATTACCGTTCCTGAGTTCATGCGCCGCATGAAGGAAATGCAAATGACCGGTGGTGGCGGTATGATGGGTATGGGAGATTTCCCAGATATGTATGATCTTATCGTAAATGCCAACCACCCGCTCGCTTCCAAAATATTAGATACGGAAGATGCTGATGCTCGCGGAACTGCGGTGAATCAGGCGCTAGACCTCGCAAAGCTTCAACAAAACTTGTTGCACGGGGAGGAATTGACCGCGTTTATCGCTCGTTCATACGAGATGTTAGGTAACGAATAAGGGTTTGTTACCTGTTGATTAAATATTCCTATGTCTTAGGAATAGCAAGGGGGCTCCGGCCCCCTTTTTGTATTTTTACCATTCACAAAAAATTTGACATCTATGAACGCTGACGTTCTTTCCATAGCTACTCAAAACGCCACTTTGTGGACCTCTGATTTATTTGACGCCAAAACGCGCGCCGAAGCTCGGGAACTTTTGGATCAGGGTGGTGATGCTTTGATTGAGCCGTTTTATAAAGATTTAGACTTTGGTACAGGTGGTATGCGCGGAATCATGGGCGTAGGAACTAACCGTATCAATCCTTATACCTTAGGTTTAGCCACACAAGGGTTGGCGGCCTATGCGAAAACTTTTTTTAATGGGAAGCCTTTAAAAGCAGCCATCGCTTTCGACAGTAGAAACAACTCAAAGTCCTTCGCTCGTAAAGTAGCAGAGGTATTGAGCGCAAACGGTGTTCACACGTTCCTTTTTGAAGATTTGCGTCCGACTCCAGAGCTGAGCTACGCTGTACGTGAGTTGGGTTGTGATTTCGGTATCGTTCTAACGGCCTCTCACAATCCAAAAGAATACAACGGTTATAAAGTGTATTGGAACGATGGCGGGCAGCTCGTGCCGCCGCACGATAGCGCGGTGATTGAAAAGGTTCGAGCCACCCGTTTCGAAGATATCCGTTGGGATGCAAACGAGGCTTTGATTGAGACCGTTGGTACTGATGTAGACGATAAATACATCGATATGGTTGCAGGACTAAGCTTAAGCAACGTTGGTAAAACGGAACTGGACATAGTGTTTACGGCATTACACGGCACTTCCATTGTAAGTGTCCCTCCTGCCCTTGCTAAGGCTGGATTCACGAACGTTCAGCTGGTCGAAGCACAAAGCACGCCGGATGGAAACTTTCCAACCGTAGCGAGTCCGAATCCTGAAGAAAGTGCTGCATTAGCCATGGCTGTTGCACAAGCCGAAGCCACGAACGCTGACTTAGTTATCGGATGTGATCCAGATACGGACCGCGTCGGTATTGCTGTGAACGACGGAACGGGCAAAATGCAACTTCTTAATGGTAACGACACTGCAGCTTTACTAGTTCACTACATACTAGACGCTTATAAAACAAACGGTACCCTTCCAGCAAACGGTTTTACAGCAGCCACAGTGGTCACTACGGATCTAATCGCAGACATCTCAGCAGCCTATGGGGTGCCTTGTTACCGTTGTTTGACCGGTTTTAAATGGATCGCTGACATCATCAATAACAAACCTGAAGAACAATTCCTGGTAGGTGGTGAAGAGTCTTACGGCTACCTTATCGGGGATGAAGTACGTGATAAAGATGCCGTTGCTTCCGCCGTTATGATTGCAGAAATGGCTGCTAATGCCAAAGCACAGGGCCGTACCGTATTGCAACAATTAGAAGCCATTCATCGCGAGTTTGGTCAATATCAAGAGCGGTTGATCGCTGTCACTAAAAAAGGCCGCTCAGGCGCCCAAGAGATTGCCGATATGATGACTGCCCTTCGCAACGACCCGCCCAAAACTTTGGCTGGTTCACCCGTGATTATTGCCATCGACCATGGAAAATCGACTCAAACAGATCTTCTTACGGGAGCTACCTCTAGTACGGAACTTCCTGCTTCAAACGTACTGCAGTTCATTACAGAAGCTGGAGATAAGGTCAGTGCACGACCTTCAGGAACAGAACCAAAAATCAAGTTCTACTTCAGCGTACGCGCTACTACTGGTGAAAGCCATGCAGCCACGAAAGCTGAACTTGAAAGAAAGATTGATACCTTTATTGAGGAATTGAACCTCTAATTCAAACATGAAGAATTTCATCATTATAGGGGCCATTTCGATGGCCCTTTTTTCTTGCGGCAACTCGGAAGAAGTAGTATCGTATCAGGTAGAAAGGTACCAAGGTGCATTGCGCTTGAACGATTCTACCAGCGTTGAATTTAGTGCTACGTATACCCAGGCTAAAGGAACACTAACCATTCAAAATGGCGTACACGAATCCTTCGACGTGGAGTTGCATGGAGAAGATACCTTGCGCGGTACCTTCCCGGTCTTTGCTTCAGACCTATGGTTGGTCAAAACCGACAAGGGCTATGAAGGGATGTACTTCCGTACGGATGCTGAGAACTATGAGATACCGCTAACACTCGAAAGGCATGATTCTATTACCGTTACAGCAAGTGGTACAACAGAGGATGCCCCACCAGCAAACCAGTACTACATCATTCGAGATTATGGCAACGGCACGACCCGTCCGGCCTTGCTGCAACTCGGCATCAAGGAAAATAAAATTGTTGGGACTATCGCGACTTCCACTGGCGACTTGAGATTCCTGACTGGAGAAAAAGTAGTCGATGAAGGCGGTTACCAACTCACTGGATTTGATGGCAGATTTATCAACAACGTAGAATTTGTAACCATCGGGGATTCCGTTTTCGGAAATGTATGGTCCGGAAAAACTGGCTACTACCGATTCAAAGGGGTTGCAGATGAAAGCGCCACGTTAGAAGATCCGGAAGAAATGTCAAAGTTGCGCGAAGATTATACCCACATTGAATGGCATCTCCCAGGTCTTGATGGCGATACGGTACATTTTGACAGCCGTAACATCACGAAGCCCACCGTCTTGGCCATCCAAGGATCCTGGTGTCCCAACTGTATGGACGAAGGCCGCGTATTGGACATGTATTACCGTGAATTCGAGGGAGCCATTGATGTATATGGCTTGAGCTACGAATACAGCGGTACATTGGAAAAAGCCACTGCTGCAGTACAGAAAATGGAACGCGATTTAGGCACCTCATTCCCAATGCTTATTGCGACTTACGATCCTAAACAAGACCGCAATGCAGTGTTGCCACTGGAACAGATTCGCAGCTACCCTACTTCCATTATGTTGGATCACCAGGGAAATGTGGTGAAGATCCATACTGGTTTTTACGGCCCATCTACCAAGGAATATGAAACGTACGTCCAAGAGACCAGAGAAGAACTAGAAGCATTGGTGGCAAAAGCGAATGGCTAATTACCTCGAACGCATATGGCCCAATTTTAAAGAGCTCGCCCGCTCCAAACGGAAGGAGAACAAAAAGTTCTTTGGCCGTTTGTCCAAGGAAGACAGCAAGAAGCTCAATGCCAAATTTCACGAGATGCACGACGAGGTCTTCGCTGAAACAGATTGCCTTAAATGTGCACGGTGTTGTAGAACCACAGGGCCACTTCTTACCAAGCAAGACATTGGGCGCATCTCTAAAAAACAGGGCATGAAACCGGCAGACTTTGAGAAGCAGTATTTACGTGTGGATGAAGACGGTGATTGGGTGATGAAAAGTTTACCGTGTCCATTTTTAGCATTGGACACTAACAAGTGTACCATTTACGAATATGCGCCCAAGGCGTGCCGTGAATATCCGCATACGGATCATACGAATATGAAGTCTATTCTTCCCCTAACTGAAACGAATGTGAGGCATTGTCCAGCAGTGTACGAAATGGTAGAGCGAATGAAGTTACGCTCTGATTAATAGCGACTTAATTACTTTTTATTGAACTGAAATGGAATGCTAGTGCCAGTGCTACAACAGTCACTGAACCAATCACATTGTACCACAAAAATCCCAATGAAATAACGTCAGTAGTATTGAGGTAGTGGCAAAACAGAACAGTCAATTGGCCTATAATTCCCGCTTTCAATATGGCCTTACCACCAATGGGTTTAATGAACAACGCCACAAGAAAAATTCCCAAAATCGTACCATAAAAGAGGCTCCCTAGGACGTTTACCAATTGGATTAAATTCTCGTACAACGGCGCAGCGAGGGCGACACCTATGGCGGCAATCCCCCAAACAAACGTAAGTGTTCGGATCGTGCGTTTCGGGCGTTGGGACTCCCCTTTGAAGACCGTATAATAATCGACATAAGTCGTGGTTGCCAGAGCGCTTACCTCTCCTGCAGTGCTTGACATAGCGGCACTGATGATCACAGCTAGCAGTAAACCAACCAGTCCTTTAGGTAAAAAATTGAGCACGAACGTGATAAAGACGTAATCTGTGTCTTTGCGTTGAAAGTTTGGAATATGAGTTTCCAGCGTTGTCATGTACGTTTCGCGTAGTTGGGCGAGTCTTGCACTGTGCGCATGGACTTCAGTCCAATCTGCTTGAAGTAGCGCAGCACGTTTAGCGTCAAACACCATAGTGTGTTCGTTCTCTAACTGGCCTAATGCTGCTTGAATTTCTGATGGTGCGCGCTTTACCTCACTCTCGTTAAAGAAGATGGGGGGTTGCGTGAATTGGTAAAAAACAAAAAGGAGCACACCAATAGCTAAGATGGCAAACTGCATGGGTACTTTAAATACCCCATTAAACAATAAACCAAAGCGACTGGTTGACTGATTTTCAGCACCTAAATAGCGTTGTACTTGGCTTTGGTCTGTTCCTAAATAACTGAGCGATAAAAATAATCCACCGGCTAATCCTGACCATAGTGTGTAACGCGTTCCAGGATCTAAACTGGTATTGATGATGTTGAGTTTACCCATTCTTCCGGCGATGTCATAGGCTTCGGGTAGGGAAACTGGTATCTTATCTACCAGCAAATAGGCGGCGATACCCATCCCACTGAGGATGGTAAGCATCTGCCACTTTTGGGTAACGGCTACAGCCGCGGAGCCTCCTGAGACCGTGTAGAAGACTACAATGAGCCCTATGATGACAATCATAAGGTTGAGCGACACACCCAACGCCGCACTCAAAACTATGGCGGGTGCGAATATGGTAATACCTGCGGCCAACCCGCGCGACATTAAGAAAAGAGCAGCGGTGAATAATCGGGTTTTACGGTCGAAACGCTGTTCTAGGAATTGATAAGCTGTGACTGCACTCATTTTTCGGTATGCAGGTACAAAGAAAATACTAACCAATATGACCGCTAAGGGAAGCCCAAAATAGAATTGGATAAAACCCATGTCCTCGGCATAGGCCTGACCTGGGGTAGATAAAAATGTGATCGCGGAGGCTTGGGTGGCCATTATTCCGAGCCCTATGGTCCAAAGACTTACATCTTTAGAGCCACTGAGTAGCTCACCCGCATTACGGCTACGGGTTTTATAAATACCGTAACCAACAATCGTCGTTAGGGTCGCCGCTAATACAATCCAGTCTAGTGCGTGCATTTACACGTATTGACGCGTGATAAAGTAGAATGCTACAATCTCAGCTACTAGAAGTGCTACAACGCCTATGTAGTATTTCTTCCAATTAACAATCGATGTGTTCTTAATGGTCATAATGGAGTATGTTTTGTAAAAGTTTCATGGCACCTGGAACACCTGCTGGCAGTTCCCTGAACAGTGACAATCCCGTGTAAATTACGGAACCTTTTCCATAATGTCCAACAACGGTGCTGTTGGAATAGTTCGTACCTGTACTTTCTGTAATAGTAAGGACTTCGGTCATTCCTTCGTAGGATTTAGGAAAATACAATCCGCGCTCTTGCACCCAATAGTCAAAATCTTTCGACGTGATCTCATTTGGGGAAGAAAGTATCGGGTGTTTACTCAGCGTAATAGGCGCCTCCTCTTCAGTCACGCGGTCTCTTCCGATTACTAGTGGGAGCGGCGTTGGCAATTCAAGACCGCTTCTTCCAGCAGTCGTATACGTCACGACAAAGTTACCACCACCTTCAACGAAGGTCTTGATTCTATCCCCACTATTCATGAGCCATTTCTCGGTATTGAAGGCACGAATTCCCACAAGTACTGCATCTACTTCGTTCCATAAATCCGGGGTGTCCTCGGTAATCCGAAGTACCTCGTACCCCAAATTCTCCAAGGTTTCATCCATGATATCGCCGGCACCTTCAATGTAGCCCACCTTGATGCGCTTTTTATTCAGATCAAGCACAGTCAAAGTCGCTTGTGCAGGCGTGTACACGTAGTGTGTGCCTATATGTGGGTAGCTGATGGTTTGTTTTTCCAAATAAATAGGGTTGAAGCCCATTCCCATTTGTGTTGTAGGAACATCACCGATATTTAAGAGAAACATCCCGTTAGACATCTTCGATGGCAACTCAACCTCAAAGTGATTCCATCCTGCGTTTAAGAATGCGCTTTGTTCAATGGCATTGAATGTAATCTGATGATTCTCGTCTTCAATCAAATGATCGTAACCATTGATGTGTTTCAATCCCTTGAGAGCAAAATTTATTGACCAACTTAACTCACCTCCATCCTTGGAGTAAATACTATATCCAATAGATCCTTTCTTGCCAGTATTCCAATAGACGGTTTGATCGAACTTCGCATGAATGGCCGGCTCCACCGCGATGGCCTCGCGATATTCCCCAACGGCACGGTCGCTGAGCTTAGCGACAGGCTTGAGGTAGAGTAAAATGATGGCGGATTCATGTTCGAAGCGGACCCTGATGTACTTTGTGATTTTTCCCTCATCGTACAAATCTACTTCGAGCTCCTGCCCCTCACTAGTGAGTACCTGTGCTGGATTCAACCCCATATCCATATTTGGTGCCTTTATCGAAGCCAGCTGCACCTCCACATCAAAATTCAGGGCTTGAAGCACCAAGGTCGCTGGATACGAGAGGCTTTCCGGCATAGGGTTTACAGAAGTGAAGACCTCAGCATAGACGCCCAAGAGATGCAGCATCACCTGTTGCCAACGCTGGTATTTATCCGATGTAGGTGCTGTTTTCTCTAGTATTGATGAGCCCAATGCAGCCCATTTAGAAATGGCTTGCTTTTGGTCCCCTATCTCAAGAGCGAAGGCCGCATCCTGAGCCAATAAACTTTGTGCATCTGCGCCGCGGTCCGGTATAAGGTAAGAGGATAAATCGCCTCCACCCCAAAGCTTTTTGAAGTACTCTTCACGCGGGCCGCGATTAATAGGAACACCAAATCCTTGGCACTTGTGCTTGGAACGCGCCGCATCGCCTATGGCGCCATAGGTATCCCCCAGCAGTGGATCGAACCCGCTCATATCAAGGTATACAGCCTCAGGGTCGTCCTTTAGGGTTTCGTCCCACCAAATCGAGGTGTTCCACCAAACGCCCTGCACCGACCAAGCCGCTGTGGCTGTATCGTAATTCTCGTCCGAGGCCAGCTCAGCACATTCGATGGCGAGCTCGGCTGAGGCTGTATGGTGTCCGTGGCCTGCTCTCTCATCTGGAGGGAAACGTGTGATAATAAAGTCTGGCTTGAGTTCACGGATGGTTCGGACGGCTTGCAATTGAAGATCGTCATGGTCCCATTTCGTCCATACCTCGTCCACACTTTTTGAATATCCGAAGTCTAAGGCATCGGTGAAACGCTGGTTCCCTCCGTCGACACTACGTGCGGCACGCAGCTCGTGTTCACGGATCACCCCGAGCTCGGCTCCAAGCTCGTCGCCGATCAAATTCTGTCCGCCAGAACCTCGGGTAAGCGATAAATAAGTGGTTTCCGCATCAAGCGCATTCGATAACCACGCGATTAATCGGGTGTTTTCATCGTCCGGATGAGCTGCCATATATAAGACTCGCTTTCCAGAGCCAAAGCGTTGCATTTCCGCCAATGCTGCACTTTGCGATAGGGGTGAAAATTGTGCAAATAATTGATTTCCAAACGCAAATAAAAGCACCACCAAAAAAGCCTGAACATTTGTAACGATACGTGTTATATTGGTACTCTTTTTAATAAAATACATGGTTAGATCTTTACTTTTCCTATTAACGTTTACGTCGTTTGCGGCGAAAGCCCAGCTTAAAGTCCAATTAAAATCGGGCACCTACCACATAGAGGAAGGAACGTTTAAACAACTTAGCAATACGCAACCGACATACGGAGTGGGTCTTTGGGACCGGGCCGTGCTCGCCGAAGATAAAAAAGCATTGACTGATTTAGGTGTCGAACTTGGGCATTATTTACCAAAGAATGCGTTTGAAGTAAAAATTCCGAAAGGAGTGACCATTGCCCAATTACGTGATGCTGGGCTCAGTGGGTTCGTGAAATGGACGCCGATGATGAAACTCGATGGTCCACTCTCCATAGGTGACTGGCCCGAATGGGCAGTGCTTAACGACGGGCGTATTGCTGTTCAATTCAGAACGTCTGAGCACTGGAAAGCACCAGCATTTATAACACAGGTCGTTGATCTTGATGCGCAATGGCATACCGCGATTTTAAAGCCTGAATTATTGAATCAATTGGCTCAAGATGATGCTGTATTGTTCATTCAAGCGATTGAAGAACCAGGAACACCAGAAAATTACAACAGCCGTGCTGCTGCGAGAACTGCGTACATCCAAGGTCAAACTCCTTTTGACGGATCTAACGTGGTTGTAGGTCTTGGCGATGATGGTGATATAGGGCCGCATGCAGACTACAAAGGTCGTTTAACCTCTTTGGCCGGCAATAGTATAGGTGACCACGGAGACCATGTCGCGGGAACCATTTTCGGTGCAGGAAATATTGACCCGACAGCTGAAGGCAATGCACCGGGTGCCACGATGGTGTATTATGACTATCCGGCCAACTTAAGTAATGTTGATGCGCATTACGTTTCTTATGGTATACGAGTGACGAACAGCTCTTATTCTAACGGCTGTAATGCAGGATATACATTTTATGCGCAACAAATGGATAAAGATGTACGGGATAATGCGGCATTAGTACACGTCTTTAGTGCCGGGAATTCAAACGGATCGAATTGTGGTTACGGAGCAGGCTCACAATGGGGAAATATTACCGGTGGTCACAAACAAGGCAAAAATGTCATTGCGACAGCGAACATCACCAGTACGGATGCAATTGCGCCATCATCTTCTAGAGGACCCGCCGCAGATGGCCGCATTAAACCAGATCTGGCTGCTGTAGGCACAAATGTTTATTCTACTATTGACTCTCATACTTATGGCAACAAAACGGGTACCTCGATGTCGGCTCCCGGTGTTGCTGGATACTTCGCAGTGTTGCACAATACTTTTGATGTATTGCAACAGGATACTGCAGATGCAGGTTTATTGAAAGCCATCGCAATGAATACTGCAGATGATTTGGGCAATCCTGGCCCTGATTTCATCTACGGTTATGGACGTGTAAATGCAAGAAAAGCACTTAAAGTAATCCAAGACACCCAATTCTTTAGCAACAGCATTACTACAAACGACACTTTGACCTACACCATTTCCCTACCCGCTGGTGTAAATAAATTCAGTGCAATGCTGTATTGGACCGATAAAGAAGGTTCAATAAATGCATCCAAAGCATTGGTCAATAATCTAGATTTCGAAGTGACTGACTTAACAGGAGCCTCTACCTACCAGCCTTGGGTTTTAGATCCTACGCCAAACACAACTACGCTTTTGTATGGCGCAACTCGGGGCTTAGATACACTCAATAATGCAGAACAGGTAACACTTAATGCACCTACTTCAGGCGATTACAGGTTTACTGTTTATGGTACAAACATCCCTCAGGGGCCTCAGACTTTTTACATTGTATATGCGATGGATATGGAAAAGAATCCTATTGCATTCCCGCATGAAAATGCAAAACTAACACCAGGTGCAAATTATGTGCGTTGGAATGGAGCAACTTCATTGACATGGCAATATTCTACAGATAGTATGGCGACTTGGACCAATGTGAACTTAAACGCTACTGGAGGCAACAGAGTTGCAAATTGGAATGTACCTAACGTCGCTACAAAAAATGCATTTTTACGCAATATTCAAGGTACAGACACCACTGTAGCAGGGCCGTTCGTTATTCTAAATACTCCGACCAATCTCAGTCTGGACTGGGCCTGCCCTGATAGCATAAAAATTTCATTCAACCAGGTAACCGGAGCTACTGACTACACTGCTTATATATTGGGCACAACTTACATGGACAGCGTGTACAACAGTACTTCAAACAGCATGATTATACCTTATCAGCCCATTAACGGGACTTGGTTTAGTGTAAGCGGAGTGATCAACTCCGTTGAAGGACGCCGCGCTTATGCCGTTCAACTCCCTTCTGGCATTAACGCTTGCCCTCTGCCAAGAGACGGCGGGATAAGCTCTTTACTTAGCCCACAATTTATCACCTCCTGTCAGAATCCAATGCAGCCGGTGACAATAAGTATTACTAATCCTTCAACACAAGTACTGGACACATTACCTGTAGCCATGACATTCGGTACAACTACCGTAAGAGATACGTTTTTTGGGAATCTGAATTCGTATGCAAATGCTACGTTCACTTTTTCCACACCCATTACATGGACCGGAACAACTGCACAAACGCTTAAGGTTTGGTCAGAGCTAAGCGGCGATCAAAACAGTTTGAATGACACTGTTGTCCAGAGTATCAATTATTACAATTCGTCTCTCTACGGATTGCCTTTTACCCAGGATTTTGATGGGTTTTCAAATTGTGGCACGAACACCAATTGTGGTGGAACTGTGTGTAATTTAGGTGGGGACTTCATCAACTTAACGAATGGCACAGAGGACGATATCGATTGGCGGACCAATAGCGGCTCGACGGCTTCTAGCGGCACTGGTCCAACATCGGGTACTGGTGGTTCTGGGAAATACCTCTATCTAGAGGCATCCGGGAATTGCGAATTTCAAGAAGCACTTTTGTACTCGCCTTGTATCGATTTGGCCGGAAGTATCGATCCCGAATTACGTTTCGCCTATCATATGAATGGTGCAAACCAAGGGGATCTTGAAGTATCCATATTCGATGGATTCAGCTGGACTACACTTTTTACGCAAAGCGGTAATCAAGGAAACAGTTGGAAGAACGTTGCCATTGATATCAGCAGTTACGCTGGAGATACAGTACTCTTTCGATTTAAAGGCATTACCGGCGATAGTTACCAAAGTGATTTAGCCATTGATGCTATCGAAATTGAGGATAATATTGGTACTCCTGTAGCGGACTTCGCTCCTGTAACGGGTACACCTTGTATAAATACAGGTGTGATATTATCTGATCTCAGTACGAAAAGCCCTACGTCGTGGAATTGGTCGATCACTCCTTCCACACATAGTTTCATAAATGGAACATCGAGTAGCTCACAAAATCCAGAAGTAAATTTCAGTGCCTATGGGATCTATACTATTACTTTAATTGCGAGTAACTCTTATGGCGCAGATACCATTGTATTAGCAAATGCTGTAACGGTCAGTCCGCTACAAACACTTCCTTTTGTTGAAACATGGACAGGAAACGGAACAGTCGCCTTTACAACCGAAAATCCGGACGGAAGCACGAGTTGGACCAAAGGAGAAGTTACCGGGCCCACCGGTGCTAAAAGTGAAGTTATGTATATGAATTACTTCAACTACTCCACCATCGGCGCAGAAGATGGGCTTTTGAGTGAAAAGTTTGATATCAATGGCTACAATCCCGTCTTGTATTTTGATGTTAGCTATGTGCAGTATTCTACCGCCTATGCCGATTCTCTTGTAGTCGAGGTGAGCACAGATTGCGGAGCGACTTTCACACGCGTTTATGAAAAAGGCGGTTCTAATCTAGCGACCGCGTCTAATTCTCAAAGTCAATTCATTCCAGGCGGATCAAGCGATTGGCGCACAGATAGCGTAGTTCTATCTACAACGAACGGGGATTTTGTACAATTCCGAATCAAAGGAATAGGTGGTTACGGTAATAACCTATATCTAGATAACATTCGCGTCATTTCTTCTGGAACATCTGCAACGGCTGCTTTGAATGTTTCACCCATTTGTGAAGACACGCCGTTCGACTTTGACTTGAGCAGTACAGATACGACAGTCAATGGTCTGTTTACCTTAAACCGTCAAGGATCGAGCTTGCTTTCCACATTTATAGGAATGGGAGCGCATTCGGCAACGCTTAACATCTCCACAGATTACGACCTTGAATACATCTACTACAATGCCTACACCTTTGTCGCGGACAGCGCAGTCCTTGTCCCTGGACCGAAGCTCGATGCAGATTTCGAATTGCAAAACACGAATGGGCTGACCTACCAGTTCACGGACCGCAGTACGCCAACACCAAGCGCGTGGTTCTGGGACTTCGGAGATGGGAACTCATCAAATGCACAGAATCCGACACACACTTTTTCTGGGAATGGACCTACAACGGTGAAACTAGTGATTACTACAGATTGTGGCCTGGACAGCATCACTGTCCCTTATACCAATATTGGGCTCGATGAAGAAGGTACTGCTTCTATGGTACTCTATCCTAACCCTACAGAAGGTATACTTCACCTACACACGGCTGAGGTAGAAGGAAAGGTATTCGTTCAAATCTTTGGTACGAATGGTGCATTAATGGAAGAAAGTATCTTCAATGCAACCACTGGACGTATAACCCTTAATCTGGGAGCATATGCTAGCGGCTTCTATCAAGTCAAGGTGACCACTGAAAATTCAGTTGAGAACTTCAAAGTCACGAAATACTAGGCACGTCGGCTCAGTGTCCATGCGCCAAAATAGGTGATTAAACCGTTGTAAAGCAAAAGCTCAAAACCTATGGTGTACCCTAAACGGGGTGCCCATAGGCTTAAAGCGTAAGCTAAAAAGGGACTTACTATTGCCACTCCTGTTATTCCCCATCCTTGAATCTTTCTCTTTTGTGTTAAGGCGAAAGCAAAAAGTCCAAGCAACGGACCGTAGGTATAACCTGCTGCTGTAAATAACGCAGAAATAATACTGTCTGCCTCAAGGGAATAAATCAAGAGCATGACAACCAGTAAGACTGCCATAAATCCAAAATAAACTTTCGTTCGACGGGACGAATTTTCCTCCGAATGCATTCCAAGAAAGTCAACGCAAAAAGCAGTAGTGAGTGAAGCAAGTGCGCTATCTGCGCTAGAGAAGGCAGCTGCCAAAAGCCCAAGAAAAAACACTGCACCTAATAGCGCTGGCATACCGCTACTGGTAGCGACGCTTGCAAAAAGTTTATCGCCGGTTGCAGTAATACCCTGGAGTGCAGCGTAATCTGTCAAGAGTATACCTAAAGCCAGAAACAATGCATTCACAAAAAGTAAATTCACACCGAGCAAGACCATGTTCTTTTGCGAGTCTTTCAGGCGCGCAACCGTTAAGTTTTTTTGCATCATATCTTGGTCTAAACCGGTCATGGCAACAGCAATAGATATGCCTCCGAGCAGTTGTTTCCACCAAGCTTGTGCCGAACCAGATTTGATGACGTAAGCCATGTCACTCTTCGTAATATAATCCCAAATGCTTTGTTCTTCAGGAACCACAGCGCTGCCTACGAAATAGAGTGCCAATGCAGCTGCAATAAGCATGAATGCAGTTTGAAGGGTATCCGTAATAACGATGGTTGCAATACCGCCCGCCGCACTGTAAAGTGCGATCAGCACGAGAACGGCTATTGCAGTAATGGGAAAGGGAATGTGGAGGCTGTCACATATCATTAATTGGACGACCATGGTTACGATGTACAAACGGGCACTTGCACCAACTATACGCGAAAGCAGGAAGAATGCAGAGCCAGTTTTATAGCTGGAAGCCCCCAGTTTTTCCCCGAGAAAACTGTAAATACTTATCACATTGTATCGGTAGTACACGGGTAATAGTACGTAAGCAATGAGTAAATAGCCGAAGAAAAAGCCCACCACCATCATTAAGTAGGTCATTCCAGAGGTAGCTGTCCATCCAGGAACACTAATAAAAGTGACACCGCTGAGCGAGGCACCGATCATACCGAAACTTACCAGCAACCAAGAAGCATTTTTATTCGCGTTGAAGAAGGTAGCGTTGGTGGCGTCTCGCGAGGTTATTTTACCAATCACAACGAGCACACCTACATAGGCAAGCAAGAGAATTAAAAAGAGCGTGTAGTTCATGTTCACAAATATGCGCAATCCCTTACTTTTGAAACAGATGAATTTTTCCAGTAGAAAAATAGAACAAGCCGTTGAAGAAATCTCACGGTTGCCAGGTATAGGTAAGAAAACAGCCTTAAGGCTGGCGTTGCATTTGTTGCGTAGACCGGAAGGACAAACGGATGCTTTAGCTGCCGCGTTGGTCGATTTACGTCAAAACACGACGTTTTGCAGTTCGTGTCACACGCTTTCTGATACAGAAACCTGCAGTATTTGTGCCTCACCAAAACGCGATTCTAGTATCGTGTGCGTTGTAGAAGATGTGCGAGATGTTATGGCAATAGAAAATACAGGCGGCTACCAAGGCACTTACCATGTATTGGGAGGATTGATTTCACCCATGGACGGAGTTGGTCCAGGGGACTTAACGATCGATCATTTGATTCAGAAGCTGAAAGACGGCGACGTTGGAGAATTGGTTTTTGCATTAAACACAACCATGGAGGGCGATACCACGAACTTTTATCTCTACCGAAAAATTAAAGACTTCAATGTCAAACTCACCACAATTGCGCGCGGTATTTCAGTCGGTGATGAATTAGAGTTTGCTGACGAAGTGACGCTTGGACGAAGTATTCAACAGCGTATTCCTTACGAACAAAGTCTCCCGAAATAGTGGATCTCAGCATAGTCATAGTCAACTACAACGTTAAAGAGTTTTTGACGCAGTGTTTGGAAAGCATCTACAGAAGTACGACGCATTATAAATACGAGGTGATCGTGGTGGATAATGCCAGTACCGATAGCGGCGAATCGCTCATTATGAAGGCCTTTCCTCAGGTAAGATGGATTGCAAACAAAGAAAACGTCGGTTTTGGGCGTGCGAATAATCAAGGGTTTGAAGCCGCAAAAGGAACGTACACACTTATCCTCAATCCCGACACCGTCGTGCAAGAAGATACACTCGAGGTGTGTATTGAATATTTACAGTCACACCCGGAAGTGGGTGGATTAGGTATAAAGGGTATTGATGGTACGGGCCAATTCCTTCCTGAAAGCAAGCGCGGGCTACCTACCCCGATGACGGCACTGTGGAAAATCACAGGACTTTCCAGAATTTTTCCGAAATCGGCTTTTTTTGCACGCTACCACATGGGGCATTTAGATCCGGATGGCAATCATAAAGTCGATATTTTAGTAGGCTGTTTTATGATGGCTCCAACTTCGTTATTGCTAGAGGTGGGCGGATTTGACCCGCGGTATTTCATGTACGGCGAAGACATTGACCTGAGTTACGAGATATTAAAAACGGGCCGTGAAAACCACTACATCAGTGATTCACAGATCATTCATTACAAAGGCGAGAGCACGAAACGTGGAAGTCTGAACTACGTGAAAATGTTCTATCAAGCCATGATCATTTTCGCTAAAAAGCAGTTCAGCGGCTCTTCTGCCCTCGCTTACACAATGCTTATTTACTTAGGCATATACCTTCGTGCCGGATTGGCATTGTTAGCCCGTCTGGCGAAAAGTGCGGCTACGCCGATTATTGACATCCTACTTTTAGCCTTCACTCTGGACCAATTAAAAATCTACTGGGAACACAACCATCGCTTTATCAATGGCGGCTCGTATCCAGATACCTATACCTATTACGTTCAAGGATCTTACATCCTCTTCTGGTTGCTTGCCCTTGCCTTAAGTGGAGTATATACGAAGAATACGCGACCGGCTGTAATTGCTCGTTCCATGGCTATTGCAACTCTAGTAATAGGTTTCTTCTATGGATTGCTTCCTGAGGGGCTTCGATTCTCGCGGGCCCTTCTACTCCTTGGGGGGTTAGCGGGCATTACAATGCTTATCCTCTGGCGTTCCATTATTGGTCTAGTCACTAGAAAACATTTATTCACTCTGCCCGTTCAACGCCCTAGAATGCTCTTTTTAGGCTCTGATGCTGGAAGGGTATCACTTCAAAAATTACTGACTGAAAATGGAATCGTTCCTGCATTTTTCTTGCAGGATATGGTCGGTGAAAATGAAGCAGTGGATTTAGAAAAATTGGAAGCGAAGATTCAACTCTACAACATCAACGAATGTGTGGTTGAATCCAGTGCTTGGCCAGCGTCCGTTCTTATGAAGATCATGAGTGAATTGGGCACTCAGACTAACGTTAAGTCATTAGTTACCAGCGGACCTTACATCGTGGGATCGAACAGCAGTTTGAATCAAGGTGAGACGTACGGTTTAGGCCAATTCAATGTAGCGGATGCCAATTATCGTAGACAAAAACGACTGCTTGACATCACCTTAACGCTCCTACTTATCCTAACTTTACCGCTCTCAATGACGCTTGCCGCTATCGCAGGTCGCACAAAAGGTTACATCAATTGGCTCACTTCTTCTGTAAAAATAATCGCTGGAAAAGCGACCCTAGTTGGTTATACTACCGAAGTAGCGGCCAAAAATCACTTGCCGATTCTTCCTCCTCCGATTTTCGATATCGAAACCGGAATCCCGAAAGTCTTGAACGTATCGCAAAGTGTATCCGCTCTTGTTACCAACTATGCAAAAGAAGCAGAATTAAAGTCCGATTTGCGCCAGCTCTGGGAACTAAGCAAATTCTAGCGCAATAGTAATAGTGGGATTTTTTGCCGTAAATTCGAGGACCGAAAAACCCAAATTCAATGGCTCAGTTTGAATTAATCTTGCCCAAAATGGGCGAATCCGTTGCAGAAGCTACCGTAACGAACTGGTTGAAAAACGTTGGTGACGTCATTGACGCTGAAGAAAGCGTAGTTGAAGTTGCCACCGATAAAGTAGACAGTGAAGTACCTTCTCCTGTTAGCGGAACATTAGTCAAAATTTTAGTAGATGTTAACGGAGTTGCTGAAGTAGGCAGCCCCATCGCAATTATAGAAGTAGAAGGCGAAGACAGTGGCTCAACTGCTGATGCTTCTACGTCTGAGAACATACCAGAACCAGCAGTAGCTGCGGCTGAAATTGAAGTTCAAGTAGCCGCGGCGGCGGCAACCGTGAGCGCGCCCGAGCCTAGTGGACCTATTTCTAAGAATTCAAACGGTAGGTTCTATTCACCGCTCGTGCGTTCTATGGCGAAAGAAGAGGGAATTGGTCAATCGGAATTGGATCAAATACCAGGAAGCGGTAAAGAGGGTCGAGTGACTAAAAAAGACATTATCGCCTATCTCGAAGGCGGACGTCAGTCGAAAGCTGATCAAGCACCAGCTGCGAGTGCAGCACCAAATGCTGTAGCTGCAGCCACAGTACCTGCAACTCCGGCTTCCGCTCCTACCCCTAAAACTGCAGCACCTGCAATCAATGTTGGATCCGGAGATGAAATAATTGAGATGGACCGCATGAGAAAACTCATTGCTGACCATATGGTTAATTCAGTTCAAACTTCTCCTCACGTAACGAGCTTCGTTGAAGCAGATATGACGAAAGTTGTGCTGTGGCGTAACCGAGTAAAAGGTGAATTCCAGAAAAAGCATGGAGAAAAAATAACCTTTACCCCGATTATTATGGAAGCCATCGTTAAGGCCATCCAAGATTTCCCAATGATCAATGTGAGTATTGACGGTACAAACATCATTAAACACGGAAATATCAATGTGGGTATGGCAGCCGCTCTACCTTCGGGTAATCTGATTGTTCCTGTCGTTAAAAACGCAGATCAATTAAGCTTGTTGGGCATCACAAAATCTGTGAATGATCTAGCCAATCGTGCTCGAAACAACCAACTCAAGCCTGATGAAATCAGCGGAGGAACCTATACCTTAACCAACGTTGGAACTTTTGGAAACGTTATGGGTACC
Source organism: Schleiferiaceae bacterium (assembly GCA_965204625.1). Lineage (GTDB taxonomy): Bacteria > Bacteroidota > Bacteroidia > Flavobacteriales > Schleiferiaceae > UBA10364. The sequence goes on from CBDBET010000006.1 coordinate 1,146,094, forward strand.
CCTATCATCAATCAACCGCAGGTAGCCATTATGGCCGCAGGTGCAATAGTTAAAAAGCCCGCCGTCATTGAAACGCCAGAAGGTGATATGATTGCAGTTCGCCACAAGATGTTCCTCAGCCACAGCTACGACCACCGTGTGGTAGACGGAGCACTGGGAGGCATGTTTGTTAAACGAGTCGCCGAATATTTAGAATCATGGGATTTAGATCGGGAGATTTAATTCCAAAATTTATAACTTTATAAAGCCGCCCTTAGGGGTGGCTTTTTTTTGAATCTAATCGTACTCCAATGAAATTGAATCTTACTCGTCCCATCTGTTTTTTCGACTTAGAAACTACAGGCGTCAATGTTACCAGTGATCGCATAGTAGAAATCTGTGTCCATAAAATCCATACCGATGGTACAGAAGAAACGCATACGTGGCGGGTGAATCCATCGGTACCCATTCCTGCTGGTGCTTCCTCTGTGCATGGGATTTACGACCACGATGTAACTAACGAGCCTACGTTTAAAGAATTGGCAGCGACTGTACATCAACTCATAAGTGATAGTGATCTCGCTGGTTATAACAGTAATAAATTCGATATCCCCTTATTGGCAGAAGAATTCTTGCGCGCGGACATCGATTTTGAAATGGGTAAGCGCAAAGCTGTTGACGTGCAGAACATTTTTCACCGTATGGAACAGCGTACGTTGAGTGCTGCCTATAAATTTTATTGTGGTAAAAATTTAGACGGAGCACATACAGCAGAAGCCGATGTGCTAGCAACTTATGAAGTCTTGAAAGCACAAATCGAACGCTATGAAGAATTAGATAATGACATGAATTTTCTTTCGGAATTCTCTAATCGACAGCGTGTTGCGGATTTCGCAGGCTTTATCGCATTTAACGATGAGGATGAAGAAATTTTTACTTTTGGAAAATACCGTGGCATGACGGTAAAATCTGTTTTGCAAGAAAACCCTGGGTATTTTAGTTGGATTCAGAACGCTGATTTCCCGCTTTACACTAAAAAGGTTTTAACCGCGATACGACTCAAGAATTTCAATAAATAGTAAAACGTCGGCGATGAAAATCATTTGTATTGGGAGGAATTACGCTAAACATGCTGAGGAACTCAACAATCCTATACCGGAGGAGCCCGTGGTGTTCCTCAAGCCGGATACAGCAATCCTTCTCAAGAAACACCCATTCTTCATACCAGAGCACAGCAACGATGTACACCACGAAATTGAAGTCGTAGTCAAAATCAATAGATTGGGCAAACATATCGAATCGCGTTTTGCTCATAAATACTACAGTGAAATTGCCTTAGGTATTGATTTCACTGCGAGAGATGTACAAGCGCATTGTAAAGAGAAAGGACTGCCATGGGAAAAAGCAAAGGCTTTTGACGGATCAGCAGCAGTATCAAAGTTCTTTCCTCTTGCAACAATCGGCAAGGACATTCAGGACATTAATTTCCATCTAAACATTAATGGAACTACGGTTCAATCCGGTTCCACAGCAAACATGTTATTTTCTGTAGATGAGATTATTAGCCACGTTTCAAAATACTTCACTTTAAAGACGGGGGATCTCATTTTTACGGGTACGCCAGCGGGTGTAGGACGCGTGGAACGTGAAGATTTATTAGAACTATTTCTCGAGGAGAAACGTGTATTTTACTTCAACGTAAAATAAGCTCAATCAATACATTTTAACATTGGCACATTAAAGTGCCACTTTTATTGACTTTCAGGTCGGGCGCATTCCCATTTTTATATATTTGTAACTACCCTGAAAATACGTTAACACAAACGCGTTAAAATGAAGAAAAGCTTACTAGCTGTACTCCTAATTGCCCTCGCTTCCCCAGCGGTTTTTGGACAATTTGCTCCGCCAATTGACACCGTTTACACGGAAAATTTCGATGGAACCTTAGGTGCCGACTCAATTGCCGCAAACTACAACACGGATTCCACCAACGCCACGCGCTCTTGGAACGATACATCGTACATCAAGACCACAGGCAATGCGTCCTTTCATACGCAGATCTATGCGAATGACTCGATTGTTTTCGAAACGGATGCCTTCACTACGGTAACTTACACCAACGTCAGGTTGACATTCGACCAGATTTGTAAAATACGTTACATCCAAAAAGCGTTCATCCAAATGTCACGTGATAACGGAGCGACTTGGGTGAATTTAACCAGCACACATTACCAAGGAGGTAGTCCTCAGTTTAGTTCGCAGGGTTGGTTTAACGAATTATCTTACCCGTCACAACTACTTACCCCCTATTGGTATGGACCTACTATTGGTAATTCCAACACTGGAACAGGACCTACGCCAACTACAGCATCTGACTGGTGGGCGCGCGAAACATTTGACTTGAGCAGCTATTTAGGAACTTACGACAATACAAACTCGCAATACGGTTATGCCAACTGTAAGTTGCGTTTCATCATGTCAAACAAAACAGGTACACCGTCACCTGCAGCACTAGATGGCTGGTTTGTGGACAACATAATGGTTGAAGGGGCTCCTTGTGAATTAGAGCCGCCGACTATGGATTGGGTAAATGTGAGTGTTCCTGCCAAACCAATTGGCGCACGCTACATGCCAACGCAGGTAGTCCGGGTAAAAGGGAAAGACAATGTTGGTGTTGATAGCATGCGCATATACATGCGCCGCTACGATTATTCAGCGAGTTCTTGGGGAACATGGAGTGACTCTTTGATGAGCTCATCTTTCTCTAGCAATTGTCCAGATTCGTCTCAATACACCTACACTTTTGGAAATATCGACATTCACGATACCATCGAATGGTACGTACGTATTTTTGATTGTGCCTGCCCGAACGTCGTAAGAGATCCATTAGAATCTGCACCAATTTTCGCTTACAGGTTCTGGAGAGATGCGGGTCTACCCCCTATTTGTGGAACGACAACGCAAAGCTCTTTCCCCTATTCAACTACGCTACCTGTCGATCAGGATTTTGAAAATAACGTTTACTGGGTTGCTGGATCTGGTACAGGAGCTACAGGTGTTAGCCACCGTGGTAACTTCCCAGATCAGAATCCACCTTATGGCCAAAACTATAAAGTCATACCCAACGAAAATACTATAGGGTTTGCGTGGTCAATTCGAACCGGGGGTACTGCAACCAACTTAACGGGACCCGACGGTGATGCTTCTCCAAATGGTGGCGGAAAATATATTTACACAGAAGCTGAACAAGGTTCATCGAATGATAAGGCACACTTTATCACGCCTTGTTTAGATTTGAGAAGCTACAACTGTGCAATCCTAGAATTCGACTACCACATGTATGGCGCGCACGTCGACTTCCTCGCAATTACTGCGGATACTGGGTTTAATACCTCAGCGTATACTGGTTTAGCACGTATTGACGGTCAACAACAAACGAAGTCAACTGATCCCTTCAAAACTTATTCTGTTGCATTGAACGACATTACAGGAGACTATGCGCGTATTCGTTTCTCTGTGAATAGAGGGAATTCACTGAAAGGTGATGTAGCAATTGATAACATACGCATTTATGAACCGCCAACCTATGAAGTGGCGCTTCGTGATGTCTTTAACCCTGAAAATGGCTATTGTTCGTATTCGAATAACGAAACCATTGATTTATGGATTCAAAATAACGGATGTACCAGCCTTGACAGTGTTCCTGTTACTTGGGAATTTGACTACACCAATACGGCTGGAACCACAACGAATCAAACTAACACAGAATACATTACTCAAAAGACTTTAGAAACGGGTGATTCAACTTTCTACACATTTGCCACAGGACCCAACCTAAGTGGTTACGGAATCTATGACATCTGGGTGTATACAGAACAACCTGGTGATACGGTTGCAACAAACGATACTATTGGGCCGATCAGAATTGTGCATGAAGAGCCATACTCGACCTTCCCCTACGTATTAGACTTTGATGGTGCAGGAACAACTGTAGGAAACAACACAGCAGGAAATGCGGGTAGTTTCCCATTAGATGTGTTCACACCCGTTCCAGCGAGTAATAGCGGTGAATTTGCATTTATGGTAGGTGACGAATGGACCCCAACTATAGGTTCAGGACCTATAGAGGATAAAAGTGCCCAAGGAAACTATTTAGTTACAGAAGGGAACTATGGTCTTTCACCAGCTTCGGCAACGCTTGTATCGAAATGTCTGGATTTGAGCAACATGACTAAGCCTGTGCTTCAGTTCCGTCACCACATGTACGGAGCTGACATCGGAGCTATTCGTGTACAGTGGATCAAATCGGGAGATAACTTCTGGACTAATCCGATGACACCATATACAACTACGCTCACTGATGAAAAAGACAACTGGTCTTTCTACGAGGTTGATCTTAGTGCTCAAGCTGGTAATCTCATTAAGCTTCGTTTTATAGCGCAGAAGTCTGGATTTGGAGTCGCTGCAGATATTGCATTCGACGACATTGTTATTGTGGACAAGGCCAATGTTGACGTTGGTGTTGATGCAATAGAAAACCCCGTCGCTCGTATTAATATGGTAGGTGGTCCAGCCACTCAGAAAGCGAAATTTAAAGTCAGAAACTTCGGTAAGAATGCTCAGAGCAATGTTCCGGTAACGTATACCGTAACCCCTACTTGTGGCACAAATGCAGGAGTTAGTACCACATATACATTTACCCATAGCGGTTCTATCCCAGCTGGCGGTAACGTACTAGTTACGGACAACACAAATAGTGTTGCCTGGCCAAAAGGTACTTTTGAGGTATACGCCTACACTACAAAATCGAATGACAACCATTCATGGAACGATTCGTCTTATGTCAAGAGTGCAGGTTGGCCTGAAGTTTATATTCAGTCTGGATTTGTAGAAGATTTCGAAAACTGTAACGATGGTGATTCTTCAGGGTTCTTCGTTTCAGGTGCTCTAGATTTATGGAAAGTTGATCAAATCAATGCCTTAGGTAACAATAACGGTATGGCTACGCGTCCTAACCAAAATGTGCCTGGCGGTCTGGAAGAATTCTTATACTTCCCTCGATTTATCGGCTTTGATACTATTGCTGGTGCAGAATTACGTCTGGTTCACGATGTTGATTTAGGAGCCGGTGACGTTGCACTGATCGAATTCCAAGGAGGTGGAACATGGAATACACTTGGATTCTGGGATCCACAAAACGTAGTAAGTACCAACTGGTACAATACAGGTACCTCTTCAGTAGGTGACGCATGGGTTGGTGCGCAAGGTCAAATGTCTTCATCTTGGCCATTATCAACCTGGAACTTTTCTGCGGCGCCGTTAATTCTTCGTGCACGCATGAAGTCGGGAACAGGAAATAGTGACGGTTGGAATTTAGACAAAGTAGAAGTTTACATCCCACCGCAAAACAGTGCCGCACCTATCGATGTGACCACTGTGGAATACTTACCAGTACCTGATCAGAACAACCACCTGAAGACCCTCATTAAAAATACAGGTGCGAAAGTCCTTGACAGCTGTTTGGTTGAATTCAGTACCGATGGTGGAACTACATGGTCTAACCCGGAGCAGGTAGTCTTCAATCCTCCATTAGTACCGAGAAAAACATCGTGGTACGAATTTGATCAGGATTGGGTTAGCCCTGCAAGTGGACTTTACAACGTTTGTATACGTACTTCACGTCCTGACAGTAAGCCTGATAATGATCCAAGTGATGACCAAATCTGTGCAGACATTACTGTTCTGGATAAGATTATTATGTCTGTAGATAGTTCTTACTGTAATAATTTTGATGACCCCGCCATATCACCATGGCTGACCTTAAATGCATTCGTAAAGGACGGACAAACTGCTTGGGAAGTAGGAACGCCGAATATGGCTCCTTTAGTTTCTGCAAATAGTGGTTCGAATGCATGGATGACTGATCTAGACTCTAATTACAAGAAACGTGACTCTTCAGCGCTCTATACACCAGTATTCCGCTTAGATTCCGGTCAGACGTATACCTACGAATTCATGCATGCTTTCTCTACCGAAATCTATCATGATGGAGGAACCGTAGATGTCACTTTTGATGGGGGTATCTCCTGGCACACTGTAGGTACAAACCTCTTCGGTGCGACGTGGTTCAATACCAGCTTTGTTACTTCATTGGACATCTTCAAACCTGGTTGGACGGGTGTTAGTAACGGGTGGGAACAAGCTACCATCAACCTAGCGGTTGATACAGCGCGTAATGCCATCTTTAGATTCCGCTTTGGCTCTGATGAGACTATTAATAAAGCCGGATGGGCTATTGACGATTTCTGTTTCTACAAAACCAGTGACAACGATAAAATTTATGTCATAGGTCAAGAGGAGTTAGAACAAAACATTGGCGTTGGTAACATTCACCCGAACCCCACTTCAGGGATCGCGCAATTACCAATCAGCTTCCAAAGCGATGCAGATGTTATAATCACTGTGCGTAATACACAGGGACAAATCCTCGAACAACGTACGGTACATGGTACTTCTGGAATACAAACCTTTACTATCGAGACCTCTGGATGGGCTGCAGGTATGTATCTTGTTGAGACTGTCACCCCTATTGGAACAGATGTTCAACGTTTGATTGTAGAGTAATACAACAACCAACTCTTTTTTTTCACCCTCGCACTTCTCTCGGGAATGCGGGGGTGTTTTTTTTAAGTAAAGCGTGGAGAGCTTTAAGCAATAAATATCAGTTATCTATATATCTTTCTGCTATTCAGCCAATTCGTCCATTTGCGTTGGTTTACCAAATGACCTGCATAATTACGTGCGAAAGCATGATAACCAGGTTGATCGGGATCCGCACACATGAAGATATAATCATGCTCAGGAGCGTTCAACACAGCTAATAGTGCTGCCTTCTCGGGAACACAAATAGGTCCAGGGGGAAGACCTACATTCTTATACGTATTGTACGGCGAATCAATGGTTAAATCTCTTCGTAAAACACGTTGCACCACTGCAGCAGGATTTTCTTGCTGTATAGCATAGATGACCGTAGGATCTGCCTGCAACTTCATTCCTGCTACCAATCGGTTCAAATACAAACGAGCCACTTTCGGACGGTCGTCGGCTTTACTGCTTTCTTTCATTACTATGGAAGCCAATGTGCTAATCTCCCCTGGTGTCAAGCCCAATTCATTTGCCTGACGAATACGCGAAGGCGTCCAAAATGAAATGGTATTCTGATAAAGCTTATTTGCGACAGTCTCTGCACTGGCGTTCCAATAGAACTCATAGGTATCGGGTAAAAAAGCGCCTTGCTTCAAAGGCCCTTCCCATCCTTCCATGGGTGCTTGCAATGCTTCATTGAGGGCAGCTGCATCGACCATCAGCTGAGGACTCAATTGGTCCGCGAGATCGCTTAGGTCCTTAGCGCTATTGAAACTTACCTTCACAGGAGTCTGTAACCCTGCTTTCAACATATTTACGATTCCATTGCTACTCATTCCCTCCTCGATGAGGTAATGTCCCGTATTGAGCGTATCCAATCCCTTTTTCTTACCAATCAAGTAAAAACCTTCCGGCTGAAGTAATAGGCCGGATTCAAACCACGCCTCATATACTGTTTCCAATGTGGTTCCGGGTTCTACATATAATTCATAGGGTGCCAATTCCGGATTGACATTTGCTTCGAAAACCGCATTATAGCCTTTCCAAACCAATACGAGCAATAGACCCGGAATAACCACGCCTACTGTAATCACCATCAGTTTTCTCATGAAACTAATTTTTGAAAGAGTTGTGCATTTTGATGAGTACCGTCAAACCAGACCCAATCTTCTAAGGTTCCAACCGCCCGGTATCCGCTTTGTTCGAACAATTGTATGGAGGCATCATTATTCATAGGAACATGAGCATAAAGACTATGCAACCCAAGTGTCTTAAAACAATACGAATCGAAAGCTTTTAGGATCATTTTACCTAATCCTTTACCGCGAAACGCCTCCGAAAGTACAATTCCGACTCCAGCTTTACGAGCTACAGGGTCGTAATCAAAAAGGTCAATAGCACCTGCCGTTGTCCCGTTAAAAACAAAGAGTAAGCGAAGTTGACCATCACGTTGTAGGTTGCCTGGTTGTGCGGCCAAATAATCGGCCAACACTTTTTTACTCCACGGCTCCTTACTTATTCCTAAATACCAAAGCGATGCATCATTTTCAATGCCGTGAAGCCACTGGAGGTCTTCCGGCTCAGGTGCGCGCAAGAATCCGTTATCCGTTACTTTAATCATAATGGTAACAATCCTTTAAATACTTGCATTGCAGGTCCGGTTAGCACGACATCTGTAAAAGGTCCACTTCCTTTGAAATCAACCGTCAATATTCCGCCTTGTGCATAGAGCCTTACCGGTGCAGAAGGCACCCAGCCTTCGGCTACCGCAACCATCGCTGCTGCAGTTGCACCTGTGCCACACGCCAATGTTTCGTTTTCTACCCCGCGTTCGTATGTACGTATAGAAAGTTCGCCTTCACACGCTTGAATGAAATTTACATTCGCACCATCTGGTCCATATGCATTTCGAATAGGGCGAGCCGTGCCTACAAAATCTGGTCCCGGCTCCCGATGCTCAACGTGATGTGGAGAGCCCGTATCAATAAAGAAACCATTGTTTCGAGAGATAACAGCAGGGGCATCGATCATACTTAAGGCAACGCTCGATTGAGAGACCACAGCAGTATGTGGCCCATCAATGGCATGAAAATTCAACGTGCCCTCAGCGGTAATTCCTAAATCCACCGCAAACCGCGCAATGCATCTACCGCCATTACCACACATGGTACTTTCTCTTCCATCAGAATTAAAATACTGCATGTAAAAGTGATCACTTTCCACCTTAGGTGCTTCCAATAACATTAATCCGTCGGCGCCCACACCGTAATTTCGGTGGCACCAATGTGCTATGGTTTCGGTCGTTATAGTCAGCGTACCGGATCGATTATCGATAAGGATAAAATCATTTCCAGCGCCGTGGTATTTATAAAATTCTACGTAGGACATGCCAGTAGGTGTTAAAAGGCGTTAAAGTTATGCGTTTCGATGAGGTATGTGCGTTGATTTGGTGTACAATATGAAGGTACGAAGGAAACAAGAATCTAACGAATGAACCTTATGAAAGCATTACTGAAATCCATAAGTCGCCCCATAATGTTTACTGCCATAGGTGGCTTAGTGGCGCTTGGAGCCGCGCACAGTTTGGGATGGACTGGAAAAACCGTCATTATTGAGGATACGAATCAAGGCGCCTCACAAGCGAATTTGACTACAGACCGTCCACTGCCCTCTGCTCCAACAGATTTTGTTGCAGCAGCGGAGCGCACAGTGGAAGCAGTAGTACACGTGAAGACCACTGCCGAGCGTGTTCAGAATTACTACAACCCTTTCAATGATTTATTCTTTGGTCGGCCATCTACCCCAGAAAAGCTTGAAGTAGAAGGCTCCGGATCCGGCGTTATTCTTACCGAAGACGGTTATATCGTCACCAACAATCACGTCATCAAAGGTGCAAAGACCATTGTGGTGACGACCTCAAACAATGACGAATACGAAGCAGAATTGATCGGGGCGGATCCCACTACTGATATTGCTTTATTAAAAATAGAGGGTAATGCATTGACGAAGGTAGACGTTGCAAACTCCGACGAAGTAAGATTAGGCCAATGGGTTCTTGCAGTAGGCAACCCGTTCAACCTAACCTCCACAGTTACAGCGGGTATTATTTCTGCAAAAGGTCGAGACATCAATATTATCGACGAGCAAAGCGCGATTGAAAGTTTCTTACAAACGGATGCTGCTGTTAATCCAGGTAATTCCGGAGGTGCGCTAGTCAACACTGCTGGAGAATTAGTAGGAATCAATACCGCCATTTCTTCTCGAAGTGGCTCCTTTGAAGGCTACAGTTTCGCAGTCCCTGCCAACCTCATGCTTAAGGTCGTTAATGATCTAAAGGAGTACGGGCGAGTACAACGTGCATTCATAGGTATCAACTACAATGAAGTAACCGCCGCATTAAGCGAAGAATTAAACTTAGAAGTCAATAAAGGAGTTTATGTAGCAAATGTAATTTCCGGAGGAGCGGCGGACGACGCTGGTATCACCAAAGGAGATGTCATTATAAATGTCAACGGAAAGTCCATTGCTTCAGGAGCCGACCTTACCGAGGCATTGGGGCAGCGTCGACCTGGAGAAAAACTTTCAGTAGTGGTGAACCGTTCAGGAAAAAACAAAGCCTTCGAAGTAGTACTCAAAAATAAACTAGGCACTACCGAAATGCTCACTAAAGAGGAAGAATTACTTCGAAATTTCGGCGCCGAACTCGAGGAATTAAGCAGTACAGACAAGCGCCGCTTAGGACTTCGCTACGGCATTAGAGTTTCTAAAATATTGGGTGGTAGATTTCAAAAAGCGGGTATACCTAAGGATTTCATCATTGTAAAACTCAATAACGTTTATGTAGAGAACGTTGAAAGTTTTGATCGACTTGTACGACAGTTCAACCCAGGCGACGGCGTCCTTATCCAAGGATTTGAACCCAATGGTAAAGCAAATTACTACGCTTTTGAGTGGTAATAGTGCTTCATTGCCCTGGTACACTCCCCCACTGAACGTAACTGATCAGCTGGGGGATTTTTTTACGCCAAAGTCATTCGTAAAAGTGTACAACTTACACTGTTTAAAACCCACTTAAATGACTGTTTAATAGCTCATTAACAAGTACAAATAAACCTTTTTATCTCTAATATCCTGCCCTAACTTTGTACTTAGAACCACCAAAAACTATCACATGATTGCTCAACAAGAGTATACTCAGAAAGTGAGGCATCGTATCCAAAACGAACGTCTCGCAGTGGACGTAAGTGCCTGCGTACACGAACTCTTTTACAACAGAGGCATTGAAATAACCATGTTCCGTAACCAGCTCCGGGATAAAAGCGCAAGCCAAGTATTGGAATTGCACCAGTACGCCTCGGATTTTGTCGGTAAAGCCATCCGCGTTGAAGATACACTCGAGATGCTTCTAGCTCTCAAGCGAACCGCTATCGAGCATGCGAAGCTCGACATCGGCCGTATCACTCACGAATGGTCGCAAACGGATGATACGGCTGACCATTGGATCATGGACCATTTAGGTAGCTTCTTTAAGCCTACTACCCTAGAACCTCGCGATGTAATACTATTTGGCTTTGGTCGCATTGGCCGATTATTAGCCAGAGAATTAATCGTTCAAGAAGGAAGTGGCAATCAACTCCGACTGCGCGCAGTAGCAGTTCGAAGTATTGATGCAGCAAGTTTGCACAAAAGAGCTTCACTTTTGAAAATAGATTCTGTGCATGGAGATTTTCCCGGCACCTTAAAGGTTGATGAAGAAAACCTCGCACTAATCATCAACGGCCGCCCCGTTTATTTTATACCTGCTCCGGACCCCACCAAAGCGGATTACACAACCTACGGCATCAACAAAGCCCTACTTATTGACAACTCAGGCGCCTTCCGGGACGAATCAGCCCTTAGTAAACATTTAGAAGGAAAAGGCGTCGATAAAGTACTACTGACCGCACCCGGTAAAGGAATACCGAACATAGTTCATGGCGTCAATCAAAGCAGTATTGCTCAGAGTGATCGAATAATATCTGCAGCGAGCTGCACCACAAATGCTATTTCTCCTGTACTCAAGGTAATAAACGATCACTTCGGCATTGAACGCGGTCACCTCGAAACTATTCATGCATACACGAACGATCAAAACCTTGTGGACAATATGCACAGTAAGTATCGACGTGGTAGAGCGGCTGCGATGAACATGGTCATCACGGAAACTGGAGCGGGCAAAGCAGTCGATAAATGCATTCCAGGATTGGGCAAAAAACTCACATCCTCTGCCATCCGAGTGCCCGTACCTAACGGTTCGTTGGCTATTCTAAACCTGCAATTGGAACATCCCACAGATCTAGAAACCATGCACCATAGTTTAAAAGAAGCCGCTTTATCTGGTGCATTGGTGGAGCAAATTCATTACAATATGTCAAACGAATTGGTCTCCTCTGATATCGTTGGTAATCCCTGCCCATCCATCTATGATGTAAATGCTACACAAGTCACAGAAGATGGGAAATCGGCCGTACTCTATGTGTGGTACGACAACGAATATGGGTACAGTCGACAGGTACTTCGCCTTGCAAAACACTTCACCAATGTTCGGCGTCCTGCATATTACTAATGACTACAAACCTAAGTGAAACGGAAGGGCCCGGTACGAGTGTACCGGGCCCTTCTACTATGTACATACTTAAAGGTTAGCTATTTACCCTCTTCAATGATAAGTTTAAGCAGTCCTGTATTTGAATTAATACTTTCCTCAAGACTGATCATACTTTCAGTATTCTCTACACCCTCTATATCGTTGATTCTAAAGATAACATCCTTTGCATGAGAAGCATCGCGGCAACGAATTTTACAGAAAATCCCATATTTGCCGGTAGCCAAATGTGCAACTGTTACTTCTGGTACGCTCACTAGCGCATCTATAATTTGAGGTGAAGTTGACGATCTTGAGGTATACAACCCTATGTAGGCAATAAAGCCAAAGCCCAATTTTTCATAATCGACACTTATTGAGGTGCTTTTAATGATACCCATTTGTTCCATCTTCTTAACGCGAACATGAATAGTACCAGGACTAACTAATAAATCCTTGGCGATTTCAGTAAAGGGTTTACGTGCATCCTTCACTAAATACTCCAGAATCTGCTTGTCGAGTTTATCAATCTTCATAATGAGTATCTAGGTTTTATTAACCATGCTAAATTACTTGATAATCGGACATGTTACCTCATTTTTATAGGCATAAGCCTTCCTAATATTCTCGCTTTTGTTTTTAATTCACATTTATTATTGTATTTTTGCATTCTGTTCAATAAATAATAAATTTTATTGATTTCAATCTAAAAACACACTACAATGACTGAATTAAGCACTGTAACACCTACACAAACCGCACTTTACACCATCAACAATCCTGAAAGCGTTATTGAAGTCTTTCTGGATGCTGAAGCTGGAACGGTCCGTGAGGTAAAGTGCTTAAATAACAACCGTTGTAAAGAATATACCTACAATGTTGCTGAATATTTAGACCGATACAGCCATCATCCAGCTGGCAAGGCTGTTAAAGCTGCATTGTAGACGCTCAACAATCTTTCCGTTCACTCTGTTTGTATTTGGGTTAAAGTGGCGTTGAGGGAAAGCAGCGCCACTTTTTTATGCATAAAAAAAGACGCATCGAAAGATGCGTCTTTTTCGTTTCGTCCATTCGGTACTTATTTCTTGTAGAACGGAAGCTTTACCACCTGCGCTTTGATTGGTTTATTACGAATCATAACGAAAAATGTTGAACCTTCCTTTGACAAGGCTGTAGGTACATACCCCATACCAATATTTTTACCTGTTGAAGGGCTATTCGTTCCTGAGGTAACGCGACCGACCACGACTCCAGATGCATCTGCGATAGGATAATCGTGTCTAGGGATACCTCGATCTATCATTTCAAAGCCAACAAGCTTATTTTCCGCACCTGCTTCTTTCTGGGCCTGAAAGAGCTCGCAAGAGACAAAGTCTTTGGTAAATTTCGTAATCCACGAAAGACCTGCTTCAATAGGACTGGTAGTATCATCAATATCGTTTCCGTAGAGCGCCATCCCCATCTCTAAACGGAGGGTATCTCTAGCACCAAGACCTGCAGGCAGCAATCCATGAGAGTCACCTGCTTTTACTATGGCGTTCCAGAGTGATTCAGCGACCGCATTGGGAACATACAATTCAAAACCTCCTGAACCCGTATAACCTGTTGCAGATATTATCACATCGTCTATTCCAGCTAAAGCGTCTACTGTAAAACTGTAGTATTTGATAGCTGCTAAATCGATCTCCGTGAGCGTTTGAAGCAAAGGAATAGCGTTCGGTCCTTGAACGGCTAACAGACTATAGTCCTCACTTTGATTACGGAGTGTGACATCAAACTGTGATGCATAATGCATGAGGTGATTCCAATCTTTTTCAATGTTTGATGCATTCACAACCAGCATAAAATGCTGAGCAGAGAAGCAGTACACTAATAAATCATCTACAATACCGCCTTGTGCGTTTGGCATACAGCTGTATTGGATTTTACCGGGTAGTAATCGGCTGATGTCATTAGAGGTTACTAATTGCAGAAAATCGAGTGCTTGAGGCCCATCAACGAAGAATTCGCCCATGTGACTCACGTCGAACATTCCTACCGCCTCTCGAACTGCAGCATGCTCTAATTTTAACCCGTTGTATTGAACCGGCATACTGTACCCTGCGAATGGTACCATTTTAGCGCCTAAAGCTTCATGAACATGGGTCAGTGCGGTGGTTTTTAAATCATTACTCATTGTGAATGGTTCTTTATTCGTTAGCCGCTGCTTTTAAAGCAAGGACAGTCAGCGTCCCACAGCGCAATAGCATTAGGCAAAGGTTCTATTCGTACGCTTTAAAAGATGGTACTTAGATCTGCTTTGCCCAATCGCGTGCAAAACTAACCATCAATTTGAACTCTGCCACACTCGCAACACGTTCTTTGTGGAATATTAATATAGATTTTCCGTTACTCTCCATATGGAAATCCGGATGCTCGAGTAAAAAGTCTACACATTTCTTAGTGAAGAATGCCCTAATTGCCTTAGGATCGGGACCTTTCAATTTAAATTTCGCATCAAACAGAGGATTACCAACTTCCACATCTTTTACCCCCGCATATTGTGCCAAACGCGAGAATATTCGTTCTCGATCCAAAACAAATTCGGGTAAATTGGATACTTGAGGATCCATAACAACACAAGCCAAATGCTGACTGTCTTTCATAATAAACTCACCACTGTGTGAGCTTACCTCCAAAGCATAGAAGTTTTGATCAACATCTTTTAGAAGGTTGGTAGTATAATCTATACGACGGTGGTTGAAGTATTTAAACTGCTCCACTAATCCGTCCCATTTAGACTGGGGCCACGCTGTGAATTTCAATCCATTGAGTACAGCGAATGCACTCAATTTTTCTTGCTTCGCGCTTAACCTTGGTCCTTGCGCACTTCCTGCAGAACCTTGCATTCGGAACTTTGAACGATTCGCACGTGACTGCACACCTAAAGGGTGTGAAGAAGTTGGGGCGAAGGCTTCTAACCCGACCAGTTCGAGGCTTCCTCCTTTTTGATCAAAGAGCTCTGTGTACCCCGAAAGGTGTTCCATTACAGTGTGGTCTACAAATTGTGTATTCGAGAAGTCCGCAATTAGCGTTGCAGTAGTTGGTACGCTGTCTAGCTTACTTTTTAACCTAGGGTAATTCAAGAAATTAGCGAAGTAATTAATGTTTAAGATGAACTTCTGTTCATCCTCTTCATACAGTAATGTATTAGGGCGGTAGAAATAACGCAGAATATCGATGCCTGAGCCCGTAATGAATACTTGCACTACAAATGTGGCCAACATACCCAAAACTATACCCATTATCAACCCATAGACGAGCGTCGCAAAGAGCGTAAAGAAAAACAGAAAAAGCTGCTCTAGTCCTACACTAGCTATTCGGCTGAATTGCGATGGATTTAATAGCTTATATCCTGTAAACACTAGTATGGCCGCTAATGCGGGAAGCGGAATTTGTGTTAATAGCGTCCGGAAAAACAAGACAAAAACTAAGATGAGAATACCATGAAAGAAATTCGCCGAACGTGTTTTAGCACCATTGCTCACATTTACAGAACTCCGCGCGATAACCGTTACTACACTCAATCCACCTACCAATCCAGATAAGGCAGTTGCTATACCCAAAGCCCGTAGGTCTTTGTTGACATTAGAGCGACGCTTGTATGGATCTAGACGGTCCATACCTTTTATGGAGAGTAAACTTTCAATACTCGCGATAAAGGTTAATGATACTGCTGCACCCCAGAATGGACCTTTAGTGATACCGGAGAAATCGGGCATACGCCAGGCAGACATCCAGTCCGCAGGTATATTCACGAGGTACTTTTCTGGGAAGAAGCTTGTACCTAAAATGCGCGTACCTATCATCTGAACTGCGACAGAAATAATAACTACCCAAAGCGGAGCCGGCACAGAATGCACCCATTGTGCACGAATCTTAGGAAATACCGAAAGTAGTAGCAAACTGAATAGTCCAATCCCAGCCGTTTTCCATGTTCCTGCATCTGCCCAAAACAGTGCCTCTATGGAGTTGAAAAATTCCAGTAACAAGGGAATAGGAGCCGTACTTTCAGGGTTTAATATTCCAATCATTACGTGGCTTTGCTTCGCCAAAATGATGATACCAATGGCTGCCAACATGCCTTGCACGGCAGAGGTTGGAAAAAGATCGGCCAATACGCCTAATCGGACAGATCCCAACAAGAATAACAAAACGCCACTGACAACAATAGCTCCCAGTGCCATATAATAGCCTGCAAGCATATCTCCGTTCCCTAAAGTAGTGATTGCAGCTAGAGTAACAACGGCCAATCCATTACCAGCGCCTGTAATGGTAACATACGAACCGCCTAGATGCGCTACCACTACTCCACCAACAACAGCTGCCATAAGCCCTGCAATGGCAGGTGCACCGGAGGCTAATGCCAAGGCTATCGATATGGGCAGTGCGACTAACGAGACAACAAATCCAGCTTTTAGATCGGCCTGCCAATTTTCTTTAAATCCTTTAAATCCACTACTCGGCTTATTCATGGGCATTGTCTTTAGTGGTATGAACAATGAGAACGTCCGATGGTAGATCGGCCAATATGTACTCTAAATCGTGCTTAAAAATTCGATCGAACAGTCGCAGTTTTGTATCGGGTGAATTGACAATCAAAAGATCGGCTCGTTTTGCTTTTGCATAATGAGCAATGGTATATCCTCTCTTGCCAAAAACATGCTGTTCTTTGATATCTAGATTTACTGGAACCTGACAGTTCTGTAGCAAATCTTCAATACGGCTGTGTTGCTCGCGTTCTATTTGCTTTCTTTTACGCTCGCTGTTTAATTGACTTTTATCGTCGTCTGGTTTAATTAAAGACTTTTCACTTAATTCATCCACGACGAAAAGCTCCTTACTGCCCAATTTCGATCCAAGCCATAAGGAGGTACGAATCGTATCTAAAGTTTTAGGGTGGTCCAGACCGTTAACGACAATGCGCTCACAAGGCATGCCCTCCACTCTACTGTGGGTCAATAACAATAGGCTCACTTTCGCCTTACGGCAGACATCACGAGCAATACTGACCGTAAAAACCTTAAACATGTTCTCTCGAACTAGAGCGCCTAAAGCAAGTAAGTCGATACTGTTTTCTTGGCACAATAAACGTAGCTCCTCTTTGGGATCGCCTTCCTTACAGACCAATTCTACGTCAGACTTTGATATACCTAACTCTGATAAGAAACCTGTATAGGTCGTCTCGCAGCGGTCATTCCATGCGCCAATATGGAACACGTACATCTGTGCATCACATCTCTGAGCGATACGGTGGACTTCTGCTAGGTTTGCCTTCGCCATAGGTGAAAAGCCCATGGCTGTGGCGATTCTCTTAAAGGTTACGGGGGGTATACCTGATTTTGTCATCGTTTATTTACTGCTCGTTTTAACTCATTTAACTCCGTTTGCGTTCCTTGGAAAATACATCCTATGCGACCCTTTGGGCCGGAGGCAAACACATGTTTTCCGCTGAAAGCAAGGCTGTGCATGGCAGTTGTATCCAATTCATGTAAAACAGAATCGGCGTAATACATACCAGCTGTCCCGGTAAAATACACATTCTGTCCTGCACTTACCACATCCGAACTATACGGGAGGTCTTTAAACTTTACAGCCTCTGAATAGTAGGCGCTTTCAGGATCGTATTCTATACTATTACCCAATGCGGCAGTATCGTAGAGGTAATCGCCACCGACAATAATGTAACGACCGTCGTGCCAATCGTGAGCGAATGCACCTTGACTAGGAAGTCCTTGAGGCAACTCCAGCCATTTTGCCGTCCAAGTTTCTCCTACATCTACCGACATATGTATGCGAGATACCGTGCCTCCAGTGACCATGCTCAGTGTTGACTCGCGGTAAAGAATGGACGATCCGCTTGCAGCAAAAGCCGCTTCACCGTCAATAGCGGAAGGTCCTGAGATTTCAGTCCAATTGCGGCCGCCATCCACAGTCTTCAGGAGCTTAAAACGTCCATCCACAGGATCTCCAAAAACCCATCCTAAGGTGTCGTTTGCAAAGGTGATGCCGTCGAGAAAAGTCGATCGTGCAGTATCAGAAAAAACGCGCGACCAGTGTGCACCGCGGTCCTCCGTAAAGTAAATATAGGAAGGCGCTCCGGCGCTAACAGCGATGAAGTGGGAATGATCCTGGGCCCATACGCTGCGGAACTGACTCTCTGGTGCATCTGGGATCTGCATGAATTCCCAATGAATTCCGGCATCAAGACTAAAGCAAAAACTACCTTCAGAACCGCCAACAACGACCACGCTGTCGTCGACAGCGTGTAAACCGCGAAAGCTAAACTGCTCGCCGGCCTGGTACAGTGTAATGAACTGTGGACGTAGGGTTTCTTCCGTTGTATTGCAGCTGAATATAAACAGCACAAATAGCGCCGTTATACAACCGAAACCTATCCTCTTATGTCCCTTAAACATGCAGTATTAGCTTTCCCTCAAGATAAGTAGTAGCTGCTAAAATGCAAAGTAAATAAATGGCTGAACCTCAGCGCTAAGGATTTGATAAATGACCATGGTTGCAGCAAGAGCGAGCGCAAACAACGCCCAGGCGGGTGCGGTGCTCACGGCGTAGCGAAGGCGTGCCTTGTGAACACTAGGAATCCAGTGGATGCAATAGCCCAGGATAAGGACTGTAAAATATTTCCAATTCCCAGCGAGCACACCGCCAACGGTGGACCACCCAAAATCGTTTGGAATTTTAGCGAGAATTTGAATAGCACCGTCCCAGGTAGGCGAGCGGAACCATGCTCTTGTAAAGGTGATAAATACCAAAGTGATCACTAAACCTATGGCCCTATTGTACCAGCGTGACTTGTCCGCCCACGGCGAAATTTTCTTCCAATTCTTATAGACGACTAAGCCCACACCATTCAGTGTCCCCCAGGTTACAAAATTCCAAGACGAACCGTGCCAAAGACCTCCCAAAACCATGGTCAGCATGAGGTTAATATTCGTGTTAACCCAACGCTCTGCCGTCGCACTGTAGCGCATGAGCAAATAGCCCCCAGCGAATAGCACACCCAGTAAAACGGAGAGTAATGGCTGGTCAACCACTAAAGCAATCATCACTAAAAAGAGGAATACTATAAGGTAAGATGCAATGGAACCGGTTCTATTTCCCCCTAAGGGGATATACAGGTAATCACGCAACCAAGTCGACAATGATAAATGCCAGCGTCGCCAGAATTCCGCAACTGAAGAGGCCTTATACGGGCTATTAAAGTTTTTAGGTAAAGTGAATCCTAAGAGCATTGCAATACCGATAGCGACATCAGTATAGCCTGAAAAATCTGCATAGACTTGCATGGAGTAGCCAAAGAGTGCACTCATGGTTTCAAAACCGCTATACAGCTGAGGATTATCAAAAACACGATCGATGAATTGGACCGCGAGGTAGTCTGCAAGTACCAATTTTTTAAGTAATCCGTTTAATATCCAGAATACTGCTAAACCTGCTCGCTCTTTTGTCAGGGCATACGGTTGATACAGTTGCGGGATAAATTCGGACGCGCGAACAATGGGCCCGGCGACCAATTGTGGGAAGAAACTGACATAAAAACCAAAGTCAAAGATATTTTTAACAGGCTTTACATGGCCCCGGTAAATATCGACGCTGTACGAAATGGTTTGAAAGGTGAAAAAGGAGATTCCAACGGGCAATAGGATTCGATCGAAAACGAAATTAGTACCAACCGCATTGTTGGTCCAAAGTGCGAATTGGTTGATTACTTCTAATTCAATTCCTGTTAAATCATGGAGAAAATCCGCAACAAAATAAGCGTACTTAAAATATCCCAGGACAAAAAGATTCACCACAACGCTCAAAGCGACCAGAGCTTGGCGTTGCCAACCTACCTTATTCTTAAATATGGCCCAACCAATACCAAAATCTACGATTGTAGAGAATAGTAAGATGATAAAGTAGAAGCCGCTCGTCTTGTAGTAGAAAAATAAGGAAACTGCGAATAGAAAGAGGTTACGACGGGCGGTATGTTTATACACAAGGCTGTAGCCAGCCAATACCAATGCAAAGAATACCCAGAAATAGCGCTGCGTAAAAAGCAACGGACTGTCCTGTTGGTAGGTGAACCACTCTACAATATTCCACTGTTCCATCATGGGGCGAGTGTTTTTAAATGCTGCTCATAGGCCTCCCAAAAAGCCCAAAACAGAAGGTCAGAATTCAGCCGGTATCCCGCTCTAGTAAAATGAATTTTATCTGATTTCGCCAGTCGATGTTCTTCCCAAAGCGCTATACTGTTTAAACCGCCCATTACCCCGAAAAGATCCCATACAGCGGCATCGTGTTCTTTGCTCAACGCTTCCATCACACGAACGACGTCCAAAGCATGTTTGTTTGGAGTGCGTCGCTTGTAATAACTGTCGTTGTTCGTCATGAAAATAAAGGCGCAATCTGGATTGATGGTGCGGAACCAATCCACAAGTGTATCGTATCTGGCTTTATATTCTTCCGGATGCCAATCACTGTCTGGCTTATATGCATCATTGATTCCCAGTCCAAATATGACCAAGTCGGGTGCCACATAGGCCCCTTGCTCAATAAAATTCTCACTGCGCAAGAATGACTTCGTTGCCGCCCCATTTACCCCCAGAGCGTGGTAAATCAAGCCTGGTTCATCACGCACCATTTGTATCCCCTGTAAAGTATACTGAGATTCGCCCTCTTTGGTAGCGTCAAAAGAAACGCCAACGGAATCGACTAGTGCATTAAAAAACCAACAGCGTACACCTGCTACGGTATCTACGTAGGTGCTGTCCGGGGAAGGTGAACACACGGGCACCATGGTGTTACTGCGGTAATGCTCAAAAATTCGAAGTTCTTTAAATGCATAGGCTTCACCAGGACCACTAAAACTTTGTACTGCAAAACCGGCGTCTTTATCGCGTGTTATGGCATCAATCCCACTGAAACCCCATGGACAATTATTACGTGGAATCGAATTTCTGCATCCCTCCCAAGTCCCAATTTTTTTCACATAAATATTACCGGGCATATTGGTATTCGCCAATCGGTGCGGAAAAAAGAATCCACGCTCCACATTTAATTCTGGGGCCAATTGGGCCAAGTTCATTCGCATCGTGTGACTCAGCGTTCCGCCTTGAACATGAGAACCGCCCATATGTACCACATTAACCTTACCCTCCCCTTCAAATATGGTACGGTCTAATTTCTTGAAGAAATACTCCAAAGCGTCTTCCGATCCAAAATACTGGAGCGACTGTTTCGTCGTATCTAAAAAAGGATATTTCAACGAAAGAGCACCTATAGACTCTTGTCCCTGGAGCACTAAAGTGAATACAATGAACAATAAGGCGAGTCTTTGCTTCATTCTACGGTTTCTGTTGCGGCGCCTGTGCCTTGATTCATTTGTTTGAATAATGCAGCTGAATCAGCCAAACGCTGAGCCTCAGCACGTTCCATGGCGATCACTGCGTTGTACTGGTCTTCTAATACTTTCAAGGCTCGTACGAGTGATCTACCAACTTTGCTTGCACCTTTGGGTGTGAAATGGATATAGTCCCGTACGGCCAAAGCTGGCTGAGCATCTACCCACTCTACCATGGAGCCTGAACCACCCATAACATCATATAAATCCCAAAACGCAATACCTCGTGATAGGAGTTCATTTCGTAGCTGAAGAGTTAGTTCTTCTAACAAGGGATAACTCTCAAATGCTAGTCCATTTTTTCGTGCCATATCCGAAGGGCCGATAAATAAGAAGGCTGCATTGGGGTAAAGTCTTTTCAAGTAATCCGCTTGTCTTGCTAAAGCGCGAGCAAACCTACCGACATGCGCCTCATCCTTTAAATAAGGCACAGCATTACCACCGAACTGTAAAATGATTAGATCGTAGGCCTCGCGTTCTAAAGAAGCTTTGAAATGCCCCCCATTCATTTTTGTAAAAATCATCCCAGATGCACCGCGCATAGCTACGTTATCCGCATGGAAACCAAAGGGACTTTCGAAACTGATGCCATACACTCTGACCTGCTGCTCAGAACGGATACGCATTGAAAATTTATCTTCATTAGGTACATCGACCGCAAGCGTCCACTCGCCCGATGGAAAGATGCGGGTAGAATAAATAGAATCGGCGACTAAAATCTGGACAATGGATGGTGATTCCCCCGCTACATGCATTTTAGCCGTTTTGAAATTTCTTGCTCGACTGTATCCCCATTTTCGTTTTTTGAATGCTACTGTCCCTACAAATTGACCGCTATCGTTAGGTTCTACCAAGGTGAAAGAACCTAAATGCCCGTATTTCATATCTGAGAAGGCCGTATCGCGACGTCCAAAAACGGTCTTGCGTACGAGCCCTTCTTCATTTTCAAAAGCCAGAGAAGATGGTGCGACTAGCGGTTGGAGCGCTACATAACCGAAGCCGGTACCGCCGTAGTTCCGCTGGTAGGCATCACGTAGTTGCATGGTAATACGATCACCTTCTAGTTGCGAATCTCCGAAATGAAGCACCCTAACTCGAGAATTGGGATCGGCAGATAGGCGATGCAATGCGTCAAAGAATGAGGCAAAGAGCTTCACATCGACCAACTGTATTGCTGTATCTAAAACAACCGGTTCAGCCACCGGCAACATTTCGGTTTCCTCGGAGAGTAGTGGGGCTGTCACAGTATCCGTTTCTTCTATGAGCGCATCCAAAACGGAATTTTCGGGAACTGCGATTGCATTGTCCGCAGTACTATCTTCAGACCAGAGCGTACCCAGTAATTCTTCTGGGGTGTAATACCCTATCTCGAATGGACCCAGCTGCCACTTCTCTTTTGGAGAAAGGAAACTCAACCCCAGCATAAGAGAACCTAAGACAAATAGAAATAAAAAAAGATGTGCCGGTTTATTCATGCCCTAAAGGGTACTAGGGTATTTATCGGGAGAATAATCGGTAATGGTTTGGGTATTGATTTTTAGGCGCTCACCGGCTTTTATCAATTCATCGACTTTATTCCAAGTCTTGATATTATCTGCGCTGACACCGGGAAATTTGTTAGCAATGCCCCACAAGGTATCCCCGGGCTTGACCTCATAGGTAATGTATGCGCCGGCTAAAGCCAATACTTCTTTGTTGGGCGCCTTGTTTTCGGTAGTTGAAGCGGTTTTTGGATTTTTTTTTGGCACAGCTGTAGCTACCTGAACAGATTCACGCTTGTTCATTGGTACCCAAACGGTCAATTTTTGACCGGGATAGATTGTATTGCCTTTAATGCGGTTCCATTTCTGTAAGTCACTTATTTTCACACCTAAAGTTGTGCTGATTCGTCCCAAATAATCTCCGGATCGCACCGTATAGGTGATAGCATCATGAGTGGAAGGATCTGGCATAAAGGACAAGACTTGTTTTCTGCGCTTTTCATATTGCGCTAGAAGGTCCGCTTCATAGGTCTGCTGCTCTTCTTCTAATACGGCCCAATCATTGGGACTAGGCCTCCATTCCACTCCATAGAGGGCTGCCCCCTTTGGCAATACATCACGCATTAAATGAGGATTAGCTGATTCAAGCTCGCGCAGTTTTATCTTACCTTCATCTGCTACTGCACTAAGTAATACAGTTCCAGGAGCCGCCTTTACAGTGGCTTGTAGCGTATAATCAGATTCTAATCCATAATAACGACTTGCGGCCTGCTTTCCTTTAACCGGGTCAAAGCGCTCGTCTACAAAATCGTTGACTTTAAGTCCCATTTTTATAGCTTGTACCCTGGTCAGTGCAGGGACTTCTTTAGACTGCCATCCCGCCGGTTCAAAAGTTGCCGGCGAGCGCACCAATTCCCACTGTGCTTTAACGAAAACTGCCTGAGCGGTGGTATCCTCTTGAAATGAGGCTGCATGCATCACGGCATGGCTGCTGAGCAGTAGTAGAAAAATTTGAATAGTGGAGGAAATACGCATATAAACAAATATAACGTTTGCCCAAGCCAATTCCATCTATGAACAGCTCTAGAAAATCGAAGTTTTCCTCATCGTTTTGTGAAAAACTCTTTCAACTCAATTCTAGAATTACACGCCTCTATTTTAGCCTTAAATTATCGTTTAGAGTACTTCGCAAATAAGATCGTAATCGTGCGCTTCAACGACTTTAACTGTACAGAAATCGCCGATTTTCAGATATATATCTTCCGCTGGTATGAGCACTTCGTTGTCGACATCCGGACTGTCGAATTCTGTACGACCTACAAAATGAGCACCTTCCTTACGGTCAATCAACACGCGGTATTCCTTACCTACTTTCTGCTCATTCAGTTCGCGACTGATATCCATTTGAATGGCCATGATTTCGTCAACGC
This sequence comes from Schleiferiaceae bacterium, assembly GCA_965204625.1. Taxonomy (GTDB): domain Bacteria; phylum Bacteroidota; class Bacteroidia; order Flavobacteriales; family Schleiferiaceae; genus UBA10364. The sequence goes on from CBDBET010000006.1 coordinate 1,170,700, forward strand.
GCTGCTGCTTCACTTCCGCTGGGACGTCGTCCTCAAGATTGAAGGCGTGTGTGTTTTCTTCGTGACTGTATGCAAATACGCCTAATCGGTCGAAACGCTGTTCGCGAACCCAATCCAATACAACCTGGTGGTCTTCCTCCGTTTCCCCTGGATAACCGGCAATCAACGTGGTACGAATGGTAATACCCGGCACTTTTTCGCGCATCATCGCTAATAAGGCATCAGTCTTCGCTTTTGTAGTACCACGACGCATGCTTTTAAGCACAGGATCAGCAATGTGCTGCAGCGGAATATCTATATAATCACACACCTTCGGCTCCTCGCGAATAATGTCCAAAACATCTTGCGGGAATCCAGATGGAAAAAGGTAATGCAGGCGAATCCATTCAATTCCCTCTACTTTGACGAGCTCTTTTAATAGCGCTCCTAATCTGCGCTCTTTATATAGATCTAACCCATAGTACGTCAAATCCTGAGCAATGAGAATCAATTCTTTGACCCCTTTTGCCGCCAATTTTTTAGCTTCTGTAACCAAATCTTCAATCGGTGTTGATTTGTGGCCACCACGCATTAATGGAATGGCACAAAAACTACACGGACGATCGCAACCTTCGGCAATCTTTAAATAGGCAAAATGCTTTGGCGTCGTAGTCATACGCTCACCTACCAATTCGTGCTTGTAATCTGCCCCCAATGTCTTCAACAATAAAGGCATATCGCGCGTACCGAAGTAGGCATCTACATCCGTAATTTCAGCTTCAAGATCCGGCTTATATCTTTCTGATAAACATCCTGTTACATAAACATGATCTACCTCTCCACGTTGCTTTTTATCAGCGTAGTGCAAGATCGTATCAATACTTTCTTGCTTCGCGTTATCTATAAACCCGCATGTATTAATCACAACAATATTGCCCTCCTCTTCTTCTGGAGCTTCGTGTGTCACCTCTTTACCGTTGGCTTTGAGTTGACCCATTAAAACTTCAGAATCGTAGATGTTCTTTGAACACCCAAGCGTCACAACATTAATGCTGTTCTTTTTGCTACTACGTGTACGCATACTGGATTATTTGTTAAATAAGCTTGAAGCAAAGGCCTCGGGGTTGAACAGTTGTAGGTCTTCCATGCCTTCACCGACTCCGATAAACTTTACGGGAACGCTTAGCTGATCGGAGATGCCTATCACGACACCACCTTTCGCGGTTCCGTCTAATTTTGTTACGGCCAATGAGGTGATTTTTGTCGCCTCTGAGAATGCTTTCGCTTGGAGTAACGCATTTTGTCCGGTCGAACCGTCTAAAACCAACAGCACCTCGTGCGGTGCATCCGGAACCACCTTCTCCATGACTCGGCGCACCTTACTGAGCTCCGTCATTAAATTCTTCTTGTTATGCAATCGACCCGCAGTATCTATGATACAGAGATCTGCTCCTTTAGAGACAGCATGTTGAAGCGTATCGTAAGCAACAGAAGCAGGATCTGATCCCATTTCTTGTTTAATCACAGGTACTCCCGTGCGTTCTCCCCAAACGCCCAACTGCTCAATAGCAGCGGCACGAAAGGTATCCGCAGCACCCAGAACAACATTATATCCTTTGTTTTTGAATTGGTGGGCAAGCTTACCTATGGTTGTAGTTTTCCCTACACCATTGACTCCGACCACCATAAGAACGTATGGTCCCTGGGTTTGTGGAAGCTCAAAGTCTTCCCAAGCACCGCGTTCGTGCTGCATGAGCCCCGAGATGATCTCGTAAAGCATCTGCATCAGCTCGTCTTGATTCATGACTTTATCGCGCGCCACGCGCTCTTCCAAAGCCTCTATAATCTTAACCGTCGTATCTAGACCCACATCAGAAGTAATCAACGCCTCTTCAATATCATCTAAAACCTCATCATCTACCGAACTCTTACCAGCGACAGCGCGCGTAATCTTTTCGAATACACTACTGCGCGTTTTCTCAAGGCCTTGATCTAAGGTCTCTTTCTTGTCTTTGGTAAAGAATTTTGAAAAGAAGCTCATACGACTGCAATAATTAGATAAAAAAAAACCACTCCGGGGAGTGGTTCAAATATCGTGATTAAAGACGGATCTTATTTCAAGAAGTCTTTAGCTAAATCTTTAGGCACTACACGCGTTTCAAAAGAGTACGCCCCTTTTGCGTTTTTTACCATGTTGATCACCTTCGTGAATTGCTTAGCGTCAGCTGACTTAAGCGTTGCTACTACTTTCTTTGCCATCTTACTTTATCTCTTTATGAACAGTCATGCGCTTTAATACAGGGTTGAATTTTTTCAACTCCATACGATCTGGCGTATTCTTTTTGTTCTTTGTTGTAATGTAACGAGAAGTACCTGGCATACCTGACTCTTTATGTTCGGTACACTCTAGGATTACTTGAACGCGGTTACCTTTCTTAGCCATGTCCTAAATTATTTTACTACGTATCCGTTAGCTGCTGCATCTTTCAATACTGCAGAGATACCTTTTTTATTGATAGTCTTCAATGTAGAAGCAGCAACCTTCAAAGTAACCCAACGGTCCTCTTCAGGGATGTAAAACTTCTTAGTGAACAAGTTCGCGTTGAACTTTCTCTTGTTCTTTTTATTCGAAAAGGAAACATTGTTTCCCGTCATTGCCTTCTTACCGGTCAAATCACAAACACGTGACATAAGCTTTTTCTTTTCTGGGTTGTACCAAAATGGTTTGCAAAATTAAGTCAATAAATATAATTGACCAACATTACTTACCCATAATCTTCAACTTCTTTGAGTAATAAATTTAACGCCGCGAATATAGTCTTTTGAATGTTGCGTTCACGTACCTTACCAAAGACAAATTTCTCAGTAATGGTGCGGGTTGGACCCGCAATAGCAATCCAGCTGGTTCCAACAGGCTTATCCGGAGTTCCACCTCCAGGACCTGCGATACCACTGACCGCAACGGCAAAATCTACATTTAATTTCGCTCGTGCCCCCTCCGACATCTGTCGAACGACTTCCTCGCTTACGGCGCCTTTTTCTACTATGGTCTTGTGATCTACACCCAAAAGAGTCTCTTTGATGTCGTAGGAATAGGCAACAATACTGCCCTCGAAATATGCCGAAGATCCTGAAACATTAACCAGCGTTGCGCCAATACCTCCACCCGTACAACTTTCCGCGGTGCCGACGGTGAGGCCTTTCTGCGTCAGCACTTCACCTAAATACTTTTCGATTGCACTGTTCGAACCGTCCATCAATGGATCCCCAACTGCCTCTTTAAGCACGCGCGCTGCTGCTTCAAGATCTGCATTTAGATCGTCCGCACGTTTACCGCGTGCCGTGAGGCGTAATCGGACCAAGCCAGGCTTTGGGAGGTAGGCCAATTTTATATTCTCCGGAAATTTAGTTTCATGCGGTTCAATCTGATCCGCCAAAACACTTTCGGGAATACCCACTACAAACAACGTTTTGTGCTTGATTTGGTAGTCGATTTCATCCTGCAAGAGCGGTAGAAGTTCGTCTTTAATAATCCCCTTCATCTCATACGGCACACCCGGCAAACTAACAATGCGTCTTCCTTCGTGGCGAAATAGCATGCCCGGAGCGGTCCCTTTGTGATTGAAGAGGACCTCACAATTTTCAGGGACCTCAGCTTGAAATTTATTTCGCTCGACGGGTTTGCGTCCGAAGCCTTCGAATAATTTCACGATGTGCTCCCAAACATCTTCGCGAAAAACCATTTGAGCGCCGAAGTGGCGCGCCAGAGTTTGTTTTGTTAGATCGTCCTTTGTCGGGCCCAAACCGCCAGTCATGATGACCAGCTCAGTCGTAGGTAACAATCCCTCTAAAGCGTCTATTATAGCCTCAGCGGTATCTGTAATGCTGTTGATGCGAGAAATCTCAATTCCCTCCAGGTTGAAGGTTTGTCCAATCCACGCACTGTTGGTATCGACGATTTGTCCAATTAAAATTTCATCGCCTATCGTAATGATCTCTGCTTTCACTTCCTTTACTTTTGAGGAGACCAAAGATACTATTCATGTTACCGCACGCTCCATCTGAACTTATTCTTAATCCCGACGGCAGTGTTTACCACTTAGGACTCAAGGGTGAGGATATCCCCAACTTGATTTTTACCGTGGGTGATCCCGACCGGGTAAGCGGCGTAACGCAGCACTTTGACTCTATTGCATGGACTAAACAACGACGTGAGTTCACTATTGTTCGAGGCACACTTCAAGGGAAAGAAGTACTAGTCTTATCGACAGGCATGGGTACTGATAATATCGATATTGTCTTGAATGAATTGGATGCGGCGGTGAATATTGATCCCGTTACCCGATTGAACAGAACCCAATTGCGCAAGCTCACCATCATCCGTATAGGAACCAGCGGAGCCATTGACCCAAACATCCCGCTCGGCACACACCTTTTGAGTGCCGGCGCGCTTGCCTTTGACGGACTGCTTCCCTTCTACAAACATCCTTTCAAAACGGTTAGAGTACCTGGCGCGCCCTTCGACCCCTTTTACATTCCTGCGCCACACAACACAAGCAATGCGGAGTCTATTACGGAATTAATGTTAGGCATTACCGCCACGTTGCCCGGATTTTATGCGCCACAAGGACGAACCATTCGCACTTCTTCCGTTTTTAAAGAGGCTATGGACGCGCTGCATCAACAATCTTACGACGGTCATGCGTTGACCAATTTTGAAATGGAAACCGCAGGAATCTATGCACTGGCAACGCTTTTAGGCCATGAGGCCTATAGTTTCTCCGCATTGCTCGCCAACCGAGCTGCTGGAACGTTTCATAACGAGCCGGGAAAGGCGGTGGAGTCGCTTATTCGCAAGGTGCTGGCCTGGGCGGTGGAGCGCGCATAAAAAAAAACGCCCGCAATAGCGGGCGTTTCACTTTCTTTAAGATGATGGGCTTACTTCGCTACGTTTACTGAACGCAGTTCACGAATCACCGTCACTTTCACTTGACCTGGATAGGTCATTTCAGTTTGAATCTTTTGAGAGATGTCGTAGGAGATTTGAGCAGCCATTGCATCGGTTACTTTTTCACTCTCTACCATTACACGCAACTCACGTCCCGCTTGAATCGCGTACGCTTTAGTTACACCGTCAAAGTCATATGCAACATTCTCAAGGTCTTTTAAACGTTGAATGTAGCTGTCTGCGACCATACGTCGTGCACCAGGACGTGCACCTGAAATGGCATCACATACCTGAACGATAGGTGAAATCAACGAGGTCATTTCAATCTCATCGTGGTGCGCACCAATGGCATTACATACCTCTGGCTTCTCTCCATACTTCTCTGCCCACTGCATCCCTAAAATGGCATGCGGTAGATCTGTCTCTTCGTGCGGCACTTTACCTATATCGTGCAATAATCCTGCACGTTTAGCAATTTTAGGATTGAGTCCCAATTCCGAAGCCATAATAGCACACAAATTCGCAACCTCGCGGCTGTGTTGCAAGAGGTTCTGTCCATAAGACGAACGGTACTTCATACGACCGACCGTTTTAATCAATTCTGGATGTAAGCCATGAATACCTAAATCAATCGCAGTGCGCTTACCGATCTGGACAATTTCTTCTTCAATCTGCTTGGTCGTTTTCGCCACCACTTCTTCAACACGTGCCGGGTGTATACGTCCATCGCTGACCAATTTATGCATTGATAAACGTGCAATCTCGCGACGTACAGGGTCAAAACAACTCAACAGAATAGCTTCCGGTGTATCGTCTACAATAATTTCCACACCTGTCGCTGCCTCAATGGCACGAATATTACGTCCTTCACGACCGATGATCTTACCTTTAATGTCGTCGTTCTCAATATTAAATACCGAGACGGCATTTTCTATGGCGTTTTCTGTAGCTACACGCTGTATGCTCTGAATGACCACTTTTTTCGCCTCCTGATTCGCTGTAAGCTTCGCCTCTTCAATGGTATTTTGAATGATGGCTTGTGCATCTAACTTCGCTTTATCCTTCAAAGCTTGGATCATCTGCTGCTTTGCCTCCTCTTCAGTCATTCCCGAAAGGCTTTCTAGTTCAGCAATCTGCTTGTCGCGAAGCTTCTCAACCTCACGAACGCGCGAGTCCAATGAGTCACGTTTTTTCGAGAGTGTCTCCTTTTCACGCTCTAAGTTGCGCTGGTCTTTTTTATACTCCTCAATGCTCTTCTTAAGACGCTCGTCTTTTTCACGAAAGGAATTCTGACGTTCGGCTAATTTTTGATCGCGCTTCTGTACTGCACGTTCGTGCTCTTCTTTAAGGTTTAAAAAACGTTCTTTCGCTTCTAGAGCCCTATCTTTTTTGTGCTGTTCTGCCGCTTTTTTCGCCTCAGTAATCATGAGGGCACCGCGTTTTTTCAGTGCGTTTTGCCAGAGTATATAACCTCCAGCTAAACCGATCAAAAGACCTACTACAGCAGTAATTATTGTCATTACCATACCACTATTGGGTTTACTGTTTTTAAAAAATCCCGCACCTGCTATGCATGTTGTCTAAACTCCTATATATCAGGATCTGTACTAGCCGTGACGCCTTGACCTTCCACTGGAGTAAACTCCCTCAAAGAGGTGTGGCCTGCTCGTAACGTCTCGAGCGAAGTCCATAACAACGTGCTCGTTGAGTTTAGCACAAAAAATAGCAAGTACGGGAAAGTGTTTATCCGTTTTGTAGGGCTGCATCTAACACAGCTTCCACATCAGCCAGCGCTTTGCCGGCTTGGGACTGAACGTCTTGAGATTGTTTTAGCGCGATTTCCGCTTTGGAAGCAAGCTGCAGCGCACACATACTGAGTACATCCTGCTTGTCTTGCACAGCATAACGGCTTTCAAACCGTGCTACCGCATCATTTATGGTTTTCACCGCCGCTCTGATCTGCTCTTCCTCTTCCCGTTTAATGGTCAGCGGATAAGTTCTATTCGCAATGGTGACTTTTATTTTTAACGTGTTCTCACTCACTGAGGTTACGCACTTAACAATTTCAAACAACGGTCAATCTCCCGTACCAACTCCGCAATCTTCTCTTCGCTGTAGGTGTCTTTTGCGGGCGAACCACTTTGGACAGTTAATGCGAGATTACGTTGTTGCAACTGATCTTGAAAATCTGCATGTTCCGCTTGCAAGGCTGCGAGAGTTTCTTGCAAATGGTCAATTTGTTCTTCCAACTCCTTAACTTTCGACTGTAATTCCGCATTGCGATTGGCCACGTTTGAGGCCTTATCTACCACACGCTGAAGTACTTCAGAAATTTCAGTAGTCATTTAAATCAGTTTCCATCAAATATACCATAATTGTAGCTTTGTAGAATGTTAAATCGGTCCCTAATTCTTGGGTTGTTACTAACGACCTCACTTTTAAGCGCTCAATCCGCTTTTACCCCTAGCCCTCCATTAGATATTCCATTGGTATTGAGTGGAACATTCGCAGAATTGCGCGGAAACCACTTCCACGGGGGAATAGACATAAAAACACAGGGGCGCAGCGGCCTTAGAATAGGTGCTGTAGCTGATGGCTATGTCAGCCGCGTCGCCGTAAGCCCCTACGGGTATGGAAATGCACTTTATCTCAGGCATCCAGAAGGCTATACCACCGTTTACGGCCACTTAAACGCATTTTATCCTGAGCTTGAGGCGTGGGTGGAAGAACAACTGCGCGATCGCAGCAAAAACGACGGCAACCTCTACCCTTCGCCCGAACAGTTCAAGGTCACGCGCGGCCAGCTAGTCGCTTTCAGCGGCAACACCGGCGGCTCTTTCGGTCCACACCTGCACTTCGAGATCAGAGATACTAAAACCGAAGAACCATTGAACCCATTAGAGTTCGGGATAGAAGTAAAAGATACACGGAAGCCAGATATACGTGGACTAAAGTGGACTGCGAAGGACTTTAGCGATGCGGGTTCGTTCAAATCAGGGGACACCATTCAATCGACTAGTGCCCTTGGCGTTGATTTATTCACCACGGACAAGCAAGATCTTGCCAATAACAACAACGGAGTTTACGCCATAGAAGCATCCATCGATGATCAAACCTTTTTCACGGCCAACTACCGCCGTATTAATTTCAGCACCTCACGATTCATAAATGCACACATCAACTACGACCTGTATTGTTCTGGGGGCGTTCGCTATACGAGATTGTATGAGCTCGAGAACAACCCGCTGAAGATTACTGATACCTATGAAATAACGGCATCGGCCTTCCGTGCTTCAAAGGGATGGATTACCGTTGCTCAGGACAGCGTTGTCAAACTGGAGGCAAAGGTCAAAGACTTTGAAGGGAATACCAACGAGTTTAGGTGCTACATCAAAGGCAATTCACCGCTGCCGCCTGGAAAAAATCTAGTGAAATTAGACTGGAAAAAGCATAATGATTTGACTTTAGGTCCCATTGATATCCACATTCCAGCGGGTGCGCTGTACAAGAATGATGAGTTCAACCTCTTCAAAAAGAGCGAGGATCGTTATGTCATTGGTGAAGGGTGGGTCGCTCTACAAACTTACATGACGCTAAAATGGACTTTGGACAGCACGCAGATTCCAGGCTTGGGCTGGTTCCTTTGGGAGGCAAACCACAAGGGCAAGAAAAGTGCGATTTCCGGGGAGCGCGACGGTACTGTGATGACTTTTAAGACGAGGAGTACGGGGACGTATGAATTGGACCAAGATTTGAAAAAACCTGAGGTGAGTTTACTGAAAACAACCACTTACCCGCGCAGTAATAGTGCCTATCGCGAGATTCGCTTACGCGCTGCAGACGACAAAACAGGCATTGAACGATACAGTGCTAGAATTAACGACCAATTCGCACGAATCGACTTTGACTATAAAAAGGAGATGTTAAAAGTGATTGTTCCTAAGGATTTCCCCGCAGGAAGCCATAATTTGCGTATTGTAGTAATCGATGGTGTCGGAAACACCTCCGTAGAAGAGTATACAATCACATTATGATGCAGCGCGCACTATTTTTTATTCTCCTCTTAACCTGCTCATTCCAAGCCTTAGCTCAGGAAGGGAAAGAGCCAGTTCAACTTCACGGAGTCATTGTCAGTAATGATTCGCTGATTCAGTTATTGCCCAATGTCCAAATCTTAGTTAAGAGTCGCGGACAAATGACAGTAAGCGACCGTGATGGATTCTTTTCGCTGGTAGCAATGCCTGGAGATACGGTATTATTTCAGCATATTGGATTCCGCCTGAACCGCTTCTGGGTGGCAGATACGTTAGAAGGAGAGCATTTCCTAGCGCGGATCGTTTTAGAATGGGATACTGAAGTTTTAGACCCAGTAATTGTTTATCCATGGCCATCAAAAGAAAACTTCAAAGAAGAATTCCTGGCGATGAAAATTGAAACGACTGAAATGGACATTGCGCAGCGCAACCTTGCTTTAGACGAACTACGTGCACGGGCAGCGGCCATGGGCTATGACGCGGCAGAAATGCAAGATTACCTCATAACTATGCAGAACCAGCAACTCTATAATGAAGGTCGCTATTACGGAGGCAATGGCGCCTCAGCAATTTTAGGCGCCTTATCGAATCCATTTGCATGGACGGAGCTTTTTCAAAGTCTTAAACGCTAGCTAGATTTTGAAAAATCTACTTTTCATTGGAATCTTATTCTCTGCTGGTCTACATGCGCAAATCATGGATTCAACACTGCTCGATGAGGTAGATGTGGAATCCCAACGCGTTTCAGAAGATGGCACGACGATCTTAGGGAAGGATATCCGATTCACCACTGGCGCAGAAGGCGGCGTAGAAGGAGTAGTAAAAACCTTTGCCGGAGTGAGCTCTCGTAATGAAATGAGTTCGCAATACAATGTTCGGGGTGGGAACTTTGATGAAAACTTAGTCTATATAAACGACTTCGAGGTCTTCCGACCTTTTTTAGCACGCGCTGGGCAACAGGAAGGAATGAGTATCATTCATCCGCACCTGGTCAGCAGTATTAAGTTTAGCGCTGGAGGATTTAGTGCTTTAGAAGGTGATAAACTCAGCTCTGTTCTAGATGTGAAATACGAATACACGAGGGACCCCAAGCTAAAAGATCTTATCGTAGAAACTTCGTTGACCGGAGTAAGCTGGGCTTCAAAAAACCACACAAAAGGGTGGACCATTGCAAGCGGTCTGCGATACCGTAATAACGCACTGCTATTAAACGCTACTGATGTTCAAAGCGACTACTTTCCAGTGAATGCAGATGGCCAATTACTACTTACCAAGCTGTTTGGTAAGGGCCCGAATGAAGTAGGTACTTCGAGAGTGGAAATCTTCGCTCATGTTTCACACAACAGGATGAATCAGATTCCACAAAACAGACAAACCAACTTCGGATCCTTGCAGGAGGCCCTACGCTTGAATGTATTCTTTGACGGCAAGGAAGAATTTGGTTACGATACGCAGTTCTTAGCTGCTAAATACCAAACACTTACGCAGTTTGCGGGAGGCGGAGTCCGCACCCTATCTGCTTCAGGTTTCCACACCACGGAATTGGAAATCACCGATGTCATCGGCTACTACAGATTGAACGAACTCAACAATGATTTAGGCTCGGATGACTTTGGCGAAATAAGCCTCGTCCGCGGTGTTGGTGCCTTCCAGGATTACAGAAGAAATTTCCTCGATGCCTACATCGGTAATGTAAAATATGAGGAATTGATCGGATTGAACAGGTTTGATCTTACTTGGGGCGTCCAATTGCAAGGAGAAAACATCTACGACCGCTATAAAGAGTGGGAACGCATCGACAGTGCCGGCTACAGTTTACCGAACACGGGCAGTACCATCGACAGCGTTATCGACGGAAGGTTATTTAGCACACCTGCCGACGGCTTAGAACTATATACGCATGTAGCTGCAACGCAAACCTTGATCAATACGCGTGCAAAGAGTTGGATCAACGCGAAAGGTTCTATTCCCTTAGATAAGGGCATCTGGCATTACAATATAGGTGCACGAATGCAGTGGGCCCAATTATCAAACGAAGTGCGCATCAGTCCCCGCGCACGATTCAATTTCATCCCTGAAGGTGGACTTCTGGCTGCCTATCGGTGGACCTTTGCCGCCGGATTGTACGATCAATATCCATTTTACCGCGAGATGCGTTTGAAAGACGGCAGCTTAAATACAACCGTAAAAAGCCAACAAGCATTGCACCTGATTGCGCGTCAAGACAAAGACTTCGAATTGTGGAACCGGCCCTTCGTGTGGACGCTTGAGACGTATTACAAAGGTTTGCAACGCGTGAATCTTTTCGATGTGGAAAATGTCCGCATTCGTTACCAGGGAAACAATGACGGGCTGGCGCGAGTGTACGGGATTGATTCACGGATCAATGGCGAGTTTGTGAAAGGCACAGACAGTTGGTTCACCTTCAGTCTCTTCCGAGCTCAGGAGCGCAGTACCACCAGCTTGGTACAGGGATGGCACGCAAGACCTACCGACACACGTTTTAATTTTGCCGTCTACTTTCAAGATTACTTGCCGAACGACCCCTCTACCCGGCTTTCGCTTACCCTGATGTTAGGCGGTGGCTTTCCTTTTGGACCGGACGGTATAGGCAACGAAATAGCTCAACCGGAAGACAGATTTTTCCGCAGTCCTCCCTACCGCCGCGCAGATATTGGATTCATTAAAGTGTTGGGCGGAAAATGGACAGATCGCTTCGATGAGGTATGGGTCAGCGCGGAGATCTTCAACTTACTGCAGGCAAGAAACACGGTGAGTTACCTTTGGGTAAAAGACATCAGTGCGGCAGGACAATACGCCGTTCCAAACTATATGACTAATAGATTACTCAACTTTAAAGTCCACGTGGATTTCTAATATGCGCATCGTCGAAACCTGGAGTACTAAGCAATTTAAAACCACGATCTATGCTATGGATCGATGGCACTACGTAGAATTTGAAGCTGGACCTATGAAACAAGGATTCAAATTCATGAAAGAATCGCATCCGTCCATTGGGGAAGTAAAGGAAGCCCTGACGCCGCCCTTTTTAGAGGAAGTCTACAGTACGTTTGAAAAGATGTTTTTGAATCTCAAGAACAACAAGTAATTCCGCGTATCGAAGAGGATGACTATCGCATTAAATCGAAGATATCGTTCTCCAGCGCGCGTCCTTTATTCTTGTTGTACCAATCCTGTGCAAAAAGTGACCATTCCGATTTATTGAAATTAGCCTCAGCTTTCCACTGCTTGTAGTGTCCCATCAATTCTGATGGACGAGGGCCCCAATTGCTGACTGCTTCATAATGATCGTTTAGTCGAATCCACTTTGGGATGGAACGGCCACCGTCAGTTAGGAATTGGTCCATAAGTTCTGGATGCTCATCGCGGAATACTATGCGCAATGGAATCTTCGTTGCAATGGCCCATTCATTAAAAAACGGCAAAGCATGTGCGGCGTCACCGCACCAAGTCTCCGTAAAAATCAACCACTGTTCGCCCTTTACTTTACAATCGTAAATGGCATCGATAAAGTTTACCTCTGGACTATACGTCTTTTCCCAACGGCGCTGACGTGCAGCAGCAAGCTTCGTATACCCCACGTAAGATTCCTTTTGCTCGCCAGACGTTTTGCCTTGGCGCGCATACTGCTGTACTAATTCGCTGTAGCTCTTGTAGGTAATTCCTTGCTCGAAAGCTTCTTTAAGACGTAGGTTTTGTTCCCGCTGATCCATGTACAAAAGGTTTGAAATTTTGCAAAGGCCGTTCGACGAATAAATAAGTTATTGCCGTGACACCTGCAGTGAGCGCAAGGTAGCTGAGCCAAGCGATTTCTGACGGCAATTCTAAAGATTTTACCCACATTAACACAGGAATATGAAAAAGGTACATGCTAAAGGAAACGGCACCTACCCATCGCAAAGGTTTCCAGCTTAAGACGGTCGCCCAGAGTCCGGTTTTAAAGGACGCTATGAGCGCAACTGACCACAACGACGCAGCGGGAATAAAGGTGCCGATATTGGTATAATTTTCGGCTTTCCAAGACCACAGACTCAAAACAAGTAAGGCGGCCCAACCGAAGTATATTGTAAACCTAGATTGCGTTAGTGTACTCCAAATCTTTGGCCTCAAACGTTCGATTAAAGCGACTAGGGTCCCAAGCAAGAAAATATTGAGGAACCAAAGGGTGCTTTTACCATCAGGATTCCACCACAATACAAACAGATGTGAACCAACCATCACCAGTAGTAGTGTAAGCACTACAGCGTAGACATTCCAACGAAAAAGACGGTGAAAGATGAAGAGTAATATGGGGCTGATCAGGTAATATTTAAATTCTACCGGGATCGACCAGAAGATGTGATCACCGCGCTGCAAGGCCAAATGCTGCCATACCTCTTGCCATTCGTAAATAACCACGTTTAAACCACTAGCGTTCGCTAATCTAAAGACTACAAGCGCGAGGAAAAAGAGTGGAAAAATGCGCAAAATGCGGCGAGAAATGTAATAGAACCAGTAGTCCCAAGATGCGCGTTCTTGCTGAAACATCTTAATGATTTGACGGTCTAAGAGGTAGGCAGATAGGACAAAGAACAGGTATACACCTAGTTTTCCGCGTATGAGTAAACTATGGTCGCCAAAGGGACCCAAGCCGTGGTTGTTTCCGTGACCAAAGACGACCATAAGTACCGCGAGACCTCGAAGGCCATCCAGGGGCTTGTGGTGATCAGGATGCTGATCGTTTGGAAAAAAGGCTTGGAGCCAACTCATTACTTTTTAAAGTTGAGTAACGTAGTACGGATGATGGCGATACATTCGTCTAACTGGTCCTTTGTCATTACTAACGGTGGCGCAAAGCGAATAATATTACCGTGTGTCGGTTTAGCGAGCAACCCATTTTCTTTCAGCGCTACACATATATTCCAAGCTGTTGAACTGTCAGGCGTATCGTTTATAATAATCGCATTTAGAAGGCCCTTACCACGAACTTTAGTAACCAATGTGGTCTCCCCTATGATCTTATTCATTTCTGCACGAAAGTGTTCACCCATAGCACGTGCATGCGGAGCAAGACCTTCCTCTTTCACTACTTCTAGGGCCGCCATTGCCACTTCCGCAGCAATAGGGTTACCGCCAAATGTAGAACCGTGCTGACCAGGCTTGATGACGTCCATTACTGGATCGTCTGCAAGTACTGCACTTACGGGATATACCCCACCTGAAAGTGCCTTACCCAAAATTAAAAGGTCGGGTTTCGTGTAAGTCGTTCCACGCTCACAGGTATTTCCACACGAACAATCGCCACATACAGCCAGTAACGAACCCGTGCGTGCAATTCCCGTCTGTACTTCATCCGCGATTAATAATACATTGCGCTCTTTACATAAAGCTGCTGCTTCCGCTATGAAATTTGCATCAGGGGTGTTAACGCCGGCCTCTCCTTGAATGGGCTCAACGAGAAAACCGACAACATTCTCATTCATTAAAGCGAAATTCAACGCCGCGATGTCATTGTATGGAACGGTTACAAAACCGGAAGTATATGGACCGAAGTTGTTCCGGGCATCTGGATCGTCAGAAAACGAAATGATTGTTGTCGTACGACCGTGGAAGTTGCCTTCACAAACGACTATAATTCCACTGTTTTCAGCAACGCCTTTTTTCTCATAACCCCACTTACGGGCAATTTTAAGAGCGGTCTCTACCGCTTCTGCGCCGGAATTCATCGGTAATATCTTATCAAACCCGAAGGTTTCACTCATGTACTTCTCGTACGCACCAAGCTTACTGTTATAGAATGCACGTGAGGTTAAAGTCAATGTTTGTGCCTGAGCAACCATCGCTCCTACAATCTTCGGATGGCAATGCCCCTGGTTTACCGCACTGTAGGCCGATAAAAAATCATAGTAACGCTTACCTTCTACATCCCAGACATATACGCCTTCTCCTTTATCGAGAACAACAGGTAACGGATGGTAGTTGTGTGCGCCGTGCTTTTCCTCGAGTGCCATTAATGATGTAGATGACTGAGCCATAGAACTTTTGAATTTTAGGTTTCGACAAATATAAGGGCTGAAATCGGGCCAATTAAAGGAAAAGTAATAACTTCATAACCGCATAATTCACAATAAACAGCATGAAAAAATTACTACTCTCTTTTGCAGCGCTCGCCTTCAGCATAACGGCAAGTGCGCAATACTATCACACAGCTCCCGTCTCAGGTAGCAATCCAAACAATGTTAATCAGGAAAACTCAGAATACCCTGTGGGTGGCGGTCTACCAACGGACTGGACCAGTATTGTCGGTGCTGCGCAGACAGCAGGTACTTACTCTAGTGTTCAGACGCTTCCTTTCACATTTAAGTTACAAGGCTCAGCGATTGATTCTTTCCGTGTGTCTAATACTGGTGTACTGACATTTTCAAGAAAAACGAGCCCGGCGAATCACAGTGTAGGTTCGGCAGTAGCAATCACTAACTCAACCATTCCAGATTCATCCATTTGTGTTCTTGGTCTGAATGGCAGCGGAACGAACGATCAAGTTGCACGTAAAACTTTTGGAACTTCACCAAACCGTCAGGAATGGATTCTGTTCTCTTCTTACAGTGTTACAGGTGCCTCAGGAAGCCACTGGAGCTACTGGTCTATCGTATTAGAGGAAACAACAAATAACATATATATCGTTGACCAGCGTAATGCAGGTGCGACACCAAGTTTAACCATAGGTGTTCGCGTAAACAGCACCAACGTTTACGATCAGATCACGAGCGTTGGAAGTAATTCAACGAATGCGCCAGACTTTTTAGACAATACCTACTACACTTTCATTCAAGGCGTTCAGCCGGATTATGAATTGGCCGGTGCCAGTTTAAACGTTAGCCCTTATTTAGGTCTAAATACAGCACCTTACACTATTGCTGCTGACTTTACAAATAATGGTGCACAGACTTTGACCAGTGCTACATTTAACTACAGTATCAATGGCGGTACGCCAGTAACTTCAAGCTTATCAAGCATTAGTATTGCGAGCGGTTCTACAGGTACACTTACCTCGGGAACAACATGGAATCCTTCGAGCACAGGCCTTTACTCTGTTAAAGCGTGGTTGAGTGGTCTCAACGGAAGTAATGTTGATGCGAATACAGCGAATGATACCGTAAGTATGGATATTCAAGTCGTTACTGCGTTAACTACCCGTTACCCGCTGTACGAGACCTTTACTTCGTCTACTTGTGGACCTTGTACTCCAGCAAACACGACGATGGAAGCTGTATTTGACGACAATCCAGGCGAACACACCTCTATCAAATACCAGATGAGCTGGCCAGGAACAGGTGATCCTTATTACACCACCGAAGGAGGTGCGAGAAGAACATTCTACGGCATTAATTCTGTACCTCGCGTTGAAATTGACGGCGGTTGGGACGGTAACGGGAACGGCGTTACTCAGGCATTGTACGACCAATATCAAAATGTTCCTGCTTTCGTGGATATGACAGCTACATGGAGCCGTTGGACAAAAACAATAGAGACTGAAGTAACGATATCACCTTTAGCGGATGTTACCTCAAATAACTTAAGACTCTTTGCAGTTATTTATTCACACCTTGATGTTGCAAACGTCAAAACAAATGGTGAGACTGAATTTTTCAACGTAGTGAAGAAAATGATGCCGAATGAGAATGGTGAGACGTTGAGTGCATTGACTTCAGGCCAGAGTGTTACGAAAACTTTGAGCTACACATTTAACGGTAACTACACCTTGCCTGCAAATGCCCAGAGTCCAGTAAACCTAAATACAGCACACACTGTAGAGGACTTCACCAATCTTGGTGTCATTCTATGGGTACAAGACATTTCAACGAAAGAAGTATTGCAAAGTGTGGATGCGACCTACACTATTGGTCAATTTGAAGAGTCACTAGCAAGTGAACTTAAGGTTTACCCAAATCCTTCGAGTGGAAACTTCTTTGTTGAAGGAGACTTTGAGGCGACAGCAACATTGAAGCTAATGGATCTGACAGGACGCACGCTTTACCAAGAGCAGGCAGATTTCACTGGCGGTCAGAAGGTTCAGATTTCCACTGAAGGTCTTGCCTCAGGAACCTACCTACTGATAACAACAACAGATGGTGCTTCTCATGCACAGCCTGTGATCGTGAAGTAACCCGCTTTTTTGAGCGTTTGAATATTGAGGGCGGCCGGGAGGCCGCCCTCTCTTTTTATAGACTATTTTTGCGGCCTATGGCAAGAAAGAGAAAACACATAGCAAACCTTGAACAGGTCGAGCTTACGGATATAGGGAATAAAGGAAAAGCTGTGGGCAGACACGGCGAGAAAGTGGTGTTTGTAAGTGGCGGGGTTCCCGGTGACGTAGTCGAAGTTAAGGTGACAAAGAAACGCCGGAACTACCTCGAAGGAAAAGTGGTGAAGGTGGATGTATACAGTCCCGATCGTGTAGATCCACAATGCCAGTACTTCGGTGTATGTGGCGGATGCAAATGGCAGAATTTGAGCTATGAAAAGCAGCTGGGCTACAAGGAAAAAGAGGTGCGCGAGAATTTGCGCAAAATTGGTCACGTCGTTCCAGAAGAGTTCCACCCCATCCTAGGCAGCGAAAAAGAGTACCGCTATAGAAATAAACTAGAATTCAGTTTTACTGATAATAAATGGCTGACGCAAGAACAGCTGGACAGCGGTGTGGATTTTCCGGAGCGCCGTGGTGCTGGATTTCACATTCCAGGTTTCTGGGATAAGGTCTTAGACATTGATGAATGTTTGCTGCAACCCGAACCTTCAAATGCCATACGCAACTTTGTGCGCGACTGGGCCGTCGAAAAAGACATGCCGTTTTTCAATGCACGCAGTCAAGAGGGTTGGTTGAGAACGTTAATGATTCGTGTCGCTAGCACGGGTGAAGTTTTAGTCGTGATTCAGTTTAAAGAAGAGCATACGGAGGCGCGCGAGGCTTTGCTGAAGGAGTTGGATGAGAAATTCCCTGTGATCACAACCCTACAATACGTAATCAATACGAAGCAAAACGACACCATCTACGATCAAAATATTATTACCTACAGCGGTCCTGGGTTCATTGAAGAAGCCATGCCGAAGTACAGTGGTGCGGGTGAATTGCGTTTTAAGATAGGTCCTAAGAGTTTTTACCAGACGAACCCTGAACAGGCATACGAACTGTATAAGGTTGCGCTGGATATGGCCGAGATTAAGAAGGATGAGTTAGTTTTCGATCTGTACACAGGAACAGGCACCATTGCACTTTTCATGGCGGAGCAGGCTCGCGAGGTGGTTGGAATTGAATTGATCCCAGAAGCCATCGAGGATGCGAAACTCAATGCCAAAAACAATGGTGTCGACAATGCGACGTTCTATGCAGGGGACATGAAGAACATCTTTAACGCCGATTTTATAGCGAAGCATGGGAAGCCGGATGTATTAGTTACGGATCCACCTAGAGATGGAATGCACGGTGATGTCGTTGCGTTACTTTTAGAATTAGAGATTCCTAGAATCGTTTATGTAAGCTGTAACTCTGCCACACAAGCACGCGATTTAGGACTGTTGGCAGAGAAATACGAAGTGAAGCAGAGCCGCGCTGTGGATATGTTCCCGCAAACGCATCATATAGAAAACGTTGTCCAATTGGTGTTAAAAGCCTAATTTCACCCTATCATGAGCAACACTACCGAAATACTCAACGCAACAGCCATAGAGCACAAGATCCAGCGCCTCGCGTGGGAACTGTACGACCGTCACCACAATGCCACTGACTTACACGTTGTGGGCATAAAGGATAATGGGTATTGGCTCGCGGAACAACTGGTCACCCGTCTACGTAACATTAGCGATATCAACATTACGCTTCACGCGCTTGTGATGGAAAAAGACGCACCAGTGCTTGAAAACATGGTTATTGACCTTCCAGAAGGCGGTGAATTCGCATTGGTAGATGATGTGCTCAATAGTGGACGTACATTGCTTTGGGCGGTGATAAAGCTTATGAGTTTTCGCCCGCGTGTACTAAGCACGACGGTCCTCGTTGACCGCAGTCATAAACGTTATCCGGTAAAGGCAGATTTAAAAGGATTGAGTTTGAGTACGACGCTCCAGGACACGGTCCAATTAAACGTGGTCAACGGCGTTGCCACCAACGTTCAGCTCGTTTAACTACCCTATTGCTTCGAGAATAGTTTCCGCAGTAAGGGCATCGCCTTTCACTCTGTGGTGCGCTAAACTGTAGAATGGTCGACGTTCAAAGAGGTGTTTCGCTACAAATTCCGCGACATCGTCATTGTCTTTTATCAGCGGTCGATCCACGTCCTTTTCTAATCTACGGGCCAATTCCACAACACTCACGTCCAAAAAGACTGTGGTACCTGCGGAATTCAAAGCTTCCATATGGTTATAGAACACAGGCGTTCCTCCACCTAAGGCCACCACAACGTCTTCCGCTCCACCCGTAAGGAAGCGCTCTAGAACATTGTGCTCCACTTTTCGAAAAGCCAATTCCCCTTTATCTTCCATAAAAGAAGCTATAGACCTTCCTATCTCCTCCGTAATGAGCGCATCTAGATCAATAAAACCCACCTCCAAGTGCTGGCTTAAAGCCCTGCCCAGTGTGGTTTTACCGCTGCCCATATACCCTAAAAGAAAATATCTCATGGCCCAAATTTATTAGTAATCAAAGGTATAAACCCTACCCCAACTCGAAGCCTAAATATTCCTTTGATTTTTTTTACTCACTTAGTTGGTAAAAAAGGAAAGGTCTGTATATTTGCAGCCCGCAAAGCGGAATAAGGTTGATCTCTTAGCTCAGTTGGTAGAGCAATACACTTTTAATGTATGGGTCCAGGGTTCGAGCCCCTGAGGGATCACTAAGAGAAAGCCACCTCACCAGGTGGTTTTCTTTTTTACAGTCAGCAATTCTATGAACGTGCAGACTACACCCTGCCCAGGTGGTGAAATTGGTAGACACGCCATCTTGAGGGGGTGGTGCGAGTAATCGCGTGCAAGTTCGAATCTTGTTCTGGGCACTAATGTTTTCTACAGGTCATTGCGTAATTTTACCGCAATGAATGACCTACCCCAACCCAACACTTCAAAGGAACGCGCATCATTACAAGTTCCTGCCGTTATGCGCCGTACCGCGCAAACCACACAGCGTATTAGCACGGCGCTTGCCGCGAAGATTGCCTGGCGCTGGTTCCTTACACCTTATCCGTTTAAAATACCGAAACGTGAACACCCCATGGAGGAACGCTTCGGCACCCCCGAGCTCTTTACTCATCCACGTGGCCTCACCTACCCTGTTTATACGCTAGGTAGAGGCGCCAAGCACATACTCTTCGTGCACGGCTGGGGCGGCAGATTCACTCAATTCACTGCCCTGCTCGACTACTGTGAAGCTCAAAACCCAAATTTCCTTGAAGAATATAATCTCATAGGCTTCAATGCCCTCGCGCACCGCGGCGCACAGGGTAAACGGACTATGATGCCCGAATTTGGCGAATGTATACAGCAGATTCAAGAACGTTACGGCACATTCCATAGCATCATCGCCCACAGCTTAGGCTGCAATGCAGCATTATATGCGCAAATGGAATTTGGCACAACGGCTGATCACCAAATCCTGATCGCCCCACCAGGACTAATCTCAGGCATGGTCGGGCTCTTTTGTGACGCCGTAGGGTTCAACACTAAAGTCCACAGCCGCATTATCACCAACCTCAAAAAAATTCACGGCGAAGACTTCGATAGCTACAGTGCCCCTGGTCTCGCTACTCGCAACACCATCCCTGCGCTGGTCTTCCATGATATCAACGACAACGACACTCCCATCGCTATGGGACGCTCTGTGGGCGAAGCGCTGATCAACGGCACCTATATTGAGACTCAAGGCTTGGGTCACCGCCGCATCCTCCGCGATCCTGAAGTACTGAAGCAGATCTACCAATTCCTCTTCACTGCCTAGTCCTGAACATACCGCACCTCTTTTGCGTTAATCTCCTACATGAAAAAGGTTCTCTACATACTCACCACCACCCTGTTCCTCACTGCTTGTCAGGGTCAGGAAACCAATTCTACTATGGGCAACGCCGACAACACCTCCTTCCCGGTTCAAAAAACCGAGCAAGAATGGAAAGCACAACTTTCTTCTGAAGAATACTATGTTATCCGCCAGAAAGGAACCGAACGCCCCTACACCGGAGAATACAACATGCATTTTGACGAAGGCACCTACACGTGCCGTGGTTGCGACACCCCACTATTCACTTCAGATTCAAAATTTGATTCGCACTGTGGTTGGCCCTCATTCGACCAGGGCATCGCTAAAGGTGCCATACTAGAGAAACTGGACAAAACCCACGGCATGCTTCGCACCGAAATAGTATGCGCCAGCTGTGGTGGGCATCTGGGCCATGTCTTCAACGACGGCCCCACCTCTACAGGACTGCGTTACTGCGTCAACAGCCTAAGCATAGACTTCAAGGAGGAAAAGGAAGAGTAGTATAAAGTTCATACCTTCCCTCTTATGAGATTCAAACACCTACTTTTCGCTTCCGCCCTTTGTACCGCATTTGCCTGCGATCCTCTAGATGGATATGACGACCACGAATGTTATTGTGGCGTGGTCCTTGACAAATACGAAATCGTAGGGATGTCCGTAAACGGTGCAGACAACATGCAATACATAGAAGCCGTAAATGACTGCTCCGGAAATATGGAAGCACTAGAGGTGATCAATGCGCTGTATAAGCGCACTGAGATCGGCGATACGGCATGCTTCGGCCGGCATTGGTAAGGATCATAAAAAGAATTTCAAAAACCTTAGAAAGTAGTTGCAGAACTAGAATTCATAATTATATTTGCACCCCGCTAGGGCGCTTAGCTCAGTTGGTTCAGAGCACCTGCCTTACAAGCAGGGGGTCGGGGGTTCGAATCCCTCAGCGCCCACAACAAAAAGTAAGAAAGCCATCCATGAAAGTGGGTGGCTTTTTTCGTTTTCGACATCGAGCGAAGTTTACTTCAGTGAGACTGGCGGAAATGAGAAAAGCTAAACGCTGCGGAGCAGCGGATGGCTTTCTTTCTCTTTTTAGTTGGGTACAAGGGCACCAGTGAAGGGTTCTTTCGCCGCTAGGCGGAAAATCCCTAACTTTTCATTCTAAATTTAGTAACATTATGGCGCATATTTACCGCCAAATAGACTCTACCAAAACACTCAGAAAAGAGCTTGACTATCGAAATATAAGCATGTTCAACTCTATACGTGAGATTGAAGATTTTAAACGCAATTACAACAGCATAAAAGAAGATATCTTGGCCCAAGCTCAGATCAACCTTCAAAAAGAAATCGTCCAAAAATCTACTAAGTTCGAATCATTAAATCAAGACCTTAAATCCCATATAAAGTCCCACAACGAAATAATAGAAACACAAATCCTTAATCTCGATACTATAGTCAGTGATTTGAATGAGCGCTTGAAAAATCCGCCTTTTCTCAGAGGACTATTCTTGAGCATCTATCGCTGGCACAAGAGCTCTAAGCTTCGTCAACTAATTACTGATAGAGATAAAATCATATCCAAAAGAACAGCATCAAGGGTTCATGAGGTTGAACGCTTACAAGCCGAAATCAATCGGATGAATCAAAATGCCAATGAAATCGTATCCCTAGATTGTAAAAATGAACTCCACGAACTTGAAAGAACTAATGAGGCTGTTTCAGATCTGAGAACCATCATCGCAGGAGCAAAGGGTGAACATGCAGTAGAACAAGAGCTCAAAAAGCTTCCTAGTAACTTTTACGTTATCAATGACTATAGATTGAATTTCACTCGTCCAATCATAAACAAAAAGACCGGCGAAAAAATATATTCCATCCAGGTTGATCATTTAGTTATATCACCTGGAGGCGTTTTTCTGCTAGAAACCAAAAACTGGAGCCAAGGGTCAGTTAAATCTCTAGAACTTCGATCTCCGATAGAGCAAATTCATCGTTCCAGCTACGCCCTATTTGTATTCATTAATAACAATATTTCATTGAATTCACATCATTGGGGCTCTAAGCAAATTTCACTTAAGAGCATTTTAGTTATGGTAGGAGCAACAACTAATCAAAAATTCAAGTTTATCACTATAAAGCAGCTTGATCAAATAAATAGATACTTGACATATTTTGATGCAATTTTCAATGATCGTGAAGTAGAATGGCTAGCTAAAACATTATTAGACTATTGCGATGATTAGCTTGGAGGCCATTAGTTTTTTTGGGTAATTCAAAAATTGATTTTTAATACTCGTTCAAAATAGAAATCGGAAATCTAGTATGGTTAAACGAATTCAGATTTATTTTTTCGCCTATAAATAACTAGAAAAACACCGATTCCCACAGCAATGCCTCCCCCGAGAAGTGCTGATATATATTGATTTTGCCTACGATTCTTTAAATAATCCAATACCTCTTCCGGAAGCGCTACATCTATAGAAGTGGATGCAAAAACACTATCCGTTACATATTTAACAACAACGTTTCTTACCGAATCGGTCGGATTATAATTGGTCGCATCATACTTCACACCATAAACACTTTGAATTTTAGCCTTGACATCTTCGTAAACACTTTCTATACCCAGGGCATTCGGTGAATAAAAATATGCGCCGTTCGTAGAGTCGGCAAGCGTCCTAAGAGAATCTTGATTGACAGAACCTAAACCAATTATATACAATGGTATTTCAAAGAGCTGCGCCTTTAACAAGACTGAATTAAATTCAACCGCGGATTCGTTATCATTCCCGTCAGTCAGAGCTACGACTACTTTTATGCCACTCGCAGTTTTCAACTCTTCTAGCGAATTATCTAGTGCATCATAGAAGGCAGTCCTACCCTCCGCTTCGATATTTGCAATACTATTCTGAAGAGTCTGTATTGAGTTTCCTCTTGCGATCTGCTGATCTACTTGCGTCGAAAAACAAATCAGCGAAATGCTGTCTTTGTCATTATCAAACGAATTTAAAAAACGTGAAGCTGCTTTTCTTAATTCATTGATTGGGAACACATAGCCATCAGGATAGACGATACGGCCATAATAATCAAAAGAATACAACATATTTCCGAACTGATCTACCAACTGACTTTCATCAAACATCATCGAGCCCGAGTGATCCAATACTAAACCAAGATTAACTGATTGGTCCTTCGAAATCTGTGTAACCCTTGTCACCATCAATTCATCTTCACCCTCCGAAAGATGAAAACCACTCTTATCTAAGTTCCAAATCGGCTTATTACCTAAATCTGAAACCCTAACTACTAATTCGATAGATGGAAAGGAATCTGGAACTACCTGAAGAATTTGGACCTTGCCAGTATCCAACAGATTGAGCTTTGTCTCCGTAAACACAGTTTGTGCAACGCAAAAATTCGCAGACAAAACACAAAAAAAGACAACTTGATTTAAGCAACTCATAATTTCAAAATTTGAATCATTCACAACCAAAAAAACATCATTGCCCTTCAACTGCAATAGGAAGTTAACATTTTTTAATAAGTAATTCTTACCAGGTAATGATGGATGAGAAAAGGCCTTGTTAATATCTTTAAATTGTCAACAAGAATTCACTTTCTAAATTTTTCACCGAATAAAGGCTAAAAGCAGAAATGAAAAAATTCATAGCCAACATCATACTCGCCGGGCTCTTCATGAATTTTGGCTATCCCGAGGTTCTATACCAGTACCAGAAATGGCGCTTCAAAGATTCGTTGATGGCTGAAATTAAGAATATGAATGTGAATGATTTTGTATCCCAGTCATCGGAATACTTCAACCATATTCTACAGGAACCATCAAACAATGCTTCCAATAACTCTCCGGAAACCACCTCTGAGTTCGATAAGAAAGAGAAGTACAAACAGGAAAGTGTTTCCCTCCCAAGTATGAATATTAGCGCCGCACGTATCGCTGTCCTAAAAGAAAGTCAAAAACATATAGGAATCCCCTACTCGTATGGATCCATGGATCCAACAAGTGGATTTGACTGTTCAGGATTCGTTGGGTACGTATACAACAAATCTATAAGTGTGAAATTACCAAGAAGTTCTCGCAACCAATTTGCAGCTAATGGCGGAAAATTCTTAGAGTACAAAGATCTTCAACCCGGTGACTTAATGTTCTTCAGCCACAATGGACAAAACATACAGCACGTTGGTATCTATGTGGAAGAAGGCAGGTTTATTCATGCCCCGCGCACCGGAAGAAGAATTACGATTGACGAGTACAATAGGTACTGGCGCCAACATTTTGTGAAAGGAAAATCTTACTTACAATGAAAAAGCTTTTCAAAACACTATTTAGATTTACAATGTATTGCATTGTATATGTTGCATTGGTTAATGCAACAGCCTCCTACCTAAATGGTACATTAGGCGATTCCAATCTCAAAGAAATTATTTCAATACCTGCAATGCGATCAGGTCAGAATGACATACTTGTAAAACTAAGACATGAAATAGAAAATGTAGATATCGAGTCTATACAACAGAATATTGTTCAAGAGTTAAAAGATTTAGAGCAGAATTCTAAATAGTGCGACTGAGAATAGTAACATATCGAATGAAAACACAATTTTCAGTCTTAGAAATGGTGAAGGACTTTAAGGTTTCATTTTTTAAAAAAGAATCTTGTCAATTTCTTTCGAAACTAATGGTTGCCCTATTTTTTCTTCTACCATTAACCGCTTTTGCACAACCACAAATCTTACAAGGAACAACTGATGTTACAGATTCTACAATCACCTATTGTGGAAGCTCCAGCATTACACTCTCGACAAATAGCACGGCAACCTCTTTTTCCTGGTATACCCAAAAACTTTCATCAAGTCCTGGTTCAGGTTCATTGAGTCCTACGACTGGGACAGGCTCCACTCAGACTTTCACACCCACAATCTCTGGTGTCGACGCTTACACTATCACTCTTTCAGACGGTACCGATTCTTCAACCGTAATTCTTGTTTTCGGTCCAACACCAGATATTGCTGCTTTAAACATTCCAAGCAGCTTGTGTGAAAATGGGGGGGCACAACAATTAACAAGCACTCTTGGAACTTCACAGACTCTAACAGCTAGCTCGGGTACTTTAGGTAGTAGCGGGTCAATTGTAACACTCAACCCTCAAGGATTAACTAATAACACACCCATAACCTTAACGCTTACAGAAACATATTCAGTCCCTGGATCTACGGCCACCTTTGACTGTGAAAGCACTACGCAAATCACAAGTTATACAGCATCAAATACAACTTTAAATCTAGGAACTTCATCTTTTCTAAAATGCTCCTCTCCCGTCGCTTTATCAGGAGGATCCCCTTCTGGCGGTAGTTACTCTATTGCTTCCTATCCAAATGCGATTAATAGTAATGGTCAAATTATTCCTTCTAATCTTCCTGTTGGTACTTATGTAGTTACCTATACTTATACAAACTCTAATGGCTGTATATCAAGTGCAACCCAAAATATTTCAATAACGGGATTTCAGTTTAACGCCCCGGTATTTAATCTTTTGGTTGGCGAAGTAACTTCTTCCGGAACAAATACCATTCTTCCTTCTCTCTTTAACGGTACCACGACGTATTCAATATGTTCAGGTGGAGCTAATGCAACTTTCATTGTAAATCCAACCTCTGCTCTATCGAACTTTACTCAGTTTACCGCCGATTGGGGAGATGGAAGTGCCGTCACATCCGGAACTCATTCTTCTACAAATCCAATAACTCATCAATACAATACTGCAGGTCTTTACACAGTAGATTTGACCTTAAGTACCGCCTCAGGTTGTTCCATTGACACAACCTTTAATCTTTATTTCGGGACTACACAAACTTTAGGTATATCGACTCCAGGAAATACAACTGTATGTTTCACTCCAGGGCAAGACTCTATTTCCTTCGATTTTGAAATTAGTAACTGGTCCAATGACCCGGATGGCATAAGTTATCTTTTTGAGTCCAATGACAATACCTCGAAAAGTGCTGTCTCCCCTCTTGTAAAAAATGGAGTATCGCAATATCCGACCTTCATTATCTATGATTCCTCAAATAACAAAGCTTATTATCGGCATTATTTTACATCAAATTCCTGTAATTACACATCCATTTTAGGTGGAACCACTTACAACAATACTTTTTCAGTCTCCGCGACTAAGTCAGCGCCTTGTCCGGGGTCTCAGAGTACAGCTGCGGTTGGACCTATTGTAATTTCTTCATCCCCAGAAGCAGAACTTTCCGCACCTGATTCTGAATGTACTGCAACTACTGTTACAGTCACTGATCTCACAGCACAAGGAAATATGGTGGTTGCCTCAGGAAATGACTTTACATGCGACGGAACTAGTAACGGCTATTGGGATGTTTATGACAATCTCTGGAATAACATAAATTCTTCAACCAATCTCATTTCAGTAAATCCAACTGATCTTGGCTCCAATAATAGCATAGCTAATATCCCTGCGTTTTGGACAGCTGGTGCTCAGAATCTTAACTTACAATTTTTACAATCTGGTACGTATCATGTTGTCAAACATATTGGTTTAACTGCCTTTGGCGGAAACACTCTTTGTACGATGGATAGTGATACTATTACAATATGTATTGATACTGTTCCACTAGTAAAAATCGCCGAATACTTTCCTGATTTTGTTTGTTTGAATACCACTATTAACACAAGTGTTTTTCAAGACTCCGTAAATTGTTTCGATTCATCATTATACCGTTTTACAATTTACAATTCGAGCAACTCGATAATATCTCAAAGCTCATCAAGTACTGATACGACATACAGTTTTACACCGACAACATCAGGCCTTCATTACATAGAATACACTGCGTCAAATGATTGTGGTAGCAGCTCTATTCGCGACACTTTCTATGTTATTGGAGCGTCCTTTTATTCCGAAAGCAGCAGTTGTGCTCCTTGGACAACGTATCCAGTGCCAGACACTATATCTAACTTACTTACATACAGCTGGAGTATCACTCCTGTAGGAACTTTTACTTCATTAGCAACACTCACCGGAGCTAATACTAGTAATCCAACGTTATCATTCTCTGATTTACAGTATCCGAATACCGACCAGGATTATACTCTTACACTAACTATGGTTGGACCCGATGGTTGTACTGTTTCATCATCTCAAACCCTCACTCTCTACGCTCGACCGAATGCCGACTTTACCGTCCCTGTAGATGCCTGTGGGCCCGTCACGCTAGCGCCAAGCGCAGGAACAGACTACGGATCTAACGGAACCATCACTGCATGGAGCTGGAGCGTAACCGACGCTGGTACCTTCTCTCAAACCTCTACCCAACAAAACCCGTCCTTTACTCTTCCGGCATCCACCAATGGATCCGTGACCTACACCGTTCAACAGATCGTAACCGACGACAGAGGATGTAAAGACACCGTCGTACAAACCTTTACCGTACTGCCGACACCAACCGCTAACTTTACACTACCCACAGACGTCTGTACCGGTACAAACATCAATACCGTACTCACCGACAGCTCTAATCCCAACGACGGAACAACCACTCTGAACTACAGCTGGACCATCACCGACCCATCAGGAACTGCCGTACATACCAGCAACCTTACTGTACCTAACTATGTACTGGTAAATACCACCAATGCAGCAATAACCTACACCGTTGCACTCACCGTCACAAATACCGACGGATGTACCGCTACACTATCCAATACTATCATCGTGTATCCCGATGCTATCGCGCAGATCAATACCACTGCAATCGCCGGTTGTGCACCTTTAACGGTAACGGCAAGTGACCTCTTTGCAACCACCTACACCACCAACGGAACCTATACCTGGACCATCACAGATGCTGCGGGGAATCCTGTGACGACAACACCTGCAACACTTACAGGTGCTACAGGCTTCAACCATACAGTAACTGCTGTAAATACAACACTCACCGTCACACTAACGGTAACCTCTGCACACGGGTGTAACAGCGCTACAGCAACAGCGACCATAACCACTTACGAAGATCCTGACCCTTCTTGGACGCTAAACAGTAACGCCGGGTGTAATCCGTTTACACCAACCGTGGCAACCGTCGCTGCTACAAACTCAGCCTTAACGCACTCTTGGGAAGTCTTTGATGCTACCGGAGTGCAAGTAGGCACCACACTAACAGGACTTAATCCTACCCTACCTACATTAAACAATACCAGCAACACCACTAACGCTACCTACACCATCACACACACCGTGTCCGACCAAAACGGATGTAGCGACAGTCAAGACCTAACAGTAACCGTCTACCCTACACCTTTGGCAGACTTCACCATGACTACAGCCGGATGTGCGGCTTGGACACCTGTCATTAGCGATGCCTCTGTAGGGAAAACAGGACTTCAATACAGCTGGAGTATCACTCCTGTAGGAACCTTTACCTCACAAGCAACACTCACCGGAGCTAACACCGATGCACCTACGCTCACCTTCTCCGCACTGCAATACCCTCAAGCAGACCAAAACTATACGCTGACACTCACGGTGACCTCTAGCGACGGGTGTACAGACACCTATTCTCAAACCCTCACTCTCTACGCTCGACCGAATGCCGACTTTACCGTCCCTGTAGATGCCTGTGGGCCCGTCACGCTAGCGCCAAGCGCAGGAACAGACTACGGATCTAACGGAACCATCACTGCATGGAGCTGGAGCGTAACCGACGCTGGTACCTTCTCTCAAACCTCTACCCAACAAAACCCGTCCTTTACTCTTCCGGCATCCACCAATGGATCCGTGACCTACACCGTTCAACAGATCGTAACCGACGACAGAGGATGTAAAGACACCGTCGTACAAACCTTTACCGTACTGCCGACACCAACCGCTAACTTTACACTACCCACAGACGTCTGTACCGGTACAAACATCAATACCGTACTCACCGACAGCTCTAATCCCAACGACGGAACAACCACTCTGAACTACAGCTGGACCATCACCGACCCATCAGGAACTGCCGTACATACCAGCAACCTTACTGTACCTAACTATGTACTGGTAAATACCACCAATGCAGCAATAACCTACACCGTTGCACTCACCGTCACAAATACCGACGGATGTACCGCTACACTATCCAATACTATCATCGTGTATCCCGATGCTATCGCGCAGATCAATACCACTGCAATCGCCGGTTGTGCACCTTTAACGGTAACGGCAAGTGACCTCTTTGCAACCACCTACACCACCAACGGAACCTATACCTGGACCATCACAGATGCTGCGGGGAATCCTGTGACGACAACACCTGCAACACTTACAGGTGCTACAGGCTTCAACCATACAGTAACTGCTGTAAATACAACACTCACCGTCACACTAACGGTAACCTCTGCACACGGGTGTAACAGCGCTACAGCAACAGCGACCATAACCACTTACGAAGATCCTGACCCTTCTTGGACGCTAAACAGTAACGCCGGGTGTAATCCGTTTACACCAACCGTGGCAACCGTCGCTGCTACAAACTCAGCCTTAACGCACTCTTGGGAAGTCTTTGATGCTACCGGAGTGCAAGTAGGCACCACACTAACAGGACTTAATCCTACCCTACCTACATTAAACAATACCAGCAACACCACTAACGCTACCTACACCATCACACACACCGTGTCCGACCAAAACGGATGTAGCGACAGTCAAGACCTAACAGTAACCGTCTACCCTACACCTTTGGCAGACTTCACCATGACTACAGCCGGATGTGCGGCTTGGACACCTGTCATTAGCGATGCCTCTGTAGGGAAAACAGGACTTCAATACAGCTGGAGTATCACTCCTGTAGGAACCTTTACCTCACAAGCAACACTCACCGGAGCTAACACCGATGCACCTACGCTCACCTTCTCCGCACTGCAATACCCTCAAGCAGACCAAAACTATACGCTGACACTCACGGTGACCTCTAGCGACGGGTGTACAGACACCTATTCTCAAACCCTCACTCTCTACGCTCGACCGAATGCCGACTTTACCGTCCCTGTAGATGCCTGTGGGCCCGTCACGCTAGCGCCAAGCGCAGGAACAGACTACGGATCTAACGGAACCATCACTGCATGGAGCTGGAGCGTAACCGACGCTGGTACCTTCTCTCAAACCTCTACCCAACAAAACCCGTCCTTTACTCTTCCGGCATCCACCAATGGATCCGTGACCTACACCGTTCAACAGATCGTAACCGACGACAGAGGATGTAAAGACACCGTCGTACAAACCTTTACCGTACTGCCGACACCAACCGCTAACTTTACACTACCCACAGACGTCTGTACCGGTACAAACATCAATACCGTACTCACCGACAGCTCTAATCCCAACGACGGAACAACCACTCTGAACTACAGCTGGACCATCACCGACCCATCAGGAACTGCCGTACATACCAGCAACCTTACTGTACCTAACTATGTACTGGTAAATACCACCAATGCAGCAATAACCTACACCGTTGCACTCACCGTCACAAATACCGACGGATGTACCGCTACACTATCCAATACTATCATCGTGTATCCCGATGCTATCGCGCAGATCAATACCACTGCAATCGCCGGT
Organism: Schleiferiaceae bacterium; assembly: GCA_965204625.1. Taxonomy (GTDB): domain Bacteria; phylum Bacteroidota; class Bacteroidia; order Flavobacteriales; family Schleiferiaceae; genus UBA10364. The sequence continues at coordinate 1,202,319 of CBDBET010000006.1, forward strand.
TGTGCACCTTTAACGGTAACGGCAAGTGACCTCTTTGCAACCACCTACACCACCAACGGAACCTATACCTGGACCATCACAGATGCTGCGGGGAATCCTGTGACGACAACACCTGCAACACTTACAGGTGCTACAGGCTTCAACCATACAGTAACTGCTGTAAATACAACACTCACCGTCACACTAACGGTAACCTCTGCACACGGGTGTAACAGCGCTACAGCAACAGCGACCATAACCACTTACGAAGATCCTGACCCTTCTTGGACGCTAAACAGTAACGCCGGGTGTAATCCGTTTACACCAACCGTGGCAACCGTCGCTGCTACAAACTCAGCCTTAACGCACTCTTGGGAAGTCTTTGATGCTACCGGAGTGCAAGTAGGCACCACACTAACAGGACTTAATCCTACCCTACCTACATTAAACAATACCAGCAACACCACTAACGCTACCTACACCATCACACACACCGTGTCCGACCAAAACGGATGTAGCGACAGTCAAGACCTAACAGTAACCGTCTACCCTACACCTTTGGCAGACTTCACCATGACTACAGCCGGATGTGCGGCTTGGACACCTGTCATTAGCGATGCCTCTGTAGGGAAAACAGGACTTCAATACAGCTGGAGTATCACTCCTGTAGGAACCTTTACCTCACAAGCAACACTCACCGGAGCTAACACCGATGCACCTACGCTCACCTTCTCCGCACTGCAATACCCTCAAGCAGACCAAAACTATACGCTGACACTCACGGTGACCTCTAGCGACGGGTGTACAGACACCTATTCTCAAACCCTCACTCTCTACGCTCGACCGAATGCCGACTTTACCGTCCCTGTAGATGCCTGTGGGCCCGTCACGCTAGCGCCAAGCGCAGGAACAGACTACGGATCTAACGGAACCATCACTGCATGGAGCTGGAGCGTAACCGACGCTGGTACCTTCTCTCAAACCTCTACCCAACAAAACCCGTCCTTTACTCTTCCGGCATCCACCAATGGATCCGTGACCTACACCGTTCAACAGATCGTAACCGACGACAGAGGATGTAAAGACACCGTCGTACAAACCTTTACCGTACTGCCGACACCAACCGCTAACTTTACACTACCCACAGACGTCTGTACCGGTACAAACATCAATACCGTACTCACCGACAGCTCTAATCCCAACGACGGAACAACCACTCTGAACTACAGCTGGACCATCACCGACCCATCAGGAACTGCCGTACATACCAGCAACCTTACTGTACCTAACTATGTACTGGTAAATACCACCAATGCAGCAATAACCTACACCGTTGCACTCACCGTCACAAATACCGACGGATGTACCGCTACACTATCCAATACTATCATCGTGTATCCCGATGCTATCGCGCAGATCAATACCACTGCAATCGCCGGTTGTGCACCTTTAACGGTAACGGCAAGTGACCTCTTTGCAACCACCTACACCACCAACGGAACCTATACCTGGACCATCACAGATGCTGCGGGGAATCCTGTGACGACAACACCTGCAACACTTACAGGTGCTACAGGCTTCAACCATACAGTAACTGCTGTAAATACAACACTCACCGTCACACTAACGGTAACCTCTGCACACGGGTGTAACAGCGCTACAGCAACAGCGACCATAACCACTTACGAAGATCCTGACCCTTCTTGGACGCTAAACAGTAACGCCGGGTGTAATCCGTTTACACCAACCGTGGCAACCGTCGCTGCTACAAACTCAGCCTTAACGCACTCTTGGGAAGTCTTTGATGCTACCGGAGTGCAAGTAGGCACCACACTAACAGGACTTAATCCTACCCTACCTACATTAAACAATACCAGCAACACCACTAACGCTACCTACACCATCACACACACCGTGTCCGACCAAAACGGATGTAGCGACAGTCAAGACCTAACAGTAACCGTCTACCCTACACCTTTGGCAGACTTCACCATGACTACAGCCGGATGTGCGGCTTGGACACCTGTCATTAGCGATGCCTCTGTAGGGAAAACAGGACTTCAATACAGCTGGAGTATCACTCCTGTAGGAACCTTTACCTCACAAGCAACACTCACCGGAGCTAACACCGATGCACCTACGCTCACCTTCTCCGCACTGCAATACCCTCAAGCAGACCAAAACTATACGCTGACACTCACGGTGACCTCTAGCGACGGGTGTACAGACACCTATTCTCAAACCCTCACTCTCTACGCTCGACCGAATGCCGACTTTACCGTCCCTGTAGATGCCTGTGGGCCCGTCACGCTAGCGCCAAGCGCAGGAACAGACTACGGATCTAACGGAACCATCACTGCATGGAGCTGGAGCGTAACCGACGCTGGTACCTTCTCTCAAACCTCTACCCAACAAAACCCGTCCTTTACTCTTCCGGCATCCACCAATGGATCCGTGACCTACACCGTTCAACAGATCGTAACCGACGACAGAGGATGTAAAGACACCGTCGTACAAACCTTTACCGTACTGCCGACACCAACCGCTAACTTTACACTACCCACAGACGTCTGTACCGGTACAAACATCAATACCGTACTCACCGACAGCTCTAATCCCAACGACGGAACAACCACTCTGAACTACAGCTGGACCATCACCGACCCATCAGGAACTGCCGTACATACCAGCAACCTTACTGTACCTAACTATGTACTGGTAAATACCACCAATGCAGCAATAACCTACACCGTTGAACTCACCGTCACAAATACCGACGGATGTACCGCTACACTATCCACTACTATCATCGTGTATCCCGATGCTGTAGTCGACTTAGTTACATCAACCCTTTTTGACTGTGCTCCATTTACAATAGATTCTACAGTTGTGAGCGCCGTTAATTATGCCGTAAATAATTCCTATTTATGGAGCGTAAAGAATACTACAGGAACGGTACTGAACACGTTCAATGGCAGAAATAATTTAAACCATAACATTACGGCATCAGAAGACTCGGTTTGGGTTGTTCTTCAGGTGACATCAATGCATGGATGTTTAGACAATAAAGATTCTGTTCTAGTTTATACCCTACCAAACCCCAATCCATACTTTGGTCTGGCATCAGATACTGGGTGTACTGCCTTCAATCCTATCATAGATTCAATTGGGCAGTCTACAGGACTTCACGTATGGGAGATATTCGACAGCAGTAACAATCAAATCGGTAATACTTTAGTTGGTAATGCACCTATACTGCCAACGCTTATAAATAATAATACAAGTGGACTTTCAACCTATACGATAACTCATACCGTATTCGCCACAGATTCGAGCTCTTGTGATAGCTCGTATACTCAAAATGTATACGTTCATCCGCTGTCGATACCTACCATCAATACCATTGGTTTTTTCTGTGGATTTGATACGATACCATTGAGTGCAACATCAACGAACAATGCAAATGTTTCACAGTGGATGTGGACGATAGGTTCGGATACTTTGTTGGGACAGAATAGAAACTACTATAATCCTTCTCCTGGCACTTATGGGATCAGTCTTACCACTACCACATTAGCAGGGTGTGACACGACTATTTATGACTCCCTAACAATACATAGTTATCCTGTTGCTGATATTTCAATATCAGATTGTGGTGCAGATACTGTATGTCTTAATCAATCCTTCAACTTCTTTGACTCAAGCTCCACTAGTGCGTTTGGAGGAAGTATCACATCTTTCGCGTGGGATTTCGATGACAATGGAAGTATTGACTATACCACTCAAAACGGCAGCCACAGCTACTCTTCTACTGGATTGAAATCTCTTCGTTTAACAGTTACCACTCAGTATGGATGTGTAGATGATACTCTGATCAATATTTATGTAAATGCTCCACCTGTTAATTCATTTGAGATCACTGATAGTGCACTTTGTGGTCCAACAACATTTAATATTTCAGAAAGCGACACAGGCATCGTAGACAGCTCATATTATGAATTATTTACCTACAACGGTTCTACTAAAATCTTAATACAAAGTTGGAATTCTTTACCAAATCCTTTACCAACCCTACAGCCAAATTATATTGCTGACACCGTATATTACTTTAGTCGTGAAATCTTCAATTGTTGTGGAAGTGATTACGTCGAAGACAGCATAATAATTCGGACCCCTCCTGTTGCAGATTTTGTAATTCTTCCTGATACAGGCTGTACACCCCTGAATACTATAATTCAGATAGACGGGCTCATTAAAGGCCAAGCAGATTCGGCATATTTTGACTTTGGCGATGGTAGCAATACATCTATACTCCCAACAAAAATTCAACAAGGCTCGAGCTTTATTTATCAATGGGGACAGCTAAATCATGTATTCACCTATGGAGGTACTCTGGATACAACATACTATGTGACACTTACTGTTTTCAATGATTGTGGTGACAGTAGCTTGACCTTACCAGTCTACGTAGAGCCAAACACTGTTCAAGCAGCTTTTGGGATGGATAAATCAAGCGGCTGTTCACCACTAACAGTTAATTTTACGAACTATAGCTACAATACTACCAACACTGCTTGGTGTTTCGATTGGGATGTTGCCACTAACTCTTGTAATGGAGGTGGTAGCGTAAATCAAAATCCGACTTGGACATTCACTCAGCCAGGTACATACACCGTTGCATTATTAGTGGATAATGGCTGTGGATATGACACAACATTTCAAAACGTGACTGTATTTCCTTCGCCGGTAGCTGTAATCTCTAGTAATAACAATGTCTGTGCTAACGATTCGGTAAACTTTATCAGTAATTCAACTACATCCACGGGATTCATAGCCGGTCATTTATGGGAATTCGGAAATGGTGATACTTCCATATTACAGAATGTAGATTACTTATACGATACCTCAGGAGTTTATACAGTTACATTAACTGTTACCTCGTCTACAGGGTGTAGCGACAGTACCAGCACCACAATAAATATTAGACCTACACCTGAGGTGAACTTTACCACCCAAAATGTTTGTCTAAATGACACTACGTTCTTCGAAAACCTAACAACGCTGTCAAATGGCCAGATAATTGGAAACGCATGGAATTTCGGAGATGGTAATAGTAGTAATGCTTTCGAACCTTCTCACGTTTATACTGCACCCGGCACGTACCAAGTCACATTAACGCACACCTCTGATTATGGCTGTATCGATTCTAGTCAACAGATAGCTATCGTACACGATCTTCCTCAATTATCCTTTACCCCTTCTTTGATTAATGGTGACAGCTGTTCGGTTCCTCAGACCTACTTGTTTACCAACAATTCTACGAATTCAATTCAATACAATTGGGACTTTGATTATTCGAACAACCCTGGTGTCAATACCTCAGCACTTACTAGTCCGTCATTCACGTTTACTGCACCCGGTGTATATCGCATTGCACTGTTCGGTGAAACTGCCTTCGGTTGTATTGACTCTCTGTTTACAACAATACTTGTTAGAGACGGTGTAAATGCACGTCATACCATTAATCCTATTGATGGATGTGAACCTTTGGACGTAGTATTCCAGGACACGTCTATATACACGAACACTTTAGATACTATAGCGAGTATACAATGGTTCTTTGGGGATGGCTCGAATTTAATTCAAGCAACAGCACCATTCATCTACAACCATACATATACTAGTTTCGGTACTTATAGCGTATTTAGCGTGGTCACAATGACGAGTGGATGTAGAGATACTTCCGCAATAACTATAATCAATGTATACCCAACTCCATCTGCCGACTTCTCTATCAATAGAGTCAATATTAACACTCGACGATTCCAAAACCAAACGACATATGTTGATTCTAGTATTACTTATAGTTGGACCTTCTCTGATGGTCAATCAAGTTCAGATGAGAGCCCGACGATGACCTTTGAACCGTCAAACACTGGACTAGATAGTATTAGAGCCTGTTTAAAAGTGATCAATAGCTTTGGTTGTAGTGATAGTATATGCAAAAGCTTTTGGGTGTGGCCGACTAATTTGATTGTTCCAAATGCTTTTGCGCCTGAATTGAATTATGTTGGAGAAGACGCCATATTCTTACCAAAAGGTCATAGTTTAGATCAATATGAGATTTGGATATATGACAAGTGGGGGAATCAAGTTTGGTATTCTAATGACATTGATCCCGTTATTAAATCCCCTGCCGAAGGGTGGGATGGTACTTTTAACGGTGAACCCCTTCCGATGGGAGTATATGCATGGAAAATACGCGCTGTCTTTGATGATGGTACGAGATGGACAGGTACCGAAAATGTATATGGTGTTGAAAAAGCAAGTGGAACATTAACATTGATCAGATAATGAGACGATTCTATTTGACATATATGTTGTTATTAAGTTCCTTTTTATCGTATGGACAAGATGCTATTTATACGCTGATTGACCATAATCCCTTAGGTATTAATCCAGCTTACGCTTTACCCTCAAATTGTCAATTACAGGTTTCCTCTAATAGCAGGCAGCAATGGTGGAATCTACCAGGAGCCTCTAGTTCAGCATCAGCATATAACTTGAACCAAGTAACAATTATTTATCCTGCCATTACCTCATTAAAAGGCAGTGGCTTGGGGCTAGGCATTCAATTAAATCGAAACAATTCCGGAGAAGGAAACCTTGCAATGACGGACGTCAATTTTGATCTAGCTTCCAACCTACAAATTAATAGTGGTGCCATAAAACAAAGTCTTAAAGTAGGAGTCTCAGTGGGAATGAAACAATATACTTTAGATTGGAATCAATTAACTTTTAGTTCGCAGCTAGATCCCTATTTTGGTTTAGTCAATCCAGAGCCCATCCTGAATCCTCGAATCGAGACCTCGACTTTAGGACTTAGTAGAAACTTTGGTTTCATCTATTCTAATTTTATACAAAAGGTTAGACTTTTCGGCAATACCTATGATATTTCTAATAGTATCGGCGGAGCTCTATTCCAAGCTAATAATACCCAAATTAGTTTTTTTGACCAAAATGCAATAATCCCTCAACGTTTATCAATTCACGGCACTTTAAAGTTGATACCATACAATTCTAGAGGGCTCGTGGGTGACGTAGGTGGCTCGTACTTTCTACTTCGTCATAACTTTCATAAACAATCTTCACTGAGCGTAAACGAATCGAGATTAGGAATGAACTTCATGGGGAGTGTAACAACTTATGTTGGATTAAGAAGACGAAAATTTTTAATCGAGAATGAAACAATTGATGCCGTTTTATGGTCGGCGCAAATAAATCTTCCTGGTATAATGGTATCTGTTGGATATGACTTTACTGTGTCTCCTTTGAATATTCAACGAACTAGAGGCACAACCGAGATAGGTGTAATAATCCCATTAGGGTGTCAAGGTAATCTAGGGATTAAAGGCCGAAGAGTCTCCGAGCCATGTTATGTAGATTACCTGTTAAAGCACGCCGAATGGAAGGCTGTGGAAAAATTTAACAATAAGTCAACGGATTGGGGAAGGGAATATTCCCCCATTACTTTCATTTTATAATTACCAATACCTCAATTCTCCTTTATCGAAATCTATTTCTATTGATTCACCCAGCTTTGAAATGGCATTAAGTCCGAAGAGATTTATACCTAGTCCTTCACACGTTTCACAAATAGAAGCTTCTACATTATAAATAGTCTTATTACCCACCTTTATCTCTCGAAGATTTACGCGTGCTGAAAAATTCACATCCCCAGAAGCATTCATGTAGCTCATTCCGTCCAAGACGTCGGATTCATCTAAATCTCCATTTTCAATAGAGGCTAGCAGAAATGTTGGTGAAATACTTATTTCACCCGCCCCTGTATCAAAAATCATATTATCGACTGGTACTCCGTTGATGGTTACATCCACCTTAAAAACTCCGTTTTCTAGGCGTAATGGAATCATATTGATACTTGATCGTACTGCAGATTGGCAATTGATACATTCACCTTCTTTCCAGACGCCTTCCATTTTACCTCCACTGTAGAAAAATAAAGTCCCCACCCCTTCTTCATTGAAATTGAGTAAGTTCCCGCGATAGATATCACCTGTATTGTATTCGATTTGACCTTCACCTGAAATTTTCCAGTCTTTAATAGATCCAGTAATTACATATCCATCATTTGATCCTACTAGGCTATTTGGGACACTCCATATAGCATTACCGATTGGATCTCCTCCTTCCCACAAACACTCTATTTTCTGTCCCGAATAAAACTCCAACAGACCTTTCCCATTGGGTTCACCAATACTCAATTCACCTTCATATGTCTTTGCGCCTTCATAAACGAGAATTTCCTTTATGGAACCTTCATCAAAAGGACCTCTATCAATTTTTTCTGGAAAGGTTAATACACCGTCACCAGTAATAGTACCATTCTTAAATTCTCCTTTGTACGTAATACCAGTGGCATCTTTCCATATTCCTATTCCATTTGTACAATCGCCAGACAAGCACTGTGCATCTATTATCGAGGAAAATAAAAGTAACGCTATGAGTAGTTTAAACTGATTTTTCAATTCTATTTCTTTTTTGTTCATGCAATGTACTTATTCATCACAACTTTGCTACTATGATGTTTTCTTTTGGATTGATTCACCCCTCTCAATTATGCCAAAGCGTTTCATATTGTCCATCCACAAAAACACTAAATCGCCAATAGCCCAACAATAACGTGAACACTAATTTTCACCGAAATAAAATTTAATCGCTAGATTTAACTAACTAACACATCTACTATGAATTATTATTTTAAAGTACTCCGACAGTATGTTGATTTCAAAGGTCGCGCCCGCCGCGCTGAATACTGGAATTTTACCTTAATCAGCACATTAATTTCCATTGCCCTCTTGTTTATCGATCTCTACGTTTTCGGGACAGATCCTATGGCAGGTCAATCAGGTATAGTAGGCAACCTATACAGCCTTGCTGTTTTGCTCCCATCACTCGGCGTTTTGGTGCGTCGTCTGCACGATGTGGGTAAAAGTGGCTGGTTCTTCCTTATTGTCCTAATCCCATTGATTGGCGCCATCTGGTTGCTTATTCTATTATTTAGAGACAGTCAACAAGGTGAAAACAAATGGGGTCCTTCGCCTAAAGAAGTCCTATAGAACTAAAAAGTTGAATCCATAAAAAAGCCCTCCGTTTGGAGGGCTTTTTTCTTGCCGGCAGTTTCCCACCTACTATTTCAACAACTCCTTAATCCCGCCTAGAGAGCTCAACACTCCAGTGGCTTCATAAGGAAGGAATACGGTCTTATTATCCGTACCCTGACCTAGCGATTCTAAGGTCTTTAAATACTCCTTCGCCACGAGGTACTGGATAGGATCTTTACCCTCACCACCCACAGCGACTTTAATTAATTCAATAGCCTCCGCTTCAGCTTTCGCAGTCGTAATGCGCGCTTCAGCAACACCCTCTGCTTCTAAAATTGCAGATTGGCGCTCACCTTGCGCACGTGCAATATCACTCTCGCGCTGACCTTCTGCATTCAAAATAGCCGCACGCTTTAAACCTTCCGCTTCCAAACGGCAGCACGACGGTCGCGCTCTGCACGCATTTGTTTCTCCATCGCGGCCTGGATATCCGCCGGCCGGATTAATGTCCTGCAATTCAACGCGATTCACCTTCACGCCCCACTTATTCGTAGCATCGTCAAGAATGGAGCGGAGCTTCGTATTTATAGTATCTCTTGAAGACAAACTTTCATCCAACTCGAGCTCACCTATCACATTACGCAACGTCGTCTGAGTCAACTTTTCAATAGCATCCGGCAGATTTGAAATCTCATAAACCGCTTTAACGGGATCCATGACCTGGAAATAAAGCACAGCATTAATCTGAACCACTACGTTATCCTTAGTAATCACATTTTGCTTGGGAAAATCGTAAACCGTCTCACGAAGGTCGATACGATTCAGCTCCTTAAAATTGACCATTTTTCTGCCATCAACTCCTTCCATCACATAACGCCACATGATCGAACGCGGACGATCGACAAACGGCCAGATGATATTTATTCCACTACTAAGGGTTCGACTGTACTTCCCTAGTCTTTCGATGATCACTACTTCCGACTGCTGAACAATCTTTAAACCGGCAGCGCCAAATATGACGACTAAAAGGGCCAGGGTTGAGAATATGATTACAAATCCACTCATTCTACTATTATTTTAAGTTTTTATGGTTCTATTTCTGTACAGGTTCTACCTGCAATACGATACTGTCTCTCGAAACGACATGTACCAGTGTTCCCACTGCGAGATCGTCGCCGCATTCTACTTTCCAGTCATCACCGCCTATGAGCGCGCGACCAGCCCCTGTGGCATTGTTAATAGCCTCAGTAACACGACCTTTTTGCCCAACTATAGAGTCCGCATTCGTTTTCACTTTATCCTTTAAAAAGCGATCTACCACCGGCTTAATGGTGAAAAAGGCAATAACAGATCCCAGAGCAAAAAGTGCAATGAGCCATTCGGTTTCCAATTCAAAATACGCACCAACACTACTGAATACTAATCCTACCCCTAGCGCCCCCGCGAGGAAGCCCAGTGTAAAAACTTCAATAATCAAAGAGAAAATGGCCAGCGCCAATAAAATATGCCAAAGCCCTACAGACTCCATACGTAACGGTTTTTAGTTAATAGGGAAGTTACTAAAGAATCGCTAATCCACTCCCCGATTTTCATTAATTTAGAAGTTCCTAAAACCTCAACGATGCGTAAACTGCTCCTAATCCTCCTGCTCACTACCACCCTAAATGCCCAAGAGCGTGTACTTTTTATAGGCAACAGTTACACCGCAGCAAACAGCCTACCGACGATGGTCGCGGCCATTGCCTCTTCTGCCAACCAGAATTTAGCCTGTTCGCAGCAAACCCTAGGCGGCGCAACGCTTTACCAACATGCACAAAGCAACGCTACATACTCGAAGCTCGCCAGTCAGAGTTGGGACTATGTCGTACTTCAAGCACAAAGCCAGGAACCCAGTTTTCCCTACAGCCAATTCTCGTCGCAGACGCTACCCTACGCCATCCAGCTTGTAGATTCCATCCGCAATATCGCTTCCTGCGCTCAACCGGTATTTTTCAGAACCTGGGGCCGCGAAAACGGTGATCAATTCAACTGTGCCGCATTCCCCCCACTCTGTACCTACGAAGGGATGGACTCCATGCTGCACCGTCATTACAGTCTCATGGCGGATACCACAGATGCGTACCTCAGCCCGGTAGGCTCTGTATGGAAGCACATTCGCGATACTGACTCTACCATTAACCTCTACACTTCTGACGGCAGCCACCCCTCCCTCGCAGGTACCTATGCAGCAGCCTGTACTTTCTTCACTATGATTACGCGAATGGATCCCAACTCCATCACTGACGATCAAAATCTAAATCCTAGCATAGCTGCAACCATTCGTCAAGCCGCAAATGATGTAGTCTATGATTCATTGGCCGTATGGGGCGTGGGTACATACGATACACAAGCAGGTTTCACCGCATTGATGTCAAACGATACGCTAACGTATACCGACACGAGCCTGTTTGCAGACTCGGTATACTACGACTTTGGCGATGGAAATTCCAGCACAACCCCAAACGGTAGTCATGCCTACGGACAAGATGATTTTTTCACTGTTATCCAGTACGCCTACCGCTGCGGCAAGGTAGATACCACCTCTATTCTGATTCAATCAATGGTAATATTCGCTATCGATGAAATGACACATCCTTATGTCGACATAGAGAAACTGGGCCGGCTCTGGCCCGTCAATCTTCAATCCGTAACTCTTTATACGCTCAGTGGAAAAAAGTTCTGGCATGCCGACGCAACTGAAATACCAGACCTACCGACAACGAGCAGTACTATGCTTATCCTGGAAGCCACATGGAACGGGCATCAAAAATCACGTCAACAATATTTTCCAAAGCAATGGTGAAATCAAAGTTTCAAGGTAAGATGTAGTAAACGCATCCTCTTTCCATTACCTTACTTCAATGAAAAAACTACTATTTACCACGCTACTTATCCTTGCAAGCACAGCGGGCTTTGCACAAAAAATAAAAGTTAAAGTGGACAAAGAATCGGGTACCATTTCTGTAAATAACGTTCCACAAGCCATTCTTATCAAGGAAAATGCTCCCGGCCAGTTAGGCATCAACAAGAATTTCACCATCACTAATCTTGACGGTAAAGAGCTCCTTTACTTTGTTTTTACGCAGGAGCCTGAAACGAACAGTCGCGGTTACAAAACAGGGGAAACGCTTACATACTATACCCTTAATTTCATCGAAAGTCGAGGTCAAGGAAGGCGGACTGGGACCATGACTGGTCTAGGAGCGGCAAAAATTGCTATGAAAAACGGTCTTATTGTCGATGGCGAGATAGATCCTGTAGCTCAAAAGAAATTTCTATTGAAATATTAAAAAGTGTAATGCGAATAAAAAGTCCGGTTTGAACGGGCTTTTTTTTGTTCCGACAATTTTCAGCCCCTTAGAACCATCTGCCGTGAGATGAGTTATGTAGAAAAGAAGAATTATGCACGCTTTATTTCTAACCTTCGCCATGCTCGCCTCTTATACCACTTTGTTTGACTTTACAACCGATGTAAACATGGATCGCTGGGCGGTAGTGAACGATGGTGTCATGGGCGGTCTATCCAAAGGAAAGTTAGAGGTAACAGCAGAAGGACACGGAAGATTTACGGGTACTGTTTCCTTAGAAAATTACGGCGGATTTACATCCATCCGTTGCGCCGTTGCTGACATCGCCACCACCGAAAACAGTAGCATACAGCTACGTATCAAAGGAGACGGTAAAAACTACCAATTCCGCGTTAAACACAAAGCAAGGGATTACCAAAGCTATATTACCACTATCCCAACAACGGGCGACTGGGAAACCATCGAATTCCCATTGAACGAACTGTACCCGTCATGGCGCGGTCAAAAACTGGATATGCCGAATTTTGACCAATCTAGCATGAATGAATTTACTTTTCTAATCGCTAACAAGCGTAATGAGTCCTTTGAACTATTAATAGATAAGGTGCTGTTACTTCCGTAGGTTTATCGCACACCTCCAAATCCAACGCCTACTCCTAGACGAATTTGCACTGCTGGTTCCTCCCATCCTGAAACAGTCCCCAAACCAACCCCAAAAACGAATTCAAAAGTAGCTGCATCGAACAGCTGCACGCCTTGGTATACGTTAAGGGTAAGCATATATTTGGGATCGACATCTAAAATGGTTTCTGCCATTAATTCAAAGGATCGTATTTGTTGGTAGAAGAAAAAATCCCCGCGACTTGCGTCTAAACGGATTCCACCAGCTAGATAAGCTCCCGTCTGGGAAAGCTCACCAGTGGCATCGCCGCGAGAAAATCCCACGGCACCCTTCCACCTAATCCACGGCATATTTGTACATTTTTCTACCGTTAGATGTGGCACATAAGCTAGATAGGAATCGTAGTCATAGCGCTGCGTATACTCTTGCAGAACGACGATAGGAACCTGAATACCGATCCGCCATTCTTGCAGGTCCAAATAGAGTCCTTTACTCATGCCCAAATCCTTGACCTGTCCATCCGTGCCAGTGGCTAGACCATCTTTTCTAACAACGGTTTGTGCATGTCCAGAAAAACTGAAGAGAAAGAGAAAAAGGAATACTTTATGGTTCATTCTTGAAGTGTATTAAAAGCCACAATTTTCTGGCCAGGTTGGGTCCCCAAAGATATCAGTATGAATCATCACTTTTTGAGATTCTTTCATTTTACCCTTCGCACCGCGAAACATACCTTTTGAATTAAATGTCCACGTTGCATTTCCCTTTGCATCTATGGCTATGAGACCGCCATTACCGGCGTATTCATTCAAAACATCAAAAATGACACGACTTGCACTCTCCTCCAGTGTAAGGCCTTCATACTGCATGCGTGCATTGACCTGAAACGCTACATTCTCGCGTATAAAATATTCGCCATGGCCTGTACAACTTACAGCGGCTCCATTATTATCTGCGTAGGTTCCGGCCCCGATAACGGGTACATCGCCCACGCGTCCGTACTTTTTACCCATCATACCTCCTGTGGAAGTTCCTGCGTATAGATCTCCATTACTATCCTTAACAACCACTCCGACGGTTCCATTTTTCTTCATCTCCTTCCAGCGCTGGTATTGACTTTCGCGCTTAGGTGTTAAAAAATATTTGTTTTCAACAAACTCATGCGAACGAGTTTTCGCAAAGGCCTCTGCCCCCTCCCCAATCAACAAAACATGAGGCGTATGGTCCATGACATCCCTTGCTAATTTCGCTGGGTTCTTTACCTGCTTCAATCCTGCTACTGCGCCCGCCTTTTTGGTGGCTCCATTCATGACCGACGCATCTAATTCTACTTCTCCCATATTATTAAAAACCGCTCCTCTTCCTGCATTAAAATGAGGATCGTTCTCTAACAGCGTAAGACAATGTACCACCACATCCATGCCGTTCGCTCCTTCATCCAGCATCCCGTAACCGGATTGCAATACCACACGCAAAGCAAAGTCGTAGGAGGCGATTTGTTCATCGGTATAATACTTCCGCTCTATGCCGCCAGCTCCCCCATGTATGAGGATAGCAGGGCCATCGAACTGAAACTGTTGGTGATTTTGACCATTCGAAAAGAACGGAAGGACTAATAAAAGTAGGCGCAAACGCATGAGAGTGGATTTAATCATATGTTCTAAAATAACAGATTTACTCCCCGTGAAAAAGCTTGTGTTTTTTGATGGGTAAACCTTTTTTAATCCGCCAAGCGTGGTAGGTGCTCGGGGTATCTGGGGTCCAACGAGGTAAGAAGAAGGCGATACCGAACCGGTCTAATTGACTCAGATTTGCGAGAATCAACATCATGTATAATGTCCACTGCGACGCTCCTGTCCACCAGAGGTGTGTAAATCCTAGCAAAATACCTATTCCTAATAATTTACCAGAATAAGCATGAGCCGCTAGCTCTTTGCCGAACTTTAGAAAAGAAACCACATAGGTTAAGCACTCCATGAGCAAGGCGACTCTGATCCACCACAAGTGCGCCCTAAATAGCTCTGGACGCCAAAGCCAAATAGCAGTGCCTACAGCGAGCCAAAAGATCAAATCCGCAATGCTATCTGCCCGGCGCATTAGTGGCGTGGCAATGCCAAAGGAACGGGCAATAATGCCATCTAGAATATCGCCGATAAGTGCAAGCCAGATGATCGCAACCACCGCCGGACCCACCCATGAATAGGGCAACATAGCGAGATATATAACCAACGGTGCAGAAAGCACCCGACTAAAAATCAGGCCCCAAGGAAGTATGTATTTCATAGTTTGAGAAGGTACGTCTATTTCATGATGCGATGCATCGTAGACTTTGAAACACCGAAGTAACTAGCAATCTCTGTTTGAGTACAATAAAGTTCTATACCAGGGAAACGTGCTTTAGTTTCTGCCCAATACTCTTTCTTATCCTGGTGCTTCAACTTCATAAGACGTAACTTTCTCATTTGAAGAAAATGAGCATTGATTCGATACAAGAATGATCGAAAATGCGCCTTACTGTAGATGAATTTACGCCATTCTTTGGTAGATAATCTGTAGGCAGTAGTATGAGTGGACATTTTTGCAGAACTCGCCGTAAGTGAACCCCACATGAGATTTTTTTCATCACATACAAAAAGTCCCGGCTCTATCATTCCATTAAGCATGGTCGTCCCATCCTCAAGATCTATCTTATCAAAACCATATCCAGCTTGAACAAACCAAACGTAACCTTCCTTTTGTCCGGATCCCCACATTTGCTCGCCAGGGGCGAAATGAAAAGGACCTTCATAAAGTTCACCAAAGGATAGGAAGTCAGGAAAGCTTTCAGGTAGGCCTGTCATTTCCGCCAATCGCGAGGCTATTACTTCTGTCTTCGTTCTAGGCATCTGCTAATGCTTCTTTTAGGAATGATTTAAGTGACGAATTTGAGATACCTAAAAAATTAGCCAATTCTTTTCTAGGCAACGCCGCAGCTATCTTACTGTGCGCACGTATCCACTTTACTGAATATTCGTGCCGGTCCAGACCATATTCTTTGATATAATGTTGGTACTGGTAGCTGCATAAAAGCGAACGTTGTAGTTTAAACGCCACCATCAATTTCTTGAGTGGGTGCGTCTCGGGAACATTCGTGTCAATAGAATAAAGCACCGTATCTTCTAAGACGTGCCATTGGGTTTTCATTTTATTTAGTTCTTCATGAATCTCTAGGTTAAACACTAAATCTCCGGCTGTGTAGAAATGTGACCAATTCACCAAAGCATGCATGCGATGACTTACTCCAATGACTCCATTTTTTACAATCGTAATGCGATCATTTAATTCCTTAAAATTCGAATGAATCGTACCCTTTGAGAAAGAAAATTTTTCGAATACCAATTGCTCTGACATGTTTGTAAACAAAAATCGGTCATCAGGATGCAATAATTCTTTGAGAATTGTGAGTATTTCCTGGGGGTGTGCAGGTTGTTGAGTCAAAATGAAACGTCTTATAGTATGAATATAGCAAATCTGCGGAAAGAAGAGCTGCATGTGCATAACTAATTGTCAAACAACACATTAACGCTTCAATCGTATATATTACGTTTTTTCACTTTGGACAATTTGAAACAACAAGGCGTATTTCCTTTTTGAAATTAGTGTAATCAACTAATAAAACTTACAATTATGAAAAGAATTCTACTCGTATGTTGTGTCTTTATAGGCATACAATCCAATGCACAAATCTGTGCGCCGGATACGGCTACTCCTTCACTGGCGGCTATCGGCTATCCCTCATTAGAATGGTCTGGAATGTGGGTTAACGGAGAAACTCCATCCTTTGCTTGTGACAGCACGCAACCCATGATGAATCTAGAAGCCGTAGTGGGTCAGCCTTTTGAAGCTACCTTAACGGGTATGCTAGGGGATACTTTCCCATCCGGCGGTCTGCTTGTTCCCACAGTGGAGTCTTCCTTTTTATATACAACAGCAATCCCATCATGGCTAACTTGGGATGCCCTGGATTCTACTTTTTATCCTGGGCCGGCCAATAAAACGTGTATTAAGCTTTCGGGTACGCCTTCATTGGCAGATACTACGTACTGGATACCAAGTGTTGGCGTTGAAAGTGGCTTCTGGACGAGCTGGTATCAAGTCGCAGGATCTATGTTTGGCTTTCCAGCCATTGATACATTCGCGTTTTGTCATAATGTTCGCGTATTTAAAGACTACACAGATATTGATGAGTCCGATCTCGCTGCCATGTCGATCGCACCTAATCCTGCAAATGACTATTTAAAAATAAACTTTAATAAGGCTGTTGTTACAGAAGAATTCATAGGCCGAATCAAAGTTTATAATGTAATAGGTAACGAGGTCTACGTGCAGCCGAACATCGAAGCTTCCAACTCTGTAGGTTTTGATATTTCATCCTTACCCGGTGGTAATTACTGGATCACCATTGATCTAGGCGTGGGTATGCTACGAGAAGAATTCGTGATAGTACATTAAGCCAATAAACCAAGATGACTCTTCAGTTACTCTGTAAAAAAGTCCTCATGAGCTTTCCAGCTCTTGGGGCTTTTTTATTTCCTGTTCTACTTTCAGGACAATACGCTTTCGACGGACCCATACCTGCGATCACTAGCGGCTATGGCTCCTTCGGAAATGACAGTGTCATACATGAATTTTTCACTGTCAATCCCGATTCATTATACGAATGCGATGATACGGTACGGGGAATTATCTCCTACCCGTATGGCGCAAACGCCGCTTTACCCGTCTTACTTTCTTTTCCAGGAGGAAGCTATGTTGACTTCAGCGATTCGAACTACTTCAAATCCCAAGAATTCTATCAAACCTTCGTCGCCAGTAACGGTTATGTGGCTGCAACAGCTCAATACAACAGTGGTCCTGGCAGTGATGAAGGTTGTGCCTATTTATGGACGACTGAACTAATGAAGAATCGCAGTAATCTAGTGGATTCAACTCGTATGGGGATGCGAGGTTACAGTTTAGGAGCCGGTATCGCAAATTGGCTTTCACTTACGATGTTTAACGACAGAAATTGGGGGTCAAATGGACGATTTGTCTGGCCTGATGCAGGCGCCAGTTTTATAGGTTGGCATGACGATTGGCCCAATGATATTTATCGACAAACTGATAGTGGATTGGCTGCAATGCCTGACGATGTACTGTATCTGATGACCATGCATGATTTAGACAACACAGCGGATCCAAGAACGGGTATAGATATTTACAACTTCATGGGCGTACCCGATTCTAACAAGGAGTTTTACGTCATCAAAGGTGACACTATTAACAACTACATCTATTGGGCTACACATTTCACCCAAAGTACCTATGCGCGTGATTCGACACAGTTCACAACCTTTATTACAAAGCATGATGCTTTAGACTACTGGTTTGGGACGCGTATGCTGCATGCCGTTATGGAAACCGCGTGGAATAACGACCCCCTAGCCCGCCGCATTTGTCTTGGAAATGGAGATTCGTTGCAAACCACCTACGCAAACGGCCAACTTCGAGGACCTATCGTTACAGATACTCCATGGATGACCATGTTTGAATCATGGAATTCCGGCGGTGGATATATGAATCCTTGCGAGGTGACCTGGAATATGCGTCAATATGTTACTGCCGATGCATGCTTCACGCTTAATCTGCCAGAAGTTGACGACTATGACGACTTCACTATATACCCGAATCCCGCAGCAGTAGGCCAAAAGATTACCATCGATGCTGACGTTGAGGTTGAACGTATTCTGGTCTACAATGAATTGGGTCGACTCATTATGGAACCTAAGATTGAGGCGTTCACACTAGATCGTCCAGGACTCTATGTGCTGGACATCCAGTTTGAGACGGGGACGAATCACCGAGGAACCTTTATTGTACAGCAATTATGAAAAAGCTCTTAGTTCTATTTTTTCTACCGGTACTAGTATCGGCTCAGTTCGCTTACGAGGGACCGATTCCGAAAATAACCTCAGGCTATGGATCATTCGGGAGTGTCCCATTTGAAAGTGCCTTATTTCATCTAGCCCCAGATTCCACCTATGAGTGCGAGGATACTTTACGTTGCATCATTACCTACCCAACGAACGCAACTGGAATTCTTCCAACTGTTTTTCGGTTTCCTGGTGCTTCGAATGAGAACCTTACAGATAGCGTTTACTGGCATGAGAGTAAACTAGATCGCGAATTTGTAGCCAGCAACGGTTACGTGAGTGTAACCATGCAATACAATGGGACCAATGAATACGGCTGTGCCTATTATATGCTTGATGAGGTCATTAAATTATATCCGAATCTTATTGATACCTCAAGAGTTGGCATTCACGGGATGAGTCAAGGAGCTGGCGTAACCAACTGGTTGAGTTTAAAGAAATTCATCAATGACGGTTGGGGAGCAAACGGAAGATTTGCATGGCCCGATGCCGGTGCAAGTTTCTTCGGCTGGATGGACGATTGGCCTAACGACCGCGCTACACAAAGCGATAGTGGTCTTGCGGCGATGCCAGACGATGTGCTGTACTTAATGACGCTATCCGACTGGGACCAGGTCCCGGACCCGCGAACATTAGTCGACATGTATCAGTTTATGGGAGTTCCTGATACCAATAAAGAGTTCATGATAATTCGTGGGGACACTGTAAACAGCTACATTTATTGGGCTACGCACTTTACCACAAATTCATGGGAGAATGATTCATCCCAATTTAGTGTCTATATCACTAAACACGATGCTTTAGATTATTGGTTAGGAACCCGATTACTGCATAGCTTAATGGCTGCAGCTTGGGATAACGACCCAATGGCTCGTCGCATCTGCATGGGGAATGGTGATACGCTTCAAACCAACATTGCAGGTGGCCAAATGCGTGGTCCTATTGTCACTGACCAGCCCTGGATGACCATGCTTGCATCTTGGAATTCTGGACAGGGCTACATGAACGATTGTGAAGCACCATGGAATATGCGTCAATACGTTACTGCCGACGCGTGTTTTACACTCGCTGTTCCAGAAATA